>NZ_CP200037.1:1040000-1387997 GCF_053795765.1 Bartonella sp. B41 | reverse complement strand
TCGCTGTTTATTATTCTTTTTGTTGACAGGATATTCACCGAAGCCCTTTCAAAGGAACCAGCTTTAGAGTTCAATTTATCCACAATCTTTCATCCCGATAAAAAACCAAAACTTTGTCCCACCAAACAGCTAAACTTAATTAGCGAAGGCAAAGACACCCACCCCAAATAAGATCACTCATCCCCCCCTAGGATAGCCTAATTACAATCCCACCAACAAATACGACCAATAAGATTTACTTGTGTTAACGGCAGGATACGTCCCTCAAAATAAAAACATATCAATGAAGAAAACTGAAAAAACGCGCCAGAAAACTCATCTGACATGAGGACTTAAACAAGCCCCCACAGACCCAAAGCATTTTACACTCAACATAAAACAACCAGCCGATGTAAACCTTGTGTGTTTTTAGTCTCCACAACGTAACCATACAAAACAGCGGAGGTAAAATGCAAGAGGTCAAAATAAAATCAAAAACCCTTAAAAACCTTCTTTTAATCTGCAAACATGAATAAAACACGAGAAAAATTATTGATTCAATTCACTTTTTTTTCTTTAAATTTATCAATATAAGATGATCTGTTCAAATTTAAAAAAAAAATAAAAAAAGCTTGACAAAAAAGACTCTGTAAAAATTCAAAAAGCTTGTGGATAACCGTTTAAAATTGACAAACAAGACCTACTTTTTAATAGAGAAAATCCTCATAATTCCCTTCCCTAAAAAGTATGAAACTTATTAAAACAGAAAAATAAAAAAGCCAACACCCATAAAGATGTTAGCTTGATTCTTCATCAAATTGAAAAACTAACTGCCGAGAGCTTTCAAACGTTTTGCTAAACGTGAAACTTTTCTTGCTGCAGCATTTTTATGAAAAACGCCCTTAGAAACAGCACGCATAATCTCAGGTTCAAAATTCTTAAATGCAATCTCTGCAGACACCTTATCACCACCAGCTAAAGCATCATCAAATTTACGCATAAAAGTACGAACACGCGAACGACGCGCCTTATTAACCTGCGTACGTGCAACAATCTTGCGTACCGCCTTTCGAGCCGAAGGTGTATTTGCCATAAATATATCTCTCTTTTAACTCGCCGGTAAGAATAACGACGCCATACCAACACGAATAAACATAGACCAAACCATAGATCTGTTAGTAATTTAGGGCTTATAACGCAATCCTAGATCTAACGTCAATCAAATTCTCAACGGTAAGCACAAAAACCTGTAACCACCCCCCACACACTCACCTTAATTGTTGTAAAAGTTGCTTTCAAATGGATAAAAGTAATTTTATGACGCAAGGTTGCGCAAAACATACTGTAAAATACCGCCATTGTGCAAATAATCTAACTCATCTTCGGTATCGACACGACACAATAATGGGATGACTTTTACTACTCCATCAAAAAAGGTAACTGTGGCTACAGTCTTCTGACGAGGCTTTAAATTATGAATCCCTTCAATTGTTACCTTTTCATCTCCTCTTAATCCAAAAGATCGCCAACTGTCTCCTGCTTCAAATACAAAGGGAACAATTCCCATACCAACAAGATTAGAGCGATGAATCCGCTCAAAAGATTGGGCGATAACTGCTTTTACTCCAAGAAGACTAGTTCCTTTAGCCGCCCAATCACGAGAAGATCCATTTCCGTATTCAATACCGGCAAAAACAACAAGCGGCACTCCTTCCCGCCCATATGTCATTGCAGCATCATAAATTGCCTGTTCCATCTTTGAAGGATAATGAACTGTATAGCCTCCTTCACAACCATTTTCTCCTAACATGAAGTTACGAATGCGAATATTGGCAAAAGTTCCACGCATCATAACCTCATGATTCCCACGACGAGTTCCATATTGATTAAAGTCCGTTACTTTAACACCGTGATCAATCAAATACTTCCCAGCAGGAGAATCAATCTTAATCGAGCCGGCAGGAGAAATATGATCCGTAGTGATTTTATCACCAAACAAACATAAAATACGCGCATCTTTAATATCTGATAGCACATCTGGAATCTTACTCATGCCGTTAAAATAAGGCGGATTGCGCACATATGTCGATTGCTCATCCCAGGAATAAGTAACACCAGAGGGAGCCAAAACTTTTTGCCAATTTTCATCCCCCTTAAATACATCCTTGTATTTTTCAGCAAAAATTTTACGCGTAACATTTTTTTCTATAAAATCTTGTATTTCTTTAGAAGTTGGCCAAATATCTTTCAAATAAACTGGTTGACCATCTGAACCTTCTCCAAGGGGATCCTTGGTTAAATCTTTGCGCACTGTTCCAGCCAAAGCGTGCGCAACAACTAGCGGCGGAGAAGCCAAATAATTTGCCTGCACATCAGGAGATACACGCCCTTCAAAATTACGATTTCCTGAAAGAACTGCAGCAGCAATTAAACCATTCTCATTGATTGTTTTAGAAATAGTTGGCGACAGAGGACCAGAATTTCCAATACAAGTCGTACACCCAAAACCTACTAAATTGAATCCCAGTGCATCTAAATCCCTTTGGAGTCCTGAATTGAGAAGATAAGCTTCAACCACTTGCGATCCAGGTGCAAGGGAAGTCTTGACCCACGGTTTGCTTTTGAGTCCTTTCGCTACAGCATTGCGTGCCAAAAGCCCTGCCGCAACGAGAACACTTGGATTTGATGTATTTGTACAGGAAGTAATCGCAGCAATCACCACGTCTCCATGACCGAGATCATATTCCTCATTCTCAACTTTATAGCGATTATTTTGCCCAACGAGTTTCTTATAATCATTTGACAATGCTGCCTCAAAATCCTTCCCAACACCTTCTAATGCAATACGCCCTTCTGGACGCTTAGGGCCAGCCATAGAAGGCACAACATTTCCCATATCTAACTCAATTATATCACTAAAAATAGGATCGACTGTCATTTTATCATGCCACATCCCCTGCACCTTAGAATAAGCTTCCACTAACATAATCCTATTTTCATCGCGCCCCGTCATATTCAGATAGCGTACTGTCTCCTTATCAATTGGAAAAAAGCCACACGTTGCACCATATTCAGGCGACATATTCGCAATTGTTGCTCGATCAGCAAGTGTCATATGCTCCAAACCAGAACCAAAAAACTCAACAAATTTTCCGACAACACCTTTCTGTCGTAAAATTTGTGTCACCATCAGTACCAAATCGGTAGCAGTTACACCCTCTTTAAGCTTACCTACTAAACGAAAACCAATAACTTCAGGAAGCAACATAGAAACAGGTTGTCCTAACATTGCTGCTTCTGCTTCAATACCACCAACACCCCATCCCAAAACACCCAAACCATTCACCATGGTTGTATGAGAATCAGTTCCCACACACGTATCAGGATAAGCAATTTGATTCCTCCTCTCATTTTTTATCCAAACACACTGTGCTAAATACTCCAAATTAACTTGATGGCAAATTCCAGTGCCCGGTGGAACAACACGAAAATTTTGAAATGCTTGCTGTCCCCATTTAAGAAAACGATAACGTTCACCATTACGTTCGTATTCAAGTTCAACATTTTTCTTAAAAGCCATAGGATTACCAAAATTATCAACGATGATTGAATGATCAATGACCAAATCAACAGGAATGAGGGGATTAATTTTTTTAGCATCGCCTCCAAGCTCGAGCATAGCATCACGCATTGCGGCAAGATCAACAACTGCAGGAACACCTGTGAAATCCTGCATAAGAACGCGTGCGGGACGATAAGCAATTTCTGCTCCAGCTCTGCCTTTGTTATCTAACCACTTGGCAACATTTAAAATGTCTTCTTTTTTGACTGTTCGACCATCTTCAAACCGTAGCAAATTTTCGAGAATAACTTTCATTGAAAACGGCAAACGAGAAATACCATCAAGTCCATTCCTCTCCGCTTCAATCAAACTATAATAAATGTATTTCTTTCCACAAACATCTAAAGTTCTGCGACAATTAAAACTATCAATTTGAGACATGATCGTCTACCCTCATACTACAAATAACTCAATTTCCAGAAATGAACACATAAGCTACAAAAAATGCAGCCTAAGCGCAGACGCAACCACCCCTACTATTCATCTTCCTTCTGTCTTTAATCATTGGCAAATTCGAGAATCGACGCCAAAAACCGTTCTACATCAGCTACTGATGCAACAGATGACTTATAAAACTATTCCTAGAACTATTCTAGACAAAATTGCACAAAAAGCGTGTTTTTTACCTTATAATGCAGTAAAGATTACAAGAATAATGATAAAATAGGTAATCACATGGTGTTGTCTGGAAAAGATTTAGCAATTTACAGAAACAAAAAAATTCTATTTCAAGGTCTTTCTTTTTGTTTATTCCCTAAACAACTTATGACAATCACAGGATCAAATGGCATTGGAAAATCTACATTACTGAGAATCATCGTTGGTCTTCTTGAAGCTTCTGAAGGCTATGTAACACTTGAAGATCACGGGAAAAAATACCCTGTAGCAACTGCATGCCACTATTTAAGTACACAATATGCCATGAAATCTCCTCTATCAGTCATTGATAATCTGCAATTTTGGTCAAAATTTTATAAACAGCGTCTATACCCTCCACACAAAGCTCTTGCCGATATAGGTCTTTCCGATATTGGGCACTTACCTTTCAATGTTCTATCAACTGGACAAAAAAGGCGCGTAGCTATTGCCCGCCTTTTGCTATCCTACCGTCCTATTTGGATTTTAGATGAACCAACATCTGGACTTGACAGCCATGCCAATACTATCCTTGAAGGTCTCTTTCAACGTCACCTGAGTCAAGATGGGATAATTATTGCAACAACTCACAATCCCTTCAGTATTCCAGAAAATCATAAAATTGCGTTAGAAAACTTTTTACCTCCTATGAAAGAATAAAATGCAAGCACTATTTTGGCGTGATCTCAAATTAACTTTGAAGCCACAATCTTCTTCGTTAACAGGACTTTTGTTTTTTATCGCTATTATTGCGATAACTCCTTTCGCTATTGGTCCAGATCCTAAAATCCTCGCACAAATAGGACCAGGAATGCTGTGGTTTGGAGCCCTTCTTGCAGGTCTCCTAAATCTAAATAAACTGTTTCAAACCGATCGTGATGATGGAAATCTTGATCAATTCATCCTCTCTGGGCAAAGACAAAGCCTGACATTGATTGTTTTTACAAAATGCCTTGCCCATTGGGTAGGAACCATGTTTCCGCTTATTTTTTCTGCCCCTATTTTGGCAATCATGCTTCATTTAGATTCAACAATAACTTTCACAACGATGCTCACCCTCCTATTTGGAACACCAGCTCTTATTTTTATTGGAGCTATTGGAGCTGCACTGGCAACATCATTGCAACACAACACTCTTATTATTTTCATTATCATCTTACCGTGGGTCATTCCAATTATGATTTTTGGTGTTTCAACCGCTTTAGCACCAACAAATCCAAATATTTCTTTTCTCGCTGCATTAGCTCTTCTTATCGCTATTTCATTACTTTTGAGTCTGTTTGGGTCCTTTGTCACAGCTGTAACACTTAGATATTTATCTGAATAGTAAAAGATGATTGCCGCCTCATAAAAATCTGCCTATTATAAGTTCATGGATGGAACATATAACGCATATAAAGCAGGATCGCTTCCTGCAAGCTTAACCCGTTTTATGACAATAAGCAGCGCTATTTTGCCTTGGTTAACTTGTATAATACTGTGCCTCCTTATTTTAGGATTCGTCCTGATTATCTGTTCTCCTAATGATTATCAACAAGGAGTTACCGTCAAGATTATGTACATTCATGTACCATTCGCTTGGTTATCTACTTTCTGTTATATGATAATGAGCACCGCCGCGCTAGGAAGTCTAGCTTGTAGGTATCATCTCGCCGACATAGCACTCAAATGTGGTGCGCCTATTGGTATAATCTTTACGGTTTTGACCTTAATAACAGGAGCGCTTTGGGGACGCCCTACCTGGGGAACATGGTGGGTGTGGGATGCACGATTAACATCGGTTTTTATCCTGTTTTTTATTTATCTTGCTATTATCATGCTTGCTCACGCTTTTGAGAATCAGGAAAAAGCTACACGCGCTACAGCAATTTTAACACTGGTTGGTCTCGTAAATATTCCCATTATAAAATTTTCCGTTAATTGGTGGAATACACTCCATCAATCGGCATCTCTTTTACGATCAGGAGGACCGACAATCGAGCGTGCTATGTTATGGCCTCTTGTAACAATGATATTGTGTTTTATTTTTATGTTTATTTTGCTGTATCTTATGGCTATGCGAAATGAAATCAATGCCCGTCATATTCATGTATTTCAGATAAAAGAAACCCACTGTGCGCGACATAAAGACTCTTAAATCATGCCCAACTCAAACAGTATGCAAAACAGATTTTCAGAAAATTTATCTAAACAAATTGATTTTTTTCTCGTAGCTCTTTGCCGCGAACAAATCGTTGTTTTAAGCTATACAATTTCTGCAATCATTCTTCTCTCCTTAATCGGATATACCCTCTTTAAAAGCATACACCAAAAGGAAACGCTGCAACAAATGAAGAAAAAGTACAATAAAATCTATCCTCCAGAAAATTAAAAATATGTATTTATTACTTTTTCAACACCTTTTTGTCATTTTTACTTTTGGTTACGTCATTTTACAATTTTATGAGCAGCAAATATCTAAATAAGATCCTTGTTGTTCAAAACGTATTAACTGAAAAAACTGCTCTTAAAATCAATCTTCCCCTACTTACCGGTAAAAATCATTTAAACTCAGAACAATTTGAAGGAGGTATAACACTGGTTAATTTTGGGGGATCTTTATGCCAACCTTGTCGTGAAGAGCATCCTATTTCCGTGACAATTACAAAAGATAAACATCTTAATATTGTTGGAACAATTATAAAGATAACAGAGAGAATACTCAACGCTTTCTAGCTAATTTTTATAATCCTTTTAATTGATTGTCTTCGACATTTCAGGATATCACATACATTAACTAGAAAGTATGTAGACTACCAAAAACTTTTTTGGACAGCAACAATCATTATTGCTAAACATGTTGGATCCTTAACATGGAATGTTTACTGGAAAAAATTCCGCAAAAAATAAAAAAAGTCACAATTGCGACCAGTAAACACTAACCAATCACATATCAACCTCAAATGACAATGTCTGAATGAGAAGCTTCCAACGAGTAGAGTTTTAAATCGATAAATAAAAGGAACACCAACGAATAATTTCCTCTAGCAGGAAAGCAAACAATGCACCTAAAAATTGAGTGTAGATTATATTGTCAAATTAAACTCTTATCCGACGTTTCTCGGATATCGGTTGAAATGCTATCTTAGCATGAAAAGCACAATAAGGGCTGCTTTCACCAGCATCAGCACCACAAAAATGAAAATCTGATGATAAGGGATCTCCAACTGGCCATCTACACGTATTTTCACTCAACTGCAAAAGATTAAGATGACGCGATATAGGTACAACAACATCCGATTTTGCTGATATATCAGCCTCTGTCATATTTTCGTCTACAAAATCCACCTTTAACGCAGTCGCCTTAGCACTGCAAGATGCGGAATTCGTTGGCAATACCATCGATGTAGAACGACGAATCCGCGAGTTCGATGGATTAACACCCGCAAGTATTTTCTGCGTACGTGATACAACTTGTGCTGTCTTACCACGTCCTGGCAGCTTCAATCGATGCACTTTACCAATCACTGCATTTCTACTGACCCCTCCTAATCGAGCTGCAATCTGACTTGCGCTTAAACCTTCACTCCAAAATTTTTTAAGAAGCTCAACGCGTTCACATGTCCAACCCATATCAGTACTCCACTTCGATCATCCCATTGAGATGCACCCCTTTTACACCTTCAAATATCTCCATCTCTATTAATAAGCCAAATTAAAAGTTTCCATACTCTTCCCCGAGTATAAAAAATATCACTTAAAAAACCGCGAAATTTAAAAACTAAAACATAATCCCACTTACCTCCTAAAACTACAATATGTACTGACTCTATGACAAGAGTCTTTCCCTCTTGAAAAGCCTATTTAGAATGTTTTCCCCAACTTGCGAATCAATCATAATCAAATAATCTATCGATCGATCTACCTTTAATTTTGTTACACAAACATATATTTACAAAACCTAAATTGACTTTTTGTCAATCGATGTAATAATTTGTCGCGATGAGATGCTATTCACACCGTATCCGTTTATTTGTTCTGCTGTGTTGCAGAACTTAAAGCATAAAGGGAGAAATAGTGAAAACCACTACTATACAGCCACTTTATGAATGTTTTGCTCGGCGTAATTTGCATTTTAAACGAGGTGAAGGTGTCTGGCTTATTTCCGATAAAGGAGAACGCTATCTCGATTTCACATCTGGAATTGCTGTTAATGTTCTAGGATATGCTCATCCAAAATTAATAAATACCCTTAAAATACAGGCAGAGAAACTTTGGCACGTTTCTAACCTCTTTCAATCACCTGAACAAGAAAAACTTGCAAGACGTCTCTGTGAAAACAGTTTTGCTGATAAAATTTTTTTCTGTAATTCTGGTGCTGAAGCTTTGGAGTGTGCCTTTAAAACAGCTCGCCGCTACCACTACACATCAGGTTATCCAACGCGCGTTGAAATTATTACGTTTGAAGGTGCATTTCATGGACGTACACTTGCAACACTTGCCGCCACAGGACAAGAGAAATATCTCGAGGGTTTTGGCCCTAAATCTGGTGGGTTTATTCAAATACCCTTTTGTGATGAAACCGCTCTACGTAGTGCTATAAATAAAAATACTGCAGCTATCCTTATTGAACCGATTCAAGGAGAAGGAGGATTACGTGCAGTCCCTCGTGAAACTTTAAAACTTTTGCGCAAACTCTGTGATGATAATAATCTCTTGCTTATTTTGGATGAAGTACAAACTGGCATTGGACGAACTGGAAAGCTTTTCGCTTATGAATGGAGTGATATCACACCTGATATTCTTACCCTTGCAAAAGGTATTGGGGGCGGTTTTCCCATCGGAGCCTGTCTTGCAACAGATAAAGCTGCACAAAGTATGACCTTTGGAACTCATGGTTCAACCTTTGGGGGAAATCTCCTAGGTATGGCTGTTAGCAACAGCATTCTTGATATTGTCCTGGAATCGAGATTTCTTGACCACGTTCAAAATGCTGGTTATAAGCTAAAACAGGGACTTTTAGCCATTCTTGATGATTATCCTGACGTTATCTGCGCTATTCGAGGAATAGGTCTTATGATAGGTATTCAGTGTGTAATTCCTCAAGATAAGGTCATAAATGCGCTGGAAAAAGAGCGTCTCTTGAGTATAGGTTCTAGCAATAATACTGTACGCTTATTACCTCCCCTTATTATCACTGAAGAAGAAATATGCGAAGCTTTGTATCGTATTGAAAAAGCAATTTCTTATCTTTCACAAATGAATAAAACAAAATAGATATCACAAAAATAATGAATATCCTTTTTCGCTTCACACAATAAAAAATCATTGATATGGCGATTAGCGGAACAATTTTTTTGTATTTGATAAAAAGAACAACTAACTTCATATCTAAAATGTAATTTTTTGGGTGTTTACAAGAAACATTTTTCTCAACAGAATGTTCAGTTAAAATAAATTATAAGAAAACAAAAATATGAATACAAAATGCGAAATAAACAAAAAAGATAGCTCCTTGCATCAACTCTCTTATAATGAAGATAACGCTGTTATTCCTTTCCAAGTAGACACACTTGATATTCGCGGACGTTCTGTGCAGCTTAGCGATACTTTAAACTCCATTCTTGCAAAACATCAGTATCCTGAACCTGTTTCTTATCTTCTGGCAGAAGCCTTAGTTTTAACTTCCCTGCTCGGAACTTCCTTTAAAATTAAAGGAAAATTTATTTTACAAACCAACTCTGATGGGCCAGTTAACATGTTAGTTTGCGATTTTTTTCCTCCATCAGGATTGCGCGGCTATGCTCGTTTTGATGAAGAAAAGCTAAAAAATGCAATAGCAAATAATCAAACATCTCCAGAAACACTCCTTGGAAGAGGAACTTTAGCCTTTACCATAGACCAAGGATCCCACACGCAGCGCTATCAGGGAATAGTCGAATTAGACGGATCAAGTTTACAAGAAGTTTCCCGCACTTACTTTAATAAATCAGAACAAATTCCCACTGATATACGTCTGGCATCTACCATCTTAGTTAACCATAACCAACAAGGAAAATTACAAAAATGTTGGAGAGCAGGAGGTATCTTGATTCAACTGTTACCTCCAAGTTCCTCCCATAATGAGGAAGAATATACTTCCCCAAAAAATCAAGAAGAGAATGATATACATTCTCAACTTGAAGATAAATGGCAAGAGGCCATAGCACTTACTGCAACTATTGACAATTCGGAATTAACAGATCCTAAAGTCGGAAGTAAACGACTGCTATTTTACCTTTTCCATGAACAAGGTGTCAGAGTTTTCGATCCTATTTCTCTTGTGGATCAATGTTCTTGTTCATACGAAAAAATCAAAGAAATATTAGGAGGATTTCCTGTTCATGAGCGTACAAAAATGATTGAAAACGAACATATTTCAGTTACATGTGAATTTTGCTCAACGATTTATAAATTTAAACTGGGAGAACTTTCTGAAAAAGAAATATGATAAAGATTCCCTGCATCAAAAGAACTCATCTTATTATATATTAAAACCAAACAATCTCTTACTCTATAACTGCAATCATACTCTTTCTAAAATCGGCAACATCCTCATACATTGTTTTCATGAACAGAGTACTTTTGGTATTAAAATTGGCCTTTTGTAATTCAACCAATTTTTTTATCCTTCTTAACGAAAGAAGTAAACCCAAGTTGCAGAGCATACTACGGATTCAAAAAGTACAAAACATACACTATATGGTTTTGATAGTACTATATCTTTGTCTCTAACATAAAATGGCGCAGTCGGATATAAAGCGCACCACTACCACCATGCCTGTGGGAGGCTTTCTCGAATGCATGAACGTAGTAACGAAAATTTGGTGTTGATAACCAGCGAGGAACAAACTCACGCAGAACGCCATCGCTTCCACGCGACCGACCTTTCCCTGTTATCACAAGCACATAACGTAATCCACGATGCTGAGATGATCGTAAAAAATTCTTCAAGAAAAAATAAGCTTCTGTCTGTACACAACCATGAAGATCAAGACGAGCCTCAATTGGATAATGACCCTTGGCAATTTTATGATGCGCAACACGATCAAAAAAATGAATTTTATCTGATTGTACAGATACACTTTTTTTGTTTTTAGCAATCATTGATTGCTGTTGCATTTCTTGAGAAAAAGAAAAAAACTGTGTTACACTCTTTTTTTTATTTCCAACGCTTGCGGAACTTTCTGAGATAAAGGTATCCAGCTTATCATGAAGTGGCACCACAGTACGACAAACCATCTCCCAAAGAAGATGATCCCGTAAAACTACAGGATTCCTTTTTTGTCTCCATTCATCCCTAGCCATCCTAACTTTCAATCTCTAATAAATCTATGAAATCAGCCTAAAGAGTGTTCTAATTTTCATCTTCTGTTGCAAAAAGTTTCCAATTTGGATCCGAAGATAAACTGCTTCGAACAAAAGTCCAAACATCTCTAATTTCTACAATATCATCGGGATCACCCTCTATAAGTTCTTCTTGCTTATTGTAGGTTACAGAAATCATCTCACTGACAATACGCACAGTTATAAATTCTTCTTTTTCTTGTATTGTTGCTGAAACAAACTCAATTTTGTTAATTCCAACAAAAGTGAAGTGAACTATTTCACCATTTTTTTCGCGTTTTTCAATAGCTGCACAAAAACTTGCAAAAACATCTTGAGAAAGTAATTTTTCAAGTTGATTACGATCACCTTTAGCAAAAGCCGTTACGATCATTTCATAAGCGACTCGAGCCCCATTGATAAAAAATTGAGGAGAAAAACTAGGATTACTTTTGCAGATATCCCGCAAACCCTCATTAAGTGCGCTCCCTTCCGGTGAAATCGCATCAATTTCACTAAAATCCCTCTTCTGCGAATTTACTTTATTAGGGAACGAAACAACGCTATCAGCTGTTTCTGCCTCAATCTGTCTTTTGGAACGATCCGAATAAGGATCAAAAGGAGGCTTCTCAAAACCAATCCTCTTGCCTAACACATTACGGAGTTGCACAAAAATAATAACCACAGCAACAAGAGCTACGACCAGCACGACGTCAAATTCCATGGGCACCGTCAATCTCCAAATCTAAGATAATCTACAATAAACATTGCAGTCAATATCATTTATCAATAAACATGTAAAATAGGGAATCTACCGTTCAAATATTTTTATAATCTCTAATTTAAGTTTTAAAAGGATAGATTCTCGTAATTTCTTACCATAAACTTTAAGAAGGAAAATTTCATGTGATAAAGTTTTGTCTAATAAATCCTCGCTTTTTTATCTTCATTATTCTCAGCGCTTTCCTAATTGAAATTTCTGGTTTTATCCTTATTGGAAAAGAAATCGGAATTTTGATTACTTTGGGTTTAGTCGTTCTGACAACAATAATAGGTAGCTCTATATTACGAACTCAGGGCATTAATTTTTTAAAAAATGTACAACACGATCTTCTTCAAGAGCGTACCTCAAAAAATTGCGTAGACACTATCGTCATTATTGGCGCAATTCTGCTCATCCTTCCTGGATTCGTAAGTGATATTATAGGAGTGTTATTCATCATTAAACCAATTAACACCGTTATTTGGCATTTCTTTTTATCATTCAGAAAAAAAAATTATTTCTACAATAAAGATAAAGCAAGAGCTAAAAATAAATCTGAAAAAATAATTGATCTTCAAGCAGAAGACTATCATATCCATGGTGTTAAGGAATCTCCATGGCGCAGAGATGATAATGATCATCACAATTTTAAAAGATTTTAGTGCGCATAAAAATAATAAGAGCATTTCTTGCAACCTTCTGCAAGGCGTGATAACCAGCTTTGTCTTTAGATCTAAAATAATAGAAATATATACATTATGATGAGAGGTTTATAGCATGGCCGAAGGTGAAATTAATAGTAATGGTGAAGAACCCGTTTTTGCTGTATTGACTCAGTATCTAAAAGATTTCTCATTCGAGAATCCAAATGCCCCTCACTCACTACGCCCACGTGAAAAGGCACCACAAATTGATATCAGCATCGATGTAAGCGCCAACCCTATTGGTGATAACAACTACGATGTAGTCCTATCTCTCTCAGTCAAAGCAAGTGAAAACACTGAAACATTGTTTCATGTGGAACTGATTTACGGTGGTGTTTTTCATATCAAAGATATTCCACAAGAACATGTTATGCCACTGGTATTTATTGAATGTCCTCGTCTTTTATTTCCATTCGCTCGACAAATTGTGGCTGATGCTACTCAAAATGGTGGTTTTCCACCCTTGTGGATTGATCCGATTGATTTCACAGCTTTGTTCCAGAAGCGTATTGCAGAAGGACAAAAAAACAGCACAATACAACAATCTTAAGAATTTATTTTTTGTTATAAAAAGGCTCTGAAGTATCAAGGTTTTTTGCTTGAAATTTTTTCTGCATGGTAAGCAGCTAAGGTTGCGATATTGACAACATCCATATCGCTTCCACTAAATGGTACAATTTGAACAGATTTTTCCAATCCAGTTAAAATAGGACCAATTATGGTTGCTTCACCAAGATCTTGAAGCATTTTACTAGAAATGGAAGATGCATGATATCCAGGCATAACTAAAATGTTGGCGGGTTCCGTCAATCCTATAAAGGGATATTGCTGCATAAATTTCAAATTCAATGCCACATCAGCACTCACTTCTCCATCAAATTCAAAATCAACTTTGCGTTCATGCAAAATGTTAATCGCATCCTGAATATGCTGTGTGACCTGCCCTTTTATATAACCAAAAGTAGAAAATGTTACAAATGCTACCCTTGGCTGATACCCAAATGCGCGAACAAAAGAGGCTGTCTGTTCCGCTATATCGGCAAGTTCCTTAGCATTAGGCTCTTCATAAATAGCGGTATCTGCAATAAATACAGTTCTCCCACGGCAAATTGCAATTGAAATACCAATTAATCTTTCTTTTTGCTTTTCATCAATCACTCGACATATATCGGTTAATGCTGTTTCATAATTGCGAGACACTCCTGTAACCATTGCGTCAGCATCACCTAATGCTACCATACAAGCAGAAAAATAATTTCGGTCATTATCGATGCACCAATGACAATCATGCAGCAACCAACCTCGACGCTGCATCCTTGTATAAAGATAATGTACGTAGGAATTAGTGCGACAAGAAAGCCTTGCATTTGTAATAAAAATACCTTCATGCTCAAGATCAATGCCAGCTATAGAAGCATTTTTTTTAATTTTCTCTTCACACCCAATCAAGATTGCTTGTCCAAATTTTTGATGTACATAGGAAACAGCTGCCCGCATCATTGTCTCTTCTTCACCTTCTGCAAAAACAATTTGTTTTTGGGCTTGTCGAACATAATCATATACACCACGCATTGTAGAAGAAATAGGATCACGCCTTGCATTTAAATCATATTCATAAGCTTCTAAATCCTCAATATGCTTCTGTGCAACACCACTTTCCATCGCTGCTTTTGCTACCGCAACTGAAACAACAGTGAATAAACGCGGATCAAAAGGAACGGGGATGATATAATTCGGACCAAACTTCAACTGTTTTCCACGATAAGCTTCTACAACACTATCGGGCACTTCCTCATGAGCCAAATTTGCAATAGCCATTGCTGCAGAAATTTTCATCTCTTTATTAATGACCGTAGCACGAACATCAAGTGCCCCACGAAACATATAAGGAAAACATAAAACATTATTAATCTGATTTGGATAGTCCGAACGTCCAGTCGCAACAATAGCATCATCGCGCACTTGCATAACCTCCTCTGGTGTAATTTCTGGATCAGGATTAGCCATAGCAAAAATAATCGGCTTAAGAGCCATGGAACTTACCATTTCAGGAGTAATCGCGCCTTTGACAGAAACTCCTAAAAATATATCCGCACCTTCCATGACCTCAGCAAGAGTGCGCTTATCCGTCCTAATAGCATGAGCAGATTTCCACTGGTTCATCCCTTCTTCACGACCTTTATAAACAACTCCCTTAGTATCACATAATATGACATTTTCAGACCGAAATCCCATTGCCTTAATAAGCTCAATACAGGCAATTCCCGCAGAACCAGCACCGTTACAAACCAACCGCGTATTCTCCATATCACGTCCAGTTAAATGCAAAGCGTTAATAATACCAGCAGCTGCAACAATTGCTGTACCGTGTTGATCATCATGAAAAACAGGAATATTCATTATCTCTCGCAAACGACTTTCGATTATAAAACACTCAGGTGCTTTAATATCTTCGAGATTAATTCCACCAAAAGATGGTTCTAAATGACGAACTACATTGATAAAATTTTCCGTATCGTCAGTATCAACTTCCAGATCTATTGAATCAATATCTGCAAAGCGTTTAAAAAGTACTGCTTTGCCTTCCATTACTGGTTTAGATGCCAATGCTCCCAAATTACCTAATCCCAAAATAGCAGTTCCATTTGACATAACAGCTACAAGATTTCCTTTTGCCGTATAATCATAAGCTAATGCTGGATTTTGAGCGATTGCTTTAACTGGAACAGCAACACCTGGCGAATAAGCAAGAGCTAAATCATGCTGTGTCGTCATCGGCTTTGTTGCAATAATTTCAAGTTTTCCTGGACGACCACGACGATGAAAATCAAGCGCTTCTTGCTCACTGGAACTGTAAATCATTTGACGCGTTTTCTGATCTTGCTGATTTTTTTTCATCTCACTCAATTTTCTCCAAAAACAGTATAAATTCTGCTTGATAATGCGGATCATTACCAGATTTTAAAATTTGATTCACATACCAGAAATCGCTATGCTTTCTTTGGCAAACCCTATCATACATTTCCATTCAGAGATAATGAAGATAAACATCGAAGTAAACAAAAAAGGGAATTCAAGCTTCTATTGAAGAAAACAGGCACATAAAAATGGATAACAAAATTAACCACAGAAATAATTTAATTCCACGCTCAACGCCCTCTTCCAATTCGCATCAAGAACGCCCAACACCTATGATGGAACAATATATAGCAATTAAATCCGTGAATAATGATTCTCTTCTCTTTTACCGTATGGGTGACTTTTATGAATTGTTCTTTAATGATGCAATTGAAGCTGCCCAAGCTTTAGGAATTACACTGACAACACGTGGAAAACATTTAGGTCAGGAGATTCCTATGTGTGGAGTTCCCGTTCATGCTGCGGATGATTATCTGCAAAAATTAATTGCCTGCGGATACCGCGTTGCGGTTTGCGAACAGATGGAGGATCCTTCAGAAGCTAAAAAACGTGGTTCAAAATCTGTTGTTCGGCGTGATGTCGTTCGTCTTGTCACACCTGGAACCATAACAGAAGAAAAACTTCTTGATCCAACGCGTGCAAACTATCTTATGGCACTAACTCGCATAAAAACTAATGATGGAGAAGAATTTGCTCTTTCTTGGATTGACATCTCAACAGGTATATTTAGGGTAACAGAAAGTCGTCAAGAAAGACTCTTAACAGACATCATGCGTATAGATCCGCAAGAAATAATCGTAGCTGACTCATTTTTTCATGATAAATCCCATAAATCGCTTTTTAATACACTCAATCGTATCATCTCACCTCAACCAGCAAATCTTTTTGATATAATCACCGCTGAACGCGACATTTGTAGTTATTTTAAACTCTCAACCCTAGAAGGTATTGCTGATTATTCACATTCTGAACTCTCTGCCATCGTCTCTGCAATTCGCTATATCGAAAAAACACAAATCACTCATCGCCCCCCATTAATGCGCCCTGAACGCCAAAATGAAAATGCTACCCTTTTTATTGACGCTGCAACAAGGATGAGTCTTGAGCTTGTTCGAACCACAGCAGGACAGCGTGATGGCAGCTTGCTAAAAGCTATTGACCGTACTGTTACAGGAGGTGGTTCGCGCCTTCTCATTGATCGCTTAATTTCTCCCCTAACAACACCTTCTGCTATTAATAAGAGACTAGATTCTATTGATTTTTTTCTGCGCAATACATCTCTTGCAAAAGCTATACAACTCATTTTAAAGGGGGGCCCAGATATGCCACGTGCAGTTTCACGTTTAGCTCTTAATCGAGGAGGACCGCGTGATATGGCAACAATTCAGCGTGGCTTTGAAATTATTCATGAACTTAATCAACTGCTTAATAATGAATTACTTCCCCAAGAAATAAGCGAAGTACAAGAGGTTTTTTCACATTTGCCAACTGCATTACATTTGCATTTAGAACAAGCACTGGCCGATAACCTACCACTCCTAAAACGTGATGGCGGTTTCGTCCGCCCTCATTATCATAAAGAGCTAGATGAAACGCGCGCTCTGCGTGATGAGTCTCGTCGTGTTATTGCCGAACTTCAAGCACAATATGCCCAAGAAACGGATATTAAAACACTTAAAATAAAACATAACAATATCTTAGGCTACTTCATTGAAGTAACAAATCTACAAGCACCCGCTCTCACCAATACTCCACAAGCAAAAGCGCGCTTTATTCACAGACAAACAATGGCAAATGCTATGCGCTTCACTACAACAGAACTTGCCGAACTTGAAAGTCGTATCGCCCACGCAGCAAATCATACCATAACGCTTGAATTGGAAATCTTTGATACCCTTGTTAATGAAATTACCACACAAGCTGATTTTATTCGTAAAGCTGCTGAAGCACTCGCTATTTTAGATGTATCTGTTGCATTGGCACATTTAGCTGAAGAACAAGGATATTGTCGTCCTACGATTGATCATTCACTTACCTTTCGTATCACTGCAGGGCGCCATCCTGTTGTAGAACAGGCATTACGAAAACAAGCAGCAGAACCATTTATAGCCAATAATTGCGATCTTTCGATGCAAAAAAACCATCAGTACGCAGCAATCTGGCTGCTAACAGGTCCTAATATGGGAGGAAAATCAACTTTTTTAAGGCAAAATGCTCTCATTGCTATTATGGCACAAATGGGCTCATTTGTCCCAGCATCTTCAGCACATATCGGCGTTATTGATCGCTTATTTAGCCGTGTTGGTGCTTCTGATGACCTCGCACGAGGGCGCTCAACTTTTATGATGGAAATGGTTGAAACAGCAACAATTTTGAATCATGCGAGCAGCCATTCTCTTGTTATTCTTGATGAAATTGGGAGAGGCACATCAACATTTGATGGACTTTCAATTGCTTGGGCAACGGTTGAATATCTCCACGAAGTTAACCACTGTCGTGCTATTCTTGCCACACATTTTCATGAAATGACAGCACTTACTGAAAAGCTTGATCGTCTCCACAATGTGACGATGAAAGTTAAAAGTTGGGATGGTGATGTAATTTTTCTTCATGAAATCACAGAGGGAGCTGCTGATAAATCTTACGGAGTACAGGTAGCAAAACTCGCTGGACTTCCTGCAACGGTTATCACCAGAGCTACTAATGTGCTACATCAATTAGAACAGGACGAAATGGCTAGAAAAGGACACAAACTAATTGATGACTTACCACTCTTTTCCCCTAAAGAAACAGAATTCGCAAATGGAAAAACAGACAAATGCTGCATACTTCATGAAGCTTTAAAAAACATCCACCCAGATGAGCTATCTCCTAAAGATGCCTTAGAAGAACTTTATCGCCTAAAACAACTTGAAAAAAATAAACCTTCTGTAGCAAATAAATAAAGAAATCATTTTTTGCTTAAACTTAGCTCGCCCCTGTTATTCAACGATACTGTTATCTCTTCTTCGTCCGTAAATGATGGAAAATATACCATATTACATTAACAGAAAAATCTTCGTTTATAATTTCAAAAATAAATCACTGATTTTTTTTAAAATTAAGCATTGCGCACCGCACCTTTTGCAGCAGAAGTTGTCATAGCTGCATATGCTCTAAGAGCCTTTGAAACCTTCCTTTTACGCTCTTCAACTGGTTTCCAAGCCGCTTTTCCCTTTTTTTCCATCCTCTCTCGACGATGCGTAATTTCAATTTCATCGACCAACATGCAAATGGTACGATTTGGGATATCAATTTCTATAATATCACCCTCTTCTACCAAAGCAATTTCTCCTCCTTCAGCAGCCTCTGGTGAAATATGTCCGATAGAAAGGCCTGAAGTGCCTCCTGAAAAACGTCCATCTGTTATGAGCGCACAAGCACTTCCTAACCCTTTCGATTTAAGATAGCTTGTTGGATAGAGCATTTCTTGCATTCCAGGACCACCACGTGGACCTTCATAACGAATTACGACAATATCACCTGAATTAATTTTATCAGTCAAAATTGCTGAAACAGCTGAATCTTGACTTTCAAAAATCCTTGCTGGACCTTTAAAAGTTAAAATTGACTGATCAACCCCTGCTGTTTTCACAATACAGCCATCCCTTGCAAGATTTCCATAAAGAACCGCCAACCCCCCATCTTGTGAATAAGCATGTTTAACATCGCGAATTACACCTACTTTACGATCAAGATCAAGAGTATCATAGCGGCAAAATTGGTTAAAAGCTGTCTGTGTTGGAATACCGCTTGGTGCTGCACGATAAAATGCATGAACCTTTGTTTCATTTGTCCGCTTTATATCCCAATTACAAAGGGCTTCCTTCATTGTTTTCGCATGAACCGTGTAAACGGACGTATCAATAAGTCCAGCTACATCTAGTTCACCTAAAAGCCCCATAATGCCGCCAGCACGATGAACATCTTCCATATGTACATTAGCAACGGAAGGTGCAACCTTACACAAAACAGGAACATGACGTGAAAGACGGTCAATATCATTCATAGTAAAATCTACCTCACCTTCTTGCGCCGCCGCTAAAAGATGTAAAACAGTATTAGTTGATCCTCCCATAGAAATATCAACAGTCATTGCATTTTTAAAAGCATTACGCGAGGCAACAGAACGCGGCAAAACTGTTTCATCGTTTTTTTCATAGTAACGTTTAGCCAATGAAACAATCTGCCGTCCGGCTTCTTCAAAAAGTATTCGACGATCTGCATGCGTAGCCAACATTGATCCATTTCCTGGAAAAGAGAGCCCTAACGCTTCCGTAAGACAATTCATAGAATTAGCTGTAAACATTCCTGAACAAGAACCACATGTAGGACAAGCAGCACGCTCTATTTCAGAAACTTCTTCTTCTGTATTGCACTCAGATGCTGCTGCAACCATTGCATCAACTAAATCAACAGTAATATCCTGCCCCTTCCATTTGACTTTGCCTGCTTCCATAGGGCCACCTGAAACAAAAATTGTTGGAATATTTAACCGTAAAGCAGCCATTAGCATACCAGGTGTAATCTTGTCACAATTAGAAATACATACAAGAGCATCAGCACAATGAGCATTAACCATATATTCAACGGAATCTGCAATGATCTCACGCGAAGGTAAAGAATAGAGCATTCCATCATGCCCCATAGCAATTCCATCATCTACAGCAATCGTATTGAATTCCTTTGCAACACCTCCTTCAATAGCTATGTTTTGTGCTACAAGTTGTCCAAGATCTTTTAAATGCACGTGCCCTGGCACGAACTGTGTGAAAGAATTTGCAATGGCAACAATTGGTTTGCCAAAATCATCATCTTTCATCCCTGTTGCACGCCAAAGACTACGAGCTCCAGCCATGTTGCGCCCATGCGTCGATACTCTTGAACGGTAAGAAGGCATTATTTTTTCCCCTCGAATAATCTCCCATTTCCTATGTTGTGTTACAATGTGTTACAACACAATTCTAAAAATGGACATTTCAGCATAAAAATAGAAAAACGCGTCTATTAAGACAATTAAATTACAAAATTACAAGCCGTATATAATCCTTACTCAACAGCCATTACTTATAATCCAATAAAGATTTTCGATAAAACCTTTTTCCTTATATCATTTTTACTCATCTGCAGCACAAATGATAAACAATCGTTATGAACTACTGCTCCACTTTGTTTACCCTCATTGCAACAAAATTTCGTAAATATTGAATAATACAAACACATGGCTAATTACTATGAAATAAAAGAAGTTTAAAATTTAAAAAAAATAAAAAGAAAAGAACCTACGCAAACACCATAGCTCTAATTGTCTGAAGTACAGGTTATTTCAAAATACTTGTGTTTTACTTGAAAAAATATTGTAACCTATTTGGTGGAGCTAAGCGGGATCGAACCGCTGACCTCTTGCATGCCATGCAAGCGCTCTCCCAGCTGAGCTATAGCCCCTCAAAAGACGGAGATTTCAAGAAATTTCTTAAAACGATAAAAACAGAAGATCAAGAAGAATTTGCACTTTATGATCTCTTATACATCATCGTCATTGGAAACACCACCTCCAAGAATACCAGTAACATCCTCATCTTCATCATCCTCATCATGAGACAAAAACGCATCATCATCATCACCAATATCCACGTCGCTATCCCCTAAATCAGGAATATCATCATCTTTGGAAGCATCAACGTCTTCTTCAAGAAGCATAAAGGCAGATTTTTCAAGCGCTGTATCAAGCTCTTCGGCATCAACATCCTCCTCGCTGCTTGCTTCCGCTGCTGCAACTTCAAAATAAGAACGAGGATAAGAAATTCCTGTATAGGGCGACACAATAGGATCGCGATTAAGATCGTAAAATTTTTTTCCCGTTTCTGGGTCAACACGTTTAGTTCCAAGTTCTTGTTTTGCCATAAACTATGCCCTCTTCGGTTAATTATATTTCATTATTAAAGACGAATTTTATGGTGCTTAATCGAAAGATAATACTCTTGTCAAAGAAAATACACTATTCAACACGCATTTTCCCATGACGCCTCTCGAAGCATGTGTTAAAATGCCTGATTTAACAAAATATTCAATAGATTTTAGACAAAATTAAATAAAATTTCTATGCAAAAAATAACACCCGCAACTGCTTATAAATCTACAAATCTCTCTGGTAAAATCAAGATACCTGGAGACAAATCAATTTCCCATCGCTCCCTTATATTAGGGGGGCTAGCAAATGGTGAAACATGTATTCATGGATTGCTTGAAAGCGATGATGTTCTAAATACAGCTGCTGCTATGCAGGCTATGGGAGCCTGTATTCATAAAAAAAATGATCTCTGGATTATTCATGGAACCGGAAATGGTTGTCTTTTAACTGCACAACAACCTTTAAATTTCGGTAATTCTGGCACAGGTGTTCGCTTGGTTATGGGAATGGTTGGTACTTATCATATGAAAACAACCTTTGTTGGTGATGCCTCTCTATCCAAGCGACCAATGAAGCGTATTCTCGACCCACTTCGTTTAATGGGCGTTGAAATTGAAGCAACACATGATAATCACCTCCCCTTAACGCTTTACGGTCCTAAAACATCTACTCCTATTTGCTATCGTATTCCGGTAGCTTCTGCTCAAGTTAAATCAGCAATCTTACTTGCTGGACTCAATACCACTGGAATTACAACCGTTATTGAACCAACTTTTACTCGAGATCATACAGAAAGAATGCTGAAAGCATTCGGTGCTGAAATTGAAACAGAAATAGATGCAGAAGGAACCCGCTTTATTCATCTTAACGGCCAGCCACACCTCACTGGACAAAACATTGATATTCCTGGAGATCCTTCTTCCGCAGCTTTTCCACTTATCGCAGCTCTTCTTGTAGAGGATTCCGATATCACCATTGAAAATGTCCTTATCAATAGCTCTCGAATGGGACTTATTGAAACATTGTTGGAAATGGGAGCTAAGATTGAATTTTTGAATCAATGCAAAATGGGTGGAGAAGATATAGCTGATTTACGAGTTAAATCATCAACTCTGAAAGGCATAACTGTGCCCAAAGAACGAGCTACATCAATGATTGATGAATATCCTGCTTTAGCTGTAGCAGCATCCTTTGCTAATGGAAAAACAGTTATGTTAGGACTTGAAGAACTTCGTGTTAAAGAATCAGACAGACTATCAGCTATTGCTCAAGGTTTAAAAATTAATAACGTTGACTGTGAAGAAGGTACAGATTTTCTTGTTGTTCACGGAAAAACTTCATCAAAAAAATTAGGTGGTGGGCATGTCACAACACATCTTGATCATCGAATTGCTATGTGCTTTCTTGTTTTTGGGTTAATATCAGAAAAACCTGTTACTATTGATGATAAGCGAATGATTGCTACCAGTTTTCCAGAATTTATTCCTTTTATGCAACAACTCGGAGGTAAGATATGCTAAAACCTTTCGTTATTGCAATTGATGGATCAGCAGCAGCAGGAAAAGGAACATTAGCACGAGCAATCGCTGCTCATTATCATCTTCGCCACTTAGATACCGGCCTTACTTACCGCAGCGTTGCCCATGCGCTTTTAAAGCAAAAATTAGTTATCAATAAAAAAAGTGCTATCGTATATGCTGAAAGACTTGATCTAAACACTTTAAATCCAGAGCTTCTTTCTTCCCATGAACTTGGTGAAGCTGCTTCGAAAATAGCAATTATACCAGATGTGCGGGAAATTCTTGTAGAAAAACAACGCAACTTTGCAAAAATTCTGCCTGGAAGTGTACTTGATGGCCGTGATATTGGAACTACCGTGTGCCCTGATGCAAATATCAAGCTTTACATTTTAGCCGATGATCAAGTACGTGCAAAACGTCGCTATCAAGAAATTTTAAAAAAAGAAGGCAAAGCAAACTACGATGAAATCCTTGCCAATCTCAAGCAACGCGACCGTCGCGACATAACCCGTGAACACAGTCCTCTAAAACCAGCTAAAAACGCCCACTTGCTTGATACATCAGAATTGAGTATAGAGGCAACATTTATGGCTGCATGCTCTCTTATTGATCCTGTTATAAGAGCTCATGTAGTTTAAGTAAATTCGTAGGGGTAATTTCTGACCTAGCGCTAATTTTTCTTCCCGTACGTTAAGAAAAGTACGTTAAGAAAAAAGGTAGGAAATTGCTCTATATCAACACTAACCTAGCGCTTATGCCTTTTACAATGTAAGGTATGTTCAGGAGTTCTTATGTCACAATATAATCCCACAACAGCGGATTTTGAAAACCTTCTAATGGAATCTTTTAAAGCGAACGATCTTAATGAAGGATCCGTTGTTAAAGGCTGTGTTATTGCAATCGAAAAAGATATGGCCATTATTGACGCTGGTCTTAAAGTTGAAGGACGTATTCCACTTAAAGAATTTGGAGCTAAAGGAAGAGATGGTTCCTTGCAAATTGGTGATGAAGTTGAAGTTTACATTGAGCGTATTGAAAATGCGATGGGTGAAGCTGTTTTATCCCGTGAAAAAGCACGACGCGAAGAAAGTTGGACTCGTTTAGAAGAAAAATTTAATGCTGGAGTACGTGTTGATGGGGTCATTTTTAGCCAAGTAAAAGGAGGCTTCACAGTTGATCTCGACGGTGCTATTGCTTTCTTACCTCGTAGTCAAGTTGATATTCGTCCCATTCGTGATGTTTCACCGTTAATGCATAATTCACAATCTTTTGAAATTTTGAAGATGGATCGTCGTCGTGGCAATATTGTCGTTTCACGTCGTACTGTACTGGAAGAAAGTCGGGCCGAGCAGCGTTCAGAAATTGTTCAAAATCTTGAAGAAAACCAAATTGTTAAAGGTGTTGTTAAAAATATAACAGATTATGGTGCCTTTGTTGATCTTGGTGGAATTGATGGCCTCTTACACGTCACAGATATGGCGTGGCGACGTGTTAATCATCCATCTGAAATCCTCACGATTGGTCAAACTATTAAAGTTCAAATTATTCGTATTAATCAAGACACACACCGCATCTCACTTGGAATGAAACAACTTGAAAATGACCCTTGGGAAAACATCAGCACGAAATATCCCGTTGGTAAAAAAATCACTGGAGCTGTTACAAACATTACTGACTATGGTAGTTTTGTTGAAATTGAACCGGGAATCGAAGGATTGATCCACGTTTCCGAAATGAGTTGGACAAAGAAAAATATCCACCCTGGAAAGCTTTTGTCTACATCACAAGAAGTAGAAGTTGTTGTTCTTGAAATAGATCCTTCTAAGCGACGTATTTCTCTTGGTTTAAAACAAACATTTGAGAATCCGTGGGTGGCTTTTGCAAATAAATTTCCCGTGAATTCACAAATTGAAGGAGAAGTAAAAAATAAAACAGAATTTGGTCTCTTTATCGGTCTTGAAGGCGACGTCGATGGTATGGTTCACCTTTCTGATCTCGATTGGAATCGTCCTGGTGAACAAGTTATCGATACTTACAATAGGGGTGATATCGTTAAAGCTGTGGTTCTTGATGTTGATACTGAAAAAGAACGTATCTCTCTTGGAATTAAACAACTTTTTAACGATAAAGTTGGAGAGGCAGCAGCATCTGGTGAATTACGTAAGGGCACAATCGTAACATGCGAGGTCACTGCGGTTAATGATAATGGTATTGATGTTAAACTAATTGACCACAATCTTGAAACGACCATTCGCCGAGCTGATTTGGCACGTGATCGTGATGAACAGCGACCAGAGCGTTTTTCTGTTGGTCAGAAAGTTGATGCCCGTATCATTGCATTTGATAAAAAAACACGCAAAATTTCTGTATCCATCAAAGCTTTAGAAATCGCTGAAGAAAAAGAAGCTGTTGCTCAATATGGATCGACTGATTCAGGTGCTTCTCTTGGTGACATTCTAGGTGCAGCTCTAAAAAAGCAGGAACAAGATTGACGTTTTAGAAAAATCATTAAATTTTAGGTTGCTAGGAAAACTAGCAACCTTTTTTTATTTTTTAATGATATTTCTCTCTTAATTTTAAAATCAGCTAAAAGAATTATAATACCTAAAACGTTTATTATAAACGTGCTCTTAATAACTATCTGAAATCAACATTCCTTTTTGTGCTAATTTACAAATCCCAAGATACTCCATACGAATTACCTATTATGTTGTTTCTGATAAAGGCGTTTTATCTCCTAAATATGAGTAGCAAAAAATTTACACAATCGGTTAAGTAAAAATACCAATTTTATTTCTCTAAGCCTTTCACATAAACGGAATTATCAATTAGAGAAATAAACAGACATTTTTCTAAATATAAATATATGAGTAAAATCTTATTGGAACGTGGACTTACCTTCATTCTTACCAATTGAACAAAATCTACTTGTTGATTGTTTATATCATTAAAGTTGAATACAAGATTTAATAACATACTTCGTATTAAATTGAAGAATATACCGTAATTCAAAGGAATGAAGTAAAAAAATAAATAAAAATTTTAAATCTTAAAAATGGAAGAAATAGAAAGCTTTTTTTTTTATTGCTCAAAATAACAGAGTTGTTATAGTTTTTTCGTTTCCTATGATGACTACGTCAGTGCATCATAATCTTAGGTTTTAATCATCTCATAAGAGAAAAGGTCATGGATCATACGGATATTGCTAGACGTGTTTATAATCATACTTGGAAACTTGATCCAATTATCCGTTCACTGTTGGATACAGATTTTTACAAGCTTCTCATGGTACAGATGATTTGGGGACTTTACCCAAATGTAAACGTTACTTTCTCCCTCATAAACCGTACCAAAACAATCCGTCTTGTCGACAATATTGATGAAGGTGAATTGCGTGAACAACTCGATCATGCCCTTAGTTTGCGTTTTACTAAAAAGGAAATGATTTGGCTTGCTGGTAATACATTTTACGGTCGTAAACAAATTTTCAAACCAGATTTTCTCCATTGGCTTGAAAATTTTCAGCTCCCTGAATATGAGTTAACCCGCAAAGATGGCCAATATATCCTTAATTTTCATGGACCATGGGCTCATAGTTCCATGTGGGAAATCCCCGCCCTTGCCATTATTAGCGAATTACGTTCACGTGCTGCCATGAAAAATATGGGACGTTTTGCTCTCGATGTCCTGTATGCTCATGCTAAAGCAAAAGTGTGGAATAAAATTAAACGTCTCAAAAAGTTACCTGATATTAAAATATCTGATTTTGGTACAAGACGTCGCCACTCCTTTTTGTGGCAACGTTGGTGTGTTGAAGCATTAAAAGAAGGAATTGGTGATTCTTTTATGGGGACTTCCAATATCCTTCTCGCCATGGACGCAGATCTAGAAGCTGTTGGTACAAATGCACATGAATTACCCATGGTTATTGCTGCCCTAGCCGATAATAATAACGAATTGCAAAAAGCACCATACAAAGTCCTACAAGATTGGAACCGTTACTATAGTGGAAATCTTTTAATTGTTTTGCCTGATACTTTCGGTACAGAAGCATTTTTACGTAATGCACCCAATTGGGTATCTGATTGGACAGGTTTCAGACCTGACAGCGCTCCGCCCATTGAGGGCGGTGAACGTATTATCAAATGGTGGAAAGAAAAAGGACAAAACCCACAAAAAAAATTACTAATTTTTTCTGATGCACTTGATGTCAATACGATCGAGAAAACTTACCACCATTTTTGCGGTAAAGTACGCATGAGTTTTGGATGGGGAACAAATCTTACCAACGATTTTATAGGTTGTGCACCTCAAAAAAATGCAAACTTTGATGTCATTTCTCTTGTTTGTAAAGTCACCCACGCTAATAGCCGACCCACTGTAAAACTTTCAGATAATCCTGAAAAAATTACCGGTGACCCACGAGAAGTACAGCGTTATATAAATTTTTTTAAAAATGAAAACAAGCAAACGTAATAACCGCTTCACTTACTTATACAAAGTTGAGACAAATAGCTGAAAACTTATACGATTATCAACATAATAATGTCTCAAACTTTGAAAGCAAAAGTGCTTTATTCATAGAGCTAACAAAATTATAATAAAAAATAGCTGGAGAACAAAATATTTTATTTCTGCCACTATGAAGATGGGCGCGTTACAATATAAATAGCAATTGACAGTAAGACAACAGCAACCAATAAAGCAAGCCATAAGACAGGATCAAATATCATAAAAAATGATAAAAAGCCACAAGCCATACTAATCACTGCAAGAATTTTAACAAACAGCGAAATAGCTTTTTTTTCTTCCCACTGTTTAATAGGTTGTCCCAAAATACGGTGATTTTTCAACCAACTGTGAAAACGTGGCGATGAATGGGCAAAACACCATGAAGCAACTAATAAAAAAGGCATAGTCGGCATAATAGGCAGTGCTACACCAATAACACCCAACAAAATCATTGCCCATCCCACTATAGAATAGCAAATACGCAAAAGATGAGATGTTCTAAATTTTTTTTTCATTCTCTAATATCATTGTCCCTTACAAGAAACAAACATGTATTTCCTTGCTTTTTAAAAACTCGATATACACATTCTCCAACACAGCCTTATTTTTATTGGTGGATACATTTCAACAACAATTTCTTTTAAATCAATAAAACGGCTCATAGCTTACGCAATATGATGACCATTTCATAGTTTTCAAGCAATTGGGATAATTTTTTTAGAAATTCACAAACAAAAAGGCTGCAGAATAAATCAATGCAGCCTCTCGATTGTGAATGCAGAACTAGAGGGGGGGAAGAAAACACTGCACCCACCTGCTAGATATTAGGAGGAAAAATAACCTAGCACTCTGCTGTCTAGTTAAAATAAATATCAGAAACAATACATAAAAATGCATATCTAATATGCATAAATTTATTGAAATAAGGTATCTTTAAGCGTTCTCTTACAAAAGAAAATAGATATAAAAATAGCAATAAAGATAAGCGTTAAAATTAACACAATCGTAGAAGCAGAATCAGAACCAATAAACAAACTTAGGTAAATTCCTAAAAAACCAGAAAAAGCCGCAACAAGTACAGAAATCACTAACATAAAAGAAAACCGCTTAGTTATAAGATAAGCAATTGCTCCTGGAGCAATTAACAAAGAAATCACTAAAACGATTCCAATAGCTTTTAAGGCTGCAACAATAGTGAGAGAAATCATCGTCAAAAGAATATAATGGAGTACTGATATCCGCAATCCTATTGCACGTCCTTGAACAGAATCAAAAATATACAGCATAAAATCACGCCATTTTGCAACTAAAATAAAAGCAATAACAGCAGCAATTATTGCCGTTTGTATAATATCAAGCCAATTAACACCTAAAAGATTTCCAAATAAAATATGATTCAAATCTAAGCTGCTGTAAATAGCTGTTGCCAAGACAAGCCCAAAACCAAACATGGATGAAAAAACAACACCCATTACCGTATCCTGCTTTACACGACTGTTACTTCCTAAAAAACCCGTTACGATTGCACAAATCATACCTGCAACGAAAGCACCGCAAGCAATCAAGGTCATCGTGATATTATCTGGACGTACATACTGGAGCAAAGAAAAGGGTAAAAAAGCCAACAATTTTATAACCCATGGTGTTACCATATAACCAAGCACAACCCCAGGAAAAACTGCATGAGAAATTGCATCTCCTAAAAGAGCCCACCCTTTCAAAATAAGGAAACAAGAAAGCATTGCCATTGGGACAGAAAGAATAACAACAATAGCCATACCTTTCAGCATAAAAGAAAATTGAAAGGGAAGTAGTAATTGATCGATCATGGCGCGACACTTTTTGCTGATCTGACACTTTTTGCTGATCTTATGCGTAAGCGCGCAGCAAGAAAACCATGTTTAGGAGCAAAAACGAATGCTAAAGCGAAAAAAAATGCTTGAAAAAGCACAACAACACCACCAGTTTGCGCATTCAGAAAATAGCTTACATAAACACCAAATATACTTGTGAATGTCCCAATTATAACTGCTATAACTAAAATGTTTATAAAGCGATCACTCAAAAGATAGGCTGTCGCTCCTGGAGTCACAACAAGACATATAACCAAAAAAGCTCCAACTGTTTGCATAGCAGCAACAGTACAAGCAGCGAGTAATGTAAAAAAGAGAATTTTTAAAAACTTTATATTTAATCCAATAGCACGTGCATGTGCTTCATCAAATAAAGAAACCAATAAATCTTTCCATTTTAAAATTAGTATAAATAAAGAAAAAAAACTAATGAAAGCCAACTGTAAAATATCTGACGAACTAACTGCTAAAATATTTCCTAAAACAATCGTATCAATATTAACAGCCATTGGTTTCAACGATTTAAGAAACAGTCCAAAAGCAAAAAAGGAAGAAAAAATCAGTCCAATAATTGCATCCTCTTTTAATTTTGTTCGATTGTTAAAAAAAAGCATTGCAGCAGCGGCGAGGCCACCAGAAAAAAAAGCTCCAAGAGAAAAAGGCAATCCTAGGAGATAAGCTCCTGCTACCCCAGGGACAATTGCGTGAGAAAGCGCATCACCAATCAAAGACCAGCCTTTTAACATTAGAAAAGCAGAAAGAAACGCGCAAACACACCCAACTAACCCAGAAACCCACATGGCATTAATCATATATTGATAGCTTAACGGTTCAAGCAACCAAGAAATCATACGGCATGCCCTACTCTTTGAGTATCTTTAAGAACAGGTAACGGCTGTCCCTTCATAAATATATCATCTTTTAAGGTTTCCTGAAAATCGAAAATATGGTGATGTAAAGTCCCACCAAAAGTTTGCTCAAGATTTTTTTTGTAAAAACTGTTTCTGTTGATCCAGATGCCAAAATCGTTTTCTTTATTAAGATCGTATGATCGCAAAATTCACGAACAGACCCCAAATTATGGGTAGAAACCAATATCACAGCACCCTCTTTACGTAAATCCTGCAACAAAGCAATTATTTTATCTTCTGTTGTCACATCAACACCCGTAAATGGCTCATCTAATAAAATAGCATTTGCTTGCTGCGCAAGAGCACGAGCAAGAAAAACACGTTTTTTTTGACCACCAGAAAGTTCACCGATTTGACGTTTAGCGAACGCCAACATGCCAACACGCTCTAACGCAACACGGACAGCTTCATAATCTTGTGCTCGTGCATAGCGAAAGAAATTCATGTAACCATATCGTCCCATCAAAACAACATCTTCAACAAGAACAGGAAAATCCCAATCAACGTCTTCATTTTGAGGAACATAAGCGATGAGATTTTTCTTTAAAGCAGTTTTAACTGGCAAATCAAAAACGCTAATTTTTCCTTTTGATGGGCGCACAAATCCCATGATAGCCTTAAACAGAGTTGATTTACCCGATCCATTAACACCAATCAACGCTGCAACCGAACTCGTTGGAATTTCAAAATTCACATCATACAAAGCTGTGTAGCCATTACGATATGTTACCGATACCTCTTGGACAAATATTCCAGTTCCTACCATTAATCCCGTGCCTCATCTGATAAAGCATTCGCAATGCGTGTACTCGTAACCCGCAATAAATCAATATAAGTCGGTACCTCACCATTTTTTTCACTTAATGAATCAACATAAAGAACACCACCGTATCTGGCTCCTGTCTCTTTCGCAACTTGCTTTGCAGGCGCTGGGGAAATGGTGCTTTCAGAAAAAATAGCTCGAACATGGTATTTTCGTATCATATCAATAACACGCTTAACTTGCTGTGGCGTTCCCTGCTGATCAGCGTTAATTGGCCAAAGATACAACTCCTTCAAATTGAAATCACGTGCCAAATAACTAAATGCTCCCTCACTTGTTGCAAGCCAACGCCTATCTTCTGGCAATACCCCCAATTCAGCTATAATAGGATCAATTGTCGCCCGAATCTTCTGCTTATAAACTTCAGCATTTTCTTTATAAGTAGCAGAATTTTTAGGATCATATTTCATAAAAGCATCACGAATATTGTCAATGTAAACCAAAGCTGAAATTGGTGACATCCAAGCATGAGGATTCGGCTTTCCACTAAAAGGTCCCTCACCAATTTTTATTGGAACAACACCTTCAGAAACAACAACACTCGGAACATCCTTGATATTTTGGAAAAATTTTTCAAACCAAACTTCTAACTCTAACCCATTCCATAGTATAAGATTTGCCCCTTGTGCACGCATAAGATCATGGGGAGTTGGTTGATATCCGTGGATCTCAGCACCTGGCTTTGTAATCGATTCAACGTCAGCAACATCACCTGCAACATTCCGCGCCATATCAGCAATAATAGTGAAAGTTGTAACAGCCTTAAATTTGCTGGCGCAAATAACCAAACTGGGGGTTAAAAAGACAAAACCCCCAAAAACAATAGCAAAAAACATCCTTATGTTCATTGACTTTACTGAATTTACTGAATTTACTGAATTTATCAACAACGGCTAAAACTCTCCTCCTACACACACATAACAAAACAACATGCTGTAGAACGACATCGTAAACTCAGCATATAAGTTCAGAGATTGATTTAATGTCAATAAAAAACCTGCTCCACTTTATATTATATCAGCAATGACAACAAAAGTCATGATATTTTTTAACCCTCATTCAAAATTCTAGTGCCAGAAAGGCTACATCCATCAAAAGTAAATGTTACAGGTAGAAGAATAACATGCTAAACCATTATTCACATATGTTCCCTGTGTTTCCTGTGTAGAAAAAGAACTTGTTCCGAAAAAATCTGTTCCGAGGAAATTTGTTCCCTGTCCTTGTTGAGGATCATATGGATTACCCTGTTGTGGAGGACGGAAACCCTGTTGTGGAGGACGAAAACCTTGTTGTGGCGGAGGAGGAGGACAATATGGATCAACCTGTACAGGACCATATGGGTTGCCCTGTGGAGGACCGTACGGGTTCATATCAATCTGCACAGGACGCTGTAGAGGACGTACAACTTGCTGTGGAGGATGTACAGGAGGATGTACAGGAGGATGTACAGGAGGATGTACAGGAGGATGTACAGGAGGATGTACAGGAGGATGTACAGGAGGATGTACAGGAGGACGCAAACCACCAAAAATAGGACGAAGAAGATTAAGAGGATTTAAAATTCCCCCGATCAATCCTTTTTGCTGCGGCCCAACATATTGAGCCGAAGCCAAGCTCGGTAAAAGAACAGTACTCGCAAGAACTGCACTAAGAAGTATTTTTTTCATTAGCTCTCTCCATTGTTGCTAATAATTTTCATTGTCTTTTGTAGATAGCAGCTATCATTTATCTTTGCAATGGAAAATTTTTCTAAAAAAAAATATTAAAAAATATTTTTTACTAAAAAATAACTAATATTTAAAAATCATATTCTTAATATAAAGATTAATTAAAAAAATATATCTAAACAAAACAGGGGAATACTCAGAAATAATTCTGCTTCTAGGATAACTTTATGAAAAAAAATAGCTTAACTGCGCAAAGACGCACCCGTCATTTTTATGACGTTTTCTTTTATCTTTAAAGCAAGATCTTCTAGATCTTCATCAGTTAAAGTACGTTCAGTAGGCTGAATAGAAACTTCAATTGCAACAGATTTTTTGTTTTTTCCAAGCATCGAATCTTCAAAAACATCAAAAATTTGTACTGAATGTATCAGCCTTTTATCCGCACAACTCGCAGCACGAACAATAAGAGAAGACGCAACAGTTTTATCAACCACAAATGCAAAATCACGCCGTACCATTTGAAATGGTGATAATTTCAAAGAGGAACGTCTTTTAGTAGCTTTTTTCTTTGATTCTGGAATTTTATCAAGAAAAATTTCAAAACCACATAAAGAACCACTAACACCTAATCTTTCTAATGCAGCAGGATGAAAATCTCCAAAAAAACCAAGTATTATCTCTGATCCAAACTTTATGATCCCTGAACGACCAGGATGATACCAATTTGGCGCTCCAACTTCAATTTGTACTTTGCTAAGATCTATGCTGCATGCTTCTAAAACAGCCAAAGCATCTGCTTTGGCATCAAAAACATTAACCGTTATCGTATTACCACCCCAAAAGCGCCCAACTCCTTCAAATCGTTCTGTACCACGGCGAATACCACCAACAACATGTTTTTGTTTATCAGGAGTATCACCTTCATAAACGTTAGAGACCTCAAACAAAGAAAAATCCAACAAACCACGATCAGCATTTCGCTGTGCTGCCATAAGCAAACCAGGAAGAAGAGAAGGACGCATTACTGACATATCAGCCGCTATAGGATTAACCAATTTAAGTTGTGCTCGACTGCCCCCGAAAGCAACCGCTTGATTATCAGAAATAAAAGACCACGTCATAGCCTCTCTCATACCACGAAGAACCAAAGCTAAACGAGCAATGCGAGAACGAATCTGCAAACATGTTAAAACTTGACCTTTTCTATTTGCAAAATTTTCTAATGGAATGGGCACAATCTTATCAAGCCCATAAATCCTCATAACCTCTTCTACTAAATCAGCTTTATCATTAATATCAGGACGCCACGTTGGTACCCTGACCATAATTAGATCTTCTTTTTCTTTATTCTCAATTTGAAATCCAAGCTGCGTCAAAATAGACATGACTCGCTCACGCCCTATTTCCAAACGAGTCAGCCTTTTAATCTCAGAAAAAGGTAAGGAAATATATTTAATTTTTAATGGCTTATAGCCAACAACCTTCATCTTAGATGCTTCACCACCACAAAGACGCAAAACCAATTCCGTTGCAATATCAAGACCCGTTTCCATAAAATCTGGATCAACACCTCGCTCAAACCGATAACGTGCATCGCTGGTAATTCCTAATGCACGACCTGTTTTTGCAACCCCTTTTGAATCCCAAAGCGCTGACTCAATAACAACACGACGCGTCGTTTCATCACAGCAAGTTCTTTCACCACCCATGATACCGGCAATTGAAATAACTCCCTCTTCATCTGCAATGACACAATCTTTAACACTCAAATTATAGATTTTTCCATTGAGAGCCCGAAAACACTCACCCTCATAACCACTACGTATAACCAGATCCCCCTTAATTTTATCTGCATCAAAAACATGAAGCGGACGACAAAGATCAAAACTTAGGTAATTAGTGATATCAACCAACGTATTAATTGGCTTCAAACCAATTGCGCTCAAACGCTGCCGCATCCATTGCGGTGACACACTATTTTTTATATTTCTAATTTCACGCCAAGAAAACCCTTTGCATAAGGATTCGTTTTGCGGAAAATTTAAAGATACTTGAATTGTTGGTTCAAAAGAAACGGCAAACTGCAGCAATGACAATTCTTTTAATCGCCCAATTCCAGAAGCAGCTAAATCATGCGCAACCCCGCGAACACCCGCACAATCAGAACGGTTGGGTGTCAAATTAACATCAATTATCGGATCATCCAAACCCGCATAAACTGCAAACTCTACCCCAACAGGTGCATCATACGGCAATTCAATAATTCCATCATGCTTATTTGACAAATTAAGCTCTGATTGCGAACACATCATACCAAAACTTTCAACACCACGGATTTTACCAACAGACAATGTCATATCCAATCCAGGTATATAAGTGCTCGGCAATGCCAGAACACCAACAAGCCCAACACGCGCATTTGGAGCTCCACAAACAACTTGTATCGCTGTGCTAGATCCAACGTCCACCGATAAAATCTGTAATTTATCCGCATTGGGATGCTTAATCGCCGTTAACACTTTTGCAATCACAAAACCCTTTAAAGAAGAACGATCATCAACACGATCAACCTCAAGACCAATCGCCGTTAATTTATCGCAAATTTCATCCAAAGATGCTTCTGTTTCTAAGTGATCTTTCAACCAAGATAATGTGAATTTCATTCTTAAACCTGACATAAAACTGTGATAAGATCACGTACTTCTCGAACCAGAAAAAAAAGAAGATAGATCAAAATAACGAAAGCCATAATGATCCAACCAACGCAGATCAGCATCAAAAAAGGCACGTAAATCAGACATACCGTATTTTAACATCGCAAGACGATCAATGCCCATTCCCCACGCAAAACCCTGATACTCATCAGGATTTAAACCAACATTTTTCAGCACATTAGGATGTACCATCCCGCACCCTAAAATTTCTAACCAATCAGCCCCTTCCCCAAACTTTACTTCTGAACCAGAACGATCACATTGAATATCAACTTCCATAGATGGCTCAGTAAAAGGGAAAAAAGACGGACGAAAACGCATTTTCAAAGAAGGAACTTCAAAAAAAGCCTTACAAAAAGTCTCATGAAGCCACATCATATGAGCAATAGTAGAAACTTTATCAATAACGAGACCTTCCACTTGATGAAACATAGGTGAATGAGTAGCATCAGAATCCATACGATAAGCTTTTCCAGGAATAATAATCCGTATCGGTGTTTGTTGCTTTTCCATAATACGAATTTGTACGGGCGATGTATGGGTACGTAATAATTTTCTCTCTCCTGTTTCGCCAACATCGAAAAAAAAGGTATCATGCATCTCACGAGCCGGGTGACTTTCAGGAAAATTTAGTGCCGTAAAATTATAATAATCTGTTTCAATATCTGGCCCCTCTGCAAGAGAAAACCCCATATTCGCATAAATAGCTATAATTTCCTCAATCACCTGCGAGATAGGATGAATACGTCCACGTCCTACAGGTGAAGAACGCACAGGCAAAGTCACATCAACCATTTCTCTTGAAAGACGCTCATCCATTGTCTGACGCTTTAAAAAATCACGTTTTTGCGCCCATAACTCTAAAATGCGGCTTTTTAACCCATTGAGAGCCGAGCCAGCTGTATGGCGTTCTTCGGCATTCATCTTTCCTAACGCTTTTAATTTTTCAGAAATACTACCCTTTTTCCCTAAAGCTGCAACACGCACCGCTTCAAGTGCCTGTTCATCACTAGCAGCTTCTAAAGCTAAACAAATTTCTTGTTCTAAAAGCTCAATTTCGCTCATATTTTTGCCTGTTTTTGAACAAAAAACCCGCACTAGCAATAAAACAGCACGGGATCCCAAATGTATTAAAAGCCTTAAAAGAACACGACTAACTTACTTAACAGCACCCTCAAAAGCATTAGGTGTTGTGTCTTTTAAATACTCTAAAGCCTTCTTTGCAGAAACAACCAAAGCAGAAAACGCTGCTGACTCGTAAACTGCTATGTCCGAAAGAACTTTACGATCAACCTCAATGCCAGCTTTCGATAATCCATCAATAAAACGCCCATAAGTTAAACCTTCTGCGCGAACAGCTGCATTAATACGTTGAATCCACAAAGAACGGAAGGTACGCTTCCTATTTTTGCGATCACGATAATTATACTGTTTTGAGCGATCAACTGCTGCTTTGGCCGCACGAATAGTATTTTTACGACGACCATAAAAACCTTCAGCCTGCTTAAGAATTTTTTTATGCTTGGCGTGAGCTATAACGCCTCTTTTTACACGAGCCATATGACTATCTCCGAAAAATCAAAACGCAAAACCTAAAAGCTGTTTGGCAAATAATACTGAATAACTTTCCTAGTATCTTGCTCAGCCAAAACCATCGTACCACGCGCATCACGAATAAATTTATTCGAACGCTTAATCATGCCATGACGCTTTCCTGCAGCAGTCGCCTTTACTTTACCTGACGCAGTTATCTTGAATCTCTTTTTAGCAGACGATTTGGTCTTCATTTTGGGCATTTTGCTACTCCACATATCTATTAAATACAATCAAGCTGACCAGAGCTTAAACTAAGCATTCAAACAGCCACGGCATGCCCTGCCGGACTATTCCAACAGCACCTCAATAAGCCAGTATACACAAAATTGCAAGACCGTATTAAAAAAAAATTGGAGGACCATTACCTTGAATTTCAATCAAAGGAGCTGGAATTGAATTTGTTTTTATTGTTGCTTTGCACAAATCAGCAATTATGCATTGCGTACATTGTACTTTACGCGCTTGGCAAATATAACGCCCATGCAAAATAAGCCAATGATGAGCATAATTAAGATAACGAATTGGTATAATCCTTAGTAATTTTTTTTCAACAATTTCTGGTGTTTTTCCAGGAGCTAAGCCAAGGCGGTTTCCAAGGCGAAAAATATGCGTATCCACCGCCATAGTAGACTTACCAAAAGCAACATTCAAAATAACATTAGCGGTTTTACGCCCTACGCCAGGAAGTGCCATAAGCGCTTCACGATCATCCGGCACTTGACCATCATACTGTTCAATTAAAACGCTACAAAGTGCATAAATATTACGCGCTTTTGCACGCCAAAGACCAATTTTACGAATATGGCGCGCAATCTCTTCCTCTCCTAGTTCAATCATTTTTTCTGGTTGATCTGCAAGTAAAAATAATTCTTTTGTAACTTTATTAACGCTAGCATCTGTAGATTGAGCTGAAAGAATAACCGCAACTAAAAGAGTAAAAATATTAGTATAGATAAGATCACTTTTTGGAATAGGGCGCTGAACAGAAAAACGGCGAAACATTTCTGCAATTTCATCTTCCCTGTATAAACTTTTTGCAGCTTTTTGTGCCTTTAACAATTTTATTGTTTTTTGAACCACTGAACTCTCTCATCTACTCTCTTGAAGTTACTGCTTATACTCGCCATATGAAGGTATAGCGAACACCTTAATTTAGGGTTTGGTCAAATAGCCGCTTTAAAGAGGATATCACAATGACATATGTGACGCCTTTCTCCAATCCTCTTCTTTTAGGATTTGAAACTGTAGAAAACACACTGCAAAAAATTGGCAAAACCGACGATGCCTATCCAGGCTATAATATCGAACGTTTACACAAAAATGACGATGCAAACCATATGCGCATAACCTTAGCTGTTGCCGGATTTAAAATCGATAATCTAAGCATCTTTCTAAGTGACAATCAACTAACCATTCATGGTAAGAGAACAAGCGACCAAAACCATCAGTATTTATACCGCGGAATAGCCGCACGCCAATTTCAACGTACTTTTATTCTTGCCGATGGAATGCATGTCACAAATGCCAAGTTGAAAAATGGTTTATTATCAATTAACCTATATCAACAAAGATCAAAAAAAAGAGTGCAGCAAATTCCAATAACGGTCAACAATGATGAATAATGAAAAAGACATAAAGGAATAGTAAAATGGGAGAGTATAAACAAAACCCACCACTGCGAGATGCAGCTGACTCTGATGCAGGGCAAGTTGCCTATCTAAAAAAGGTTTGCACGGATGATCTTGCGAAAAACTTTCCGGATCTTCCACCAATGACTCCAGGCATTACAATATGGGCTCTTTTTGGAGAAACGGGATACCCAATTATTTTATCTGATGAGCGCTCTATTGCCCTTACAGGAGCCAATGAACATGAGCTAAAAATTGTAACTTTACACTAAACCTCCCTACAAAGGGGAACTGAATCGTTAATACAAATCAAGTAGTTCCTACTCTTTCTCTTTAGTATTTTAACATTTTGTATGAAGGATTTTTTAGCTAATATTACTCTATGAATGCTTGTTGAGGAGAGGTATGTTGATTTTTTGATTCTCGTTAACTCTATATCCTCTCTTCGGGAGTGGATTTTGTTCAAAAATGCGTTACAGGAGATTCCTTCTGCCTATGTTAATTTTATTGCTGCGCACACAAAAATCGTGCTTGCCCATTTGAATTGGAGGAAGTTTTTCTGTCGCATACAATATGAAATTAACCCGATCCTGAATCAGGTATTTCTACCGCTCTTCTTAACGCCTCCCACATGCCTTTAATTGCTGTTCATAATCTCTTGATATTTTGGCCATACGCTGCGCTGCCTGTGCAATCGCCGGCGTCGTATATCCCTGACTGCGAGCATAAGCACCATGACCCATATGATAATTTAAATAAAGGCCGTATGCATCATCAAATCGAACACCATTTCGTTGAACACTTATACGATGATACCAAGCAACAAAATCAGCTGCATCAGCAAAATTAGTGCGACGCGCAAAAGACCTGCCTGTAGACTGGAGATACATTGCCCATGTACCATCAAGCGCTTGAGAATACCCATACGCTGTTGACCGGCGCTTCCACGGAATAAAACCAAGTAATTTTGTGCGAGAGGGACGAGCATTATGCCGAAAATTTGATTCCATACTAATAGTTGCAAGAATGATAGGCATAGGAATTCCGTAACGTATTTCTGCACTTTTAGATGCTTTTCGCCAATTATCAAAAAAACCATCTTTTTGAGCTAAAATGGCACAAGCATTATTTGTGTGTACGGGAGCAGTTGTTGCACACCCTCCTAGCAAAAACACCAATGCTCCTAAAAACAAAAGGTGTTGCATATTTTCTATTCCTTCCACTAAGAAATAAATGAGCTAAATCTATTTAAGATATTGTTTTTACTATAGTTTAATATTTTTTCTAACAAATTTAAGCTAATTACAATTTTTACTAATTTTACTAAAAAATCATTACCAATAAATGATTCCTAAACCTCTCATACTGAAAATCCTGCATTATTCCTCATCGGCCAGATGCAATGCCTTTGACTGAACAGGAGGTGTCATTTTCTCTGATGCAAAGTCATCTCTATCCAGATCAAAAGATTCAATTCTATTAGCTCTTTTTATAATTTTAGAAGATGATGTTAAGATTGCTTCAACATCCTCACCAACTTTGCAAAAATGCCTCTGCAAAGCACGGATGCGTGTATCCATTCGTCCAAAATCCTCCATCAGTTTTACCACTTCTGACTGAATAAGATGCGCTTGTTCACGCATTCGCGCATCCTTCATAATAGTCTGAACAACTTGAACAGATAACATTAATAAGGACGGTGATACAATAATAACATGCGCTCTATTGGCTTTTTGTACCAATGGTTCAAAATCTTCATAAATTGTTGCAAAAATAGATTCTGACGGTACAAAAAGAAAAGCAGTGTCATGGGTTTCTTTTGGAATCAAGTATTTTTGTGCAATATCGCGAATATGAACTTCCATATCTACGCGGAATTGACGTTCTGCTTCTTGTCGTTCTTGCGGTGACGACGCCTTACGTATCTCATTCCAAGATTCTAGAGGAAATTTAGCATCAACAACAAGAGATGGTGCTTTATTGGGCATATGAATAAGACAATCTGGTCTCTTTCCATTTGAGAGAGTCGCCTGAAAAACATAAGAATTAGCAGGTAAAGCATCAGAGATAATTGCTTCCATTCGCCCTTGACCAAACGTACCACGCGTCTGCTTATTACTCAAAATGGCCTGAAGCTGCACAACTTGTCCTGCGAGTGACTGAATATTATTTTGCGCCACATCGATTACTGCTAACCGTTCTTGTAAACGAGTTAAATTTTCATAAGTATATTTTGTTTGTACTTGAAGCGTTTGACCTAAATTTGTTGTCATTGCATTAAGTTGTTCACGAATAGACTGATTCAACTCAGCCTGTCTTTGACCAAAAATTTCAACTATCGCCTGCATACGGCCATGCATTTCAACTTGTGTTTTCAACAATGTTTCCATTTGCATTTGTGATTCACGAGCACGTTCAGCTACTTTACTTTCCAAAATTGCCTTTTTTCGATTAAAATAAATCAGCATAAAAAGTGCAAAACAGATAAGTAAAAAGAGGATAATCAGTTCAGAAAAACGATTACTCAAAAACATAAAAGAAAAAAGCGAATCAAACATGAGAAGTAATATAATGGCCTTCTTGTAAAAAAGCGCAAGAATACGCTATTCAATATTGACCAATGACAAACCATTTATTAATCTACGCTTATGTCAATTAAGCCTTTAGTTACTTTGCCTGATCCAATTTTACGAGAAGTATCTAAGCCAATCGAACTAATCGATTCGGCGATCAAAAAATTTGCTGACGATATGTTTGATACTATGTATGATGCTCGGGGAATTGGTCTAGCAGCCATTCAGGTTGGTATACCAATACGTATGTTAGTTATTGATATCCCTGAGGAAAATAGCCCTAGAAATCCACTTGTTGTTATAAATCCGGAAATTTTATGGATTTCAGATGAACCTGGTCTTTATAATGAGGGTTGTCTTTCTATTCCTGGATATTACGCACAAGTTGAACGTCCTAAGTGTCTTCGTATTCGTTATAGAAACTATGAAGGAGAGCAAAAAGAAATTGAAGCGGATAATCTTTTGGCTACTTGTTTGCAGCATGAAATTGACCATTTAAATGGACGCCTTTTTATTGATCATATTTCGAAAACTAAGCGTGATATGGTGATACGAAAATTTAAAAAACTTGCAAAAGAAAAAAACACACTGGAAAAAATTTTGTAATGACATTGCGGTTAAGTTTTATGGGAACATCTGATTTTTCTGTGCCCATTTTATATTCTTTGTTAGATGCCGGACATGATATTGTAGCAGTATATAGTCAACCTCCTCGCCCAGCTGGACGCCGTGGTCTTAAGATGGTTCCTTCGCCTGTTCATAATGCAGCGAAAAAAATGTCGATTCCTGTTTTTACTCCTCAAACTCTTAAAACGGCGAATGAACAAAACAACTTTGCAGAACTTTCCGTTGATGCCGCTATCGTTGTATCCTATGGATTGCTCTTACCGAAAGCTGTTCTTGAAACGCCACGTTTTGGTTGTTTTAATATTCATGCTTCATTATTACCACGCTGGCGTGGTGCTGCACCTATTCAGAGAGCAATTATGGCTGGTGACCAAAAAACAGGTGTAATGATCATAAAAATGGATGAAGGACTCGATACAGGACCGATTGCTTTATCCCGTTCTACACCCATCACTCAAAATACTACATTCCTTGAACTCTCCGATAAACTTTCACATATGGGAGCAGAACTCATCGTAACAGCTTTATCGGCTCTTGAAATAGGTCAACTCAATTTAATTCCACAATCACAAGAAGGCATTACTTATGCCTCAAAAATAAAAAAGGAAGAGACGAAGATTGATTGGACAAAATCAGCAGAATTTATTCATAGGCATATCTGTGCTCTTTCTCCTTTTCCAGGATGTTGGTGTGAAATGACTGTGGGTGGAACACGACAAAGAGTAAAAATTCTTGGAAGTCGATTGGTAGAAGGACTCTCCTTTAAAATTGGTCAAATAGAGCCAGATAATTTGATCATTCATTGTGGGCAAGGGCGTATTGAAATAACACATCTCCAAAGATCTGGCGGCAAAATTCTTGATAGTTCGACATTTTTGCGTGGATCTAATATTTCTGCTGTTTTTTGACATGCCTCGTTTTAAACTCACACTTGAATATGATGGTTCAAATTATTCTGGCTGGCAACGTCAAGAAAATTGCCGAACCATTCAGGAAGCTCTTGAACAAGCTATCTTTTGCTTTAGTGGACAACAACTAACCGTAACAACAGCTGGCCGAACTGATGCAGGTGTGCACGCTACAGGACAAGTTGTCCATGTTGATTTTGAAAAAAACTGGAATGCTTGTACAATACGTGATGCAATCAATTCTTATTTGAAACAGCAAAATGAAGATATTTCAATCTTGAATGCACAAAACGTTCCGGAAAATTTCCATGCACGCTTTTGTGCAATAAGACGTTACTACCTTTTTAAAATTCTCAATCGCCGTTCACCACCAGCTTTAGATGCTAGACGCGTGTGGTGGATACCAAAACCACTTGATACCGATGCCATGCATTACGCAGCTCAAAAACTCGTAGGACAGCATGATTTTACCACTTTTCGATCAATTCACTGCCAAGCTAAAAGCCCTATACGTACCCTTGAACGCTTAGACGTCCAAAGAAAAGGAGAAGAAATTCTTCTTTATGCAGAAGCTCGTTCCTTCCTTCATAATCAAATTCGCTCCTTCGTTGGCAGCCTCGTGAAAGTTGGTGCTGGACGTTGGACAGCTCAAGATCTTGAAATAGCTCTCCATGCTAAAGACCGTAAACACTGTGGTATGGTTGCACCCCCATCAGGACTATATTTGATAAAAGTCGATTATCAATCACCTCTTTAGAAGAATCTCTCTCAAAACCGTCAAGTAAGATTATAAAATGAACGAATTTCTTCAAAAGCTTCCGCCGCTGTACCAACAAATGTAATTAAAGTAAGATCAGAAGGAGAAATCATACCTTGTTTAGATAAATATTCAAAGTCGACAAACCTATTCCAAAATTCCTTACCAAACATTAAAATTGGAATTCTTTTCATTCGCTCTGTTTGTATTAAAGTTAATGCCTCAAATAACTCATCTAACGTACCAAACCCTCCAGGAAAAATAGCTAATGCCTTAGCACGCATTAAAAAGTGCATTTTACGCATCCCCAAATAATGAAAATTAAAACACAAGTGCGGAGTTATATAAGAGTTAGGGGATTGCTCATGAGGTAAAACGACATTCAAGCCGATCGTTGGTGCGCTAACATCATAAGCACCACGATTTCCAGCTTCCATTATCCCAGGCCCTCCTCCAGTAACAACGACAAATTCACGATACTCAGTAGTAGCAGAATAGCACGAACACAAACGTGCAAATTCTCTCGCTTCATCATAATAATGCGACATAGCATGTAAATTTTTCCTTTGTGTTTCATTTTTTACTGCCCACGCAGATTGACTTGATTCAGGGATACGAGCACTACCAAATAAAACAACTGTTGATTTAATATCACATTCTTTAAGTGCTATTTCTGGTTTTAAAAACTCAAAACCAATACGCTGTGAACGTAATTCTGGACGCATCAGAAAGTCTTGATCCGCGTAAGCTAAACGATAAGTGGGAGAACACATCTGTACTGTATCAGCGGTTTTGTGTACCTGTTGTATGGATTTTTCTGTACGGGGAAATGAGTGCAAACTCTTTTTTTCTTTCTTCATTTCTGCCTACAACCTTTCTCATGTACTGGTCTCGTTCCCCTAATGATCTTATTGACTGAGTATATTTCTTCGCATAGGTAATAGAAATAAATTTTAAAATTTTCAACTTTTTTAACGGAACTCTAGCCATGACTAATCTCATACAACTTGAAATGATTGTTGAAAAAGCATTCGAAAATCGTGATTCTATTGACACTGCAACAAAGGGAGAGATTCGTGACAGTGTTGAATACGCATTAAATCTTTTAGATAAAGGTGATATTCGTGTTGCTGAACGTAAAGAAAATGGCCAATGGCATGTAAATCAGTGGTTAAAAAAGGCTATTCTTCTTTCATTTCGGCTTAGCTCTATGCAGATAATTTCTGGTGGAGCTAACAAAACATATTGGTGGGATAAAATATCTTTAAAATTTTCCGACTGGCAGGAAGCTGATTTTAAAAAAGCTGATTTTCGTTCAATTCCTGGAGCGATTGTGCGCCATTCTGCCCATATTGCACCCAATGTTGTATTGATGCCTTCCTTTGTAAACCTTGGTGCCTTCATCGATGAAGGAACAATGGTTGATACATGGGCGACTGTTGGCTCTTGTGCGCAAATTGGCAAACATGTTCATCTTTCTGGTGGTGTTGGGATTGGCGGCGTTTTAGAACCATTGCAAGCAAATCCAACAATCATTGAAGATAATTGTTTTATAGGAGCACGTTCTGAAATCGTTGAAGGTTGTATTATTCGGAAGGGATCTGTTTTAGGCATGGGAGTTTTTATTGGAAAATCAACAAAAATCATTGATCGTACAACAGGCGAAATTTTTACTGGTGAAGTACCTGCTTATTCTGTCGTTGTATCTGGTTCACTCCCTGGAAAATCACTACCAAATGGTGAACAAGGACCAAATCTCTATTGCGCTGTCATTGTTAAACGCGTTGATAAAAAAACAAGGGAAAAAACATCCATTAATGATTTATTGCGCAACTAAACAAACTTTTTAACCATCTTATATGGAAATTAAAATGTTTAAAAATGGTAAGAAAGCATTTTTCCACTATTTGTCCATCTTAAGGGCTTGAATAAAGGCTGATTGTGGAATTTCTACCTTTCCAAATTGGCGCATTCGTTTTTTTCCTTCTTTTTGCTTTTCTAAGAGTTTACGCTTACGTGTAACATCACCTCCATAGCATTTTGCTGTGACATCTTTTCGCAAAGCACGAATTGTTTCGCGAGCAATAATCTTACCACCAATTGCTGCTTGTATTGGGATCTGAAACATATGTTGAGGAATGAGATCTTTTAATTTTTCACACATAGCACGTCCACGTCTTTCTGCAATGCTACGATGCACAAGCATAGACAATGCATCTATAACCTCACCATTCACCAAAATAGACATTTTAACCAAATCACCCTCAGAATATTCAGTCATCTGATAATCGAAGGAAGCATACCCTTTAGAAATTGATTTTAAACGGTCATAAAAGTCGAAAACTACTTCATTCAAGGGCAAATCATAAATCACCATAGCACGCGTCCCAACATAGGACAAACCAGCCTGTATACCACGCCGTTCTTGGCAAAGTTCTAAAATAGATCCAAGATAAGCATCAGGTGTCATAATTGTTGCTCGAATCCATGGTTCTTCAACAGAAGAAATTTTAACAAGATCAGGCATATCTGCTGGGTTATGCAATTCTTTAACAGAACCGTCATTCATATTCATTCGATAAACGACGGAAGGAACTGTTGCTATTAGATCTAAATTAAATTCACGTTCCAATCTCTCTTGAATTATTTCAAGATGAAGAAGCCCTAAAAATCCACAACGAAAACCGAACCCTAAAGCAGCTGATGTTTCCATTTCAAAAGAAAAACTTGCATCATTTAAACGCAATTTTCCCATGGATGTACGTAAATCTTCAAAATCGGCTGCATCAACCGGAAAAAGACCGCAAAAAACAACCGGTTGAGCAGATTTAAAACCAGATAATGCCTCTCCACAAGAGCGGCGCTCTTCAGTAATGGTATCACCAACCCGTGTATCAGCAACTTCCTTTATAGAGGCTGTTATAAAACCAATTTCCCCTGGCCCTAATTCATCTACCTGAACCATTTTGGGAGTAAATACCCCAACTCTTTCAACTAGATATTTCGCCCCTGTACCCATCATCCTAATAACTTGGCCTTTTTTTAATATGCCATCAATTACCCGCACCAGAACAATAACACCAAGATAAGCATCATACCAACTATCAACAAGCAATGCCTTTAAAGGTTTCGTAATATCGCCATCATGAGGAGGAGGCAATTGCATAACAATTGCCTCTAAAACATCAGAGATCCCCAAACCAGTTTTTGCCGATATTTCCACCGCTTGAGACGCATCAATCCCTATCACATCTTCAATTTGCTCTTTAACTCGCTCAGGCTCTGCTGCTGGAAGATCAACCTTGTTGAGAACAACAACCAACTCATGAAAATTATCAATGGCTTGATAAACATTTGCCAATGTTTGTGCTTCTACCCCTTGACTGGCATCTACAACTAGTAGAGATCCCTCACAAGCTGCTAATGAACGCGACACTTCGTAAGCAAAATCAACATGACCAGGCGTATCAATAAGATTCAATATATAAGTTTTGCCGTTTTTTGCTTTGTAACATAAACGCACTGTTTGCGCTTTAATGGTAATTCCACGCTCACGCTCAATATCCATAGAATCCAGAACTTGTTCTTTCATCTCTCGTTTTTCAAGACCACCAGTTATCTGAATTAAACGGTCAGCCAAAGTCGACTTCCCATGATCAATATGAGCTACAATGGAAAAATTACGTATATAATTGCGATCTATAGTCATACAGGGCGATTTAGCAAAGAATAGCACAAAACGCAAAGACCAATTATGTACTTTTAAAAAACCTCTTTAAAAATAAATTAACAATTTTTTTAAATTGCTTTATCTTTCTTACGCCATTGTGAAGGTTGTAATTCAGACACTATAATTCCAATCAAGATAAGCCCTCCACCCAATAAAGCCAAAGAAGATAAATGCTCACCAGCTAAACGACCAACAATGCCAGCCCATACAGGCTCACCCGCATAAATAAGCGTCGCACGAGTAGGTGAAATAGATTTTTGTGCCCAATTCATTGCCAATTGAATTACTGCACTCATCAATGCCAACCCTACACCAATATTCAGCCAAATCCATGAAAATGCAGGTATGCTTTCCCCTACCAAAGGCATACAACCAAATGAGAAAAGACCTGCAAAAAATAACTGTACAACCGTAACACGATAACTATTAACCTTTTTTGCAAAAAGCCCAATAAGAATAATTTCCACAGCAATCGCTAAAGCACCCAACAAAGTGAGAATTTCACCTTTTGAAAAATAAATGCCCTGCACTCCATGTCCTGAAATTAAAATAAGCCCAATAAAAGCAAAAATAATCCCGCACCAACTAGTTAAATGAGGTGGTTTTTTAAAAATAATCCATTGTAATATTGGAACAATTGGCACATAAAGCGCTGTAATAAAAGCAGACTGACTACTAATAATAGTCTGAAGCCCCCACGCCTGCAATGCATAGCCAAGAAACATTCCAGCACCAATGGTCATGCCAGCAAAAATTTCATAAAAGGTTAACCCCTTCAAAGAGCGCCAAAAAATTGTCCCACATATCAACGATGCAACAATAAAACGAAACCCTACAAAAAAGAAAGGGCCACTATAACACATTGCAATATGGATAACTAAAAACGTAATCCCCCAAAGTATTGTCGCAGAAAATAATGCCAACTCTTGTCGGCTGAGCGGGGAGCACTTAAATTTTTTTATCCCAGCCATAAAAGCTTCATCCCTCAACTTTTTGTACATTTCAGGAAACGATTAGCGTTCCAGCCCCATGTTCAGTGAACAATTCAAGCAAAACAGAATGGGGTGTTTTACCATTCAAGATAACCACACCTTCTACACCATTTCGAAGAGCATCAATACACGTTTCTACCTTTGGAATCATACCCTCTGAAATTGTTCCATTTTTGATAAGGATTTCAGCTTCAGCAATCGTTAATTCTTTCGCAACTTTACCTTCTTTATTCAACACCCCTGGCACATTAGTTAAAAATAAAAGGCGTTTTGCTTTTAGAGCACCCGCAATAGCTCCAGCAAAAACATCAGCATTGATATTATAGGTTTTACCATCACGACCTGGAGCAACAGGAGCGAGAACTGGAATCATTTCAGAACATGCTAAAAGATCTAATAGTGTTCGATCAATCTCAACAGGTTCGCCTACAAATCCTAAATCTAAAACACGTTCAATATGTGAATCAGGATCAACAACAGTTTTGTAAGCCTTTTTAGCAAAAACCATGTTGCCATCCTTGCCACATAATCCTATTGCCCATTCACCTTCAGCATTGATGAGTGCAACAATTTCTTTATTTATAGATCCTGCCAAAACCATTTCAACGACTTCGACAATTCGTTCATCTGTAACGCGTAAACCATTTTCAAACCGTGACTCGATCCCCATTTTCATTAAAATTTCAGCAATTTGAGGCCCTCCACCATGAACAACAACAGGATTAATGCCCGATTGTTTCAATAAAGCAATATCACGCGCAAATGCCCGACCTAAATTAGGATCACCCATGGCATGACCGCCATATTTTACAACGACTGTCTCGTTTTCATATTTTTGCATATAAGGTAAAGCAGAGGATAAAAATGCAGCTTGTTTTTCAAAAACATCCGCAGAAGCCTTCCCAATATCATCCATCAAAAGAACCTCCTTATCATTTATCATCATCTTTTAATGAAATTTAGGCAAAGATAAAACAAGTTTACTCTGCTCATTTTATTGAAAATAATCAAATTTTTTAAAATTATGGACAACAAAATCGTGATATAAAACAGTATGATTTTCTCAAAAATATTAATAATTAAAATATGTTAAGTACAATAAGAATACATAATATTATTGTTTTATGACTTTATACATAGAATTTAGCAGCAAAACTCAAAAACTTTTCAAAATGAAATTACCTATCTTACTATTAACATAGACATCTGAAGCACTACAATTCCTTATGAACCGTAAAATTAAAAATCTAATTGGAAACAAATACCCTAGTTCTTAAGCAAAAATACCAACCATTTCTACTTCAATAACTTAAATGAAGTAGAAATTGCATAAAATAATCTGTTAAATATACCTTGCTTGCGTTTATTCATTAACGCTGACCAGAAATATTCTCAAAAAACTCTTTCATACGTGAAAAAAACCCGTGTGACTGCGGTGAATTTTCGTGATTCGAAAGTTCTTCGAATTTTTGTAGCAATTCTCGTTGTTCTTTTGTCAACTTCTGTGGCGTTTCAATCGTTATATGAATATATAGATCACCCCTTGCTTGTTGGCGCAACATGGGCATTCCTTTTCCCTTAAGGCGAAACTGACGACCATTTTGTGTACCTTCTGGAACTTTAACACGTGCTTTGATACCATCAAGATCGGAAACCTCAAATTCGCCTCCCAAAGTAGCTGTAATCATTGAAATAGGAACACGGCAGTGAAGATCTGCACCATCTCTTTGAAAAAATTCGTGTGGCTTAATGGAAAGAAAAATATAAAGATCGCCATTTGGGCCACCACAAATTCCAGCATCTCCCTCTCCAGAAAGACGAACACGCATACCGTCCTCAATACCAGCCGGAATATTTACGCTTAGTGAACGATTTTTTTCAACCCGTCTTGCTCCACGACACTTGGTACACGGATCCATAATTGTTTCACCACGTCCATGACATGCAGGACATGTTCGCTCAATAGAAAAGAAGCCTTGTGCAGCCCGTACACGACCAGACCCACGACAAGTTCCACAAATTTGTGGTTTTGATCCCTTTTTCGCACCAGATCCCTCACAAAGATCACAAATAACAGAACTTGGAATATTGATTTCCGCGGTTTTTCCCAAAAACGCCTCTTCCAAAGATATTTCCATATTGTGGCTCAGATCTGCACCACGTTCACGGCCATCGCTACGCTTTCTGTGCCCACCTCCCATAAATTCACCGAAAAAATCTTCAAAAATATCGGAGAACCCACTGCCAGCAGCAAACCCACTAAATGGATTTGCTCCCTCTCGACCATTATTTTCAAAAGCTGCGTGTCCAAAGCGATCGTAAGCAGCACGCTTTTGAGGATCTTTTAAAACTTCATATGCTTCACCAATTTCTTTAAATTTCCGCTCTGCTTCTTTATCCCCTGCATTACGATCAGGGTGATATTGCATCGCCAATTTACGAAAAGCAGACTTTAGCTTCTTATCGTCACATCCACGGGACACGCCAAGAATTTCATAATAATCCATCTTCATCATGTATTCCTGATAAATCTTTGTTATCCATTTCAGGATAACATTTATTTGCAATTCACACTCTTAGCAATATCGCTATAATTGCTCCCAAATGACAAACCCCAGCCTCAATCATAAAGGCTGGGTTTACCAACTAATTAATACATTTTCACACTATTTTTTCCTGTCACTCACTTCTTCAAAATCAGCATCAACAACATCATCATCTTTTGTCTCAGCTTCAGTGTTGGCCGTTGCTGTTTGAGCTTCATACATGGCCTGCCCAAGTTTCATGCTGACTTCTGCTAACTTTTGCATCTTTGTCGTTAATTCGTCTGTATCAGTACCCTCAAGTGCAGACTTCAAATCAGATATTGCAATTTCAATCTGTTTCTTATCTTCAGCTGATACCTTATCACCATATTCAGCTAACGATTTTTCAGTTGAATGAACAAGAGATTCTGCTTGATTTCTAGCCTCAACACCTTCACGGCGCTTTTTATCCTCAGCCGCATGCTTTTCTGCATCCTGAACCATCTTTTCAATGTCAGCGTCGCTCAAACCACCCGATGCTTGAATACGAATTTGATGCTCTTTACCAGTTCCTTTATCTTTAGCTGAAACATTTACAATACCATTCGCATCAATATCAAAAGTAACCTCAATTTGAGGCACACCTCGCGGCGCTGGTGGAATGCCAACAAGATCAAATTGAGCAAGTAATTTATTGTCATTAGCCATTTCGCGTTCACCTTGGAAAACACGAATAGTCACAGCATTTTGATTATCATCAGCCGTTGAAAAAACTTGTGATTTTTTAGTTGGAATAGTAGTATTGCGTTCAATAAGACGTGTGAAAACTCCACCCAAAGTTTCGATTCCTAAAGATAAAGGTGTTACATCTAGGAGCAAGACATCTTTTACATCACCTTGCAATACCCCTCCCTGAATGGCAGCTCCCATTGCCACTACTTCATCAGGATTAACACCTTTATGTGGATCTTTGCCAAAGAAACTCTGAACTACCTCTTGAATCTTTGGCATCCGAGTCATACCGCCGACTAAAACAACTTCATCAATCTCACCTGCACTTAACCCTGCATCTTTTAGCGCAGCCTTACAAGGATCGATGGTACGCTGAACCAAATCATCAACTAAAGATTCAAATTTCGCCCGAGTCAATTTCATCGTTAAGTGTTTCGGCCCAGACTGATCTGCTGTTATAAATGGCAAATTGATTTCCGTTTGCTGTGAAGAAGAAAGTTCAATCTTTGCTTTTTCTGCAGCTTCTTTCAAGCGTTGCAAAGCAAGCTTATCATTTTTTAGATCAATTCCTTGCTCTTTCTTAAATTCATCAGCAAAATAACTGACTAAGCGCATATCAAAGTCTTCACCACCTAAAAAGGTATCACCATTTGTCGACTTAACTTCAAAAACCCCATCCCCAATTTCAAGAACAGAAATATCGAATGTACCACCGCCTAAATCATAAACAGCAATGGTTTTTCCTCCTTTTTTATCCAAACCATAGGCTAAAGCAGCTGCTGTTGGTTCATTGATGATTCGCAAAACCTCAAGACCAGCAATTTTACCAGCATCTTTAGTAGCCTGACGTTGCGCATCATTAAAATAAGCGGGAACAGTAATAACTGCCTGCTCAACCTTTTCACCGAGATAAGACTCGGCAGTTTCTTTCATTTTCTGTAAAATCATAGCTGAAATTTGTGATGGAGAATATTTTTTACCACCTTCTTCAACCCACGCATCACCATTATCACCTTTAACAATTTTGTAAGGAACAAGCGCTTTATCTTTTTCAACCATGGGATCATCAAATCGACGCCCAATCAAACGTTTGACTGCAAAAACCGTCCCTTCAGGATTCGTAACTGCCTGTCTTTTAGCAGGTTGCCCAACAAGCCGCTCACCCCCATCAGTAAAGGCAATAACAGAAGGCGTTGTCCTCGCTCCTTCTGAATTTTCGATGACCTTGGCATTTTTGCCATCCATAACAGCGACACACGAGTTAGTCGTCCCTAAATCAATACCAATTACCTTTGCCATATTATAATCTCCATTCAGCAAGCTGCCTCAATCTTCATAAAGCATCTTTCTAAGACAGCTCCTTATCACACTCAAAGCCCGTAATTTCAATTACACAAACAATAAACTGAGAATCACAATTAAGCTTCGTTGTTTGGTATATAAGAATAGGCTCTGATCCCTACAAGAGAATAATGAGAGAAACATTTCGAAAATAAAATTTTTCTTTAAAAATAAACATTACACTTGTGCATAAACTGAATATGCAGATATAATAGAATTGCGTTTTTTAACTTTCAAAATACTTAGGTGCGTCGTTATTTCAGAGCTGACCTCACTTTCCAAGAACAAATATACAATCTATCTCTGGCTCCACACTCAGAAATGTAATCTAGCAATTCTCTATTTTATTTTAAATAAAAACTCTGTTAAGAATAATGAAGAGGATTCTATTGAATCTAATTCAAGGAGGAGGAATAAATGATGACATTTATCGCTCAAAAAATAAAAGATTTTATGTACAAAAATCTTTCTTACAAGCAAGATCCGTTTAAAAAAATTATCTCAAACAGTGTTCGAGCTCTTATTTTTGTTTTCATAACTCTGCCTGCAACCGCTCATCAGTATCAACTTGGAGGCATAGAAATCATTCATCCTTGGACGCGCGCGACACCCAACGGTATAAAGGTTGGAAGTGGTTATCTTTATATTATTAATCACGGAAATACTCCAGATCGCTTAGTTGCCGTTTCGGTGGACGGGGTACAAGCAGCAGAGATCCATTCCATGACAGTTGTTAACAACATTATGCAAATGGAAAAAATGCAAAACGGCATCGAAATTCCAGGGAATGGTGAAATTACACTTAAGCCAGGTGGTGATCACATTATGTTTATGGGACTTTCACAACCGTTTAAAGCAGGTGATACAATAAACGCAAAATTAACATTCGAAAAGGCTGGAACAATTGATGTTGGCTTCTATGTAAATGCTGCCAAGACAGCGCCACCTTCTAAGTTAATTCCTTCTCAATAAAACCCCTTTATCATTATTCAAGCTTGACGCAAGAGAAGTGTGAGCTAGATCCTTGCGCTTTTTGTTTTGGTTTGTAGACAATACCGTAAAATTATCTTTATGTTAGGTCAATATTGGTAAATTTTACGATGCTATTTATAGCTTCGAAAATGAATACGCTTTTATCATTTTTCATTCTTCTCTTTAATTATAAACCTCTCCAATAATTTTTCAAAAATCATTCTCTTAAATATTCTTTCGTCTTGAGCACCAGTGTATCAAAATGATCCTACTATTTTCATCACCTTAATATATGTGCAGAAATTGAAAATTATTAAAATGAATCTTTAAAATTTTCTTTATTCGATTCAAAACTTGTTCAATATCAAGCTCTTCTCTAATAATTTTGATAAAAATAAACTACTATTATGATCTTATCTTATGCATAATAAATACATTCTGTGCGATATATTGCCATATTATTTTTTGCTCTTAAAATGAATAAGCGAGTCTTTAAAATTATCAATGATCAAAAATAAATCTTTTCATATCCTAGACATAACCAACAATAACCGTTGTAAAAATGTCTCAATAAAATTTTGTTCTAATCGAAGGGATCTTAATGCACACAAAAGCATTAATTATAGAATTGCAAAAACAAAATAGCTTTTATTATGAAGACGAAAGGGTTTTTACTCAGCTACAATTTGTATCATATTTGTTTTGCAAAAAAAATGTGAACTCCCATATAAATAGCGTAGGCGATTTGCTGCCACGGCAATAGAAAGGTCTAAGAAGCCATGAAGGATAATCCAACAATCACCCAAACGATTGTACTTGTTGATGATGACCGCAATATTTTGACATCCCTATCCTTTGCTCTCGAAACAGAAGGATATCGGGTAGAAAGCTACACAGATGGAGCATCTGCATTAAAAGGCTTAACGTTACATCCCCCGCATTTAGCTATTTTTGATATTAAAATGCCCCGAATGGATGGTATGGAGCTTTTGCGTCGATTGCGTCAAAAATCAGATATTCCAGTTATTTTTCTCACCTCTAAGGATGATGAAATTGATGAATTATTCGGCCTCAAAATGGGAGCTGACGATTTTATTACAAAACCTTTCTCTCAACGTCTCCTAATTGAGAGGGTAAAAGCTATTCTGCGTCGTTCAAATGCTCGGAACCAACCACTCGCAGCAGGAACTTCACCGGCTTCTTCTCTTAAGCGTGGAGATCTCGTAATAGATCAAGAACGCCACACCTGTACATGGAAAGACAAACCTGTTATCTTAACCGTCACAGAATTTTTGATTCTTCAAACTTTAGCGCAACGGCCAGGCGTAGTGAAAAGTCGTGATGCTTTGATGGATGCTGCTTATAGCGATCAGGTCTACGTAGATGATCGTACCATTGATAGTCACATTAAGCGTCTGCGTAAAAAGTTTAAACAAGTGGATGACGATTTTGCAATGATTGAAACACTCTACGGTGTAGGCTATCGTTTTCATGAGGTGTAAAATTATTTGTCGAAAAAATTTGAACAGCAATCAAATCTATGACGGAAAATACCCAACTGGAGGATCTACGAAAAAAAGCACCAAATACCATTACTTCGTCATGGTTTTCTGTGCTTGTTAGTTTGCATATTCGAGCGCGACGTTTATTTAGACAGTTATTTTTCTCTAGCCTTACACGCCGCATTGTTATCTTAAATCTTGCCGCCCTCGGTGTTTTGGTTACGGGAATTTTATACCTTAATCAATTTCGTGATGGTTTGATCGAAGCAAAAATTGAAAGTCTGTGTATCCAAGGGAAAATTATCGCTGGAGCCATTGCAGCCTCTGCAACAGTGGATACAAATTCTATTCTCATTGATCCCCAAAAACTTTTGGAGCTGCAAACTGGAGAAAGTATTACACCTGCACCTCAATCAACAGATTCTTGGGATTTTCCCATTAATCCTGAACAAGTTGCCCCACTATTACGTCGCCTTATTACACCAAAAACAACGAGAGCACGCATCTATGATCGTGATGCAACCTTGCTTCTTGATTCCCGTGTTCTGTATTCTAGCGGAGAAGTTTTCAGCTATGATTTGCCTCCCATTAAAATTGAACAAAGCTTATGGAAACGTCTCTATTCCTGGTTCTCAAACGTACTCTACGGAAGCGGTCTTACTATTGATAGAGAGCAAGCAAAAAGCAGTGGCATTGCTCATTCAGAAGTTTACAGGGCGTTAAATGGATTCCCAGCTACAGCTAGACGACGCAATAGACAAGGTCAATTAATAGTTTCTGTTGCGGTTCCTGTTCAACGTTATCGTGCAGTAGTTGGCGCTCTTCTTCTTTCAACAACGGGTTCAGACATTGATAATATCGTGAAGGGAGAGAGACTTGTTATTTTTAAAGTCTTTGCAGTTGTTGGTACTGTGCTTTTGGTACTTTCTTTATTTTTAGCTCACACGATTGCCCATCCACTAAGCAAATTGTCTGCCTCCGCTGACCGCGTGCGCCACGGCAACAACAAGCGCGTAGAAATTCCTGATTTTTCAATGCGTGAAGATGAAATTGGACATCTTTCAACCTCTATTCGTGATATGACAAATGCCCTTTACATGCGTATTGAAGCCATCGAGCGCTTTGCAGCTGATGTAAGCCATGAATTAAAAAATCCCCTAACTTCGTTGCGTAGTGCTGTTGAAACTCTCCCACTAACTAAGAATGAAGAAGCACAAACACAATTATTTAAAATTATTCAGCACGATGTGCGCCGTCTTGACCGTTTAATTACTGATATTTCTGATGCTTCACGATTAGATGCAGAATTTGCTCGTGAAACGGCTCAAATTGTTGATATGAAAATACTTTTGGAAAGTCTTGTCCATGCTGTTCGTGAAGTATACCGTAACACAAAAACCGTTAATATCAGCCTGAATATTAGGCCGCGTCCTAATGGAAAAGACTATCTTGTGTTAGGTCATGAACTCCGTTTGGGTCAAGTAATTTCCAATCTTATTGAAAATGCCCGCTCATTTGCTCCTAAGGATAATGGTCAAATTTACATAACTATGAAAAGCAATCCATCAACCCTCACTCTCATTATTGAAGACAATGGCCCTGGTATTCGTTCAGAAAACATTGAACGCATCTTTGAACGATTCTATACAGATCGACCAAATGAAGATGCATTTGGACAAAATTCAGGGCTTGGTCTTTCTATTAGCAGACAAATCATTGAAGCTCACAATGGAATAATTACAGCTGAAAATGTTGCTGATTCTACAATTAAAAATAGCAAAACTGGCGCGCGCTTTATTATTACACTTCCTTTCGCTCAAAATTTCTCCAACCAAAAGAAAAAAACATGATTATAAAATACAAAATATTATCATTCACCTTTATGAAATAAAGAAATGAGAAATATATCCTTTACTCTTGTTGAACTCGTAGCTGTTTACAGTGAAGCATGTAAAGATTTTATACATTTTTACAATTGCATGCGTGAAAACACAGCAAATTTTTAAACTACAATTATCTTTATTAAGTGATAATTTCGTTTTAAATTATGGTCAGCCATTTCTTAGCCATTTTTTGTTTATAGTGCTTTGTTGTGTTGTTGTTTTTCCCTTAGTAAAGCAGTAAAATGAATATGGTGCACCTCTGGGAATGTCCTAATCAATGATAAGGAGGTATCATGCCGCGCCTATTTAGTGCTCTCCAAATTCCTCAAAAAACAACAGAAGAAATTATCTCACTGCAAAACGGTCTGCCAAAAGCCAGATGGATTAATCCGAAAAATTTTCACATAACTCTGTCTTTTTTTGGTGAAGTTGATAATTGCATAAAAAATGAACTTATTCGTACCTTTGATACAATAAAACTTCCTAATTTTGTATTGCAGACAAATGGTTTCAAAATTTTTGATTCTGAAGATATTCCTCCTCATTCTGTTGTTATCCGTATTAAGCCATGTAAAACTCTTGACCTTTTACATGAACAGATGCAGCATGTCGGGAAGAATTTAGGACTAACTGTCGATGCAAGGCAATTTTCTCCACACATCACCATGGGACGATTGCTTGACGTTACGCCCGAGGATCTTTCTTTTTATTTGTCTTCTCGGGGCAGTTTTTCATTCCCTCCTTTTGAAATTGACCATTTTGTCCTATTTTCATCTCCAGATTCCACAGGTAAGGATCTTTATGTCGTACAGGGAAGTTGGGAACTTCAAAAATAAAGTAGGTGTTAGAACAACCTTAAAGATTTCTTCCGTCTCAATTTTTTAAAAGCATGAAACTAAAAAATACCATAGTTTCATGCTGTGATATAAAGCTGTTTTTGGCGAATTTACTCTGTGTCAGCTTCAATGGATGTTTCTTTTGTTCCACCTTTTGAAACACCAACTATCGCAGGACGGAGAACACGTTCTCCTATGATATAACCAGCCTGAACAACTTGCTGAACAGTGTTCTCTGGAACGTCTGAATTTGGAATCTCAAACATTGCTTGGTGAAAATGAGGATCAAATTTTTTTCCTTCTGGATAAATTTTTTTCACACCGTGACGTTCTAATGCTGCTATCATCGCACGTTCAGTCATTTCAACACCCTCAGCTAAAGCTTTTAAACCAGCATCACTCTCCCTCGCACCTTCTGGAATAGCGTCCAATGCACGATTCAAGTTATCAGAGACGGATAACATATCGCGCGCAAAATTAGCAATTGAATAAGCTCTCGCATCAGCCACATCACGCGCAGTACGACGCCGAAGGTTTTCCATATCTGCAGCAAGACGTAAAAGTTGATCTTTTAATTCTTTATTTTCATCCTGTAAAACAACTAAAGGATCCATAAATACATTTTCTTCTCCAATTTCTGTACAAGACTCCGCTTCACGCACTTCTAAAAATTCATCGGTAGCCTGTTTAGATGCATCGCGATCTGGATTTTTTGAATCGCAATTTTCAAATGAAGCGTCAGCAAATTTGTTTTTTTCATCAGACATAAAAACTCCATTCCTTCATAAGATTTGTTATTATCGATATCGAAATTTTATAGAAAAAAATCAAGGGGTATTTGCACATCTTAACAACGGATATCCTGATAATAAAAATTTTCTTTTTACAACAATTAGCGCAATAACTGCGACACAAGTTGAGCTGTATAATCCACCATAGGTACAATTCTTGCATAGTTAAGGCGTGTAGGACCAATAACTCCTAAAGCACCGATAATTCTTTGCTGTGAATCACAATAAGGTGCTACCACCAAAGAAGAACCAGAAAGTGAGAATAGCTTATTTTCCGAGCCAATAAAAATACGAACCCCTGAACCTGCATCTGCCAAATCAAGTAATTGCGCCATACTTTCACGCGTCTCCAAATCATCAAATAAATGCCGCAAACGCTCTAAATCTTCTTCTGCCTTTACATCTTCAAGCAAATTACTTCTACCACGAACAATGAGATGTATTTTATTATCCGCATCTTCTCCTCCCCAAAGGGCTAACCCAGTTTCAACGAGATGATGAGACAAATGATCAAGAGCAGCTCGCGTCTCTGAGCATAAACGCGCAATTTCTTCTTTAGCTTCGCTCAATGTAAGCCCTTGAATATGAGCATTAAGAAAATTCGTTGCCTCCGTTAATTGTGCGTGAGTAATACCTTCCGGTAAATGAACAATACGATTTTCAACTTCACCTTGTTGAGTCACTAAAACTGCAAGAGCATGTTCCCTGTCAAGACGCACGAATTCAATATGTTTCAATATTCCTTCATGTTTTGTTGCCAAAACCAATCCTGCTCCACGTGAAAGATCTGAAAGAACTTGGCTCGCTTGAATAAGAAATTTTTCTACTGATTGCGCATGACCAGCCTCTTTTACGTGAGTTTCAATGCTTTCACGCTCCTTGGCTGGCAAATCCCCCACTTCCATAAATGCATCAACAAAAAATCGTAACCCTGATTGCGTCGGCATCCGACCTGCGGATATATGAGGTGCATAAATCAAACCAAGGTGCTCAAGATCACTCATAACATTGCGAATCGTTGCAGGCGACAATGTTTGTTGTAAAAGCCGTGAAAGATTCCGTGAACCCACAGGCTCACCATCATTAAGATAGGCCTCAACGATATGGCGAAAAATATCGCGCGAACGCTCATCAAGACACTTTAGTTCATCATCAATAAATTTGTGCTTCATAGAAATTATTTCACTACTTCAAAAACACTTTCTTCTTATATAAATCTTGCAAAGGTTTGGTCAAACAATCTAAAGCAGTGTCAAAAAGTATCGCAATATTTAGCACAAAAAATACTATCGTCAAAAAAAAAGTACTCTGGTGCATCTTTCTGACATTGCTATTACAATTAAATGCTAAACGCAAAAATCTCCTTGAATGAAATGTCAATTAACGTGCAGTATGGCTAAATCTTGTAAAATCTAACAAGATCCATATTATGTGATATCGGAAATATTTTAGGCACACACAGTAAACATCCCCTTTCACATTATGGAGAAAATGTGTATGAGAAGTATAGTCACTAAAGAGCTCATCATCGCCACGCATAATACCAACAAATTGCATGAAATCACAGCATTAATTACTCCTTTCGGTTTAGCGACAAAATCAGCAAAAGAACTGGGTTTACTTGAACCAAAAGAAACAGGAACAACATTTGAAGAAAATGCCTATATTAAAGCCTTTGCAGCTGCAAAAAACACGGGGACACCTGCTTTGTCTGATGATTCTGGCTTAGAAGTGGATGCACTAGGCAATGCGCCGGGTGTTTACACAGCCGATTGGGCTTTACAATCCGATGGTACTCGAAACTTTTTGAAAGCTATGCAAAAAATAGAAGATGAACTCCAAAAAATCGGAGCTCGCGAAAAAAATCAACGAAAAAGCAGGTTTATATCTGTTATTTGCATTGCATGGCCTGATGGCTATGCAGATTATTTTCACGGTCATGTCGAGGGAACACTTATTTGGCCTCCACGCGGAGATAAAGGATTTGGTTTTGATCCAATTTTTTTACCAAACGGATACGAAAAAACTTTTGGCGAAATGTCAACAAAGCAGAAGCATAACTGGAAACTCAATGATAAAACACCCCTCTCACATCGTGCGCGAGCTTTCAAGCTTTTAGCAGAAAATCTTTTGACCCTCTGATGAACAAGCCTTTTGGTATTTATATTCATTGGCCCTTTTGTGCTGCCAAATGTCCTTATTGCGACTTTAATTCACATGTTCGCGTAAATGGGGTTGACCAGCAACGTTTTGTCACCGCTTTTAAACGTGAAATAGAAACACAATACCATGAAATAGGCCAACGTCATGTTACAAGTATTTTTATCGGTGGTGGTACACCTTCCCTAATGACACCACAAACCGTTGATGCGTTGTTACAAGCACTCGCAAAAACATGGACAATTGATGACAAAGCGGAAATTACACTGGAGGCAAATCCGTCAAGCGTAGAAGCAGAACGTTTTTATGGATACCGTGTAGCGGGAATTAATCGGTTATCTTTGGGCGTACAGGCTCTTAACGATAAAGCATTACGAAAACTTGGCCGTCTTCATAATGTGGAACAAGCACTTTATGCCATTGCTTTAGCGCGGAAAATTTTTCCGCGCTTATCTTTTGATTTAATTTACGCTCGACCAGAGCAAACACTCGAACAATGGAAGTGTGAACTTTTACAAGCTATTGATTTAGCAGCAGATCATCTTTCTCTTTACCAGCTTACCATTGAAGAAGGCACTGCCTTTGAACGACTTCATGCCGCAGGAAGACTCATTCTCCCTACATCGGAATTGGCTGCAGATCTATACTATCTTACCCAAGAAATAACTATTATGCATAACCTTCCAGCTTATGAAATCTCAAATCACGCAGTTCATGGTGCAGAATCAGCTCATAATCTTCTTTATTGGCGTTATCATGAATATGCAGGATTTGGTCCAGGAGCACATGGACGCTTCATTAAGAATTCATCTAATAATTCTTTTACGTTTTCAAAAGAATCTTCATATCAATCCAAGAAACACGAACGTCATGTAACAATCAATGAAAAACACCCTGAACGTTGGCTTCAATTGGTGGAAACTACAGGACATGGTTGTATTGAGGTAGAAACATTAACCGAAGCACAACAAGCAAACGAAATGCTGCTCATGGGTCTACGCCTTTCAGAAGGTTTGGATCTTATGCGTTATGAAATATTAAACCCTAATGGCCTACCAATAGAAAAATTGATAAATTTGCAACAACAGAAACTAGTAGAAATGGTAGGAAATAGGCGCCTAAAAGCCACAACAACAGGACGTATCCTGCTGGATCATATTATCAGCCAATTGGCAAACTAAAATCTTCATACCTGAACCTGTAATTTCATTAAAATCCAGCGCTTTTCTACGCAAAAAAATCAACAATGAACCGCTCATAAATTGATGTCAGACTTTCCATCGCATCAAGAGCCACATACTCATCTACCATATGCATGGTTTGTCCTGATAAACCAAACTCAATAACCGGACAGTAATCCTTAATAAACCGAGCATCCGAAGTTCCTCCTGAAGTTGAACATTCCGGTACATTTCCTGTGATACTTTTAATAGCATTTGATAAAATTTTAATGAGTCTATCATTTTTTGTTATAAAAACATCCCCCAAACTTTGTATCCATTCGAGCTGATAACAAGGCAATTGAGTGCTATTACTTTCTGCTTGTACCAAGGAAAGATGTTTTTCAATTTCTGAAACAAGGGTATCCTTTGTCCATAGATCGTTGTAGCGTATATTAAAACGGATTGTTGTCTGCGCTGGGATAACATTCACAGATGTATTCCCCGTGTCAATAGTTGTAAGTTCTAAATTACTTGGCTGAAAATTATTTGTCCCTCGATCCAAAACCGTTTGTGTCAACGCTTGGATAATCTTTCCTGCTAAGGGCAATGGATTGGCAGCCCGCTCAGGAAAAGCAACATGACCTTGGCATCCTTTAACTGTAATGATACCAGAAAGTGACCCTCGCCGACCAATTTTAATTGCATCGCCAACGCATTTTACACTCGTTGGTTCTCCCACAAGAGCTGCAGTCCATTTCTCACCTTTTTGCTCTGCCCATTTTAGAAGCTTTACCGTACCATTAATAGCAGGGCCTTCTTCATCACCCGTGATTAAAAAGCTCACTGTTCCCTTGATAGATTGTTTCTCAAGAACCCGTGCTAATGCCGCAACGAAACAAGCGATTCCACCCTTCATGTCAACAGCGCCTCGCCCATACAATTTTCCTTGATCGATTACTCCCTCGAAAGGAGGATACGACCAATCTTCTAGATCACCTGGCGTAACAACATCAGTATGACCTGCAAACATGAGATGTGGACCTTCTTTCCCAATCTTTGCATAAAGATTTTCGACATCCTCTGTGTTTTTATCCTTAAAAATAGGACGATAAACACTCAATCCCATCTTTTTTAAAAAACTCTCCAGAACTGATAAAACACCTGCTTCATGAGGAGTAACAGAAGGACAACGAATAAGCATCTGTAAGAGCTGAACAGGATTTGTAAGGACAGGCATGAGCGCACTTCCAACTTAAACTAATAATTACCAACGATTATTTAAGAGGAATCACAAAAAAGATAAAGAAAAAACATCGAAGACACTCAGCAAACAAAGTAGGGGGATATGATTATGCTGAGGCTTCAATGACTTCTTCACTATGTAGAGAAGCACACACACAACAGAATACTAAGCAAAAAGTTCCATCAAATACTGTTTTTATTCAAATTTTTCCTGTTTCCGATATAGATGAGTGAAAATCAACTGCATGCAATGCATAACCGTTTTTCTTTAACCAAAAACGGTAAGTTTTGCTTTCAAAACACAAATTTTCGCAAAGATCCCAAAATCTTGGTCCATGGTTCATTTCTATAAGATGAGCAACCTCATGTGCAACAACGTATTCAACAATCCCTTTTGGAGCCATGATAAGGCGCCAAGAAAAAGAAAGCCGCCCATCTGATGAACAAGATCCCCAACGACTTTTGGTATCTTTGTAGCAAATTGACTTCACCTTACGCCCTACTTTATCCGCATAATATGCTACCAGAGGCGTTATAATGAGTGTAGCCTGCTTTTTAAAAACATCAGCGACACGCCTTGGTAAATGTTCTAGTTGACCATATACAATAATTTGAGGCTTTTGTTTCATATTACCTGCAATAATTTCAGCTATTCCACGTCCTTTTTTATGTTTTATTATATGTGCAACACCCAATAAAGGGACTGTCGCACCTTCTTTGAGAAGGGAATTTTTGTATGGAATTTGTATATGGGAAAAATGTGCTTCAATCCAAGATTTATGCTTTTCAACAAAATTATGAGCCAAACAGAGACTTACTGCTGGAGGCATTGTTAAAATAATTTTTTTGCTTCTTACATCAATACGTAACGTAAAACGACGTGCATTCTTACGTTCTTGAACTTGTATAGGAACAACGCGATCAGAGAACACAAAAGGGTGTTCATAAACGGTCATATATCATATCCTCATCACTGGTGAATTTAATTATTACTCTGCATTAATGCGATCAATTAGTGACTTCAATGTTGTTTCTAAACAATCTAAATCCTGCGGACGTGAAAACCTGTGATCTGCATCACGAACGAGGGTCAATGCTACATCATGTAAAGGCAAGTGATTCAGTAAAGCCAATGTGTGCTGATAAGGAACCACTTCATCTTCCATCCCTTGCAAAATATGAACAGGACATCCAACATCAATACATCCTTGCATAACACTGTTATCCCTCCCATCCTCAATCAATTTTTTTGTAAAGAACATTGGCTCCACATCATCACCTACAGACCGTTCAACATACCCTTTTTCTTCCAAAGCTTTCCACTCTGCGGGATCTAATGTTTGTTCCACCAATATCTGAGTAAAATCTGGAGCAGGCGCAATCAACACCATACCAGCAAGCATCCTGTTTTTCCTCTTTAGTATCGTAGCAAGTCTCAAAGAAATCCATCCACCCATAGAAGAACCAATTAGAATTTGCGGCCCTCCACAATAAGCTTCAAAAATAGCTAAACTTTCATTTAGCCAACGTGAAATTGTCCCTTGAAAAAAATTACCTTCTGACTCTCCATGACCAGAATAATCAAAGCGTAAACAGGACAAACCATTTTTTTTTGCAAAAAAATCAACCATTGTGGCCTTACTGCCCAACATATTGGATCGATAACCAGAGAGCCATACTAAGCCAGGGAAGCTACTACCTTTGCGGTAACGCACCGCAAGAGTAATACCTTCAAATGAAAAAAATTGACAAGGAATATTCTGATCCATGATTATTTTCCTTCATAAAATATTTTTACTTATTATAAGGGAGGATTTTTGTTCTCCAAATTAAACTCAAAAAGCATAAATCAAATAATGAAAAGACACGAATTATAGTTGTTTTTCCATGCATAATTGTATATTAGATATGGTGTAGATGAACAAAAATAAGGAGCATAAACCATTCGCAGACCGTTTAAAATAACACCTATCCAGAAAGATGGGCCACGTTCAAATCAGGATATTCGAGTTCCCTGTGTTCAACTTATAAATGATGAAGGACAGAATCAGGGAATTGTTACAACACAAGAAGCGCTTGCTATGGCAGCGGATGTTGGCCTCGATTTGGTTGAAATTGTACCAAATGCAGAACCACCAGTTTGTAAAATCGTTGATTTGGGTAAACTAAAATATCAGACTCAAAAAAAAGCGGCTGAAACACGAAAAAAACAGAAGGTCATCGAAATAAAAGAAATTAAGATGCGTCCAAATGTTGACGTCCATGATTATGGAGTCAAGCTCAGGGCCGTTCATCGCTTTATTGATAATGGCGATAAAGTGAAGATTACTTTGCGTTTTCGTGGTCGTGAAATGGCGCACCAAGATCTTGGGTTGAAACTTCTTCAACGCGTAAAAGAGGACACAAGCAGTATTGCAAAGATTGAATCTGAACCGAAATTTGAAGGTCGTCAAGTAATGATGATAATAGCACCAAAATAAAATTCGTTAAGACAATTAAATTATCTTCTTTGAATAATGTGTAGATTTGATCTTAATTTATTGCGTATGATCTTTTGAGTATTTTTTCTAATTTTCGTTATACGTTGAGCTTATTTTCAAAAAATTATTCTTTATCAGAAAGATAAAGTATCTTTGATGGTGAGTGTAAAAAGATTTTTCGCCAGCGATGATAAATATCGGGGATATTTTTATTACTTAGGAAGTACTTCCTCTACAAGGGAGTCTTGATTTCGATAAAGCGATAAGTTCTTTAAACCTACATACAAGGGCGTAAATCGTTAAATAAAGCTCTCAGAAAACCTTTTTCATAAAGAAAAGTAGCTTTTACAATAGTTCACAATATCCAATTCAAAAAATAGGAATTTTAAGCAAAAAACTTAATTTTTAATAGTCTTTTTCGTAAAATAAACCAATACTAAAATTATTTTCGTTTCCTATGGTGCTTTTAGCTTTAAAATTACGAGAAACGTCTAAATTAACTGTTCCCTTCGTTGTACCATCTGATCCTGCTTCGAAACCTAAGTAAACATTATTGTGTATATAGCGTCCAATGCGTAATCCTGTGTTACCATTTTTATCAATAACAACATCAAGATCATCAAGACCAATCTTAGTCCGCAAAGTATTTAACAAAGATGTATTAGTAGCACCCGCAAGATTTGCAGCTGCTGCTGCAAGCTGCGCAATCTGGAATGGTGATAATTCGCTAAGAGAACGATTAAAAATCAAACGTGCTAAAATTTCATCCTGCGGTAAATTAGGTTGTGAAGAAAAATTAACATCAAGATTATCAATAGCTCCACTCACAGTCACGGTGATGCGAATATCGCCAATATCATTGTTAGTCACAAAGTAAACAGTAGGATTAAGATTCCCACTAAAACTTGCCTTCCCCTGATCAAATTCAAGACGCTGTGAAAGAATATCAAAACGTCCACGTATCATTTGAAACTCACCAACTGGATGCACATCGTGCAATGAACCTGTTAGATTAACGCGTCCCCCTAACTCAGTATCTAACCCTCGTCCACGCACAAAAAACTGATTGCGCGCATTAATTTTTATATTTAGCTGTACAATAGATGGAGATCTTTGAGAAAGACCGCTGCTATAGCTCACGCCTTTTACATCAGCACGTTCGAGTGTTTTTTTAATTGGTTTTGTTAAATTTTTATTTTTAATATCAAGAAATTTTGCATTTTTAAAGTGATCCGGAACAAAAATTTCAGCTTTTTCAACGGTTACGTCACCACCGATAACAAAGTTACCAAGGAAATAACCTGTTACTGTTATCTTTCCAGACAAAGTGGCAAAAATTATAGAGCCATCATTATAGTTTGCGTTATCAAGACCAATTACCAGATCCGCATGTAAATCATTCGTGATATGTCCAGAAGCAAAAATGGATCCTCCACTAGAAGAAGAGGCAGAAGCCTGCTTTATAACAATATGATTACCATCTAATTTTCCTTCAATCTTTATATTGCGAAGATTTAAATTTGTCTTTGAATCAAAAAAATTGCCATTTATCAAAGAAAAACTTCCAACCATTTGTGGCTGAGAAAGTGCACCACCTAGAGAAGCATCAATTTTTGCTATCCCTGTTGCATATGCGCCGCGCTCGGCTAAAAACGGATCAAAAAAAGCGAACGGTATCACTCCCTTAACATTTAACCCAATACTCGAATCTTTGAAAGAAATAGGACCACTTATAGAGAGATCTAATCCTTTATATCCAATTGCTGTAAAATGCTCAATGTGAAGTGTCAATTCTTCATAAGAACCACGAGTATTTATACTTACCGGTGCAAGCTCTTTATACGTTGTAACAGTTAGATTCTGACTAGAAAAATCAAAATGAACGGAAGGATCCTCAAAGGTTCCACTTATATCAATTTTACCAGTTATCGTTCCATCAAGAGCTTGCTTCTCGATAAAGCTATTAGCCAAATACGCAGGCAATTTTTTTACATTAACATGCAGATCAAGTACCTTTTTTCCCAAAGATACAGTTCCTTGCGCCTGTGCTTGCAATCTTTCTCCCATTAAATCTGCATTCACAGTAAGAGCATGATTTACTGTTTTGCCAATAGCAGAAAATATAAAAGGTGCTATTTTTTTTTCTTGTAGAGTAACAGATGTTATATCCTCACCCTTTATATCATAAGCAATTTTTGGATTTTTTAAATCACCATGAACTATAATCTTTCCTGTTAAAGTACCAGCAACACCAAGATCAGGTTTCCACAAATTAGCCAAAGTCACAGGGAAGGAATTCATTGTAAGATGCATATTAAAGGTATCGTAAAAATTACCCGAAAGTACGATATTACCCCCATTAACAGAAACCCCGAATTCGCTTAACATAATCCCATCTTTATCAAAAATAACTTCAGCTGGTTTAGGCAACATCACATGAAAATTTGGCTGTTGCACATCCATGGTTTCAATCCACACTTTTCGTCTAATGCCTGCCGGAAGCCCTACTGCTATCATACGACCAGAAAACTGTGCATTTATGTTATTGAGAAGCGTCGCCTTAATAGCAAAAGTTGTTTGCTCATTTTCGCGATTGGCACGAACATTTAAACGATTAATCAGCATGAAAGGCGTTTGAACATGTTCTGCATTAATAAAACCTTCAAATTGCATTTTGCCAAAAAGATCAAATATATCAGCTTCTACCGAAAATTTTTTAATTTTATTCTTGGCAAAATTCAAATGATCAATACTTGCTTTCAAATTGGCTTTTTGTCTGCCATTTTGTTCATCAAAAATAAAATCTCCTTTTATTTTTCCACTCCCTTCCTGCAAAAATAATGCAGAAATATCTGAAATATCCTCGGCATCAACATGCAGAAATCCTTTCACAAAACCTGCAGATATTTGAGAAAGATCACCAACTATTCTCGCGCTCCCTCCTCTTATATCGATGTTACGAAGCTGTCGAACCCGATCAGAACCCTCAAAAGAAGCCGACAAGTACAGTGGTTTCTTAGCAAAAATCCCTTTACCTTCTACAGAACCTGTTAAATGAGACGTAACCGGAGAGGTATTATCAACAAGTGTGTTAATAGCCAGTGTTGTTTCCTGAAGCTTTTTCCCAACAAAAAATGCTTCATCAACACGAATACGTGTATTAACTTCTATAAGATTATCACGCCCTTTAGCCGCACCTTGAACTGTAAGAGAACCACTCAGCCTTGGATCTAGTATGGTAAGATCAGATATTTGAGCAGATAAAACCATCTTAGCATTCTCATTCGAAAAATATCCATCTGCCCTTACGTTTGCAAACTGATTTTTCAAATTCAAACGACGCAAAACTAAACCTGCCGAGCTCTGAGCAATTCCACCTGAAAGAGTAAGATTTCCTCTAAATAAACGATCAAAAAATTCAATACCTGTCTTTACATCATTTGCACCCCCTGATAGATCAAGATCGAAAATGCCGCCAATTAAACCAATGGCTCCCCTAGCTCTCAAATCTGCGCTACCAGAAAGAGGACGTTCACTCAACAAACCCAAAGGAGTTAATGTTTTTGCTTCTAAACCAAGATCACCTTTAAAAATAAAATGATCTACTTTTCCTTTTAACCACGCAGAAAAATCTGGTGCCGTTACACTAAAATTATGGATCAAAACTGGTTTCTTAGAAAAAATATCTGTGTCTAGGTGCACGTGAATCGTTTGATCTAAACCTTTAACAAATGCATTTTTGGATTTTACAATTCCCTTAAGCATTCCGCTTACTTGAATCCCAACATGACGAGAAGCTACATTATCAAGATTTTCACTTACTCCTCCCAAATCAAAAACCGCATCATGAATATAAACATTCTTATTGCTGAAATGATGTACAACAAACTGTCCTTTCCAAAATTGTTGTCCTTCTCGGCCATAATCAATGGTTAAAGCAAAATTATTAGTATGCACTGGCGCTTCTAATACTGATGAATGAACAGACTTCTCTTTTTTAGAGAAAGCGATCTTGCCATCAAAAAAAAGCCGCCGTAAAAATCCATCCGCTGTTATTTCAGCATTGGTAACAATATTTATGGCTTCACCTTGAATAGCCATATGATCAAGATGCGTAACACCTTCTCTTGTCATCCTCGCCTCTGCTTCCAATGTTACATCAGACTCGAAAAGATTACGATATTGAGAAGACACCAAAGAACTGAGTGTACCCGCCATCTTGGTAGAAAAACTATATCCTTCTGAAATACTTGCAAGCGTAACATTGCCATCTAAAACACGATGGTGATCAGCCTCTAAATAGAGTTTAGCAACCAAATCATCAAAAGTACCATCACCTCTGATAGAAAAATTTAATGCAGGGCGCTCTTCAATGTTAAGGATACTGGCTATAATGCCATTTTGTGGTTCGTTAACAGAAATATCAATTTTTGCTGTACGATCGCCATTGAATATCTTGGTCAGAATAGAAAAAGAACCTAAAGCATCCAGACGATAAGCAGTTATATCAGCATCATAATCACCATCAACTAAAGTTAAATGTCCTTTTAAGAAAAGGTCAGAAGAAAAACCAAAAAGATCCCGTTCAAATGCTACATGCTCAGCTATAAGTGTATTTATAGAAATGGCAATAGGCAATTTAGGTAAAGAAAATTCCTTTTTTTCAATGGAAGATGCAAAGGAAAAGTCCTTCGGTTTTCGTAAAAACGTAACTTGTTCTACTGCAAGATGATTAATCTCTACACGCCCCCTCAGCAAAGCTAAGCGATTCCAATCTATTTTAGCATTAATAATTTTAAGCCAAACACCTTTATCATCACTGACCGTGATAGCATCAATTGATGTTTGAGAAGACAGAGCTCCCTGCATATTATGAAAACGAATTTGACGGTTTGGTGTTGAAAGTCTGCGTTCAATAAAGGAAACAATCCACGAATCTTCACCTGAATCTGTTTCACTAGAAAGTAAATTTACTCTCTGTGCAAACACAAAAGCACTCACCAAAAGAAAAGAAAAACCACATAAAAAAATCAACAAATACACTATTTTTTTCATTAGAATGCTTGTCCTATACCCACATAAAAACCAATGCGGGGATCGCCTTTCTCTCTATTAAGAGGAAAAGCAAAATCAATCCGTAAGGAACCAAGTCCTGTCATATAACGGCCTCCAATACCAGCTCCCCATTTAACTTTTTGTGAAAAGTCAACATACGCTTTTTCCCCCACAAGACCACCATCAACAAAACCAATAATCCCTACCTTATCATTTAGAGAAAAACGCAATTCTGCTGACCCCTCTGCAAGTGCACGACCACCAATAACAGCATTATTTTCTTTTTTAACACCAATATTTCGATAAGCGTAACCACGAACAGACCCGCCACCACCAGCAAAAAAGAGCGTATCCGAAGGAACTTGAGCTGTGTCACTCCCAATAATTGTACCCAGCTTTGCTCGCATCGCAAAAATAAAACGATCCATATTATCCAGTATCCAATAAGAACGACCCTCTATGGTCATTTTTGTTACAAAATTGCTAAAGTGTAATTCATAAAAAGGCTCAAAAATAGCTTCGCCATACACACCTTTTGTTGCATCGAGCCTATTGTTGCGGCTGTCATAAACTAAACCACTCGGAAATCCAATTGTCATAAAATTACGACTTCCAAAATGTATATCATGCGAATAACTATTCGAAATTTCTAAAGCAATACGCCCTGATAAATCATTATTAAAAGCGTGTGTAACGCCCCATTTCCCTTTGATAGCCTTTGTTGTGTAATTGTCTAAGACATCTTGCTGTACTTTCAACTCCGCTCTAAAATCTGTATCAGGGGTTAACATACCAGGCTTTATAAACATGCTCCCAAAAAGGTAATCAAAATTTTTAAAATTATATGGTTGATCCTTGTGGCTACGAATACCGCTTACTTTTGTTTCTATTTTTAGCCGTTCTGCATGGCCAAAAAGATTGTTGTGCATCCAATAAGCCTCAAAACCTGCACCATCTAGTGTTGAATAACCACCACCAGCACCAAAACGTCGTGGCTTGCGCTCTTCTAGAACAAGCGTAAGTGGCAAACTACCATCAGGATTAATTGCATCAGCTTCACGTATATTTACAGCACGAAACACATCAAGACGCGAAAGTCGTTCACTAACCTTAGCTAATGAACTAGAATCGTACTTCTGACCTATATGTAATCCTGTCATCCACGCGATATAAGTTGAATCTACTCGTGGTCTTTTACTCACATTACGCACACTTAAGGGACCGTAGTGAGCTTCTTTCCCAGAATCAACTATAATTCGCGCATCAACGCGATGTGCAGCGTGATCAGCAATTACATCATTATTAACAATTTTTGCTTTTGCGTAACCCTGCTGACGCCACCCTTCAATCGCCCATCTTTCTGCTTTAAGAATAGTTTCAGATTTGGCAACAGCTCCAACCCTATAGCCAAGGTCCTCAATTGAAGGCATTCTGTTCGTTTTATCTTTCGCAATTGGAGCAACTTTGTTTATCTGCGCATTGCTAAAAATGTATGGGGGACCAGAATCAATCGTAATAACGATCTTAGATTGAGTTGGTAATTGCGTCACAGGACTTAGATCAGCGACCTCTAAACCATTAATCTTGATACTAATGACACTGCCATAATGTCCTTCAGCATAAAGAGCGGAAAGAATTGCTCTATAATCTGAACGAGCTTTAGCCAGTAAACCAGAAGAACTAGGTGATGCTTTTTTTTGATCGGCAACAAGAGAAGACACAGACTTAACTATTTTAATGCCTTTTGATGATGCACCCTGTGGTGAAACAACTTCAACTTTATAAAATTTTTCTATATTGCTGGTGCTAGATGGAAAAGAATTTATTTTCTTTTTGCCAAAAATAGGGATACCGAAAAGTTCAAATGCTGCTAAAGTCTGTGGAAAGAGAAAAATCAAACATAGACCTATAAATACACTACGCATAACTTTTGATTTTAACAAAATTTCTGCCCGACAGATCATCAAATCAGGTACCTTTAGTACGCTTTACATCACTTCTTCCATTAATTAACATCGAACGAGAAAAGTAAATATACTTATTCCCAATATTTCACATATTTGGTCATATCAAACAATATTCTTTTCTAAGATACATAATGCTATACTTTTCCCATTTGTATTCATGAAATCTTGATTTTTTTCAAAATAAACGTTCCCGCTTTTTCCCTTTAGCATATTCATTTAATTTATCATAAACGTTTTATGCAGAAGCACACTGTCATAGTTAAATTTATGCGAAAGGCTACCTAAAGTCGCCACAAAATCCTGCACATGTATATAGATCTTCCTATGCAAAAAGCTATGCAGACACTTCTTGATTTTTATGTGCAGATATGGTTGTTTCTTAGTATAAAGGGGGGGGACAAACTGATGATAGCACGTGTCACAACTGTTGCCTTTCGAGGTCTGGAAGCAATACCCGTCGATGTACAAGCTATGATTTCCTCCGGAAAAATAGGAATGGCTATTGTTGGATTGGCAGATAAAGCTGTCGCAGAAAGCCGTGAGCGCGTACAAGCTGCTCTTCACGCTTGTGGACTTTCTATGCCTAATAAACGGGTCACTATTAATCTTGCACCAGCTGACTTGCCTAAAGAAGGATCACATTATGATTTGCCAATTGCTGTAAGCTTAATGCTTGCTATGGGACTACTTCCTCAAGAAATAGCACAAGATTATGTCATTTTAGGTGAATTGTCACTGGATGGATATATTGCAGCCGTCAGTGGTGTTTTACCAGCTGCAATGACAGCCGTACTGCTTGATAAAGGGCTTATTTGCCCTCATCAATGTGGTCCTGAAGCAGCGTGGGCAAATGCAGAAATGAATATTCTCGCACCTGAAACTCTTCTCACTATAGTTAATCACTTTAGAGGAACACAAATTCAAAAACGTCCACAACCACGACAATATGCAATACGAACTGAGCTTCCAGATCTTTCCGAAATTAAAGGACAAAAAACCGCTAAACGTGCATTGGAAGTTTGCGCAGCTGGACGACATAATCTTTTATTTGTAGGCCCTCCTGGTGCAGGAAAATCTATGTTAGCTCAACGCTTGCCATCAATTTTACCACCTCTTGATAGCCGCGAACTTTTAGATGTTTCCTTAATTGCTTCTATCACAGGAGAAACAATACATAATACGATTTCTCTCCAATGCCCCTTTCGTGCTCCACATCATTCTGCTTCCATGGCTGCAATGATAGGTGGTGGTTCCAAAGGACGCCCGGGAGAAGTTTCACTTGCACATAACGGTGTTTTATTTCTTGATGAATTGCCTGAATTTTCTCCTCGAGTCCTTGATTCTCTTCGTCAACCATTAGAAAATGGAGAATGTGTCATCGCTCGTGCTAACCATCACATCAGTTATCCCGCACGCATTCAGCTCATTGCTGCAATGAATCCTTGTAGATGCGGAATGGCAGGCGAGAAAAATTATGTTTGTGCTAAGGGATTACGTTGTCAAATTGATTATCAATCCAGAATTTCTGGTCCTTTTCTTGATAGAATTGATTTACGGATTGATGTTCCCGCTTTAACAGCAACAGATCTTATGCAACAAGAACATTCAGAAAAAAGCTGTGATGTTGCAAAACGCGTCATACAATGCCGTACCATTCAAACAGAACGTTTTGCTGCATTGGGTCTTGACCATATTCGTACGAACGGCGACTGCCCTGCAAAAATCATTGAACAAATTGCTATTCCCGATAAAAATGCAGATAAACTTTTACGAGATGTGAGTGAAAAAATGCATCTTTCTGCTCGCGCGTACCATCGCATTCTCAAAGTCGCGCGCACCATTGCCGACCTTGAAGAAGCAAACTATCTTTCACGCCACCATCTCGCGGAAGCTATTTCTTATCGATTAGGAAATGAAAGACTAATGTCTGCTGCCTAAAGAAAACATTCCTCAGTAAAAACTTACTGGAAAATAACGCAGATAAAGCTCTGCAAGCTTGCCGTCATCTTCTAAAGATTTCAGAGCATAATTCAATACATTAACCAATTTTACATCTCTTTTTGCAACAGCAATTCTCATACCTTCCCCCAACAACTGTGGAGCCAAATACACACCTCCAACAAAATGGCAGCAATCGAAAGATGTTGAATCATTCAACCACAAAGATAAGGAAAATCCATCATCAAAAATAAGATCAACTTTCTTATCTCGCAATGCTTTATAAAGCTCTTCCCTATTTTTAAATCCCTTCCATTTAGCTTCAGGAAAATAGCTATGAAATAACCTTTCGTGAGCACTATTAAGCAAAAATCCACTATTTAAATGAATAAGCTTAGATCCTATCGGCTCATTGAAATTTACAAACCGAGAAGCAACAAATCGAGCAGGAAAACGCAAATAAGTCCGAGTAAACACAAGATCTTGATGTGTTTCTGTTGTTTCTTTTAAACCAGCAATTATTGCTTCTGCATTGCCATTCTTGACATGATCTACCAGTTCTTCCCAGGGAACAACTTCCACCTCACAAAATTTCTCTAGATTTAATTTTGAACAAATAGAACGCAACAGATCTATATTGTATCCAGAAAGGTGTCCCTCTCTGCCAAGAAAATTAAAAGGTGGAAAATCAAAAGTTGTTACAAAACGCAAACGGGTTATACCTCTTATATCAGGTTGTACCAAATGTTCATGTGAATTTAAAAATGAAGGCAATATCCCTACTGAAATAGCCTTTGTAGAATATAAAAAAATGAATCCCCACATTATCAATGAAACTTTAACAAGAACCTTTAACATGCCTTTCAATTTATCCATTTTAAAAAATTTCCCCCATTTTCGAAGCTAAAATATCCGGTATTTTTACAGATTAAAATGTAAAGCATCCTCTTAATAACTATTTTAAAGTTAACATTTTTTGTATTCCAATATATTATATCGTTTGAAATTTAAGCATACACTGATCTAAACAAATGCGTAAATAAATAAGCACTTTTTTTCATATGAAAATGCACTGCAACAACAGAATATCGTTTGAGTGTTGAAAATCATTATATTTGTATATCTACTGACAACAGTTGAATATAAATATGATATACGGTAAATGTTTAGTATGCTTATTTCATAAATAACTGGTCAGAACTCTAAGCTCAAAAAAAACCAATGAAATATCGCCAATTGAATGTAAAAATGGATTAATTTATGAGTGATGAAACAACCTCACCAGTGTGTGGTGGTGACTATGATGCTGCTTCCATAAAAGTTCTAAAAGGTCTCGATGCTGTACGCAAACGTCCTGGTATGTACATCGGTGATACCGATGATGGTTCGGGCTTGCATCATATGGTCTATGAAGTAGTAGATAATGCTATTGATGAAGCTTTAGCCGGTCATGCTACTCTTATAAACGTCACGCTCCATGCTGATGGCTCTTGCTCTGTTCGTGATAATGGACGCGGAATTCCAACCGATATTCACCCAACAGAAGGAGTTTCAGCAGCGGAAGTTATTATGACGCAATTGCATGCTGGTGGGAAATTTGATCAAAATTCTTATAAAGTTTCAGGGGGATTACACGGGGTTGGTGTTTCTGTTGTTAACGCATTATCTGTTTGGTTGCAGTTGCGAATCAAACGCAATGGTAAAGTTCATGAAATGTCGTTTAATCACGGAGTTGCCGATTATCCGCTAAAAATTGTTGATAATTGTGATACAGAAAGCGGAACAGAAATAAGATTTTTTCCAAATCCTGAAATTTTTACTATCGTTGAATTTAATTTTGAAACTTTGGAATGTCGTTTACGGGAGTTAGCTTTTTTGAATTCCGGCGTGCATATCATTCTTGTTGATGAACGTCACGCCGACGTGCGATCCATTGAACTACACTATGATGGTGGATTAATTGAATTTGTAAAATATATCGATCAATCAAAAAAAGCGCTACTTGATGATCCTATCTATATCACAAGTGAAAAAGATGGAATGAGTGTCGATGTCGCATTGTGGTGGAATGACTCCTATCATGAAAAGGTATTGTGTTTTACTAATAATATACCTCAACGTGATGGTGGAAGTCATTTGGTGGGCTTTCGTAGTGCTTTAACACGGCAAATCAATGGCTATGCCGAATCATCTGGTATTATAAAAAAGGAAAAGGTTAATCTTACTGGCGATGACTGTCGTGAAGGATTAACCGCTATTCTCTCAGTTAAAGTTCCAGATCCTAAATTTTCTTCGCAAACAAAAGATAAGTTGGTCTCCTCTGAAGTGCGTCCTGTCGTTGAAAATTTGGTACATGATGGTCTCTCTATATGGCTAGAAGAGCATCCTAGTGAAGCAAAAATTATCACAAGTAAAGTTGTAGAAGCTGCTGCAGCTCGCGAAGCAGCGAGAAAAGCACGTGAACTCACGCGACGAAAAGGAGCTCTTGATATTACATCTTTACCGGGAAAACTCTCTGATTGTCAGGAACGCGATCCAGCAAAATCTGAAATTTTTATCGTTGAAGGGGATTCAGCCGGCGGATCTGCAAAAAGTGGACGATCACGACAAAACCAAGCAATTTTACCTTTGCGCGGTAAGATTCTCAATGTTGAACGGGCACGTTTTGATAGGATGCTTTCATCTGATATGATTGGAACACTCATAACTGCTCTTGGAACATCGATCGGCAAAGATGAATTTTCACTAGATAAATTGCGTTATCATAAAATCATCATTATGACGGACGCTGATGTTGATGGTGCGCATATTCGTACCTTGCTTCTTACTTTCTTTTTTAGGCAAATGCCTGAATTGATCGAGCGGGGACATCTCTATATTGCTCAACCTCCCCTTTACAAAGTAACACGCGGTAAATCTTCTCAGTATATTAAGAATGAAACTGCATTCGAAGAATTTTTAATTGATGCTGGTCTACAAGAAATAACCTTGGAATTATCAACAGGGGAGGTTCGCGCTGGTGCTGATTTGAAACAACTTGTCGAAGACGCACGTGTATTACGCCAGCTTCTCAATGGTCTTCATACTCGGTATAATCAAAGTATTGCTGAACAGGCTGCAATTGTTGGAGCCTTTAATATTGAGTCCTTTGAAACACCAGAAAATGCTCAAAAAATAGCTTATGATGTAGCACGTCGCCTTGATTTGATTGCCGATGATATGGAACAGGGATGGAGCGGTCAATACACATCAGATGGGAGTTTGTACTTTGAGCGCATTTTACGTGGGGTTAAGGATGCTATTACTTTTGATGCAGGACTCATAAATTCAGTTGATGCACGTAAAATTGATCGCATCTCCAAAAATTTCAAAGAAATATATAATCCCCCTCCTATCTTGCATCACAAAGATAAATCAGAGCGTATTTTTGGCCCCATTGGCTTATTAGAAAGCATTTTTAAAAATGGTAAAAAAGGCATTGTTTTACAACGTTATAAAGGACTTGGAGAAATGAATGCTGAACAGCTTTGGGAAACAACCCTTAATCCAGATGCTCGTGCACTTTTACAAGTTAAAATTAATGATGCAACTGATGCGGATTCCCTCTTTTCCCGCTTAATGGGTGATGATGTCGAACCACGACGAACCTTTATTCAAGATAATGCTTTAAGCGTTGCTAATCTGGATATCTGAAGGTATTTTTTTATTTCTAGCTGTATAAAAACGCAGTTTTGTGCATTATTTTTCGTATTTGAATATTTTTTCTATACTTCATTTACGATAAAGAAAAAATCAAAGAAGGTCACGAATATGACAGCTGAAACAAAACGCGTAGGAGTCAAAGGTGGTATGGAACATACTTTTGGCTTTAGGAGAGTTAACGAAACACAAAAACAATCTATGGTTGATGGCGTATTTCATTCTGTCGCGAAAAATTATGATCGAATGAATGATATTTTATCGCTTGGACTACACCGTGTATGGAAAAATTCTATGGTTTCGTGGCTTTCTCCACCAGCTACTTCCAATTGGAAAGTACTTGATGTTGCTGGTGGAACTGGTGATATTGCCTTTCGTATTCTTAACGCTTCGCAAAAACAAGCACATGTGACAGTACTTGATATTAATAGCTCAATGCTTAAAATTGGCAAAAATCGCGCACAAAAAAATGGTCTTGCCTCGTTGCTTGACTTTGTGGAAGCTAATGCTGAGGATTTGCCTTTTCCTGATCAAAGCTTTAATGCCTATACTATTGCTTTTGGAATCCGCAATGTACCACATATTGATAAAGCTCTCATGGAAGCTTTCCGTATTCTAAAAATTGGTGGACGTTTTCTATGTTTAGAGTTTTCAAATGTTGAAACACCCATACTGAATAAAATTTATGATCTTTGGTCTTTTCATACCATCCCAAAACTTGGTCAACTCATTGCAAATGATGCAGACTCTTATCGTTACTTAGTTGAATCTATTCGAAAGTTTCCCAAGCAAGATGATTTTGCTAAAATGATAAGTAATGCGGGGTTTTCGAGAGTATCATATCGCAATATTACAGGTGCAATAGCAGCGATACATTCAGGCTGGAAAATTTAAAAATGGTGCAAATTTCCACTTATTTTCAATTAATACGCGCAGGATGGGTTCTAACGCGGGAAGGTGTTTTTAGCGCTCTCCCAAGTGATGATCTTCAAGGGTTTCTAGCAGTGTGCCATCGCGTAGCACGTATATTAGCGCGACGTAAAACGAAAAAACAGAAACGATTTGAAAATATTTCGCATGCAATCAATAAACTAGGCCCTTCTTACATAAAACTTGGTCAATTTCTTGCCACTAGGCCAGATATTGTCGGACGCGATATTGCAGAAGATTTAGCGCAACTACAAGATCGTGTTCAAACATTTTCTCACGACGACGCCATTGCTCAAATTGAAAACTCACTTGGCCGATCTATCAGTGATTTATTCGTAAACTTTTATCCCCCCATTGCTGGTGCTTCCATTGCTCAAGTTCACCAAGCTGAATACTATAATGAGGAAGGTCATAAAAAAAAATGCGCTGTCAAGGTCATACGTCCTAATATCAGAAAGCGTTTTTCTAAAGATCTTAGAGGTTTTTATCTCATCGCTCATTTGCAAGAACGTTATATCCCTGCTACTCGACGCCTCCGTCCTGTTTGTGTTGTTGATACCTTAGCACAAACTACACATATTGAAATGGATTTGCGGCTAGAGGCAGCAGCAATATCAGAAATGGCTGAAAATACTAAACACGATGAAGGTTTTAGGGTACCAAAAATTGATTGGGAGAGAACAGGACGCAATGTTTTAACAATGGAATGGATTGATGGGATAAGAATATCCGAAATTTCTGCGCTTAAAGAAGCTCATTTCGATTTACAAATGCTAGCAACAACGCTTGTTCAATCCTTTCTTCGTCATGCACTACGAGATGGTTTTTTCCATGCCGACATGCATCCTGGTAATTTGTTTGTAGATTCCAAAGGATGTATTGTTGCAGTCGACTTAGGAATTACTGGACGACTTGGAAAAAAAGAAAAATACTTCCTTGCTGAAATCATTTACGGCTTTATTACCCGAGATTATCATCGAGTAGCACGCGCTCATTTTGAAGCAGGATATGTACCACCACATCATAATATTGAGAGCTTTGCCCAAGCTAACCGAGCTATCGGTGAGCCAATTCACGGCCAATCAGCACAAAGCATTTCTATGGCTAAATTGCTTACTCTTTTGTTTGAAGTCACAGAATTATTCGATATGCAAACGCGACCTGAACTTTTATTGCTGCAAAAAACTATGGTTGTTGTAGAAGGTGTCGCTCGTACATTAGATCCTGATTTTAATATGTGGAAGGCCTCTGAACCAGTTGTTAAAGAATGGATTAGCAAAAATTTAGGTCCTGTAGGAATCACAAATGACCTTGCTGAAGGAGCTCGAGCATTTTTTTCTCTAGTGCGTAAAACTCCACAATTAGTACAGAATTTTCAACGTATAGAAGAAGATATAAATCAAATAGTAAAAACAGGATTTAACCTTTCTCCTGCCACCATAAAACAAATTGCCATAGAACAAAATCGTTCTAACATTTATGGTCGTTATAGTTTACTCATAATCGCTTTTTGTTGTATTTGTTTAACTTTTTTACTTTTTCATCTTTTTTAATTTGTTCAATGTGTTAAAAACAATGATTGTGAATTCATTGCAATCATTCTATTTTTGGGATATGCTTCATGGCTAGTATCACTATTCGAAATCTTTTACCTGAAACTAAGGAAGCTTTGCGCTTACGTGCGGCACAAAATAACACTTCTATGGAAGAAGAGGCTCGTCGTCTTCTAGGAAATCCTATCGCATTATCTATACCACCATCTCAAGTAAGTGCAATTGAGATGCAATCATTGCAATCAAAATCTCTCCTTCTTATCATTGGTGGTAGCATTGCAGCCTATAAATCTCTTGATCTTATCCGCCGTTTAAAAGAACGTGGAGCACATTTAAATATTATTATGACGAAATCAGCTCAAAAATTCATCACTCCTTTAGCAGCTGAAGCTCTAAACGGTAGTACTGTATACAGAGATTTATTTGCACGCGAAAAAACACATGATATTGATCATATCCGACTAGCACATAATGCTGACTTGATTATTTTAGCACCAGCTACAGCCAATCGGATTGCAAAAATAGCAACTGGAGTAGGAGATGATTTAGCTGATTGCGTACTTTTAGCAGCACGTTGTCCAATCTTGATTGCACCTTCCATGAATCCAGCTATGTGGACGCATCCAGCAACAGTTCGTAACATCACGCAATTGCGCTCATATGGAATTCATATAGTAGGTCCAGAAATTGGTAAAATGGCTGAACACAATGAGATTGGCTGTGGACGCATGAGCGAGCCACTAACCATTGTATCCTCAGTAGAAACTCTTTTAAGTGTGCAAAAAAAACCTCTTTCTGGCCGCCACTTCATTGTTACATCTGGCCCAACATACGAACCAATTGATCCAGTGCGTTATCTCGCTAATCGATCTTCAGGAAAACAAGGTCATGCCATCGCGGTAGCCCTCGCACATTTAGGTGCTAAAGTGACACTTATTTGTGGACCAGTTAATCTTGCTGATCCGCAAGAGACAGAAACAATACATGTTGAAACAGCTGAGCAAATGTTACAAGCTGTTCAAAAAGCACTTCCAGCCGATGGAGCTATTTTTGTTGCTGCTGTTTGTGATTGGCGTAGCAAGACACGGTCTTTACACAAAATAAAAAAAAGCGCTAAAAAGGCACCACCATATTTACAAATGGTTGAAAATACCGATATTTTATCAACAATCGGACATGCTTTAAATCGTCCTCCACTTGTAATTGGTTTTGCTGCTGAAACGTGTGATATAATTACTAATGCACAAAAAAAATGTTTTGAAAAAGGAGCAAATTTTATTCTTGCAAATGATATTTCTCTTCATGCTGATGGCACAAGCATCATGGGTTCTGACACAAATCAAGTTTATCTCGTTAGTAAAGAAAATGTAGAGCAGTGGCCGAATATGAGTAAGCAACAAGTAGCCCAAAATTTAGCAAATATCGTCGTGTCATTTTTTTGCTCTTCTACTCACACTCATTAAGAATGGGCAAAAGAAATAAGAATGTTTAGACAGCTTGAAAGTGCATTATAAAAGTTTTGATTCCTTAAAAATATCTCTATGTTTCTTATGTTATCAGAAAAAATCCTTAAAAATCTTACTCTAATGCTGTGACAGCCATAACCTATGAACTGTTATAACCTTGTTTAGGTTCACAGTTACAAAGTTTTTTGCTTCATATTATCATTACCAGCATTAGTAGTTTACTAATGCTGATTTTGATTGAAAGTAAACAGAAAATTTGTAAATCAGCGCAAGGAGTAAAATTTGATATCAAAGCAAAAAAATAGATAGTGTAAATTACTCAAATTACTAATAAATTTGCTATAAGGAACATTCTTATTTAAGTTGTCACTGTGACATTAAAAAAAGATAATGGGGTTAGATTTGCACACACATTGATAAAATTTCAAACAAAGGTTTTATTTGTCCTATAAAATGAACTTGATCACTTTGCTCTATACTCCTTCAGATAATACAAAATTGTATAATATTTAACAGAGAGGCTATAAAGATGAACTGGATTACAAATTATGTTCGTCCCAAAATCAACTCAATACTGGGACGCCGTGAAATTCCAGATAATCTGTGGATCAAAGATCCTATCAGTGGTGAAATGGTATTTCATAAAGATCTAGAAGCTAATCAGTATGTAGTCCCGACATCTGGTTATCATATGCGAATCAGTGCTAAAAGTCGTCTTATGCATTTTTTTGATGATGGAGTTTATACACCTATTGAAAATCCAAAAGTTGCAACAGATCCTTTAAAATTTCGAGATGAAAAACGTTACATTGATCGATTAAAGGATTATCGCTCCAAACTCGGTGTCGACGACAATATTCTAAGTGCAAAAGGTACAATTGAAGGGTTGCCAATTGTTGCAACCGTTCAAGACTTCGCTTTTATGGGTGGATCACTCGGCATGGCTTCAGGAGAAGCAATCATCAAAGCTTTTCATACTGCGATTGCTGACAAATGTCCTTTGGTTCTTTTTGCTGCATCTGGTGGAGCACGCATGCAAGAAGGAACACTATCATTAATGCAAATGCCCCGCACAACTGTAGCAATTGAAATGATAAAAGAAGCAAAACTCCCATATATTGTAGTTCTCACAAATCCAACTACTGGTGGCGTTACAGCATCCTATGCCATGCTTGGTGATATACACATTGCTGAACCCGGAGCTATGATTGGTTTTGCAGGACCAAGAGTGATTCAACAAACTATACGTGAAACTCTACCGGAAGGTTTTCAAAGTAGTGAATATCTTCTAGAACATGGAATGATTGATATGGTTGTATCACGCTTAGAAATGAAAGCCACTATCGCACAACTTTTACGTTTAATGATGAAATATCCTGCATCTGTTAATTCTTCCAACGTACCATCAACAAATTCTGAAGCACCGATTTCTGAAACAGAAGCAGCTTAATCTATGAAAAAAGATACGGATCAAGTGCAAAGAATGATAAGTGATTTACTAAAAATCTATCCAAAAAAATTTAATCTTTCTTTAGAGCGTATTTTTCGCATTTTAAAAAAGCTTGGTAATCCGCATTTACGACTTGCACCCATCATTCATATCGCAGGAACAAATGGTAAAGGATCTTCCTCAGCCATCTGTCGTGCTATTTTGGAGAGTGCAGGTTACCGTGTCCATGTATATAGCTCACCCCATTTAGTTAACTGGAATGAACGCTGTCGATTAGGCCAAACAGGAAATGGCCAATTTGTCACAGAAAGACAATTTTTTGAAACAATTCAACAAATCATAAAAGTAAATCATCAAGAACCGATCACTGTTTTTGAAATTATTACAGCAGCAGCATTCATGCTGTTTAGCACACAACCAGCAGATGTAGTAATTTTAGAAGTTGGACTAGGAGGACGTTTTGACGCTACGAATGTAGTTAAAAATCCGGCTGTATCTCTCATTATGCCCATCGATTACGATCACGAGAGATTTCTTGGAAAGACAATTTCGCAAATTGCTTTTCAAAAAGGCGGCATTATAAAACCAAAAGTTCCAGTAGTCATAGGAAAACAAGAGCACAATGAAGCTCGTTCCATTTTAACTGTTCTCGCTGATAAAAATAAAACATCTTATTCTCTATTCGGTCAAGATTATCAAAGCTATACTGAACATGGGCGTATGGTATTTCAAAATAACCAATGTTTAATGGATCTTCCACTGCCAAACCTTATCGGATCTCACCAAATTTTCAATGCTGGCGCATCCATTGAAGCAATTTATAAAGCAGGATTTCATCCTTCAGAAAAAGAAATAAGTCATGCTCTGCAGAACATTTATTGGCCAGCACGAATGCAGCATCTTACTCATGGATATTTGGTTGACCAACTATCTCCTAGTATTGATTTATGGCTAGATGGTGGACATAACCCTGCTGCGGGAAGAGCTATTGCGGAAGAACTTGCCCAATGGAAGAAAAAATTCAACCGTTCTGTTGTCATGATTGTTGGCATGCTGAACACAAAAGATTCTGTCGGTTATTTCAGTCCTTTAGCAAACCTTGTGGATAAAGTATACACGATTCCACTAACTGATAATAGCACGAGTATTTGTCCAAAAATTTTAGCTCAATCTGCTAAAAAAGTAGGTCTTTCCGCTGAACCATATAAGAATCTATACGATATTTTGCATAAAATAAACTTAGAGCATGAAGGAACAATTCTCCTTATTAGCGGTTCCCTCTATCTTGCCGGTGATATTTTACGTGACAATAAAACACCGCCATGCTAGAATCCAGATTTCCATGAGAATTTAACAGGTAGATCTTTTGATCATGCAGCTTGATTGCACGCTTTATCAACATCCTAAGCTTATTACTGTTTTCGGTGGCTCTGGTTTTGTAGGACGGCATATTGTCGAAGCACTAACCAAGCGGGGTTATCGTGTTCGTGTTGCTGTTCGTCATCCACAAAAAGCTTATTATATGCTACAAATAGGAGAAGTTGGACAAACGCAAATGCTTGCAACTGATGTTAAGCATCGTGCTTCTGTTGCGCGTGCATTGCTTGGAGCAGATGGTGCTGTATTTCTTCCCAGTGGCTTGTCGCAAGCAAATAAATCTGACTTTCAAGATACGCAAATTGCTGGTGCACAAAATGTCTCAGAATTAACAGCTGAAGCTAGTATTCCCCTCATATATATGTCAGAACTCATAGCCAATAAAGATGCTTCGTTTTTCTATGCACGTGTAAAATTTATGAGTGAACAAATTATTTACGAAAAATATCCTCAGGCAATTATTATGCGTTCATCTGTTATCTTTGGACCGGAAGATTGTTTCTTTAACACTTTCGCAAATTTGTCGCGTTTTTTACCAATTATACCTCTTTTTGGTGGAGGGAAAAATAAATTACAGCCCGTATATGTTTGTGATATTGCAGAATTTGTAGTGCGTGCTTTAGAAAATCGTGTTGTTTTTGGAAAAAAATATGATATTGGAGGCCCTCAAATCCTTACATTGCAGAATGCTCTTGAAAATATATTCAATATCATTCGCCGCAGAAAAATAATCCTTCCTATGCCTTTTTTTGTTGGGCTTTTAATCGGAGGTCTTTTGGAAATTATCGGTAAATTTCCCCTTTTGCCAACATTGGTAACACCCAGTCAAATACGCTTTTTGCGAACAGATAACATTGTATCTAAAGAAGCTATAGAAAATGGATATACTCTAGAAGGAGTAGGAATTACCCCGAGAGCTATGACCGCTATCTTGCCAAATTACCTATGGCGGTTTCGCCCACGGGGACAATTTTCCAAAAACTTATTAACCTAATGAGTATTTTCTTTGTAACTAAATTAAATTCAAAGAAATAATTTTTATATTTAAAAATCCTATGTAAATATCTCTTTTAGAAAATATTATTTAGTAATAGCATGTTTCGTTTATGCTCTGTATCTTTTTGCAAATACATTTTATATCCTGTGATAATATAACAGCCCAAAATATTAAATGCCGATATTTGTTTTCCTATCTTGTGAAAACTGAAAATATTTAAATATAAACAAATCATTCCATTCGCTTGCATTTTTTTTCAATTTCTCATACCGTCTCGCAAAAATTATCTCAAAGGAAGAAAAAATGGCAGCTAAAGATTACGCTGTAAAAGATATCACACTTGCTGCCTATGGTCGCAAAGAGCTTGATATTGCTGAAACAGAAATGCCTGGTTTAATGGCTTGTCGTAAGGAATTTTCTTCAAGTCAACCCCTACACGGGGCACGCATTTCTGGCTCACTGCATATGACAATCCAGACAGCTGTTTTAATTGAAACGCTGAAAGCGATCGGTGCCAATGTGCGATGGAGTTCTAGTAATATTTTTTCCACGCAAGACCATGCAGCAGCAGCTATCGCAGCCACGGGCACCGCTGTCTTCGCAATCAAAGGTGAAACACTTGAAGAATATTGGACTTATATAGATGCAATTTTTCAATGGCCTGATGGCAATCCTTCAAATCTTATATTAGACGACGGAGCTGATGCAACGAATTATATTTTGACAGGGTGCCGTGCAGAAACAAATAGGGAGATTCTATCCAACCCAACAACAAAAGAAGAAGATTTTTTTTTCAAACAGATTCAAAAGCGTATAAATGCAACACCAGGATTTTTTACGCGCCAACGCGCAGCAATAAAGGGTGTAAGTGAAGAAACAACAACAGGTGTAAACCGTCTTTATCAGCTACAAAGGGAAGGGATTTTACCCTTTCCCGCCATTAATGTCAATGATAGCGTTACTAAATCAAAATTTGATAATAAATATGGATGTAGAGAATCACTGGTCGATGGTATCAGACGAGGAACAGATGTAATGATAGCTGGAAAAACAGCAATTGTTTGCGGTTATGGTGATGTAGGCAAAGGTTCAGCAGCATCTCTTTCAGGTGCTGGTGCACGAGTCCAAGTGACAGAAATTGATCCAATATGTGCTCTTCAAGCAGCCATGGACGGCTATGAAGTCGTTAATTTGGATGAAGCAGCCTCTGGTGCTGATATAATCATAACAACTACTGGTAATAAAGACGTTGTACGCTTAGATCATATACGACAAGTTAAGGACATGTGCATTCTTGGCAACATAGGGCACTTTGATAATGAAATACAAGTTTCAGCGCTTAGAAATTTGCCATGGACAAATATTAAACCACAAGTCGATATGATTACCTTTCCAGATGGGAAACGCATAATTTTATTATCTGAAGGACGTTTGTTAAATCTTGGTAACGCAACCGGTCATCCTTCTTTTGTCATGTCAGCTTCATTTACTAATCAGGTTTTAGCACAAATTGAACTCTTCACTAATGCAAAAAACTACGAAAATAAAGTAACCGTCTTACCCAAATATCTTGACGAAAAAGTTGCACGACTCCACCTTGATCGGTTAGGAATAAAGTTAAGTGTTTTATCGGAAGAACAGGCTGCTTATATTGGAGTTACACCACAAGGACCTTATAAACCAAATCATTATCGTTACTAAAACCTTTCCTTAGGTTAAGAGAAAAAAGGAAAACGCACTGTGTTCAGCTTTGGTGACTGTAACCCCAAAGAAAAAACTCTCAAAATAATCCTAATCTTCGTTGATATTTTTTGCTTTCTTTTTCTTTTTTCTCCAGAGTACGCTGTTGCTATATCATCAGAAACATATTTGAGCTTTTCAGATAGATCATGGCTTGTTTGGGTGCTTTTTGGAGGAATTTCTTGTGCCTCACTTGTTACGTGCGTGGTAATTATTACAAGTACAAAAAAATCTTCATGGAAACTTTTGAAAATAATTCAGGCAAATTTTTCTGAAAAACTAAAATATTATGAATGGCTTTTTGAAGAAACTAACCAATACCTTCTCATTTGGGAAAATCCAACAGCCTCACCGTCTGTGATTGGCAATATTCCTACGCTGCAAAAAATTGGAATTGGTAAACAAAATCTTCAAAACTTTGATCTCTGGATTGAAAAGAATGCCTTACGAGAACTTGATTACGCATTAAATCAATTGCGCTATAAGTGTCACCCTTTTGAACTCTCTATCACCACAACAAATAATATATTGTTACAAGTTACAGGAGTAATTGCAGGAACAGCGGCCATTGCACGTTTTCAAGATATTTCAGCACAACAGAGTGAAAATGCTCGTTTGCAAAAAGACATCGCTAAAGTCCTTATAGAACTAAGAATGCAACGCAACCTTCTCGATCATATTCAAGAACCAGTGTGGATACGAGATTGCAAAGGAAAAATTTATTTTACAAATCGTGCCTTTAGAGAAATGACAGGTTTTCAAGAAGGAAGCAATGAGAAAATAGATCTTTTTAATGAAACAACGCAACGAAAAACAGATGAGATAGAAACAATCTTTCAAGAACATGTTTATACAGTCGTTAATGGAGAACGCCATAACTTTTACCTTACACGTATTACAACAGAAGAAGGAATGGCAGCGTTCGCTCGTAATGACAGTGCATATGAAAATCTTGCCAATGAAATGAAACAAGTTCTTGAAAACCAGTGTGAAACGCTTGACCAAATCTCAACAGCTGTAGCAATTTTTGATAATAACCAAAAACTGAAATTCTGTAACCAAGCTTTTAAAATTTTATGGCCACTGGAGAGTTCTTTCTTAGAAAGTAAACCAAGCCATGCATTACTTCTCGAACGTTTGCGTGAAGAAGGACTCATTTGTGACCATCCTGACTGGCGTGCGTGGAAAGAAGAACTTCTAAAGTCCTATAAACAAATAGAATCGAATCAACAAATTTGGAATCTTCCAGATGGACGCACTGTGCGTGTTCTTTCTAGTTTTCATCCACAGGGAGGTGTTACTTGGCTATACGAAAATCTTACAGAAAAAATTGATCTTGAAAGACGATATAACACATTAATAAAAATACAGGGTGAAACGCTTGATAAACTTTCCGAAGGAGTGGTTGTTTTCGGTACAGATGGATGCCTTCGTTTATCAAATCCAGCCCTATCAAAATTGTGGTCTTTACCTTATAATTTACAGGTAGAAGGTACCCATATTACACAATTACAAACCCATTGTTCATCTTTGACTATCGGAAAAGAATGGGATCGTTTTACCCAATTTATCACTGGTTTTGCTGAAAAACGCGAAACACATTCAGGTCGCATGGATCTAAAAAACGGAACAATTATTGACTACACTGTCGTCCCATTGCCTAATGGACAAACAATGCTAACCTTTGTTAATGTTACTGATACTGTCCATGTTGCACGAGCTCTTCAAGAAAAGAATGAAGCATTAGAAAGCGCTGATCGTCTGCGCAATGAATTTGTACAACATGTTTCCTATGAATTGCGCACACCGCTCACAAATATTATTGGATTTTCTGATATCTTACGAGATCAAATTTTTGGATCTGTTAATAAACATCAGCGTGAATATCTTGAGCATATTCATTCAGAATCAGGAACTCTTTTAAGCATTGTGGATGATATCCTTGACCTCGCAACCCTTGATGCAGGTATCATGGAATTAGACATAAAACCGGTTAACATCGTTGACGCTATGACACAAGCAATAACACGTGTTGAAGAACGTCTTAACGGGCGCAATATCACACTTTTACATCAAATTTCACCCTCTTTGAATTTTATTTTTGCTGACGCGACACGTTTACATCAAATCTTTATTAATATCCTAAGCAACGCTATTAATTTTGCGACAGAAGCAAGTACAATTGAATTTTGTGCCGATAAGCAAAACAATTATATTATCTTTAGTGTTCACAATGAAGGATCTGATATTCCAAAAGACATTCTTGATCGAATTTTTAAGCGCTTTTCTTCTCATGCACATCATGGTGGACGTGCAGGAGCAGGTCTTGGTCTTTCTCTTGTCAAAAGCTTCGTTGAGCTCCACGGTGGACATGTTGAAATTTTTACTGGAACAAAACAAGGAACAACAGTTAAATGCTTTTTTCCAGTTCCAAAAGGAAATAAAATTTTCTAATCTTGTCTTTTATTTTTATAAAATTGTTCTTTCATCCACTTAACGGAAATGTTAATGAATTTTAGTTTTTTTCTTGAAAATGAAGAAGCAACAAAGATTTTTGCACAAAATTTTGCACTTGCTTTAAAACCCGGAGATCTTATAACACTTCAAGGAGATCTTGGAACAGGAAAATCAACCATTGCACGAACACTCATACAAACGCTTGCAAAAGATAATACTATGGACGTTCCAAGCCCTACTTTTACCCTAATTCAAAACTATCAACTCCCACAATTTGAAATCATTCATGCTGATCTTTATCGACTTTCTACAGCAGAAGAAATCAATGAATTAGGAATTAATGAATTCCGTGAGCAAAGAATTTTATTAATTGAATGGCCAGAAAAATGTGTAGATCTTTTGGGATCCATCACCTTTGCTATCGCTTTAGAATACGAAAATTTTGGACGTTCCATAACCATAAAATCAGAACACACCTCTATTGAACGTCTGCAATTGTCATTACGTCATTTGAATATTTTTGATGTCAAATAAGTGTGATTCTATTCACTGTTGTTTTTTGACTAAGTAGTTCAGTGCACATTGATAATAATTTCGAAAGAAGCATGTAATCTGCTTCGATTCTTTTTTCAAATATTTAATTAGAATTGAAGGGTACTATCTGCTAAACTGCTGCCAAACATCAGTAAGACAATCCTTCTGTGTAAAAGCTTTTTCTCAATGAGAATTGTTAAAATAACCAATTGAGATGGAATATTTTTACGCATCCTAAATGAGATCGCATGACCCATAATCCACGTGTTTTTTCTATTTCTCTGGGCACTCCTTTTTTACAGAATTTTGTCGATGCACTACTATCAGGTAGGGTGATTGATGACTTCGCACCAAACGGGGATATCCAAACCGCTCTTGCTGACACTCTAATTTACGTTCCAACACGTCGTGCTGCTCGCGCTTTGCGTATAGCTTTTGTTGAAAGAAGCAACAAACAATCAACCTTCCTGCCAACTATTTGCCCCTTGGGAGATTTGAACGAAGATAGTCTCCTTTTCATTGAAAACCACACAAAATTCATAAACCCTCCCATTGGGGAAAATGAACGACTCCTTCTTTTAGCCCGTTTCATTCGTCTTTGGCATGAAAATTTACCCACCCATCTGCGTGCTATGTTTGGTATAGAAGACGTTCTTGTTCCTGCTCACACTGCAGATGCAATTTGGTTTGCTCAAGATTTAGCACAGTTGATGGATGAAATTGAAACAGAAGGTGCAGATTGGTCAAAGCTTAAAGAAATTGCACCTGATATGGTTGCGGAATGGTGGCAAATAACGCTTAATTTTCTTACTATCGTTACCCAAAGCTGGCCGCAAATTTTACACGAAAAACAACGAAGTAGTCCAGCTTCATGGCGCAATACGATACTCAAAATGCACGCGGAAACTCTACTCCGCACGAATCCTAATAAACCTATTATTGCTGCTGGTGCAACAGGCTCTATTCCCGCAGTAGCACAGCTCTTGAAAGTCATTTCCAATCTTCCCAAAGGAGCTGTTGTACTTCCAGGTCTTGATCTTCATATGGATGAAGCACAATGGGATGCTTTAAGCACTATCAACGAAAACAAAAGGACTTCTGATTTTTTTAATCATGCAGATAATGTCTTTAGCCACCCTCAATATCATTTAAAAAAACTTTTATCCATCATTAAGTGTCCTCGTATTCATGTTCGCGAAATTGGCCAACAGAACGCAATAAAAAAAAGACGTATAGCTCTCTTATCAGAAGCGTTTAGGCCAGTATCTACAACAGATATGTGGGCAAAAATTGTACGTGATGATTATGAAAATCTTTGTGCAGATTGGTCGCTCATTGAAGCCATAAATGAGCGAGAAGAAGCTCTTGCCATCGCTGTTGCATTACGCAATGCTATCGAAGAACCTAAAAAAACTGCCGCTCTTATTACAAATGACCGTAATTTAGCACGTCGAGTCGTAGCAGAATTACAGAGATTTGGGATTGAAGCAAACGACTCAGGTGGAACACCACTTGCACAAACATTACCATCAACTCTGTTACGGCTTCTTTTAGAAAATGTGTTTCATCCCGGTGATCCCATTGCTTTTCTTTCCCTTCTTAAGCATCCACTTACAACATTAAAACAAAACCGTCTCTACTTGCGTGAAATAGTGGAAAATTTTGAATTATTTGTTCTTCGCGGCAACGCCAGCCAAATTAATATTTGTGAATGTGACAAATTTTTTGAAAAATGGATAGAAACACACCCCCATAATACTTCTCAAAACTGTACTCTTGATACACAAAAAATAGAAGAAGCACGTCTGCTTTGTCATAGTTTAGTTAAAGCTATTGAACCTTTCATATCTCTCGTAAAACAAAAAAATGAATGCACTGTCAACGAAGTTGCAACAGCAACTGTCGAGGTTTTTGAAAATTTTGGACGTGATGAAAATAATTCTCTTGTTAATCTTTATGAAAATGAAGCAGGAAAAGCCCTAGCAACTTTTTTACGTGAATTGGTAAATGATCAATCAGGATTAATATTTCACCCTTGTGAATGGCCAGCTATGTTTTCAGCTCTCATTTCGATGCACTCTGTGACTCCTTCTCCTGGGGGACATCCACGTTTATTTATTTGGGGTGCTTTAGAATCACGTTTGCAAACTGTTGATACCATGATCATCGGCGGCCTTAATGAAGGATCATGGCCTATAACAACCCGTAATGATGCTTTTTTATCACGACCGATGAAAATGCTGCTCACCCTTGATCCACCAGAGAAGCGTATTGGTCTTTTTGCTCATGATTTTCAATGGGCTATGGGAATGGATAAAATCGTAATGAGCCGTGCTAAACGAGTCGAACATGTTCCTTCCATTCCCTCGCGCTGGTTACAACGCCTAGAAACAGTAATAGGAAAAAAAATTTGGGAACAAATTCGTGCACGGGGTGAAATATTTCTCCATTGGGCCAAAATGCTTGACAGTACAAACATAACGTCCTGTACAGAACGCCCTTGCCCTGTCCCACCTCTTGAGGCACGTCCACGTCATTTTTCGGTTACTGAAATCGAAACACTACGATATGATCCCTATGCCATTTATGCAAAAAAAATCTTGCGGCTTAAACCGCTTAAGGCACTTGTACACACCCCTCGCGCAACTGAGCGTGGAACGCTTTATCATGCTATTCTTGCTGCTTTTTGCTCACAAATAAGCAATCACAATATTGCAAATGCACTAGATATCCTTCTGCATATAGGACGTAAAGAACTTAATAAACTAAATCTTCCTCCTGATATTGAAGCAATTTGGTGGACTATTTTTGAAGATTTTGCTCCATTTTTTATCCAATGGGAACAAAATCTTGGACCACGACAACGACATGCTGAAGTTGTATCCCAAAAAATACCCATAGGAAAAACAGGTGTCACTCTTTCTGGACGCGCCGATCGTATTGATGTTTTGCCCGACAAAACCGTTGAGATCATCGATTTTAAAACCAGTTCACCTCCCTCATCAGAACGAGTTTGTAGTCTTCTTTCTCCACAATTAGCACTTGAAGCAGCTTTGTTAATGCAAGGAGCCTTTACAGATTTTAAAAACCTGATTCCTTCTGATCTACTTTATATTCCTCTCAACAAGAAAGGCCAAATCAAACCTCAATCAATTTTTTCAAACAAAAAAGATAAAAATCAAAAAAACGCAATCAATCTTGGTGAAACAGCATGGAAAAAACTTATTGCATTGATAGAACATTACCAAAATCCAGAACAAGGCTATCTCTCATACGCAATCCCCTCTGAAAAAACATATGAAAGAGATTATGACCATCTGGCACGATTATGGGAGTGGTCAAATGGATATCACGAGGAAAATTAATCATGACTTTTTTTTCTATTCCTGAAGCCGCTCTTGATGCGCAAACAACAGCAACGCATCCAGAAAAAAACGTTTGGGTTTCTGCAAATGCGGGATCTGGAAAAACACATGTTTTAAGTGAACGTGTTATCCGTTTGCTTTTAAATGGTACTCCGCCAGCGCGTATTTTATGCCTTACTTACACAAAAGCTGCTGCGGCTGTTATGCAATCGAGAATTTTTCGCACACTTTCTAGTTGGAATGAATATAATGATGAAGAGCTCAAAGTGATTTTATCGCGTCTTGAAAATAAACCTATAAATGCGCAAAAATTAATTTCTGCACGTCAACTTTTTGCCCGTGCTCTTGAAACACCTGGGGGATTAAAAATTCAAACTATTCACGCATTTTGTGAATCTTTATTGCATCAATTTATGCTAGAAGCCAATATAGCTGGGCATTTCGAATTGATTGATGATATTAATAGAAAAAAATTATTACAAGAAGCCCGCCGCAAACTTTTAATAAACAACGATGTACAACTCGCGTTAAAACGGCTGATTAAAAGCGTCAGCGAAAGTTGTTTTAATAATTTGCTACAAGAAGCAATCCAGAATCAACATAAATTGTCTCATTTTTTATCTCTCATTATGTGTGAAAATGGAGAAACTAAACTGCGAGCGCTTTTTAACTTAGAGCCTCATGAAACAGAACAATTTCTATTGAAAAAAATTAAAGAAACGGCTGTTTTGACTCCCCTCGCTCTCAAACATTATCAAACCTCCAGCAATAAAAGTGCCAAAGACATAATCACGCAATTTTCTCGATTAGATGTTGCCCCTGATGCAAAAAGTATTATCAATATTACTTCAAATATTTATTTTACACGAGAAGAAAAGCCACGTAAATTTTCTCGCTTATCTTCTAACAAATCAGATGCAACTTGGCCTATTGTTGAGAAAGAAATTGAAGATAAACAAAATCAGCTTTCCGCCCTTTTAGATAAATACCAATGTATGAAAATTTTTACACTCAATGTTGCAGCCTTTCAAATCTGTGATATTTATCTTAAAATTTACGCAAATTTAAAAAAAAGCAATGGTTTATTGGACTTTGATGATCTCATTGAACGTACACTTCACCTGTTAGAACGTAGAGGCGCAAGCCAATGGGTACAATATAAGCTTGATAATGGTATTGATCATATTCTTCTTGACGAAGCACAAGATACAAATCCCGATCAATGGAAAATTATTCAACTTTTAGCTGAAGAATTCTTTACTGGTCACAGCCAACGCACAAATATACGTACTCTGTTTGCTGTTGGAGATGAAAAGCAATCCATTTATTCTTTTCAAGGAGCTGTGCCAGAAAATTTTGCTGAAAATGGACGAATAATTCAAAAAAAAACGCAGCAAATAAAACAAAAATTTGAAAAAGTACAACTAAACTATTCCTTTCGTTCTACAGCTGACATTTTAAAAAGCGTTGATCTTGTCTTTGAAACACCAGAAAATTACAAGGGTCTCTCGGCAGAAAATACAAAAACCGTTCATGAAGCTATTCGTGCTCATAGCCCTGGTGATGTTATTTTATGGAATGCTATTTCTAAAGAAAAAAACAAACTACCTGATGATTGGCTTTTAACTGTTGATCATTTCAACACACCTGCAATACGATTAGCGGAAAAAATCGCTGAAACTATCGCAAACTGGCTACAGAAAGGAGAGGTGCTTCCCGCAAAAAGACGTTTATTGCGTGCAAGTGATATTATGATCTTAGTTCGTAGTCGTGGTCAATTTGTTTCTGCACTTTCCCGTGCACTTAAATTACGTAATATTCCTGTAGCTGGCTCTGATCGCTTACAATTAACAAACCACATTAGTGTGCGCGATTTAATAGCGCTTGCGCGTTTTGTTTTGCAACCACAAGACGATCTTTCTCTCGCTTGTGTTTTGAAGAGTCCACTTTTTGAGATTACAGAAGATGAACTTTACCAACTTGCAGCTCATCGTACAGGATCTCTTTGGCAAAGTCTCTGTATGCACACGCAATCGCATACATCTTTCAAAACCGCATTTGAATATTTAAGCAATTATCGCGCTTTAGTGGATAAAATACCAGTTTTTGAATTTTATAGCCACATTCTCAATAATGACAAGGGACGACAAAAAATTCTGGCTCACTTAGGGTCTGAAGCAAATGACATACTCGATGTTTTCATGGATTACACAATTGATATTCAAAAAACTGGATTACCAGGATTACAAGCTTTTTTAGAAACATTAAGCACAAGTGAACCAGAAATTAAACGTGAATTTGATCAAAATCATGATGAAGTTCGGATTATGACTGTTCATGCCGCTAAAGGACTAGAATCTTCTGTTATTTTTCTAATTGATCCAGGTAGTGCAATTTTCCCTTCTCAGAAGATACCTCACTTACTTAAAGTTCCCTTAGGTAATACACAATTACATGATAAACAGGGGTTTATTTGGTGCCCCCAAAAAGAATTCAAAACAAAAACTTCTGAAAAAGCACTTTCGCATTTAAAAGAACGCGCGGAGGAAGAATACAAACGTCTCCTTTATGTGGGAATGACACGTGCTGAAGATCGATTGTTTGTTTGTGGATATAGCAACGCCAAAATTCCTCCTAATACGTGGTTGCAACTGATAAAAAAAGCACTCGAACCACATGCAATTCCCATAAAAGGACCAGCAAAAGATATTGAAGCTTGGCGCTATTGCATCACACCCTCTTCTTCTATCCAAATAAATCAAGAAACATCATACACAAACGACAAGAATCAAACGCTTCCACCTTTACCAAATTTTTTCTACAATAAAGCACCAAAAGAACCGATCTTACCTAAACCAATAAAACCTTCTATTGCCAGTCTTTCCATTGAATATGAAGAGGAATTTTCCTTAAATCCCAAACAGCTCAGCACTTCACCTGTTTTAGGAAAACCAAACACTAATAAAGCCTTTTACATTGAATATGGTAATATTGTTCACCAATTACTGCAATATTTACCCAATTGTACTCCATCAAAACGCCAAGATTACGCCAAGCACTATCTTAATGTAAAGGCCCCTCACTGGTGTGAAAATAAAAGAGAGGATGCACTTCATCATATTTGGAAAATCTTAAATGATACACATCTCAAACCTCTTTTTTCTGGTCTTTCACGCGCTGAAGTGTCATTGATGGGAAACATAAAAATTCATGGAAAAGAGCATACAATCTCTGGTCAAATTGACCGTCTATGCATCACAAAAAATAATGTTATTTTTTCTGATTTTAAAACAGGAATCCCACCCGAAGATGAAACTTCAATAGCACCTCACTATTTGCTACAAATGGCTCTTTACAGAAAATTGCTGCAAACCATTTATCCTGACAAAGATATCCAAGGAGTTCTTGTATATAGCAAAGAAACAAAAATTTTTAAACTGGACCCTGAAAAACTTGATGCACTTCTTTATGAAACCTCCTTATAAGTTAAAAAATTCTCTTCTAAAAAGCATCTTATAATTTATACTTGTAATAATAACTTAAAGATAAATTGCTACCAACTAAATGTATAAGATTTAATATAAAGGATAGACCAATGGCATGTATAAAAAGCGATAGCAGCAATTTTGAAAATGAGGTTCTTTCCTCATCCATCCCCGTTGTGGTTGATTTTTGGGCAGAATGGTGTGGTCCTTGTAAAATGATAGCACCAATCCTTGATGAAATTGCATTAGAAATGAAAAACCAAATTAAAATTGCTAAAATAAATATTGATGAAAATCCAGATTTGGCTACACAATATGGAATCCGATCAATACCCACCCTGCTAATGTTCAAAAACGGAAATGTTGTCTCTAACATCGTTGGAGCATCCTCCAAAGGACGTCTTTCTGAATGGATTAAAGACAATCTTCATTAAATATGTTCGTGATAGTCTTTACAGATACAGAGGGGGGAATTTCTAATAACCCCTCTTGTTATAATTTTTTATAAATAATAATGGAAGACTGATTATCCATAACGAACTTGATAATCCTTAAATGCAGCAAATTTTATTTTCTGAGCTCGTTCCATTTCATAATTCAGAGAAAAATTATTTTCTGCTAAAAAAACTGGATCACCATCCAAATCATAAGCAATTGCGGATCGATAACTGGCTATAAATTTTTGTAGCTCACCTTTATCTTCTGCAAAAACCCAGCGGCATACATTAAAGCGTGCCTGTTCAAAACTCACCGGTAAAGAATATTCTATCTTAAGCCGCTCCATTAAAACATCTATTTGCAGGATCCCAATAACTCCAATAAGAGAAGATGACCCATCATCTGGAATAAATAATTGCACGACACCTTCCTCAGCCATTTGCTGCAAAGCTTCTTTGAGCTTTTTTGCTTTCATTGGATCGTCTAAACAAACACGACGCAAAATTTCTGGTGCAAAATTTGGAACACCCTTAAAGAGAATATCTTCACCTTCAGTAAGCGTATCACCAATACGTAAAGTGCCATGATTAGGAATTCCAACAATATCACCAGCATAAGCATGATCAGCAATTTGACGTGAACGTGCAAAGAAAAATTGCGGTGCAGATAATGTTATTGTCTTTCCAGTTCGTACCAACTTTGTTTTCATGCTACGATCAAGCTTACCTGAACATATCCGCAAAAATGCAATTCTATCACGATGATTAGGATCCATATTAGCCTGAATCTTAAAAACAAATCCTGTCATTTTTGGTTCAGTTGCTATGATATCTCGTTTATCCGCAACTTGATCACGAGGACTTGGACAAAAATCAACTAACGCATCTATTAAGTCACGAACACCAAAATTTCGTAGAGCCGAACCAAAATAAACTGGTGTCATATGCCCTGCATAAAAAGCTTGTAAATCAAAATTTTTGCAAACACTACGGGCAAGTTCAACTCCTTCTGTAAAGAAGGTACGTTGACTTTCTGGAAGCAATTGTGCAACCTCACTAAATCCTAAAACTTTTTGTGGAACTTTTTCATCATCTTTTTTACGAAAATAATTGTGACGAAGATTGAAAGTACCCATGAAGTCTTTACCCAAACCAATGGGCCAAGTTATTGGTACGGTATCAAGAGCGAGTTTTTCTTCAATTTCATCCAAAATTTCTAAAGGATCACGTGCCTCACGATCCATTTTATTAACAAAAGTAACAATAGGAATATCACGCATTCGGCATACCTCAAACAGTTTGAGTGTTCTCGGCTCAATTCCGCGCGCACCATCCAAAACCATAATAGCACTATCTACAGCCGTAAGAGTGCGATACGTATCATCTGCAAAATCTTCGTGACCCGGAGTATCCAACAAATTTAAAATATGGTCTTTATATTCAAACGTCATTACAGATGTTACAACAGAAATACCGCGATCACGTTCAATATTCATCCAATCAGAACGAGTTTGAATACGATCCTTCTTCGCCTTTACCTCACCAGCAAGCTGAATAGCCCCTCCAAACAACAACAACTTTTCTGTTAGTGTTGTTTTTCCTGCATCAGGATGAGCAATAATGGCAAATGTACGACGCCGTTTTACTTCTTGCACTCTCTTTTCCATTATGCCTCCGCAGACCGCGCAAGTGCATCCGCAATTAATACACGCATTTCATCAATCCCATAAAGCGCGATAAATGATCCCAGTCGAGGTCCTCGTTCTTGCCCTAAAAGAACCTCATATAACATTTGAAAAAAAATATTCGAAACACCTGGTCCCCCATCAGGACTTTTTTTACTATGATCTTGGTAGCATTCCATCAAACGCGCAACATCAAGAAGTGCATTTTGGAGAGTATTTCCATCAGCAGTCTTAGGAAAACTGGATAATTTTGCATCGATATTAGCTAACGTTAAGCGTTCACTTTCATCTGGAACGCGAAATTTTTTGTTTGGTTTAACAAAAACATTAAAATATTTAATAGCAAACTCTACCAACCGATCAAGCTCTGGATATGTTTGCGCATTCGCTCCTTCAGAATAACGAGAAATGAACCCCCAAAGTACTTCTTTATTTTCGGCATTTGAAGCACTTACCAAATTTAATAACATAGCAAAAGACACAGGTAAAGAAACCTGCGGTGGACAACCATTATGAATATGCCACACGGGATTGTTAATTCGATCTTGCCATTCCTGACGGCCATAAGCTGAAAGATGTGCATAATACTCATCAACAACTTTCGGAATAACATCAAAATAAAGCCGTTTTGCTGTTTTTGGCTTTAAAAACATGTAAAGTCCCAAACTTTCCGTCGGAGCATAAGTTAACCATTCTTCAATGGTCAATCCATTTCCTTTAGACTTCGAAATTTTTTGTCCTTTATCATCCAAAAAAAGCTCATAATTAAACCCTTCTGGTGGATTTCCACCAAGGACTTTACAAATTTTAGAAGAAAGGTTTGTAGAATCGATAAGATCTTTTCCCGCCATTTCATAATCAACTCCCAATGCCTTCCAGCGCATTGCCCAATCTACCTTCCACTGACACTTAACTTTTCCACCTGTAATTTCTGTCTCAATAATTTCTCCTGTTTCAGGTTCAATATATGCAACTGTACCTTTTTCAGTATTACGGGAAATCATTGGTACCTGAAGCACTTTTCCAGAAAAAGGAGAAATAGGTAAAAAAAGAGAATAGGTAGCTCGTCGTTCCTCACCCAACGTTGGCAGAATAATTTCCATAACCTTGTCATAGCATGCAAGTATTCTTAAAAGTGTTTCATCAAAACGGCCAGAACTGTAGTAATCAGTAGAGCTTGCAAATTCATAATCAAAACCAAAACGATCAAGAAACACGCGTAAACGTGCATTATTTGCAGCTCCAAAAGAAGGATAAATATCCCCAAAAGGATCTGGTATGCAACTAAGTGGTTGACCAAGATAATTTTCCATTTTTTGGGGATCAGGAACATTATCAGGAATTTTGCGCAAACCATCCATATCATCAGAAAAACAAAGAAGCTTGGTTTTAACTTTATTATCTGTCAAAATATGGAATGCATGGCGTACCATAGCAGTACGAGCAACCTCCCCAAAAGTACCAATATGTGGCAAACCAGAGGGCCCATAACCTGTCTCAAACAAAACATTTTCTGGATAACCGATTTTTTCATACCGTCTTATAATCTTGCGCGCTTCTTCAAATGGCCAAGCTTTTGACTGAGCAGCAGCATCTCTTAATTCAAGCGGATGGCTGAGGACGTCGCATTGATCACGCATCATTATCTCTATCCTAAAGTTAAATTTTCTAATAGCATGGTGTATGGTGATTAAACTTATTCGTCAATAACAGTAAGATGAAAGCTATAAAATCTTGTCGTAATAACGCTCTCGTTATAGTTCATAATTCATTTTAATTTTTCCATTGTAATCCCTCTTATTTTATTTCATCAGTGAAACATGGTATAGTGCGCTCATTTTGATTACAAATGTTCAGATATACTCTTTTTCTAAATACTTCATCATCAAAAAAGAGGATTTTTGCACAAAGCCAAATATTTAAATCTTACATCAGCGAATGTACACAGGAATAAAATATTTAGTTTGATAAGACCAATTGTGCCTTTTGGATAACGAGCGTCTGTACTAATTATAAGGGGGTGTCGATTTGCTTAAATAAAAAAATTTTCTATAAAATCCGACCTATCAATGCTATTTTAACTTATTAGTGATTCACTTGCGTACCCCCCTCTCCTTTTAACAAATGAAATAGCAAAATTGCATTAACTAGAAAAAAGTATCTTATATCACCTGTTTTTCCACAGAATTTTAGTACACACACGCGAAATTAATAAAATCTACTGAATGAAATAAAATGATTTTTTAATATTTTTCCATTTTTTCATCTTAAAATTCTATATGATTTGCTTTCTTCTGCATTAAGAAATAAAAAGCAAAGAAAGCAAATTTTCACGAAGCAGCATTAAGAAATAAAAAAATCGCAAAAATATTTGTGTGGAGAAAAAATAGTGAACACTGCTTTTAAAAGATAGAGAAGATTTACATGTCATTTTTTCCAGAATGGTCTATCATTATACAATTTTCCTTAGCATCTCTTGTTCTTGCACTTACTCCAGGACCTGATATTATGTTGTCTGTAGGATGCACCATCAGACAAAGCAAAAAAGCTGGGATTATGTGCGCTTTGGGGAGTGCAACGGGTCTTGTCATTCAGGTTATCGCTGTAGCTTTTGGCCTATCAGCGCTTATTGTTGCTTCACCGCACACCTTTTCTCTTCTTAAAATTGTTGGCGCCTTCTACCTGTTATGGCTTGCTTTTCAAGCATTGTATAAGCATTCGAAATTTTCTCCTCAAGAAACATCTCTCCAATATAAAAGTCTTAAACGCAATTATCTCACCGCTGTTGGAATTAATCTATTAAATCCTAAGGCCGTTCTTTTTAATATGATTTTCTTGCCACAATTTGTTCACGCAAATGATCCAATGGTTACGCCAAAACTACTCATTTTAGGTCTTTTTCATATACCTATTTCTCTTCCTATCAATATCCTTATAGTTTTTATGGCTAATAAACTCTCTAAAGGATTGCAAAAAAATCCTTCCTATCTTCGCTTTCTTGATTGGCTCATCGCATGCATTTTTACTAGTTTCGCTTTGCGCATCTTCATTAATAAAAACTAAACTTATACATTTTCAATAGCATTTTCAAACTGCAAACGTTCAGATTTACGTAAACGCTCTGAGAGAGATTTGAGCTGTCCACACGCTGCTAGAATGTCGCGTCCACGAGGTATCCGAATAGGAGAAGCATAGCCTGCCCGATTAACTACATCAGCAAACCGCTCAATCTGTTCCCAATCAGAACACTGATAATTACTACCTGGCCACGAATTAAAAGGTATCAAATTTATTTTAGCAGGAATTCCTTTAAGCAACTTAACCAGTTTTTTAGCATCATCTATACTATCATTCACACCTCTTAACATAACATACTCAAACGTAATCCTCTTAGCATTAGAAAGACCAGGATAATTACGGCAAGCATCCATTAGCACAGCAAGCGGATATTTTTTATTTATTGGAACAAGCATATCTCGTAGTGTATCACACACCGCATGAAGTGAGATCGCTAACATAACACCAATTTCCTCTCCCGTTCGTATAATTCCAGGAACTACTCCACTAGTTGAAAGGGTAATTTTACGTTTTGACAAAGAAAGTCCATCTCCATCAGAAGCTATTAATAAGGCTTTTTTGACCTCTTCAAAATTATAAAGTGGCTCTCCCATTCCCATCATAACAATATTAGTAATTTTTTGCCCTTTAAGCGGAACCATTGCACTACCGAGAATATGCTTATCGGGGAAATCACCCAAACAATCACGAGCAACTAACAGTTGCATCAAGATTTCTTCTGACGTCAAATTGCGAACAAGCTTCTGCGTTCCTGTGTGGCAAAAAGAACAAGTTAATGTACACCCCACCTGAGACGAAAGGCATAAAGTGCCACGCTCTTCCTCAGGAATATAGACCGTTTCAACTTCAACGGGCCTTCCTGCACCACGTGCTGGAAAACGTAAGAGCCATTTACGGGTGCCATCCTTTGATATTTGTTCTGCAATAATTTCTGGACGAGCAATAGAAAAATGATTTTTAAGTATCTTCCGCGTTGATTTAGAAATATTCAGCATTTCATCAAAATCCGAAACACCACGCACATAAAGCCAATGCCAAAGTTGGCGAACACGCATACGCGTCTGGAAATCTGGGATACCAATTGCCTTTAAAGCCTCCACCATTTCATCATGCAACAAACCAACTAAAGGCAGCTTAAACCCATTCTCTACTACAATACCAATCGATCTCGGCATTGAACACACACCCTTTGGTTTGAGATCACACGAAACAGCCATTGCCTTTAAACTTATATCGCTATTTTATAAACAAAGGACGTCTTAACGACATTTTTGTGTTGCATTTAATGCAGCAGTAACCCCCCTTAAAGAATAAGTATAGGTGGTATTTGTTCCTCGTTTTGAAGTAGCTTTCACCGTCATACTTATTCCAGAACGCATAGCAGAAACAAGCTGCTTTTCTGCCGATGATGACTCTAACCAAGCTGACGAATCTTTTGTGAAAAAATCAAAATTCTTATCCCCAATTGTTACAGTAACCTTTGAACCTTCTTTAAGCATATAACCAGCCATAAATTGTGGCTCAAATGAAACAGGTGAATGAGAACGTTTAGTAACCAAAAAGAAATTATCACCGTGTCTAACTGTCATTGGAAGCGACTCTAAAGGTGCTGATAACACATAACAAATTGTATCCTCTGGCGATTTATAAGAATAAGCCCCCCAAGCCTCAAACTGATCTAAACGACTTGGTGTTTGCGCACATGCTGTCCCGGTGCTAACCAGAATCACAACAGACATGGTAATAAAAAACCTTTCAAACATCTTCATTTCGCTCACTTCTTTCACTCTCCAACAAGACTTCTTCCTCTCGCAAAGCCTATATTTCAGCTATGCTTAGTGCAATTATTCTAATCTTTTGATAAGCGAAGCACCATCATCTTAATCAAAACAAATCTCTCTATATCAATTGTGACCTTTTAGTTATTACTAAAACATGAATTTTTTATTCAATAATCACATTTTTTTTAAAACAACATCTTGATCCCATTTTGTCGATTTTGTTCTTTGTAAAAGAACCCATTTCTTTGAATGATTATAGGAGAAAACACAAGCAGAATATCAGCTTGCTAAGAACTGAGCAATGCCCTGTTGACAAATAGTTTGTTGCAAAATTCTAAAAATATGTCCTCCAAAAAACACACCAAAGCTCAAAATCATTTTACAAAATTACCAAATATAATCATTACATGACTCCTTAACGCAACATAAATCCTACACAAAAATATCCACATATAGTACTCACTCTTAAACTACAACTACATTTGGTTTTTAATAAGTAAATCATATAACTCACCAGTATCATGAGTGTCGCGCAATTTTTGTACAACATCAGAATGGCGTAAGACACGTGCGATTTGTGACAAAGCTTTTAAGTGATCCGCACCAGCATTTTCAGGTGCCAACAGCAGAAAAACGAGATCTATCAGTTCATCATCAAGAGCATCAAAATTAATTGGATTTTCAAGATGAGCAAATATGCCAATAATTCCATTAATATCCACTAACTTTCCATGAGGAATCGCAATGCCGCCACCCAAGCCCGTTGATCCTAATTTTTCACGTTGCAAAACAGTATCAAACACTACATTCTCATCAATACCCGTTAATTCTGATGCTTTTTCAGATAAAATTTGTAAAACTTGTTTCTTCGAATTCGCCTTAAGAGATGGAATAATTGCTTCCGGTGTAATTAACTCACTCAAATCCATACTTTAGTTTTCCTTTTACGCGCCAAAATACCTAACCACAACAAACCTTTTAGTATATATACCCTCCTTCATAATCGAATATATGCTCGCTTTTTAAGCCATAACAAGTGACAAACAACTCCCTCTCACATTATCGGATTTAATGATAAATGGTATTTTATCTCCCAAACAAGCAGTAATGTATAAAATTCAGAGAGAAAACCTGTTACCCAAATAAACTCTGCGCACATCGGCATTGTTAATAATATCGTTAGGACAACCGTGAATTAATACCTGTCCTTCATGGATTATATAAGCACGATCCACAAGACCTAATGTCTCACGCACATTATGATCTGTTATCAAAACACCGATACCGCGTTGAGTTAAATGACGAATAAGCTGCTGAATATCAAAAATGGCTATAGGATCAATTCCTGCAAATGGTTCATCAAGTAACATAAAATTTGGGCGAGAAGCTAAAGCCCGTGCAATTTCAAGTCTACGACGCTCACCCCCAGACAGAGAAATAGCTGGCATTTTGCGTAAATGATCAATTTTAAATTCATGCAAAAGCGATTCTAACTCTTCGTGCCTCTTAACACGATCTCTTTCAATTACCTCCAAAACGGCTTTAATGTTGTTTTCCACTGAAAGACCACGAAAAATAGATGCCTCTTGTGGAAGATAACCAATCCCTAGACGAGCACGCCGATACATTGGTAAATGAGTAATATCAAATCCATCAAGTTTAATTTCCCCTCCATCAGATTTAACTAAACCTATCACCATATAGAAACAAGTCGTTTTACCAGCACCATTGGGTCCTAAAATACCAACAGCCTCCCCGGTGCAAACACCAAAAGAAACACCACTAATGACCTGTCTTCCTCGGTATGCTTTAATTAAGTGATTGGCAGCTAAAGTACTTTTGAATGTTCTATTTACTGTATCAGGTTTAACTATCTGTTTTCTTTTATTGATTCCAAACATGCAATCTCAATAGCCATTCTTTTTGTTTAGTTTAAAAACAACAGAAACGCTGTTTTTTTTCTTAGATGCTTCACAACCTTCTAGAAAAGTTTTCCTAGTCTTTAAGTTTGTTACTAATTTGCATCCCGTCACTACATTATCACCATCGATTAATACAACATTGCTACCTGTCAAAGTCATTGTGCCAGACTTTTCATCAAAAATGCCCTTATCCCCTGTAGCCACTTTAGTAGCTATTTTTATATAGACACTTCCTAAAGCTTCCATTCTCTGAATATTTACTAACCCAAATCCAACAGATGACTTTGTCTTCATATTCTTTTGACTCTTGTCAACAACTTTGTGCACCTTATCATAATGAACAACCAATTTTGATGTCCGTAAAAGGTGCTTACCCTGAATTACTGAAACATTGCCATTAAAAAGTGCTATTCCTTCTCTATCTCGTACTTCTAAAGAATCTGCATAAAACTCCATGGAATCTTTGCCATCAAATAGATTAATTCCGAAATTGGATATCTCAGAATGCCCAGAGACTATCCCTGCCAATAAAATTCCAATTACCAAAACCAAATACATACTTACCCATTTTATGTATGATGCCCTTGGTTCCATTTTAGCGCTCTCAATTCCTTTATTTTCACGTATGCACACTTTTCTCTATAGTATAAATAAAATACTTATTGATACATTTTATTGCTTGTTAATCACTAAATGTACATCACCATGAAAACACATGATTTGTCTTTTTTCTTGAATTCGCAGAGCATTCGCTGTAAGATGCAAGCCTGCGTGTTGGATATTGACGTGTTTGCTTGTACTCAATTGGCTTTCAAGTAGGTTTATGTCTGCCGCAAGGAATTGCGCAACAGCTCCATTATTTGTCGTGATGGTAAATGGTTTGTCTAGCAGCAGATGACCCTTGACATTATCGTACAGAGCTACTTGAGCATCTAGGAAAACTCGTTCTTGTTTACCTACAGATGCTTCTGCTGTAACGTTTTGCATCTCAATAATCCCAGACTTGGAACTATCTTGGAATATTTTTTCAGCTTTAAGCAAGTAGGGTTCATGAAAATTATTATAACCTTCTAATTTCGGATTGAGTACAGCCAATTTTATCATTGCATCTTCTTCATTTTCATTGCTTAAAATTACGGGATCAAAAACCGTAGGAACAGCAAAGAGTGTAAACCAGCAAAAAATCATCACTATGACCAATGCTGAAAAAGGTAAAAAAAATTTCAATACGCTAATGCAACGAGAGTGATGACGTGCTTTTTTAAAAACATCGTTAAGAGATCGTTGTGTTGAAGAAACTTCACAATAATTATGCATAGCCTTACTACCTTAATATCTCCAACACTTAGATTTTTTTTATTTTATATAGTTTATATACGACATCTTCTCAAATTTTGCTTATTATAAATTGTTTTTTCTTGATTTTATTTTGCTTTCACTCGCTTATATATGTAATGTGCATATGTGAAGTTCACAATTGTAGAAAATCTTTTTTATGAACAGAGAGGTTATTTTGGTTAAATCAGAGCTTGTGCAAATTATTGCCCGTCATAACCCGCATCTTTCTCAACGCGATGTAGAAAATATTGTGAATGCTATTTTTGAAGAAATATCAGCAGCACTTGCCGGTGGCAATCGAGTTGAACTACGAGGCTTCGGAGCCTTTTCTGTAAAAAGTCGATCAGCTCGTAACGGACGCAACCCTCGAACTGGTGAAACCGTTGCAGTTGAAGAAAAATGGATTCCTTTTTTTAAAACTGGTAAAGATTTACGCGATAGACTTAACCAATGAGCAAGCTTATGACAATAAAACGCATCCTTTTGGCAATTATTTTAGTTCCTCCTATAGTTCTCTTGATCGCTCTTATTGTAGCTAATCGCCAAGCAGTTACGCTAACGCTTGACCCTTTTCAGGTAAAATCTGAACAGTTTACCTATCAAGCTCCTTTTTTTATATGGCTTTTTGTTTTTTTTGGTCTTGGTGTTCTGTTAAGTAGTATAATTAATTGGTTTTCACATCGTAAATGCAAGAAGGCTCTTAGAGAGAGTAAAGCTAAACTTGAGAAACTAAAAACATCGACCGCTGATGTTAAAGAATGACGCTTTAGTGTAACTTTTCCCTTTTTTGTTTTAAAAAGCATACAAATAGTTGTTTTTCTTTTTTCACATTTTCTTTAATTCTTTAACAAGATTTAGATTTTTGTATTATAATGAAAATTCCATATCCCTCTAGTATACATTTTAAAAAATATTTTTTATCATGATATAAAATCATGTTCTTTTAACGTCTTCAATCTTACCGCGAAAATATGTATCTGCAAGAAAAATTGCCTCTCATTTTGGAAACAAGTGCTAGTGAAGATTATGCTTTAATTGACTCTGGTAATGGACAAAAATTGGAGCGTTATGGTACATATCGAATTATTCGTCCAGAGAGCCAAGCACTGTGGAAGCCGTCTTTATCACAAAAACACTGGATAAATATTGATGCAATTTTTACAGGTAATCGAGATGAAGAAGGCATTGGTCGTTGGTATTTTCCCAAAAAACAACTTGGTGAAACATGGCCTCTTTCTTGGAATGGACTATCTTTTCTAGGCCGCTTCACCTCTTTTCGCCACGTTGGTGTTTTCCCTGAGCAAGATGCTCATTGGCGCTCAATGGAAGAACAAATTATCAAAGCTGCACGTCCTATAAAATTGTTAAATCTGTTTGGTTATACGGGCATTGCTTCCTTAATTGGTGCACGTGCAGGTGCAAATGTTACTCATGTTGATGCTTCTAAAAAAGCTATTTCTTGGGCAAAAGCTAATCAAGATAAAGCAGGATTATCAGATCGCTCTATTCGTTGGATTTGTGATGATGCTGTAAAATTTGTTGAACGAGAGCTGCGTCGCAAAAAAACTTATGATATGATCATCCTCGATCCTCCTGCATATGGACGTGGGCCACATGGCGAAGTTTGGCAATTATTTGATCACCTACCAGCAATGATCTCGCACTGTCGTAATCTCTTATCTGATAGGCCTGTTAGTGTCATACTTACAGCCTACTCTATTCGTGCTTCCTTCTACACTTTTCATACTTTGATGTGTGATGAATTCGTAAATATTGGTGGCACAGTTGAATCAGGAGAACTTATTTTGCGTGAAGAAACTGCCGGACGCGCTCTTTCTACTTCCCTTTTTAGCCGCTGGATTTTCTAAATATGTCTATACAAAAAGTCGGTAAAGTAAAAGAAATTAGCTCTCTTAGCAATCCTATCATAAAAGACATTAAAGCACTCAACCAAAAGAAAAACCGTAATAAAAAATGTCTCTTCATGGCAGAAGGACTTAAATTGGTGATTGATGCTTTAAATCTAGGATGGAAAATACAAACACTTATTTTTTCCAAAAATGAAATTAATCATCCTGCAATCGAAAATACCGCTGCACGCACTGTAGCCAGTGGTGGCTTTGTTATTAAGACTTCACAAAAGATTATGGAATCTATAGCTCGGCGTGATAATTCACAAACAGTTATTGGCATTTTCAAACAACAGTGGCATTCACATGAAACAATAAAAAAACAAATAGAAATAGAAGATGTTTATGTAGCACTTGATCGGGTACGTGATCCGGGCAATCTTGGAACAATTATACGTACTGCAGACGCAGTAGGAGCTAAAGGAATCATTTTAATAGGTGAAACAACCGACCCCTTTTCATCTGAAACAGTACGTGCAACAATGGGGTCTATTTTTTCGATACCTCTTTATCGTTTTAATGAAAGTTCTTTTTTAAATTGGTCTGCAGATTTTAAAGGCATGATCGTTGGCACACATCTAAAGGGATCTACCGATTATCGCACCATTGACTTCAAAAATGGTCCTATCATACTTTTAATGGGAAATGAAAAACAGGGCCTACCAGAAATTCTTGCGAATCGTTGCGATCAGCTGGCGCGAATTCCACAAAGTGGACGTGCTGATTCACTTAATTTAGCGGTAGCAACAGCTATCATGCTCTACGAGATACGTCGTCCTTATTTAACACTTGAACCACGCGAGGTCAAAATATGACATGCAAATCTTTATTTTTTTTTCTTCTTGGTTTGATTATTACAATAGGATTGGATCAGGCTGTAAAGTACTGGATTATACACAATCTAATCATAGGAACGGCTATTCCTGTTCTTCCCTTTCTTTCTCTTTACCATGTACGCAATTCTGGTATTGCTTTTTCATTTTTTTCCTTCGTTCCTCATTGGGGACTCATTGCCACCACATTAGGCATTATTATTTTTCTTTTATGGCTGCTGAAATATACGGAATACAATAGGCCTCTTTCACGATTCGGTCTTACTCTCATCATTGGCGGAGCAATTGGCAATCTTATTGACCGAATTCATTTTCACTACGTAATCGATTATATACTCTTCCACATTGATGATGTATTTTATTTTGCTATTTTTAACCTTGCGGATACCTTTATAACGATCGGTGTCATAGCCATACTTATTGAAGAGTCGCATATATGGATCAAAGGAAAATACCATTCTAACTATACCTCTAAATAAGTATTTATAATTTTACCATATTGACTAAATTATCGGATGCACAAACACTTATATGTTCGCTTTGAAGTTTGTTAATTTGGTAAATAATATTTTCTATTTTTTAATACCTATTAATGAGCAATTTTTTAGTGAAAACAATTATTGTATCTACGGTGTTTATTCATCAATCTTTTTCTTAATTTCATTCATAATTTTTCTTTTTTAGAAAAATTTCTCCTTATAAACTTTTATTTTGTACAAAATATGGCAAGAAAGGACCTAAATATTCTTATTAAAATGAAATTTTTTATTACAAATTTATAAGCCTTCACATCAATAAAAGTCTCTTGTAATTTTAAAATAAATCTCCATAATAAGGAGAGGTACGCTGGAATTCTTCCAGTAGCGTTTGGGGTTTTTTGTATTTGCTAAGTAGGAGCTTATACAGAACTGCTGTTGTTAGGATACAAATCCTTTTTAGCCCCATGCCCAATGAAACATATGCTAGAGGACTTTTTATTATGTCTGATTTAAAAAATTTACGTTCGGCGTCTGTTTCTCATGCCGATGCATCAATTGATCAAGGATTGCGCAGTTATATGCTGGGCGTCTACAATATAATGGCTGTTGGCTTGCTTATTACAGCTGCTGCCGCGTATGCAATTGCATCATTGGCAACGACAACGGATATGAACCAAGCAGCTGCTAAAATCGGCAGTAATCTTTATTTAACTTCATTTGGAGTAACGTTTTATACATCGCCATTCGCTTACATTGTAATGTTTGCACCACTTATAGCAGTGTTGTTTCTCAGCTTTAAAATTAATACGCTGAGTACAAGCGCAGCTCGCAACCTATTTTTGGGTTATGCTGCTCTCGTAGGATTCTCGCTATCTTCGATCATTTTGCGTTATACAACAGAGAGTATTGTACAGACATTTGTTATTACCGCTGCATCTTTTGGTGCTCTTTCTCTTTATGGTTATACGACAAAGCGTGATCTTACAGCAATGAGATCATTCTTTTTTATGGGCTTGATTGGCTTAATGCTTTCCATGATTGTTAATATTTTTCTTGGATCAAGTGCTTTGCAATTTGCTATTTCAGTAATTGGTGTCTTTGTTTTTGCTGGCCTAACGGCCTACGATACACAAACCATCAAATTAATGTATTATGAAGGAGATACAAGTGATGCTCAGGGTCGTAAAATTATTATGGGTGCATTGAGTCTCTATCTTGATTTTATTAACCTATTTGTTTTTTTGATACAGTTTCTTGGATCAAAGCGTGATTGATTGTAACAATCATTGTATATTTGAAGAACCTTGTTTTTTTGTAAAAACGAGGTTCTTTTTTTTAGTACAGGCATTTATCTTTTTCATTTTTGCACTACTATTTTCGTAAAATGACAAATAGATCTAATGAAAAAAAATTCTGGTTTACTCAACTTATTAAAAAGAATTTCCATGATCTTTTTTCAAATGCAGTTAGTAGACATTTTAATCATCAACCCCATGGAATAAATATAAATAATAATTATGATCTAGCGGCTGCTTCTTATAATGTTCACAAATGCATAGGCATTGACAAAGTTTTTAATCCTAATCGTATCGTGCATGTTATTTCCGAACTGAAAGTTGATATTCTTGCCATCCAAGAAGCAGATAAACGTTTTGGTGAGCGTATTGGATTGATTGATCTCCAAATGTTAAAAAAAGAAACAGGACTTGTTCCAGTACCACTAGATACCATGTCACCTAATGGCCACGGTTGGCACGGAAATGCTATTTTTTTGCGACGAGGATGTATACGTGATACTCTACAAATAACCCTTCCTGGAATCGAACCTCGCGGTGCTGTAATTGTGGAATTGGAAATGGAATCTGGCTCCATTCGTATTATTGCTGCCCATTTTAGCTTATTTCGCCATTCCCGCAACAAACAAACAAAAACGCTTCTTACTCTTATACAAAAACGCCCTCTTATGCCCACATTGCTCATTGGAGACTTTAATGAATGGAGAACAGGAAAAGGCTCATCTTTAAATAATTTTTCTCCCTATTTTGATGGCAAAATTGGAACTGTAGCAAGTTTTCCTTCTCGCTTTCCCTTTTTAGCTCTTGATAGAATTTTTGCTTTTCCCCACCAACTTGTAACAAGCATTGAAAATCATAACTCACCACTTGCACGCATCGCATCAGATCATTTGCCTATAAAGGCTTATCTTAATCTCGCTTATGCAACAACCATTCTTAAAAATTAATGTACTTCACCCCAATTTCTAACTTCTGTTATTTTTACTTCAAGGGGTACAGATAAAGATAAAACTGGCATTGTAGCATTTTCCATAACTACTTTAACGATATCTATCGTTTTTTTACTCTCGTCTTTTGGCACCTCAAAAATTAGTTCATCATGTACTTGTAATAACATTTTTGCTGATAATTTCTTTTTTTCCAAAGCATTTTCCATATGAATCATAGCACGACGAATAATATCTGCTGCTGATCCCTGTATCGGTGCATTAATAGCTGCTCTTTCATTAAAAGAACGCACTTGTAAATTAGATGATTTTATTTCTGGATAATGAATACGACGTCCAAAAATTGTTTCTACATAACCATTTTTTCGTGCAAATATTTTAGTTTTTTCCATATAATCCTTAATTCCTGGAAATCTCTCAAAATAAAGTTGGATGTAATTGCTAGCTTCTTGCCGAGAAATACCCAATTGATTAGCCAACCCGAAAGCAGATATACCATAAATGATACCAAAATTAATAGCTTTTGCGCGTCGTCGTATATCTGAATTCATATTTCCTATTGCAACACCAAACATTTGTGATGCAGTGATAGCATGAATGTCTTGACCTTGTTCAAAAGCTTTTTTTAATGATGTAATATCAGCAATATGAGCAAGGACACGCAATTCAATTTGGCTATAATCAGCTGATAATAGTACATGTCCTTTTTGAGCAATAAAAGCTGTTCGTATTTTGCGTCCTTCAATAGTTCGCACTGGAATATTTTGCAAATTAGGTTCTGATGATGACAATCTTCCCGTTGATGTTATTGCTAGAGAATAATTTGTGTGGACACGTCCTGTTTTTTGCAAAATATAGGAGGGTAAAGAATCTGCATAGGTAGATTTTAGCTTCACCAGTTGGCGCCAATCAATAATTTTACGTGGTAAAATATGACCCTCAGAAGCTAACTCTTCCAGGATTTGTGCAGAAGTTGACCATTGTCCACTTTTGGTCTTAATCCCTTTAGATAGTCCCATTTTTCCAAAAAGAATATCACCCAACTGTTTTGGCGAAGAAATATTAAATTTTTCGCCAGCTAACCTATAAATTTCCTCTTCGAGAATAAAAGAAGATTGTGTTAATTCTTCTGAAAGATGTAGTAAAATTTTACGATCAACAAGAACCCCGCGTTCTTCCATTCTTGTAATAACTTTTACAAGTGGTTTATCAAGACGTTCATAAATTCTTACCATTCCCTTAGCAACAAGTTGTGGTTTTAAAACTCTCCATAAACGTAGCGTTATATCAGCGTCCTCTGCAGCATAGAGGGTTGCTTGTCGCAAGTCTACTTGAGCAAAAGAAGAAATTTTTTTTCCTTTATGCTTCAAATCTTTATAAGAAATAGGTTTATGCTTAAGCCACCGTTCAGATAAAGCATCCATACTGTGGCTCAGAGATCCAGCATCCAAAGCATATGATAAAAGCATTGTGTCATCAAAAGAGCAGATATCAATTCCATACTGTCTCATGACTAACATATCATATTTTATATTTTGTCCAATTTTTAATATTGCTTGATTTTCTAATATCTGTTTTAAAAGTGTTAAAGCCTTTTTCTTTTCAATTTGTTTTACAATACGTCTTCCGTCCAAAAAATCGTTTCCATATTCAATGTGTTCAAGCGGTATATATGCTGCTTTTTCTGGCTGTAATGCTAGCGAAAAACCAACAAGTTCTGCCTTCATAGGATTAAGTGAAGTAGTTTCAGTATCAAAAGCAAAAAATCCTTGTTCTTGCGCATCTGATAACCACTTTCTTAAAATTTCTTCATCAAGAATAGTCATATAAGAATCTTTTGTTATTTTTTGTATCAAAGCTTCACTTATACGTTTTTGTGCAAAAATTTGTGGGGAATTTTCAGAAAAATCATGAATATATACTGAATCATTTTTATTTATTTCTCTTTTTTTAATATAAAATTGAGATGAAGGATCTACCAATTCAACATTTACATCAATCTCATCAATCGCTTCTGCATCACAATTTGTTTTCTCTGCTACACGACGCGTTAGACTTGTAAACTCCATAGCTTTAAGAAAAGCTATTAAGCGTGGTCCATCTTGTGGCTCTAAAATAAAATCATCTAAATCATTATCTACAGGAACATCTTTTTTAAGACGGACTAATTCGCGAGAAATTTTTGCCTGCTCAATATAAGCTTTAATATTTTCGCGTCGTTTTGTCTGTTTAACTTCTTCTACATGTTGTAACAAAAAATCAAGCGATCCAAACTGATTCAATAATTTGGCTGCAATTTTAGGACCAATTCCTGGAATACCTGGAACATTATCTGTCGTATCTCCAGTCAAAGCTTGCAGATCAACCATTTTTTCAGGCACTACACCCCATTTCTCTATAACTTCGGAAACACCTATGTGCTGATCCTTCATTCCATCATATAAAGATACATTCGTATTCACTAATTGCATCAAATCCTTATCGGAAGAAATAATTGTTGTCTTTGCACCAATCTTTGTTGCTAATTCTGCATAGGTTGCAATTAAATCATCTGCTTCAAATCCTTCTTTTTCAATACAAGGTAAATTAAAAGCTTTTGTTGCTTGGCGTATCAAGTAAAATTGAGGAATAAGATCTTCAGGAGGTTCTAATCTATTGGATTTATATTGAGGATAAATTTGCTTACGAAATGTATCGGATGAATAATCAAAAATAACAGCAAAATGTGTTGGAACTACACCAGAAGCTGTATTGCGAGCATCACAAAGTAATTTCCATAGCATATTGCAAAAACCAGCTACAGCTCCTACTGGAAGTCCATCTCTTTTACGTTTTAAAGGTGGTAAAGCATAATAAGCACGAAAAATATAACCTGATCCATCAATCAAAAAAAGATGATCTTTTGCTTTCATGACAACTTCATTTCTCCATTTTAGTCAAAAACAACTTACTTTTATATATTTGTTACTCTTAATTTAAAAACTTATTTAATTGCCTCTAAAAAGCCATTTTTTGTTTTTACAAGAGCACAATGTCGTTGCGGTTTATATTCAGTACCTAGAGCTTTTATTTGCTGTTACAGGATATAATAGCTTTCATTTTGCTCCTCCTATGATAGCTGAGGTACAGTGTAGCGACATGGTCGTTGTGGTGTTCCCCTCCCCACAACGGCCGTTTTTTTTTTACAAACAGTTTAAAATAAGAGAATAATACCTTTATTGAATCTTGAAATGATTCCATAGAGCTTTTTCACCCATTTTTTTAATAAAATCAGCGTGCAAATCTATTTCTTTTGCACTCAACCTTGGGGATAAAGCTTGCGGACGCACACTGACTGAGTAAAGGATACTTTTGTCGTTTTTAGCATTTGTGTTAATATTTTCATTGTCATCAAAAATGAATACGCCCTGTTTTCCACCAATTAACTCGATATAAACATCAGCAAGAATCTCTGCATCAAGTAAAGCCCCATGAAGAACACGATGGCTGTTATCGATTCCAAAACGTTTGCACAAAGCATCAAGGGAATTAGGTCCCATAGGAAATTTACGTCGAGCCATAGCCAATGTATCAAGAATATTATCAACACTTATCAGTGGTTGATTCACTCGTCCTAGTTCTGCATTAATAAAACCAATATCAAAACTCGCATTGTGTGCAATCATTGTTGCACCATCAATAAATTCCAAAAAATCGCTAACAATATCATTGAAACTTTTTTCATTTTTTAAACGTTCATTAGTTAATCCATGGATTGCTATGGCTTCGTCAGAAATTATAACCCCTTGTGGGTTCAGATAAACATGGAATCGACGTCCTGTGAGATAGCGATTAACCATCTCTACGCAACCTATTTCTATTATACGATCCTTTTCTTTATCTAATCCTGTTGTCTCTGTATCAAAAATAATTTCACGCATCATTTTAATTCTTTAGCAAACTTTCTATTACGCAGAAAACTTGTTGACGTGTACTTTCCAAATTCTTCCCTGTATCAATGATAAAATCGGCAAGTTTTCGTTTTTTTTCATCAGGTATTTGTCTAGAATTAATAAATTCAAACTTTTTTTCGCTCATATTTTGACGAATCATTGCACGCTCTTTTTGTATTTTAAATGAAGCAGATACAACAACTATACTATCCACACGATTTTCACTATTCGTTTCAAAAAGGAGTGGAATATCAAGGACAACCAACTTTTTTTTCTGTTTATGCGCCTCACATATAAATTCTCTTTCTTTATTCTCTACTAAAGGATGAATCATTTTTTCAAATGTTTGTAATTTTTTACTATCATTGATAAAAATTTCAGATAATTTCAAGCGATTAACTTTACCATTTTCAATAGCATCAGGAAAAATTCGTGATATGAAAGATAAAGTTGGCTCGCTATCATAAAGCTGATGTATAATTTCATCAGCACTAAAAACGGAAATGCCTGCTTCCTTAAAAAAATCGGCAACTGTTGATTTTCCCATAGCAATTGAACCGGTAAGACCTATAATTTTCATTTTTTATTTTCACCCATATCTTTTAAAACTTCTGTTCTTAAATCCTTCGTTACGCTTGGTCTTATTCCAAACCATCTTTCAAAACCAGTAACTGCTTGATGTAAAAGCATACCAAATCCGTCAACTATTCTTAGATTATGTGCTTTTGCTTGTTGTAAAAAAGGAGTTATTAATGGAGTATAGACAACATCTGTCACCAATGCTGTTTCTTTTGTTTTATTAAAATTTAAAAAAGAGATTTTTTTTTTATCGTGGAAATTTTCCATACCTATGGAGGTTGTATTAACAATCAAATCAGCTTGGAAAAGTATATTATTGGCATCATACCAATCATAAACTTCAACAGGTTTTCCGAAATGTTCAGCCAACTCATTTGCACGTTGTCTCGTACGATTAAATAAGAAAATACGTTCAAATTTACGTTTTTTTAAGGCATACAGAACAGCACGAGCCGCTCCTCCTGCGCCAAAAACAAGAGCTATTCCTCCAGCCCAATTTGGATAATAATCATCAAGATTGGCCATAAAACCATAAGCATCACTATTCGTAGCACAAAGTTTATTTCCTTCATACCATAGCGTATTAACAGAACCAATTTTTGTTGATACCTCATCTTTATAAGTGGCTAAACGAAAAGCTTCTTGCTTATAAGGCAAAGTAACATTTCCCCCGCAAAATCCTTTTTTTTGTATAGATATGAAGAAATCATTAAATTTTTCAGATGTTATTTCTTGTGCTATATATTCACCTTGTATATTATAGTGCTTAAGCCAAAAGTTATGAATTTCTGGAGATTTTGAATGTTTAATAGGATATCCGACAACAAAAGCACGTCGACAGATCATCTTCCTATATTCTTTTGTTGAATTAGTCATTAATGATTCCTAACTGACGCAGTTTAGTTAATAAAGGTAGTAAAGGTAAACCGACTATAGTAAAAAAATCTCCATCAATTTTTTCGAAAAGACGAATTCCTTCTCCTTCAATTTGATATACTCCCGCACTGCTTAAAACATCTCTATCTATATGAGCCAAATAATTATCAATAAATTTTGATGAAAGAGAACGTACATGCATATGGGCACTAAAAGATTCAACCCAAATTTCTTTACCATTATGAAATAAAGCAACAGCACTATGAAGAAAATGACTTTTGCCTGATAAAGCATATAAACGTTCACATGCTTCCTTTTTATTTGTGACTTTATGAAAAATTTTACCTTCTAAATCAAATACTTGATCACAGCCAATTACAAAAGAATTATGAAAACGATCAGAAACATTTTTCGCTTTTGACCTTGCAAGAAAACAGCTAAGTTCTTTAGGATCTCTTATTTTTACTGTTTTTTCTACTTCTCTTTCATTTAAGGAAGATCCTTCAATAGAAAATTTTAATCCTGCTTTTTTTAATAATTGTGCACGATAAGAACTAAGGGATGCTAATATTAACATGTTTGTTACCATAAAAAATTTACCTTATTTTCTTTCACGAAACCGTGACAAAAGTGAAACTATCTCTGCAGCTGTTTCCTCAATAGAGCGCCTTGTAACATCAATAACAGGCCAGCAAAAACGCTCAAAAATACGTTTTGCATAAACTAATTCTTCAGCTATACTAAGACGATTAGTATAGCTCTCTGTAGCTAAATCATTTCCAAAATCTCTGTTTTGTCTAACATGCGAAATTCTTTCGACAGAAGCTATCAAACCAATTATTAGAGCATTTTTTGCTTCAAAAAGAGCCTCTGGCAAATTTATTTCTGGAATTAGAGGAATATTAGCAGTTTTTATTCCACGATTTGCTAAATAAATACTTGTTGGAGTTTTAGAAGTTCTAGAAATTCCCACAAGGATCACATCTGCATCTGATAAACGATTAGTAAATTGCCCATCATCATGTTCTATTGTAAAATCTAATGCTTCAATACGACGAAAGTAATCTGCATTAAGATCATGCTGTGCACTGGCTCGTAAATTTGTTGGCGTACCAAGGTATGACTGAAAAGCATCTAAAACAGGATATAGTATATCAATGCAAGAAACTCTCATCCTTTCACATTGTTTTCTAAGAAGTGTTTTTATTTCGTTATCAACGATTGTATAAAGGACAATTCCTGGATTTTTTTGGATTTTATCAAGAGCTTTTTGTAGCTGTTTTTTATTACGAATCATTGGATAAACATGCTCTATAGCCTGATTCATAGTATATTGTGATGCCACAGCTCTTCCAACAGATATTAAAGTTTCTCCTGTAGCATCAGAAAGCATGTGCAAATGAAAGAATTTTTTTTCTTTTGTCACAAAAAAATTAACTCCTTGTTAACAAATGTGCATACACCATCGTTTCCTTTTATAAAACTAAAATTTGGTAAAAATTTCTTGTTTTTATAAACAATTATTTAAACTATAATAAATAAGCTCATTTCTCTTTTGTGAATGGGAATAATTCTCTTAAAGAGATATTTATGCTTTATTTTTTATATTTTTCTTTTGTGGATAAACCTGAGGATGACATAGGTATAAATGGTAATCCACATTAAACACAGACTCTAATAAGAATAATACATATCTTTATAATAAAAATTAATATGTTTTTTTAAAAATATAAATTTGGAATATAAAACTTATTTTAAATCCAATTTAAGCTACACTAATTATTGAATATGATATTTTTATTTATAAATAGTTTTTTTTAAATTTTTTTGTATTATTTATGAATAATAAACCATATGAATGGTGCTTGCAGTTTGAAAAAGTTAAGTATACAATAGTTTCTTCTCAAGAGTGTTTCATTCTTAATTTTTCCATTAATTAAAAAAAATCCCTACCTATAAAAGAGCGTATTTCATGCAAGAAATGAAACTACAAGAACTTAAAAGTAAAAATCCAGTTGAGCTTGTTTCTTTTGCTGAAACGTTAGAAGTTGAGAATGCTTCTTTGATGCGCAAACAAGAGTTGATGTTTGCTATTTTAAAAAAACTTGCGTCACAGGATGTAGAGATTATAGGAGAAGGAGTTGTTGAAGTCTTACAAGATGGATTTGGTTTTTTGCGTTCTGCTGATGCTAATTATCTTCCAGGTCCGGATGATATTTATCTTTCTCCTATGCAAATCCAATCTTTTTCTTTAAAAACAGGAGATACAGTTGAGGGTCCTATACGCAGTCCAAAAGAAGGAGAGCGTTATTTTGCTCTTCTTAAAATTAACACTATAAATTTCGAAGATCCTGAAAAAATCCGCTACAAGATCCATTTTGATAATCTTACACCTCTCTATTCAAATGAGCGTTTTCAAATGGAAATACAAAATCCTATGGATAAGGATATGTCGTCGCGAGTAATTGACTTGATATCTCCGTTAGGAAAAGGACAGAGGGGATTAATTGTAGCACCACCTAGAACGGGAAAAACGGTTTTACTTCAGAATATTGCTCATTCTATAACAACTAATCATCCTGAATGTTATCTTATTGTCCTTTTAATTGATGAACGACCAGAAGAAGTTACTGACATGCAGCGATCTGTAAAAGGAGAGGTAGTTTCTTCTACTTTTGATGAGCCAGCTATACGTCACGTACAAGTAGCAGAAATGGTTATTGAAAAAGCTAAACGTTTGGTTGAATATGGACGTGATGTTGTTATTCTTCTCGATTCTATTACTCGTCTTGGGCGTGCGTATAATACAGTTGTTCCTTCATCAGGTAAAGTTCTAACGGGTGGTGTGGATGCAAATGCTTTACAGCGTCCAAAGCGTTTTTTTGGTGCAGCACGCAATATTGAAGAAGGTGGATCTTTAACTATCATTGCAACGGCTTTAATTGATACAGGAAGTCGCATGGATGAGGTTATTTTCGAAGAATTCAAAGGAACAGGTAATTCAGAAATTGTTCTTGATAGAAAAGTTGCAGACAAGCGTATTTTCCCAGCTATGGATATTTTGAAATCTGGAACACGTAAGGAAGAGCTTTTAGTAGCACGGCAAGATTTACATAAAATTTTTGTTCTTCGCCGTATTTTAGCTCCTATGAATATAATAGATGCGATTGAATTTTTGATTGATAAATTGAAACAAACGAAAAATAATAGTGAATTCTTTGATTCAATGAATACATAAAATTTAAGCCACTGGGATTAATTCTGTGACTACAATTTTTGCTGTTTCAAGTGGGTTATTACCCTCTGGGGTTGCGGTTGTTCGTCTTTCTGGTCCTCAGGTTACACATGTTGTTAATACGCTTTGTGGTTGTTTGCCTAAAGCGCGTTTTATGCATTATGGAAATCTTACTGCGCGTGATGGTAGTTTTTTGGATTCTGCTTTAACTGTTTTTTTTCCTGCTCCACACAGTTTTACAGGAGAAGATTGTGCAGAGTTTCATTTACATGGAGGAAAGGCTGTTGTTAGCCGCTTTCTTGATGAGCTGTCTACATTTGATGGATGTCGTATTGCAGAAGCAGGTGAGTTTTCACGTCGTGCATTTATTGAGGGAAAAATAGATCTTGTTCAAGCAGAAGGTCTTGCTGATTTAATAGAATCTGAAACAGAAAGTCAGCGTCGCTTAGCTGTGATGGGGATGAGCGGTCGTTTAACAGAACTTTATCGTGATTGGCGTCAAAAACTTATAAGAGCACGAGCTTTTATTGAAGCAGAACTTGATTTTTCTGATGAGGATGATATCCCAAATTTGGTGTCTGATAAAATATGGAAAGATGTCGAGGAGCTATGCTGTTCTATTAGAAATCATATTTCTGAAGGAGAACGTGCTGGAATTTTGCGAGATGGACTAAAAATTGTCATTGCAGGAGCTCCGAATTCTGGAAAATCAAGCATTATAAATCGTCTAGCTGGAAGATCTGTTTCTATTGTTACGGAGGAAGAAGGTACGACTCGTGACGCTTTAGAAATTAAGGTTGTACTTTGTGGTTTACCAATTTTTTTAACAGATACTGCTGGTTTTAGAAAGACGGAGAATAAAGTAGAGAAAATTGGAATAGAGATTGCAAAACAGCATGTTGTTGATGCTGATCTTGTTATTTTAGTTTATGATATGAAAAATCCAAAAAAAGTTTATTTACCAAAGACGTCTGCTGAAATATGGCATGTTGGAAATAAGCTTGATCTTAGCGAAATAAAAGGTGATGATTTTTTTATACAATTTTCTGCGTTAACTGGTTTAAATTTTGACTGTCTTGTTAAAGAACTGGAAAAATTTTGTTTAGATAGAATTTCAAAAATTGGAAATCTTATTCCAGCACGTAAAAGACAACTTCAATTATTAAAAGAAGCTGTTAAAGAAATTGAATTTTCTATAAATTACAATTTTGTTGATTTAAGTTTACGTGCAGAACATCTTCGTTGTGCTAGTAATTTTCTTGGAAAAATTACAGGAGACATAGATGTTGAAGATTTACTTGACGTTATTTTTTCAGAATTTTGTATTGGTAAATAGCGATTCACGTGAAACATTTGTTATTTTATAGATATGTTCAAAATATTACATGTTTTGTGTATTCTTTTATTTGGAATTCTGATGCCTTCTGTATGGAATAAATAAAATGAAATTATATGATGTTGTAGTTATTGGTGGTGGTCATGCTGGTTGTGAAGCAGCTTCAGCTTCGGCACGTACTGGAGCTAAAACAGCACTTATTACACATAATATATCATCACTTGGAACAATGTCTTGTAATCCTGCTATTGGTGGACTTGGAAAAGGACATTTAGTTCGTGAAATAGATGCTTTAGATGGTCTTATGGGGAGAGCTGCTGATGCTGCTGGAATTCAATTTAGACTTCTTAATAGACGTAAAGGACCTGCAGTAAGGGGGCCACGTACGCAAGCTGATAGGCTTTTATATAAAGAAGCAATTCAACTTTTTTTGAAAGAACAAAATTGTCTTACCCTTATAGAAGATGAGGCTGTTGATTTGGTTATTAAAAATAATTGTGTTTCAGGAGTTATTTTAAAAAAAATAGGAATAATTTTTTCTGGTGCTGTTGTTTTAACAACAGGTACATTTTTAAATGGTTTTATTCACATTGGTGATAAAACATGGTCTGCTGGACGTATGGGGGATAAATCAAGCGTATATCTTGCGGAATGCTTGAAAAAATATGGAATTAATCTTGGTAGATTAAAAACAGGGACTCCTGCTCGACTTAGTAAAAAAACAATCAATTGGGACATACTTCAAAAACAAAAAGCTGATGAAGATCCTGTCCCGTTTTCTTTTTTAACAGAAAAAATTAAACAACCTCAAATTGAATGTGCAATAACACGTACAAATTCTCAGACACATAAGGTTATTCGTGATAATATTCATAGATCCGCTTTATATTCTGGCAATATTGAAGGATTAGGTCCACGTTATTGTCCTTCAGTTGAAGATAAAATTGTTAAGTTTGGAGAGCGTGATGGTCATCAAATTTTTTTAGAACCAGAAGGATTAAATGATGACGTCGTATATCCAAATGGTCTTTCCACTTCTCTTCCAGAAGATGCTCAAACTTCTTTATTAAAAACAATTGAGGGATTGGAAAATGTCAAAATTTTACAATTTGGCTATGCTATTGAATATGATTTTGTAGATCCACAGCAACTCAATAAAACTTTGGAGGTACGTTCTTTATCGGGATTATTTTTAGCCGGTCAAATTAATGGTACAACGGGATATGAGGAAGCTGCAGCACAGGGTCTTTTAGCTGGGCTGAATGCCGCACGTAAAGTGGGTAAATTAGATAAAGTTGTTATAAGTCGTTCTATGGCTTATATTGGTGTTATGATAGATGATTTAATTTTACGCGGAGTCTCTGAACCGTATAGAATGTTCACATCACGTGCTGAATTTCGCTTGTCCTTGCGATCTGATAATGCTGATTTCCGTTTAACACCTTTGGCAAAAAAAATTGGTATTGTTAGTAAAATGCGTTTAGATTGTTATGAAAAAAAACAACAACGTCTTAATCGAGCAAGATCAATGTGCAAGGAACTTTTTTTAACTCCTAATGAAGCATCTTCTTATGGATTACATTTAAATCATGATGGGGTTAGACGTTCAGCTTATGATCTTCTTTCTTATCCTGATGTTAGTATAGATCGTCTTTCGCATTTTTGGCCACAATTAAAATCTATTGATTCTAGAACTGTTGAATCTTTGGAAATTGAGGCACAATATGCAGTCTATTTGGAAAAACAAAAACATGATATAGCTTCTCTTCAAAGAGATGAGAATTTAGAAATTCCTTCTTCTCTTGATATTCAGAACATTTCTGGTCTTTCAAATGAGTTAAAGACAAAAATTCAGAAAATATCTCCTCGTTCAATCGCTGATGCACAGAAAATTGATGGTATGACGCCAGCAGCACTATCGCTTATTATTACTTATATTCAACGTCAACGGCGTAATAAGGATTAATAAAATAAATGGATGATTCTATAGAACAAAAATATAAATCGTTATTAAATATAGTCCCTTCTGTTTCACGTGAAACTATGGAAAGTTTGTTGTATTTTGAGTCCTTAGTAATTAAGTGGAATAAACGTATAAATTTAATTTCTTCTTCAACCATACCAATTTTATGGACACGTCATATTTTAGATTCAGCACAAATTTATCCTTTACGTAGTAATTTTTTACATTGGTGTGATTTTGGATCAGGAGGAGGATTTCCTGCAATCGTCATTGCTGTTTTTTTGAAAGAAAAAAGTGGGCATATTAACCTAGTAGAAAGCAATGGAAAAAAAATAGCTTTCTTGCGATCAGTCATCGCCGAACTTAATCTTCCAGCTACAGTTTATCACTGTAGAATTGAAGATGTATATAAAAAAATAAATGTACCTGATGTTATAACAGCGCGAGGATTAGCTTCTTTAGATGTCCTTCTACAGCTTATTTTTCCCTTATTAACACAAAAAACAATAGCTCTTTTGCAAAAAGGTAGGGATTATTTAACAGAAATAACAAATGCCTCTGCCAATTGGCGTTTCGATCTGCTAAAACATAAGAGTAAAATCGATGAAAATTCTGTTATTTTAGAAATTTCTCATGTTCATCGTGTAGAGGGTAGAGCAAAATGAGCGAAACACGAATTATCGCTATTGCAAACCAAAAAGGTGGGGTAGGAAAAACAACAACGGCAATTAATCTTGCAACAGCTTTGGCAGCAATTGGTGAAAATGTTCTTATCATGGATGTTGATCCACAAGGTAATGCAAGTACAGGATTAGGAATTGATCGCAATAATCGTCCTTTATCATCTTATGATGTTCTTATATCGGGTACTTCAGTTACAGAAGCTGCTTTAAAAACGGCTATGCCTAATTTACATATCGTACCTTCTACACTCGATCTTTTGGGTGTTGAAATGGAAATTGCTTCATCACAAGATCGTATAAAGCGATTACGTAAAGCTCTTTGTGATGATCCTAGTATGGAAAAAAAATTTAGCTATATTCTAATTGATTGTCCTCCCTCACTTAATCTTTTAACACTCAATGCTATGGGTGCTGCAGATTCTGTTTTGGTACCTATGCAATGTGAATTTTTGGCACTTGAAGGTTTGAGCCAATTGCTTGAAACTGTAAAACAAGTAAGATCTATTCTTAATCCATCTTTAGAGATTCAGGGTATTGTTCTCACTATGTATGATGGGCGTAATAATCTTTCAAATCAAGTTGTTGAAGATGTACGATCTTTTATGGGAGATAAGGTTTATCGCACTATCATTCCAAGGAATGTACGTGTATCTGAAGCTCCTTCTTTTGGTAAACCAGTATTGCTTTATGATCTTAAATGTGCTGGAAGCCAAGCTTATTTGCGTTTAGCATCAGAGGTTATTCAACGCGAAAAACAGGCGCGAGCCGCTGCTTGAAATATAAAAAAACAATTTTTGTTTAAAAAAATAAAAAGAGCAAAAGTATGAATGATGATCAATCAAAAAAAAGACTTGGACGTGGATTAGCAGCATTGATTGGGGATATAGGTTTAAACAATAATCCTGCGTATTTATCAAATTCTAATAAATTAGCAGAATCTAAAACAGTTCATCCTATTTCTGAGCAGTTTGTACCTATCGAATCCATTATAGGTAATCCACATAATCCACGGCGTCATTTTGCAGATTCTGAAATTGATAATTTAGCGCAATCAATTCGTCAGCATGGTGTTGTTCAGCCTGTTATTGTAAGATCATCACATAATTATCCTAATAAATTTGAATTAATAGCTGGAGAACGGAGATGGAGAGCTGCACAACGAGCAAATTTAAGTAAATTACCAGTTATTGTTCGTGATGTTGATGATAAGACAGCTTTAGAACTGGCAATTATTGAAAATGTTCAGCGATTTGATCTTAATCCTATTGAAGAAGGAATGGGGTATGAAACTTTGCTTAATGAATATGGATATACTCAGGCAGATTTGGCACAGATTATTGGAAAAAGTCGAAGTCATGTTGCTAATACGCTTCGTTTATTAAAACTTCCGTTAAAAGTTCAGCAATTCGTGACAGATGGTAAGATTTCTGCTGGTCATGCGCGATGCCTTATTACTGTCGATAATCCACAAGATTTGGCTGAAAAAATCATTCGTGAAGGACTTTCTGTGCGTCAAACAGAAATACTTGCTTATGAAAAAGCAAATCAAAAAGTTAAAAAGCAATCTTTTTATGAAAAGGATACAAAAACAAAATCTTTGGAAAAATTACTTTCAGATGTAATTGGTATGAAAGTAATTATTAGACACGGTAAAAAAGGGGGAGATTTGAAAATACATTATTCTTCATTAGAGCAACTAGATGATATTTGTCGACGTTTACAAAATTGATTAATTGTTAAGTAATATGCACTTTATAGTATGGTATTTGTTTAATTTTAATTATTTGATGTATTCTTATTACAAAATTTAGATAGAAAATATTATTTAAACATGTATTGTAAAAAAATGTGCTTAATTTGTATGATATTATCTAAGTTCAAAAAATATCTTTTCTTTTTCTAATTTCAGCAAAAATTTCTTCATCCGTATTTTGTTCCATTTTAAGATTTTTTCGTAACATAATGTCATCCCAACGAAGAAATGGATTTGTAGCTTTTTCTTGTCCCAAAGTTACAGGTAAAGTCATAGCGTTTTTTGCTCGTAACAAAAAAACATCTTCTGCCCTTTTATGAAGTTTTTTGTTATGTGGATCAATAGTTAATGCAAAAAGAGCATTATTTTTAGTATATTCATGTCCACAGTAAAGGAGTGTTTCATCAGGAAGTTGACGAATTTTTTTTAAAGAATTCAACATTAATTTTGGTGTTCCTTCAAAAAGGCGTCCGCATCCCAGTGAGAAAATTGTATCTCCTGCAAAAAGTAATTTTTCTTGGGTAAAATAGTATGATAGCGCGCCAAGTGTATGACCAGGTGTTGAAAGAGCTATAAGTGGATGGGTACCAAAGAAGAGGCTTTCATCTGGTTGAAGTGTTTTGTCAAGGTAGGGAATTTTTTTTTTCTCTGCTTCTGGTCCGATAATTACGGTATTGTAAATTTTTTTTAACTCCATAAGTGCTTCCACATGGTCGTTATGGTGATGAGTTACAAAAATAGTTTCAAGTGTCCAGTCATGGCGTTTTAAAGCATTGTGAATTGCTTTACTTTCAGGTGCATCAATTGCAGCTGTATAACCACTTTTTTCGTCGTGAATGAGTACACCAAAATTATCTTCTCGACAGATAAACTGTTCAATCAACATGCATACTCTCCATAGAAAATTTATAATTATAAATTTGAAAAATAGTTCACAGAAATTAATTTGTACGTTTTCTTTTTTCATAAAATTTGTTTTTATTATTTTAAGGTATCTTTTGAATGTCTAATAATAGTTGGGATTTGTGTAAAAATGAACAAAATTGTTATGGGCATAACACCAAATACTTTAAAATTTGTCCAAAAATTATCACTAAAATTGCGCCAAACTAATTCATTTAATATAGCAAGAAAAATGAAAAAAAATGCCCAACGATATGTAAGTTTTTTCCATCCTAAATCATCAATTTTAAAAGTAGAATCAAGAGCGTAGCGCAAAAGTGGTTTTTTAAAGGCCATACCTCCAAAGAGAATAAAAGCAAATAAGATATTAATAATTGTTGGTTTCATTTTAATAAAGGTATCATTGTGAAGCCAAAGAGTTAAAAAACCAAAAACAATAACAAATATTCCTGAAATAAGAGGCATTACGGGGATTTTTCGCAAAAAAAACCAAGATAAACCTAAAGCAACAACAATAGCGATCATAAAAAGGGCTGTTGCGGGAAAAATAGGTTTGCTAAAATTTTTAAAAATAAAAATGTTATTTATTAGCCATTCTCCTTTATAATTAGCAAGAAAAAATACAATGAGTGGCCCAATTTCTAGTAAAAATTTTAATATAGGTGAATGAGCAATTTCACTATTATAATTTGTATTTTTGGTTTTTTTTTCATTTAATAAATGAAGTTTGTGTAAGTGTTTTTTCATGAATGTTTTCCTGCAATAGTTTCGGCAAAATCAGAAGAAGAAAAGGGTTGAAGATCCTCAATATTCTCTCCTATACCGATAAAATGAACGGGTAATTTATATTTTGCAGCAATAGAGACAAGAATTCCTCCTCGGGCTGTACCATCAAGTTTTGTCATAACTAAACCATTAACATTGGCAATATTGCGAAAAATATCTACTTGATTTAATGCATTTTGTCCTGTAGTTGCGTCAAGTGTCTGAAGTATTGTATGTGGTGCTTTGGGAGAGTGCTTCTTCAAAACGCGGACAATTTTCGCTAATTCATCCATGAGTTCAGTTTTGTTTTGTAAGCGTCCTGCTGTATCAATAATTAGTATATCATAGTTTTCTTTTTTAGCTTTTTTATAAGCATCGAAGGCTAAGCTAGCAGAATCTGCACCTAGTTTAGTTGAAATAACGGTGGATTCTGTACGTTCACCCCAAATATGTAATTGTTCGATAGCTGCAGTACGAAATGTATCGCCGGCAGCAAGCATAACTTTTAGTTTTTTAGAAGTTAATTTGGCTGCAAGTTTTCCAATAGTTGTCGTTTTTCCAGTCCCATTCACACCAACCAGTAAAATAACATGAGGTTTATGATTTAGATCGAGTTCTAATGGAATAGCGACAGGATCTAGCACTTTTTTTATCTCATCAGAAACTATTGTTTGAACATCGTCTGGAGATAAATTTTTATTATAATATTTGGAAGACAAACAATCTATAATACTCGTGGTAGTTTCTACACCAAGGTCAGCCTGAATAAGTATATCCTCTAGCTCTTGTAAGGTATCTTCATCAAGTTTTTTTTTGATAAAGATATCACTAATGGATTCACTTAAACGTAGTGAAGAAAGAGCTAATCCTTTTTTAAAGCGTTTAAACCACGCGGTTTCTTCTTTCTGAATGGGTGATAGAACAAAAGGATCTGCAATTTCTTTTTCATAAACTGTATTTGTAATAATAACTTTAGTTTTTTTAATATCTGGTTCAGAGAGAATATCTTTTTCACTATAATTTATAGATGTTGTATTTTGTTTTTTTATCTGATTTTTTTTGATTGTATCAGCTTCATCTTGAGATAGAACTTGCTGAAGTTCCTTCTTTTTAGACTTATTAAAAGAAAAAATTTTTTTTATAAGGGATTTTGTCATAAGGATTTTTCCGCTTAAGTTGCTTAAAATCAAGGTAAAGTAGCAATCAATTTATTACCATCATGGCCAACAACAATGGCTTTAACAATTGCTCCAGCTTTAGCACCTTCAATTTTTGCAAGGGTATAATCTTCTGTTCGTCCAATACCATCTCTTTCAACAAGAATTGTCTGCTGACTGTTTTGTAGATGAGTAAGATGTCTTTGATAAGCTTCCTTACCTGCTTTTCGTAATTTTTCTGCGCGCATTTTGACTATCTTACGGTTAATTTGTGGCATACGTGAGGCTGGTGTTTTTTCCCTTGGACTGAAAGGAAAAACATGAAGATGTGTTAAATTACAGTCCTTAATTAAAGTTAGACTATTTTGAAACATTTCGTCCGTTTCAGTAGGAAAACCAGCAATTAAGTCAGCACCATAAACCATTGTAGGACGTTTGGCACGTAAATTTTGGCAAAATTGAATTGCGTGTTCGCGCAGATGTCGCCGTTTCATTCTTTTTAGAATCATATTATCTCCTGCCTGTAGGGATAAATGTAAATGTGGCATTATTCTTTTTTCATGGATTAAAAGATTTATAAGTTCTTGGTCTGCTTCGATAGAATCGATAGATGAAAGACGCAATCGAGGTAAATCAGGAATGTAATGTAAAATGGCAGATGTTAATTTTCCTAAGGTAGCTTTTCCGGGGAGATCGTGACCATAGCTTGTAAGGTCAACACCCGTCAGAACAATTTCTTGAATCCCATTCCCTGTTAATCGTTTTATTTGTTCAATAACAGCTCCTATGGGTACTGAACGCGATGGTCCACGGCTATAAGGAATAATGCAGAATGTGCAACGATGGTCGCATCCATTTTGTACTTGTACAAAGGCGCGTGTACGTTCTTCCATAGCACTAACCATATGTGGAGCAATTTTTTTTACTTCCATTATGTTATTAATGCGTAATTTTTCATCATGGTTAATTCCAAAATCAGGAAATTGTCGGTAAGAATGAGAATGGAGTTTTTCTTCATTCCCTAAAACAAGATCTACTTCATCCATGATAGCAAAACTTTTTGCTTCTACTTGTGCGGCACATCCTGTTACGATAATGCGGGCGTGAGGGTTTTTACGTTTTGCTTTCCTAATAGCTTGTTTTGCTTGTCTAACAGCTTCAGCAGTAACAGCACAGGTATTAAAAATGATGGAATCATTTTTGAGTTGATCCAGTCCAGAAGAAGCACTTTCTTTGCGTATTATTTCCGACTCATAGCTGTTGAGCCGACAACCAAAAGTTACGATTTCTATCGCCATCAAAAGTGATCCTTTTTATAGCATCCTGTTAAAGGATTTAAAAAACCACTAAACTCATATTGAATTTGACCTGTCATAACAACATGATTATCTTCTTTATAAAATATGTTAAGTGTTCCACCTAACAAATTTACGTTGATTTGGCGTTCTGTTAAACCTCGTCTGTAGGCTGCTACTGCACCAGCACAAGCAGCACTGCCACATGCTTTTGTTAATCCAACACCTCTCTCCCACGTTCGTAAACTTAGGCTTTTTCGTGATGTTACGGAAGCAATGGAAATATTACACCTCTCTGGGAAGAGTGGGGAACATTCAAGTTTTGGTCCGTATTTTTCTAATGGGATAGATTGAATATTACCGTCAATAAAAAAAATAGCATGGAGATTGCCAATAGATAAAAGGCTGGCATCTTTTAGAGAACCGGCGGTAATTCCTACGTGGTTGGTATCTGCTATTTCACGTGAAACAGGCATGTATTTTGAGTTAAAACAAGGAGATCCCATGTTAACAGAGATTAAACCATTTATTTGACGTCTGCCTTCAATAATTCCAGAAGGCGTTTCCAATCGAAAATTTTCACCATAGTCGTGGTCTGCAAGCCATGCTATTACACAACGAGTTCCATTACCACAAGCTTTTGCCATTGAACCATCAACATTCCATATTTTGATGCTGAAGTCAGCTTCGCTTTTGGTAGGTAGATGAATAGCCATAATTTGATCAAAATGCATTTCTGTATTTGCTGCTAAAGAGAGTATTGCTTGTTGAGTTATTGAATGCTTGCTCTTACGCATATCAGCAACAATAATTTTATTTCCAAGACCGTTCATTTTGCTGAATGGTATTTTCATTAAATTTCTCTATTTTAAATAGTTTCTGAAAAAGAGTATATGACCGAGAATTTCATAAATTTCTAGTGTTTAGTGAATATAAAATTAATTATAAAAACTTATTACTATGTCTAAATTGGATATTTAAATTCTGTTTTTTTAATTTATTAATTTATCCTTTTAAAATGACGTATATAAATGTTTACTCACGTTTTCTTTGAGTTAGCCTATTTATCTTTGTTGGAAAGAGTACAGATATGACATTTTCAAAAACTTCGTTTTTCTTTTTAATATCAGTTGGAATAGTTTTAAATGGTTGTTCAGTATCGCGGTTTAAAAGTAATAATCAAGGCAATGTATCAGAAATTATTTATCCTGTTCAGCAAATGTCAATATCTGAAAATACACAGGATTTGTTAGGGTCTTATTCCTTAGAATCTGAAAGAGATGGGGATTCAGCGTATGGAAGAAGTGATTCTTATCGCGATGAACAAATGGCTAATTTTGAATTACCAAATCGAGCTATCAATTTATTTCCCGCCAGTATTTCAGGAGTTTGGAATTTGTCTATGGGTGGTAAAACTTGCCGAATTGCAACACCACAGACAAAATTTGGCCAAGGGTATCGTGCCAGTCCCTTACATTGCTCAGGTATTGTTTCTCTGGTAAAGTCGTGGTCTGTTAAAGAAAAAAAATTATATTTTTATGATAACTCAGGACGTATTGTTGTTGCCCTTTATTCCTATAATACAGACCATTTTGAAGGGCGTACACTTGATGGTTATACAGTTATTTTGAGTCGTTAAATCATTTTTAGCTATCTACAAAAGAGGGGTATATGCTCAAACCTGTAAAAAAATATTTAGAGAAGTTTAAAAAGGTTTTTTAGATGGTTTTGGTTTCAACATGTTATGAAAATCTAGTATCTAAAGGAGAAATCAGTTTTGATCCAGCTCAATTTGCTTTAGCTAAGCATTTTGATTCTTTATTGCATAATATCGCAGAAAAACCTGTTTATCGATCTTGGAAATTGTTGAATTTTTTAAAGAGAATAAAGCATGCTTACGTTTATTCTTCAAGAAATGATAGCGCGAGTAATTTTTCTCAGGGGTTATATATTTATGGCGGGGTTGGGCGTGGAAAAACAATGCTTATGGACTTGTTTTTTTCTTGTTTGCCACAAGATCGCAAAAGGCGTGCCCATTTTAATGACTTTATGGCTAATATACACGAGCGCGTTGATATTTATCGAAAAACATCAAAGTATGAACAAACTAGTCCCATTTTAGCGGTTGCAGAAGATCTTTCGCGGGAAGCACAAGTGCTTTGTTTTGATGAATTTAGTGTGACGGACATTGCGGATGCGATGGTGTTAGGACGTCTTGTGTCTGCTTTATTTGATAAAGGTACTTTTTTTGTTGCTACATCAAATGTTGCTCCTAGAGATCTTTATCATAATGGTTTAAACCGAGAGCTTTTTTTGCCTTTTATACAGGTTTTGGAAAAACATGTTCAGGTTATAAATCTTGATACAAATACGGATTATCGCCTTGAAAAATTGAATTTGCAATATGTGTACATGACTCCGTTAGGAATTGAGGCAAATGAACGCATGGATCAGGCTTGGAAACGAGTATTGCAGGGGCAGAAGGAAGTGTCCGATGAAATCTCCGTAAAAGGGCGTTTTATACGTGTTCCACGATCTGGAATGGGTTGTGCGCGCTTTGATTATCAAGATTTATGTGTAAAGCCCTTATCTGCAAGTGAGTATTTAGCATTAGGGGAGCGTTATCACACAATTTTTGTTGATAATGTACCAGTTATGGATGATACATGTCGCAATGAGGTGAAACGGTTTATTTTGTTTATTGATGTCCTCTATGAGCGTCATATGAGATTGTTTATGTCGGCAGCGGCAAAACTTGAGAATTTGTATAAGGGATATGCAAAAACAACGGAAACATTTGAATTTAAAAGAACAGAATCTCGTCTTTTTGAGATGCAAAGCCAAGATTATTTAAATATTTGGTCAGAGCGATTTCTTTTAAAGAAGAAAAAATGATGTTATTTTATGCTCACATAAGCCGTAAAAATTAATATCTCTTTGTGAATTCAAATACGGTGTAATAATTCTGTTGTATTTTTCTAAAATTCATTTTATCGGTACATCATGATGTATTTCATGCTTTCTTCCTTTTGGTAGCGTTATTAGATAGGGCTAAGGTTAGGGAAGTCAGTATGCTGGCGTTTATTATTGTTCGCTAGGGTTGCCTTACGTTAGGAATAAATAAAATGGCACGCAAAAAAATAGCTCTCATTGGTTCAGGTATGATTGGTGGAACTTTGGCCCATATGATAGGGCTTAAGCAACTTGGTGATGTTGTCTTGTTTGATATTGTGGAAGGGGTACCACAGGGTAAGGCTCTTGATATTGCTGAATCTTCACCGGTTGATGGTTTTGATATTAATTTAATAGGAACTAATGCTTATGAAGCAATAGAAGGTGCTGATGTTGTTATTGTAACGGCGGGAATAGCTCGAAAACCTGGTATGAGTCGCGATGATCTCTTAGGAATTAATTTAAAAGTTATGGAGCAGGTTGGGGCTGGGATTAAAAAGTATGCGCCTCTAGCATTTGTTATTTGTATTACGAATCCTCTTGATGCGATGGTGTGGGCGTTGCAAAAATTTTCAGGTCTTCCAACGCAAAAAGTTGTTGGTATGGCTGGTGTTCTTGATTCGGCACGTTTTCGCTATTTTCTAGCTGAGGAATTTAAAATTTCTGTTAAAGATATCACAGCTTTTGTTTTAGGTGGGCACGGTGATACAATGGTGCCTTTAGTACGTTATTCAACGGTTGGTGGTATTTCTTTGCCTGATCTTGTCAAGATGGGTTGGACAACGCAGGAAAAAATCAATCAAATCATTCAACGTACTCGTGATGGTGGTGCGGAAATTGTTGGTTTATTGAAAACAGGTTCTGCTTTTTATGCGCCAGCTTCTTCTGCTATTTCTATGGCTGAAGCTTATTTAAAGGATACTAAACGTATTGTTCCTGTTGCCGCCTGTCTTTCAGGTGAATATGGGGTTAATAGTGTGTATGTCGGTGTTCCCGTTGTTCTTGGTGCGGGTGGTGTTGAGAGGGTAGTTGAAATCAATCTTGATGAAGAGGAAAAGATTGCTTTTGAACAATCAGTAAGTGCGGTACGTAAGCTTTGTGAAGCTTGTGTCGCCATTGCGCCTAGTCTCAAATAATTATAGAGCAAGAATTCTGTTTCTTAAAACAGAGTCCTTGAAGTGTTACGAAAATTTGATGATCAGTTAAATGATCCATAAAAGAAAAGGAAAAATAAATGAATATCCATGAATATCAGGCCAAGCGTCTGCTTCATGAATATGGAGCACCAATTGCGAATGGTGTTGCTATTTATTCTGTAGAGCAAGCTGAACAATGGGCAAAAAAGTTGCCTGGACCGCTCTATGTAGTTAAAAGTCAGATTCATGCTGGGGGTCGCGGCAAAGGAACATTTAAAGAACTTGGTTCTGATGCAAAGGGTGGTGTTCGGCTTGCAAAGTCAGTTGAAGAAGTTGTTGCAAATGTGAAAGAAATGCTCGGAAAAACTTTGGTGACTAAGCAAACGGGTTCAGAAGGGAGGCAGGTCAACCGTCTTTATATTGAGGATGGTGCTGATATTGAACGGGAACTTTATCTTTCTCTTTTGGTTGATCGTACGGTTGGTCAGGTTGCTTTTGTTGTTTCCGTGGAGGGGGGTATGGATATTGAAGATGTTGCTGAAAAAACGCCAGAAAAAATATTAACTTTACCCGTTGATTTCGCTCAAGGAGTTACTTCTGCTGATTGTACAAATCTTTGCGATGCATTAGAGCTGCATGGTGATGCACGGAAAGATGGTGAAAAACTTTTTCCAATTCTTTACAAAGCATTTTGCGAAAAGGATATGAGTCTTCTTGAAATAAATCCGCTTATTGTTATGAAAAATGGTCGTTTGCGCGTTCTTGATGCAAAGGTTTCTTTTGATAATAATGCCTTATTTCGTCATTCAGATGTTTTGGAATTACGTGATTTTTCAGAAGAAGATCCAAAAGAGATTGAAGCTTCGAAGCATGACCTAGCTTATGTTGCTCTCGAGGGTACAATTGGTTGCATGGTAAATGGTGCAGGTCTTGCTATGGCAACAATGGATATTATTAAACTTTATGGAGCCGAGCCTGCAAATTTTCTTGATGTCGGTGGTGGTGCATCAAAGGAAAAGGTTACTGCTGCTTTTAAGATTATTACTGCCGACCCAAATGTGAAGGGTATTTTGATTAATATTTTTGGTGGTATTATGCGTTGTGACGTTATTGCTGAGGGTGTTGTTGCTGCTGTTAGAGAAGTTGGTTTAAAGGTTCCTTTAATTGTTCGTCTTGAAGGTACTAATGTTGAGCAAGGTAAAAAAATTATCAGTGAGAGTGGTTTGAATGTTATTTCTGCTAGTGATTTAGATGATGCTGCTCAGAAGATCATTTCAGCTGTGAAGGGAGCTTAAGCCATGTCTATTCTCATTAATCAGGATACGAAAGTTCTGGTTCAGGGGCTTACTGGGAAAACAGGAACTTTCCATACAGAACAGGCTTTAGCTTATCATAATACAAAGATGGTTGGTGGTATTAACCCTAAAAAAGGAGGCGAAATATGGGTAGGGGCAAAGGGTGAAACTCTCCCTATTTTTGCTAGTGTTGCAGAAGGTAAGGAAAAAACAGGAGCTGATGCTTCCGTTATTTATGTTCCTCCTGCTGGAGCAGCAGAAGCTATCATCGAAGCTATTGATGCTGAAATTGGCTTGATTGTTTGCATTACAGAAGGCATACCAGTTATGGATATGATTAGGGTTAAGGATAAATTAAAAAAGGCAAATTCACGTTTAATTGGCCCTAACTGCCCAGGTATTCTTACTCCTAATGAGTGCAAGATTGGTATTATGCCTGGCTCTATTTTTAGAAAAGGATCTGTTGGTGTTGTTTCGCGGTCAGGCACTTTAACTTATGAGGCAGTGTTTCAAACGAGCCAAGAAGGTCTTGGACAAACAACGGCTGTTGGTATTGGTGGTGATCCTGTTAAGGGCGCAGAATTTATTGATGTGTTAGAAATGTTTTTGGCTGATGGTGAGACAGAATCTATTGTAATGATTGGTGAAATTGGTGGTTCTGCTGAAGAAGAAGCGGCTCAATTTATTATGGATGAAGCAAAAAAAGGTCGCAAAAAGCCAGTTGTTGGTTTTATTGCTGGTCGTACAGCTCCTCCAGGTCGTACGATGGGTCATGCTGGAGCTGTTATTTCTGGCGGTAGAGGTGGAGCAGAAGATAAGATTGCTGCAATGGAGTCGGCAGGGATTTGCGTCTCTCCCTCACCGTCGCAAATAGGAAAAACTCTTATGTCGGTTTTGAAGAGGTGAGAGAAAGTTTCACCTGAATGGGAATAAATTCCAATTCAGGTGAAGTATTTGAACATAAAGAAGTAAAAACTTTTTTAAATTTTCTAATTTTTATTTGTTTTACAGGCATTTGAAGATTTGAAAATAGATAAGGAGACGGAACGGGTGTTCCGGAGAAGGTATATGGAAAGGCAGGACGAAATAAATAGTCTCTTTGCGCAAACGTCGTTTCTGTATGGTGGAAATGCGGATTATATAGACCAACTTTATGCAGAATATGAAAAAGATCCAGCTGGTGTGGATTCGCAATGGCGTGCTTTTTTTGAAACCCTTCAAGATAGTAAAGAAGATGTTCTAAAAAATGCTAAGGGAGCAACGTGGCAACGTGATCATTGGCCATTAAAGGCAAATGGAGAATTGGTTTCTGCTATCGATGGGAATTGGTCTGCTCTTGAAAAGCATTTTGGTAATAAGTTAAAAGAAAAAGCAGTTACTGGCGCTAAACAAAGTGGAAAAAATTCTAGCGAACAAGATGTTATTCAAGCTACACGCGATTCCGTTCATGCTCTAATGATGATTCGTGCTTTTCGAGCACGTGGGCATCTTCATGCACGACTTGATCCCCTTGAATTGGCGGAAAAATTAGAAGATTATAAAGAATTATCACCAGAGGCTTATGGTTTTACACCTGCTGATTATAATCGTCCAATTTTCATTGATAATGTTTTGGGATTGGAATATGCAACTATTCCGCAAATGCTTGAGATTTTAAATCGTACTTATTGTTCAACAATTGGTATGGAATATATGCATATTTCTGATCCAACTCAAAAAGCATGGCTTCAAGGTCGTATCGAAGGGCCAGATAAACGAATTGCTTTTACAAATGAAGATAAGAAAGCCATTCTCGGTAAGCTTGTTGAAGCAGAGGGATTTGAGCAGTTTTTAGATACAAAGTATAAGGGAACGAAACGTTTTGGCCTTGACGGTGGTGAGGCGCTTATTCCTGCTCTTGAGCAGATCATCAAGTGTGGTAGCGCTTTAGGTGTGCAGGAGGTCGTCTTAGGAATGGCTCATCGTGGCCGTCTGAATGTTCTTTCACAGGTTCTGTCTAAGCCACATAGAGCTATTTTTCATGAATTCAAAGGAGGATCTTATAAACCTGATGATGTTGAAGGATCTGGAGATGTAAAGTATCATCTAGGAACTTCGTCTGATCTCGAATTTAATGGTAAAAAAGTTCACTTGTCTCTCTTGCCTAATCCATCTCATCTTGAAATTGTTGATCCGGTTGTTATCGGAAAAGCGCGTGCTAAACAGGATCAGCTTGTGGGGCCTACACGCACTGACATTATTCCGTTAAGTGAACGCGCGAAAGTTTTGCCTCTTCTCATTCATGGTGATGCTGCTTTTGCGGGGCAGGGTGTTATTCAAGAAACTTTTGGTCTTTCTGGTTTGAAAGGTTATCGCGTTGCTGGTTCTATTCATGTGATTATAAATAATCAGATTGGATTTACAACGGATCCACGTTTTTCACGTTCTTCACCTTATCCATCAGACGTAGCAAAAATGATTGATGCACCAATTTTTCATGTGAATGGTGATGATCCTGAAGCTGTTGTTTTTGTTGCAAAGATAGCGGCTGAATTTCGTCAGGTTTTTCATAAGCCGGTTGTAATCGATATGTTTTGTTACCGTCGTTATGGACACAATGAAGGTGACGAACCATCTTTCACGCAACCGCTTATGTATAAGGCAATTCGCAATCACAAAACAACACTCCAAATTTATGGTGATCAGTTGATAACAGAAGGAGTGGTTACTTCAGGAGATATTGAGGAGCAAAAAAATCTGTGGCGTAGTAAGCTTGAAATTGAGTTTGAGGAAAGTGCTTCTTATAAACCAAGTAAAGCTGATTGGCTTGATGGAAGTTGGACAGGTCTTAAAGCTTCCAGCAGTGTTGATGAGCAGCACCGTGGAGTGACAGGTGTTAAGCTAGAAACTTTGAAGGAAATTGGTAAGAAAATTGTTGAAATTCCAACAGGTTTTCATGTTCATAAAACCATTCAACGTTTTTTGGGAAATCGTGCTAAGATTTTTGAAACTGGTGAAGGTGTTGATTGGGCAACGGCCGAAGCTTTGGCTTTTGGATCTCTTTGTTTGGAGGGGGCGCCTGTTCGTCTTTCTGGTGAAGACGTTGAGCGTGGAACTTTTTCACAACGTCATTCGGTTCTTTATGATCAAGAAAATGAATCGCGTTACATCCCTTTGAATAATTTGCGAAAGGGACAGGCAATTTACGAGGTAGTAAATTCTATGCTTTCTGAGGAAGCTGTTCTTGGTTTTGAATATGGATATTCGTTTGCTGAACCGAATGGTTTAACACTTTGGGAAGCACAATTTGGTGACTTTTCTAATGGTGCACAGGTTATTTTTGATCAGTTTATTTCATCTGCAGAGCGTAAATGGCTTCGTATGTCTGGTCTTGTGTGCTTGTTGCCTCACGGTTTTGAAGGACAAGGGCCAGAACATTCTTCAGCGCGTTTAGAGCGTTATTTACAATTGTGTGCAGAAGATAATATGCAAGTTGCTAATTGTACAACTCCTGCGAATTATTTTCATATTTTGCGTCGGCAAATTAAACGTGATTTCCGTAAGCCACTGGTTTTAATGACACCGAAATCACTTTTGCGTCATAAGAGAGCTGTCTCTTTGTTAAGTGAAATGGAGTTAGGGACTAGTTTTCACCGTTTGTTGCTTGATGATGCGGAATGTATCAAAAGTTCTGCTATCAAATTGCAGAAAGATAGTAAGATTCGTCGGATTATACTTTGTACGGGAAAAGTTTATTACGATCTTTATGAAGAACGTGAAAGAAGGGGAATTGATGATATTTATCTGCTGCGTGTTGAACAGCTTTATCCTTTCCCCGCGAAAGTTTTAGTAAATGTATTGTCGCGTTTCTTACAAGCCGAAGTTATTTGGTGCCAAGAAGAGCCCAAGAATATGGGAGCTTGGTCGTTTATTGAGCCCTATTTGGAATGGGTTTTAACCCATATTAATGCACAGTATTCTCGGGCACGTTATGCTGGACGACCTGCGAGTGCATCACCAGCAACTGGTCTGATGGTTACACATCTTGAACAACTTGCCGCATTTCTCGAAGATGCGTTAGGTTCTTAGTTTATTGCTACTCTGATGTATGGAAAAAATATTATGACTACTGAAATTCGTGTTCCTACTTTGGGCGAATCGGTTACTGAAGCAACAGTTGGCAAGTGGTTTAAAAATCTTGGCGAAGCTGTCGTTATGGATGAACCCTTGGTTGAATTAGAAACTGATAAGGTAACAATTGAAGTTCCTTCTCCAGTTACAGGAAAGTTATCTGAGGTTATCGCAAAGGAAGGCGATACAGTTGAGGTAAATGCTGTCTTAGGATTAATTACGGCTGGAGCTATTGGTGTTTCTCAATCAGCTAAATCTAATGAGTCTATCGTGGCTGCTAAAATATCTGTGTCTGAGTTAACACAGTCTCCAGAGGGCAGCACAATGCCTCCTGCACCTTCAGCGGCAAAGTTAATGGCTGAAAATAATATAGCAAAAGGTGATATCTCTGGTTCTGGAAAACGTGGACAAATCCTTAAGGGGGATGTTCTTGGTTCGTTATCTAAAGAACCAAAAGGGCCGGCTGTTGCTGAATCTGTTTCACAAGTTGCTCCTGTTTATGAAATGCGCGAAGAGCGGGTTCGCATGACAAAGTTGCGTCAAACAATTGCTCGTCGCCTTAAAGATGCACAGAACACTGCGGCAATGTTAACTACATTTAATGAAGTTGATATGTCAGCAGTTATGGATCTACGTAAGCGTTATAAGGATATTTTTGAAAATAAGCACGGTGTTAAACTCGGTTTTATGGGATTTTTCACTAAGGCTGTTTGTCATGCATTAAAAGAACTTCCTGCAGTTAATGCAGAAATTGATGGAACAGACATCATTTATAAAAATTATGTCAATGCTGGGATTGCTGTTGGAACTGACAAGGGGCTTGTTGTTCCAGTAGTTCGTGGTGCAGATCAGATGTCACTTGCAGAGATTGAAAAGGAAATTGGTCGCTTAGGACGTCTCGCTCGTGATGGGAAGTTATCAGTTTCTGATATGCAAGGGGGAACTTTTACCATTACCAATGGAGGTGTTTACGGATCACTAATGTCAACGCCGATTTTGAATGCACCGCAGTCTGGTATTTTAGGAATGCATGCGATTAAAGAACGAGCAATGGTTGTAGGGGGTCAAGTTGTAATCTGTCCCATGATGTATTTAGCGCTTTCTTATGATCATCGTATTGTAGATGGGCAAGAAGCTGTGACTTTTCTTGTACGGGTTAAGGAAAGTTTAGAAGATCCGGAACGCCTTGTTCTTGATTTGTAAAAGTACAGTTTTGGGGATGAAAGGAAAAATAAATGTCTTATGATGTGGTTGTGATCGGGGCGGGTCCAGGTGGTTATGTGGCGGCAATAAAGGCTGCGCAATTAGGACTTAAGGCAGCGATCGTTGAGAAGCGTGCAACATTGGGTGGTACATGTCTCAATATTGGCTGCATCCCTTCTAAAGCATTGTTGCATGCTTCTGAATTATTTTCCGAAACGCAGCATGGTTTCGAAACACTTGGCATTTCTATTTCAAAGTCTAAGCTTAACCTTGAGCAAATGATGGCGCACAAAAGGGCTGTTGTAACAGCGAATACGAGTGGTATTTCTTTTTTGATGAAAAAAAATAAGGTTGATACTTTTTTAGGCACAGCTAAAATTTTGGGTGCAGGTACGGTCGAAGTTACTGCCAAAGATGGTAGTCAGAAAATAATCACAACAAAAAATATTATTATTGCTACGGGGTCAGATAGTTCGGGTATTCCAGGATTAGATGTGACAATTGATGAAAAAGTTGTTGTATCTTCTACAGGAGCGCTTTCTTTTGAAAAAGTACCAGCACGTATGATTATTGTTGGTGCAGGTGTTATTGGTTCAGAGCTTGGTTCCGTTTGGAGACGTCTTGGTGCTAAAGTGACAATTATTGAGTATCTTAACAAAGTTTTAGGATCAATGGATGGTGAAATTTCACGGCAATTTCAGAAATTAATGGAAAAGCAAGGGATTGAATACAAAACTGGTGCGAAAGTAAAAGATGTAGCTCGGTCTGGTTCAACCGCTCAAGTAACTTTTGAGATTATCAAGGATGGTTCGTGTGAAACATTAGAGGCTGATGCTGTATTAATTGCTACTGGGCGTTCTCCATATACGGAGGGTCTTGGTTTGGTAGAAGCTGGTGTTCAGTTGGATGAGCGTGGATTTATTGCAATTGATGCGCATTGGCAGACGAGTATTCCAAGTATTTACGCTATTGGTGACGTTGTTAGGGGGCCAATGTTAGCACATAAAGCTGAGGAAGAAGGTGTTGCTGTTGCTGAAATTTTGGTGGGTCAAAGGGGTCATGTTAATTTTGATGTTATTCCTAGTGTTGTTTATACGCAGCCGGAAGTTGCTAGTGTAGGTAAGACAGAAGAAGAACTTATAGCTGCTGGAATTGATTATAATGTTGGAAAATTTCCTTTCATGGCGAATGGTCGTGCACGTGCGATGCAGAAAGGTGATGGATTTGTTAAAATCATTGCTGATAAAAAGACAGATCGGGTTTTGGGTGGCCATATTCTTGGATTTGGTGCGGGTGAAATGATTCATGAAATTGCAGTTTTGATGGAATTTGGTGGTTCATCAGAAGATCTCGGGCGCTGTTGTCATGCACATCCGACTTTATCAGAAGCAGTACGAGAAGCAGCTTTGGCAACGTTTGCTAAACCGCTTCACATTTGAATAAGACTTGTTGAATTTGTTAAAAGAAAAAGCTTCCTTATATTCCGTGAGGAAGCTTTTTTATGGTTTGATGGATTATTTTCGAAGAATCGTACTTGGAACGGACATTCCTTTATTAGTATACAAAAATAAATTTAAAACTGTAACTTGTTATCTTTTTTCTGTTCTTTTATGCATGTTGAAAGTCCCATGTGGTCAAGAGACTTTAGAAAAGGATGTGGTGGCAATTCTTCTACATTGACCATAGTTTTAACGTCCCATTCACCGTTAGCAATGAGGATGGCTGCTGCTGCTGCTGGTACACCAGCTGTGTATGAGATACCTTGAGCGCCAGTTTCATTAAAAGCTTCTTTATGGTCGGTTATATTATAAATGAAAACTTCTCGTTGTTTACCATCTTTTTTACCTTTAATGAGATCACCGATACAGGTTTTTCCTGTATAATCTGGTGCTAATGAGGCTGGGTTGGGTAAGACGGCCTTTACAACTTTTAAGGGGATAACTTCTTGTCCTTCTGCTGTTTTAATAGGTTGCTCAGATAAGAGTCCAAGGTTTTTCAAAACAGTGAAAACAGTGATGTAACGCTCACTAAATCCCATCCAAAATCGAACATTTTGAACATCAAGATTTTTGGATAATGAATGAATTTCATCATGTCCTGTCATATAGGCCTTTTGTTTTCCAACAACGGGTAGATCCCATTCATGACTGATTTCAAACATTTTATTGGAAGTCCATTTTTTATTTTGCCATGACCACACCTGTCCAGTAAATTCTCGAAAATTAATTTCTGGATCAAAATTAGTAGCAAACCAGCGTCCGTGATTGCCGGCATTAATATCAATAATATCAATATCAGTTATTGTATCGAAATAACTATCATGCGCTAATGCTGCGTAAGCATTGACAACACCAGGATCGAAGCCTGCTCCCAAAATAGCAGTTATACCGGCCTTTTCGCATTCTTGGCGTCTGGGCCATTCATAATTTCCGTACCAAGGAGGTGTTTCACAGATTTTTAAAGGATCTTCGTGAATCGCAGTATCAACATAAGCACATTTGGTCTCAATACAGGCTGAAAGAATGGACATATTAAGAAAGGAGGAGCCAACATTTATGACAATTTCACATTTTGTTTTTTGGATTAATTGCACCATTTCTGTAATATTCATTGCATTAATTACGTGGCTTTCGAGAATGTTTTCCACCTTCATTGAATTTTTGGCTTTAATGGATGAGATTATTGCGTCACATTTTTTTTGTGTTCGTGATGCGATGTGAATTTCACCTAGGATATCATTATTTTGTGCGCATTTATGCGCGACGACTTGTGCAACACCTCCAGCACCAATAATGAGAATATTTTTCTTCATTCTAGAGTTATCTCCTTTTAGTATTGTCACTTAATGGTTTTGTTGTATGGTAGTGGGTTATGAAAGGTTATTTTTATAATCATGATAACTAAATTGACGCTGAATTATGAAGCTTCCATCACATTCTTTTATAACAATGGCAGGCATTGCAATGCCGTTAAACCAGTTTTTCTTGACCATTGTATAACCTGCAGCGTCTTGAAAAGATAATCTGTCTCCTACTTGAAGCGGCTCTTGGAACTGAAATGTTCCAAAAATATCACCAGCAAGACAGGATTTTCCACAAATCATAATTTCATGAGAACCTTTATTAGGTTCCAATTTAGCTGTTTCTTGATAAACTAAAAGATCAAGCATATGAGCTTCTATTGAGCTGTCAACAATGGCAAGGCTTTTTTTATTGTACAACGTATCAAGAACACTTACTTCTAGCGTAGTACTTTTGGTGATTGCAGCTTCACCTGGTTCTAGAAAGACGGTGACACCGTGTGTTTGAGAAAAACGCTTCAAACGTTTTGCAAAAGCTACTATAGGATAATTTTTAGCAGTAAAATGAATTCCCCCACCAAGACTAATCCAATCAACTGCATCGAAAAGTTCTGAAAATTTTTCTTCAATACAGTTGAGCATTTGGTTAAAAAGATAAAAATCAGCATTTTCACAATTATTGTGAATCATTAGGCCGTTTATGAGAGGTAGAACTTCTTTAATTGCACTTTTGTCAGTTTCTCCTAAACGACTAAAAGGACGTGAAGGGTCTGCAAGGTCAAAATTTGATGCACTGATCATTGGATTTAGTCTTAAACCTCGCTGGAGATTTTTTGTGATATTAGAAAAACGTTGCAGCTGTTGTATTGAATTAAAAATAATTTTATCTGCATAGCTACAAGCTTCATCAACTTCGTCATCTGCCCAAGCAACGGAGTAAGCGTGCGTTTCTTTCTTGAATTTTTCCTTTCCCAAACGTAATTCATAAAGAGATGACGATGTCGTTCCATCCATGTATTGGGACATAAAATCAAAGAGACTCCATGTTGCAAAACATTTTAAGGCTAATAAAATTTTTGCTCCTGACATTTCTCGTAAATCAGAAATAATTTTCATATTTTTTATAAGCTTTGATTTATCTATAAGATAGTAGGGAGTCCTAATCATTATTTATCCGTTTTCTGCTGAAGGATCCTATTGTTCACATCAACGTTTAGTACATGTAGTAGCAGAATGTCTCAAGGAAAAAGAATCACGAAAGATAATCTGTTTACTCTTAACAATAAAAAAATCTGTAATTTTGTTTTAGTCAAATTATTGTGAAGTACGTGTTATGGTTGTAAATAAAAATTTGTATTATGCTTTATTTATAGCATCTGTTGGAAGTTTTTTTATGATAATAACCAATGGTGTCGATTCGGTTTCAAAAAATAATACTGAGGTGGAAAATTTAATTTACTCATCCTCCCTGCAAGATGATCAAAGTTTTTTGGTTGTTACAGGGCGTAGGGAACTTAATGGTTTCAAAGGTTATCGTCATTATCGGCGTGGTTATCGCAAATATGATGATAGTTGGTGGTATCCTGAAACAGCATTTGTTTCAGCTGAACATTTGAAAGAAAGACATGGGTTGTTAAAAAAAATATCTTCTCCAGATAAGAGACTTCTGATTTTTTCTTTAGAAGAAAAGAAACCGTGGATGTTCAAGCAACATATCGATTCTTGTGTTGCTCGTTATCGTTCTTATAACCGAAAAGATAACAGTTATCAGCCTTTTAATGGGCCACGCAAACAGTGCTTCTCCCGCTTTTTTAAAGAGCTAAAAATGCTAAAATTGAAAGAGCCTTAAGTATATTTTATTTTTGAGATGTGTTTTTTTCTTATAAAGCATTTGTTTGATAATAATTCTTGGTATTTTAAATTTTATTTAAATCTTGTTATTGTAAGAGTATAGATAAGAAGTAGAAATATGATTTTTCGCTTTTTATTTTTACTCTGTCATTAGCAGGATGTTCAAAGAAGTTTGGAGTTTATGGAATGACAATACGGGAAGCAATGTTGATATTGCTGGTTTTGCTTCCCTTTTGTGGTAGCATTATCATTGGTTTTTTTTGTTCAACTGATAAAAAGAATGGCGCATGGTTTTCTGGTATTATCGCACTTGTCGGTTTTCTTTTTACAATAATACTTTATCCAGAAGTTAGTGGAAATTGTACAGTACGTTTGGATATGGTTTGGCTTCCAGAATGGGGAGTTAACTTGGTTCTTTGTATAGATGGTTTGTCTTGGCTTTTTTGCCTTTTAATTACGGGAATTGGGTTGCTTGTTGTTGTTTATGCACATTATTACATGGATTCAGCAGATTCTTTATCACGTTTTTTTTCCTTTTTTCTTGCTTTTATGGGATCAATGACTGGTCTTGTTTTATCAGGCAATCTTATCTTTTTAGTTATTTTTTGGGAATTAACCAGTATTTTTTCTTTTTTGTTGATAGGTCATTGGTATCATAATGCAGGTGCTCGTGAAGGCGCACGTGTAGCTTTAATAGTTACAGGTTTTGGTGGTTTTGCTTTATTAATTGGGGTCTTATTAATTGGCTGTGTAGTTGGTAGTTTTGATCTAGATAAGGTATTGCAGTCTGGGGATTTGATTCGATCAAGTTTCCTTTATTGTCCTATCCTTATTTGTATTTTATTGGGAGGATTAACAAAAAGTGCACAGTTTCCATTTCATTTTTGGCTACCCAATGCAATGGATGCTCCAACGCCTGTATCGGCTTATTTGCATTCAGCGACGATGGTGAAAGCGGGTTTGTTCTTATTTGTTCGCTTGTGGCCTGTTTTATCTGGAACAGAATCTTGGTTTTTATTGGTTGGATTTTCAGGTCTTTCAACGTTGCTTATTGGCGCCTATTTTTCTATGTTTCAGCAGGATTTGAAGGGACTTCTTGCTTATTCAACAATAAGTCACCTTGGCTTGATTACCACGCTTTTGAGTTTTGGAAGTCCACTTGCTTGTGTTGCTGCGATTTTTCATATGGCTAATCATGCTACTTTCAAAGCTTCTTTATTCATGGCAGCTGGCATTATTAACCATGAAACAGGAACACGTGATATGCGCAAGTTGACAGGACTTTTTCTTTCAATGCCTATTACAGCTACTTTGGCTTTGGTAGCTAGTGCGGCAATGGCTGGTGTTCCTTTGTTAAATGGTTTTTTATCAAAAGAAATGTTTTTTTCTGAAGCCGTTGAAACGCATCTCGAATCATGGTTGGATTGGGTTGCACCTTACGTAGCAACGTTGGCTAGTTTGTTTAGCGTGACTTATTCTGTACGTTTTATTCATGGTGTCTTTTGGGGATCAAAGCCTATAAATTTACCAAAAATACCGCATGAACCACCACATTTTATGCGTCTTCCAATGGAACTTTTAGTGTTTATTTGTTTAGCTGTTGGTATTTTCCCAAATTTAACAATAGGTCCTATTTTGGATAATGCAGTTGTATCTGTTTTAGGATCAACAACGCCTCCTTATAATTTGGCCGTTTGGCATGGATTGAATACTCCATTGATTATGAGCTTAATTGCCTTGTTAGGTGGTGTATTGCTCTATTTTATAGGACGTGATTATTTTTTATCTTTCAATGATAGTTTTCTTCTCTTTCATAATTTAAGAGGATTGCATATTTTCGAGAAAATTCTTGCAACTATTTTTGGGAAATGGGCGTGTGCTGTAGAATCTTTTTTATCAACACGTCGTTTACAAATGCAATTATGCTGGATTTTTTGGGTTTGTTTTTTATTTATTGGTATTTTACTTTTGTGTGACGGTTTCATTTCAGTTGGTTCATTGCCACTTTTCCCACTTGATATTCCTTTTCTTGCTCTTTGGATGGTGGGTGGATTATGTGCGCTTTTAGTTGCTTGGAAAGCGAAATTTCACCGTCTTGCATCATTAATGTTGTTGGGAGGGGCTGGTTTGATGACTTGTGCAACTTTTTTATGGCTTTCTGCACCTGATTTGGCAATAACGCAATTGGTTGTTGAAATTGTGACAACAGTTCTATTGTTGCTTGGTTTGCGGTGGTTACCTAAACGTTTGCATAATTCTACTCCAATTTCTACGAGTTTTTTAGTGCGTTTACGTCGTATTCGTGATTTTATTATAGCATTTGTAGGAGGTGCGGGTATTGCATGGTTATCTTTTGCAGTGATGACGCGTCCTCAAGATACGACAATTGCTGATTTTTTTCTGACACATTCTTTTTTTGACGCTGGTGGTCGCAATGTTGTGAATGTTCTGTTGGTTGATTTTCGTAGTTTTGATACGATAGGTGAAATTGTTGTTTTAGGTATTGTCTCATTGACAGTTTTTGCCATTTTACGACGGTTTCGTCCTGCTCCTGAAAGTGTTGATGCACCTATTCGGCAGCGTATGCGGGTAGATTTTTGCATAGAACAGGATAATCGAAATGTAGCAGGTACAATGTTGGATTGTTTGGCCGTTCCTGCTGTCATTATGTGTTGGCTATTTCCAGTTATTATTGCATTTGCTGTTTATTTGTTTGTGCGGGGACACAATTTTCCAGGAGGTGGATTTGCTGGTGGCGTTACTTTAGCTATAGGGTTTATTCTGCAATATCTTGCACGTGATATTCGTTGGGTAGAAAATCATCTAAGAGTTTTGCCTTTGCGTTGGATGGGTTTTGGTTTTCTGTTATCGGTCGCAACAGGTGTGAGTTCTTGGGTTTTAGGGTATCCTTTTTTAACATCATTTTCTCGATATGTGGATTTTCCTCTGATTGGAGACATACCTATATTATCTTCTTTTTTGTTTGATTTTGGTGTGTTTTCGTTGGTTTTGGGAGCTACTGTTCTCATTTTGATTGCACTTGCACATCAATCAATTCGTAGTTACAGGATCTGTAAACAACCCAACGTACAAGAGAGGGAAAATTGATGGAAGTTGTTCTTTCTTTAAGTATAGGTATTCTTGTTGGATCGGGAATTTGGCTCCTTTTGCGTCCACGTACTTTTCAGGTTATTCTTGGTTTGTCTTTGATTTCTTATGGTGTCAACCTTTTCATGTTTTCAATGAGCAGACCTCGCAGTAATGCTGCGCCGATTGTTGATCCTTCTGCCATTATTAATTCAGCTCATTATGTTGATCCTCTTCCGCAGGCTTTGGTCTTGACAGCGATTGTGATTGGTTTTGCAACGACAGCTTTATTTTTGGTTATACTTTTAGTTTCCCGCGGTTTAACAGGTTCTGATCATGTGGATGGACATGAGGTACAGTGAATGGCATATTGGGTGCACCATCTCCTTATTTTACCTATCATTTTACCGCTAAGTACCGGAGCTCTTCTTCTTTTCTACGATGAGCGTCGTTCTAACCTTAAATCATCAATAGGTCTTTTCTCTTCTGGGCTATTGGTTGTTGTTTCTGTTTTATTGGTTATGCGTACTTTTGAAGTTTCTCCAGCTTCTGATGTTTATAGGCTTGGTAATTGGTCTTATCCCTTTGGAATTTTTTTGGTTCTTGATCGCTTAAGTGCCGTGATGCTTTTGCTTTCCAGTTTGTTAATAACGGTCGCACTGATTTTTTCAAAGGCTCATTGGTCTAAAGTTGGTGCTCATTTCCAATCGTTGATGCAATTTTTTATGGTTGGGATCAATGGTGCTTTTTTGACGGGAGATTTATTCAATTTATTCGTGTTTTTTGAGGTTATGTTAACGGCTTCTTACGGGCTTGTTTTGCATGGTTCTGGTCAATTGCGTGTGCGCGCAGGGTTACATTATGTGGTGATTAATCTTGTTGCTTCATTACTTTTTTTAATTGGTGTTGCGCTTATTTATGGGGTTGTTGGCACTCTTAATATAGCTGATTTGGCTATAAAAATGAAACATATAGCTTCTACGGATATAGTTTTATTTGAAGTAGGTGTTGCATTTTTAGGAATCGCTTTTTTACTTAAAGTTGGTATGTGGCCGCTTAATTTTTGGTTAACACCGACTTATAGTGCGGTAGTGGCACCTGTAGGGGCGTCTTTTGTTATTTTAAGCAAGGTTGGTATCTATATTATTTTGCGTTTGACGTTGGTATGGTTTGGTCCTGAAAGCGGTTATTTTAGCTATTTTGGCCACATAGTTTTGTTTTACGGTGGTCTTTCTACTATGACTTTTGGTTTTATTGGGGTATTGGCTAGCCAAATTTTATCTCGGTTAACCGCGTACAATGTTCTCATATCTTCTGGAACATTATTAGCAGCAATAGGAATTTGTAATGAAACATTGACAGCAGGAGCGCTCTTTTATGCTGTTTCTTCAACTTTAGCACTTGGCGCTTTTTTTCTGCTTGTGGAGTTGATAGAGCGTTATCAGGGTGTTGCTGCTAATGTCTTATCTGGAACAATAGAGGTGTGTAGTGATGATGAAGAGGATGAAAAAGATGAAATTTATACTTATTCGTCAGTAACTTTGGCAATTCTTGGAGCTTGTTTTGGTGTATGTGCTATTTTAATTATTGGAATGCCTCCTTTTTCCGGTTTTATTGCTAAATTCATTATGTTCATGGCAATTTTGAATCACAGTAAAGAAACTTTTTCTGCTTCCGCACCAGTTTTACGTGATTACCTTTTTTTGACCTTTGTAACTGTATCTAGTTTTGCGGTTTTTGTTGCAATGATACGAGCAGGTATACGGACTTTTTGGATTTCTCTTGAAGATATGGCTCCGCGTGTGCAGGTGATTGAATTTGTACCTATTGCTGTTCTTTTGGCTTTGTGTTTCCTTATGACAGTTTTTGCTAATCCTGTTTCTCATTATATGTCTGAAACTGTAAAGATTTTATATGAGCCTAAAAATTATATTGAGAGTGTTTCAATGGATTTTTCTCTTGAAAATATGGAGATAAATCGATGAGTTATTTTTGTCCTTACCCTTTTTTAAGCAGTGTTATTGTTTTGATGTGGTTAATTCTGAATGATTTTAGTTTAGGTCAATTTATTTTGGGAAGTATGATTGCTTTGTTTGGTGGTTTGGTGCTCCAGTTGCTCGAATTAGAAAAGACTGTCATTAAAAATTGGAATGCAGTTTTTCATCTTATTTTTCGAGTGTTTGTAGATTCTGTAATTTCAAATATTTCAGTTGCTTGGTTTGTTTTGAAAAAAAGGTCTCGAAAACAACAGTCTGGTTTTATCAGAGTGCCTCTTTTGCTTGAAAATAATACTGCTCTGGCTCTTCTTGCATGTATTCTGTCAATTACTCCTGGAACTGCTTGGGTTGCTTACAACAAGAAAAATGGTGAGCTTTTAATTCATGTATTAAATTTAGCAAACGGACGTGATTACGAACGGTTGATTAAACAACGGTACGAAAAATTACTTTTGGAGATTTTTCAATGAGTATGGAGATTCTTTATTGGGGACTTTTTTTCTCACAAAGTTTTTTAAGTTTAGCGATGGTTTTAGCATTGTTTCGGTTGGTTCGTGGCCCACGGGCACAAGATAGGATTATAGGTTTGGATGCCCTTTATATAATTACTATTCTCTTGTTTCTTACATTTGATATTTGTTCTGGAACGACCATTTATTTCGTGGCCGCTCTCATTATTGGTCTTTTAGGTTCTGTGTCAAGTGTTGCTTTGGCAAAATTTTTAATGCGTGGAGAAATAATTGAATGAAAGAAGATATATCGCTTACAGTTGCCATTATAATTACTGTTTTTTTAATGTTAGGTTCTAGTCTTACTTTGATTGGAACAGTAGGGTTGGTGCGTTTTTCTAATTTTTATGAACGAATTCATATGCTTTCAGTAAGCACAGGTTGGGGAGCTGGAAGCATTCTCATTGCTTCATTTCTTTATTCAATGTTTGTGGATAATCGTTTTATATTTCATGAAATATTGTTGATGCTTTTCTTGCTTGTGACAGCGCCAGTAGCCTCTATGTTGCTGTCACAGGCAGCAGTTTATCGATACAATGCAGAAGATAAGTCAGAAAAACCGCTGGCTCTTTTATCACATCAAACAGAAGAAAGATTGTTTGAATTAGAAGAAATAACACAAAGTTAAAGCCAATATGGTTTTAATGAGCTAAAGTGACATTTTATTTTGTGCTTTTTTCTTCAACACAAAGAATTGGTTTTTTCTCTTCTGGATCACTAATGAGATCGTAAAATGTCACTTCATTTTTACTGTTCCACCAAATATATTGGGCTCCCATATATTTTACTCCTGAAGCAGAAATTACATTAGAACCGACAACGCGGTTGCCTTTCCATGTGAAATCAACTAGTGAGATGTTTCCAGCATTAAGATATGTTGCTTTGATATGTTCTTTACCTGTTCCAGTATCGCATAGGTAAGAAACTGTCTCGGTTGTTGGGTTTGCATCATCTGGCACCTCAATAACCAAAGAACCAGCAAAAGCATTTGCTGAGATGAATAGTGAGATACTTAGAGCGGTTAAAAATCGTAAAATAAGCGAAGTTTTCTTCATAATATTTCCTTTATTATTTAAAACAACAGTGTTGATTCTTCTTTACAGAGAGTAGGGTCTTTTTCTTCTGGATCATGTACAAGGTCATAAAGTGTGACGTCGTTGCTATTTTTCAACCAGATATATTGTGCTCCTACGTATTTTGTTCCCATGTGAGTGATTACATTAGAAGCAATGATGCGATCACCTTTCCATTTGAAATCAACCAATGAAACACCATCAGCCTTTAGGTAAATTGCTTCAACGCGTTCTTTACCCACTTTAGTGTCGCATTGATAGGCAACGGTTTGAGTTATTGGTTCTGGATTATCTCGAACTTCAATGACTAAAGAGCCTGCTAAGGCATTGGTTAAGCCAAAGAGCGATAAACTTGAAGCGGCTAAAAATCCTAAAATTGGTAAAGTTTTTTTCATAATGCTTCCTTAATTATGCAGATAATTTGACTAATGTGATGGTGTCTACGGCAGGATTTGAACCTGCGACCCCAGGATTCATACCACTTCGATTTTCATCGCCAGTTTCTGTACTGTTCGTGGTCTGGACTGTCTCTTCACCTTGAAGCTTTTGCTTTTTAGGCGCTGCCCGTTCAGTCTCTACACCTTCCTTCCGTTTTTTAGAGGCTTGGCTCGGGATTGGCATATAGTTTCCTATGAAGCTTTCCCCGAATTTGAGCAGATCCACTTTTAGGATTTCTCCTTAAAGCGCCCAATTTTCAGGAATCCTGTGCTCTATCCTACTGAGCTACGCAGACAAAATCACACACCCATTTAAAGGAAGTATAAAAACGAATCAATTATATTCAATATGAATTAACGAATTTTCGCTAATTTTTGTTTTAGAAACGTCAAAATTGTGTCTGGTGAAACATTTTTTGCAATAAATGATTGACCAAGCCCGCGGGTTAGAATGAAGGTTAAATTGTTTTGCACGACTTTTTTATCTTGAACAATAAAAGTCATTAGCATTTCGGCATTGGGCAATTCCCCTGGAATATCCTCTAAACGTGTAGGTAGCCCTATATCCTTCAGATGTGCTTCAATTCTTTGTGTGAGCATAGGGCTTATTAAATTTAATTGAGCAGAAAATTGATGGGCTAAAACCATACCAATTGCTACGCTTTCACCATGAATTAAGCGGGTTGAGTCGTAGTTGGTTGCTGTTTCAAGCATATGTCCAAAGGTATGTCCAAGGTTTAACAATGCACGCTCTCCTGTTTCATATTCATCACGTGATACAATATCAGCTTTAAATTGGCACGAACGAACAATTGCATCTGTTCGTATTGATCCATTGGAAAAAATTTTTTTTCCATTTCTTTCAAGCCATTCAAAGAAATAAGGTTGGTTAATGAGACCATATTTGACAATTTCTGCGTAACCAGCGCGAAATTCTCGTAATGGAAGTGTATCAAGAATACGAGTGTCAGCAATAACGCATTGAGGTTGATAAAAGGAACCAATGAGATTTTTGCCATGTTTGCTGTTGATTCCAGTTTTTCCACCAACAGAAGAATCAATTTGTGCGAGAAGCGTTGTTGGAATCTGAACGAAATTCATCCCTCGTCGTGTGATGCTTGCAGCAAATCCTCCTAGGTCTCCAACGACGCCGCCACCAAAAGCAATAATGCCGTCTCCTCTTTCTAAACGTGCAGCAAGAATTTTATCAATGACAGTTTGTAAAGTTGAAAATGATTTTGATTGTTCCCCTGCTTTCACAATGATTGGAACAACATTCATTTTATTTTTTATTAATTCTGTTTGCAATTTATCAAGATGAAGAGAAGCAACATTTGTATCCGTAATAATGGCCAAACGTCTTTGATGAAGATCATCTTTGTTGAGAGAACGTTGAATTTGTGAAGCAACTTGCTCAATTAAATTTGAGCCAATGATGATGTCATAACAATGCTTATTTAGTTTAACGGTGACGATTTTGGCTTGCATGTTTATTTTTCTCATTGTTGATTTCTGTATTCAAGTAGGTTTGTATAGATCGTATGACATCTTTTGCTACAGTGTGGTAGTTTTCTTCATAATTGTTAATTGTTATATGCGCTTTTGCATAGATAGGATAGCGCTGTTCTACGAGTTTTTGCATGATTTCTTTAGGATTTTCTGTTTGAAGTAATGGTCGTGTCGAATATCGAGAAACTCGTTTCATGAGGGTATCGATATCTGATTTAAGCCATACGGATATACTATTTTCATGAATTATTTTACGGGTTGTGTCATTTATGTAGGTACCTCCACCTGTCGCCAGAACAAGAGGGCTTTTTTTTATGATGGTTAGAACAGTATTCTGTTCAAGAGAACGGAATTCTGTTTCACCATGAATTTTAAAAAATTCAGTGATTGTCATTTGTGTCTTTTTTTCAATTTCTTGATCAGAATCATAAAAAGGCAAATTTAGAATGGTAGCGATGCGTTCCCCGATTGTTGATTTACCAGCCCCCATGAGGCCGATCAATACAAGTGCTCGTTTATCAAGAGATGATAAAAGCTGTTTCTTTGTTTGTATTATTGGAATATATTTAGGCTGATTGTTTTTCATAATTTTATTTCGGTATTCATATGCTGTGAAGTTAATTCCTGTTAATCTTTATATGCCATAATTAAGAGATAGAGTACTTAGGGGGGAAGCGTTTACTTTCTTATGCCAACATTAACCAGATTTTTGATGATTCTTTTTATTTTTGTTGCTGTTCTTTTCAGTATAATGGCGTCTCTTGTAATTTGGGTTGAACCTACAATAACAGATATGTATGTCGATGTTCCTTTAGATTTATTGAACTCTTCTCTGAAAGTAAATCAATGAAAGATGATATTGCTATAGATCGTTTTCTTGAAATGATGAGTGCAGAACGAGGTGCTTCGTCTCATACGATTTCAGCTTATAAACGCGATTTGCAGTGGGCACAAAACAAATTGTCTTCCCGTTCTGTTTTGCTTTTTTCAGCGCAAAAAGAGGACTTAATTGGCCTTTTGTCACTTATGCATATTGGCGGTTTTGCGGCGTCTTCGCAAGCACGCCGTTTATCAACTTTGCGACAGTTTTATCAATTCCTTTACGCAGAAGGACTAAGAGGAGATGATCCTTCAAGCGATATCAGTGCACCTCGCCAAGGGCGTCCTTTGCCGAAAATCATAAGCGAAAATGCGATGGTAAAATTGCTTGATTTTGCTCAGTTTGAAGTAAATAAAGCAAAAGGTCAAGATAAGAATTATCTTCGTGCATTGCGTCTTCAGACTTTAGTTGAAATGCTTTATGCAACAGGGTTACGCATTAGTGAGTTGGTAAGTCTTCCAGTGCAGGCTGTTAGAGGGAAGGAGTATTGCATTTTGGTTCGTGGTAAAGGAAAAAAAGAGCGAATGGTACTCTTATCAAAAAAGGCGTGGCAAGTTCTCTCACAGTGGTTAATTGTACGTGACCAAGGAAAAAATGCAGCGAGTTTTTATCTTTTTCCTGCTCACTCAAAGGCAGGGCATATTGCTCGCCAGCTGGTTGCACGAGAATTGAAAAATCTTGCAAAAAGGGCGGGAATAAAAAGCAATAATTTTTCTCCTCATGTGTTGCGTCATGCTTTTGCCAGCCATCTTTTACAGAATGGTGCTGATTTGCGCGCAGTTCAACATTTATTGGGTCATTCTGATATTTCGACTACTCAGATTTATACGCATGTCTTAGAAGAAGGGCTTTATCGTTTGGTAAATGAACATCATCCACTTGTTGATGGGCATGAAGATGGGTAAAGAACAAAGAGACTCTAGAAAAAGTGCTCTAAAAGAAAATTATAAATTTACAAGTTATATTGAATAAGTTGGGTGCAATGTATAATTATCTTGATTTTGAAAAACCAGTTGCTGATCTTGATGGGCAAATTCTTGAATTAAAGAAAATTTCTGAGGAAGAAGATAGTCTCGATATGAGTGATGAAATTGCGCGTCTTGAAATGCGTTCTCAGACGGCATTGCGTGATATTTACAAAAAATTATCACCATGGCAAAAAACGCAGGTGGCTCGTCATCCTGATCGACCTCACTTTATGGATTATGCTGCGCGATTATTGAGTGATGTTACTCCTTTGGCGGGTGATCGTAAATTTGCGGAGGATGAAGCCATTCAGGCTGGATTTGCTCGATTTAAAGGTGAAGCAATTGCGTATATAGGTCAGGAAAAAGGGCATGATACGCAAACGCGTTTACGATATAATTTTGGTTCTGCGCGTCCAGAAGGGTACAGAAAAGCTGTGCGTATCATGGAAATGGCTGACCGTTTTGGTTTGCCATTACTAACTTTCGTGGATACAGCGGGTGCTTATCCTGGTGTGAGTGCTGAAGAGCGTGGACAGGCTGAAGCTATTGCTCAGTCAACGGCAGCAACCTTACGATTAAAGGTTCCAGTAGTTTCTGTTGTTATTGGAGAAGGTGGCTCAGGAGGAGCGATAGCAATTGCCGCTGCTAATAAGGTTTATATGTTGGAACATGCAATTTATTCTGTGATTTCACCAGAAGGAGCAGCTTCCATTTTATGGCGTGATCCAACTCGTGCGAAGGATGCTGCGATGAATATGCGTATTACTGCTCAAGATTTATATCGGTTAAAGATTATTGATGGCATTATTCCGGAACCTTTGGGAGGAGCACATAGAGGTAAAGAGATTGTAATTGATGAAGCCGGCAATGTTATCATGAATGCTTTAAGATCTATGGCTGGGAAAGATGGTGAAGTTGTTAAACAGGAACGTTGGGAAAAATATCTTCAAATTGGTCGGTCTCTGGCATAATTTTTTTCATGAGGTGACGAATTGGAGTTGTGTTTAATGGTATTAAAAAGAATTCTTGTAGTGTGTATGTGGTTTGCAATTGTATTATTGGTTGGGTGCAGGGAACGGTTACCGGATTCCGTTCGAGCTAAGGTTGAACAACCGTTGCCAAGAGAAATTCAAAATAGAATGGCTTTTTATAATATCGATCAGTATGCGCCTATTATGATGCGATTTTTTAAAAAAGAAAATGTGGCTGAAATTTGGAAACAGAACCGCGAAGGAATTTTTGTTCTTATGGCTCGCTATGATATTTGTAAATGGTCGGGTGAGCTTGGTCCTAAGTATAGGGAGGGAGATTTTCAGACACCAGAAGGTTTTTATGCCGTTAGTGCACGCCAAATGAACCCCTATTCAAGATATTATCTTTCTTTTAATATAGGTTTTCCTAATCTTTATGATAAGGTGCATGGTCGTACAGGAAGTTATCTTATGGTGCATGGTTCTTGCTTTTCAGCAGGTTGCTATTCTATGAGTGATAAAAATATGGCACAGATTTATGCTTTTGCACGAGATGCTTTTAGGGGTGGACAAAGAGCGTTTCAACTACAGTCTTTTCCATTCCGTATGACTGCTGCTAATATGGCGCGTCACCGTGCAAATCCACATTATAAATTTTGGATGATGTTGAAGGAAGGCTATGATTTTTTTGAAGTAAATCGCAGGCCTCCAAGCGTTTATGTTTATAGGAAACGCTATGTTTTCAATAATGGTATCAGTAAAATGTCAGCTTCTACAACACCGTGGATTTAATTTCATTATGAAGCTGCTACACTATTCTAAGGTGCATTATGCAATTGCTCTCAGAATTTTGTATTCTTAGCAGTTCTTGAATAGGTTTTTGAAGTGGCATATTGATGTAGTCCATTGTATTTTGTGAAAAATATGAACAATTGCTACCGCAAACATAATCATACTAACTGTATCTAAGATACTATTTCAATTTTACATTTGTCATTGATCAATATTTTTGTCTTTAACAGACTTTTTGCTTGTTTTTTGTGTGGGACATGGAGTTTTTTTGTGACTTTTTTTCTTTTACGTGTTTTTGGTGTACTGATGAGTCGCACTGATAAAGGGGGAGCGAGAGAAGGTGAAGCAGAAATCAAAGGTGAAGTAAATATAATATTCCCCTGATTATCATAAAGTTGCGCTTGTACTTTGACTGCTTCAGAAGTGCATGTTTGTTCTTTCATATCAGTAGCTTGTGTCATTTTGCTACCATAAGGTTTTAGTGTTGCCAAGGTTAATTGTGGCAATCCTTGATATGAGAAGCCTGTATCAAGAAGTTGTGCGGCTTTCTCTTCTCTTTCGCTTATGTTTTTTGATCCTAAAATAACAGCAATGATTGTGCGGTTATTGCGGGTTGCTGAGGCAACAAGATTGAAACCAGAGGCGCAGATAAATCCTGTTTTCATACCGTCTATTCCATCAAAACGGCCAATGAGATTGTTTGAGTTAGGTTGGATTTTTCGATTATTGCCGAAATCAATGGCTGGAATAGAAAAATAATGGGCATACTGGGGAAATTCTCGACGAATTTGTATTGCTAAAAGTGCAATATCACGGGCTGTGGTATAATTATTGGGATGAGGTAATCCACTTGCATTAGCAAAATGGGTTCCAAACATGCCCAAGCGTTGAGCTTCAGCATTCATTTGTTGTACAAAAGCCTCTTGTGAACCTGCGATAGCTTCACTCATTGCAATAGCTAAATCGTTGGTAGATTTAACAAGAGTAATGCTTAGTGCTGTATCAAGTGTGAGAACGGAACCAGCTTTGTAACCTGAATTGTAGGTAGGAGCTTTTGCTGCATATTTGCTAATAGTGATGTGTTTGTTAGAGGAAATTTTTCCTGTATTCATGGCGCGAAAAATAACATAGGCAGTCATTAATTTTGTTAATGAGGCGGGATACCAACGCTCAAAAGCTTGATTGTGCTCTAAGATGTGTCCAGTTGCAACGTCAACAGAAATAAAGGGATGAGAGAGAGTAATGGTGTTTGTAAAACTCAGTATGAAAGAAAAAAACAAGATACAAAATGGTTGCCGCATTAAGTGGATCCAATTGCGTTTTAATGATTTTGGAACAATTAAATATAGGGTGTAATGGTTTTGAATCCATATGACATGAATAGTTAATTATAGATTTGTGCGTTCTCAATGATGTTCAAGTTTTTGCAATCTTTTTATTGCAGAGGGGGGTATAGGGGGAGGAACAGGATCTTTTGTTGCTAACATGAGTAATTCATCGCAGGCTTTTTCTGTTTTTTGTATAAGTGTGTCTAGAAAATCGCGTTTGTTTAAGCCAACTTCTATGGGAGGTAAAATACGAACACGAATTGTTCCTGGGTAGCGACGAAAATTATTACGTGGCCAATATAAACCAGCGTTGTGAGCAATTGGAACAACGGGAAGTTGTAATTCATTATAGAGCGCGATAATTCCTGGTTTATAATCTGGTTTTTGACCAGGTTGTTTGCGTGTTCCTTCAGGAAAGATTATAATTTGACGTCCTTGTTTTGCTTTTTGTTTTGCTTCTTGTATTATAGTTTTGAGAGCTTTAATTGGGGTTGTTCGATTGATAGGGATAATTTGTGTTTTTGCCATATACCATCCAAAAAGAGGAATCCACGTTAATTCACGTTTTAAAATAAGAACAGGATCATCAAAGTAGGGTATGAGGCTAAATGTTTCCCATGCAGATTGGTGTTTTGGAGCGATGATGTAGGCTCCATTTGGTAAGTTTTCTATTCCTTCAATTTCGTAATTTGTACCAGCAATGTATTTTTGTAAGAATAATGTGATACGTGCCCACGTTTTAGGTATGATCCATGCTTTTTTGCGTGGCATTAAAAAATAAAAAGGTGCGTAAAGAATCATTTGTATAAATGTTGTTGTGTAGAACATGAGTGTAAAAAAAAGAGAACGAAGGATAAGCACTGTATTTTCCGTTTCGTATCTGCAAAAGAAAGCTCGTATATAATGCAATTTGCATAAAAAGCATACTTTAATTTACATTTTTTCAAATATTTTAAAGTACAAGGATTTAAAATAGTGGTACCGCAGGTTAATAGAGACGATTTTTTTATTCCACGTATTTTATCTATTGCTGGTACTGATCCTTCTGGTGGGGCTGGAATGCAAGCCGATTTGAAAGTTTTTTCAGCAATGAAGACGTATGGTATGAGCGTGGTCACAGCTGTGGTTGCACAAAATACACAAGGTGTGCGTGCTTTTCATGCTTTGGATGCATCTTTTGTTGCTGACCAAATTGATTCTGTTTTTGATGATGTGCAGGTTGATGCAGTTAAGATTGGTATGGTAGCCAATGCTAAAATTGCTCAGATTATTGCAGAGCGTTTAGCTTATCATAAAGCTCGTTTTATTGTTTTTGATCCAGTTATGGTTGCGAAAAGTGGTGATGTTCTTTTAAATCCGGATACGATTGAGGTTATTCGTGATGTTCTTGTTCCAATGTCAACTCTGATAACACCGAATTTATTTGAGGCAGCTATGTTGTTAGGATATAAGGTGCAATGGTCATTAGATGCTATGTACCAATATAGTCCACAGCTTTTAGAACTTGGTTGTGAAGCCATTTTGTTGAAAGGTGGGCATTTGAGAACTTTTGCTTGCACAAATAGAGATGACTATGACAATCTAAGTCCAGATCTTTATTGTGATTCCAAGGGGGTCTTGGCTCTTGAATCACCTCGGTTTATGACAGATAATGATCATGGTACAGGTTGCACTATTGCAGCAGCAATAGCAGCGCTTTTGCCAACAAATTCTTTGGTTTATGCGGTAAAAAGAGCAAAAAAATATCTGAACAATTCTTTAGTAGCTTCAAGCGCTTTGCAAGTGGGAAAGGGGCGTGGTCCAGTCCACCATTTTTGCGAACTATGGTATAAATAAGAAACCACAACCATCTAGAAGCAACACCACATCTCAGAGTAAGAGATACTCTCATATACGGGAGCAAATTTATTGCTAAAGCAGATTGGTAAGGTACCAAATGGAGCGGGCGATGGGATTCGAACCCACGACCCCAACCTTGGCAAGGTTGTGCTCTACCCCTGAGCTACACCCGCTCACACGTTTGAGATGTGTTTGCTTCAAGATCCAAACGTTGCTTGTATGACCTAGGCTTTTCAGAATTGCAACAAAAAAATAATATTTCAGTGTGATTTATTTTTTTAGACTAAATTAAGGTAGAAATAACAGTTGATTTTAAAAGTGCTTTCTAATAGAATTACTGCCTTTTAGCAGATATGTGATGAGGGGGATGAAAGTGCTAAAGAGGATAATGTTGTGTGCGACCGTTATGGCTGCTTTTGCAGTGGGTGGTTTTGCATCGGCAGCCGATCGAGTTAAGATTGCTATTACTCAGATTATGTTGCATCCTGCTGCTAACGCTGTTCGCAAAGGGGTTATGGACGTTCTTATGGAAAATGGTTATAAAGATGGTGAGAACTGTGAAATCATCTTTTTACCTGCACAAGGGAATATTTCTACGGCAATGCAGGTTGCTCGTAAGTTTGTTGGTGATAAACCGGATGTGATAATTGCGATTGGTACGCCTTCAGCACAGACTGTATATGCTGTAACGAAGACAATACCTATTGTTTTTGCTGCAATTTCTGATCCCATAGGGGCAAGATTAGTATCTTCACTTACTAAGCCAGGTGGTAATGTTACGGGAACTTCTGACAGTATAAATATTGCAGGAAATCTTAAACTTTTGCAAGAAGTAAAGCCAGATTTAAAAAAACTTGGCTATCTCTATAATGCTTCTGAAGCTAATTCAGTTTCAATGCTTCAGTCGCTAAAATATGAGGCACATAAAGTTGGGATTACGATTATTCCTTCATCAGCTCCTAAGCCTTCTGATGTTCAAGCAGCAGCGCGAGCTTTAATTGGTAAGGTAGATATGATTTTTGTTCCAGCTGACAATACGGTTCTTTCTGTTTTAGAGGGAGCAATAAAAGTTGTGCAGGAAACAGGAATTCCTTTATTTACAGTTGATTTTAGCAGTATTGGGCGAGGAGCTTTTATGGCGCAAGGTGTGAATTTTTATGATGTTGGAATTGATGCTGGAAAATTAGTTTTGCGTATTCTGAAGGGTGAAAAGCCTGGCGATATTGATGTTGTGCAGGCAACTAATGATAAGATACAAGTAGATATGAAAGCAGCTAAAAAAGCTGGCCTTGTTATTCCTCAGGTAGTTATTGAACATGCAATAAAGGTTATTCAATAGGATTCTATGTATGGGATAACTTAGATTTTATGGGGGGTGAGCTCTGAATGAGTGTATTTGCGTTTTTTGGTGCTGTAGAACTGGGTCTTATCTATGCGTTTGTTTCTATAGGGGTTTATCTTTCATTCCGCATTTTAGATTTTCCTGATTTGACAGTTGATGGTTCGTTTCTTCTTGGATCATGTGTTTGCGGTGTTTTAATTCTTTTTGGGTTTAATGCTTGGGTGGCAATGGTGTGTGCTTTTTTTGCGGGCATGGCGGCTGGTTTGTTAACAGCTTTTCTGAATTTGCATTTCGGTATTCTAAATCTTTTGGCTTCAATTTTAACAATGTCAGCTCTTTATACTGTTAATCTTCGAATTATGGGAATTCTTGGAGGATCCAGTATTAACTTAGCATTTTCTGATACAGCTCTTACACCTTTTTATAATTTATTTGGTTTGTCTGATGTGTTTGTACGTCCTCTTTTTATTGGCTCTGTATTATTGGTTGTGGGATTTTTAATTTGGCGGTTTTTAGAAAGTGAAATAGGTCTTGCTATGCGGGCAATAGGAGCTAATCCGTCCATGGCTACAGCACAAGGAATTCATCCGTCAAGACTGGTTTATTTTGGCATTGGTCTTTCAAATGCATTTGTTGCGCTTGGAGGTTCCCTTTATATTCAAACCGCGATTGCTACTGATATTACGGGTGGAATTGGTACAATTGTTTTTGGTTTAGCTGCTGTTATTATTGGTGAAGCTTTATTTCGTACATGTAGCATTTTAGGGACTATTATTAGCTGTATTGTAGGATCTGTTCTTTACCGTGTTGTTGTGCAGTTGGCGTTCGAAGTACATGGGGTTGGTATTGATGCATCAACGGATTTGCAGTTAATTACAGCTTTTTTGGTTGCAGCGACTCTCATTATGCCACGTTATTTTAGAGGGCGTAGAAATGATTGATCTTTCTCATGTTGGAGTTACATTTAAACCGCAAACGCCTTTAGAAAAACAGGCTTTAGTTGATATTAATCTAAAAATTAGTCGTGGCAGTTTTGTTACGATTATTGGTTCAAATGGTGCTGGTAAGTCAACTTTGCTTAGTGTTTTATCTGGGGCACTTTTCCCGACAGAAGGAAAAGTAATAATCAATGGACAAGATGTTTCTCGGCAATCTGTAAATAAGAGAGCTGGAAAGATTGCTTGTGTTTTTCAAGATTCGTTGGTGGGAAGTTGTGGTTCTTTAACAATTGAAGAAAATTTAGCTCTTGCAGCTTTGCGTGGGAGATGCCGTAGTTTGCGTTCAGCTTTAAATCATGAGAAGAAGCAATTTTTTCGAGATAAGATTGCTCTATTAGGTCTTGGTCTTGAAAAGTGTATTCATAATCCTATGCGTAGTTTATCGGGTGGGCAACGCCAGGCAGTTTGTCTTATTATGGCAACCTTGGCACACGCAGATGTTTTATTGCTTGATGAGCATACATCAGCGTTGGATCCAGGAATGGCTGATTTTGTGATGCAGTTAACTGAAAAAATTGTTGAAGAGCAAAGATTAACAACTATTATGGTTACACATTCTATGCGTCAAGCTCTTGATCATGGAGATCGTACATTGATGTTGCACGGAGGGAAGATAATTTTAGATGTGTGTGAAGATGAGCGTAAAGGGTTGAATGTGAGTGATCTAGTGGGTATGTTTCAGAAAGTTCGTGGTAAAGTTCTTGATGATGATGCACTTTTAATGGATTGATATTTTGGCTTATAAGAAAGCGTATGAAGTTGATAATTTTTTAACGTGTCTTTCTCGTTCTTTTCCTGTTGTTCTTATTTACGGTCCTGATCGTGGTCTCGTTTGTGAGCGTGTGCGGCGTTTTATTAAACTTACGAAGATAGAAGCAGAGGACCCTTTTTCAACGGTTCGTTTAGACGCATCTGAAATTGATAAAGATCCTACGCGGTTGATGGATGAGGCATGTGCTTTATCGCTTTTGGGTGGTGATCGTTTGATATGGATTTCTAATGGTGCTAATCAAAAAAACTTCATTGTAGCTCTTAAAATTTTAATAAAGCAGTTACCAGAAACAAGTTTTGTTTTAATCGAAGCGGGAGATCTTAAAAAAGGGACAGGATTGCGCGATGTTATTGAGAAGGCATCGACGGCGATGGCTTTGCCCTGTTTTGCAGATGATATCCGTTCTTTAGATTTGTTAATTGATGAGGTTTTGGGTCATTTGGGTATGACCATTGCCTTAGATGCACGCAAGTGGTTACTTCATAATTTAGGAGGAGATCATCTTGTTTCACGTAGTGAATTAGAGAAGCTTTGCCTTTATGCTTTGGAAAAAACGAACATTAATCTTGAAGATGTGAAAGCTGTTGTTAGCAATGTTAGTGTGCTTTCTCAAGATGAAGTCATTGATGCTGTTTTGTTGGGAGATGTGGCTGGGTTTGAAATGTGTTTCGAGCGGTATGTAGCTACGCAAGGTGCACTTTTTTTCATTTTGAATATGGCACAAAGGCAGTTTCAGCAATTGCAACTTTTGCGTTATAAAATAGACGTTGAAGGAAAGAGCATTTTTACTGTGGTTTCTCAGATACATCCACCAATTTTTTTTCAGAGAAAAAAGACAGTTGAACTTTCCTTAAAGTATTGGGGACTGGAGCAGATTTCTCACGCGATGGAACAAATTCAAGATGCTGTTTTGGAGAGTCGTAAAAATCCTTTTTTGGGTAAATCCATTATTCGTCAAGTTTTGTTGGGGTTGACGATTGTTGCACAGCGTCAAATGGCTTCTTAAAATATTAAGTGCTTATTTGCAATAAGATTGACAGTTTTTGGGCTGGATGCTACGCTTTTTATTATTGGTTTCATTGATATATTTTTTAGATCGATACAGTCTATTAGTGGCTTGCATAGATGGTTATTAGCCGGTGCGTGTTGTATTGTCGGTTGTAATTTTCAAGACGTTTGGCATTATTTTCGATTATTAGTACTAAGTGCTAACTGTATTTTGTTGTTATTTTAAGAAATTTTAAAGGTAAAGAAATGTCTCGTATTCATTTTGAGAAAATAGCATTGATTGGAATCGGGTTAATCGGCTCTTCTTTAGCGAGGGTTATTAAAAAGGAAAATCTTGCAAGCTATATTAACATTTCTTCTCGCAGTAAAGAAACTCTAAAAAGAGCTCGTGAATTGGAGCTTGGTAATTTTTATACAACCGATAATGCAAAGGCTGTTGAAGGAGCCGATTTAATTATCATTGCTGTTCCTGTTGGATCTAGTGCAGAGGTAGCGAAAAATATTTGTAATCATTTAAAACCTGGAGCAATCGTGAGCGATGTTGGTTCTACAAAGGAATTGATGATTGCAGAAATGACACCTTTATTGCCAAAATCAATACATTTTATTCCGGGTCATCCAATTGCGGGAACTGAATATTCTGGGCCTGATGCCGGATTTCCTGATTTATTTATGAATCGCTGGTGTATTTTAACTCCTTTTGCTGAGAACGATGCTTCTGCTGTGGCAAAATTAACATCTTTTTGGGAAGCTTGTGGTGCGTGTGTTGAGATAATGGATCCAAAACATCATGATCTTGTTTTGGCGGTTGTTTCTCATTTACCACATTTGATTGCGTACAACATTGTTGGTACAGCAAGTGATTTAGAAAAGGTAACAAATTCAGAAGTAATTGCTTATTCGGCTTCAGGTTTTCGTGATTTTACTCGTTTGGCATCTTCTGATCCCGTTATGTGGCGCGATATCTGTTTGCACAATAAGGATGCTATTTTAGAAATGTTGAGTCGTTTTAATAAAGGTTTGGCATTTTTAGAGCGAGCAATCCAACAAAAAAATGGGGAAGAATTGCTTAATTTTTTTACACGCATGCGAGCAATACGACACAGTATTATTGCCGCTGGACAGGAAATAGATGCTCCCGATTTTGGACGTCATGCAGTTGTTAAAGAGAATGTAAAAAAGAAATAATTCTATTTACCATTAAATTTAATGGTAGGATTAATTTGCTGATGTTTCCTCTATGAAAGCTTTTATGAGAGCTTTGGCATCTTCGTTAGCCCATGGAGCAGCACCATTAAGGAAAGCGATAAGATCACCATTTTTGTCAATTAAGAGTGTGATTGGCAGTCCTGCAGCTATTCTTTGTTTTTTCATTTCCCTGAAAATATCCATTGTTTTATTGTTGTAGTATACCAAGTTACTTGCATGAGCCTTGTGCAAAAATTGTTGAATTTTTTCATGAGAATCCGTTCCATCGGTGTTAATGGCGATGACATCAAAAGCATCTCCTCCCATTTCGCGTTTTAATTGTGCCAATTCTGGCATTTCTGCACGGCATGGTGCACACCAAATGGCCCATAAATTGACAAGAACTGGTCTACCATTGAAATCACCGATTTTAAGATCTTTATCTTGAGCATCTTTGAAAGAAAGATGATTCATATTATAAGGTGTGTCGGTGAATCTGAGGTAGGTAAAAAAGCCTTTTGCTGCTTTTTGAATCGCTGTTATTTTTTTTGATCTTATTTCGTTAATATTTGTCTCTTGCGCTTTTGCTTGCGATATGAAATCGAAAAAGAAAGCTTCTTTTCTATTACGATTATTGTCCATTGTACATAAAATTAGGGCAATGATGAGAGAAGAGATGCAGAATTGTATTTTTTTGTTATTATTTTCTCGTCTTGTAAAAATTTTAAGAATCATAAGTTTGTCCTTTTCATGAATGTTTTTATGTATGGATGATGAAAAATTAAAGAATCAAAGGTGAGAAAGACGGTTCATGTGTGGATTTTGCTGTAATTGTGAAAGAAATAAATGTTTCGATTGATTTTAATAAAGAACTTTATAGACAAGATATTGAAGTTTTTCCCCTATACATCATGTTAGCGCAAAAAAAGACCGTTTTACAATCAGATCATGTAGAAATTATTTGTGATTTTTCGTCAAGATTTTTTTATGGGGTGTTCGCTTCTTCACAAAATTCTGACAACGCAGTCTTTAGAAGATATTTTACAGAATTTCATGTTGAAAAAATGTTTTGTAACCGTTTTAGTGATTTGGTTTAAAATGAATAAATAAAAAGAGATATCAATTGGAAGGAAAAGGACATATGAAGTTCATTCTTAAAAATTTAAAAATTGTCCTTTTAGGAGGAATTATTATCGTTGGGTGTGGGCGTAAAGGAGCATTGGAATTTCCTTCTACAACAGTGGTTGATATTTCTCAGAGAGGGCGTGTTTCCAAAAGTAGAATAGAGAAGCCATTCATTCTTGATTGGTTAATACGATAGAGGCTTTTATGTGTTTTTTTTCTTATAACAAAGGTATTCTCTATGCTGAAGGTCTTTCACTCGTGGAACTTGCTCGAGATGTTGGTACGCCTTTTTATTGTTACTCAGCTGGCTCACTCATTGCACGTTTTAAAGATTATCAAAATGCATTTAGGGATATGCCAAGTTTGATTGCTTATGCAGTTAAGGCTAATTCTAATCAAGCAATTTTGAAGATTTTAGCAAATAATGGAGCAGGGGCAGATGTGGTTTCAGAAGGTGAATTACGGCGTGCACTTGCTGCTGGGATTCCTGCTCATCGTATTGTTTATTCTGGTGTTGGGAAAACGGTTGCAGAGATGGACTTTTTTCTTGCGCATGATATTCGTTGTTTTAATGTTGAATCGGAGCAGGAGCTTGAGCAATTGTCTGCTCGTGCAGTTGCACTTTCTAAAATAGCATGTGTTTCTTTGCGGATTAACCCTAATATTGATGCAAAAACTCACAAGAAGATAACGACAGGAAAATTTGAAAATAAATTTGGTATTCCACTATCATCTGCGTGGCATGTGTACAAAAAAGCATCTAGATTGCCTGGAATTCGTATTTGTGGTGTGGATATGCATATTGGTAGTCAGATTTGCGACTTAAATTCATTTAAAGAAGCATTTCTTGTTGTTGCAAATTTTGTGAATCAATTGCGAGGTGATGGTTATGAGATTACTCATGTTGATATTGGGGGAGGACTTGGTATTCCTTATCGTCATGAGAAGCACAGTATTCCATCAGTTTTTGATTATGCGGCATTGGTAAAAAAATATATTAAGCCTCTAGGAGTTAATGTTATTGTGGAGCCTGGACGCAGTATTGTTGGTGAAGCTGGTGTGCTGGTAACATCTGTCGTGTACTTTAAAGAGGGGAAGGAACGGAATTTTGTTATTGTTGATGCAGCAATGAATGATTTTATTCGGCCAACGCTTTATGATGCGTACCAAAATATTGTACCTGTGGAAGAAGTTGTGAAAGGTGCGGTATTGGTTGGGGCGGATGTTGTTGGCCCTGTTTGTGAAACCGGTGATTATTTGGGGTTAAATCGTTTTTTGCCAATGTTAGCAACGGGTGATCTTTTGGCAATTACAGAGGCGGGTGCTTATGGTGCAGTAATGGCAAGTACTTACAATAGTAGGCTTTTAGTGCCAGAGGTTTTAGTTCATAATTTGCGTTATGCGGTTATTCGTCCACGTTCTGATTATACGCAATTGATGGGTTTAGATTGTATTCCAGAGTGGATTGAGAATTGCTAAGTTGCTATTCATATGTTTACTAAAGTTTGTTGCAATGAATTTTTTTCTGAAAATTATTTCATATATGTTTTATGATTCTTGCTCATCGTTATGAAAAAAGACAAATGTTCATCTATGAAAAATGAAAACAGCAAAAGTTTTGCAGTAATGAAGCTTTTGTACGTGCGTGTTTTGTCTTGGTGTGTCTTATTTTTTGAAAAGTTATGGCCAAGATTATTGCCATTTTTTATGGTTTTAAGTCTTTTTTGTTCGCTCAGTTGGTTTGGTATTTTTAACAGTCTGAATTATTGGTTGCATCTGTTATTGCTTGTTTTGATGCTTTTTTTTGCTGTTGGGAGTTTATTTTTTCTTTCTGGTTTTCGTTTTCCAACGATTAAGGATATTGACCGTCATATCGAACGGGAAAATGGACTAGAAAATCAGCCTTTATGTGCTCAAACAGATTGTTTATGTCGTGAGGATGATGACAATTTGAGTGCAATTATTTGGCGGGAGCATCAGCTCAGGATGGCAAAAAAATTGTGCAATTTGCAAATTGGATTAATTTATCCTAATAGCGCTTCATATGATCCTATGGCTTTCAGGTCTTTATTTATATTACTTTGTGTGTGTTCTTTTAGTTTTTCTTTTGGTTCTTTAGGGGGACGTTTGGCAGATGCTTTTGATCTTCGTCCTGTTATTGATGAAGCATCAATGCATATTGATGCTTGGGTAACACCACCTGCCTATACTGGGGTTGCACCAATTTATTTTACACAAGCTGATACAACACAATTTGCTGTTCCTGAAGGAAGCAACGTGGTTGTGCGTGTTATTAATGGATCTGGTGTTACAGTAAAGGCGGTATCTTCAGGTGATGCGAGCAAAATTTCATTTTTGAAAAAAGATGAAAAAACGTATTTGAATGATTCGATTATTCATTTTGAAACATGTTTGGAACGTTCAATGGATTTGTTTGTATCATCACGTCAGAAGCAACAGCATTGGCATTTGCAGATGATTAAAGATAAGTCTCCGACAATTCGTTGGTTAGAAAAACCAGGGCGTATTTTTACTGGTGCATTAGAGATGCAGTATGAGATGGATGATGATTATGGAGTTACAAAAGCCTTTGTTGAAGTAGAGCTTCTACTTGATGAGTATAAAAATACGACTTCTCTTTATCAGGCACCTAAAATAGAACTTCTTTTGGCGCGTGGTGGAAAAGGTAAAATGCGGATGGTACAAGATGTATCAAGCCATCCATGGGCTGGTTCAAAAGTGAAAATTACTTTGGTGGCAGAAGATGGTGCTGGGCAGCAGGGTCGCAGTGAGACTTTTGTCATGGTATTGCCACAGCGTATTTTTTCAAATCCTGTGGCTGGTGCAGTGAATGAATTACGTCGTTTGTTGGCGCTTAGTCCTTCTCTACAAGATCGTGTTCTTGATATGCTCTCTGCTTTACTTGTTCGTCCGGAAGATGGGCTTCAAAATGCTGCATATGTTCTTGCATTACAAAGTGCATGGACAAGACTTTCTATGGCAAAAACAAATGATCAATTGCGTGATGTTGTTGACTATTTATGGCAAATTACTTTAGGTATTGAGAACAGCGTGCCCGAATCTGTTCGGAAAAATTTAAAACAAGCTCAAACTGCCTTACGTGATGCACTTCGCTATGGTGCTCCAGCTGCTGAAATTGAACGTCTTATGACAGATTTACGCAAAGCGATGGACGATTATATTCATGCTTTGGCTGAAAATGCGCAAGATAACAGAAATCTTAGCAATTTTAATCTTTCTGATGATGTATTACAAAAGAAGCTGAATTTAATTGAAGAAATGGCCAAGGCAGGATCATCTTTTGCTGCCGAACGATTATTAGCTGAAGTTGAACAGATGCTTGATCATTTGCAGGTTAAAAAGAATTATCAGAGTGAAAATACAGGAAATGACCAAACTGCGCAGATGAAAAAAGAGCTTGATCAGCTTAGTGATTTAATACGTCGTCAGCAGGAGATTCTTAATGAGACACATCAGTTAGAAATGGAGCAGCAGTACGGAAAAAATGTAGATAAAAAGCAAAGGAGATCTATAAAAAAACGTCAGTCTGAATTACGATCTGAGTTATCGTTGTTGAAACAAGAATTATCTGAGCATGGTTATAAACAGAATGATGCATTGAAAAAAGCAGAAAAGAAAATGAACTCTGCAGAAATTGCTCTTGATAGTGGAAATAGTGGACTTTCTATACAAAATCAGCAAGGTGTTTTAGAGGCGTTAAGACAAGGGGCTCATCATATTTTAGAAGAAATGCGTGAGATACTTAAAAAACAAAGAGGTAATAAAAATTCTGTTTTTAATTCTGAAGATCCATCGTTCCCCCCATTTTTTTCAAAAACTGATTCAGAACAAGAAGGTGCAGAGATACTACGAGAAAATGATCAAATGCGTGCACGGCAAATTTTGAAAGAGATTCGCGAACGCCTTGGTAGAGAGCAGATTTTGGAAGAAGAGAAAAACTATCTTGAGAGATTATTGAATTATAATTAGTCGTGTAATTTTTTAGTTGATATTAATAAAAGTATATTGAAAGTTTCCGTTGGGTATGGGCTTTAAAAGATAAAAATATAATCACAATTATTTGTGGAATAGTTGTAAAAGTGTTTTTGTCAATCATTGTGGAGAAAAGTCAGAATTCCATATAAGTTGGGTATATGATGTCTGGAATTTATTTCTATATGGTATGTTGAATTGGATATAGTCACACTTAGAGATTTCTATGCTTCTGCACTTGGTATGCGTGTGCGGAAGACTTTGTGTGATGAATTAGATTTGTGTTGGCCAGATCTTACCGACAAGCGAGTTATGGGTCTTGGTTATGCGGTTCCTTATCTTTCTTTTTTGCGTTCACGTTCTCGCCAGTGTTTTGCTTTTATGCCTGCTGGTCAAGGTGCTTCGCCTTGGCCTCGTGCTGATAAGGTTTCTACGGCGCTTGTTTTTGAAGAAGATTTACCGCTTCCAGATGCTTCAATTGATTGTGCTTTATTAGTACATGTCCTTGAATATACAGAAAATTCATTTGAAACGTTAAGTGAAATATGGCGTATTTTAGTTCCAAATGGTCGCTTAATTGTTGTTGTTCCAAATCGTTCCAGCTTTTGGGCGCGTAACGATTGTACACCTTTCGGATATGGGGAGCCTTATAGCCGACAGCAAATTACTCATTTACTTGAAAAAACAAATTTTATTTCTAAACCTGTGCAGGAAGTTGTACATTATACGCCTTCTTCTGGTTATATTTCTCGGCTTGTCTCGTTTTTTTATGAACCTTTTGTGCGTCATATTTTACCTTATTTTGGCGGTCTTTTGATGTGTCAGGCTCAAAAATGTGTTTATCAAGGTTTATTAGTGCAGCGTCGACAGTCTGGGCGCGTTTTTGTTCCTGCGTTGTCGTCACGGGTATGGGAAAGCTCTTTTTTGTCCCATACTCATTTCGTTCAGAAAAAAAATTAATAATATGTTTTTGGGGAACAGCAAATTTACATTAAGAACATTTTCATCTCAAGATTTCCCATGGAACAGATTTCTTTCCATTCATATTTTGTGACAGGTTGCACTGATAGACGACTAGTTTTAACCAGTGCCATATTTTCCAGTTTTGGATTTGCTTTAATTTGTTTTAGTGAAACAGGGATTGGCATATCGCAGATAGCTCTTATATCTACACATTCCCAACGTGGATCAGAGGTTGTAGAATCGGGATGAGCTTCGGCACATACCTCCACAATACCTACGATTTCTAATCCTTGATTTGAGTGATAAAAAAATCCTTTATCTCCACATTTCATAGCGCGCATATTGTTACGTGCTTGATAATTGCGCACACCATCCCATTGTTCACCATCGGCACCTTTTTTTTTTTGCATCTTCCATGACCATTTATGGGGTTCAGATTTAAAAAGCCAATAAGCCATACGACCTCCTTTTTATAACTTTGCCGTATTTTATAAACTATGAGTATCTGTTTATAGGTATTTATATGGCATTACAAAGAATGATTTTGAATTTCAAATGATGTAACGAATGCTCATTGTTGAGTTAGCTTTCTTTTTCATATTTTATGCTTTTGTTCCACGTCGTCCCATTCCTATTAAAGGAGTTGCTTTTTCATCTAAAGGCCAGCGGGAGCGAGGGGCAATATCAAGAGGGCTTGTTTCGCCTCGTGCAAGCCGTTTTGCACCAGCAAATGCAATCATTGCGGCATTATCAGTACATAAGGAAAGGGGAGGTGCTATAAATTCAAAATTGTATTGATCAGCAAGATTTTGTAACGTAAGGCGAATAGCTTGGTTGGCAGCTACTCCTCCTGCTACAACCAAAGCAGGAGGGCGACGTCCTTTAAAATGAGAGAGAGGATATTGGTGGGAAAAATATTGTAAAGCTAAATGAACACGATCGTGCACTGTATCGGTAACTGCTTCTTGAAAGCTTGCAGCAATATCAGCAACGTCCTGTTCTGTGAGAGGAGCTATGGCTATAGCGGCTTGTCGAACAGCAGTTTTAAGGCCTGAAAAAGAAAAATCTAATCGTTTTTCACCTTTTAAAGGTCGTGGGAGGGGAATGCGGTTTTTATTGCCTAGTAAAGCTGCTTTTTCAATTTCTGGGCCGCCAGGATAAGGGAGACCTAGGAGTTTTGCAGTTTTATCAAAAGCTTCTCCCAATGCATCATCAATGGTAGTTCCTAAACGCTGGTAATTGCCTATTTCGTGTACAAGAATTGTTTGTGTATGACCACCTGAAACCAACAGTAGTAAATAGGGAAAATCGATATTATGTGTGAGTATAGCTGTTAAAGCATGCCCCTCTAAATGGTTTACAGCGATAAAGGGTTTTTTAATGGCGAGAGATAACGCTTTTGCGCTCATAACTCCTACTAAAAGTCCTCCTATCAAACCAGGACCGCTCGTAACTGCAATGGCATCAATATCTTCTAATTTTGTATTAGCTTCTGTCAGTGCTTTGAGTATCAAATAATCAAGAATTTCAACGTGGGCACGAGCAGCAATTTCAGGTACAACACCACCGTAAGGTGCATGATTATCTATTTGGCTCCACACAATATTGGAAAGAATTTCACTGTTTCTTTCCTCGTTATATTCGATGATAGCGGTGGCTGTTTCATCACAGCTTGTTTCTATTCCCAACAGGCGCATTTTAGATAAGACCTTATGTTGAAAGATTCTTCGTATGTGTGGGTATCATGAACAGGAAAAGATGCAAAGAATTTCTATTAAAATTGGCTGCATATATGAAAAATAAAATGTGTTTTTTAGTATAAATTTTAATCTATTTTCAATTTATAAAGATGTCTATAGTTGGGATAATATATTGAGTTCTTTTTTAAATAAATGATTTTGATTAGAAAAATATCAAATAACTGTTTTTTATAAAAGTAGTTAATTTTTAAAGCTTTTTTCATTTTGTTGTTTTACCGTCAAAGAGAGGTGCAAAAAAAATGACAGAAATGGCAAATTTTTCAAAACGAGATGTTAAACAGAATTACACTGGTGTTCATCGTAAGAAGCCCGTGATTGAACACAAGGCTTTAAATCATGATTTAGGGAAAGAAAGACAAGATTTAGAAGCATTTGGTGCTGCGAAGAAGAAAAGTAAATGTGAGAATTGTATGAATTGGTTCTTTTTGCCAATCTCAGGAATTATTGGTGGTATTATTGCGGTAAGTCTTTGCATAGCAATGCAACGAGTTGATTTTTTCCCTTTTTCTTTGTTAGGTAGTCATGTAGGAGAGGAAAAAGCTTTGCATATTTCTGAGACTGCAAGAATTAATTCAGAAGAAACAATGAGAAAATTAGAGAATATGATGCAAGAAATGAATGCATTGAAAGCAGATATTTCTTCTTTTTCATCACACAAAAAAGACGAATTTATTCAAGGTGATAAGATATTACAAGAAAGAGAAGGAAAATTTTTTGCGTCTTTAGAGGATAAAGTGAGTAGCCTTGAAGAATCTGTACAATCTTTAGTTAGAATACCAAGAGATGTAGAGACAGCTTTGTTTATTGGTCAGAGAAACGCAAATGATCTTGTCGCATTAAAGCAGAAGTTAGAGAGTATGCAGGAAGAAATTTCGGCTACAAGTCATGAGAAACAGAATAATAATAATGTTTCAGTATTTATTGCGGTTAGTTCATTGAAAAATGCTATAGAACGTGGTGGATCTTATATAAACGAATTAAAAATATTACAGCAATTATTGCCTTCCATTGATGGGCTAGATTTGCTGCAAAAGACAGCTGCTGTCGGTCTTCCAAATCCAGCTAAATTTTCTGCTGATTTTTCTAGCATTGCTGATGCGATCGTGGGTACTAAAAATATTGTGGCATCAGACGCTGGTTTTTTTGAACAAATTTTTGCATGGATAAAAAGCTTGGTGGTTTCACGACCAGTTGGAAATGTTGAAGGTATGACTTTGGAGGCAATTGCTGCTCGAATGGAGGTCGCTATTCAGATGGGTGATTATGAAAAAGCTTTAGCTGAATGGAAATATTTACCTGAAAGTGCAAAAGATGTTTCAGTAGATTTTATTCACAAGCTGGAGACATATGTTGCCGTTCATCTCCTTCTTCAGCAGTTGTTGATGTCTGCACAGCAAGGGTCTTTATAAGTTGACAAAAATATAAATAGGATCGAAATGATACGTGTTGTTATTTATGCTTTTGTTTTATGTATTTTCAGTCTAGTTTTTGGGTGGATTGCCAATCATAATGGCATTTTTGTCATAACATTTTTGCATTTACGGTTTTCTTTTTCATTATTGACCGTTTTAAGTGCACTCATTTTCTTTTTTGGAATGCTGGTATTTTTGTGGTGGCTTTTTTCTGTTACTTTTTCTGTACCCAGTATTTTATCTAATTATTTTTATAAACGTCACAAAAAGCGAGGTTATGAAGCTCTTTCACAGGGGATTCTTGCAGTTTTTGCTGGTGATAATATTTTAGCGCAAAAAATGGAGGCACGTGCTGTAAAATATCTTTCAAATTCTCATGAGCCATTGGTAAAATTTTTACAAGCGCAAACATTGTCTTTACAAAATAATTCTGCACGAGCCATTAGTCTTTACGAGGAGATGAGAAGAGAAGCACCGACAAAATTGGCTGGGCTTTATGGTTTATTTTGTGAAGCTATGAATACAAAAGCTTATGAGGCTGCTCAGCAATATGCAGAAGAAGCGTTGTCTTTGTCACCAGCGCTGTTATGGGCTAATCAAGCTGTTCTTGATCGGTTAAGTGCTGAAAGAAATTGGGATAAAGCCCTTGATATTTTTGAAAAGGCGCAAAGAGTTTTACCACGTTCTGTTCGCTTAACTCCGGAGCGCAATCATACAAAGGCTTTGTTATTGAGTGGTAAAGCTCTTGATTTGTTTGAAACGCATCCTTCAGAAGCACGCTCGGTTATTTTGAAAGCGCATAGGTTAGCATCTGATTTTGTACCAATAACGGTGATTATGGCTGATATCCTTTATAAATTAAACGAAGTGCGTAAAGCTGATAAAATTATTATTGCGGCTTGGAAGAAAGAGCCTCACCCTGATTTAGCAGCGCTTTATCTTCAGAGAGAAGAGGGAGCTGTTGGGAGATTAAAAAGAGCAAAAACACTTGCTTCCTGCAATAAAAATACATTTGAGTCAGCATTTTTAATTGCAAAAGCTGCTTTAGATGCAGGCGAAATAAAGTTAGCAAGAGAACAGGCACGAAAAGCGCTTCAATATCATTCACGGGAAAGTGTTTATTTGCTGTTGGCTGATATTGAAGAGGCTCAGGGTAACAATCAGGTAATGGTACGTAAATGGCTTTCTTTGGCATTTCATGCTGAACGAGATCCGGTGTGGATGTGTGATGGTACAATTTTTTCTTCTTGGTTTGTTGTTTCTCCAATAAGTGGACGTTTAGGATGTTTTGAATGGAGAGCGCCTCCTGATAGGATTCCACTGACTTTAGAGGCAAACGAGATTGCGTTAAACAAAAAGAATGAAGAGGACGTTGTAAAGAATAAAAGTTCTTTTATTGAAGATAAGCCTCTTGGAGAGCTCCTACCTACAAAAGACCATATTTTGCATAATACTTATCCGAACAAACAAAATCCAGAGTCTTTAAACCAAATACATTTGAATGTTGATGACCCAGGAATTAAAACTGAAGAAGAGGATACATCTTCTTTGAATAAAAAAGTTCAATTGTTTTAGGGGTATTGTAGCAACCTTTGTATATCTAGGTTGTTTAAGGGTTTAATTTTACTTTGTTGTGAAAGTGATTGGTTAAAAAATGTTTTTGAAAAAAAAATGTCTTGGTAAAAAACATGAAAATAGTAAATCAAGAATTGCGGTCGTTATCCATCGCCAATCTACATATACAGGTCGTTTAGGAAAATTTTTACAACAAAGTGGTTTTGTTCTTGATATCTATCGTCCTATTTTTGGGCAAAAACTTCCTCATACATTAAAACATTATGCTGGTGTTGTCATTTTGGGGGGGCCTATGAGTGTGAATGATGAGGATGCATATATTAATGAGGAGATTGATTGGATTTCCTTGTCATTGAAAGAGAATAAACCCTTTTTGGGTATTTGTCTTGGAGCACAAATGTTGGCGCGAAATTTAGGAGGTCGCGTTGGTACAAGAAGCGATGGAACTGTTGAAGTTGGTTGGTATCCATTGGAAGCTACTCCACAGGGACGAGAGCTTATGAGTTGGCCGGAAATGGTTTATCATTTTCATGACGAAGGTATTTATGATTTGCCTAAAGAGGCTGTACTTTTGGCAACTGGGAACACATATCCAACACAAGCTTTCCGTTATGGGAAAAATGCATGGGGTTTGCAATTTCATGCTGAATTTACACGTGCCATGATGCGACGTTTGGTGGCACGATCAGCACAAAAATTGACTGAAAAAGGTGCACAACCTGCTTTTGCGCATTTGCAAGGACGTTTAATGTACGATCAGGATTTGAGTCAGTGGTTCGAAAATGCATTGCGACAGATTTTTAGTGCACCTGTTGTGTTTCCATAAATATTAAAATGTATCTGCGATGGGTATTATCTCAGAAAAGGTGGGTTTTTATAATTTTAAGAAGTGATTACTAGCTTAGTTGTTGAGTTCACTGTGGTAAAATATGTACAAGATTCCAAAAATTTTAAACGCTATACAGTGTGAAGTTGTTATTACGAGTGTAAACAAAAAGTTGATGTAATATTGGAAGCTTGAGAAAAGCAGAAGGAATATGCTCTATTTTAGGGGATTTATTCATAAAATTAAAGTATCTTATGGATTAATTTAAGCTATGTTATTTATATTACTGTTTTTTTCTAGAGTGTGAAAAATCATTCATTGTCAGTCAAAAATTTTTTTGGAAAATTGCAAAAAGTAATTTTCCTTTTTGAGTGGATTCATTCAAACATATTTTTTGATTTTTTTTATTACAATTACTAAAATGATATAGAGGTGTGTGTGTGTAATTTCTCACAGATAACTAGTTGCTGATAATATTTTGAGGCTTGTCAAGCTTATTGTTTGTATTCGAGAATGAGAAAGTTTTGCTTATTAGAACCAATAAGGCCAAACGGAAGTGTTTTTTTACGCTAAAAATTATTCAACGTTCAATACCTGATATTTTCTGTTTTTCAAGGTATCGAAAATACTAAAAGTACTGCTTCAGAAATTTAGAAATTTTGCATCGTCCTTATACTAAAAGGATGTATTTTTTAGTTGAGCAATCATATTTGCTGCAAAGGTAAAGCGAGAAATATTGAGATCATTTTCAATGAGAGGATTAATTTTGTTTATTGTGTTGTGAATGTGATCTTCTTTTTCTTTGCTCCAAACTGCGAATGGATTTTCTTTTTCTCCATAATTTTTCAGAATTTTTATAACGATTTGTCGTAAGCTTGCTGAAATGTTTTCTTTGGCTTGGTTTAAAGCCATATTATCATAATAATCAAGTACGGGAATTGTTCTGCTTGCTTCATTAATGCGGTTAATACGAATGATTTGAGCAAGTGAAAAATAGATTTTTGCAGTTTTGATGAGATCACTGTCGCTTTGCTTTGCAATTAAAGAGATATCACAAATTATCGGTGAAGCTTCTAAAAGAGCTAGTCGTTTTGCTAGAGTTTTAGGCGCTCCTTTTTCAATATATTGTTCTATTTTCCATTGAATTTTTTGATGTGCATTTTTGCCGTTAGGATGCATAAGATGCTTTTCAATAATTGTACGGGCTTGCTTGATTGTTTTTACAAGATCTTCCAGTGGAATAGAGAGATCCATATTACGCAGACCCCAATTTGTTGTTTCGAAGAGCATAGAGGTGATGGCTGCGTAAAATTTATTTTGAACAAGACCAGGTATTTTATTATCAAGATCATCAATTTGTTCAGATAATTGTGAAATTTCAAAACTATCGCGGAGTATAATGAATACGCGAATAATATCTTCAGTTTTTTGTTCTGTTGCACCTTTTAGATGACTAACAAAAGTAGGCCCTCCACGATTAATAATATCGTTAGCAATAAGGGTTGCAATAATATTACGACGCAATTGGTGATTAATAATTTCTTTCTCAAAGTTTTTTTGAATTTGAGTTGGGAAGTAATTCAACAAGGTTGTGTTGAAATAGCTGTCATCAACAATAGAGCTATGTGCAATTTCTTCTTGCAAAGTTAATTTAGCATAAGACAAAATAACAGCGAGTTCTGGACGTGTAAGCCCTTGACCTTGGGCTGTTCTTTGACGCAAAATTGTTTCATCAGGGAGAATTTCAACTTTACGATCTAGAATTTTTTTCTGTTCTAGATTTTGCATAAAACGTATTTGATAAGGCAAATCAATGACACTGCGGCTTTCAGCTAGAGAAAGAGCAAGAGGTTGTAAATAATTGTTGCGCAGCACCAATTGTTCAACTTGTGGGGTCATTTTTTTCAAAAGTTCATCGCGAGCTTTTCGGGTCAGTGTTTTTGTACGTAGTGCCGAATCAAGAACAATCTTGATATTAACTTCAACATCAGAACAATTGACTCCTGCAGAATTATCAATGGCATCGGTGTTGCATCGTCCACCATTCAAGATATATTCAATACGACCGCGCTGTGTAAGGCCTAAATTTGCTCCTTCACCAATAACTTTAGCACGTACTTGGCCACCGGTAATTCGTAGTGCATCATTGGCACGATCACCTACTTGGGTATCGGTTTCTGTTGTTGCGCGAACATATGTTCCAATGCCGCCAAACCACAAAAGATCAACGGGCGCCTTTAGGATGGCAGAAATAATTTCGAAGGGTGTTCCTATTTGTTTTTCGAATCCAATAGCTTGTGCAGCTTCAGATGAGAGGGTAATGATTTTGGTTGTCCGTGAGAATATACCACCACCTTTTGATAATTTTGTTCGATCATAATCTTGCCAGCTTGATCGGGGAAGTTGAAAGAGACGCATACGTTCTGCGTAGCTTTCAGTCATATTCGGATTCGGATCGATAAAAATATCCCGATGGTCAAAGGCAGCAATGAGCCTTGTTTGTGTGGAAAGTAACATTCCATTACCAAAAACATCACCAGACATATCGCCAACGCCGACACAGGTAAAGGGAGTTGCTTGGATATCATGATTGAAGCATTCTCGAAAATGTCTTTTAACGGCTTCCCAAGCACCTTTAGCAGTAATTCCAATAGATTTATGATCGTATCCTGCTGATCCTCCAGAAGCAAAAGCATCATCAAGCCAAAAGTTATTCGCTTGGCTGATAGCGTTAGCTGTATCAGAAAAGGTTGCGGTTCCTTTATCTGCAGCGACAACAAAATAAGGATCATAATCATCGTAGCAAATGATGTTGTGTGGTGCGCTTATTTTGCCATTGACCAGATTATCTGTGATGGAAAGTAAAGCTGTGATGAAGGCAATGTAGGCTTGTCGTGCAGCTTCTGTTACTTCAGCACGATCATTCGTTTGGGGAAGGTTATGAGGATAAAATCCACCTTTTGCGCCTACAGGGACAATCACTGCATTTTTTACTTGTTGAGCTTTTACTAAATCGAGCACTTCGGTGCGATAATCTAATGCGCGGTCTGACCAACGAATTCCGCCGCGAGCAACAGGGCCAAAGCGTAAGTGAACTCCCTCGACTTCTGGGCCATAAACAAAAATTTCTCTATAAGGACGTGGTTCAGGTAAACCTTCAATTTTGCGTGGATCCAATTTGGTCGCTAAGACGCGTCGTGGATTGCCATCTTGAAGAGGGGCAAAGGCATTCGTTCGAAGACTTGCATCAATGAGATTACGATAACGACGCAAGATAAGATCATCGTCTAAGCCTGGTACCTTTTGCAACTTTTCTTCAATGCGTTGTTGAATGATTCGTTCGTTTTTCTTCTGATTTTTTTCTGCATTGCTTTTATGAAACTTCAAGTAGAATAAAGCGTAAAGGTTTTGGGTAATATCCGGATAGGTGTTTAGCGTTTGGGCAATGCGTTTTTGTGAATAGGGAACTCCAGCTTGTTGAAGATAGCGTCCATAATGGCGTAAAATTACAATTTCACGCCAATCAAGTTGGGCAGTTTGGGTTAATGCATTAAAGGGATCATTATCAGCGTTTTGAGCCCAAATAGCTTCAAATGTTTCAGCATATTTTTGACCATTTTTATCAAAATCAATATCGAGTTGGAAAGAACTTTTCAACTGCATATCGTGAAGGTACACTGAGCGCTCATTGCCATCTGGTAATTCAAGGGTTTGTTCAGCAATGACCCGAAAGCCCATGTTTTCTAGAAGCGGTACGCGTTTAGAGAGGGCAAGTGCTTTATTGCGGTGGAAGAGCCTGAGAGAAATTGTTTGTTTTTCTTTGTTATGAGCGTGATAAAAAGTGACGAAAAGTGGCTTTTTGTCGCTAAGATTTAGGATGTGTTCCGCGTCTTTAATGGCGTCTTCGGCTGAAAATAAATCGCGATAGCTGTTGGGGAATTGGCTAGCTAAACGTATTTGTTGATCTGTTGCTTTGTGGGTAAGAGCTATAGTTTGAATGCTATTTTCCCAATTTTGAGTAATTGAATGGACGTGTTGTTCAAGTGTAGTGCGTTCAATAACAGGAGCACTTTCGCTTCCTTTGCGATGAATGTTGTAGTGAACACGGATGAGTGTACTTTCTAAAAAGAGGGGATAAGATTCAAAAAAATCACCTTTGTAGAGGCTGACAAAATATTCACCAATTTTTTCACGAATATTGCTGCTATATTGGTCACGTGGTACATAGACAAGTATAGAGACAAAGCGTCCAAAAGAATCGGCATGGGCAAGTACCCGTAAACGTGGGCGTTCTCCCAATTGCAGAATAAGTTTAGCGTTTTCCGTAAGCGTATCGATGTCAGAGCGGAACATTTCGTCTCTTGGATAAGTTTCTAAAACACTAATCAGTTCTTTTCCAGAATGGTCGACGCGATTGTAGCCAAGGCGTTGAATGATAGTTTTAGCCTTTTCTTTTAAGAAAGGGATTTGCAAAATAGAGTGTGTGTAAGCCGAGGACGTAAATAGCCCTACAATGCGCAACTCTCCGCAGAGATGGCTTTTTTTATCAAAGATTTTGAGACCAATGTAATCAAGCCAAACAGGACGATGAATTTTTGATCGGCTATTAGCCTTTGTTACGATAAGTAAATTATCGCTTTCCATGAAGGACAAAATTTCTTGAGGAGGTTCTTCTACGCGTGAATCACCAATAATACGAATAGAGGCATCGGTAAGAATGCCAAGTTCAATGTCGCTTGCTGTAAAAGCCTTTGTTGGTTCTTGATTTTTAGTAAAATTGTAGGTGCGCATGCCGAGGAAGATAAAATTATTATCCATCGCCCAGTTAAGAAATTCTGTTGCTTTTTCACCTTCTTGTTTGTAGTTCGATGGAAGGTTTGTTTGATAAGAGTGGATATGCTTTTTAACTTCTGAAAGCATAGGTTCCCAATCTTTTACAGCAGCACTGACTTGTTCAAGAACTAGGATCAATTCACCTTTAAGTGTTTGTATTTGATGTTCATTTAGTGATTCGATATGAATTTGCATTAAACTGATGCGTTGTCCAGAATCACAATCAAGAACGGGATGTGCAATTAGATAAATATGATTTTTATGTTGATTGAATACATTTAAAATAGAATCAAGAAGGAATGGTTTATTATCGTTTACCAGTGTGATGACGGTTATAGGTTTGCTGTTACGGGTTAAATTTTGTTCAAAGCAGATAGTACTTTTCCCCGATTTATGTAAATCGAAAGCAGCAATAGCGGCAGATATGGCTCTTTTGAGTTCTTTATTTTCATAACAGGAGATATCTTCTTTATCAGTGTGAGCAAAGAGGACTTGTTTAATTTTATCTTGATAGTTTTTTATTTCTGACGTTTTTTGTGTTAACACAGTAAACTGCCCCTTTTATCTAGTGTTCTCCTCTTTGAGTCTGGAAATAGCTTTTACACTATTCTTTGCAATGTGGCACCTTATTTTTGTAGGAAGCAGCTATTTTAGTTGGTGATAATTAGATTATATCGTTCATCTTTGAGATAATAATTTGGTATTTTTATAAAATGTCTCGAACTGAGGGGAGAATATTTTTAGTGTTTTCGTATTTTAGGTAATTGTTTTTAAAGTTAGGTAAAATGAAAGTAGATACAAAATGACATGTTTGCCAGAAAAGCTCTTAGGTGGTTACAAATCTTTTATAAAAAATAATTTTTTACACAAAATGGAACGTTATCAGCAGTTAGCCGTTGAAGGGCAAAAACCTGAATTTTTGATTATTGCTTGTTGCGATTCACGTGCAATACCAGAGACGATCTTTGATGCTAAACCAGGTGAAATTTTTATGTTGCGCAACGTCGCAAATTTAGTTCCTCCTTTTTCTCCTGACACTCAATATCATGCGACATCTGCAGCTATTGAGTATGCAGTGCAGTTGCTTGAGGTCAAACATATTGTTGTTTTGGGGCACGCTCACTGTGGTGGGATTAGTGCTGCTCTTAAAGAGACATGCAAATGTTCATCATCTCATGATTTTATTGATCAATGGATAGGTCTTTTAATGCCAGCATTAGAAGTTGTTATTGGTGATCGATCGTTGTCTGTGGAAGAGAGGCAGCTTGCGTTAGAGTGGCTTTCTATTCGCAATTCGCTGAAAATTTTAGAGACATTTCCGTGGATAAAAACACGCAAAGATCAAGGTTCTTTGGCATTGTATGGGGCTTGGTTTGATATTTCAAGTGGTGAATTATGGTGTTTGGAACAGGAAACAGGAAATTTCGTGCGCGTTGAAATTTGAGTAATCATAAAATACAAAATATATAGAAAATTATGATTGCTCTTTATTTTTCATGCCAAAAGCATTGTGTGATAAATCTTGACAAGACAGGGGTTTTGTTGTTTGAAGAGAAAACATTCAGTAACAAAGGTTAATTTGGAGCCGCTGACTGGGACTCTTTTGTTGGTGTTGGAGGGATCCCAGAGGTCAACATCTGACGACGCGATGCGTTCTTGGATGCCATTTGAGTTTGTCTATGTATATTGCAATGAGGTAAGCAATGTTTGAGTCTTTGCAAGAGCGTCTTGGTTCTATTCTTTCTAATTTAACAGGACGTGGTGCTTTATCAGAGCAGGATGTAGTAGCGGCTCTTCGTGAGATTCGTCGTGCTCTGTTAGAAGCTGATGTTGCACTTGAAGTTGCTCGTTCTTTTATAGATAGGGTTCGTGAAAAAGCTGTTGGTTCAGCAATCATTAAGTCGATTAAACCTGGCCAAATGGTTGTTAAAATCGTTCATGACGAACTGGTTAATATACTTGGAAGTGAAGATGTTCTAAGTGATTTAAATGCTCCTGCACCAGTTGTTGTTATGATGGTTGGTTTGCAGGGTTCTGGAAAGACAACTACGACGGCAAAATTTGCAAAGCGTTTGTCAGATAAACAAAATAAAAAAGTTTTGATGGCATCGTTAGATACACGTCGTCCTGCGGCACAGGAACAGTTGCGTCAATTAGGAGAACAAGCAAAACTTGCAAGTTTGCCTGTTGTTGTGGGGCAGGCTCCCGTTGATATTGCAGTACGTGCAGTACAAGCGGCAAAACTTGGCGGTTACGATATTCTCCTTCTGGATACTGCGGGTCGTAATCATATTGATGAAGCTTTGATGCTCGAATTAGCTGAAATTAAAGCTTCTTCTCTTCCTTATGAGACTGTGTTGGTTGCCGATAGTCTTACTGGTCAAGATGCTGTTCATGTAGCGCGTTCTTTTGATGAGCGTGTTGGAATTACAGGAATTATTTTAACGCGGATGGATAGTGATGGCCGTGGTGGCGCTGCTCTTTCAATGCGTGCTGTTACGGGTAAGCCTATTAAAGCCGTTGGAATCGGAGAAAAAATAGATGATTTGGAGGAATTTCATCCTAGTCGTATTGCAGATCGTATTCTTGGAATGGGTGATATTGTTTCTTTGGTTGAAAAGGCTGCTGAAGCAATAGATCATGAGAAGGCTGTGGCTTTTGCAAAAAAAATGCAGGCTGGAAAATTTGACTTAAATGATCTTGCAGAGCAATTACAGAAAATGAAAAAACTTGGGGGAATCGGGGGCATTATGGGGATGCTTCCTGGTTTAAGTAAAGCTAAAAATCAGATTATGGCTGCAGGCTTTGATGATCGTTTATTTAATCGTCAGTTGGCTATTATTTCATCAATGACCCTTCTGGAGAGAATGAATCCTGAGATTTTGAAACATAGCCGTAAACAGAGAATTGCTAAGGGATCTGGTACGAGTGCTGCTGATATTAATAAGCTTTTGAAAATGTATCGCCAAATGTCTGATGTTATGAAAGCCATGGGAGGTAGGGGGAAAAGTGGTTTGATGGGAAAAATGTTTGGAGGTCTTGGCTCTAAAATAAGGCTTGGTGGTATGGGTGCTTTTGATGGAGATACTGGTATTGTGCCAGATTTATCTAAATTTAATCCAGATCAATTATTGTCGCTACAAAAGCAGGCTAAAAATAGTGAGTTAGAAGGAGGATTACCTGGTCTTCCTAAATCTGGTTTCGTATTTCCTAATTTTTCTGAAGATAGGGGAAAACTTACTCGGCATTCTAAGAAAAAGTAGGATATAAAGGAAAAAGGAAGTATGATACAGGAAGAAACATTAGATGAATTAGTGCAGTTGCGAATGTCGATCGATAATTTTGATGCAGCTTTGGTTCATCTTTTAGCGGAGCGTTTTCGCTGTACACAGGCAGTTGGGCGTTTAAAGGCTCGTTGTGGTTTGCCTATAGTAGATCCTTTGCGTGAGCAGTATCAGGTAATGCGTTTGCGGCAATTAGCTGTAGATAGTCATCTTGACCCAGATTTTGCCGAAAGATTTTTGAAATTTATTATTAAAGAAGTTGTACATCGTCATGAAGTTATTGCTGAAAAGCAAGAAACAGAAAAAGTAAATTTGAACGAAAGCCAGAGCTGACAATAGGAGATAAAATATGGCATTAAAAATTCGTTTGTCCCGTGGAGGTTCAAAAAAGCGTCCTTACTATCATATCGTTATTGCGGATGCGCATAGTCCGCGTGATGGGCGATTTCTTGAGCGTGTTGGTGCATGGGATCCAATGTTGCCTAAAGATAGGCCTCGTGTGAAACTTGATGAAGAACGCATTCAGTATTGGCTTGGTCAAGGTGCTCAGCCAACAGATCGTGTTTTACGTTTTTTGGATGCTGCTGGTTTGAAAAAGCGTCCTGTGCGCAATAATCCACACAAAGGTGAACCTGGAAAAAAGGCGCAAGAACGGATGGCTGCTGCTTCAGTATCGGAAGAATCATGATTGCTTTCAGATATATTTAGATATATGGGTTTTTCCTTTAAAAATTTTACACAAAATACGGTTATTATTTATTTTTGACTGAAGATAATGTCTTATCTTTAGTCAAAGAGGGAGCTATGATTTTTATTTATGAAAATTGAATGCAGCTCTTAAAAATCAATGGCGCGGCCTTTAATTTCCCAATCTCCATAGCGTGCTGGGTCTTTGCCGCCTCGTCCGCCTTTTTCAACGGGTTTATTTTCGTTTATTGTATGTTTTCTTCTTTCTTCAGCTTCGTTTATGGCACGTTGTGCTTCTGGAGAAAGGAGTCGTTTTTTATCAGAAATAGGGTTTTGTTTGTTTATTTTCTCATTTTTTTTGTCCATTTTACACCTTTGTTACATTGACGAAGAAGAAATAAAACCCCACCATATAGTATTGATGGTATTTTATCATGGAGTTTTTTAAGTAATGAACATAATGCGTACAGCGATGCTTTTGGCCTTTATGACTGCTCTTTTTATGGCAGTTGGTTACCTTGTTGGGGGTGGGAGTGGTATGGTTGTAGCGCTTTTAATGGCATGTGTGCTAAACTTTTTTTCCTATTGGAATTCGGATAAAATCGTTTTACGTATGTATGGTGCTCGTGAGGTTGATCAGCAATCGTTCCCAGTTTACTATAGAATTGTGCGTGAATTGGCTAAAAAAGCGTCTCTTCCTCAACCAAAAGTTTACGTTATTGATAGTGCGCAGCCAAATGCTTTTGCTACAGGGCGTAATCCTCAAAACTCAGCAGTTGCTGCTAGTACTGGGTTATTGAGGCAGTTAAGCGTGGAAGAAATTTCTGGTGTTATAGCTCATGAGTTAGCACACATTGAACATCGTGATACGTTGACGATGACTTTGACTGCAATAATTGCGGGGGCGATTTCAATGCTTGGTAATTTTGTTTTGTTTACGGGTCGGCAGCGCAATTCTTCAGAACATTCTCATGGTGTTGGGATGCTCGGGAGCATCATTGCTCTGTTTGTTGCGCCTTTCGCAGCTATGTTGGTGCAAATGGCCATTAGCCGGACACGTGAATATGCGGCTGATCGGCGTGGGGCAGAGATATGTGGTAATCCTTTGTGGTTGGCTTCGGCATTAGGCAAGATTGCGGGTGGGCGTGCGATATACAATGAAGAAGCGGAACATAATCCAGCAACAGCGCATATGTTTATTATCAATCCTTTAAGTGGTGAAGGGTCTGATAGTCTTTTTTCTACTCATCCCGCAACAGCAAATCGCATTGCAGCTCTTCATAGGCAAGCAAACGAAATGGGGGAGGAAGTGGTAAAGAGTCTGGATTGGAGTCAAGAGAATGAGTTGCATACAGAGGATGCTTTTCAGGAGATTAAGAAACGCCCCGCTTGGCTTGATTATGGAAATTCAAAAAAATCTCAATCATAGAGCTCTTAAGAAGATAAAGATATCAGGGTGTTATTTTGAAACGCGAGACAGTGGGGCGTGTGTCCGAAGAGAGTGTTCCAGGATTAGATGTTAGGAAGGTATGTGTTCGTCTTTTAGGGGCTGTGATCGATAAATTTACACCTCTTTCTGGTCTGACAGATAATGAACATGGACACCCACAGTATTTAAAGCTTTTACACAGAGATCGTTTGCTGTGTCGGGCTATTTTAGGAGCTGCATTGCGTCATCGTGAGAAAATTACATCTGCTTTGTCGCGCTTTTTGACACGTCCATTGCCTGTACAGGCATTTTCTCTTCAGCATCTTTTGCATATCAGCGTGGCACAAATTCTTTATCTTGATGTTCCTGATTATGCTGCGATTGATTTAGCAGTACGTGTCGCTAAACTTGATCCTCGGATGTGCCGTTTTTCAGGTGTAGTGAACGCTCTTTTACGGAATGTTGCGCGTGAGGCAGAATTATTACGTCAGCAGGGTTTTACCATTGAAGGGGTTCCTACATGGTTTGGACAACTTTTAGTATCAACATATGGAATTGAAAAAGCCAAACAGATTTTAGAAACCCAAGGTATTGAGCCTCCCTTAGATTTGACTGTGAAATCTGATAATATTGGATGGGCAGAACGGCTTGGTGGTGTTGTTTTGCCCAATGGTTCAATTCGGTTGAGTAATTTTGATGGTTCTATTTTGGATTTGCCAGGATATACAGAAGGAGCTTGGTGGATTCAAGATTTTGCTTCAGCATTGCCTGCTCGCTTGTTTGGGGATCTGCGGGGTAAGTATGTTGCTGATCTTTGTGCATGTCCTGGGGGAAAAACAGCACAATTGGCTTTGCAGGGGGCTAATGTAACTGCGATTGATATTTCTTCTAATCGGTTAAAACGTTTAAAGGAAAATATGAACCGTCTTAATTTTTCAGTTCGTTATTGGAAGGGAGACGCAAAAGATTTGCATCCAGATAGGATTTTTGATGCTATCCTTCTTGATGCTCCTTGTTCTTCTACGGGAACAATACGTCGTCATCCAGATATTTTATGGACGAAATCGATGGACGATGTCATTAGATTGGCCGCATTGCAATACGATTTGCTTTTGGTAGCAATTAACTTGGTGAAAAAAGATGGTCTGATTATTTTTTCTAATTGTTCATTAGCAAGAGAAGAGGGTGAATATCTTATTGAAAAAATTTTGTCAACTCGTAATGATATTGTTTTGGATCCTATTCGTAAGGAGGAGATGGGATTTATGGCGCATTTAATCTCTGTTAGGGGCATTTTGCGCACAACACCTGCTGATTTTTGTTATCAAAATTTTAATGATGAGGAAAAAAAGTTCTTAGGAATGGATGGTTTTTTTGCAGCACGTTTCCGGAAAGTAACTTAATTAACGGTTCATTTACTAAAATGGCTGAAGTTGTGCACGATTAGGTATATACGGAGATAAAATTGTGTCGGTTGCAATAAAAGGCCATCATATAAAGGCATCGGTTTTTATAGATGCAGCAAATCAATTTGTGCGGCGTTTATGGGTAGGGCCGTTGTTTCGTTGGCGATTTTCTGGATTTTGTCCTCATAAGATTTTAGCGTATCCTATTGATATACACTTATCTGATCCTGGAATGGCACACGAATTTTATCATGGTCGTTTTGCTTTTGCTGGTCATACCATGCATTCTGGTGCTGTTTCTCCTTTTTTGTTAACTCCACCAACTCCAGAATGGGAGATATCTCTTCATAATTTTCACTGGTTGCGACATATGACAGCAGCAGGCAGTGGTTTAGCGGCAGCGCACGCGCGTTCTCTTTTAGAGGATTGGCTGGATCATAGCGGAAATACGGTAAAAGGGTCTTCTTGGAATGGGGCAGTTGTAGCACGGCGTTTGATTTCTTGGATTTGTCATTCGCAAATGTTATTGGATGGGGCAAGTGAACGGTTTAAAAAACGTTTTTTGCGTGCTCTTGGTTTTCAATTTCGTTATTTGCGAGTAACGATTTGTAGTATGGCTCGAAATGATAAACGATTACAAGCGGCAGTGGCTTTAACTTTTGCGTCTCTTGCTTTGCCTGTTTCTGCGGCAGTGAAGAAGAAGGTACAAGCTTACCTTGTGGAAGAACTTTCGCGTCAAATTTTGATTGATGGTGGCCATATTTCACGTAGTCCTGCTATTTTGTTTAATTTATTATTAGATTTATTATCTTTGCGTCATTTTTTTGTGCATAGCAAGGAAACAGCACCGCGAATTTTAATTGATTCTGTTGAGCGTATGTTGCCAGCTTTACGGTTTTTTTTGCATGAAGATAAAACATTAGCACATTTTAATGGAGTTGGATCTATTGAACCTGAACGCTTAGCGGCACTTTTAGAACGTGACGAAACAATGGGGAGTCCTTTCAGTTATGCGCGTTATTCAGGGTTTCAACGCTTACAGTCTAATCATACTACAGTGCTTGCAGACACAGGGAAATTTCCACCATTCTTTGCTGCAGAGCATGCTTGTTCGGGTTGTTTGTCTTTTGAAATGTCTTCACAGGGAAGCCGCTTTGTTATTAATACGGGTGTTAATTCTTATAATCCTAAAGAATATAGAAATTTTGGACGTGTTACTGCAGCACATTCAACGGCAACAGTTAATAATTGTTCGGTAGGGATTTTTTGTAATAAAAAGAGTGATGGTTCTTCCTTTTTATTTGAGGGGCCTACGGATGTTAAAGTGCGGCGTATAGACGATTCAGAGAAAATAGGCTTTATTGCTAGTCATGATGGTTATGTGCGGCCGTTTAATCTCATTTATGAGCGTGGTCTTGTTTTAGCGAAAAGTGGGGCAATGATAGAGGGGTTTGACCGCTTTTTTATGTCAAATAAAAGGCAGTTAAGTGAACAAAAATTAGGGCGAAATGAACAACACAATGTTGCTGTTCGGTTTCATCTTCATCCACAGGTTAAAGCCAGCTATGATGGTAACTCTATACGCCTAGCTGTTGAAAGTGGACAAGTATGGTATTTTATGTCCCTTGATACTGATATTTATCTTGAAGATTCGGTTGATTTTACTGGGTTAACAGGGCCGCAGCGCACACAACAGATTGTTTTATATTTTCGTCCTGCATTAAAAGAAAAGGTTCGTTGGCGTTTTATTCGTCGTAAACCGCAATAATATCCTCATTTTAAATGATATGCACAAAAATAGGGTTATTCTTTGTTAGTGCAGAGAAATGAATTCTATCACTTCTGGCATTTCAATAAGGGTATGTGTTATAGATGCATAAATTTGTTTTGCTTGAGTTTTAACTATTTTATTTTGGGATTCCTATTATGGGTGTTGCTGTAAAGAATTTTCCTATACCCGATTTTCATCGTGTTCATCGTGCTCTTATTTCTGTATCTGATAAAACCAATTTAGTTCATTTTGCACAGGAACTTCATGCTTGCGGTATTGAGTTAATTTCGACAGGAGGAACATCCAAGGTATTAATAGCTGCTGGTCTACCTGTGAAAGATGTTGCTGAAGTTACATGTTTTCCAGAAATAATGGATGGACGTGTTAAAACGCTCCATCCTCTGATTCATGGTGCTTTATTGGGGGTAAGACAGGATCCTAAACATGCCGCTTCTATGGAGAAATATGGTATTGATGGAATTGATCTGTTGGTTGTGAATCTTTATCCTTTTGAAGAAATTTCTCAATCTGGGGCTGATAAACAAACCATTCTTGAAAATATTGATATTGGTGGTCCAGCAATGATTCGTGCAGCGGCGAAAAATCATGCTTATGTTGGTGTTGTAACAGCGGTTCACGATTATGATTTGGTTCTAGCTGAATTAAAGCAGAACGATGGATGTTTAAGCTTTGCGATGCGGCGTCAGTTGGCAATGCGTGCTTATGCGCATACGGCTGCTTATGATGCAGCGATAGCAGATTGGTTCGTAAAGGACTTAAAAATTAAAACACCAGCTTGGAGAAGCTTTTCAGGTCATATTGATATGGATATGCGCTATGGGGAAAATCCGCATCAACAGGCGGCATTTTATCGCAATAGTGATAAACATTTTGGTGTTGCAACAGCGAAACTTTTGCAAGGTAAGGCACTTTCTTACAATAACATGAATGATACAGATGCTGCATTTGAACTTGTAGCAGAATTTAATCCCAAGAGAACTGCTGCCGTTGCTCTTGTTAAACATGCTAATCCTTGTGGTGTTGCAGAAGGGCGAAGTTTGAAAGAAGCTTATTTAAAAGCTCTTATGTGTGATAGCGTGTCAGCATTTGGTGGAATCGTTGCTTTGAATCAGCCACTTGATGAAGAATGCGCTAAGGAGATCGTAAAAATCTTTACGGAGGTAATTATTGCTCCTGATGCTACAATGGCTGCACAAAAGATTATTGCACAGAAAAAAAATCTCAGGTTACTGGTTACAGGTAGTGTCCCTAATCCACGTTATGAAGGGCTTGTTGCAAAGACGATAACAGGGGGGATTTTAGTGCAGTCGCGTGATAATGTGGTTGTTGATGATCTTGATTTACGAGTAGTAACAAAGCGTTCTCCAAGTCAAGATGAAATGCGTGATTTGCAATTTGCTTTTCGTGTAGTGAAACATGTAAAATCAAATGCGATTGTGTATGCAAAAAATTGTGCGACAGTTGGGATTGGTGCAGGGCAAATGAGTCGTATCGATTCAGCTAAGATTGCTGTACGTAAGGCTGAAGATAGTGCGCAAAAAGCAGGTTTAGAATCTCTTACTAAAGGATCGGTAGTTGCATCGGATGCTTTTTTTCCCTTTACAGATGGTTTATTAGTGGCTGTTGAAGCTGGTGCAACAGCAATTATTCAACCAGGTGGATCGGTGCGTGATGAAGAGGTTATTGCTGCTGCTGATGCACATGATTTGGCCATGATTTTTACAGGCGTGAGACATTTTCGCCATTAGGGTTATTTTTTAATATGTGAGGCAACGTCTTTATGGTGGTATCGTCTCTGTTGTTTAGCTTTTTTGTCGCAATACGAAGAAAAGTGCGCTTAGAGCGCCGATTGCTAAGGTAAACCACGTAATAGCATAGGTAAGGTGATTGTTTGGCCAATGAATGACAGTTAGACCAGTGATAGGAAAGGCTTTTTGCGGAGCTGTTTCCTTTCCAGCGTCAATAAAGTAAGGAGCGACCGTGGATAGTCTGAGTTTTTTAGCCATAGCGGGAAGGTCGCGTGTGTACCATAGGTTGTTATCAGGATCATTTTTGCGTGGGAAAAATCCATTTTTTTCGCTCATACGTAATAGGCCTATAACTATTGTTTGCTCGGTGTTTGTGATAGAATTTTTGTAGGATGAGTTGTCTGTGTGTGGCTGATCTTGGTGTTGGAAACTACGTTGTGCATCCATGGGAATAAAACCACGATTTACAAAGACTAGTGCGTTGTCATCTGTTTGCAGAGGGGTCAACACCCAATAACCCGTAGTGTTTTGAGTAACAGCAGTAATAAAAATATTTTTATCGGTCAGGAACTTTCCTGCGATAACGACAGGTCGATACTCATCTTTTTCGAATGTTAATTGTGGCCACTGGCTTTGAGGTGGGGCTTTAATTGGAGGCAAATGAATACGCTGGTTGACACTTGAAATAAGACTTTTTTTCCAGTTAAGTCGCTGTATTTGCCATATGCCTAATGCACTAAAGATAACAAAAAAACAAATACACAAGGCACCAAAAAGCAATGTTGAGAAACGAATATGTTTATTTTGGGTATGTGTCATAGGACAGTCTGCACCTTAGGGTATTTCATCTTATACACGTTACACACGGTTAAAACTCTTTCAAGACATAATGAATGTTTAGCATAGTGAGCTCTAAAAAAAACATTCTATACGCTTTTTACAGAAAAAGATAAGATTAATTAATCGATAAGGAATATAAAAAGCTTCATAAAAGACTTGACCTTTTGCTGCTGACATCTTATTAGAAGCAGAATTTCTCGGTGGTGCCCGTTAAAAGATGCGTTGTGTGAGTACGGTGTGCATTCTATTTTGGGATTGGGATTATATTTTAGAGTTTAAAGGTGAAGTTTATGTCTCGGGCATGCGAATTGACAGGGAAAACGATTCAGTTTGGCAACAATGTTAGCCATGCAAATAATAAGACTCGTCGTCGTTTTTTACCAAATCTTTGCAATGTGACGTTAATTTCAGAAGTGTTGCAGCAGAGTTATCGTTTGCGGATTTCTGCAAATGCTTTGCGCTCTGTTGAGCATCGTGGTGGTCTCGATGGCTTTTTGATGAAAGCAAATGATCAAGAATTGTCACGACGTGCGCGTTTGTTGAAGCGTCAAATAATCAGAAAAAAAGCTGAATAGATATTATTTTTTTGTGATGGTAGTTTTTGTTGTTTGTTTCTATTCTTAGAGAGTGTTGTCTTTAGCTTGGTTGTTTTATTTGATTGGTTCTGTTATCTAGGTTGGAGATATGTTCTCAGTGTACAGCCTTTCGTTTGTATATCAGAAGAAAAAGTATATTGTTTTTTCTAGCTTTGCTATGTGTTTTGCTGTGACCATTTCAAATATCTTGGTTCAGTGTCCCGTCTATTGGTTTGGTTTAAATGAGCTACTGACTTACGGAGCTTTTACCTATCCAATAGCTTTTTTGATAAATGATTTGACTAATCGCTTTTATGGTCCAGCGGCGGCGCGTTGTGTTGTTTATGCTGGATTTTGCGCAGGTTTTTTTGTTTCTTGGATACTGGCTACACCGCGTCTTGCAGTTGCTTCCAGTTTGGCCTTTTTGTTTGGACAACTTCTCGATATTATCGTTTTTACTCCATTGCGACGTAGGGCGTGGTGGAAGGCACCTTTGGCGGCAGCGTTGGTTGGTTCAGCTTTGGATACAGTTTTATTCTTTGCTCTTGCTTTTTCTATTTCTTTTTCTTTTATCGATCAGATAATGGGTTATACTGACAGTTCGCTCGTGGATAGTGTGAGTTTCTTTGATCTTAAAATTCCTATTTGGTTTTCACTTGCTTGTGGTGACTTTTCAGTAAAGATTGTTATGAGTTTGCTTATGCTAATTCCTTATGGGACGATTCTTGGTAGCTTAGGCTTTCGTATACAGGCGAAGAAGACAAGAAGATAGTATATTTGTGAGGTATGTTTGCTGATTGGGATGTTTTGAAGCTTGAATTTTGCAGATTTTTAGTGTTTCAGTACTCACGCTCAGGGTTTGTGTTCCTAAATTCTGCGTTTGGATTTGGATTTTGTATAGCTAAAAAGTATAGTTAGTTGTTCTGTAATAGCGTTAGCCAATTCTTCTGCATCCATAATTGTGACAGCGTGTTGGTAATAGCGGGTAACGTCATGGCCAATTCCAATGGCAACGAGCTCTATAGGTGACTTTGTTTGGATTTCTTGAATGACGGCGCATAAATGTTTTTCAAGATAATTGCTAGGATTAACAGATAGTGTTGAATCGTCAATAGGTGCACCATCGGAAATGACCATGAGAATGCGACGTTGTTCACGTCTTAATAAAAGACGTTGATGAGCCCAGATAAGTGCTTCACCATCGATATTTTCTTTCAACAATCCTTCTTGCATCATTAAACCTAGATTGCGTCGCGCACGATACCATGTGGTATCAGCACTCTTATAGATGATATGGCACAAATCATTGAGGCGTCCAGGATTATTGGGTTTGTTTTGGTTTATCCACTTTTCGCGTGCTTTTCCACCTTTCCAAGCTTTGGTTGTAAATCCTAAAATTTCAACTTTAATTCCACAACGTTCAAGAGTTTGCGCCAAAATATCTGCACAGCTTGCTGCAATAGTAATTGGTCGTCCTCTCATTGATCCTGAATTATCAATGAGCAATGAAACAACGGTATCACGAAATTGAGTATTACTTTCCATTTTGAAAGAAAGGGGTTGCGTTGGATCAATAATGAGTCGTGAAAGTCGTGCTGTGTCTAGATATCCCTCCTCAAGATCAAAAGTCCACGCACGATTTTGTTGTGCCATGAGGCGACGTTGTAGACGGTTTGCTAAACGCCCAACAATGTTTTGGATATGATTAATTTGTTTATCAAGGGAATGGCGTAAATGATTTAATTCACTTTCAGAACAAAAGTCTGTTGCTTCTAAAACTTCGTCAAATTGACGGGTGAAAATTTTATAATTAGTTAATTTTTCTACTTTCTCGTAAACAATCGGAAGGCGTTTGAATTTGCTTCGTTTTTTTTGACAAAGAGAATTTTCATTTTCTCCTTTTATCTTGTTATCGTTGCTTAATTGAGAAGTTTGCGCCTTTCCCTCTTTTTGCTCTTTCATACCATTTTGTTGTTCTTTTGTTTCTTGTTCTTCATTTTGTGTTTGTTCTTTATTTTTGTTTTTTTCTTTATTTTGATTTTGTACCTTGTTTTTGTTTAATAATTTTTTGTTATTTTCATTGTCTTCTTCCAACTTTGTTGTCATTTTTAGTGCAAAAAGTATTTGACGAGAGATACGTGCGAAAGCATGTTGATTGTGAATATGAAGGACGAGTTCGTTTAGTTCTGTGGTAATTTTCTGTTCAATTGGATGGCGCCATAATTCCAAGATAAATTCTGCTTCTTTTGGCGGGGGGCGATTCGTTATTTTTTCGCGTAGTAAAAGCGCAATTGCTTCTTGGATAGGAGCTTCTCTTTGTGTATTAATTTTTTGACAATGAGCTCTTTGATATTTATCAGCGAGCATTGCATCAATATTTTGAGCAATTCCTTCCATGGCCAAAGTACCAATTACTTCAACACGTGTTTGTTCAAGAGTATCAAAGACGGTACGTGCTGCTGATTCTATGGGAGCAAATAGCTTGTGAGTTTGGTTATCATGCCATGCTTTGTGGAGTGCCATAGAATCTCCTAATCCACGGATAACAGCAATGTTTTTACTCGTTATGGGGTTTAGAAGCTCTGGTAAATACGCATGTGTTTTGTGCAGTAATGGTTTATTATGACCAAAAAAAACTTCAATCTTATGGGTTCTAGAAATGGCACGAACACAGGTAGAAATGGCTCTTTTAAAAGCTTCAGCATTAAAGGTGCTGAGAAGGAAATCATTTTTTCTTTTTTGGTTATTTTTGCCATCTTTTGTGGCCATGATTGATGAATTCCTTAAGGTGAAATACCATGAATGAGTGATTCGGAAAGCTCTTGTCCAAAGGCACGTTGATAAAACTCTGCAACAGTGGCACGCTCAAGTTCATCACATTTATTGAGAAAGGTTACTTGAAAAGCAAAGCCGATATTTTGAAAAATCGTGGTATTTTCTGCCCAAGTAATTACTGTGCGTGGACTCATGACCGTTGAAAGATCTCCATTAATGAAAGCTTGGCGTATCATATTGGCGACTTGCACCATTTGTGAAATCATTTTTTTTTCTTCAGTTGTCTTAAAAGATTGTGATTTTGAGCAAACAATATCAACTTCTTTATCATGGGGTAAGTAGTTTAATATTGTCACGATTGACCAACGATCCATTTGAGCTTGATTGATTTGTTGTGTACCATGATAAAGTCCTGTTGTATCACCAAGACCAATGGTATTTGCAGTGGCAAAAAGACGAAATGCTGGATGAGGAGCGATAACTCGGCTTTGATCGAGCAAACTGAGTCGCCCAGAAATTTCGAGGATGCGTTGGATAACGAACATAACATCAGGTCGTCCAGCGTCATATTCATCAAAGACAAGAGCAATATTATTTTGATACGCCCACGGTAAAATACCTTCTTTAAACTCAGTAACTTGTAGTCCATCTTTCAAAACGATAGCATCTTTTCCAACTAAATCGATGCGACTAACGTGACTGTCAAGATTAATTCGAACACAAGGCCAATTGAGGCGCGCAGCAATTTGTTCGATATGTGTTGATTTACCCGTTCCGTGATAACCGGAGACCATCACACGGCGATTAAATGCAAATCCTGCTAAAATCGCTAAAGTTGTTTGCTGATCGAAAAGATAATTAGGATCTAAATCAGGAACATGTGGGCTTTTTGTACTAAAAGCAGGTATTTTAAAATTTGTATCAATATTAAATAGATCGCGAGCGCAGAGTGTAATATCCGGCGTATTTTTAATTGTGAAGTCGATTTTTGTCATTGTTTTTTATGGAAAGAAATACGCGGTTTATGTTTCATTTACTGGAAAACGATACAAGAGTTAAAGCACTTATGCAATGTTCTATGAAAGAGTCTTTAGTATTTAGTATAAAGATAGCAGTTTAAGTCACACAATCTTGCAATATCTAAAAAACATGAGTAATTTTTGTGAAAAGACATTGGCATAAACGGTATGCAACTTTTTAGCACAGACCAGATTTTTTTAGTAAATTATAAGCATGTAGAACGTCACGAAAACGTTCTTCTGAAGAGCGATTACCACCATTAGAATCAGGATGGTGTTTTTTTACAAGTTCCTTATATTTCATTTTAATATCTTCAGCTGAAGCATTTGCTTGTAATCCCAAAGTATCAAAAGCTTTTGCTTCTAAGGGTTTTAATCTTCGTGAAAAAGCTTTTGTTGAGTTGCGTTGAGTAAATAAAGTAAATGGATCACGCATACGGTTTTGATAAGCAGCTGTTCCGGAGCGAATTTTAGCATAATGCGTTGCTGTTTTTTTCGATGCACAGTTACTGAAATCCGTAGGCCATGTTGGTCGATGTCCAGTGAGAGCGTCCTTTTGGAAATTTGCTATGTCTTTGTCGCTCAGACCCGAGAAGTAATTGAAGTTTTTGTTATAGGCTCGCACATGGTCAATACAAAAATACAGATATTTTCCTTCGTAATTTCGGCCAGCTGGTGCTTTATGTGTTCCCGCTTTATCACAGCCTTCCCATTGACATTTCTGTACTTGCGATTCAGCCTGTTTTCCTTTATTGGAGCTAATCCGAATTGAGTCAAATAATTTAGATGTTATTACCATAGTTCTTGGTTTATGCAAAATCGAACGGTTTGACAAGAATTGACTTTTGAAAAATTTATTTTCATACTTAAATTTAATGGTATTGTACTGCTCATTTTATGAAGTGGCAAGAAATGTCTGTTGCTGTCCAAACAATGATTCAAATAAAACTCCAAGATGCTTTTTGTCCGAAAAAGCTTGAGGTGATTAATGAAAGTCATCTTCATGCTGGGCATCCTCATGATGAACATGCTTTTGATGGTAAAGGAGAAACACATTTTCGAATAAAGGTTTTATCTTCTTTTTTTTCAGGTATGACTCGAGTGGAAGCTCATAGGGCGATTTATAAAGTTTTACAGGAAGAATTAGCGACATGTGTTCATGCTTTAGCGCTTGAAATTGAGTCTTTTTAAAATTTTTTAGGAACGTGGATGTGCTTTTTGGTAAATTTCTAATAAGCGATCCGTGTCAACTTGGGTATATATCTGTGTAGTAGATAAACAGGTATGGCCAAGGAGCTCTTGAATAGTACGCAAATCCCCTCCACGCGACAAAAGATGGGTGGCAAAGGAGTGTCGCAATGTATGGGGGGTGGTAGTTTCTGGTAACCCAAGATTAGCTCGTAGGTTTCGAACAACGCGTTGAATAATTGCTGGTTGCAGGATGCCACCTCGGGCGCCTCGAAACATTGGTTTGTTGTCCTTTAACGGATATGGACAGCATTGTAGATAACTCTGTACAGCTTTATGAACGATTCTAATGAGAGGTATAAGGCGTGTCTTTTTACCTTTTCCAATAACGAATAAGCTTTTTTTATTTGGATCTGAAAATTGTTCTGGTGTGAGCGCTAAGGCTTCAGATATGCGCATCCCACATCCGTAAAGGAGCACCAAAATAGCAACATTGCGAATAGTAATCCACGATTCATTTTCCTGTTGATTTTCTTGTTTTACCATACGAAGCGCTGATTTTATAGCCAAAGGCTTTGGCAGAGATTTTAGATGTTTGGGAGCTCTAATCAGTTTAGCTGCGGGGACACTGATGATCCCTTCGTGGGATAAATAATTGAAAAAAGAGCGCAGACCAGCCACACTTCTACTTAAGGAACGGGAACTTATACTGCGCGTACGACGGTAAGCCAGATAAGCACGTAAATCAGCTACGCGCAAATTTGCAAGGTCATAAAAGGTAGATTGATGCCCGAGATGTTGACAAAGGAACGATAAAAACTGTCTCGTATCCCGCTCATAAGCTTCCACCGTTGATACCGCCATGCGGCGTGTTTGTGAAAGACTGTCCAGCCAGTTTTCTCTTGCAGCTAAAACAGCATGGCTTGCTGGGATAAGAGAAATGTTTTTATCGTTTCTATTTATGCTCTTTGTAGGCATTCCTAATTAAGTGTTTCTTTTCCTTGAGACGTATTTTCGTCAGAATAACCATCTTTTTCTTGAGGTTGTCCTTCATAATGAGTTTGTTCTTCATGACTTGTATTTGTGATCTGCTTTTCTCCTTTTAGAGCAAGTATTTTTAAAAGGTTATTCATGGACATAATATGTGCAAAAATCCACCCCAGAAAACCATTTTTATGTAACTTGGAGAGCTGATGTGCGGATAGCTTATTTAATTTTTCTTCATCAATAATCCAAAAATGCTCTAGTTGTGCCGAAAGACCTTTTTCATTTTTTACATTAATTGATTTTTGGCTCAAAAGATCCATTTCTACGAGAGCATTAATAAACTCTGTAGTTTTTTCCATAGCGTTTTTAAAGCTCTCAAGAAAATGGATACATCCTTCCATAAATGGTGAAATAGATCCATCTGAATTGAAGAGTTCTGTTCCTGCGACCTCATTAAACATTCCTGATTGTGGATCAAAACAAACAGAAAGTTCTTTTTCACTTTGAATTTGGGCAAGAACAAAGGGGTAACGGCGTACAAAAGCAGGAACATAAGTATTTCGTTCCCAACTTTTATTTGAGGTGATATAATCATTTTCGTCGTTGGAAAGCCCTACAAGAGCAACGGACGTGTAGTGTTTCTTCTTTTGTTCGTCTTCTGCGCACATAAATAAGATTGGATAGTCTAATGCTGCTTGGCCGTATTCACTACTTGCTAAAGGAATCCAATGGGTGTCTTTGGCAAAAGACATATCGTTTGGAGGAGAAAACTTTAGGTTCTTATGGGTAACTTTGTTGATTGGGGTTATATCTTTGTAAAAGAGCATAATGTTCGCCATAAGATTTCTCCTTTTGTTAATTTGTTATTGTTACCAAAGAAGGTTCTGTGGGAAGATTTTAGATGGCAACAAGATTGAAGTTATAAAGTTAAGGGTTCATTTTAAAAAAAATAGCATTTTTGCGATAATATTTTATATGGGACACAACAAAGAACATAATAGAAAAAAGCTTAAAAATAAAGTACATATTGCTACTATAGGCCTAGCTCATGGGGTAAAAGGGGAAGTTTCCGTTAAGGTATTTAGTGCTGAACCTCAACGTTTAAAGGCCTACGGCATTCTTTATGATGACATTGGACGCTTTTATGAAATTGCAGCATTTCGTGTGCAAAAAGGTAATGCGATTGTTCGTTTTAAAGGCGTTGAAGAGCGTAGTATTGCTGAGAGATTAAAGGGGATTCACCTTTATGTAATGCGTGATCAATTGGCTGATGATCTGGGTGAGGATGAGTTTTATCAAATAGATTTAATTGGTCTTTGTGTGCAAGATTGTGTAGGTCAAGTCCTTGGTGAGATTAGCGGTTTTTTTAATTTCGGAGCTGGTGATTTGCTTGAAGTTCGTTTAAATACACAAAAAACTGTATTTATTCCGTTCAGCAAGGCAGCGGTACCAAAGATCTGTATTAATTCTGGCTTTCTTGTTGTTGATCCTTCAGCAGCTGGTTTAAGCGATGAGAAAAATGATGAAGGGGTAATGAATATGAGATCAAAAAAACAAAAGTGAAGGAATGCAAAAATGAAATTTCAAGTACGAGTGTTGACACTTTATCCTGAAATTTTTCCTGGACTTTTGGGATATTCTTTGGCTGGGCAAGCTTTAAAGAGAGAGATATGGTCTCTAGATACAGTGCACATTAGGCATTTTGCTTCGGATAGAAATCGCAGTGTTGACGATACGCCAGCTGGTGGAGGTGCTGGTATGGTGATGCGGGCAGATGTGTTGGCTGCTGCTCTTGATAGTTTTCCACATGATTCTCCTAGGTTGTTGATGAGCCCACGTGGTCGGCCTTTTACCCAGGCTTATGCTCGCTCTTTGGCATTTGGTTCGGGAATAACGTTGGTTTGTGGACGCTTTGAAGGAGTTGATGAGCGGGTAATAGAAGCACGAGAATTGGAAGAGATATCCATTGGTGATTATATCCTTTCAGGGGGAGAAACGGCTGCGTTTGTTATTCTGGATGCTGTTGTGCGTCTTTTGCCTGGGGTTATGGGTAATGAGGCTTCTGGAGAGAATGAAAGCTTTGAGAACAATTTATTAGAGTATCCTCAGTATACACGTCCTGTTATTTTTGAAGGGCGTAGTATTCCGTCAGTGTTAACATCAGGTCACCACAAAGCTATCGCTGATTGGCGTCAACAGCAGTCTGAATTGTTAACCCGTAAACGCCGTCCTGATTTATATGCTCTTTACGAGAAAAATCGTCGAAAAACTTGATTCATTTTGCAAGATGATGTAATGTATAACGCATTTCTTAGAGAATTATTCCTAATATAAAGGTTTTCTGTGGATCCAAAATTTAAGGGATGGTGTATTCGCTCCTGTGTAAGGCATAGCCCAAAGAACTTCTTTTCTGTATATGAAAAAGCTTTTTTGGCAAGAGTTGAGCGCGCTGACTGTTCGATAAAGAACATGAAGGATGAAGAAAATGAATATTATCGCGCAGCTTGAATCTGAAGAGTGTGCAAAAATTGAAGCAAAACGCAAATTACCGGTATTTCAAGCTGGGGATACAGTTCGTGTTATGGTGCGTGTGATTGAGGGTACTAGGACGCGTGTTCAGGCTTATGAAGGGGTTTGTATTGCACGTTCAGGTGGTGGTTTGAATGAAACCTTTACGGTGCGTAAGATCTCTTATGGTGAAGGTGTTGAGCGTGTATTTCCAGTTTATTCTCCTTTGATTGAAGGGGTTGAGCTTGTACGCAGAGGTAAGGTTCGTCGTGCAAAGCTCTACTACCTTCGTAATTTGAGAGGTAAGGCTGCACGTATTACTGAAAAAAGGGATCACCGAAAGAAAGATGCAAAAAATTTTGGAGGGGTGGATACGTCAGATGTCATAGTGGAGACAGAAGGGAAGACTGTTGAATAAGAATCAATACTAATTGGAGTTTAAAAAAGCGGCTTTTGTGCCGCTTTTTTGTGTCATTAAATATTTATTATAATTGAGAGCAGTTTGGATATTAGAAATGTGAAAATTTTAGCAATGTTAAGAAAGCTAAATTTGTTTTTTCAAAGTAAGTAAAATTGAATATATTATGTGATATCCTCTGATGTTTGAGAGTAAGGCTGGATGAGTTTAGAAAAATGTGCGTTTATGTTTGATAAATGATGTTAAGACTTTGACGTGAAGATAAAATTGTACTAAATAAAGCGAGTTTCACAGCTTGTGTTCGTAGAAACGATCGGTTTTTTTATGCACGGCTCTTGATCCGTTATTTGAGATAACCGACCTGCGGTATTGATTCTTGAGATGCCAAGCAATTAAAAATGGCAATATGTTTGGTTTTTTTGTGCGAGTCTTTTCGCTCATGGTGCAATTGCGATGAGAATTAGGTCAGGATTATTTTATGACAGAGATAACTAGGACAAAAGAACGCCCTCGTTCTCCCCATGTGAGTGTTTATAGTTGGTCGATTACCATGGCCATGTCAATTGCGCATCGTATTACCGGTGTAGCGCTTTATTTTGGAATGGTTTTCTTTGCTATTTGGTTAATTTCTGTTGCTTGTGGAGCTGAAGCATTTAGAATGGTTAATAGGATTTATGGCTCTTTGCCTGGGCTTTGTATTTTGTTTCTTTACACACTTGCTGGGGTTCATCATATGGTTGGCGGTGTTCGTCACATCGTTTGGGATATAAAACCTCGCCTTTTAGCAAAAGAAAAGGCAACAGTGACTGCTTGGGTGACGGTTTTTATTTCTCTGATTATAACTCTTATGATTTGGATTATTGGATATAAAATTATCTAAGTGGGGGCAGAGAGAGCTATGAAAAAAGATTTTCGAACAGAACTTGGGAAAGTGCGCGGGTTTGGATCTGCTCATGAAGGAACAGAACACTTTTGGCTACAGCGTTTAACGGGCTTTATTAATTTGCCGCTTTTGATATTTTTCATTGTACTCATTCTTTCTCTTGTTGGAAAGGACTATAGTGTCGTGCGGGCACGGCTTTCACATTCTGCCGTTATCGTTTTAATGGGACTGCTAACAGTTTCAGTTCTTTATCATATGAAACTTGGAATGCAGGTTGTTATTGAAGATTATATTCATCATGAAGGCATGCGGATATTATTTTTAGTATTGAATATCTTATTCTGTTTTGCTTTAGGTGGTACAATCATTTTTGCTCTTTTGAAGATTGCATTTGGGGGATGAACGATATGGTGGGTATAGGATCGTCTCTGGGCGCTAAAGTAGTAAATGCTCCTTATCGTTATGTGGATCACAGGTTTGATGTTGTTATTGTTGGCGCTGGAGGTGCTGGTTTGCGTGCAACGCTTGGTATGGCCGAGCAAGGGTTGAAAACGGCATGTATTACAAAAGTTTTTCCAACTCGATCACATACGGTTGCCGCACAGGGTGGAATTGCAGCGTCACTTTCAAATATGGGACCTGACAATTGGCAATGGCACTTGTATGATACGGTGAAGGGGTCTGATTGGTTGGGCGATACTGATGCAATGGAATATTTAGTGCGTAATGCGCCTGCGGCTGTGTATGAATTGGAACATTATGGGGTTCCTTTTTCACGTACACAAGAAGGTAAAATCTATCAACGACCTTTTGGAGGGCATACAACAGAATTTGGAGAAGGTCCTCCAGTTCAACGCACCTGCGCAGCGGCGGATCGTACTGGACATGCCATTCTGCATACGCTTTATGGACAAAGTTTGAAAAATAATGCGCAGTTTTTTATTGAATATTTTGCACTTGATTTGATCATGACTGAGGGAGTGTGTACGGGTGTTGTAGCATGGAATCTTGACGATGGTACAATACACCGTTTCGCTGCTAAGATGGTTGTTCTTGCAACCGGTGGATATGGGCGTGCTTATTTTTCTGCAACATCTGCTCACACATGTACCGGTGACGGTGGTGGAATGATTGCGCGTGCTGGATTACCGCTTCAGGATATGGAGTTTGTTCAATTTCATCCTACAGGTATTTATGGTTCTGGATGTTTGATAACAGAAGGAGCGCGTGGTGAAGGAGGATATTTGGTTAATTCAGAAGGAGAGCGTTTTATGGAGCGGTATGCTCCTTCTTTTAAAGATTTGGCTTCACGGGATTTGGTTTCGCGTTGTATAACTCTTGAAATTCGTGAAGGGCGTGGTGTTGGTCCTAGGAAGGATCATATCAATCTAGTTCTTAACCATATTGATCCTGAGATATTGTATGAGCGGTTACCAGGTATTTCTGAGTCTGCACGGATTTTTGCGGGTGTTGATGTGACAAAAGAACCTATCCCAATTCTTCCTACAGTTCATTATAATATGGGTGGTATTCCAACCAACTATTATGGAGAAGTTTTGAATCCGACAGCTGACTCTCCTGATCGTGTTCAACCAGGTTTAATGGCAGTAGGTGAGGCGGGGTGTGCTTCTGTTCATGGTGCCAATCGATTGGGTTCAAATTCGTTAATTGATCTTGTTGTGTTTGGGCGTGCAGCTGCAATTCGAGCAGGCGAAGTGATAGATCGTGATGCGGAAATTCCGGCCATTAACGAGGTTGCTGTTGATGAGATTATGGCGCGTTTCGATCGCTTGCGATTTGCGAATGGGGAGACTCCAACAGCTGTATTGCGCGAAAAGATGCAGCGTACTATGCAGGAAGATGCTGCTGTATTTCGGACAGCAGATTCTTTACAACAAGGCTGTCAGCGAATGAGTAAAATCTGGAGTGAGCTTTCTGATATTAGAGTAACAGATCGTTCGTTGATATGGAATTCTGATTTAGTTGAAACATTAGAGCTTGAGAATTTGATGGTGAATGCGATTATGACCGTTTACTCTGCGGAAGCACGTTTAGAAAGTCGTGGTGCTCATGCGCGTGAAGATTATCCAGAGCGTGATGATAAAAATTGGCGTTGTCATACCATTTCGCATTTATCAAAAAATGGTAAGGTAACATTGTCATATAGGCCAGTTCATATTGACCCTTTGACCTCTGAAGAAGAAGGCGGTATCAACTTGAAACGCATTGCACCTAAAAAGCGTGTTTATTAAGGGGAGAACGAATCATGGTACAAATTAGGCTTCCAAAAAATTCTCAAGTTAAAGCTGGGAAGGTGTGGCCTAGACCTGAAGGTTCTACGCAGCTTACAGAATTTCACGTTTATCGTTGGTCTCCTGATGATGAAGAGAATCCTCATCTTGATACTTATTATGTGGATCGTACAGCTTGTGGTCCAATGGTTCTTGATGGACTTTTATTTATCAAGAATCATATTGATCCAACTTTGACGTTACGCAGATCATGTCGCGAGGGCATTTGTGGTTCATGTGCGATGAATATTGATGGAACTAATACGCTTGCTTGTACCAAAGGTATGGATGATGTTAAGTATCCAATTAAGGTATATCCTCTTCCTTCTATGCCAGTTGTTAAAGATTTGGTTCCTGATTTGAAGCATTTTTATGCTCAGCATCGTATGATTGAGCCTTGGTTACAAACTGTTTCTCCTGAGCCTGCAAAAGAATGGCTGCAGAGTTATTCTGACCGCCAAAAAATTGATGGTCTTTACGAGTGTATTTTATGTGCGTGTTGTCAGACATCATGTCCGAGTTATTGGTGGAACGGTGATCGTTATCTGGGACCAGCTATTTTGCTTCAAGCTTACCGTTGGATTGCCGATTCACGTGACGAAATGTGTGGTGAGCGTCTTGATAACTTAGAAGATCCTTTCCGACTTTATCGGTGTCATACAATTATGAATTGTGCACAAACTTGTCCAAAAGGCTTGAATCCAGCCAAAGCAATTGCTGAAATTAAAAAACTTATGGTTGAACGTCGTTTTTAAATCTCTTAGTTTCTGTCTTCTATCATCAGGGATATTCGTTTTTTCTGTTTCGTGTTATTTATATTATAAGATTACAAGAATATTAAAGATTTTACAAAAAACAGATGAAACGAATACGTTATTTAAAAAGACTCAATTGAATGAAAAAGATTATTATGAGTGCTGTTAATCTTATGACATTGATGAAAAAAAGAGATTAACTCAATTTGCTCTTCCTTTAGAAAAAATTGGATCATAAAAGATTTCAGAAAGTTTCCTATCTTTAAAGAATAATATCACATCAACTGTTGTGTAGAGAACTGTTTTTATTACGTTTAAATCGAGTTGGCGGCCAATTTCTGATTTTTTAATGAGTGTAGCACATCGTTCAAATGTTTGTAAGGCACTGTTAGCGTGCGTTGTTGTAATTGATCCAGGATGACCTGTATTTAGAGAGTTAAGGTATTCCCAAGCTTCATTTCCACGTAGTTCAGCAAGGAAGATACGGTCAGGCGATTGACGCATACACGCGTCTAAACATTCATCAGCTGAAACACGGTCTGCACTGTCACCATAAATCATATGCACATGGTTGGGATGATTAGGTAAAAAAAGTTCGTGAACATCCTCAATCGTTATAATACGTTCTTCTACGGGGACTTTTTCTATTAAAGAGCGTGCAAATGTTGTTTTTCCTGATCCTGTTTTTCCTGCAATAATGATATTGCGTTTACTTAGTACACATTTTTCTAAAAACTCAAGAATTTCCCTATCACGTTTGAGTTGCAGAAGTTGAACTTCGAATGGCTCTAATCGTGTAAAATCTTGTTTCAGTAACAGATCATTTGCTTCTTTTTCTGAAGGTTTATTAAAGCTCACATCTGTAAAGTTACTGAATGCGCCTTCATTGCTTAGTTCCTCTAGCGTTTTAACCATGAGAGAATGCTTACGAATCATAAAGGATAGTGCACCATCTACGATTGCCGGCTCTTGTATTATCGTACCACGTTGTCCTCCAGGTAATAGAACATAATTTATACTCTTAGGTGCCATCCCATTATAAACGATGATAGCTGTGATGAGTGTCTGCAAAAAAGAGGGTGTTAACTCTGGTGCAGAATGTACCTTCCATCCTTCAAAACTTTTTGTCCAAACTTCACAGGGACGGCAAATTGATAATTCAGTTATTTGAGGATCTTCTAAGAAACGATCAAGTGGCTGCAGAAGTTGTGCAACTGCTTGATCTTTATGTACCCTATTAACGTGTGACGAGGCTGTAGACATTGCTGAAATCCAGATCGCGAGCAACAAAAATATTCACACGCTCACCTTGATTTTTATATAATGTTGGTGGAATATTGATGGAATTTTGAAGAACTTCTGAAGCAATCGATTCTGCATCTTGTTTGCTTCTAGATTGTTTATCATTTTTGCTATTACGACCCATTCTATCCCTTAACCATTCTCCAAAGTCACCGATTAAGCTAATCATAATTGCACCACTGAAGCGTTCCCAGAAATGCGTATCAACCCAACCACCAATACCAGCTTCTCCGAGTGGGCCAGTTCCGGGAGAATCAAGATTTATGATAACACCAGAGGGTGTTTCGACACGTGACCACTGTACAAAAACACGTGTTTGCCCCTGTTGTAAACCGCTTTGATAGAAACCAACAATTTTAGAACCGCGATCTAACAAGACAACCCGTCCACTTGTAGAATAAATATCACGCGTTAAATGACATGTTGTCATTCCTGGTTGTGTTGTGATAATTTTTGTTTCTAGTATGCAGTCCATTTGTGTTCCTTGTGTAATCAGGAGATCACGATTACGGAGTTGAGCTGCGCGTGATTGTCCTAATCGTACAGGTTGCAATTTTTCAAATAATACACCGCTATTTTTATCGTCCACATATGTATTATTTTTTAAATTTCCTCCAGATCCTTCATTACTTACACCGTTGTTAAGACCTGAGCTCAGCATACGTTTACGAGCTAATACTTCTGTATCTTTTATCAATTGTGAAGGAATTGTCGTTTGAAGGAGATGAGCCCAAGAAGGCGGGATTGGCTGTGATTGTTCTTCTGTATTTGTTGATTGTTCTAATTGCTCTGTGATTTTAATCTCTTCTTTAACTCGAGGCACATAGCTTGGAATAATTTGCTGTACTGCCTGTTGTTGATTTGTTTCTTCAACATTAACAGTGTTGCGCATTTTTAAAGCTCTCCAAGACAGTGCTATTGGCACTGCTGCTATGGCAATGAGTCCGACTATTAACAATGCTCGTGCGCCCGGAATTGTTGGTCGTCGTTCCAAACCTAGATCAGAGCTACCATAAGCACTTTCAAAATGTTTTTGCTCAGCATCATTCTGTTGTTTACTTGCGTTAATTTCATCTCCTTTCTTACTGCTGAACATCATTTCTCTCCTTTATTGATACGATGAACCACCGAGGACACTGTTCTGGTCGTGTTCGGTATACCATTTGGGTCATAATTTTCATTGAAGACAGCCAAAGCACGCCTTCCAAGCCGTATGATCCACTTTGGATTGACCTTGTGAACGGCTATAATATTACTAGAATCGCCTACGACAGTGCGAGGTATTAAGCTTTCATTACCTGCTGTATCTACTACATAAATTGATGGCATATCCATATTGGCAGAAAATTTAAAGTAGGTAATACGTCCATCATCCCAAGCATTTATTGGAGCAATATCTTGGTTTCCACTCATGGTATAACTGAGATTATATTTTTCTACTCCTCGATAAAATCCACGTTCAATAGCTGCACGTTCGTTGTGTTCCTGTAATTTTTGGGAGTCTGTATTTGGATATTGAAAAGCTAATTCATAAGTAGCTCCAGCGCGATCTTCCCGAAATTGTAGTCGAAATTTGTAACTGCGCTGGTCAGTAACTACGATGAGATTAGTGTTAGCAAGTTCCGCTTTTGGTTTAATAAAGATGTGCTGACCTTTATGAGCAAAGGCATAAGCTTCAGAATCACCAAAAGCATGGGTAACATATTGCTCTCCTTCTTCAAGGATAATATGTGTTGCTACACCAAGAACGGTTTCAATTTGAACCACATCATCTTTATTATAGGTCACATAGCGGATGCGATGATCATATTGTGAGTTGGAAGGGGTTTTGAGTGCTTGCACAGGCATCGTATAAAGCGAGGACAGTAAGGCAACAAACACAAATTTCTTCATAATAATCAATTCCTCAATTATTTAAAAGTATTTCCGAATCAGCACGGTAGCTTGTGACTTGGAAACCGAGGGGGTTAAGCAATCGATCAGATGACTTCATTGGTGCGCCAACATAAGTATACCCAATCGTAGCGATTTGGTGTTGTTTTGGTTCATCTGTACCGTTATTGTTGTGCTGTTGTGTTGTAAAACGTACAGTTGCTTGACCACGTCCATTTGGTTGAATTGAGCGCACTTTAACGGTGATACGTGCTTTATTAGAGAGCACTTGATCGCGAGCGTTTTCTCCATCATAAATTTTGTAAAATTCTTGTTGAACCGTTGGAGAGCTTAAAAGTGCGGTTGTGTCATAATTTAACTGTATGGTGTCGTAGTCGTAGGATTCACGATTAAGAACATATTGGTTGAGCCAGTATCTATCTACGACTTCACCATAGCTAGTCTCATGCTCACGCATCGTTGAGATAACATCAACAGCTCCAGTTGTGTTGTCAACACGCAGTATAAGAGGAGTAGGAGCTGGTTGAGAAAAACCGACTATTCCACACGTCATGCCAAATAATCCAAAAATACCAACTGCACCAGCTACCCGCCATGCTGTTTTGCGAGACTTTACAAATTCATCAATTAGTTCACGTTCTAAACCACGGCTTTCTTCGTAATAACTGTTAAGTTGTTGAGCTTTTACTGGTTTTGCTTCTTTTTTTTTCATACTGTTCCTCGCGAAATTTCGACAGGGATTGTTTTATTAATAGGCACTCTGTTCCAATTACTTGGCTGTTTCGGTTTTGGTGCGATTGTGCAAGCTGATAAAAGGCTGGTAATCAAAATTGTGACAATCGTTGTTTTCACTTTAACTTCCTCTTTATTCTGTTATCCAATTCAGTCTATCATTTTTTTATCATAATTGCAATTTTGATTAGAAATTATATATCCTGTAATTGTCTTTAATTTTGTTTTCTTTCGTGAGATTTTTCAGTTGCAATAAAGTATTTTCTATTCTGTTATTTATTTTACTTTGGTCATAGGCTTTCTCCAAAAGTATTTACTTTCGATTGGCATTTAGCTTCCATAAGTGTCTAAAGGTAACACCTTTTGCCAAAGCATTCGCAATGCTTGACAGTTTTAGTAAAAGCACAATTGAAATAATAGACAGGATGAGGGCACCACCAAGTGCGTAACTTACATTTTGATTGCCATCAAAAATCTGAATTAGATCTTCCATATAATTTGCAAATATCTTCATCATCAGACTAAATACAGTAGCAAGAAGCACGATAAGAATTATATAGCTCATGAGTTGGGCTATCCATTGCTCGAAAAACCGATAAGTTGGTTGCCAGAGCAAAGCAACGATGAAGAATGGCCCAAGTCCGACGAGAAGCACAATTGCAACTTTTGCTAATAGGATAAATGCACCACCAATAGCTGCTAGGAAGCTTGTTGCAAGTAGGATAAGAATTCCAAATATTCCATAAAGAATCCCTTCGGAATTTAAGAAAGCTGCCTCTTCGAAAGCTAAGCTTGCGCACGCGAATCCCTTTCCAGCTACCGTATCAACTAAGGTATTCAATTGAACATTTTTATGTTGATTACTTACTAATGTGCTCAACAAATCATTAGGCATTGTTGTTATCAAATAGGCAATATCTTTTTGATAAAGCCCCGTGGTCATTGCAATTGAGGCAATGATGCTCACTTGCAGGCATCGGTTTATGAAACCAGTGAGAGGCATATCCACTGCGCCACGAATAATAAGCCATCCATAAACGATGAAAGTGATAGTTATGCCGATTGATACAATGGGTGTAGCTGCGGCGATTACATCTGATGAAATATCTGTAACATATGTATCTGTTAGCTGTTCAATTTTATTGAACAACTGTGTGAACATTGTAAAGTTCATAGCATTCCTCTATAATGAATTTTCATCAGATGATTTTGGGTACGTTAAATATTTTTGCATCCCTTCATATTTTGGGGACGGCACTGAACATTATATACTGGCTCTTATTTCTTCTAAGAGACAAAACCAGTAACATGAGTAAAGTTCATAAGAACATTATCGAGCGTATCGTATATTAGGCATTTTTTGGTTATTTTTGCTCAAAATTCGCATATTACGATTGGAGGTTAGTCGGTTGATAAGAGCTTGCTCGGTGTTACTTTGATGCGCAACCATTTGTAGTTTCGTTGCTTCATTTTGTATCAAAGCTAATCTGGCATTAATATGTGTTTGCAACTCGGCAAATCCTTTTAGATCTTGTACTTGGTTGATTTTTCCCAGCAACTCTAAAAGCTCGTCATAACGATTCTTTGTTTCTTCAAAAGCTTGTAAGCTTATGGCTTTGTTCATTATTGTTGCATATTCACTGCGTGCGCTAATAGATTGGCGTGCATTATTTACAGAAGAAAGAAGTTCATTCTCTTTCATTGTAAGTTGCTTGACTATTTGTGGTATACGATCAGCAATTTCCTTCTGTCTATTGGCATCATATATAGATTGCGGATTTTTAAGAAAAAGACTTTTTTGTCCTGTTTGAGCGCCATTAGCTGTTTGATGACCTGTTATAGCTTCACGTATTTTTTTTAGTTCTTCAAGCTGTTTTTCAATTGCATCAAGCTGTACTTCATATGTCTCATCATCAGGTTTTCTATATTCACCACTGTATGTCCCGTAACCACCACCAAGACGACTAAAATCGATATCTTTGATGCTTTCAACTTCTGAAGCTAAGCTTGGTTTTGCAAGAACTACACTTATCACAGCCATTGCTACTGTAGTAATCAATTTTTTCATGATACCTCTCTTTTAGCTTTCATATATTACAAAATGATTAGTAATTTTACATTACCAAATTTACGTTAATTTCGATAAACTGACTAGTTATCTTACCCTATAAATTTGGCTTTTACTGGTTTAGTTTTTTTACATTGCGCTTTGTTAAATTTTAGCAGAAAGCACCTTATTAACAAATATTTGATCAAATTAAAATGTTCTAATTTTGTAGCCAATATACAAGCCAATAACAATCAATTCCATTTAGTATACTACTTCAGACTCAGTCTATCATTTTTTTATCATAATTGCAATTTTGATTAGAAATTATATATCCTGTAATTGTCTTTAATTTTGTTTTCTTTCGTGAGATTTTTCAGTTGCAATAAAGTATTTTCTATTCTGTTATTTATTTTACTTTGGTCATAGGCTTTCTCCAAAAGTATTTACTTTCGATTGGCATTTAGCTTCCATAAGTGTCTAAAGGTAACACCTTTTGCCAAAGCATTCGCAATGCTTGACAGTTTTAGTAAAAGCACAATTGAAATAATAGACAGGATGAGGGCACCACCAAGTGCGTAACTTACATTTTGATTGCCATCAAAAATCTGAATTAGATCTTCCATATAATTTGCAAATATCTTCATCATCAGACTAAATACAGTAGCAAGAAGCACGATAAGAATTATATAGCTCATGAGTTGGGCTATCCATTGCTCGAAAAACCGATAAGTTGGTTGCCAGAGCAAAGCAACGATGAAGAATGGCCCAAGTCCGACGAGAAGCACAATTGCAACTTTTGCTAATAGGATAAATGCACCACCAATAGCTGCTAGGAAGCTTGTTGCAAGTAGGATAAGAATTCCAAATATTCCATAAAGAATCCCTTCGGAATTTAAGAAAGCTGCCTCTTCGAAAGCTAAGCTTGCGCACGCGAATCCCTTTCCAGCTACCGTATCAACTAAGGTATTCAATTGAACATTTTTATGTTGATTACTTACTAATGTGCTCAACAAATCATTAGGCATTGTTGTTATCAAATAGGCAATATCTTTTTGATAAAGCCCCGTGGTCATTGCAATTGAGGCAATGATGCTCACTTGCAGGCATCGGTTTATGAAACCAGTGAGAGGCATATCCACTGCGCCACGAATAATAAGCCATCCATAAACGATGAAAGTGATAGTTATGCCGATTGATACAATGGGTGTAGCTGCGGCGATTACATCTGATGAAATATCTGTAACATATGTATCTGTTAGCTGTTCAATTTTATTGAACAACTGTGTGAACATTGTAAAGTTCATAGCATTCCTCTATAATGAATTTTCATCAGATGATTACTCATATTTTATGCATTCATTTGTTCTTATACAGTCTGCTACAATAATCTCTTATTCAGATTGTTTTAAGTAGCTTAATTTTCTGTATTTCAGATTTAGCGACCAGGACGGCGCTGAATGTTAGGCGCCGTCTTTTTATTTCTGAGTGGAGAAGATAAATGCTATGAGCAATGATTTTCATTAATATTTTACCGGATTGATCGTATAGCTGGCATTTCCTTATTTTTGTGGTTTAGTATTCTCATATTACGTCTTTGTTTTTGTTGGCTGATAAGCTCCTGTTCCGCGCTGCGTAAATGTGTAACCATTTGTAATTTTGCCGTTTCGTTTTGGATCATAGCCAGAGTTGCTTTAATCCGAGCTTGTAGTTCAGCAATACTTTTAAGATCTTGCGTTTGATCAACTTGGCTTAACAGTTTTGAAATCTGATCAAAGCGATTCTCTGTATCTTGAAAAGCTTGCATACTTACAGCTTTATCAATAATTGCTGCATGTCTGCTGCGTCGATCTATATGTTCACGTACATCGTTGGTGGAAGCAGAAATTTCTTCTTCTTGTAAAATTTTTTCGAATAATTTGGACGCATCAGAATTCCTATCTTTATTATAAATCGCTTGCGGATTTTTTAAGAAAAAACTGGTGTGGTCTGTTCGAGCAGTGCTAACCGCTTTGTTTTTTGTTATGGATTGATGTGTTTTTTCTGTTTCTTTGAGTTGTTTTTCACTCATTTCAAGCTGTTTTCTCATCAACTCCAAGATTTGTGCATAATCTTGCGATAAAGAGGGCTTAGCAGCTTTTGGTTTTGATTGTTTATTTTGGGGCTGTTTCCAAAAAAGCCAATTAGAACTCGGGGTTGTCCTACCCAAATCTGCGACACCAGCGCCCCAATTAAAAGCCATTGATAGACTTGGTGTTCCTAAAAATACTGCGATTGTTACTGAAATAATTTTCTTTTTCATGCTGTTCTCCTATCATCAGCTTTTACATGTTGTAAAAAAACTGGCAACCACATTGCTGGATCGTCGCCGACCTCAGCGATAATAGCTTCGGCCAACTCTGCATTGTCGGGTGTGCCAGATAGCACCAACAGTTCATCATTAAAATTCCGTTCGACAACTTTTCCATCAATTGTTATTTGGAATTTTCCTAAATTTAATTCTGCAAGTGCTGATTGGTCCCCCTGTTTTATAAGAAATTGACGACTAAATTCACCAATTCCTTTGATTAATTCAAATTCAGCATCTGTTAATTTAAAACCTTCCGTATAGTCTTCGTAATTTGCTTTTGGATTAGCTAGAAAAATATAGGTTGCGCATTGCTGAATCAGAGTTTTAGCAATATTGCTTTCTAGCGCATCGCTTGGTTCTTGTGTGGCAAAAACAAAAATACCATTTTGTTTACGGATAGTTTTTTGTTTATTTTTTGCCAAGTCTTCGAAATATGGATCCTGCAATGATTTCCAAAACTCGTCAAAGATATACATAAATCGCTGTCCACTAATCATTCCTTCTGTGCGATAAAGCAAATACATCATGACTGGGGTACGAGTCTCTGGATTATCTAGAAATTCAGTAATATCAAAACCGTAAATTTGATGCGTCGATAAATCAAGTGCGTCATTGAGATTATCGAATAGCCACCCGTAATCACCACCTTCGCACCACTTTATTAAACGAGCGTGAACAGTTGGGTGTGCGTCGTAATCACTTGAACGCGGATTTGGTAAGAATTGTACCAGAAACGATAAGCGACGTAATGATCTGTCAATATTATCGCTCATAACGGCGCTAATGGCTTGATTAATTTCTTCTTCGTCACGATGTGTAATTTCACCACCCGCTTCTGCTAATTTTTTTACAAATTGTTTAAGAAAAATCAGATTTTCTTGTGTCGGTGGGAGCTGAAACGGATTAAAACCACTTGGTCTCCCTGTTTTAAATGATAAATATTTTCCTCCCATTGCTCGAACGACAATTTCCATGCCACGATCTTTATCAAATACAACGGTTGTAGGCTTAAATTTTTGTGCTTGTGCTAACAAAAATCCAAGTAGTACGGTTTTACCTGAGCCGGATTGTCCGATAATTGCAGTATTCCCGAGAAGCCGTTTATCTGTTGCATCCTCTTCAAGTTTGGAAGCATGAAAATTGAAATAAAGCGGCGTTTTACTAGTGGTTTTAAGAATTGTAACAGCTGGTCCCCATGGATTCCCTGTTGGTTTTCCTGACATAAAATTATGGAAGGATGAGAATGATAAAAAATTGAGTGAGGTAATTGGGGCAGGGCGCGGTCTCCATTTCCAATTTCCTGGTAATTGTGCCCAATAACCAGCCTCTAAAGCGAGATCAACAGGCTTAGGAAGAACTGCAACGTCTAGCAGGGCAGCATTTGCTTTTGCCATATAGTCGCGAACTCGCTGGATTGTATCGCCATAAATGGTTAGCGTACAATGATGTTCACCCATGATAAAATGTCCACTCATAAGCTGATTAAGTGCTTCATCAATTTGCTCAATCTGACTCGTTGCTACATCGCGAGCGTCAATAAGGTTGCGCTGATGTCGTTGCAAATAATCTTTGGCAGCATGTCGTGAAAGTACAGAAAAACTCTGTGTTAACACGAATTCAAAATCGCTTTCCAGAAGAATGTTGAGTTGGCCAGGTCTGGTCGTTGAGTCGTATTCTCTAATTTCCATCATGCCAAATCGACGTGTTTTATTTATTGTACGAAGTTCCCCGATGGCTCCCCACTTTGAAAAGAAAGGTCTGTTAATAGACATATAATCAGCGAAACGATCGCGGCAGATAGGCATAGGTTGATATTCGCCATTGACAAGCATTCCTAAAAATTCAAGAGCAGAAGAATATGCATGACCATCTTTTTCGTAGGTGCCAAGAAGTTCCGCACCATAATGTTTGAAAGACTGATTCAGGGTACGATTAATGTCATTTAAAGCTTTGATACACGACTCTTGCCGCATCCTTTTTTGATCAAGCGTTTCGCGCTCATGCTGAGAAAAAAATGACATTATTTTATCAGGTACTGGTTGGAAAACGACAGTCAAATACAGATCGTTGACCATGAGATTATAGCCAGTAAAACTTTGCTGGTACTTCTCGTTAAGCTTATGACAAAACGTTGTGTCAAATGTTGAGGTGGGATATTCATACACACGACGGCGTACAATATGTGTCCATAGTGATAAATTAGCCGATGCAATACCGCGTAAAGTATTGTTCAGTTCTTTAGTCCACTGAAAAACGTCCTCTTCTGAAGCACTTTGATGCGAACGTCCATCGAGTTTCCAGATTGACAAGTATTCTGCATTTTTGGTGGAGATTATTGTGTCCGTAACGTGGTGCGAATAGGGTATGAACAGACTTACCGGTGTTTCTGATGCGAGCAATTTGCTGCTTTCAACAGCGTTCATGCTTATCTCCTTTTACGATAGTTAGAGGGACTGTAACTTGATGCACCCCAAAAGCTCTTATTACGATTACGGAATTTAGTATCGAACCACAACCACCAGATACGGAATGCTTTATCGTCGTTTTTGGTAATCTGCGACATGATAAACCACAACGGCGGCGCAAGAAGCCACAAAAAGATATTTATACTCATAGCCACGCTAGCTACACCTATACCCATGACTATGAGTGGAACCATCGGTACTCCCCAGATTGTTGGAACGCGAGTTGCGCCTTTAAATAGAGGAAATTCTTCATGTTTTTGTGGTTTCATAAACATATCCTGTTAGCTTAGGTGAAGTAATGCATTGCTAATGTAGAATGCAGCAGCAGCAATGATGATACTTAACGCCCAACGTTTAAATGTATCTTTTGCAATAAGGCGCAATATGTAAATTATCAGCAAAAATAGAAAAATAATTGCAGAAATAATAGGAATAACTGTACTGAGCATATAGTGTATACCTATCAAAGCATTTATATTTTTTATCACTTCTTGGGCATAAGCAGGCTTAGCTACCAGAAACACAATCATTGCTGCAAAAGCTGCACCCATCTTGTTATTTGCTTTCATTTGCAGAATATAAAACAATTTCATGTTATTATCCTCATCTTTACCAGATTCTCCATAAACATATTATTCTCCTATAACAATCAGTGAGGATACAATATCTTAGTAATTTCTACTGCTGAACCAGCAATGGTAATACCAACTGCCCACCGTATAAATGTAGTTTTTCCAATGTATCGTCCCGCGTAGCCAATCGCTAAGCACAAAAGTATTACAGTAGCTACGACAGGGACAAATTTAGTAACTTCTGTCTGCATTGCAGTCATAGCTTGTTTAGCCTTGGTTAAAGTCCGCTCCTGAGAACATGCAGGATGAGCTATAAGAAATGCAGTGACAATTGTGGCAGTGGCGACTACCTTATTCTTAATTTTTGATTGAAGAAGTTTTAAATATTTCATGTCATTTGTCCTAGCCAAGACTAAAGTTATCACAAACAGCACCTTTTATTTTATCAGCAATACCATTATTGATATTTTCTTTATTCCGGAAAGGTTTCCATCTTTATTAAAAAACAATTTGCAAAGAAGGTTTATAATTGTTTTAACCATTTCCAGGGAATAATATAGTGGTAATCTCTGTTGCTGAACCAGCAATGATGATACCAACTGCCCACCGTATAAATGTAGCTTTCCCAATAAATCGTCCTGCGTAACCAATTGCCAAGCACAAAAGTATTACAGTGGCTGCGATAGGAACAAATTTAGTAATTTCTGTTTTTATTGTACCCATAGCTGCTGTTGCTTTGTTTAAACTTTGGGCTTGAACATACGCTGGATGAGTCATAACAAATGTAGCAGCAGTTACAGAAGCCATAGCGATCTTATCATTAACTTTTGATTGAAGAGTTTTTAAATATTTCATTTTTTTCGTCCTGATTAAGATTAAAATTTCCATGAACAACACCTCTTTTACGAAGAAATTTAAAAAGGTATTTTGGATCAGCCCAAGTTCTTAACTTTCCTCTCTGCGTAAGAAGTGTATACTTATTTGGTTTTCCAGTTACTGGATTATCGGCAACGAATGTAAAATACCACTCTCGTTCCGAACGCATCACGACTGTAATCTCACGTGCTGCTTTTTGATCAAATGCTATATCAATACTGTTTTGCTCGATCATTTTCATTATCTCAACTCTCAATTAGAATAGATTCTGTTCAATCTTACTAATTTAGAGGCTTAATGTTTTTTTATCTACCTTTCATAACTATACTCCATCAAAATTATAATTATGATGCAGAAACGTGGCGGCTATTACTCTCGATATTTCCTAACTGTAAAAGAATTCTCTGTTGTAAAAGCATCACGAATACTGTTTGCCTTATGTGTAAATGCGTCTGTTTTTGTAAATGCATCTATTGGTTTATCTTTGGAAGTAGCAGATGGATCTGCTACAATCATTTTTTCTTGAGTTGTAGTGGATAATTGTTCAAATTCTTGAGAATTGTCATTCATAGGAATGAGTTCAGGAACTTTTACTCCAACATGTGAAACAACTTTCTGTACGTAGGCATTTGTAAAACCACGTTCAAAATTTCCTGTATTGTAACAACTAAGCGCAGCTCGTAACGCTTTTTGTTCAGGACTGTATTTCGAGGTAGCACGTTCATAACAGTGAGTTAGAACTATTTGCATAGCTTTAAGATTTTTGCAGGGATCAAAAAGATCTGATAAAGACATACCAAGCCATGCAAGATTTTTGACATTTATTTGCCCTAAACCTACGTCAAAATTATACCCGTTACGCTTAAGTTGTTCAGCAATTGCAATTGCTTCTTTGCGTGTAGACGGCTGACGCGATAACTTTTTCTTTCCGTTGATGCCTATTGCATGAACATTTCCCCGTGACTCCTGCATTACGATTGCTGAGAGTGTTGTAGGATGAATTTCTGGCGCACATGTATTCGCAAGCGTAATAAAGTTTGAAATAGTCATTATTAGCGCACCCTACGATGAAAAATTTTGCTGACATAAACGTCGATCAGAGACAAACTTTTTGCGTAGCACCATGGTGCATTGTTAGAAACTTGCAGGATAAGACAATTTTGTTCAACATATTGATCATTATTGTTGTTTTCATAACTTTTGGAAATATTTTTAATGCAGGCTATAAGATATCCAACTCCACATGCACAAACATGGGAGATAAAGTTCAGGACGCGCAAGTCAACATTGTGATGACAAAAATTGTAAAAAGAAGAAACACACCTAGATAATAACCATTTTTCTTGGTTTATTGAGTTAAATTGCGTAATATAGCTTTTTGTTGTTTCCACTATTTTCAGATATGAATAACATATAGGAGAGATTTGTTTTATGCTAAGGAATTTCTTATTGCTAGAATGAATTGTTTCATTGATCTGTGCAGAAGTCTTGCCCTCCACAAGGTACTGCCATAGTTTATAAATTGATGGTTTGTACTTATTCTTGTTTGCTTGTTTATGAGAATCCCAAAAGCACGACAGGAATCTCATACTCTGGTCGTTAATTTTAACGATCAACCTAAAAAAGGATATGGCAGTGACAACTGAGATACACATAAACAATTCCTCGCAGTTCAGAGCACATCTCCATGAGAGTGATATACTAATTAAAATTATAATTTCGATAATAAATAGGCAAGAATTGTCTATAATTGTGTTTAAAATATGACAAGACACATTTCTTTTTTCTAGGGGAGTAATTTAGATGAATGATTTCAAAAGCATGAGTCTTGATGAGCTAGAGAAGATGCGTACTCAAATTGATGTGGAGTTAAAAAAAAGGCAAGTAAAAGAGAGGCAGAATGCAAGACGTAAGATTCTTGAGATTGCGCATGCGCATGGGATTGATATAGCTGATCTTGTAAATAAGGAGCGTCATTATAGGAATCCCAATAATCAATGGGAATTGTGGAACGGGCGTGGGCGAAAACCTAAGTGGATTAAGGAATGGTTAGAGAGTGGTTGTTCTCTTGAAGAGTTAGAAGTAACCTAGTACAGAAGCAGGATTCTTAAAATTTGAAAATGCTAATGAGCGCAGAAGTAGAAAAGAGCTAAAGAAATGTCATTTTTAAAAATTTGATGCACTAAAGTCCTAACGTTATGGAGCAGAATGTCTTACCTTCAAAAAATTATGGAGAAATTTTGTTAGAAAAATGGCAGAGTAAAAAAGTGATGCAATTTTAGCGTTAAGAAAGAAGTAAAAAGTTAAGAATTGTTGTTCTAGGGAGCTATTTTTTGAAAAGGAAAATTTTGTAAAATGGTTAAATAATTAAATAAAAAGGGTTATTGTTCTGTTTAAAGTGGGAATCCACGTAAAAGTCTTGGAGCATTGGGAGTAAGTCCAGAAGCTTCCTGAATGAAATATTTTTTCATTTTTGGCGTTTTATTGACAATTCCAAGGCCGACATCACGAAGCATTCGCAAAAGAAGGTTATCATTAGAAAAGAGTTTATTGAGCCAATCATTGCTTAGAGTCATTCGCACAATTTCAAAACGTCTCCAACTTTGATAGCGTTCAAGAGCAATAAGGGATCCGATATCAAGACCTAATCGTATTGTTTCGATAATAACTTCTGCCAAAGCAGCACTATCGCGTAATCCCAAATTAAGACCTTGTCCTGCTATTGGATGGATTGTGTGTGCAGCGTCGCCAACGAGAGCAAAACGAGGTTTGACGCACTGACGTGTTAAGGATAGAGTTAATGGAAATGCTTGACGTTCGCCGTTCCAAGATAGCTTTCCAAGCTGGCGACCAACACGTTTTTCAATTTCTGTTTCAAAAATAAAAGAATCAGCTTTTAGGTAATATTGAGCGGTTTTATGATGTTCATTCCATACAATAGCTGATTGATTTCCTTTGAGAGGGAGAATAGCGAAAGGCCCAGCAGGTAAGAAATGCTGTATTGCTTGGCCATAATGGGGTTTTTCATGCTCAATTTTGCATATGATTGCTGTTTGTTTATAAGGATAAGAAATTTTTTTTAGACCAGCTTTTTCACGTAATTTTGAGTGTGTTCCATCAGCTGCAATTAACAATTTTGTTTGCCAAATTTCTTCATTGCTTAAAGTGATAATTGTATGTTGATCTTGTTGATAAAAGTCAATAACACGTACGTTGTCAATGAAAGCGATTTCTAGATCTTTTGCTCGTTTTCTTAAAGCACTAATGAGTGGTTTATGTTCAATCATAGCAGCAAAAGGTTCGTTAGGAGTGATACCTCCTTCAAAGGTTAAAAAAGTTGGTTTTATTGGATCATTTGCGCATGCATCGGTGATTATCATTGAATGTATGGGTTGGGCGTGGGTTTTTACATTTTCCCAACATTGTAATTGTTTAAACATACGGATGGAAGCAGCGGCAAGGGCTAACGCTCGTACATTCGAGGTAATGATATCTTCTTGAGAAGCTGCATCAACAATATTGATATTCAAATTAGGTGCTGCTTGTTTAAGTGCTACAGCGAGCGTTAAACCAACAATTGCACCGCCGGCAATAAGGAGATCACAGTGTTTTATGTCCTTGTGGGGTTTTATATTTTTATTGGGATCAGAATACACAATGCTTCTTTCCACTTTTGTACAGTTATCAGCTTTTAGGATACAATCGATACTTTCCTTCAATATCACTTTTTATACAATATTAAAATTAAAGGGAACAGTTTTTGTCATCAAAAGAAATTGCTATGGTTACAGCGGCTAAAATTATGCTAGTATCCCTTATCCATTAAAGTGTAAAGTATAAAGGTTTTTGTTTTTGGAAGTAATAGATGCACCAGAGTTCTTCTTCTTATAATTTATTAGAAAAGTCAAATTCCCAAGGTTCACGGCTCGTTGAGATGTTTTTGCGTCAAGTTGGTGTTTTTATTGGTCTTGGTCTTTTAGGCTTTATTATTTTTTGTATTTTTTCTTTGGCAACTTGGAATATTGCAGATCCGTCTTTAACTCATGCAAACATGAATAAGATTACAAATTTTATGGGGCAGCCTGGTGCAATTTTTTCAGATTTTGTTATGCAATTTTTCGGATTAGCAAGTATTGGTATTTTATTGCCACCATTATTTTGGTCATTTCTTTTGCTGGCGCAAAAAAATATCTACAATTTAATTTTTCGTCTTTTTTTGTGGGTAATGTCGGCGATTTGTTTTTTAGTTGCGTTTGCTCTCATGACGCCTCTTGCCTCTTTCACCTATTGGCCATTGCCGATAGGATTTGGCGGTGTTTTTGGTGATAAAATTTTAAAGGCTGTTTATCTGACCTTTCCTTCTTCTCTCTCTTCTTTCCAGAATGTATTGTTGGGAATTTTTTTTGTACTCTTAGCTTTTTTTCTGTCTGTTTTTGCCGGTAACGTGGTGTGGCGGTGCCAGAAAAGAGAAGAAAAAATAAAGAATGTTCAGAAGCTTGAAAGAGTAGATCCTGTTTTTGATGTGTTAGAAGATACAGAGGATCCTACAAATGAGGTACAGAACGGTTTTTTTGTTCCGATTTTCGGGGCAATTTTACATTTCCTTTATTTTTTACAAGCACGATTTTTTCGTTTTTTTTCATTCAAATGTCAGTCTGAGAAACAAAAAAAATCGTTTGATCAGATTGATCCAGTTTGCTTTGATGAAAAAATAAAATGTGAGGAAAAACAGAGCAATACACCGGTTTCTTCTGTCAGAAATCGCATTTTAAGATCCCGAATGGCTTCTTCGAAAAATGGTTTTCTTTTGCCGTATTTGGATTATCTTTCTGCTTCTTCACCGGCTGTGCGTGATGCAAAGCTTTCTCCTGCAATCTTGAAGGCAAATTCTCATGAACTTGAAAATGTTTTGTTGGATTTTGGGGTTAAGGGGAAAATCCTTGATGCGCGCCCTGGACCAGTGGTAACTTTGTATGAATTTGAGCCAGCTGCAGGTATAAAGTCTTCCCGTATTATTGGTCTTGCAGATGATATCGCGCGTTCAATGCGTGCAGTATCAGCACGTGTTGCTGTGGTTCCAGGACGAAATGTTATTGGGATAGAATTGCCTAATGCAACGCGTGAGATGGTCTATTTACGGGAAATTTTGCAGGCGAGGGAATTTGTTGAGAGTAAAGCGAAGCTTAGATTGGCTTTAGGTAAGACAATAGGTGGTGAAACGGTGGTTGCAGATTTAGCAAAAATGCCGCATCTTTTGGTAGCAGGTACAACGGGATCTGGGAAGTCTGTTGCCATTAATACAATGATTTTGTCGCTTCTTTATCACATGACACCTGATCAGTGTCGTTTAATCATGGTAGATCCTAAAATGCTTGAACTTTCGGTTTATGATGGTATTCCGCATTTGTTAACACCGGTTGTAACGGATCCCAAAAAAGCGGTGATTGTGCTTAAATGGGCTGTTCGTGAAATGGAAGAGCGATACAGCAAAATGTCAAAGGTTGGTGTTCGGAATATTGATGGATTTAATATGCGTCTTAAGGATGCAAAAAATCAAGGAGAAGCAGTGACACGAACAGTTCAAGTTGGATTTGATCATGAGACTGGTGAGCCTCTTTACGAAACAGAAATACTCGATTTAAATCCTATGCCTTACATTGTTGTTATTATAGATGAAATGGCGGATTTAATGATGGTTGCTGGTAAAGATATTGAAGGAGCAGTTCAGCGATTAGCACAAATGGCGCGTGCTGCTGGTATCCATGTAATCATGGCAACGCAGCGTCCTTCTGTGGATGTGATTACGGGGACGATTAAAGCCAATTTTCCTACACGTATTTCTTTTTCTGTAAGTTCAAAAATTGATAGCCGAACAATTCTTGGTGAACAAGGAGCTGAGCAGTTGTTAGGGCAGGGGGATATGCTCCTCATGATGGGGGGAGGGCGTATTCAGCGTGTTCATGGGCCATTTGTATCTGATGACGAAGTTGAGCAAGTTGTGGCGCATCTCAAAGCTCAGGATCGTCCTGATTATTTAGAAAATATTACGCAAGAGATCTCAGATAACAATGTTGATATCTCTTCAAATTCTCTTTCAGCAGATGATCCATACAGTAAAGCTGTTGCTGTCGTTCTTCGTGATCGCAAGGCTTCTACCTCCTATATTCAACGTCGTTTAGGGATCGGTTATAATCGTGCTGCTTCGTTGATTGAACGCATGGAAGAAGAGGGCATAATTGGTCCCGCTAATCATGCAGGAAAACGGGAAATTTTGGTGCCGGATGGAGAAGATCCCTTTTAAAGAAGTTCTCTTATGGATTTCTTAAATAATATCTCTTAAAGGAAATATTTATACGTTTTTTGTTTAATATTTAAGGTAAATAGGTACTGCTTTGGAGCATTTTTTATGAAAACGTTTTTTTTATTATGGAGGAGGGCATTTGTTTTTTTAGGAATTATTGTCTTTTTAACTTTTCCTTCTTTTTCACAATCATCTAATCAGATCGTGCAGGCTCAGAAAGTTGCTAATCATTTTGCAGCGGTTAAAACAATGACAGGTAACTTTATTCAGTTTAGTCCAAAGGGAAAAATGATGGAGGGAACGTTTTATTTAGAGCGTCCAGGGAAAATTCGTTTTGCTTATAAAAAAGTGCCTTTACAAATCATTTCGGATGGTAAATTCGTGGGTATTAATAATCGTGCTCTGAATACTTGGAGTTTTTCACGGCTTTTTCAAACGCCAATGAAGCTTTTATTAGATGATAAAATCGATTTATCATCTGGGAGTTTTTTGGCATTTCGTGAAGATCCAGGAGCGGTAACAGTTGTTCTTCGCGATAAAAGCCTTGGTTCAGGACATATAAAAATGATCTTTGATTCTAAGAATTATACTTTACGGCAATGGACAATTGTTGATCAGCAGAATTTAGAAACTACTGTTCAAGTTATGGATATACGGACTGGGGTTAGATTTGCCGATGGAATGTTTAAACTTCCCTACAAGAATAGTTTAGCCTCGCGTTCTCAGAAATGAAACAGATGCTTTTTCGGATTGCTGTCTGGAATATTAATTCTATTCGCTTGCGGATCTCTCAAGTTTTGCAGTATTTGAATATATTCCCTGCAGATGTTCTGTGCCTACAAGAGACAAAATGTCCAGATGTTTTATTCCCATATGAGGCTTTTGAAGCAGCTGGCTACAAATATATCGCACTAAGCGGGCAAAAATCTTATAATGGTGTGGCAATTGTTTCACGATTTCCTCTTAAAAGTGTTGAAAAGCGTTTTTTTTGTCAAAAAGAGGATTGCCGTTACATTTCCGCAATTATTGAATTTTATGGCAAAGGCATACGGATTCATAATTTTTATGTTCCCGCTGGAGGTGATATTCCTGATGCTGATGTGAATGAAAAATTTCGTCATAAGCTTGATTTTTTGGAAGAAATGTCTTCTGTTCGGGCAAACCAAGGAGATGGTTTATCTTCTATTTTGGTTGGCGATTTAAATATTGCTCCTTTGGAAGACGATGTTTGGTCTCATAAACAGTTATTGAGTGTTGTGAGCCATACACCGATTGAGACTGAGCGCTTGCAAGTTTTATGCCGTCAGGGCGGATGGGTTGATTTGATGCGCATGCGCTATCCGCCTCCCGTTAAGCTTTATACTTGGTGGAGTTATCGTGCGCGCGATTGGGAATTGACTAATCGTGGTCGGCGGCTCGATCATGTTTGGTCTTCTGCAGATTTGGCACCTTTCGTTGCAGATCTTTCAATTTTTCGTGCTGCACGGGGGTGGAATTGTCCTTCAGATCATGTTCCCGTACAAACGGTATTTGATTTTTCATTTTAGGTTTGAAATTTGAGATAAGAGTTTAAGAAATAAAATTTTAACAGGTTAATTTCTATTAAAATTAATAATTTGATTTTTTATTATGGAAATACAAACTATATTTGATTTTTTCTGCCATGTTTGAAATAAGAACTTGGTAGGTTTGAGTATTTAATGATTGATTCTAGCTGACATTGGCAATTTAATCATGTTTGGTTTTGTCCAAATTTGGTTTTTCTTGCTGCGGACCTTCAGTTTTTTGTACTGTACAGGGGACAGGCTGTTATTAATCTACGTTTTTATGAAAACTGTATTTGATTTTTCATACTGAGTTTGGAATAAGAGCTTGGTAAGTGGACATTAATAATAGGTTAATTTTGAAGATATACGAGAAAGTAGATGAAAATAAAAAATTTAGAACGTATCGCTTCAAAAAGTTTGTTTTATGGTTATTTTTTATGTTTTTTTGTGCTGTCTGGGTGTTTGGTTGGTCCTGATTATCGTAAAACATATTTTGATGTTCCATCTGTTTGGGGACAACAGTCTTCACATATATCAGGACATCCAGTAAAGCTTGCAAGATGGTGGCAAAGCTTAAATGATTCCGCTTTAAATACGTTAATAAATTACGCTATTTCTGGAAATAATAATGTTGCCATTGCAAAAGCACGAATTCGTGAAGCCCGCGCCATTTTAGGGCAAACTGTAGGCTCTCTTTCTCCAAGCTTATCAAGCTCTGTTTCAGGGATCCAAAGTTCTGGGCAAGCGGATACGTCTTTTACCCAATATCGTAGTGGTTTTGATGCGAGTTGGGAGATTGATTTTTTTGGTGGGCACAAGCGTGCAGTTGAAGCAGCGCACTATGGTTTTGAGGCAGCAATTGAAGATATGCGTGCCACAATGGTGACATTATTGGGGGATGTGGCAACAAATTATGTTCAAGTTCGTGGTTGGCAGCAAAAATTACTTATTGCGCAACAAATTGGTTTATCACAGCGTAAAACATTTGAGTTGATGCAGGCTAAATTAGCGGTTGGGGATGCTTCAGATCTTGATGTCTCAAATGCGAAAGCGCAGATGATGAATACAGAAGCGGATATATCGCAGATAGAAGCTAATTTGGCAGTGAGCATTCATCGTCTTTCTGTTATAACTGGTCAAGTACCTATGGCTCTACGGGATTTTTTACAAAAAGATGCTAAGACGGCAAAGATTCCACAACCACAATGGCCTATCCCAGCTGGAATTCCAGCCGATATTTTATTAACACGTCCAGATTTACGTCGGGCAGAGCGTCAGTACGCACAGGCAACAGCGCGGATTGGTCAGCGCGAGGCAGATCGCTACCCTTCTCTTACTTTGACTGGTAATATTTCAACGGCAGCAACAGGAATTGGTCAACTGTGGAAAGATTCAACAATTGGATGGTCTTTGGGACCTAGTATTCGTTTTCCATTTTTTAATGGAGGTCAAATCATAGCGTCTGTTGAGGTGGCTCGTGCTCAGCGTGATCAAGCTTTCATTGTCTATCGATCTGCTGTGTTAGAAGCTTTAGAAGATGTAGAAAATGCACTTGTGAGATTGATTAAAGAGCGCCAACATTTAGAAAAACTGGTTGAAGCACATGCATCTCATTTGCATTCATTGAAACTTTCACAGCAGCTTTTTAAAAATGGAAATATAAGTTCTTTTGAGTTATTAAATGCCAATCAATCCTACTATTCTTCGCAGATGGCGCTGAGTGATGGTCGTATTTCGATGATTACGCAGTATATTGCGCTCATGAAAGCGTTAGGTGGTGGTTGGAATGGTGAGGTTGATGTTTCACGTCCAGAAGTAGTTGATGGTGTTACCCGTTCATAGATAAAGGTGGGGCAATGGGAAAAGGTGTAGTCAAAAATTTCATTATGAAACGTAAAAAACTTGCTCTATTTTTAGTTGGAACATTTTTTGTCATTTTTGTTTTATGGCTGCGTTCTCTTATTTTTTGGTCACCAATGCCGAATTATATGACTGCGGTAGTGAAGCGCGGTGATATTGAGGAAAGTGTTTTAGCTTATGGTATTGTCCGTCCTTATCGATTAGTTGCTGTAGGAGCTCGTGCGACAGGGCGCGTAGTGTCAATGCGTGTATTTCCTGGAAGTGTCGTTAAGGAAGGGGATCTTTTGGCAGAAATTGATCCAACAGATCAGGAAAATGATCTAAAAAGGAGAAAAGCCGCATTATCTTACTATCATGCAAATTTGGCAGAGCAAAAGGCTTACCTTGCGCTTGCGCAGAAAAATTTAGAACGTCAAAAAAAAATGATAGAGGTACGTGCAATTTCACGAGCTAATCTTGATGATGCTGTAGCACAAGTAAAAATACGTGAAGCACAAATTGCCCAGCTTCAAGAGCAGATTGCGCAAGCACGAATTGATGTAGACAGCGCAGAGGTTAATTTGGGGTACACTCGCATCACTGCTCCTTTAGCAGGAACCGTTTTAGCAACGGTTGTGGAAGAAGGGCAGAATGTGAATGCGGTTCAGTCGGTGCCAACGATTGTTATTTTAGGAGATCTTTCAAAAATGACAGTTACAGCACAAATTTCAGAAGCAGATATTCTTAAAGTTCGCGCTGGACAACCTCTTTATTTGACAGTTCTAGGTAATCCACGGCGTCGTTATGAAGGAACGTTAGAGAGGATTGATCCAGCACCTGAATCGATACGTTCCGATGTGAGTATTAATCCTGGCATGATGATGGATTCTAATTTTTTATCATCATCTGCCATATATTATAACGGAATTGTGCATGTTGATAATAAGGATAATTTGCTTCGTACTTATATGACTGCTCAAGTTCATATCATATTAGGTCGTGCTCAGGATGTATTATTAGTTCCAAGCGATGCATTGCGTTATGAGACAAAAAAGCAAAAAGTGCAGGTTTCTCTTTTAAAGGGAGGAAAAGTAGTTGAAAAAGAAGTAACAGTTGGGATTAATAATAAAGTGGTAGCAGAGATTATTTCAGGACTTGATGAGGGTGATGTGGTTATTACTGGTTCATATGATGGGGTGATGCCAAATTTTTCTCGTAAGCATAATGAAGATGAGATTTAAGTCATGAAAACGGAGCAAGCGGATGCTGTCCTTGTTTTGGAAAATATTGTGCGAAAATTTCGTACAGGAGAAACATTTCTTACTGTTCTGAAAAACATCAATCTCACTATTAAACGGGGCGAAATGGTGGCAATTGTGGGGACTTCTGGCTCTGGAAAATCCACGTTGATGAATATTTTAGGATGTTTAGATCGGCCAGATTCTGGCCGCTATTGGATTTCAGGTAAAGAAACGGCTACTCTTTCTAGCGATGAATTGTCCGCTTTGCGGCGCAATCATTTTGGATTTGTTTTTCAGCGGTATCATTTATTGAGTGAGTTGACAGCTCTTGGGAATGTTGAAATTCCAGCTGTTTATGCAGGGTATTCAGCTGTAACAAGAAGAAAACGTGCAAGGGGCCTTTTAGAGCGTCTAGGTATTGGTGATCGAATAAATTATCGTCCAAATCAGCTTTCGGGTGGTCAGCAACAGCGTGTATCTATTGCTCGTGCCTTAATGAATAATGCTGAGGTTATCCTTGCTGATGAACCAACAGGCGCGTTAGATCAAGAGAGTGGACAAGAAGTATTATGTATTTTAGACGAATTGCATCGGGAAGGGCGAACAATTGTTATTGTAACTCACGATATGAAAGTTGCTGAGAGAGCTGATCGTATTATCAAGATTAGTGATGGAGAAATTATTTCTGATAGTGTATCAGAGATTGCAAAAGAAAAAGATATCAGTCAGTCTTTTCACAAAAAACAGAATCTAGAAGAGAAGAAAATTGTTGGTTCTTTTTTTTCTTTTATGGATCGTTTTCGTGAAGCGTTTATCATGGCTTTATTAGCAATGAATGCGCATCGGATGCGAACTTTTTTAACTATGCTTGGGGTTATTATTGGTATTGGTGCAATTATTGCAATGGTGGCTTTGGGCAATGGCACGCGAGAAAAGATTCTAGAGAATTTTAAGAGTTTAGGTTCTAATACATTGACAATTTTCCCTGGGAAAAGTTTTTCTGATGCGCAAGCAGAGAAGATAACCAGTTTAGTTGAAGATGATGCAGAAGCTCTTTCTAAATTGCCTTATGTTTCTGGTGTAACACCTCAAATTTCGGTGAGCTCGACAGTGCGTTTTGGTGCTGTTGAAGCTAACGCTGTAATATCTGGGGTAGGAGAAGAATTTTTCCAGACACAGGGGCTCAATTTAGTTCAAGGGGGGGTGTTTACTCGAAAAAGTGTTCGCGATCGATCTGTCGATTTGGTAGTTGAAGAAGAAGCACTTTCTGTTCTTTTTCCTAATAGCCATGAGAGTCCCATTGGCAAAGTGGTTCATGTCGGTAAAGTTCCGGCACGTATTATTGGTGTTGTTGCTTCGCAGCAGAATGGAGATGTTTCAAATACATCATTGCAAGTTTATTTGCCCTATACAACGTTGCAAACGCGTTTTCTTGGGACAACACAGGTTCGTGCAATTACTGTTAGGATTGCTGATAACTTCGATTCTCATTTAGCTGAAGCTATGATACAGCGTTTTTTAATTATGCGGCACGGTGAGAAAGATTTTTTCACTAGAAATTCAGAATTATTCCGTAACCGTATCATGGAAAGTACACACATTTTAACGCTTCTGGTTTCTTCGATTGCGGCTATTTCATTAATCGTTGGAGGTATTGGTGTAATGAATATTATGCTGGTTACTGTTTCTGAGCGAATTAATGAAATTGGTGTGCGTATGGCTGTTGGTGCACGGCAGAGCGATATTTTACAACAATTTTTAATTGAAGCGATTTTAGTTTGTGTTATTGGTGGAGGGCTTGGAATCTTATTTGGATTTTCTGTTGGTGGTTTGTTTGCACTTTTTAAAGCACCTATTCGTCTTATCTATACGGTTGATTCTGTCATTGTGTCCCTTATCTTTTCGACTATAATTGGAGTGTGTTTTGGTTTTTCACCAGCTCGGCAAGCTTCGCGGCTTGATCCTGTTGTTGCTCTTTCACGTGATTGAGCATAATTGACAGCAAGATAGTAATAGTTACTGTGCAATATAAGTGGTAAATAAGATGTTGGTAAAAAAGATACTGATTGAGAGAACACAGTTTTTGTTGTTGGATAGCTTCTGCAGTAGTTTATGACTGGGAATAATATCTGGGTGTGGTTAGTTTATTAAGAGATTATGACCATAAAATTTACAAAAATTGATGCACAATGATCAGAATGCAGTTCTTATGTGCGCTCCGATGGTTTTGATGTATTCAAACGCAATAATGCGTACCCTATTGATTTGCTGTATTGTACTTTCATTCTCACTTTTTTTTACAGGATAGGCAATAAAATTTACGTTGGGCATTAAATGTTTTAGTTCACGTAGAGAACGCCACATGTGGTAATCATGAGTAACAATATAAAGTGTTTGGTAGTGGTGTTTTTTAATCCAAAAAGAACTTTCTTTTGCATTTTCTTTTGTATTTGTTGCTTGGTGTCCAATATCAACGCAACAAGAGAAAAGCTGCGGATTAATATGTGTAGTGTGGATTAGCCTATCAAGAGTTGTTACCGTATTTACTCCGCTAATTAAAAGGCGTGAACCAAGCTTCTGCTGCAAAAGATTTAGTCCCGTTTCTATTCTGTTTTCTCCTCCTGTGAGAACGATTATTGCATCTGCTTTTGGTAAAGAATCTGGTATTTTAAGTTGTTCTATTTTTTCAGAAAAAACAATGAAACCAGTGCAAAAAAAGAGGAATGTAATAAAAAGAAATAGTGTCGTTGGGGAGAAATAGTGGAACAAGAATTGGGGATGCAACATATTGTATGTGCTATGCTTTTGGTGGGAATGTTCTTGTCGGTTACTGGTCAATAATTTGAGATTAGATGAGTTTTTAGTCATGATACTAAAAAAAACCGTTTTCGGATTGATCAATTTTTTTCAATTGTATCAAAATAGTAATGCGGTTTGTAAGAATGGTTAGGAAAATAACAAACAGAATTAGGACAATGATTTTGCCATAGGGAATAAGACTTACAGAAAAATGTCCAAACAAAGATGTCACTTGGCTGATTTCGGTTTTAGTGAGGTTATAATTTATCCAAAAGGAAAAAGCCCAGAAAAGAAATGCACTTGCTGCACTGCCATATAATGCACCGCGTAGTGCAGTTTTTAAAAAATGCAAATCAAATTGTCGGGCAATGAAAAGAATTTCTGTACCAAGGAAATATAATACATTAATGATATGAGCATTTTCTGCTAGTGCGTTGCGTGTGGCAAAGATAATTGTGAGTGTAAGCGAGCTCAAAACTAGTGCTAAAATTGCTGCTCCAATAAAAACAGTTGTTCGTGCCATCGTTGAAAAACGATTTACCCAAACGCGATGATCATCAAATCGTCCTCCAGGAATTTGGGTTTTTATTGCGTTATCGATTGCACGAAAGTTTATTTTTTCTCCCTCTTTTAGTGTTACGATTATAAGCCTAGGAATTGGTAATTCGTTTAGATCTAAACCTGTTCCAAGCCATGGTTCAAGTAATTTTTCAGTGTCTTTTTTGTCAACAATTTTTGCGTTTTGTATACCACGAAATGTCTTAACCAACTTAACTGCATCGTTTAGGGCTTTTTCGGTATCGATATTTTCAATAGGACGTATTTGGATTGTTGCTTCATGGCTAATTTGATTACCCCAATTATTAGCAGCACGTTGTACCAAATCAACACCGATGAGTGTTAAACTTGATAAAAATGTCATAATAAAAATTGCTGTAATTAATGCTTGTCTAGAAATGCTGTCACTGGGGATAATCGCAGTTGTTGTTTTTTTATAATTTGTAACGATATCTTTTGCAAAAATTTGGAAAGATTTATTCATGAATTGTCATCCGTCCGTTGTGGAGAATCATACGCCGTGCTGCTACTTGTTCCATAAGTGCAACATCATGGGTAGCAATGACGACAGCTGTTCCAAAACGGTTTAATTCTATAAACAAACGTAACAGGCGTTTTGCTAGGGGTGGGTCAACATTTCCTGTTGGTTCATCAGCCAGAAGGATTTCAGGTTGATCAATAAGTGCTCGAGCAATCGCGACCCTTTGTTTTTCACCACCAGAAAGAACTGGTGGCAAAACATGGATATGGTTACCCAGTCCTACCCAACGTAAAAGATCTTCTACTTCACTGCGATAAGTTGATTCTTCTTGTCCTTTAATACGCAAAGGTAAAGAAACATTTTCATAAGTTGTCATATGATCAAGTAAGCGAAAATCTTGAAAGACGATTCCAATTCGTTGTCGCAATGCAGGAAGTTCTTGTCGCTTTAGTAGTGCCGTATCAGTTCCAAATAAATCAATATGACCACGGGTTGGTGTGAGTGCTAAAAACATAAGGCGCATCAATGACGTTTTACCTGCTCCAGAGGCGCCAGTTAAAAATTGGAATGACCCAGAAGGAATGTGAAAGCTGATATCACGTAAAACTTCAGGACCCATTCCATAACGGAGACCAACATTTTCAAAATGAATCACTTTTGGTTACCATTTCTATTTTTATTTAGTTACCATTTTTGCTTCTATGTTGAGTAGTGTTTTTTGCTTTCATTTCTTTATGATACCGTTTACGCTTACACTTAATCAGGATGATTAGACCATATTCTTATTTGTACTTAGCAATATTGTATGTTCTTAGAGATACTAATAATATCATCAATTCATATTATAATTCAATAATAGCCATTGTTATTGTGTTTACAACCATTACCTGTAAAATATTTTTACGGATAAAAAATGTGTTTAAATAAGAATCTTTCCTTTAATTTCAGTATTGTGGCTGGTGGTTATTGTTGAATAAAAGGCTTAAATGATTGTACTTTTGGCAGATCTGAGACTTTTGTTTTGTTGCATTAGTAGAATTTTAAGGACAATGTATCTGGATAAGATAGAGGAGAGGTGGTTTCAAAAATATCCCGCTCTGTTTTTTTCAAGTTGTAGTAAAATTTTTATTAATCATGTTTAAAAAAGAAAGAAGCAAAGGCCCCTTTCTTACATATTCTATTTCTATAAGTGCAAATTTATCAGTTAGAGATTTTTAAATATAACTATTTTGGGGGTTTTTCTGAAAAATTGTCAAAATTATTTTGATGGTCATTGTCTAAAAAATTTGACTGAGTAGAAGGTGTTTGTATTTGATATTTTTGCACGAATGCTGCAGAGCGATTATCTTTGAAAAATGTGAATATAGCAGGATTGATCCAATACTGATTCCGTAATTTTGGTTTTAAGAAGTCTTTGATTATAAGTTCTTTTAGACCATTGTGAAACGTTCTATCGGTCATGTCGAGTTTCATGCCATTTAAACCATCATTCAGCCAAGCCAAGGTTATGCTGTCAGTATGATTGTCTGTTAACAAAGCGGATCGGTATGTTTTTAAAACTTCTGTAAAAATGCGGTATCCTGTTCGTGATAGATTGAAAATTTCTCGAATATGATTCGCGAATACTTGTGTAAATTGATCTTCATCTATTTCTTCTGTTATATGAATCATAGGCACAGTAATGATTTTACTGGTCTTAGGATCTATCAATTTTTGCTTCCCAACATATATTGTTACAGTTTTGGTATGATTGTGAATACATATTTTAGATTTATTGAGAAAAGGATTTTCAAGGGGGGAGTATTCTGGCTTTCGCAAATCAATGTTGTTCATTTAATCGACCGTTGGAGTTTTTAGGCAGTTTTGCTTAAGTGTAGTTAAGTATTCTGAAATAAAAGCGAAAAAATATAACAAGTTTATTTCTGTTTTTTTCTAAAAAATTATCAACTTTTATTTCATTATTAATTGCACTTAATCAAAATTAACTACCTAATTGAAAAATAGATTATTATAAAGAGTGTTTGTATATCAGCACAACATAGAAAGCAAACTGTGAGATATGACGAAGAATTCGTTCTTGGAAGAAGCTATGTTTTCAACTTAAAGGATAATTTATTAGTTCGGATCTTCGAGTTGAATTGCGCTGTGAATGAAATTTAATAAATATACATTGTAATCTGTGCTAATGTTAGCAGAGGTTATCTATAGTACAGTTTGTTTTAAGAAGAGATTCATAGAGATACGAAAGCTATACGATTGTTAACGGAAAGGTTAATGATAAGTAATATTAAACTGCTTTGATTAATTATGAATGGCTACTGAGAAGCAAAAAGAAATTGCTGCCAATACGGCTCAATACCAGTTGATAAATATGGTTTAAAATAGATTAATGATACCAGATTATATGATAGTCGCGTAATTCATGTAAAGTTCTTGTAATATCGGTTGAAAAGTTAATAGTTGACATATAGAAAGGCAATATAAATATAAAAGCGATGTAAAAGCTTTATGGAAAAATACTTAAAAAACAATGGTTTTATTAAGTATTTTAGGATGGTTTTAGCTTTTTTGTTGGCATCGTCATTTATATTTTTGGTTCGGTTGTGTTTTTTTGTTCTGGCGATTGGCAATAAGATCTTTGATAACTTGTGGTTCTGCAAGGGTTGAAATATCTCCCAGATTATCAAAATCATCTTCAGCGATCTTGCGCAGAATGCGTCTCATAATTTTTCCGGATCGTGTTTTGGGAAGCTGAGAGACGAACTGCACTTTATCCAATATAGCAATGGATCCTATTTCTTTTTTGACATGCTGAATTATGTCTGTGGACAACTTTTCAGTTTGTATTGTTCCTTCCATTAAGGTTATAAAACAGTAGATCCCTTGTCCCTTTATGGAATGTGGATATCCTACAACGGCAGCTTCTGAGACAGCAGGGTGTGAAACGAGTGCCGATTCAATTTCAGCAGTCCCAAATCTGTGTCCGGAGACATTGATAATGTCATCAATTCGTCCTGTAATCCAATAATAGCCATCGCTATCGCGTCTACAGCCGTCACCTGTAAAATATTTCCCTTTATAGGTAGAAAAATATGTCTGGATAAAGTGCTCATGATTATTGTATAGGGTGCGCATTTGACCAGGCCACGAATCTATGATGCATAGATTACCTTCTGCTTCTCCGTTCAGAACATCTCCTTGGGCATTAACGATTTGAGGTTGAATGCCGAAGAAGGGATACGTTGCCGATCCTGCTTTTAATTTTGTTGCACCAGGTAAGGGAGTAATCATATGTCCGCCTGTTTCTGTTTGCCACCACGTATCGAGAATGGGACAGCGACTATCTCCTACCGTATGATAAAACCATTCCCACGCTTCTGGATTAATGGGTTCTCCTACGGTGCCTAAGAGACGTAAAGAGGTTCTTTTAGAATGTTTTACAAAAGAATCCCCTGCACCCATTAAAGTCCGGATCGCTGTGGGTGCGGTATAGAGAATATTGACTTGATGCTTGTCAACGATTTCCCAAAATCTACTCTTATCAGGAAAAGTTGGGATTCCCTCAAACATTAAAGTTGTGGCACCGTTGCATAGAGGGCCATAAATCAGATAAGAATGGCCAGTTATCCAACCAATATCAGCAGTGCACCAGTAGATCTCATTAGGATGATAATCAAAAACATATTGATGTGTCATTGATACGTAAACAAGATAGCCAGCTGTTGTATGCACAACACCTTTTGGTTTTCCTGTTGAACCTGAGGTATAAAGGATAAATAGTGGATCTTCAGCATTTATCTTTTCCGGTGGGCAGTGTGCTTTGGTATAAGACAGCTCTTTATGATACCAAAAATCACGTCCCTTAACCCAGTTAATTTTTCCATTGGTGCGCTGGATTACCATAACTTTGTTTACATGTACATGATGTCGTGCTGCGATATCAATGGCCTGATCAATATTTTCTTTTAACTGAACCAATTTTTCTCCACGTACGCCTTGATCAGCGGTGATAATGAAGGTTGATTTACAATCAATGATACGTCCTGCTATCGCTTCTGCAGAAAAGCCAGCAAAAATAACAGAATGAATAGCGCCAATACGGGTGCAGGCAAGCATCGCATAGGCTGCTTCTGGGATCATTGGTAGGTAAATAGTAACTCTGTCGCCTTTTTTGACACCATGATTTTTTAAGATGTTTGCAAAACGACAGACGTGTTCGTAAAGCTCATTATAAGTTATTTTTTTATCGTGATAGGGATTGTTTCCTTCCCAAATTAGTGCAATTTTATTTCCGTGATTTTTTAAATGGCGATCAATGCAGTTGTGGGCGACATTTGTTATTCCATCTTCGTACCATTGAATTGATATATTGCCGTGAAATGAAGCATTTTTTGCTTTTGTATAAGATTTAAACCATTCAATGCGTTGCCCATGTTTAGTCCAAAAAGTTTCTGGATCATTGATGCTTTCTTGGTACCATTGTTCGTAGGTATCTTTGTCAACGAAAGCATTTTTTTTGATATGATTTGGTACCGGATAGATTTTTTCAGACATAATTCCCTCTCCAATTTACTGTTTGGAAAAATCGACTACGGTGTTTTTGCATTTTGGAAAAACCCCTAGCTGGTTAGATTAGACTAAATTGAAAAGATTTGTACAGCTAATTTATAATCTCATATAATTGATGTTTTGGGTATTTTTGAGCTATTTTGAGTGATTAAATATAGTTCTGTTGGTAGAAATTTAGGTCAAACTGAGTTTTGTTTTCTGAATAAATTTGAGCCAATGCGAACAACGTTAGCACCAAATTGAAGAGCAATTTTAAAATCGCCGGACATACCCATAGAAAGTTTTGAAAGATTGGCTTTTTTTGCGAGTTTTGCTAGAAGTGCAAAGTAAGGGCCAGGGTTTTCTTGAATTGGTGGGATTGCCATAAGGCCAATAATATCGAGTCCATAGTGATTTTTACATTGGGTTACAAAAGATGTTACTTCTTGCGGTACAACGCCGCTTTTTTGGGGTTCTAAGCCAATATTTACTTGAACATAGCAGGTGAGGTGTTTTTTTTGTTTTTGCATTTCTTCAGCTAGGTTTTTCGCTATTTTTTCGCGATCAACAGTTTGAATGACGTCAAAAATTTTAACAGCTTCTGCGGTTTTATTGGATTGTAAAGGACCGATCAGATGAAGCTCAATAGGATTAAATTGTTTGCGTAAGGGGGGCCATTTTTGAGCGGCTTCTTGTACGCGATTTTCTGCGAAAAGAGACTGACCTGCTTGTAAGAGAGGAATAATTCTGTCGGTAGAGACATTTTTTGAAACAGCAATTAGCTGAATTTCTTCTGAAGAACGGTGCAGGTTTTTGCATGTGTCAGCAATGTCTTTTCGAAGAGTTTTCCATGCTTCAATTGAAGAGACGTTGGATGTTGTGTGGAGTGTTCTCATATTTTTGAACTTTCTGTTTTGTTTAGGAGATTAGCTCTTTGTTATAAGGGTTCCGTAAGGTACTTAATATAACTTTACTGAAAATATTGACGATGGAGTTAATCCATGGTTAAGCATTAAGCAATTTTGGTTCAATTTTATAAAAGAGTATAGTGGATATGACAATCGAACGCTACAATCCGCGCGTCCAAGAACAAAAATGGCAAGCGATTTGGGATGAAAAGAAAGTTTTTCAAACTGTGCAAGAGGATCAGCGTGAGAAGTATTATGTTTTAGAAATGTTTCCTTATCCTTCTGGGCGCATTCATATGGGGCATGTGCGTAATTATGCTATAGGGGATGTTGTTGCGCGCTATAAACGTGCAAAGGGGTTTAATGTTCTTCATCCTATGGGATGGGATGCTTTCGGTATGCCTGCTGAAAATGCTGCTATGCAAAATAAAGTGCATCCCAAAAATTGGACCTATCAAAATATTGCAGTAATGCGCGAGCAATTGAAACAATTAGGGTTTTCATTGGACTGGTCGCGTGAATTTGCTACTTGTGATGTGGATTATTATCATTCTCAACAGAAGTTGTTTCTTGATCTGTATCAGAATGGATTGGTTACACGTAAAGTGGCCAAGGTGAATTGGGATCCTGTAGACCATACCGTTTTGGCAAATGAGCAAGTTATTGATGGTCGTGGGTGGCGTTCTGGCGCATTGGTGGAGCAGCGCGAACTGACCCAATGGTTTTTTAAAATTAGTGATTTTAGTGAAGATTTATTGGCGGGGCTTGAAAAGCTTGATGAATGGCCGAAAAAAGTCCGTGTTATGCAAAAAAACTGGATTGGAAAGTCACAAGGTCTTTTTATTCGTTGGGCTTTGAATAAAAGCAATGTTACTGGTGATTTTTGTGACATATCCGATGAGGTTGTTTGTTATTCGACTCGTCCTGATACTCTCTTTGGAGCTTCTTTTTTAGCACTTTCTGTGGATCATCCAATTGCGCAAACTTTGGCACAAAAAGATCAGGTTCTTGCTGCGTTTATTAATAGTTGTCGGGTTGGTTGTACTACGACTGCATCTTTTGAAACAGTTGAAAAACAAGGATTTCGTCTATCATTTATGGCGGTTCATCCCTTTGATTCGACAATTCATATTCCCATTTACGTTGCGAATTTTGTGCTCATGGATTATGGTACGGGAGCCATTTTTGGATGTCCCGCTCATGATCAGAGGGATTTAGATTTTGCCCACAAATATAATCTTCCTGTGCGGCCAGTTATTTTACCAAAAGAAACCAATGCTAGCGATTTTATAATTTCTGGAACAGCTTACGCTGGTGATGGGATAATGATTAATTCGGATTTTTTAGATGGCTTGACGTCGCAAGAAGCTTTTGAAGTTGCAGCTCAACGACTTGAAAGACAATTATTGAATGGTAAGCCTCAGGGGCAAAGAACAATGCAATTTCGATTACGTGATTGGGGTATTTCGCGCCAACGTTATTGGGGATGTCCGATTCCTATGATTCATTGTTCTGTTTGTGGTGTTGTTCCCGTTCCGCGTGCTGATTTGCCTGTTGTATTGCCGGATGATGTGAATTTTGATCAGCCAGGAAATCCTCTCTCACGCAATGAAAAATGGCAAATGGTTACTTGTCCTTCTTGTGGTCAGGCAGCTAAACGTGAAACCGATACCATGGATACATTCGTTGATTCTTCTTGGTATTATGCACGCTTTGCTGCACCTTTTGCACAGGAGCCGGTAGATAAGCATGCTGTGTCTGAATGGTTGCCTGTTCAGCAATATATTGGTGGAATTGAACATGCAATTTTGCATCTTCTTTATGCGCGTTTTTTTATGCGTGCTATGAAGATGATCGGCCATGTGGTTGTTGATGAGCCTTTTAAAGGGCTTTTTACTCAAGGTATGGTGGTGCATGAAACTTATAGAGATCATAAAGGGTGGGTTTCTCCATCAGACATTTCAATTGTTGAAAAAAATGGAAAACGTTGGGCTTACAAATTGACTGATCAAAGTGAAGTGGCAATTGGTCCAATTGAAAAAATGTCAAAATCAAAAAAGAATGTTGTTGATCCTAACGATATTATTGCATCTTATGGGGCAGATACTGTGCGTTGGTTCATATTATCAGATTCTCCTCCTGAACGTGAGGTTATTTGGACAGAATCTGGTGTTGAAGGAGCGCATCGCTTTGTACAGCGCGTTTGGCGTTGTGTTGCTTTAAGTGCTTCAGTTTTGAAAAAAGTTGTTCCGTGTGCTGGACGTCAGGGCACGGCTTTAGAACTATCAAAAGTGGCGCACCGCACGCTTTGTGATGTAGAAGATGATTTAGAAAAATTTGCGTTTAATCGGGCAATTGCACGACTTTATGAATTCTTGAATATGATGGCACCAATATTAAATAAGGTAGAAAGTGCTGACGATGAAATGAGATCTGCTTTGCGTCAGGCTATGGACTTCTTTTTTGCGATGATTGCTCCAATGATGCCCCATTTAGCTGAAGAATGTAATGTTGCTTTTGGAGGAAAAACATTGATGTCTGAGGCTATTTGGCCTGTTTATGATCTTGCGTTAATTGTTGAAGAGTGTATAACTTTGCCAGTGCAAATTAATGGAAAAAAGCGTGGTAGTGTAACTGTTTCCACAACGGCTGATGAGAAGGATATTGAAAAGGCAGTTTTGAATCTCGATTTTGTAAAAGCACAGTTGGCAGGAAGGTCTGTCAGAAAAATGATTATCGTTTCACAAAGGATTGTTAATGTCGTTATTTAGGGGATTTGTTTTTTCCATTTTTTCCTTTTTTTTCATGCCTCTTTATGGTTGTACCGTTGAGCCTCTTTATCACCAGACGCAAGGATTATCTATACAGACGGATTCAGATTTTCGTGAAGAGGGGCACTTATCAGGAGAACCTTCAGATATTGTCAAAAAATTTTCTAAAATTTTTGTTGAAGAACCTTCGGATCGTTTTGGTCAAACAGTGCGCAATCGGCTATTGTTCCTTATGTATGGGCGTGGGGGAAAGCCTTCAGCTCCTATTTACAAGTTGTCTTTGCAGACATCGGCAATCACACAGACATTTGGACAGCCATTTGATCAGTATTTTAATCATCCATCTGGATTAAAGGAGTTTGAAGAATGGTCAAAGAATCCTGGGAATTTTTTCTCTAAAACACCGAAAAGTTTGGGGACTTTTGGATCAGTGTTGGGTGTGGGTTCTTATATTTTAAGAGATATAAAAAGTGGTCATGCTGTTAAAAATAAAAGTGGTCTTATTGTGCAGGGTAAAGGATCTGTTCGTGCATCTTTCAATCAGCCTTATCAATTATATGCAGGAGAAGAAGCTGAAAGAAATGCAGAAAGGCGCGTAGCTGAAGAATTAGCAGAAAAGATATTTCTGTTGCTTTCCATAGATCTTAAAGCATTAGATCTTAAAGCGTTTTAGGTGGCTTTATATGATACTTTGACCGGTTTTTGCCCAATCAGTTGAGAATATCTGCAATCCTTGATCAGTTAGGGGATGTTTGACTAGATCTTTTAATATTTTTGGTGGAATAGTTGCAACATCTGCGCCATTTAGTGCTGCTTCCTTAACGTGGTTGACACTACGGATAGAAGCAGCCAAAATTTTCGTTGTGAAGTGATATTGGTCATAAATAGTACGAATTTCGTGAAGTAGTTCGTTGCCGTTCACTCCGCAATCATCAATTCTGCCAACGAAAGGGGAGATAAATGTTGCTCCTGCTTTTGCAGCTAATAGGGCTTGGTTAGCAGAAAAACATAGGGTCAAATTTGTTTTCAATCCTTGTGTAGTGAGTTCTCTGCACGCTTTGAGCCCATCAAATGTTAGAGGGAGTTTGATGCAAATATTATCGGCAATTTTAGCTAAAATTTCCGATTCTTTCATGATTGTTTCAAATTTTGTTGCTGTAACTTCAGCGGAGACAGGCCCTTCTACAAGAAAACAAATTTCTTTTATAACCTCAAGAATATTGCGTTCTGATTTTAGGATTAGTGAGGGATTTGTGGTGACGCCATCAACTAAGCCTAGGCTTTGTAATTCTTTGATTTCTTCAATATGAGCGCTGTCTACAAAAAACTTCATTTAAAATCTCCTTGTTTTTTAGTTATTTAAGATTTGCACTCTGGCATCTCGTCCTGTTTTTATTGTGTATTATTTGCTGCTGAACAAGCAAACGGAAAAGTTGGCATTTACATGGTAAGTTAAGATCTCTGTTGGAAAAAGCAAAGATTTGAGTATTAGTAGAAAGGAAAAAATGTAAAAACGTTTATTTATGGTGTTGGTATCATAGATGAATTGGAATGGTTATTATTGGTGAGATGTTATCAGTAGGGTTAAAGTGTTAGATTGCTCAAAAAGGATTCTCTCACATTTGAGAGTATGACAAAATAATTGTGCAAGTGCAATATTGTGGGATTCAGACAAAACATTGGTGTAAGGGATAAAATCTGTGACAGAGGAAAAGATTGTTTCAGTTTTAGTGTCTCTTCCTGTTGCCCATACTTATAGTTACAAAGTTCCTTCCTCAATGAAGGTAGAGGTTGGTTCTTTTGTTCGTGTTCCAGTAATGGGGAGGGAAGTTTGTGGTTTTGTAGTAGATATTGGAGAACAGGTAGAGCTTATTGGGCGAAAGGTTGCACCTGTATCACAGGAGAAACTACGTTTTATTCTTCATGTTTTTGATTGTCCACCGTTAAAAACTGAAATGATTAGATTTTTATATTTTGTTAGTCAGTATACTATGGCTCCTTTTGGTCTTGTTGCACGATTAGTTTTATGTGTTCCATCCGCTTTAGAATCAGAAGAGCAAGTTCTTGGGCTGAGGTATTGTGGTGGAGATGTGGAGCGTTTAACGCCGGCGAGAGCAAAAGTTTTGGCGTTAGCGTGTGATGGAATGGTTTGGACGCGTTCTGGTCTTGCTCATGCAGCTGGAACTTCTGTTTCTGTTGTTGATGGGTTAAAATCACTTGGTGTTTTTGAAGATGCTATTTTGCCTGTGCCTACTCTCGTGGCAATGCCTGACCCTGATTTTTGTTCTCCTGTACTGGAAGGCGCACAGAGTTTAGCTGCTGCAGTGTTGCGGAAGGGTGTTGTATCTTCGCAGTTTCAAGTTTTTTTACTTGATGGTGTTACTGGATCAGGAAAGACGGAAGTTTATTTTGAAGCAGTTGCTCAGGCGCTAAGGAAGAATAAGCAAGTTTTGATTTTATTGCCGGAAATTGCTTTAACGCAGCAATTTTTAGATCGTTTTTATGCACGCTTTGGAGCATCAGCGGCCGAGTGGCATTCAGATTTGGCACCACGTCGTCGGGAACGCGTGTGGCGGCAAGTTGTGGAAGGGCGGGTACGGGTTGTTGCTGGTGCACGTTCGGCGCTTTTTTTACCTTTTCAAGATCTTGGGTTAATTGTTGTTGATGAAGAGCATGACGGTGCTTATAAACAGGAAGAGCGCATTTTTTATCACGCACGTGATATGGCGGTTGCGCGTGGATCTTATGAGAATTTTCCTGTTATTCTGTCTTCTGCTACACCATCGATTGAAAGCCAGGCTAATGTTTTGTGGGGGCGTTATCAGCAGGTTAATTTGCCATCGCGTTTTAATGAGGTAGCTCTGCCTCATTTGCAGGTGATTGATATGCGTCAAAAGAATGTAAAAAGAGAGTGTTTTATCTCTTCCACTCTTGAACGTGCTTTGATACAAACTGTTGAGAAGGGAGAGCAAGCACTCCTTTTTCTCAACCGGCGTGGCTATGCACCTTTAACTTTGTGTCGAGTTTGTGGATATCGTTTTCATTGTGCAGATTGTTCAAGCTGGCTGGTTGAACATCGCTTACAAGGTCAGCTGAAATGTCATCATTGCGGGTATCATCAACCACTTCCAGAGGCGTGTTCTGAATGTGGGACTTTAGATCATCTTGTAGCTTGCGGTCCTGGTGTAGAGAGAATCGCTGAAGAGACACGGAGGCTTTTCCCACATGTTCGATTATTGATTTTATCAGCTGATTTAAAAGGCGGTATTGGCCAGTTACGACGTGAATTGGAAGCGGTTGCTAATGGGGATGTTGATATTATCATTGGGACACAATTAGTCGCTAAGGGATATCATTTTCCTAAATTATCTTTAGTTGGGGTAATTGATGCAGATCTTGGCCTTTCTAATGGCGATTTACGTGCTGCTGAACGTACTTTCCAGCTTTTATCTCAGGTTACGGGGAGGGCAGGACGTACGGGGTTAAAAAGTTTAGGATTATTGCAAACTTATCAGCCTGATCACCCTGTTATACAAGCTTTGCTTTCGCGAAAACGTGAGGACTTTTATAAATATGAGATTGCCTCACGTCGGCATCATTATCTTCCGCCTTATGGTCGGCTTGCTGCTTTGATTGTGTCTTCGGAGAAGCGCCAAGCTGCAGAACATTATGCACGGGTGTTACGTCAAGCGGCACCACAAGAAAAGAATGTTTCGCTCATGGGGCCAGCAGAGGCACAGCTGGCTCTTGTGCGTAGACGTTATCGTTTTCGGCTTTTGCTACAGGGACAGCGTTCTTTTCACATGCAAAGGTTTATTCATACGATGCTTGCAAATGCTCCTAAGATACCGAGTTCTGTTCGTGTTCAAATTGATATTGATCCGCAAAGTTTTTTTTGAGAACACAGTAGAATAACATAGGGGTATCCGTTTAAGAAAGTTTCTTTCTTTTGATGTGAAGAGTGTTTTTTAAATCATTTTCAGAGGCGGTTTAAGAATTTTATTAATTTTTTTAAAAAGCATTGATTTGTGGTGTTGCGAGTCGATAGTGTCTATGCTAGGAACTGGAAAGTTTTTCGTTTTTCGTTTTAATTAGAAGATTCTTAAGATTTGGGATATCTGACCCATTTCGTTTGATGATTGTCAGAGAGTCGTTCAGGAAAAAAGGCCGTATTTCGTGTCGGGTTCATTTTCTCTTACGCCGCTGCCGTTAGCAGAACAACGCTATGCGCAGGCACTTTTTGATCTCGTTCAAGAAGTTGGATCCATTGAAGATGTTGAAGAAGCAGTGGCATCCTTTCTACTTATTTTGGATAAAAATGAAGATTTGAAGTACTTTGCAAAAAGCTCGTTTTTTTCCGTAAAAGAACAGATCAAAGCGATTTGTTCTGTTTGCGAAAGAATCGGTTTTGCTGATGAAAGTGCAGGTCGGATTGTTTGTAATTTTTTATGTGTTGTTGCATTAAATCGCCGGCTTTACGCTATATCTGATATTTTACATGCTTTTCGACGTTGTGTTGCTTTATTTCGAGGAGAAACTTCAGCACAGATTGTTTCTGCACGTCCGTTGAATTCTTTTCAAGAGAAAAAGTTGCGTACAACTTTAGAGAGTGTTGTTGGGGGAAAAGTTTTTTTGCGCATCTCTGTTGATCCGACAATCCTTGGTGGGTTAATCATTCGCTTAGGATCATCGCAGATTGATGCGTCCCTTGTGGCGAAATTATCTTCGCTTAAGCTTGCATTGAAAAAAGAGGTCAGCTGATGGATATTAGACCATCTGAAATTTCAAAAATTTTAAAAGAACAAATCAGAAACTTTGACCAAAAGGCTGAAGTTTCAGAGATTGGTTGGGTTTTATCCGTGGGTGATGGTATTGCCCGCGTTTATGGTTTGGATAATGTACAAGCGGGTGAAATGGTCTCCTTTTCAAATGGTGTGCGTGGGATGGCACTTAATTTGGAAGTTGATAATGTCGGTGTGGTGATTTTTGGATCAGATCGCGATATTCGTGAAGGTGATTGTGTTAAACGGTTAGGCACTATCGTTGATGTTCCCGTGGGGCCGTCTTTGCTTGGTCGTGTTGTTGATGCACTTGGAAATCCTATAGATGGCAAAGGGCCCATTAAAGCAACAGAGCGTCGTCTGGTTGATGTGAAAGCTCCTGGAATTATTCCACGTCAATCGGTTCATGAGCCGATGTCGACGGGATTAAAAGCGATTGATGCTCTCATTCCCATTGGGCGTGGACAGCGCGAATTGGTGATTGGTGATCGCCAAACAGGTAAAACGGCAATTTTACTCGATACATTCTTAAATCAGAAGTCCTTTCATGAAAAAGGTGCTGGGAAAGACCAAGATAAGGTATATTGTATTTATGTTGCTGTTGGCCAAAAGCGTTCAACAGTTGCACAATTTGTGAAAGTTCTTGAAGAGCGTGGAGCTCTTGATTATTCGATTATTGTAGCGGCTACGGCTTCTGATCCTGCTCCATTGCAGTTTATTGCGCCTCTTGCTGGTTGTGCAATGGGGGAGTATTTTCGAGATAATGGTCAGCATGCTTTGATTGGTTATGATGATCTTTCAAAACAAGCAGTTGCTTATCGTCAAATGTCTCTTCTGCTTCGTCGTCCACCTGGTCGTGAAGCTTATCCTGGAGATGTTTTTTATTTGCATTCACGTCTTTTGGAGAGAGCTGCAAAATTAAATGCTGAGAATGGTTCTGGATCTTTAACTGCTTTACCGGTTATTGAAACCCAAGCAAATGATGTTTCTGCTTATATTCCAACGAATGTGATTTCTATTACAGATGGGCAGATTTTTTTAGAAACAAATTTGTTTTATCAAGGGATTCGTCCTGCTGTGAATGTTGGTCTTTCTGTGTCTCGTGTTGGTTCAGCTGCGCAAATTAAGGCAATGAAGCAAGTTGCTGGTTCTATAAAAGGTGAATTAGCTCAATATAGAGAAATGGCAGCTTTTGCGCAATTTGGTTCAGATTTGGATGCTTCAACTCAGCGCCTTCTAAATCGTGGTGCACGCTTAACAGAGCTTTTAAAACAGCCACAATTTTCTCCACTTAAAGTAGAGGAGCAGGTTATTGTTATCTTTGCTGGTGTGAATGGTTATCTTGATTCCTTGACTATTTCTGATGTTAGTCGTTTCGAGCGAGGTCTTTTGACGCTTTTGCGTAGTGACTATCAAGATCTTTTGGATGCAATCGCTAGCCAAAAGCAGATAACGGATGATATTAAGGGCAAATTGGTTGCAGTTCTTGATACTTATTCGAGAAATTTTGGATGATGAATTAGTGGAATGTTCGTATGGCATCGCTGAAAGATCTTAGGGACCGAATTGCCTCAGTTAAGGCAACACAAAAGATTACAAAGGCCATGCAAATGGTTGCTGCGGCAAGGTTGTATCGTGCACAAGAGGCCGCTGAGTTTGCACGTCCTTATGCACAACGGATGGCTTCTATTTTGGCTAATGTTGCTGCTGATGTTGATGAGGTTGATGCTCCTCCCTTGATGCGTGGCACTGGTCGTGATGATGTGCACCTTTTGGTTGTTTGTACAGCTGAGCGTGGATTATGTGGTGCATTTAATGTGCAAATTGCGCGTCGTGCTCGTAAGCAAATAGAAGTACTTCTTTCTGCTGGTAAGATAGTTAAAATTTTAACTGTTGGCAAAAAGGGGGCAGATATTTTAATGCGTGATTACAAATCCTTGATGATTGACCATATTGATTTGCGTTCTGTAAAGCGTATTGGTTTTTCAGAGGCAGCGATGATTGGCCAGCGTATTATTGATTTGTTCAATGAAAGAGCATTTGATGTGTGTACGCTATTTTATTCTGAGTTTATTTCGGTAATTAATCAGCGTCCGACAATTTTTGGCCTCATCCCAACTGTTTATTCAGAGGCTGTTATTAAAAGAGGTAACATTTCTGAAAAAACAGATAAAAATAGAATTTTGCATTCGACAGCTTATGATTATGAAACTGATGCAGTTTCTCTTTTAGATGAGCTTGTGCCACGTAATATTTCGGTACAAATATTTCGGGCTTTGCTTGAGAATGTTGCTGGTGAAATGGGTGCGAAGATGGGGGCTATGGATAGTGCGTCGCGAAATGCAGGTGAGATGATTAATAAATTGACAGTTACTTACAATCGGCAGCGTCAGGCGCAGATCACTACGGAATTGATCGAAATTATTGCAGGCGCTGAAGCGCTTTAAATTGAAGAGGTAAGAATTGATGGTAAAAGCAGTGGCGGCAAGTAGAGGCACATCAAAGGTTGAAGAAAAAAAAGTAACTGCTCGTTCGAGTGTGAAAAAAGATACCTCAAAGTCTCGAGTTGGTGTAAGGGCTTCTTTAAATTCATTGCGGACTTATTCTAAAGAAATATATACAAAAGGTTCTGTTGGAGAAATCAAGCAGGTTATTGGTGCTGTTGTTGATGTGCAGTTTGAAGATGCGTTGCCTAACATTCTTAATGCGTTGGAAACAGAAAATTTAGGCAATCGGTTGGTTTTAGAGGTTGCTCAACATTTAGGTGAAAATACAGTACGTACCATTGCTATGGATACAACAGATGGTCTTGTGCGTGGTCAGAAGGTTTTTGATACGGGAACACAGATTAGTGTGCCTGTTGGGGAAGCAACGCTTGGCCGTATTATGAATGTTATTGGAGAGCCGGTTGATAATGTTGGGCCGATTGCTACGACCAAGATGCGTTCGATTCATCAGGATGCTCCTCCATATGTTGAGCAATCGACGGCTACAGAAATTCTTGTTACTGGAATTAAAGTTGTAGATTTGTTAGCACCTTACTCTAAAGGTGGTAAGGTTGGTTTGTTCGGGGGTGCTGGTGTTGGTAAAACCGTTTTAATTATGGAGCTCATAAACAATATTGCAAAGGCTCATGGTGGATATTCAGTATTTGCTGGTGTGGGAGAGAGAACGCGTGAGGGTAATGATCTTTACTATGAAATGATTGAAAGCCGTGTGAATGTCAATCCAAAGGATAATAATGGTTCAACGGAAGGGTCGAAGTGTGCGCTTGTTTATGGGCAAATGAATGAGCCGCCAGGAGCACGTGCCCGTGTTGCTCTTTCAGGGTTGACTATTGCAGAGAGTTTCCGTGATGAGGGGCAGGATGTTCTTTTCTTTGTGGATAATATTTTCCGTTTTACGCAAGCAGGAGCCGAGGTTTCGGCTCTTTTAGGGCGTATTCCTTCTGCTGTTGGTTATCAGCCAACCTTGGCGACGGATATGGGTGCTTTGCAAGAACGTATTACCAGTACTAAAGTAGGGTCTATTACTTCTGTTCAGGCAATTTATGTTCCAGCAGATGATTTAACTGATCCGGCTCCTGCGACATCTTTTGCACATTTGGATGCAACGACAGTTCTTTCACGTTCTATTGCTGAAAAAGGTATTTATCCAGCGGTTGATCCTCTTGATTCTTTTTCTCGCATGTTAGATCCGTTGATTGTAGGTGAAGAGCATTATACAGTTGCTTGTCAAGTTCAAACTATTTTACAACGGTATCGCTCATTACAGGATATTATTGCTATTCTTGGAATGGATGAGCTTTCCGAAGATGATAAGTTGCTAGTTGGGCGTGCGCGTAAGATTGAACGTTTCCTTTCGCAGCCTTTCCACGTTGCTGAAGCTTTTACTGGTTCTCCTGGAAAACTTGTACCTTTAGAGGATACAATTAAAGGATTTAAAGGTCTTTGTGCTGGTGATTATGACGGTTTGCCAGAAGCAGCTTTTTATATGGTTGGTTCTATCGATGAAGCTGTTGAAAAAGGAAGACGCCTCGCTGCGGAGGCCTCTTCGTAAAAGATAGTCTATGATGAGTGTTCGTCGCGAAGATAGAAAGAGATTTCTGTATTAGGTTTTGTGGAGGTTACTTTGGAAAACAGTAAGGTAGGACATTTTTTGTTTGAGCTTGTGTCTCCTGAAAAGCTTGTTTTTTCAGACCAGGTGATGTCTGTTGTCCTTCCTTCAGCTTCTGGTGTTTTAACAGTGATGGCTCATCATGCGCCTTTACTGGCAAGTATTGAATTAGGCAGTGTTCGTGTTTTATCTTCTTCGGGTGAGAGGTTGTTTGCTGTTTTTGGAGGTGTTGCGGATATTACTTCTTCGGGATGTTCTCTTTTGGTAGAGAAAGTTGTTGCTATTGAGCATCTTTCTTTTGATGCATTGGAGCAGAATATTTTGCAGATTCGAGCGACATTAGAAGGAGAATTAAGCGACGGAAAAGGCCATAAAGTAGAAGAATTTTTTCGTCAACTAACAATTCTTGGTGATGTATTACCGGAGGCATAACGGATTATGCAGGAAAAAGAGACATGAGCGACAAAAAAAGCGCGATTATGTCTGCTGAGGAGATTGGTTTCCCCCCTCATTCAGGCGCTATTTTTGCAGGTTCTCTGCCAAGATGTTTTTTTTACATTTTTGCCTCTTTTATTCTGCAGTGGGCTTATGGCTTAGGAGCTACGGTTGTTCAATCAAATATTATTCAGCTGACTGGTGATTTTCATGCAACTACAACTGAAACTATGTGGTTAGTTGCTGCCTATATGGCACCAAATGTGAGTGTTGCAATCATGTTGATCAAGATCCGCTACCAATTTGGATTGCGTGCTTTTGCGGAATTGTCAATTCTTGGGTTTGTTTTGGTTTGTATTTTTCAGCTATTTGTTACAGATTTAAATTCTGCGTTGATCATTCGTTTTTTTGCTGGTATTGCTGCAGCGCCGCTGGCTTCTTTAGCGCTTCTTTATATGATGGAAGCTTTTGCGCCAGAGAAGAAATTTACTATTGGTCTCAGCCTAAATTATATGAATGCAACTTTAGCGGTTCCCTTATCTCATTTAATTTCGCCTGATTTGCTAGAGAGTGGTGGATTTTCTAGTCTTTCAGCGATGGAGATGGGGTTGGTTCTTATCAGTTTAGGATGTATCTTTTTTCTTCCACTGACTCCTGTTCCACGTAATAAAGATATTAAAACATTAGATTGGATAAGCTATGGTTTGATTGCATTTGGTCTTGGACTGAATGCAGTAATAATTTCTATTGGTAAATTATATTGGTGGTTTGAAGCGCCGTGGATTGGTTGGGGGCTTGCGCTTGTCATTGTATTTTTGGTTACTGCAACCATTGTTGAGCTTAATAGAGAAAAACCATTAATTGATTTACGTTGGCTTTTTAGTAGAGAAATGGTACAATCCGTTCTCATTTTATTAGTATTTCGAGTTCTTTTACTGGAACAATCTACTTTGGCGTCGGGTTTTTTTAATCTTTTTGGCTTATTCAATCGAGAAATGATGCCTATGTATTTCGCTGTGACGCTTGGGATTATTTTGGGGGGAGCGGTTTGTGTCTTTTTTTTGCAAGCTGGTCGTGAAGATTATTTTTATCTTTTGTCTTTGAGCTGTTTGGCGCTCGGATCTTATTTAGATAGTTACATAGGTCATTTGACTCGTCCAGAGGATATGATGCTAAGTCAGGGATTAATAGGATTTGGTTACGCACTCTTTTTACCTCCCGCTCTTTTTAAGGGATTTGTTATAGCAAGCAGGCGAGGGCCTAGTTATGTTTTAAGTTTTATTGCCATTCTTTTGTTGACACAAGTGACAGGTGGATTGATGAGTTCGGCCTTTTTTGGAAGTTTACAGTTTTTTTTCGCACATAAGCATTTTGAACGCTTAACTCAGAGTATTGTTGCTACGGATCCACTTGTTTCAAGTGAGATGAGTACCTTATTGTCGCCTCTTTATGGTGTTTCCATTCCTCATGCATTCGAAGATAGACAAGACATTTCTGCGTTTGTTGAGAAACTTAAGTTAACAGCAAATATTTTTGCTTATAATGATGTTTTTCGTCTTTATTTTTATATTGCAACGGTTGTATTTGTTATTTTTCTTGTAAAAGTCTTTTTAAGATCACGCTCTTTGATCGCGTTTAAACAGCAAAGCAATGTTACTAAAGAGGAGTGAGAGATATGATAACGGCATTGCGGTCGAGGGCGACGATTATTGCATTTCTATCGGGTGTTGCAGGTGTCTTGCTCATTTTATGGGCTTGGAATCTTCCTCCTTTTGTAAGTACAATTCAAGTAACGGATAACGCTTCTATTAAGGGGAATGTTACTCTTGTAAGTCCGCAGATTCCTGGTGTTGTTGCACGAATCTATGTTCAAGATTATCAAAAAGTTGAACAGGGGATGCTTTTGTTTGAGCTTGATGATTCTCTTTTTCGGCAGCAACTTGCTCAAGCACAGGCCGTGCTTGATTCAAAAAATGCAAAACTCGCAAGTATTTTGTTGCAGATTCAGCTTTTGCAGGGGGAAATTAATATTGCAGAGGCTGAGTTAGCACGGTCTCAAACATTCTCTAGCGCCCCTTCTGGAAATAAGAAATCAAGTTTTGGCGAGATTTCAAGTTCAGTTTCTCGTTCCCTTTCGCAATTATTAGAAACACTGGAAACAAAACGTCAATTGCGAAAACAATTGGATCTTGAAAAGCAAAGCTTGCAGTCGGAGGTTGCTGGAGCAAAAGTTGGCGTTGAATTAGCTAAGCTAAATTTAAATCATACTAAAATTTTATCTCCTAGAACGGGGTATGTCGGGTTAGTTGGTGCACGGGTAGGGCAGTATGTTTTACCTGGTACACAGTTAGTGTCTGTCATTTCTGATGATATTTGGATTATTGCTAATTATAAAGAAACGCAACTTTCTCAAATGCGTGTTGGACAACCTGTGATCTTTTCTGTTGATGCATTGAATAATCAGAAATTAACAGGGTGCGTTGTTCGTTTTGCACCTGCTACAGGTTCAGAGTTTTCATTATTAAAAACGGATACAGCAATTGGTAATTTTATAAAAATTGCGCAACGTATTTCAGTTCGTATTGCTATAGATCCTGGGCAAGAGGGTATTGAAAAGTTGATTCCTGGTATGTCTGTAGTTACATATGTGGATACTTCGCAAAACACTTCTGGAGGTTGAGTTTATGGGTCTTTTAAGTCTGATTTTTATACCTTTTTCTTTCAGTAAGTGGGCATTTACCCTAGAAGATTTTGTTTGGTTTATTCTTATGAAGATTATAAGTTATTATTTTTATTTTTGATTTGTACAAGTGATAGTGTTTGCAACGTCTGCCCAGATGTATAGAGAAATTCCTATTTTTGGATGGATATTAAAGGGCTTTATTGCTGAGAAGGGTTTTGCTCTTTTAATCTAAGAGAGGTAGCCAAAACTATTGCTATGGCTAATGTGGTTATTGGGGGTGAAGTTACTTTTTCTGTGTATTCAATTTTTCAGAAGTGTTATCAAAATTTTATTATCATATTCGAACCTGAATGGTTTATAATACTGGACTCATTTTTATTTCGCAATATATTTTAAATTTTAGTATCGTGAGAATATACTGAAAATGGACATATTTTGTAATATAATAGCAAATTATGTCATCTTACAGCAATAGAAATTGTATTTTGGACGTTTGGCATGGCAGCTTGAGAATTTAGAAATTTCACTAATTGCGCTGCATGTTGACTAGGGGCGAAAGTCAGGTTTTTGTTCGGTAAGGTCGTTTTTTTAATTCATTTTTTCGAATTGTATTCGTAGGTGTTGCTGTTGTGATGAGCGATAGCACGGATTTTTTGGATTTGAGGATTTGATGAATACAGCATATTATTTGTCTAAGCCTTTTGAGCGTCGTCGATCTGTTGCTGTGATGGTTGGTGATGTCGTAGTTGGTGGTCATAGTCCGATAGTTGTCCAGTCAATGACCAATACTGATACTGCTGATGTTGAAGCAACAGTCGCACAAATTGAAGCTCTTTGGAGAGCAGGTTCGCAGCTGGTGCGGATAACTGTTGATCGTGATGAATCAGCTGCCGCTGTTCCTAAAATACGGCAGCGATTAGAACAGTTGGGTATTTTTGTACCATTAGTAGGCGATTTTCATTATATTGGTCACAAACTTTTATCAGAACATCCTGCTTGTGCTGAGGCGCTTGCAAAATATCGGATCAACCCTGGAAACGTTGGTTTCGGTGCAAAAAAGGATCGTCAGTTTGCAGAAATTATTGAGATTGCTTGTCGATATTGTAAGCCTATTCGAATTGGTGTCAATTGGGGATCACTTGATAATGTGTTGTTAACACGACTTATGGATGAAAATGCTGAGAGAAAAGATCCCCTACCTGTTGCTGAAGTAATGTGGGAGGCTGTTGTCCAGTCTGCAATTCATTCTGCTCTTTTAGCTGAAGATATTGGGCTGGGACGCGATAAAATTATTCTTTCTGCTAAAGTGAGTGATGTACAAGATCTTGTTTCTGTCTATAGCATCCTAGCAGAACGCTGTGATTATGCACTTCATTTGGGATTGACTGAAGCAGGTATGGGAACAAAGGGTATCGTTGCATCTTCTGTTGCTTTGGGAATTTTGTTGCAACAAGGGATTGGGGACACGATCCGCGTTTCATTAACTCCTGAACCCGGTGGGGATCGGACGCGGGAAGTAAGGGTAAGTCAAGAGCTTTTACAAGTTATGGGATTTCGGCAATTTTTACCCGTTGTTACTGCTTGTCCTGGATGTGGTCGTACAACTTCAACGGTTTTTCAGCAATTGGCACAAAAAATTGAAGCAAATTTATGTAAAAATATGCCTGTATGGCGCGAAAAATATCCTGGTGTTGAAGGATTGAAGGTTGCAGTAATGGGGTGTATTGTCAATGGACCTGGGGAGTCAAAACACGCTGACATTGGGATTTCTTTGCCTGGAATGGGTGAAAATCCAGCAGCGCCTGTTTTTATTGAAGGTAAAAAGGTGAAGGTTTTGCGGGGAAATCACATTGCTGAGGAATTTGAAGCAATGCTCGGTGATTATATTCATACGCGTTTTGGACAAAGCTAGAGAATAATTTGGCTTGTTTGAAATAGAGAAAAAGTTTTTTACTTCTCGTGTTTTGATGTCTATAGTTTGATATTTGGATAGAAGATAGATTATTAGTTTTTACGTGTTGCTATAAAATGAGCTATTTGTTGGAGTTTTTCTGCTTTAGCGCCAAAGGGACGCAGCAGCTCTTCTGCTTTAGAGAGGAGTTCGTCTCGTTTTTGTTGCGTTTTTTGAATACCATAAAGACGAACAAAAGTGGCTTTGTTTGCTTTTTCATCTTTACCGGGAGTTTTTCCTAGAATTTCAATACTTGTTGTTACGTCAAGCAGGTCATCTGTTAATTGAAAAGCGAGACCGATGGACGTTCCGAAATCCGCGAGTCTTTGAATAAGAGTTTCAGGTGCGTTGCCGACGATTGCTCCTGCTTGACAAGCAAATCTTATAAGAGATGCTGTTTTCATGTTTTGTATAATGGTTATGTTATTGCTATCTTGCGATTTTTTTTCAGCTTCAAGATCTAGTATTTGTCCACCTACCATGCCGCCAAAACCTGCTGATTGTGCAAGAGTCGTGATCAATCTTATTCTTGTTTCGAAAGAGAGCGTATGGGCTTTATGTGCAATAATTTCAAATGCAAAGGTTAAAAGTGCGTCACCTGTTAGAATTGCTGTAGCTTCGTTAAATGCTTTATGAACGGTTGGTTTTCCACGTCGTAGAATGTCATTATCCATAGATGGTAGATCATCATGAATGAGTGAATAACAGTGGACACATTCTAATGCACTTCCAATATCAAGAACTTGTTCAGCAGAAATGTCAAAAAGTGCAGCACTCTGGGTGACAAGGAAAGGACGTAAACGTTTTCCTCCATTCAGCGTACCATAACGCATAGCTTTAACTAAAATTTCAGGGCGAGAAATTTCACCATTTTGGACTTTATAATCTAAAAGTGTACAAAGTCGTCTTTCAATAGTTTTGCTGTGTTCTGCAAGAAGGGCTTCAAATTCATGCATTCTTGCTTCCTTTATTTTTTATAAAATAGGACTCCAGAATTATAGGCTGGAGGATATCATTTTCTTCTCTTTTTTAATCTAGTTTGCACAAGCTGTAACCTCTGTTTATTAAAAAACAGCTTTATTTGAGTGCTTATACACATTATAGAAGGCAGTATTTAGAAGTCAGATAAAAAATTAATGAAGGTCTAGTAAAAAAGCTTTAATCGGTGTATAAGCAAATAGAATTTTTTATGTTGTTCGTAAGGGCTGTGTTATTCCAACACTGCTTGTTTTTTTTGTAGATTTGGAGTGTCTTTTTATGGCTGTACCTAAACGAAAAACTTCTCCATCAAGACGGGGTATGCGCCGTTCGGCTGATGCCCTTAAGGCGTCGACTTATGTTGAGGATAAAAATTCTGGAGAATTGCGTCGTCCTCATCATATTGATTTAAAAACTGGTATGTATCGTGGACGTTCGGTTTTGCCTGCCAAGGATTGACTTCTTTTTTTTGGCACTGCTTTGGTGTTAGGTATTCTCTAACACCGTGTAGGTTGGCATTTAATTTGGTGATAGACTTTTCTTCTATATATAATGGATAACAAAAAAAATGAAACTGGCATGAACAACCAGTTTCGTTTTATTGTTCATTCTGTATCTAATAATACAGAATTGCCTGCTATGCAGCACAAACTGTGCCGCTAACATCTGCTTCATTTACTTCAGTTTTGAACCCACGTTTTGGTCTATTAGAAAGGTGCATTTCTATAAGATTGATGGCCTCTGTTTCAGAAAGACTATTTATAACGGCAATTTCACGCGCCATCCTGTCAAGTGCAGCAATATAGAGTTGGCGTTCAGAATAAGATTGTTCAGGTTGCAGGTTTGAACGAAAAAGATCGCGTACCACTTCAGCAATGCAAATAAGATCTCCTGAATTGATTTTAGTATCATATTCTTGAGCGCGACGTGACCACATGGTTCGCTTAATTCGCGCTTTTCCTTGCAATATTTTGAGTGCACGCTCAACAGAGTCAACTGCAGATAATTTGCGCATTCCAATAGAAATGGCTTTTGCAATTGGTACTTTTACGTCCATCTTATCTTTAGCAAAGTGAATAACAAAAAGTTTTAATTTATGTCCTGCGACTTCTTGATCTTCAATCGCTATAATTTGCCCAACTCCATGGGTGGGATATACGATATATTCAAAAGTCGAGAACCCCTTAGCATTAGAAGAGGTGCTGTATTGGGGTGCCATATTCTATTTTACTCCCTTTATAGCTAACAAGCAAATATGCCAGAAAGCAGGATAAAGCCTAAACGCCTAGTGTTCTTTGACTAAGTATATTATACTAATCTCGTGAGCATAAAAGTTAAGTACTTTTAAATTCAATAAAAAACACTTTGTCCAACAACAAAGAAGAAAAGAAAAAAATACTTAGAAAGATATTTATATCGGAATAACACTAACATCAAAGACCAAAAGAATCAATCATTTCGCTTTGAATTTTTTATGTTTACATGGAACGATTTTAATTTTTGCAAAAAGGATAGTGTGTATCGTGTAGTTATTATTCGCCGCTTCCTGGATTTTCCGAAAAATACTTTTCTAATTTATTTGGAACACCATCCATTTCTTTTGCTTGAGGAAGAGGACTTTTTTGAGTAGTTAAATTAGGCCATTTTGTCGCATAATGTAGATTAAGCTCTAGCCATTTTTCTAGCCCTGGTTCTGTATCAGGTTTGATAGCTTCCGCAGGACATTCTGGCTCACAAACACCGCAATCTATACACTCGTCTGGATGAATGACGAGCATGTTTTCACCTTCATAAAAACAATCAACAGGGCAGACCTCAACGCAATCAGTGTATTTGCAGTGAATACAATTGTCGGTTACTACGTAAGCCAAGATAAAACTCTATTTTCACTTTTAGGTTAATGACTTTTAAACGGAAATATATGGGTTTCTTTGTTATTTATAAGTTGATCGCGTAGCACAGCTAATTTTGCAAAAGGTGAATCAGAATTAGAACGTTTTGTTATTTGAGATGCTTTACTTTTCTGGCTTTTGCTGTGAAGGGAAGCGGATTTATCAAAGTTTTTTGAATATGATAATGTTTTGTGAGAAGTATTTTCACTATCCCTACTCTTAAAGGCTCCTCTGTGTTTGTTTTGACGATTTTGTCCAAATTTATCACGTTTTTTATGCGTGTGGTAATTGTAACGCCACAGCAAAATAACTTTATCTTCTGTTGCGATGCGTTTTTGTTTAGCAAAATCGCCAACAGGTTCAGCTTCTGGTAGATGATCGTTAGGAAGATATTGTTTTTTTACACACTCAGACAAATTTTCTTTCTTTTCTTCTGCGGTTTTAAATTCACTTTTTATTTTCCATTGATCACCAACGCATTCTGCCTCAGGAGTGCTTTGTTTCGTTGTGCATGCGGGGGTTGAAGTTTTATTTTGAAGAAATGTTTGTTCAAGATCAGCACTACTACAGGGATGCGATTTATAGCCAAGTCCTTTAAGAATTTCTTCCATATCAGTCCCATTAGCTCCGAGGATAGACATCATCGTTGTTGTGGCAAAAAAGCTTTTACCATCGTAGGCTCCATCAGGCTTTGGCTCTGTTCCTTGTTTCCAATTAAGTGCAGAGCGGATTAGGTTAGCGAGACGTTCTAAAATATCAATTCGCACAGCACGTTGACCTAAAATTCGATAACCAGCTATCTGGTAAAATTGACGATTGTAAGTAGGATCTACAACTAAGGAGGTCCTTCCAGCAGATAAAGCAGTGAAAATCTCGTTTAAACCAGTTTGGTCTTTCCCTTTATTTTGAAGATTCCACAGTAGCGTAATTGCTTGTACTTGAGCCGGTTTAAGCATCGCTGCCACATAGATGTGGAAAGCACCAAAACGGACACCTAACTGCCGCAGTACTGCTCGCGATTCTTGATCAAGATTTTTTACCGTTTCTGCGATTTCTCTGCGGGGTAAAATTCCTAAATGCTTAACAAGTTGCAAAGCAAGGTTTCGAGTTAAATCTGTTAAGGAATCTGCATTGCGCAAGTCGAATAGAGGTTTTAAAACTGTTTCAAAATGAAAAGTGACAAAACGTTCTAATCGTTTTATGACATTATCGCGGGCTTCTCCCGTTAATTCTGTATCTGCTAAAAGAATGAGTTTAGGGTTTAAAAATTCTTCAGTTGCAACTAGTTGTCCAACTGGTTGGCCAATCCAGCGAACCATTCCGTCAGAATCAAGAGTAAAATCCCCATTGGCAGAAGCACAAAAACGCGCTGCACGTTTGGTAAAAGCAAGGATTAGATTTTCATTATCCGCTAAGTTTTGTGTATCGGTTGCCTGACAAACGCTGTTCTGATTTATGTAAAAACGAAAGCCCTCAAACCTTCCACTCCCGTACTTTTCAATAAAAACATCATTCTGTTGAACAATCTTGTTATCCATGCGTTTTCTTTCTCAGCGCCATTTAAAGGCTATTCCTAATAATGCCATAATTGTGCGGCTCCTTTAGCACGTTTACAGTGCTCACTTCAATCATTCTTATTCGTTTTTTGGTACTTCTTTTTTGTTTTGGTGTATTTTATTTCTGCACGTATATATAGCGCTTCTTAGCTATGTGAAAAAGCTGAAAGCATAAAATTATTCATTAAAAAATTAAATAATCTGCTGGTTCAACAAAATAAATACTGTTTTGTTGGCGGTTTTGTTTTTTTTCTGCTCGCATCATGACGATACAAGGAAAAGCGTATCACGAAAATTTTATGAGAAAGCAACTCAGCGTATTTTAAAAAATCTGTGGCGCTCTATGTCGTTGTTTTATCAGTAAATCTGTGTCTCAGAATAAGAAGTTTTGCGATTAAAATAAAAAAACAATTGCGATTATAAAAATACACGTTAAAGTAGTATCTACGAAGACAGACAACTTTTGCGTTCTTTTGTAAGAATGGGCGTGAGTGCCAAATCGGCTTTGAAAACTTTAATCGCAAGGGGTTATTATGGGTAATCTTTCAAGTGCTGTTTACAAAAGCAGTAAAAATTATGGCGATGCGGACAAAAGTCTGGGGCGCAACATGATGCGTTCTGCTATGCAAGCGCCTTATCTTGAGCGACAAAAAGAGCATGATTTAGCTTTACGCTGGAAAGACAAACGTGATGATGATGCTATGCATCAAATTGCAGCAGCTCATATGCGTTTGGTAATTGCGATTGCCAATCGTTTTAAACGTTTTAAAATGCCATTGGGCGATCTTGTTCAAGAAGGCTATGTTGGACTACTGGAGGCTGCTGCGCGTTTTGAACCTGATAGGGAAGTGCGTTTTTCTACTTATGCAACATGGTGGATCCGTGCATCTATTCAAGATTATATTTTACGCAATTGGTCAATTGTTCGAGGTGGAACAAGTTCTTCACAAAAGGCGCTTTTCTTTAATCTTCGGCGTTTGCGCGCAAAATTAGTACAAGATGATAGTGCTTTGACAAAACAAGATATTTTTCGAACAATTGCTGAAAAACTCGGTGTTTCAGTGCATGATGTTGAAACGATGGATTTTCGTTTTTCTGGGTCTGATAATTCACTGAGTGTTTCTGTTTCTGAAAGTAGTGAAAACTCTATTGCTAAAATGGATGCTCTCGTTGATGATAATCCTCTTCCTGATGCCTTAATTGAGCAAGTGATTGATGGCCAAAGAAGGACACAATGGCTCTATGAAGCATTGCAAATTCTTAATGAGCGGGAACTTGAAATTATTCGATTTCGTCGGCTAAATGAAGAGGGTGCTACTTTAGAAGTTTTAGGCGAAAAATTAGGGATATCAAAGGAGAGGGTACGGCAAATTGAAGCACGAGCTTTGCAAAAGCTGCGTTCTGCTTTGCTAACGGCCAATTCAGCAGATGCTTATGATGTATAACTGCTTTGTGTCTTTAATTATTTTAGATGTGAGTCGCTGCAAATAAGGGCTAAAATGTTTATTGAATGCCTTTATTAACGGTGATGAATTAAGGCTGCATAGGTGTGGCAGAGATTGTTTATCAATAGAGCATTTTAAACTCTGAGATGAAGCTATACGGCTTTTATTATCCGTTGCATTTATGTTACGCAAGACTGATTAAGAGCTTACTTGAAATGTCCATTAATTAAGTGAAAATGATTTTTCGGTGAAAAAATAGTGACAGTAAAATGGCAGTGATTGTGGGTTGATGTATATTTTGTAAAATGGTGGGTATTGTGATGCACTGAAATGTGGCATAAGTGTCATATTTGATTCTTTAAGGTACTTTTGATTTTCCCAAGAGGGTTTTAGGAAAAAAGTATGCTGCTTCGGGAAATCTTTGTGTGATAAGCTAAAGGAGAAGCATCAAATTCATTAAGGAGGCTTGGCAGGATTTGGTGCAAAAAAGGAGCGGTTTTTGAAAAAAGGTGCTGTAAAAGAGAATGTGACGAGAGGCATGATATGTCATGACAATATTTACAATATTGTTAAATGGGGATGTTCGTATTACCGATCGTTTACGCAGCCAAATTTACAAGAGCCGAGTCATTGCTGCTGATGGTGGGATACGTCATGCTGAAGCGCTGAATGTGGTGCCAGAGTTGTGGTTAGGAGATTTTGATTCATCTGATCAGAATTTAATGCGTAAATACAGTGGTATTCCTCGTGAAGTTTTTCCCCCTGATAAAGATATGACTGATAGTGCGTTGGCGTGCGAAAAAGCTTTACAATACGGTGCCAAGAAGCTCATTTTATGTGGCGCTTTTGGAGGAGAAAGGAGTGACCATAGCCTCTCTCATATGACTCAAGCACTCATGATAGAAGAAAAAGGTATTTCAGTGTTGTTAACAAGCGGTAATGAAGAAGGATGGCCTGTTTTGCCAAAGCCTTTTTCATGCGATTTACCAGATGGTTGCCTTTTTAGTATTATTGGTTTTTCTGATTTGCAGGGGTTGACTTTATCAGGTGTACAATGGCCAATTTTAAACAAAAACGTGCCTTTTGGATCTTCCTTGACACTTTCTAACCGTATTTGTGGAACTTTTTCTTGTTATTTATGTTTTGGAAAAGCGATATTATTGGCGTCTATGCCTATTTTATAAAGTTCTTCTGGTGTATCTTAATAAAGCAGGGGGCTTAATAATAAGGGATGACATAAATAATATACCCTTATTTTTGATCTTTTAAGGAAAGGTTTTATGTATGTTAAAATCAGTTTTAAGAGTAGCAGTTGTCTCCGCCGTTGGTGTCAGTTCAGTAGCATGTAGTATTAGTGAACAGAGGGTTGCAGGTTTTGGCGCTGGGGGAGCTGCGCTAGGTGCTTTAGCTGGATCAGCAATTACTTCTTCTCCTGAAGGAGCACTCGCTGGTGCTGCAGTTGGTGCTGTTGCAGGTACAGTAACAGGTATAGCTGCAAACCAGAAAAGACAGCAAAGACAACAGAAAATTGTTGTTCAGCAACCATTATGCACGTATCGTAGTCGTTCTGGCAAGATTTATCAAGGGCCTTGTCCTCAAAAAACCACAGTGCCACAGCTATGTACTTACCGTGATGTAAAGGGTGCATTATACCAAGCACCTTGTGTTAAATAGTCTCGTTAATGGCAGGACCACTACTACGACTTGATCGTATTTTTTTAACTTTTGGAATAACTCCTTTGCTCAACCAAGTTTGTTTATCGGTGGAGCAGGGAGCTCGTATTGCTTTGGTAGGGCGTAATGGATGTGGAAAATCGACGCTGTTAAAAGTTGCAGCTGGGATGATAGAACCGTATGAGGGAGAGATTTTTCGTCATCCTGGGGTAACGATACGTTATGTATCGCAAAGTCCTGATTGTTCAGGGTTTGAAGATATTCGTACTTTTGTAGAATCTGGGTTGGATAGTGTTCCAGATGTGGAATGGATCAATACACTTTTTGCAAATCTTGGGTTTTCAGGAGATGAGAAATTAGAAACACTTTCTGGTGGTGAAAGGCGGCGTGTTTTGTTATTACAAGCAATTGCTGCAAAACCAGATATTCTTCTACTGGATGAACCAACAAACCATCTTGATTTACCGACTATTGAATGGCTTGAGAAGATCTTATCTTCTTTACGTTCTGCGATCGTTGTTATTTCGCATGATCGGCGCTTTTTAGAAAATGTTTCTCGTTCGACAGTGTGGCTTGATCGGGGGATAGCTAAAAGGTTGGAAAAGCGTTTCTCTGAATTTGAGAGTTGGCGTGATAAGGTGCTTGAAGAAGAAATTCGAGAACAGCACAAATTGAATCGGCAGATTGTGCGTGAAGAACAATGGCTGCGTTACGGAGTAACAGCACGACGTAAGCGTAATGTGCGGCGTTTGGGTGAATTAAAAGAATTACGACAACTTCGTAAAAGTTATAAAGAGCCATCTGGAAGTGCACTTTTGGTAGCTCATAAAAGTCATGATTCTGGTCAATTGGTGCTTGAAGCTGAAAAGATTTTAAAATCTTATGGTGATCGCATTATTGTAAAAGATCTATCTTTGCGTATTAAGCGTGGTGATAGGATTGGTCTTGTTGGCTCTAATGGTATCGGAAAAACAACATTGCTTTCTGTTCTGATTGGGAAAGAATCGGTCGATGGTGGTACGGTGAAGCATGGGTATAATTTATCTTTTGCATTTCTTGATCAACAGCGTACCTTGAATGAGGAAGAAACTGTGGCACAGTATTTAACTGGTGGTGGGGGTGATAGTCTTCTAATTAATGGGCAAGAGCGACATGTTGTTTCTTATATGAAGGATTTTTTATTTTTACCTGAACAAGTGCGTACACCCATAAAAGAATTATCAGGCGGGGAAAGAGCTCGTTTGATGCTTGCACGGCTTCTTTCACGGCCGGCAAATTTTTTAATTTTAGATGAGCCAACTAATGATTTAGATATAGATACATTGGATTTATTGCAGGAATTTGTTGCTGATTTTGCTGGGACAGTATTGTTGATTAGTCATGATAGGGATTTCTTAGATCGGACAGTGACCCATATATTAGCGCCTCAAGGTGACGGCCATTGGATTTTGTATGCTGGTGGTTATAGCGATATGATAGCACAAGGTGGAAAGGCTTCATTGGTACAGAGGAAAGAACTTTCTCAGGGAAAAGAGACAGCAAGAACATGTTCGCGGGAGCAAACTAAGAGAGCTTTATCACGGGAAAAAATAATGTTGCGCAAATTGTCTTACAAACAGGTTTATGCGCTAGAAAAATTGCCTGAACAAATTGCTGTTTTGCAGAATGAAATTAAACAAATCGAACATGATCTTTCTGACCCAGCACTGTATTGTTGCGATAAAAATCGTTTTGAGCGTTTATCAACAGTGCTGGAAGAAAAGAAAAGTTCTTGTGCACAAAAAGAAGAAGAATGGTTGGAGCTTGAGCTTCTACGAGAAGAAATAGAAAAGCAAACGTATTCGTGTTGATTCGGTACTTTATTAGTCCATACCGAGTGCATTTTTATAAAGTTGGATAACTGCTTCTTCTTCCATTCTCTTATGGTCTTCTTTTTTGCGCAATCGTACAATGCTTCGTACAGCTTTACTGTCAAATCCAGATCCTTTAAGCTCTGCATAAACTTCTTTAATATCATCTGAGATGGTTTTTTTTTCTTCTTCTAATCGTTCAATCCGTTCGATAAAAGAACGCAATTGGTTCACGGATATGGATTGTGTTTGATCAATTGCTGTGTTCATCGTATTTTTCTCCGGCTTGTATGTTTTAAAGCTACTTTTTAATAATAAATTTATGTTGGGGATCTTGAAAAACAGATAGTCAATCAAGTTGTATGCTGTGTTTACAGATTGATCTTAAATATTTTGTAAAATTTAAGGAATGTACATTGACAAAATGTCGCTAAGAAGAAGAAAAGAATAAGGATATGTATGAAAAATACTAAAAATTTTGAAAAAAGGGACGTATGTTTTATCTTAAGGAGTTACATAATAGGGGTGATTTTGTGGTTGCCAAAAAATGGTGTTGTATATTTCGAAGATTATTTATAATTTTTTTCTTTAGTATTCCTTTTGTATTCTCACTTGTTAATTTTGCAAAAGCTGATTTGCGAATTTGTAATACAACTCAACAGCCCGTTGGTGTCGCTCTTGGTTACCGCACACTTTCAGGTTGGGTAAGTGAAGGGTGGTGGGTGATTCCAATTACAGAGTGTAAAACTTTGATTGAAGGTCCCCTTTCTTCACGTTTTTATTATTTTTATGCTGAAGGTGCACAGAAAAAGGGTGGTTGGCCTGGTTCTGTTACTATGTGTGTGCAGGATAGCCAGTTTACCATTAAAGGGGTTCATGATTGTTTTGCTAGAGGGTTTCAAAAGGCTGGATTTAAAGAAATTGATACAGGTAATCAAACAAGTTGGATGATTCAGTTGACAGATGTTCCTTCATTTGGAGATTCAGTTTTACATTCTCCTACTCTTTCAGGAGTTTCTTCACAATGAAGCGTGCGCGTAAAGTTAAAATTATTGTTACTCTTGGCCCTTCTTCTTTTTCTGTTTCGATGATTGAAAAGCTTTTTGGTGCTGGAGCAGATGTTTTTCGTTTGAATATGAGTCACACTGATCGCAAAACTATGGTTGATTTGGTGAAGAAAATACGGAAAGTTGAGAAAGTTGTTCGCAGGCCAATCGGTATTTTAGTGGATCTTCAAGGACCAAAATTGCGGATTGGCAGTTTTGTTAAGGGGCAAGAGAATCTTGTTATTGGGCAAAAATTTACCTTAGATAGTGATGATGTACTTGGTGATGCACAGCGCGTTTTTTTTCCTCATAGGGAAGTTTTAGCATCTGTAAAATCAGGTGACCGTTTGTTCATTAATGATGGAAAATTGGAACTGAAGGCTGAGGTATGTAATGGTTATTCTATTCAATGTCGTGTCATTGCTGGAACTCATATTTCTGATCGTAAGGGGGTAAGCTTTCCTGATACAGTTTTGCCTTTTAGTTCTATGACATCAAAGGATAAAGCTGATCTTCAGGTCATTTTGGAACAGTCTGTTGATTGGGTTGCACTTTCTTTTGTTCAGCGTCCGGAAGATATTATGGAGGTACGTCAATTTACGAAAAATAAAGTTGCTTTGATGGCTAAGATAGAAAAATTTCAAGCATTGGAACATATAGAAGAGATTATTGATGTTTCAGATGGGATTATGATTGCACGGGGAGATCTTGGTGTAGAAATTCCGTTGGAAAAAATTCCTGCTGTTCAGATGGAGCTGATAAAAGCATGTCGTTTAGCAGGAAAGCCTATTGTAGTTGCTACGCAAATGCTTGAGTCAATGGTTGCAGCAGCTATTCCGACACGTGCAGAAGTTTCTGATGTAGCAACGGCGGTTTATGCTGGTGTTGATGCGGTGATGTTATCTGCTGAATCGGCTTCTGGTCTTTATCCTGAAGAAGCAGTACTTATGATGGATCGGATTGCTCAGCAGATTGAAAAAGAACCTACTTATGCTGCGATGATTGGAGCTCATCATCCTGTGCCTGAAACAACGGGAACAGATGCGATTTCTCTTGCGGCGCGCCAAATTACTGAAACATTGCACTTGGCAGCCATTATTGCTTATACCACTTCTGGTAAAACAGGTGTGCGTGCATCTCGTGAGCGTCCAAACGGGCCGATTATTGCCTTATCTCCGATCGTTGAAACAGCACGGAGATTGGCTTTAATTTGGGGGCTTCATTGTGTAGTGACGGAAGATGCACAAAATTTGGAAGATATGGTTGATCGTGCTGCTGCAATCGCTTTTCAAGAAGGATTTTGTCGTGGGGGGGATCGATTTATTGTTACGGCTGGAGTTCCACTTGGAACACCTGGGACGACAAATTTACTACGTATTGCCTCTGTTTCTCAGGATGGAACAAGAGGAATTTAGTGGTGAAATAAAAAGAATTATTAACTGGCGGTTGTTTTGGAAATGTGTCTCATTTATAAATTTTTCCTTTCCTGAAGATCGGCGTCATTTTTAAGCAATTGGTTAGTAAGATTTTCGATTCTCTCTGTTGTATCTCGCATAATTTTGCTCATAGTTCGATTTCTTTCATTATGTTGTCTCAAAAGAACATCATAGTCTTCCTGCAATCTTTTGTTTTCTCGTTTTATTTCTTCCATTTCATCGATAATCATGATGCCAGCCATGATGGATAAGCGGTTGTCGCCAATTTCACCGAAATTTTTCCTTAGATGCGTAATGTATTGATTTAATTGAGCTGCGAGTTCAATAAGATGGTCCTCTTGTCCTTCATCGCAAGCTATACGATAAATTTTACCATCGATTGTGACGGAAACAGTTTCCATGAGTTCAAGCCTTTATCTATCAATTACGACACGAATTGTTTCCATTGCTTTGACTAACCGTTTGGAAACTTCTTTATTTGCTACTTCTAACCGTTCAACATGCGCTTCAGATTTATCAAGTGCTTGAGCAAGGCGGCTTCGATCGGTATTCATTCGTTGAATTTCTTCTTCCCATTCGTTGTTTTTATCAACAACAGCATTGTGGTTCACAATAGCGATTTCCAAGGTTCTAAGTGCTTTTTCTAGTTGTTCCAAAGTGTGTGGTGGAACCATAATTTCTTGGGTCATGGTGGTTATATCCTTCACTCATTTTATCCTTTACCAATCTTTTATGTAAAGGCGAATCATTTTTTCTCTTTTCTTGCATTCATGTTATTTTTAAGTATGTAAGATATTTTCGCAAGCAAAGCAGGGGATACATATTAATTAAAAGCTGGATTTTTTGAAACTGTTCGCATAAATGATGAGCGTAAACGATATTGTATGAAAAGATTGGGTAGGGGATATGCATTTAAAAGATTATAAAAGGTATGTACTGATGGTTAGATGAAATTTTTTCATAAATGTAGAAAAACTTGAGGAACTGTTCAGGACATAAGCTTAAAAAATGGTCTATCATTCATGACAAATACCGAACAACAAACTCAGATGGCTAATGCCATTCGTTTTCTTGCTATTGATGCGATTGAAAAAGCAAATTCTGGTCACCCTGGGTTACCAATGGGGGCAGCCGATATTGCAACCGTTCTTTATACGAAATTTCTTGCTCATGATCCTAAAAATCCTCATTGGCCTAACCGTGATCGTTTTATTCTATCTGCTGGGCATGGATCGATGTTGCTTTATGCCCTGTTATATCTTTCTGGTTATGAAGATATTTCCATTGAGGATCTCAAGAATTTTCGTCAAATTGGGTCTAAGGTTGCTGGACATCCAGAGTATGGGCATGTTGCAGGAATTGAAACGACTACAGGTCCACTTGGACAGGGGCTTGCTAATGCTGTTGGAATGGCTCTTGGCGAGCGTTTGCTCAATGCACGTTTTGGTGATTTGGTTGATCATTACACTTATGTGCTGGTTGGTGATGGGTGCCTTATGGAAGGTATTTCGCAAGAGGCGATTTCGCTTGCTGGCCATTTAAAATTAAACAAACTGATTGTCTTATGGGACGATAACGATATTTCAATTGATGGAAATATTTCCCTTGTGGATAGCACAGACCAGATGGCTCGTTTTAGGGCATCTGGTTGGGATACTCTCAAGGTTGATGGGCATAATCAAGCAGCAATTGCGCGTGCTATTGAAGCTGCGCAAATTTCCGATAAACCAACTTTGATCGCATGTAAAACGACAATTGGATTTGGGTCTCCAAATAAAGCAGGGACGAATAAAGCCCATGGAGCGTCTTTGGGTGTACAGGAAACTTCTTTGACGCGTGTTGCGTTAGGGTGGACTGCGGAGCCTTTCGTTGTTCCATCTGATATTCTTGATGATTGGCGTGTAGCAGGTTTAAATGCGGCTAGAAAACGTCAAAAATGGGAAGAGAAATTTGCAAGTTTGCCTATATCAGAGCGTATGCAGTTTGAGAGATTGATGCGGGGCGATCTTGTAGGAAGAATAGATGGTGCTATTGATGCTTATAAACAGAAATTGGTTAAAGACTGTCCTCTTGTTGCTACGCGTAAAGCTTCAGAGATGGCTCTCGAGGTGATCAATGAGATTGTTGTAGAAACTTTTGGTGGTTCTGCCGATTTAACAGAGTCTAATAATACTAAAAGTAGTCAGATGACTGCTGTTTCTGCTGATGATTTTTCAGGTCGCTATTTACATTATGGAATTCGCGAACATGCGATGGCGGCGGTGATGAACGGTCTTGCTCTTCATGGAGGTTTTATTCCTTATGGGGGGACATTTTTATGTTTTTCTGACTATATGCGCCCTGCAATGCGTTTGTCTTCTCTCATGGGTTTGCGGGTCATTTACGTTATGACTCATGATTCAATAGGTCTTGGAGAGGATGGTCCTACTCATCAGCCAGTGGAGCATTTGGCTGCATTGCGCGCACTTCCCAATCATCTTGTTTTTCGACCTGCTGATGCTGTAGAGACAGTGGAGTGTTGGCAATTGGCTTTAAAGGCGCGTAATACACCATCTACTTTGGCTTTGAGCCGGCAAAATTTGCCGCTCTTGCGTAAAGATTATGATGAAGAAAATTTATGTTTGCTTGGTGCTTATGAATTATTAACGGCAAGTGATGATGCTAAGGTGACTATCTTTGCTTCTGGTTCGGAGTTGCAAATTGCAGTGAAGTCGCATGCTGTTTTGGAAGCAAACAATATTCCAACACGTGTGGTTTCTGTACCTTGTTTTGAATTATTTGCTCAACAATCTCTCTCATATCAGCATGCTTTAATTGGAAATGCACCGATTAAGATTGCGATCGAAGCTGCTGTTCGGCAAGGGTGGGATCGTTTTATTGGTAGCGATGGTGTGTTTATTGGTATGAATGGATTTGGAGCAAGTGGGACGCTTGATGCTCTTTATGCACATTTTGGTATTACTTGCGAGAATGTTGTCACTATTGTTGAAGAAAAGCTTAAAAAGATTAATGAGGAAACTGTGAAATGACGGTTCGCATTGCAATTAATGGGTTTGGCCGTATTGGGCGTAGTATTTTGCGTGCAATTGTGGAAAGTGGTCGGCAGGATATCGAGGTTGTAGCAGTTAATGGTGTAGGATCTGTGGAGGCGAATGCTCATTTACTACGCTATGATTCAGTTCACGGGCGCTTTCCTTATCCTGTTAAGATTGTTGGGGATGCAATTGATGTCGGTTTTGGTTTGATAAAGATGGTTGCAAATCGTGATCCATTACAATTGCCTTGGAAAGCTTTGGATATCGATATTGTTTTGGAATGTACGGGTGTTTTTACTGCGCGTGATAAAGCAAGTATTCATCTCGATGCAGGCGCAAAGCGGGTTCTTGTTTCTGCACCTTCTGAAGGTGCAGATCTCACGGTTGTTTACGGAGTTAATCATCAGTTTTTGAGTAGAGAACATAGGGTTGTTTCAAATGCTTCCTGCACAACAAATTGCTTGGCTCCTGTTGCACAAGTGCTGAACAATGCAATTGGAATTGAAAAAGGCTTTATGACAACGATTCATTCTTATACGGGTGATCAACCTGTTTTAGACACAACGCATCGTGACCTTTATCGTGCTCGGGCTGCTGCTCTTTCTATGATTCCTACATCAACAGGAGCGGCAAAGGCTGTGGGATTGGTTTTGCCAGAGTTAAAGGGAGTGCTTGATGGTGTATCGATTCGTGTTCCAACTCCTAATGTTTCTGTTGTTGATTTAACATTTATAGCCAAGCGTTCCACAACGATCAAGGAAATTAATACGGCCATTTGTACAGCAGCTAGAGGGAATCTTAGAGGCATTTTGGGTTATACAGAGGAAAAACTCGTGAGTTGTGATTTTAATCATGATCCACATTCTGCAATTTTTCATAATGATCAAACGAAGGTGATTGATGGTAAACTTTGTCGTGTTTTGGTTTGGTACGATAATGAGTGGGGTTTTTCAAACCGTATGGCTGATACCGCTGTGGCTTTTGCTAAGACAATGTAGAGAGAGTGTATGCAGGTTTTTTACAAAAGTGTATAAAAATAATCAGTTAGTGGTTCTATTTATTTTTGTAAAAAGCGTATTGCTTTATTTTTGTAAAGAAAAAATCAGGCTAGTGCATTTGTTTTAAGACAACAAAAAGTTGAGAGAAAGCAATGATGGGTTTTCGTACACTTGATGACGTTGATGTTTTTGGAAAACGTGTTCTTGTTCGGGTGGATTTTAATGTTCCTATATTGCAGGGAAAAGTATGTGATGAGACGCGTCTCAAACGGCATAAAGATACGCTTATTGAGCTTAGGAGACGTGGTGCTAAACTTATTCTTCTTTCTCATTTTGGTCGTCCTAAAGGACAGGTTAAACCAGAATTTTCTTTGCAACCTGTCATTGAAACACTGGCAAAAATAATGGATCAGCCGATTTATTTTTCACAAGATTGTATTGGAGAATCAGCGAAAAGAGCCATTAAAATATTACAAAATGGTTCTATCTTGGTACTAGAAAATCTTCGTTTTCATTCGGGTGAAGAAAAGAATGATCGCTCTTTTGCTGAAGCTTTAGCACAAAATGGAGATCTTTATGTGAATGATGCTTTTTCTGTTGCGCATCGTACGCATGCTTCTATAGAAGGAATAACACATTTGTTGCCTTCCTATGCAGGACGTTCTTTGCAGTGTGAGCTACAGGCATTGGAAAAAGGTCTTGAAAATCCAATACATCCATTGGTTGCTATTGTTGGAGGTGCAAAGGTTTCGAGCAAGCTTTTTGTACTCAATAATTTGGTTGAAAAGGTCGATTATTTAGTAATTGGTGGTGGTATGGCAAATAGTTTTTTGGCTGCTCAAGGTATTCGTGTTGGAAAGTCTTTATGTGAACATAAATTGATAGAAACGGTTAAGAAAATCATTGAAAAAGCAAAAGAATGTCAGTGTACACTTTTGTTACCTGTGGATGTGATGGTTGGATTTCGTTTTGAAAAAGATGCGCCGCATCGTCTCTATGATGTTGGAGATATTCCTGAAGATGGAATAATTTTAGATATTGGTGTGCGCTCTGTTTCTCATGTTAATGCAGTGATTGATGAAGCTGCTACTCTTGTGTGGAATGGTCCCTTCGGTGTTTTTGAGATGCCGCCCTTTGATCAGGGAACAATTGCGGTTGCACGCCATGTAGCGGAGCGTAGCAGAAAAAGACGGTTGATTTCAATTGCTGGGGGAGGAGATACGGTTTCCGCACTCAATCATGCTGGTGTTGCAGGTGATTTTACTTATCTTTCAACTGCAGGAGGAGCTTTTTTAGAATGGATGGAGGGTAAAGTTCTTTCAGGTATCTTTGCTCTCAGGCAGGTTTAAAGAGCAAGTTAAAAGAAGTATCTTTGTCATATGATTGTACGGGTGTGGTTGTATACAGTTTGTTTTAAAAATTAGGATAGATAATAATTAAGATAGATAAGAGGAATTTTTTTATGAATGAACGGCTTGAAGATATTGCACTTGCTTTAGTTAGTACTGGTAAAGGTATTTTGGCCGCGGATGAAAGTACAGCTACAATCGGAAAGCGTTTTGAAGCTATAGGTATTGAATCTAATGAAGATAGTCGCCGTGCTTATCGTGAAATGTTATTTACGGCAAAAAAAGCTATGGAAAGCGCTATCTCCGGTGTTATTTTATTTGATGAGACTCTTCATCAAAAGGCATCAACTGGAAGAATGTTGACGGATATCATTCGTGATTCTGGTGCTTTGCCTGGTATTAAGGTTGATACTGGTGCTAAAGCACTGGCATATTTTCCTCATGAAATGATTACAGAAGGGTTAGATGGTCTCCGTGAACGTTTAAAAAAATATTATGCTTTAGGAGCACGATTTGCCAAATGGCGTTCAGTGATTACGATTGATGCACACGATTTACCAACAAAAGGGGCAATAAGCCAAAATGCGCAAGCTTTGGCGCGTTATGCTGCTTTGTGTCAAGAAGCAGGGATTGTACCAATTGTTGAGCCAGAAGTGCTGATGGATGGGCAATCGTGCCAGCATTCTATTGAGCGTTGTTTTGAGGTTACACAAGCTGTTTTAAGCACTGTATTTAAAAAATTATTTGAAGCACGGGTTCTTTTCGAGGGCATGATTTTAAAGCCAAATATGGTGATTGATGGGAAAGGTGCTCGTGTTGCTTGTGTTGAGGAAGTAGCTGAGAAGACAGTTCTTGTTCTTAAACGGATTGTTCCTGCTGCTGTTCCCGGAATTGCTTTTCTCTCTGGTGGACAATCTGATGAAGAAGCAACTGCCCATTTGTCAGCTATGAATGCGCTGGGGGAAATATTGCCTTGGAAATTGACTTTTTCTTATGGAAGGGCATTGCAAGCAGCTGCGTTGAAGGCGTGGGGAGGGAAACACGAAAACATTTCTATTGCACAAAAAGCGTTTTGCCATCGTGCACGGATGAATCATCTTGCTTCTTTAGGTCAATGGACAAAAGAACAGGAAAAATCTTTCGTATAAAAGATGACACAATCCTAGTGAGAACAAAATAAGTCTGTTTAGCTTTTGACGTTTTTACTGTGGTAAAATTTTGAGGACAAAACTTCTTTTCTTAGCAATTTTTAACGTATCTCTGATTTCATTGCAATTAATGCTGCTAATTAAAACACTCAAAAAGGACCGATTGTTCTCAGCAACTATTCGCTTCTTCTGCAGTATTTTTACAATTCACAACTGGTAATAAAACTTTAGATGCCGAGATTGCCAAAACGATTTTTGAACTTAGAAACACGTCCGCCACGGTCTACTAATGTCTGAGACCCTCCAATCCATGCTGGGTGTGTTTTGGGATCAATATCTAAATTCAGTACATCACCTTCTTTTCCCCAAGTAGAGCGAGTCGTGTATTTGGTACCATCGGTCATAACAACAGTAATTTTGTGATAGTTTGGATGAATATTCTCTTTCATGTTGTAAACCTTCTACTTTCACACAACGAAATGGCATTAGCTCTATTTTTTAGGTGCGCTTTCTTTGCCTTTTTGATAAATTGATCAAAGCATAGTTCCTATAGCTGAGTGCGTATCAAAAAACAAGTGCTCAAGATATATCATTGTATTGAGAATTATAAACAATATTAAAGTAGGCAGAACCCTATGAAGCTATTTAGTCATTCAGTAAAATCTGCAAAGTCTTCTAAAACAAGGCTTTCGTTATCTTCGTTTGCAAATTTTGCTCCTTATATTGGTCGTTGTCGTTGGCTTATAGTCTTTGCTTTTCTTGCTTTATTGGTTGCTGGCCTTGTTATGTTGGCTTTACCCATTGCTATTCGCCAAATGCTCGATCATGTGTTTTCTGTTTCGAGTCGTGACAACATAAACTTCTACTTTGGTGTTTTATTTGTGTTGGCATTATTTCTTGCGCTTGCTTCAGCTTGCCGTTATTACTGTGTTATTACTTTGGGTGAACGGATTGTTGCTGATTTAAGGCGTGATATTTTTTCGAAGATTACGCAACTTTCCCCTGCTTTTTTTGATCGTTCTCATTCTGGTGAGATTGTTTCGCGTTTGCTAACAGATACAACTCAAATAAAATTGGCCATTGGTTCGACAATCTCTATTGCTTTGCGTCACCTTATTGTGGTGGTTGGCGCGATTATTATGATGGTGATTACGAATGCTAAATTATCTTTGCTTGTTTTGCTTGCTATCCCTTTTGTTGCCATTCCATTGGTTGTTTTTGGACGGAAGGTTCGTGCTCGTACGCGTGCTGCACAAGATCGTTTAGCAGAAGCTAACACTTTGGCAACTGAACAGATCAATGCTATTCGCACGGTTCAAGCCTTTACCGCTGAAAAACATATTTCTGCACGTTTTTCAGAGTTAATAGAGCGCGTTTTTCAAACAGCTAGATCGTCTGTAATTTTTCGTTCTTTTTTCACGGGTTTCGCAATTTTTTTGGTTTTTAGCAGTGTTGTTGCTGTTTTGTGGATTGGATCTCATGATGTTTTAAGTGGTGCTATGTCTGGTGGAGCATTGGGGCAATTTGTTCTCTACGCAGTTTTTGGAGCATCAACTTTTGCACAATTATCAGAGGTGGGTGCAGAATTGGTGCAGGCTGCAGGTGCTGCTGAACGGCTTGCCGAACTGTTACAAGAACAGCCTACCATTATTAATCCAAAATTTCCTTTACCTTTAGCACGACCGGTTCAAGGATCCCTCATTTTTGATCGGGTCGATTTTAGTTATCCTGCAAGATCACAAGAGAAAATTTTGCATTCTCTTTCTTTTTCTATCAAAGCGGGAGAAACTGTTGCTTTTGTTGGAGCTTCTGGTTCAGGAAAAAGCACTATTTTTTCCTTGATTCTTCGTTTTTATGATCCAACAGGTGGTAAAATCCGGTTTGACGGAAATGAAATTGATCTTCTTTCTCTTCATGACTTACGAAGCTCAATTTCGTATGTTTCACAAGATGCTGCAATTTTTGATGGGACATTGCGTGATAATATTATTTTTGGTGCTGAAAATATCAATGAAGAGCAAATTATCGCTGCAGCTAAAACAGCTAATGCATTTGAATTCATTGAATCTTTACCAATGGGATTTGACACCGAGGTTGGGGAACGTGGGATGTTGCTTTCTGGCGGACAAAAACAACGCATCGGTATTGCGCGAGCAGTTTTAAGAAATGCTCCTTTGTTGTTACTTGATGAAGCAACATCAGCTTTGGATGCAAGTAGTGAAAAGCTGGTACAAGAAGCTTTAGAAGGGTTGATGAAAAATCGAACAACGTTGGTAATTGCGCATCGTTTGGCAACGATTTCAAAAGCGGATCGTATTCTTGTTATGGATAAAGGTATGATTATTGAATCTGGGACACATACAGAGCTTGTTGCTCAAGATGGAGCTTATGCGCGTCTGGCCAAATTGCAATTCTTATCTGAATAGATCATCATCATAAGGCGCACATTGTAATCTGTTTATTTTTATTTCCAAAGAAATAATAATAGTTTGGAGATAAGAGAAAAATATAGCATCTGAAATGTCGCTTTTTTGTGGATATTTTTTCTGTGACTTAGATGCTTTTTTTGATGGCTCTTTCTAATTTGATGCGGATAAGTTCGTTACCAGCAACGATATTTTTTTTGCAAAATATAGCATTACCTCCTTCTTTATCAGTGACAAAACCACCAGCTTCACGAATCATTAGTATTCCAGCGGCCATATCCCAAATTTGAAGGTTATCTTCCCAAAATCCATCTACTCTTCCTGCGGCAACATAGGCAAGGTCGAGAGCCGCAGCTCCGAAGCGACGTATACCGGAAACTTCAGTCATAACATTATGCAATTCTATAAGATATGCACCATGATTGGGACGTCCTAAATGAGGCATTCCTGTTGCAATTACACAATCTTCTAGTTTTCGTCGTGCAGAAACGCGGCAGCGCCTATCATTACAGAAAGCACCGTTACCACGTTCGGCAGTAAATAGCTCATTGTTTGCAGGATTATAGATTACACCTGCAACAATTTGTCCTTGACTTTCTAAAGCTATGGAAACAGCAAAAAAAGGAATACCATGTAAAAAATTTGTTGTTCCATCTAAAGGATCTACAATGAAACGATGCTGAGAATCTTCTCCGATAATTTCTTCGGATTCTTCCATAAGAAAACCAAATTTTGGTCGTGCTCTGCTTAATTCATTGAAAATGATTTTTTCCGCTTTATGGTCTGCTTGACTCACGTAATCTGCAGGTCCTTTCAAAGAAACTTGCAAATTTTGTATTTCACCATAATCACGCACCAAAGAACGTCCAGCTTTCATTGCAGCTTGTACCATGACATTCATGATTGCGGAGTGAGCCATTTGTTTTATCCCTTATCATTTGCGCGACGCAGGTAAACCAGCTCGTTTGTGTCAACGACAATTCGTTCTCCTGCGTTAATAAAAGGTGGTACGAGAATACGAATGCCGTTTTCAAGAATTGCAGGTTTATAAGAGGCGGTAACTGTCTGCCCCTTGAGTGCTGGATCAGCTTCAGCAATTGTTACTGTTACCTGATCAGGCAATGATATGCCAATAGGTTTTTCTTGGTAAAGTTCGACGGTGACAATCATCCCATCTTGTAAAAAAGCAGCGCGCTCTCCAACAAAATCTTTTTGTAATTCAAGCTGTTCGTAAGATTGTGAATCCATAAAAACCAAAGAATCTCCTTGTTGATAAAGGAAAGTAAAATCTTTTTGCTCGAGGCGCACTCTCTCAACGGTTTCTGCTGCGCGAAATCGTTCATTGAGTTTTGTACCGTCAATCACATTTTTCATTTCAACTTGGTTAAAGGCTCCACCTTTTCCTGGTTTTACGGCATTACATTTAACAGCTACCCATAATCCCCCTTGGTGCTCGATTACGTTTCCTGGTCGAATTTCATTGCCATTAATTTTCATATTTTATATCCAATTCTATTTTCGTAAAAAAGGCCTTTATTGTTTTTGGTGAAACTCCGCGTCATTCTTGCAGGGGAAAAAGCTCCTATGTATCCTCGCTTTTCAGCTTTTTGCAAGAACACAAAAATATCTCAGAAGCAAGCTTTTAAAAGATTTGCTAAAATTTTTTTGTGGGAATTTGTGTGTTTGAAGAAAAGAATGTGATTCCTATTATACGTAAATTAAAATTTTTGTTTGTGTAAATTAAAAGATATTCTATTGAATATAAGTTAAAAAATTGGAAGCAGCTTTACCGCTTCTTTGCGTGCGTCTTCCATCTGTGTATTATCCATACCTTGGAGCATTATTTCAAGATCAGGAGCTTGTGTTTTTGCTTGTTTTGCGACTATATACCATGCAGCAGCCATAATAATATTGCCCTGTGTTCCTATTCCATCCCGATACAGTCTTGCCAGGTTCACTTGTGCGAGCGGGATCATGTTTATAGCGTTGGTATGAAGTAAACGGAAAGCATGTTGAAAATCTTGTTTTCCTCCGCGGCCTTGTATCAACCACTGTGCTAAAAGAATTTGAGCCATAGAATGCTTATTTTTAGCTGCGACTTCTATTAATTTGCGCGCATTGCGATCATCCCTTGGTCGGTTTAGAGTTCCCGAAGAAAGTATGTTAGCAGCAGCAAAAGCGGCTTCAGGATCACCGAGGGCTGCACCTTTTAAGAACCATTTTAAGGCTTTTTCTTTTGTTTCATCTTCGTTGCTTTGTAACGAGACACCTGCAAGAGCTTGTTTTTCATGTGCAGCTTTGTAAAGAAGCAATTTCCCATAATGAAAATATGCTTCTTTTACACCAGCTTTTACTGCTTTCCAAATGAATTGTTCGCTGAGTTTTTGGTTTTGCGTGATAAACTGACCATCAAACAGCATAAGACCGTAGTACAATTGTGCTTGTGGTTCGCCTTGTTTTGCTGCACGTCCAAACCACAAAGCAGCGCGTGCTCTATCCATGGAAACAGCATATCCTTCTAAATATATTTTAGCGACTAAGGTTTGTGCAATTGGGTCATTTTGTTCAGCACGTCTGAGGGCTTCGCGAAAGGCTTTTAAGTAGTAGCCCTGAACATAATAGTCATAGGCTTGATCGTATTGTCCAGCTTTTAAGGGACGGAAGGTTTTTTCAGGATTTGAAGATTCTTGAATAGTGTTAAAATTGTGTTTAAAATTCTGAGTTTTTTTGGTGTTTTCAGCAGAATGGACGGTGATAGTTGAAGCCCACATTATAGCCAAAATGAATAGCATAAACTCTTTCTTTATCATGGATATCTTTTCTCTATCAATAGGGGAGAGTTTTTGCATTTTTCTTTTATCATGTTGAGTATCATTACAGGATTGTCATGAGAAAAAATCATTTCTTCAACAGCAATAAATTCACTAGAAGTTTGTAAAGCTTCATCAAATGTTGTAAAATCGCTTCCTGTCTGAACAATTATTGGAACCTCCATAATTTCTGCCCACCATTGTGCCAACTGAATATTGCGAGGGTGAGCACGTGGTTTTTTGTCAGCACCTAATTTTCCGAAAAGCAGGTAATCAACGCCAATTTCTGCGGCAATCATGGCGGAATGACGGTCGCGTAGATTTCCAATACCTATTATTTGTTGTCCTTTTTTTTGATTTTCAATGTTTTCAAGGGCATCAGAATGGTTTTCTAGATGTAGACCATCGGCCTTTACTCGCCCAACAATTCGACTATCTTCAGCGATAAGAAGGGCAGCACCATGATCTTGAATATCTTTAGCGTAGATGTGTGCTTGTTTTTGTAAAAAGGTTTCATCTTGTTGAATACTTTGAGAGTCATAGAGGATTACACATGCAAAAGACTCTGTTTGCATAATTTGATGCAAAAATGCAGGATTCAGAGATCGTCTAACATCTAACGTTAAAACTAATTGGGGAAAAGGACAAGGTTCAGTTCGGTTATTCTTTTGTTTTGTCATGCAAAATCCTTAGTTTTTACCGTATCTGATCCTTTTTCGCTTCGTTAGTATAAGTGGTCTCATGTTTCAAAGCAACATTCTCTCCAGCTATTTTCAATAGAGAGATTTGAGGTGGATGGTATTGGAAATTTGTGATTAAGATAGGAAGGCCAGCATTTTTTATTACATTATAGTGGGATTATTTTTTTATAGCATATTGACCATAAGTGGTATTAAATACAATTTATGGTTATTTAATAATTATAAAAGAAACCAATCATATTGTTCTATAACGTGTTAACCTTAGTTTGAGAAGTATATTGCGTGAGTGTTTTAAAAGAGGTACTCAATTTCGCAGAAGAGGCATTCTACGCAGAAAAGAAAGAAACTTTTTAATTCTCTAATCGTTAAGTGTCATAATTTTATGCTGGTATTGGAGTGTAAAAGATGAGCGTTCGTAAACATTCGCATGATGAGCCTATTATTATGGCGGAGCATGATGCTTTTGAGAATTCTTTTAACCGTTTATATGAAGAGACTATGGCTCTGATTGAAGAGACAGCAGCTTATGTTAGTATGGAAGGAAAGGTAGCTGTGCGCAATCTTTCTGAAGAGGTTGCCGCTGTTTATGCAAAAGAAGCAATGTATTTAAGCACAAGGTTGATGCAAATTGCTTCTCAACTTCTCCTTCTTCGTGCAGATCGTGAAGGGGAAATGTCTCCTGAACAAATACAAAAAGAGATTGCAAAGGTATCTCTTAATACGCCAACACTGAAATTAGAAAGCAGGTATTGGCAAGATTTGCCAGAGGATTTTCGCAATTTTGTTGCTCGTTCACTTCGTTTAGAAAAACGGACGCAGTATATGAATTATAGTAGAGAACATATTTCTTCTCATTTCTTAGAAGCCGATAATGCAGTGAACAAGCAAATCGAACTACTTAAAACCGCTTTTCAGCATTCTTAAGAAATTCAAATTTTCTTTCTTTTTTATTACCTTTCATGTGTTCTATTTTTTAGTGGTATCTGTTCAAATTGGGGAAAATAGCATAAGCTCATTTTCATGGCAGAGACGATTCGTATTATAGGCATTGATCCTGGATTGCGGCGGACAGGATGGGGGGTTGTTGATATCTCTGGTAATCGTCTTCAATTTGTTGCTTCGGGTACCCTTTCTTCTGATGCGCAGCGTGATCTTTCTTTTCGTTTATGTCAAATTTATAATGGACTTTCAGGTGTTTTGCATAAATTTATGCCTCATGAGGCTGCTGTAGAGCATGTGTTTGTTAATAAAGATGCTATGGCGACCTTAAAACTTGGTCAAGCACGAGCTATTGCACTCCTTGTTCCAGCACAAGCAAATCTTCCGGTTTTTGAATATGCTCCAAATAAAGTTAAAAAGTCAGTTATTGGTGTCGGTCATGGAGATAAGGAGCAAATTCACATGATGGTGAAAGTTTTACTTCCACAGGCTGAGTTTGACAGTAGTGATGCGGCTGATGCGCTTGCTCTTGCTATTTGTCACAGTAGCCACCGTACCGGCATTTCTCGTTATTCAAGGATCATGGCATGATCGGTAAATTGAAAGGTGTTCTTGAACATATTTTTGATGATCATATAATTCTTGATGTTCAAGGTGTGGGTTATATTGTATTTGTATCAAAACGGCTTCACTCTTCTTTACCAGCTCTTGGTGAGAATTTGAGTTTGTTTACTGAAATGCATGTTCGTGAAGATGCTATTCGCCTTTTTGGTTTTGTTGAAAAAGCTGAACAAGAGTGGTTTTGTCTTTTACAAAATGTTCCTGGTGTTGGGGCGAAGGTTGCTCTAGCAATTTTAGGAACTTTATCGCCTGATGAATTATCACAAGCGATAGCATCGGATAATACTACAGTGATTAGTGGGGCTCCTGGAGTTGGTAAAAAAGTGAGTGCAAGGATTGTTAGTGAACTTAAAAGCAAAGCATTGCCGTTGAATAGTGGCTCATTTCACTTAGCTTCTGCTCCTCGTATGGATTTTGCTCAGCAACCTACAAATGATGCGCTTTCAGCTTTGGTTAAACTTGGTTTTGAACGTGAGCAGGCTGCAAGTGCTGTGTATTCTGCAATGAATGCTCTTGAAGGGAAATCTGTTTCTACAGAACTCCTTATTCGTCATAGCCTTAAACTTCTTTCTATTCCACTTAGTACAAGGTAAAAATGCATAAAGATGAAGATCAACGTTTGCTTAGTTCGGGTTCTCTTCCTAATGATCCGGATCGCTCTTTAAGGCCACAGGTTCTTGATGACTTTATTGGTCAAGAAGCAGTACGCGAAAATTTAAAAATATTTATTGAAGCTGCAAAAGTTCGTCAAGAAGCGCTCGATCATGTTTTATTTGTGGGGCCGCCTGGCTTAGGGAAAACAACGCTTTCTCAGATTATGGCTAAAGAATTGGGAGTTAATTTTCGTTCTACCTCAGGGCCAGTTATTGCTAAGGCAGGCGATTTGGCGGCTCTTTTAACTAATCTAGAAGAACGTGATGTTCTTTTTATTGATGAAATTCATCGTTTGAATCCGGCAATTGAGGAAATTCTTTATCCTGCTATGGAAGATTATCAGCTTGATTTGATTATTGGTGAGGGGCCTGCGGCACGTTCTGTTAAAATTGATTTGGCTAAGTTCACTTTGGTTGCTGCAACGACGCGTTTAGGGCTTTTGACGACACCATTGCGAGATCGTTTTGGTATTCCAATTCGGTTAAATTTTTATACTATAGAAGAACTGAAATATATTGTGCAGCGTAATGCGCACCTTTTTTCAGTACAGATTAGTGATGATGGGGCTCATGAAATTGCACGGCGTGCCCGTGGCACTCCACGAATTGCAGGGCGTCTTTTGCGTCGAGTTTGTGATTTTGCATTGGTCAAATGTGCGAAAAAAATTGATTGCAAAGTTGCAGATGAAGCGCTTTCTCGTCTTGAAGTTGACAAAATTGGGCTTGATGTACTTGATCGTCGTTATTTGCTTCTCATTGCAGAAACATTTTTGGGTGGTCCCGTAGGTATTGAAACGATTGCTTCTGCTTTATCAGAACCGCGTGATGCTATTGAAGATATTATTGAACCTTATCTTCTACAACAAGGTTTTATTCAGCGTACTTTTCGTGGGCGTATTCTGACAGAAAAAGCTTGGTCTCATCTGGGGATGAGTTCTCCTGCTTCCACGATTTCAACACAAAAGAGCGTTCAACTCTCTGATACGCAAGATAATATACCACCCGATAATTTATGGGATGAAGTTGATGGTTGAAATATCCTCCTTAGAGAATAATAACGCAAATGTTTTTCATGATATTCAAGTACGGGTTTATGTCGCTGATACAGATTTTTCTGGGGTTGTTTATCATGCACGCTATCTGGAGTTTTTTGAACGAGGGCGTTCGGAATTTTTGAGAAATACAGGATTTGATAACAGTGCATTTGCGTCAGGTGTTCAAAGTGAGAAAATGTTTTTTGTTGTGCGTCATATGGAGATTAGTTTTTCTCGATCAGCACAAATTGATAATCTTTTAACAGTTAAGACACGGATAAATTGTGTTCAAGGAGCGCGTTTTTTTATGGATCAGTGTATTTTGCGTGATGATACAATGCTTGTAGAAGCGAAAGTTGAAATTGCTCTTGTTAATCAAGAGGGGAAACCACGCCGTTTACCTAAGGGATTGTTTTCTACTGTTTTTCTTGAATATTAAATCTATTTCAAAAGTTGTATTGGACTGTTATTTTATAGGTAGGATTAAAATTTATTTTTATAAATTTATAAACTGTAAAATAATCTACTTTATTAAAATTCAGATGTGGGTTTTCATTGATAGGGAAGAAAATTATGTCACACGTAGAATTAACGAATCCAGAGATGATTGGGGTGTTAAGCTTGTTTATGCAAGCTGGTTGGGTTGTTAAAGTTGTTATGATTGGGTTATTAATGGCTTCCGTTTGGAGTTGGACGATTATTTTTGATAAGATATTGACATATCGGAGAATACGGCGTGAAATAAGACAGTTTGAACGTGTATTTTGGTCTGGGAAATCTTTGGAAGAGCTTTATACAGCATGTAAAAATCAGCATATTACCAGTATATCGGCCGTTTTTATGGCTGCAATGTCGGAATGGAAAAAGTCACTCGCAAAAGGGACTCATACATCGATGAGTTTGCAGAGTCGTATTGATAAGGCTATGAATCTTACTTTAGGGCGTGAAAGTGCAAAAATAGAATCAAAATTAAATTTTTTGGCTACATTGGGATCAGCAGGACCATTTGTTGGTCTTTTTGGAACAGTCGTTGGCATTATGGGGTCGTTTCTTTCTATTTCAGTGTCGCAAAATACCTCGTTGTCAGTTGTTGCTCCGGGGATTGCAGAGGCGCTTTTGGCGACCGCTATTGGTTTGTTTGCAGCGATTCCAGCTGTTGTTGCCTATAATAAGTTGGTCAATGAAAGTGCTAAGATAATCATACAAATAGAAAATTTTGCAGATGAGTTTTCGACGATTGTATCGCGACGTATTGATGAGACTCTGATGTCTCATTCATCTCCATCATTGTAAGGAGAGTCTTTATGGATGTTTCTGTTTCTTCTTCGTTTCAAAAAAATACACGTAGGCGGTATCGTTTACAAGGTAAACTTATGAGCGAGATCAATGTAACTCCTTTCGTGGATGTAATATTGGTTTTATTGATTATTTTTATGGTTTCTGCCCCACTTTTAGTTAATGGTGTTCCTCTTGATTTGCCTCGTAGTCAAGCTGAGCCAGTGCAAATGGATAGTTCTCCTCTTACAGTTTCTCTTGATGAGCAAGGGCGTTTTGCTATCAATCAAGACTATTACGATACGTCAGAAATTCTCATTGAGCAGCTTAAAGCAAAGTTGTTGTCTGATCCTGTACAAAAGGATCGACGTATTTTTGTTCGTGTTGCTAAGACTATTGAATATCAACGGGTATTACAATTGTTGGCTAATATTCAAAAAGCAGGTTTTTCACAAGTTGCTTTGGCTAGTTTAGAACAATGATATTATAGTTAATTGTTGTATATTGGACATAAAAACAGCGTATGATAATTTAAAATAAAACATGTAGAGATGGATATGAACAAAGGCTCTTATCATGATATGAAACGAGGCTTGGCTTTTTCCCTTGTCGCGCATGTGGCTTTACTTAGTTTGGGAGTTTTTCATTTTACTTCTGTTGTTCATTTACCGCAGCAGAAAACGGAAGCTGTTACAGTTACTCTTGCATCTTTTGGTAAAGAACTATCCTTTTCCAAAGGAGTATTGAATGCGCCTGTGCATGAGGTTTCTTCTGTTAAACCAACAACAAAACCACAAAAAAAGGAAGAGGCACTTCATGTTGGAGATGAACAGCTTGATAGTCCATTACCATTTATTCCTAAGGAAAAACAACGGTATGTTGATGCTGCACCAGAGGTATCTTTGCCATTGATGAAAACACAAGAATCATCAGAAACAAAGGTAGGGGATTTTCTAGAAGATCCGCAGAAAATTGTCCAGCAAGTTGGGTTAGAAGTGTTCGAAAAAGAGTCGAAAAATGAAGAAGTAACATTGCCACAAGAACTGACTGCAACTGTACAAGAAGAACTTGCAGAGAAAATTCCTGTACGCAAACAAGCAGCAAAAATTGCATTGCCAGAAAAAGTTCTTCCTCCACAGTTTAAGCCAAAAACAACACGGCAATATGTTTTCCCAAATGTGCAGGTTGTGAAAAAGAAAAAAGAGCAAACAATTGAACAGATTTTGGCAATGGAAGAAAAAAAATTGCTCAATCGCATTCGTACTCAAGGAGGTGGAGCAAAACATTCTAGCAAACAAGAAGCTTTGGGAGAACGAAAAAAATCTGATGATACTACAAAAATGGCACAGACTTTGGTTAGTATAGCTGGTGGGTGTATTCAAAAAAAACTGAAGCTTGTTGCTCTTGGTGGTGATTTAAAAAATCGTCCAATTATGCGTTTACGGTTTTACTTAGACCATGAGGGTATGGTTATGGGGGATCCAGTTGTTGAACCACTAGGTGGTGAAGAGAGCCAGCAAGTCATCATGGAAAGGCAAGTGTATGCTGCTGTTTTCTCATGTCAACCTTATGCAGATCTTCCTCGTGACCAGTATAATTTGTGGGGACAAGGTTTTGATTTTAATGTTGATCCCCTTCAAGAGGTAGTACAATGAAATGCAGATACGTTTCTATTCTAGTGAAAGGATATATTCCAGTATGGCGGTGGTAAGGTACACACTTTTCCCTTGGTTTATAATGATTATAGGCTTTTGGATTATGGGTTTTTCGTTGGCGCATGCCCAGCTAAAAGGAACTATTTCTAGTGCTGATTTTAATCCTATTCCAATTGCAATAACGGATTTTATTTCTAATGATTCAATAGGATTGAAGATAGCTGCTGTTGTTACTGCAGATCTTGAGAGGTCAGGGCTTTTCTTGCCGCTTGATAAGGGATCTTTTTTTGATCAGATTATCGATCCAAACAGTCAACCAAATTTTTCTAATTGGAAAAAAATGAATGTTCAGGGTTTGGTTACGGGGCAAGTTATAAGAGAAAATGATGGAAGATTAAGGGTAGATTTTCGGTTATGGGATGTTTTAGGACATCGCCAGATTAAAGGACGACGTTTTTATACAGAGACAGAACGTTGGAGACGTGTTGCACATATGATTTCGGATGAGATCTATAGTAAAATGACAGGGGAAAGTGGTTATTTTGATACGCGAATTGTTTTTATAGATGAAACAGGTCCTCAAAATGCTCGTGTTAAACGTTTGGCGATTATGGATCAAGACGGAGCAAACTTGATTTATATGTCTGATGGGAGTGAGTTGGTGTTAACACCGCGTTTTTCACCTAAGAGACAAGAAATCACTTACATGGCTTATGAGCATAATAAAACACCCAATGTTTATCTTCAACAAATCGAAATGGGACAGAGGGAGTTAGTCGGAACCTTCAATAATATGACAATTTCTCCACGGTTTTCTCCAGATGGTCAAAAGGTGATTATGAGTTTATTGCAAAATAATGGTAGTGCAAATCTTTACACTATGGATTTGCGTACCCGCAAAATGACGCGGATAACAGCAACTTTAGCAATTGATACATCGGCTTCTTATTCTCCAGATGGGACGAAGATTGTTTTTTCATCAGATCGTACTGGAAAGCCGCAAATTTATACGATGAATGTGGATGGTAGCAATCTTCAGCGTATTTCTTCAAATGAGGGGAGTTATTCTACACCTATTTGGTCTCCCCGTGGTGATTACATCGCTTTTACAAGGCAAACTGAAGGACAATTTTCCATTGGTGTTATGCATCCTGATGGACAAGGGGAACGGATTTTAACTACGGGGTTTCACAATGAAGGACCAACTTGGGCTCCAAATGGTCGTGTGTTGATGTTTTTTCGCAAAAATCCAGGTACGGGCCCTAAAATTTACACGATTGATATTACTGGACGCAATGAACGCCAATTGCCAACGCCTAATGACGCTTCCGACCCAGCATGGTCACCACTACTCAATACTCATTAACAAAAATAATGACTTGGTAAAATGAATGGAATACAAGAGGTGAGATTGGTGTTTATGCAGTCTGTTTGCGTTGTTGATTTATTCATACAGAGTTAGCTCGCATAAATAGCCAATTGATATATAGGCAAAGATCATATAAGAAAACTACATAGGCAATTTTGCTAAAATTTCATCACTGATATCAAAATTAGCATAAACATTTTGCACATCATCGTCATCTTCTAATGTTGTGATCAATCGTAAAATAGATAAAGCTTTTTCTTCATCTACTCGTGTTAAAGTTGTTGCTTTCCAAATAGTTTTAATTGATTCTGCTTCTCCAAGCTTTGCTTCAAGTACTTTAGAAACTTCTCCAATATCCTCAAATGCACAGGTTATGTGATGACCAGTTTCTTCTGATTGCACATCTTCTGCACCAGCTTCAATCGCTGCTTCCATGATATTATCGGTTGTGCCAGCTTCAGGTTTATAGACTATTTCGCCGATTCTATTAAACATAAAGCTCACAGCTCCCGTCTCGCTTAGAGTACCACCAGATTTAGTAAAAGCGGCACGCACATTTGAGGCAGTTCGGTTGCGGTTATCAGTTAAAGCCTCAACAATAACTGCTACGCCTCCTGGACCATATCCTTCATAACGCACTTCATCATAATGTTCTGCATCATTACCTGAAGCTTTCTTAATTGCTCGTTCAATATTGTCCTTTGGCATCGATTGTGCTTTGGCATTTTGCACAGCGAGTCTTAGACGTGGATTCATGGCTGGATCAGGAGCGCCTTGTTTAGCTGCAACAGTAATTTCACGTGCAAGCTTGGAAAATATTTTTGAGCGCGCAGCATCTTGGCGTCCTTTACGGTGCATAATATTCTTAAATTGTGAATGTCCTGCCATGGTTTCAGCTTCCCTTTCAGTTTATGGCTTTTCCCCAAATTTAGGTGATTAGATATCCATCCTAATGGAATAAATGCACCAGCGAATGCTTTGCAGCATAGAGTGAATAGATTGAATGAATTCCTTATAAAAAAAATCATCTTAAAGGTAAAGATCTTCTCTCGAAGATCATAGTTAGATAGATAGCTTGTCGTCTGTTGAAAATCGCGCTATAGTAAAATAGATTTCATGACAAGAATTGTTTATTCTATGTCTCGCTTTGCTGAAGCGGGTTAACGTGGTCTTGCATGAAAAAGGAAAATACTTCACAGCTCCAGATTGAGCAATAACCTGCCTTAGGAGAGGCAAATAAGAGGATGTTATAGATATGGCAACGCAACTTTTGATGCCCAAAGCTACAGCTGTTTGGTTGGTTGATAATACAGCACTTTCTTTCGATCAGATTGCAGAATTTTGTAAATTGCATGTGTTGGAAGTAAAAGCTATTGCTGATGGGGATGCTGCTCATGGTATTAAAGGTTTAGATCCGATTAGCTCTGGGCAGTTGACGCGTAGTGAAATTGCGCGTGCAGAAGCCGATAAAACTGCGCGGTTAAGAATTTCTGAGTCAAGGGTTCATGTTCCCGAGAAAAAGCGAAAAGGTGCTCGCTATATTCCTCTTTCTCGGCGTCAGGATCGCCCAAATGGTATATTGTGGCTGGTAATTAATCATCCTGAATTAAAAGATGCTCAGATTGCAAGGCTGATTGGGACAACAAAAGCAACCATTGAACAAATTCGGAATAGAACACATTGGAATAGTGCTAACTTAGTTCCTTTGGATCCTGTAGGTCTTGGTTTATGTTTGCAAGTTGATTTATCTTTGGAGCTTCAGCGTGCTGCAAAAAATCGTCCTGTTGCTCCTGAGGGGGATAGATCTTTACTTCCTGCATCCATTACAGAAAATGCTGTTTTTGATGAAGATATGGATGAACAAAGACACGACAAGAATTTTGATGCTGATAAAGTTTTTGCAAAGCTGAATGCTCTTAAAAAGAAAAGTCAGGATGATACATAAAATAGAGTGATATACAGATGGGGCATTACAGGAATAAACCCGATATAGAGACTGGGCGCTATGTGGTTTTGTCGCCGCGTGTGTGTGAAAGAAAAAGAGCTATGGATTGGGAAAGTTTGCATCAAATAATAAAGTGGTGGACAATAAAAAGTGAACAATAAAATCAGCAAAAATAATCATTATTCTTAAGCAGTTTATAACAATGCTTTCTTTTAACTTTGATGCTTATTTGAGCTTACCAACAAGGAGAATTAGTCTATGAGCTCTATCAAAAACATTATCCTTCATCCATTAGCAGTGATTCTTTTTTTCTCGCTATCTCTTGTCGGTTGTTTTAAAAAACATGGCATTGGAAACGGTGTTGGTAGTCCTTATTTCAATGGTGCTAATTTTAATCAGTTTCCATCGGATGTGAGGAAGGATTTTATTGTTAATGTTGGGGATCGTGTTTTCTTCGAATTCAATTCTTCTTCGATTAGTTCTGATGCTGAGCACGTTTTGATTCGCCAAGCTGAATGGTTGCTTCGCTATCCTTTCTATTTCATTACAATTGAAGGTCATGCTGATGAACGTGGCACGCGTGAATATAATTTGGCACTTGGACAGCGTCGTGCTGTGGCTGTACGTGACTATTTAATTTCTCTAGGTGTTTCTGCACAACGTATACAAACGATTTCTTATGGAAAAGAACGACCAGTAGTTGTGTGTGATGATATCTCCTGTTGGAATAAGAATCGGCGTGCTGTTACGACGATTAATGGTATGAGTGATCGTTAAAAATCAATAATGGTCTGTCTGATCAGACAGATCATTTAGTATTTGTTTAGGAGATGTATGTGTGCGTGTGAACGAAAAAGGTAGAAAATTGTCTTGTTTATTTTGAGTATATAGCTAAATATTTTTAGTAATTGTTATGAATCTTCTCTAAAAAAAGCGGAAATTATTTCTGCTCACGATAAATTGATATTTTAGAATGAAGATTTATAATATACGCAAAGTGTAGAAATTATTTCTTTGATATAGAATATTTAGAGAAATTATTCTAAATAATAAGAATAAACATCAAAATACTTCACGAAAATGCTCAATACAACATCTTTATTATCTGGAATTACAAGTGTGAAACCAACTTAAAAGAAGTTCTCGATTTTTCAGAAAAAGTTGGTGATTATTTGGATAAAATGCATCAAAAAAACATTTTTAGTAAACTGTGTGAAAGTAATAACTTTCAATGTCTTTCCCGAAGCGCTTTATAAAAAAGGTTGTGATTTTATTCTTTCTGTTCATTATCGTGAAGTGGTTAAGATTTTGCTGAAATTAGCAATAAGCATGTCCGCTGTTGGTTAAAATAAAGAAGCTTGTATGCTTTTTGCTAGAATACTAAACATTATAAAATGCTGGAATGTGCTTTTCATAGATGTATTGGAAAGGAGCGGAGTCGTTTGCGGTGCTCGTTAGATTAGCAGCAAATATCTTTAAGATATCAGATTTTGTTCAGTGTAAGAAGCTGATTCTTGCGGTATCTGGTGGAGGGGATTCACTGGCTTTGTTGTTTTTGGTTAGAGATTATTTAACAACGCTTTCTATTCCTCCGGAGATTATTGTCGTTACTGTTGATCACCAATTGCGCAAGGAATCGGCTTGTGAAGCGGAAAATGTTGCAAAAATTTGCCGCTCTCATAAGATTAAACATGTTATTGTGCGATGGGAAGGAGAAAAGCCAAAGACGCAAATTGCTGAAAAAGCGCGTATTGCACGGTATAATCTCTTATTTAAAGAAGCGCAAAAACATGGTGCGACTCTTATTATGACAGGTCATACGCTTAACGATCAGGTTGAAACTTACCAGATGCGTTGTCAACGTGTTCAAAGAAGCATGAGCGTTTTGCCGCAAGGAATTCATTATGGTCATTTTGATGCAGTGGGTTGTTCAGCAGATATGGAAGAGAAAAGCTGTGGGTTGGTATATCAGCGAGGTTTATCTTGCATTCCACGTGAAGCGTTGCTGCGTCGAACAGTGCGCTTGATCCGTCCATTGCTTTCGGTGAGGCGTGAAACATTGCGTTCTTATTTGATTTTACAAGGGAAAACATGGATAGATGATCCAACAAATGAGGATTCAAATTTTGAACGTGTGCGGGTGCGCAAATCTCTTCCTCAGAAAAAGTTTACTGAAATTGCAGGGAAGGTTGATAAAGCTGCTCTTAAACGGCGTGAACAGGCAAAGAATATTGCAAATTTGATCTTAGAGCTGGATATTAGGGTTGAGTATGGATGTTGTTTTATCGAAAATCCTGTACAATCTCTACATAAACATCCAGATTTCCTCTTTGTTATTGGTCTTTTTGCTGTTTTGATGGGAGGGAGTTCTTATTTGCTTCCCAATAAAAAATTGATGACTATTGGTCAGAAATTATGTCTGAATTCTGCCCAAAAGCAATGTTTTACTCTGGCTGGGTCAGTTATTGAATATAACCAAAATAGGATTGCTGTTTGGCGTGAATCTCGGAATATTCAAGAATTGGTTATCGATGCAGGAAAGACTAGTTTATGGGATGGACGCTATCAGATCACCAATTATGGGGTTGATATGATTAAGGTTGGTGCAGCTGATTTGGGATATTTGAAGTTTTTGTTAAAGAACGGCATTTTTTCTCTTGAACGTCCGCATTTTCCTTCTTTACGGTCGTTGCCGATGGTTTCGAGTGATAAAGGAACAAATATTCCAGAATTTTCTTGTCAAGATATGTTTCAGCAAAATATCTTCATAAAGCGGATTATGGCTCCTTTCGATTGGCTTTTATCATGTGAAGATGCGGTTTTTATTAATGTTATTGAACCTTTTTTTAACACTGAAGTGAAAAGATAGAGAAAATTGCCCTAAAAGATGGTAAACACCTCATCATGCCTTGGCAAGGGGCAGACAAGGTTATATGTTAAAGAAAACTCTTTGAAGAATGTATTTGATTGAATGGGTCTAATATGAATTCCAATTACCGCTCTCTCCTCATTTGGGGAGCTATTGCTTTAGTTTTGATTGTGTCGTTTTCTTTCTTTAATGGAGAAAATCAGCGTTCTGGAGGTGGAGAGCTCTCCTATTCTGAATTTTTGAAAAAAAACGAGAATGGTGAGCTTAAATCTGTGACCATTCAGGGGCAAAAATTAACGGGGTATACTGTTGATAATAGAGTTATTTCAACTTATGCACCACGCGATCCAATCTTAATACAAAAATTGGAAAGTAAAAATGTTAATGTGAAGGCTGTTCCTGAAAGTTCTGGAAACGGTATTTTTTTAAACCTTTTATTTTCATTGCTTCCTGTTGTGATTATTGTTGGGGCGTGGATTTTTTTTATGCGACAAATGCAGAGTGGATCGCGCGGTGCTATGGGGTTTGGGAAATCAAAAGCAAAATTACTAAACGAGGCTCAAGGGCGTGTCACTTTTCAGGATGTTGCTGGTGTTGAAGAAGCGAAGCAAGATTTACAGGAAATTGTCGAATTTTTGCGTGAACCACAAAAATTTCAGCGCTTAGGTGGACGTATTCCACGGGGTGTTTTGCTCGTTGGCCCTCCTGGAACCGGTAAGACCTTGCTTGCACGTTCTGTTGCTGGGGAGGCAAATGTACCATTCTTTACAATTTCTGGGTCAGATTTTGTTGAGATGTTTGTTGGTGTTGGTGCAAGTCGTGTGCGCGATATGTTCGAACAGGCTAAAAAAAATGCACCTTGTATTATTTTTATTGATGAGATTGATGCGGTTGGGCGTCATCGTGGGGCAGGACTGGGTGGAGGAAATGATGAACGTGAACAGACCTTAAACCAGTTGCTTGTTGAAATGGATGGATTTGAACCAAATGAAAGTATAATTCTGATTGCTGCAACGAATCGTCCTGATGTTCTTGATCCTGCTTTGCTGAGACCTGGGCGTTTTGATCGGCAGGTCGTTGTGCCAAATCCTGATATTTCTGGGCGCGAACAGATTTTGAAAGTTCACGTGCGTAATGTTCCTTTGGCACCGAATGTTGATTTAAAAATTTTGGCAAGGGGAACTCCAGGATTTTCTGGTGCTGATTTGATGAATTTAGTCAATGAAGCTGCGCTCATGGCAGCTAGTCGCAATAAGAGAGTTGTGACTATGCAAGAATTTGAAGATGCAAAAGATAAGGTTATGATGGGTGCAGAGCGTCGTTCAACTGCTATGACACAAGAAGAAAAAGAACTAACAGCCTATCATGAGGCTGGGCATGCTATTGTGGCTCTTAATGTGCCTGTTGCTGATCCTGTTCATAAAGCAACAATTGTGCCAAGGGGAAGAGCTTTAGGAATGGTTATGCAATTACCTGAGGGGGATCGTTACTCCATGAGTTATCGGTGGATGATTTCTCGTTTGGCTATTATGATGGGGGGAAGAGTAGCTGAAGAGCTGAAGTTCGGGAAAGAGAATATCACGTCTGGTGCTTCATCCGATATCGAACAAGCTACAAAATTGGCACGGGCGATGATTACGCGGTGGGGATTTTCTGATCTTCTTGGAAATGTTGCTTATGGTGATAATCAGGATGAAGTCTTTTTAGGGCATTCTGTTGCACGAACGCAAAATGTTTCTGAAGAAACGGCACGCATGATTGATGCTGAAGTACGTAAGCTTATTGATGATGCTTATACGAGTGCTACAAAAATTCTGAAAGCGAAAAAGAAAGAGTGGTTTGCTCTTGCTCAAGGTTTGTTGGAATATGAGACTTTAACTGGAGCTGAAATCAATGAAGTCGTTGCAGGAAAGCCACCTTCACGAACACAGGTTAGTGAAAGTTCTTCTCCACGGACTTCATCTGTGCCTAAGACTAAAGTCAATAAGATGGCGGTAAGCAAAGTAGAGCAAAAAGTTAAAAAAGAGACAGCCGATTCTGAAGATGTTGGCTCCTATGATACTGAATCTAAAGAAGTGAAGTCTGGTGGGGTTGAAAAAAAGCGTGGGGCGCAGAAAAAATCTTCGAAATCGTGAGTTTTTCTCAAAGCAGCATAGATGGTTAAAAAAGTTAGAGGCTGCTGGGTAGAAAGGGAAATGGGCGTTTGAGGTAATTCTTGGCGGATGGTGTTTTTTGAAAGATTTTGAGAAAAATTTTTTAAGAAAGGCGCAAGTCATCTTGCGCCTTTGAAGTGACATTAGAAAATGTGTACGAGGGGAATGTTTTGAAAATATATAAAAGCAGCTGCTGAGTTACGTGGGAAAGAACCGTGAGGTTGTATTCTTTGGTTAGCCCTGTGAAAGAAAGAGTTCGTGCAAAGGGAAATAGGGATGGTGCAAAAATATTTTGGTACAGATGGAATTCGGGGTAAAGCCAATGTTTTTCCTATGACACCAGATTTTGCCATGAAAGTGGGTATGGCTGTGGGAGCTTTGTTTCGACCGCAAAGTCAGTCACGTCGGGTTGTAATTGGTAAAGATACTCGTTTATCTGGTTATATGTTGGAAAATGCTCTAGTTTCGGGATTCACTGCTGCTGGGATGGAGGTTTTGCTGTTGGGGCCAGTACCAACACCAGCCGTTGCTATGCTTTGTCGCTCGTTACGCGCTGATATTGGGGTGATGATTTCTGCTTCTCATAACGTTTTTTACGATAATGGTATTAAACTTTTTGGCCCTGATGGTTTTAAGCTATCAGATGATGTAGAAGCAAAAATTGAGCATCTGATCGATACAGATCTTTCAAAATCCTTAGCTAGTGGTGCTGAAATTGGTTATGCAAAGCGAGTGGAAGGAGATATTTATCGTTACATCGAATATGCTAAACGAACTTTGCCACGGGATGTTCGTTTAGATTCTTTGCGGATTGTGGTGGATTGTGCCAATGGTGCAGCATATAAAGCTGCACCACGTGCTCTGTGGGAACTAGGAGCAGAAGTTTTTGCTATTAATGATACGCCTAATGGAATCAATATCAATAAAAAATGTGGGTCAACGGATCTGACTTCTTTAAAACAGAAAGTTCATGAAGTGCGAGCAGATGTTGGAATTGCTCTTGATGGAGACGGAGATCGTGTTTTAATCGTTGATGAGAAGGCGCAAACAATTGATGGAGATCAGTTAATTGCTGTCATTGCTGAGCATTGGCATAAAACAGGACGGTTACAGAGAAATGGTGTTGTTGCAACTGTTATGTCAAATCTTGGTCTTGAGCGTTTTTTGCTTGGTAAAGGGTTGGAGTTTGTTCGGACAAATGTTGGAGATCGGTGTGTCGTTGAGGAAATGCGTCAGAAGGGATATAACGTTGGGGGTGAAGTATGTGGACATATTGTTCTTGGTGATTTTGGAACGACAGGAGATGGATTAGTGGCTGCTTTGCAGATTTTAGCTTGTATGCAAGAAAACCAAACTTCTATGAGCAATTTGTGTAAGCGGTTTGAACCTGTACCACAAATCTTAAAAAATGTGACGATTAAAAACAAAAATGTATTAGAAGAGAGCACAGTCAAAACGGCAGTTGATCGAGCAGCAAAGCGGTTGGGAAAGGAAGCACGGTTGGTAGTTCGTGCATCGGGAACTGAACCGTTGATTCGCATCATGGCGGAAGGTGACGATCAAGATCTTCTTGATGCTGTTGTGACAGATGTGGCCGATGTCATTATGCATCATGACGCTTATTTGAGATAAGATAATTTTAATTTGAGAACAGTGATTATTTTCACCATTGGGAAATTGTTCTACGAATTTGGAATTTGGGGAAAAAGATACTTTTGACCATTATTCTTATCCTGTATGGGTAATTTTACACATAAAATAATGGTTATTGATATGTAGATGATGACAGATCTATAGGCGTTTAGTTGGAAGATTGATGATTCTAAAAAGTGCTTTCTTCTTGCTATATTGAGAAAGCACTTTCTGAGGATAAAATGTGTCCTGTTTAGGAGTGACCTTTTTTATCTTTCTTCCATAATAGGTAGGTCGTAAGTCCAAGAATTGCAACGCCAAATTTAGTAAAAGGAAGATGTTTGCCTAACGTGAATATTCCTGAGAGTGTTGCATCTGTCACTAATTTATGATGCTGTTCTTCCAATTTCCTTTGTTGATAGGAGCGTCGAGAAATTTTGAGAACTTTGCTAGCTAAAATGCTTAATCCTACAATAAAAAGCCAAATGAAAAACATTATACTTGCTGCTGCGAGAGGTTTCATAACCGAACATAACATAATGAAACCGATGATGCATAAGAATAGCAAGGATATAAACAATGAAACTCCAATAATTCCAAAAAAAATTGCTTGAAGATACGCTTGCTTAACGGTGCTTTTGAATCCTTCACCGACAAGATAGTTTAAAAAAGGAGTGAGCAACGTATGCATTGATTAACGACGGAATAATTGGGCAAGAATAAAGCCAATTCCTGCTGCAACAAGGACACTTTTATTAGGGTTTTTGCAAACGCATCGACTTAGTGCTTCTTCAAAATTGCTTATTTTATCTTTTGCTTGGGATATGATCTCTTCGCTGTTTTCTTTTGCTGAATTATATAGTTTTTCTGTTTTATGTTTTGTTTGATGTAATTTGTTTGCACCAAGATTAGTTAATTTTGAGGTTGCATTTGAAATGTCACTACGTAGTTTTTCAAATTGTGCTTGTAGATCTTTTTCTACTGATTTTTTATTGTTTTCTGATGTTTTATTATTTGCCATGATTAGTATTTCCCTCTTTTTACTGATTATTATGTGTTTATTTTTATTATTTTCAGTGGAGTAAAATTTTTTATTTTTTGGATAACGTAAAATAAGTTTCTTAGTTCCATTTTTTATCTAATTTTGAAATGTTTTTTGGTAAAAACATTTCAGTGAAATCAATCTTTCTTGTGTAATAAATATTCTTATCAATTATATTGTATAGAGGAAAAAATTTTAGAAATGTCTTGAATGGGACAATCTTTTGAATAAAACTATACTTTGTTTATCTAGTTTTATTCCTTAAATTTGTCACAGAGTGGTATTATGGGGAACAATGTTGTGGAGGAGTGATTCTATGCGTTTAGCGCCGCAACTGTACAATCGAAAATATAAAATAAAAATGGCGTGAGATGAAAATGGAAACTGAGACAGTACCTTTAGACAACGTGTCTTCGGCGTTTTCTGGGCATGATCTTTCTCCCTTCTCTATGTTTATGACAGCTGATTGGGTTGTAAAGGGTGTTATTATTTCTTTATTATTGGCTTCTGTCGTATCGTGGACGATTGCTTTTGCCAAGATAATTGAAATCACTTTGGCGAAACGAAGGGTGCGTCATGAGCTTAGGTTGGCTCTTAATGCCCAAACCCTTACACGTTTGGCTGCTAGCTTGAAAGATAGTAAAGGGGTTGGGGTTATCTTTTTAAGGGAAACACTGAAAGAAGTTTATCTTTCTATTCAACATGCTAATTTTATTGGGACAGAAGGTTCTTGTGAAAAAAAATCCGAACAGATTGCTTTCAGTGAAGATACCATTCCTTATGAGGAGATTGCTCGATATGGGAAGATTGCTCGTGATATTAACGAAGGTGTGAAGGAGAGGGTGCATTCGCTTTTGTCGCGCTGTTTATTATCTGCTATGCGACGCGTTGCACGTGGGAGTGCTGTTCTGGCAACTATCGGTGCTATTGCTCCCTTTGTGGGTCTTTTTGCAACTGTTTGGGGGATTATGAATGCTTTCATTGGAATTGCTGAATCTCAGACAACGCGACTTGATGTAGTAGCCCCTGGAATTGCAGAAGCTTTGCTTGCTACGGCTATTGGGCTTTTTGTGGCTATTCCTGCTGTTATTATGTATAATAGTCTTATGCGTGCCCTTAGTGGTTATCGTAACGATTTAGGTGATATTGTTGCTGCTGTTGAAAGGCTGTTAAGTCGTGAGCTCGATAAATATAGACAGAAGTTATAGATGATGAAAACGGGTTTTAGTAATGAGTGGGATACAGAGGATGGGTTACATAATGAGATAAACGTAACGCCGTTTATTGATGTTGTTTTGGTGTTGCTTATTGTTTTCATGGTAGCTGCGCCTCTGGCAACATCTGTTATTCCCGTTCAATTGCCTTCTATGAGTCAGACTCTTTCCGTTGCTCAGCCTGATGAGCCTTTTTATGTGGTTTTACAAAAAGATCATTCTCTTTATATTGGTGATAAGCTTGTTGGTGAATCAGGATTTGTTGAGTCCCTGTTTAAGGAAACGAATCGCAATTTAAATGCAAAAATTTTGATAAAAGCTGATAGAGAAGTCGATTATGGTGCTGTTGTTGATTTGCTCAATAAGATGCGAGTTGCCGGATATACCAAAGTTGGTCTTGTAGGATTGCAAAAATCTTCAGGTATTTCTGAAGAAGAAGGTTTGGTGCGCGATGAGACTGCAAGCACAGTAAACGATGCAGGTGTTGTGACGGATGATAACGTGGCAGGGCAGTAGGCCGCCTATATACAAGTTTGTATAGCAGGGCCTTTGTGTGCGTACAGAAAAAACAGCGAACGATCTCTTTACCAAAATCTGAAAACTTTTTCAATCTTGTCCTGTTGAACCAAAGCCACCTGCGCCACGAACATTTCCTTCATTTGGTGTTGAGCTATAGTCTTCTTGATCTGACTCAATTGTGCAGATATTTACTTGAATAACTGGTGCGATTACCATTTGTGCAATGCGCATTCCACGCTGAATGGAAAAATCTTCTTGCCCTAAATTGATAAGGAGAACTTTGACTTCACCACGGTAATCGCTATCAATTGTTCCAGGAGTGTTTAGGCATGTAATGCCGTTTTGCAAAGCTAAGCCAGAGCGTGGACGTATTTGGGCTTCGTAACCAGGTAGAAGGTGAAGAATTAGACCTGTCGGAATAAGAGCACGTTGCCTAGGAGCGAGAGTGACTGTTTCTCCTTCAGCAAGTGCTGCTCGTAAATCAAGACCAGCAGAACCAACAGTCGCGTATTGGGGCAATTCTAAGCCTTGTCCATGTTTAAGGCGCTGTATAGGTAAAGTCACCCTCTGTGATGAATGAGAAGCAGTACGGGGTGAAGAGAGATTTTTTTGGTTGGACAAATGTGTGTGTGCTTGAGCATGAGACATGATTAAGAGATTTTCAAAACATAAAAAAGGAATGCTATTTAATGAATATCACCCTAACAGAAGTTTTTTTGTAAAACAAGTCAGAAAGGGATTACGAATAAAGGAGAATGTTTAGCCGATACATGCCCGTTTCGTATTACGTTCTTCTTCATATGCTATATATTGCCGATAAAAATTCCTGTTGCAAAAACTAAGGCACCGCCAATAATGACTTGTAAAGATGCTCGCCAAAAGGGTGTTGACATAAACCTATTTTGGATCCAGACTATTGCCAATAGTTCGAAGAAAACAATGATAAATGCAATAACTGTTGCGACATAAAAAGAGTTTATTAAATAGGGAAGCGCGTGACCAAGCCCTCCAATCGTTGTCATAACACCGCTGGCTATACCCCTTTTAAGTGGAGAGCCACGACCTGATAGTTTTCCGTCATCATGGGCTGCTTCTGTAAAGCCCATTGAAAGTCCTGCTCCGATTGAAGCAGAGAGTCCTATCAAAAAGGTTTGGTGTGTATCACCTGTTGCGAAAGCTGCTGCAAAAATTGGCGCAAGGGTGGAGACGGAACCATCCATTAACCCAGCGAGACCAGGTTGAATCCATGTTAGAAGAGTTTGTCTTTTTGTCTTTGATAGCTTTTTTGAGGTTTGATTTCTTTTTATTGTATGAGAATTTGCGTGCAGCATCTTGTTGCTTTTTCCAAAGGAGGCTTGGCCGCAAAGCGGATCCATAGTTTTTGCACGATTGTTGCAGGAAAGACAAAGAAGTTGTTTATAATTCTTGAGTTCTTGAAGACCCATTGCCGTAAAAATTGCTGCTTGTCTAGGAGAATAGAGTTCTAAAACTTTTGCGTATCCTAAATAGAGAGCTGCATGTTGTTCTTTTGATTTAAGAGCACGATCTATCGTTCTTTGTATGGAACGAAAGGATAGAGATTTGCGCTTTATAAATGAAAAAAGGTATTTTAACATCTATTTTCCTAATTCTTTAGAATTATTCTAAAATATAGGAGAGAAAAAATGAAAGTCAATCTAAAATTAAAAAACGTCGCTAAATAAATAGGGTTCCCTGTTAAAAAGAAAAGGAAAAATAAAAAATTATTGGTAAAAAAGTTAAGGGAATACAAAGATTTTATGGATTAATCCAGAAATGTACATTTTGGCAGAGTAATAAAAATTATCCTGAATAATTTTTCTCTGAGAGGAAAGTAAAAATAACAAAGATGTATGATACAGATTCTTTTAAGATCCCTAGAAAGACGAAAGGAGCAGTTTCCTACTCCTTCGTTCCTATCTCCCCTTGCGGGGAAGCGGCCACCACTTACGATGCCGTAGATGACTCATATATAAGGTTATTTTTTAAAAATGTCAAGTTAGTTTGTTAATGTAACTTACTAACCATGTTAACGGGGTAAATATTTGAGCATTAGTGCTACGATTTTATCAAAATCTTCTTGTGGTACTCTTGGAACAGTGTGTGAACAACTTAAACGACTTACGGAGATTGTTGTGACATAGTCGCATATGATCCATGCTTTTCTATTTTCTATGGGAGATTGTAGTGAGTAGGCGGCAGGATTATTGGGTTGTGATTTTGTGGTAAAAGGTAAAACTGTAACGTTTCCATACCGTTTCGCATTTTTGGAGAGAATCAAAACAGGCCGCTTTTTCCAAAATTCGGGCAGTATTGCATCATGGGGAAAATCACACCAAAAAACTTGTCTAATGCGTGGTGCTGACTGGATTCTGGGTTTTATGCGAGGCGGTTTTGTATAAGGAGCATTTAGACTTGCTTCTTTTGCATGTTCTCGCCATGCATCGTAATCGTGTTCCATTTCTTCATGAGGTTCTTCAAGCTGCTCTATATCTAGGAAAGTAGTCGACTGTAATGATAAAGAAGATGTTAAGTTTTCATCTTTGGGCATGCACACCACCAATTGTGTTTATTAGCCCCTCACTTGCTCATACAAATTAATGTTTTTAGTACCTATCAAAATATTTAAAATAAGTATAGAGGGAGTAATAACAAAACATTATATGTTTTTCTTTTTTGTGCATGGTGACAATTTTTGTGAAAGGTGCCAATAATTTTAGTGTGAAAAAAGGACAGGTAGAGAAAACACAACAAAACGCTACTGTGTTACTAGGGTATGGAAGAAATGGGGTTAGGAAAATATTGGCGTACTGCTGCATATTTATGTTGATATTACTTTTTGCAGTTTGAGAAGATTCCTTTTGAAGTAATATAGAGGCTAGCAAGCATGTAAAATGTGCTGGCAACGACATTCCAGCCGGCAAATGAAAGAGAGAGAAATCGTCCCTGTGCTTCAGAACAAGAAGGAGGTATAATATCATTCAATTGATCGAGAAGCTGAGTGGCATTTGTGGTAAATTTTGCTGTGTTTGAGCTACAACTAGAAGGTCCTGGCCAGAAGCCGTATTCAATTCCTGTATGGTATATTGCTAAGATAAAGCTTATTGTCATTAAGATTAATACGCATAAAAACAAAAACCGCACAAAAGAAGGCGTTTGGCAAAATAATGACACGAATCCTGCTAAAAGCAAGAATGGTATAGCGCTATAATAAGGATAACGCTCGATAAGGCATAAATCACAAGGAAGGTATCCTCCAATATGTTCAAATCCGAGTGTCAGACTTACAGTGGTAAATAAGCAAAAAGCTAGGAAAAAAGCCCATATACTTTGTTCTTTCTTGCTTATTCCCAGATATAGGTGCTTGTTAAAAATATGTTTAGAAGAGACAGTGTTGGGCATGAAACATACTCCTTAAGATAGAGGGTTTTTATGTAAAAAAAACAAAAAAGCTCCGTAGATCAACATAAGAGTCATGCAGCTAATTAGGGCGACCCATTTAAAATGACGGGAGAGGAAGTTTATCGTTTGGTGGCCAAAATGTTGAATAAGCCATGCGAGAAGATAAAAACGAGCCCCCCGTGCGAAAACACAGACTATAACAAAAAGTCCGAGATGTACACCCATTACACCTGCTAAAATTGTAGTAATCTTTATGGGTGGAAGATGAAAAAAACCTGAAGTAATTAGTAAAATAATCAAAAATTTCAGTGTTGCATCATTTTTCAGTGCTTGAAAATTTTCAACTTGTCCATAAAATTTTAGAATTGGTTCGGCTATATTACTGTAGGAAAAATGTCCCAAAAACCAACCAAAAATTCCTCCAAAAATAGAACATATAGTGGCGATAAAAGCATAACGATAGGCTTTGGAGGGATGGACGAGCGTCATTGGGATGTACAAAACATCTGCTGGGATTGGAAAAACAGAGCTTTCAACAAAAGCAATAAACCCAAGCCAATGTGGTGCTGTACGTTTGTTTGCTAGAGAAATTGTCCAACGTTTAAATGTCTTTAATATCATAAAAACTTCTATAATTTTAACAGGTAAAAATTTTAATAAATTATACTCAATAGTTTAAGTAAGGAAGAATGATATGAATTTTTTGAAAAAAAGAAGTCTTGTGTTGACGAATCTATACTTCTTCATATAGTTGCAAAGGGGTAATGGACAGTGGTTACTGATAAAGTAAAAAATAGCCCTGTTTTATGATCATGTGCGGGTGTGGTGGAACTGGTAGACGCGCCAGACTCAAAATCTGGTTCCGAGAGGAGTGTCGGTTCGAGTCCGACCACCCGCACCACTCATAGTGATGAAATGTCATCGATAAATTGGCAGTTTTTTTAAAATAGATTGCAACATAAAATAAAAAATTTCTTAGATATGTTAAGAATATTTTAAATATTTTAGATAAAATGAGGGGCGTTCGATACGAGAGAAATGGAAGAAAATAAACAGAATTGAAGAGCAGAAAAAATCAGCTCAAAAATTTGTTGTATTTAGAGCTTTTTAGAAAATGTATTCTTAAATATAGGCAAAGGGTGTGACGATGAAAAAGACAAGCAGCAGGGTAGGAAGAACTGTCTTCAATAAAAGGAAGTGCTAAGCAAGACAAAGACCTTGATTAGAGGTATCTTTTCAGAGTTTGGCTTCGTCACACGCTACAGTACATATGTCCGGTGTTCGTTTGTGAGTTTAGGAGAACGTCGGTAAGCAAAATTTATAAGGAAGAGTGAAATTTAGCTATGGCGTGTAGTGTATTTTGCCTTATTCGAGATTATTCTTCTATTTTGTTATATCGTATTTCATTATTACCATTGGGCTTTAAGCCGTTTAATGTATCTAAAGTGTCATTTGTTTGTTCAATGATCTGCAGACCCGTTTCTGGTATGGTGAAAGGTGCGACGAAAGGCATCGGGTGTTGGCTAACTATACGATCAGGCGATTGAAGTGCAAAAGCTAAACCGCTTGTAATTGCACTTGATATAAAAAAGAATTTGGTACTCATAATTTACTCTTAATTTTTATTACTCATAATTACTAATACTAAATATCCATAATGGATTATATGCAGACCATTCTAAATAACTCATAGTAAAAATGCAATGTAATAAAAGTAATAAAAGCTATCTTTATTTTTATAAAATATCATTTTTTATAAAACTGTTTCAAATTTGCACCACACAGAGCTGTATGGAGCTGTTTCAAATTGGCACCGTTGCGCAAAAAATTGATAATGAAAATAGGTGTTTGCGAAATTTTTATTGGTTTTGTTATTATATGAAGTATAATTAAAATACTTTAAAGATTAAATGTTTAATACTTTACGAACATTACTAAAATTCTTTTAGTAGAAAAATTATGCTTTTTTATTACTATTATGATGTTATCAATTTTGTTGACATGAAGGGCTTGTTTACAGCCGTGAGGCTGATTCTTTCTAGGTAATGCCTGTTTTTTGTGCTGGTGAGGCTTTTGGGAGTATCGATTGTTGCTTTATTGGCAGAGATGGAGGAGTTTGGAATGAAAAGATCTTCTATTTCAAATAGGGAAAATTCCGAGGGGATTTATAGTTTGCGTAGCCCCAATGGGATGCTAATAGGTCTAGACAATCTCGTAAATGATCTGCAAGGGAGTTTTGTTTGCGTTTTGATGGGTTTAGTGCTTTGATTGTTTGACTGTAGCCAACAACTTGTTCAACGAGAGAATATCCAAGAACACCAAGAAGAGTTTTTATTATTTGTAAATGGTTGGATGCTTCTATTTGGCGTTCAATAGGATGTGCATAAGCTTGATGGAAATCAACTTTTTGATGTGTGTAATCAGGGCTCATGCAAAGGTCTGCTTGGCTTTGACGCCAGTAAATGTAAAAACGTTCAGCTGCTTTATATTGTGCTTTGTTGATATGTCCTTTTGCATATAAAAGAGCTATAGGAGAGCTATGTGCATCGGCAATTGCGGTTATTGTGCGCGGATTGTTAGAGCTTTCGCGGTGAGATGGTTGAAAATAAGGATTGCTCGTCTCAATAGATATTTCTTGCGTTTTTAGGTGGCCAATGTGCTGTTCTTCTTTGTTGTGATTGGAAAGGTGAAGAGCTGAGGTTTTTCTGACTTGTTCATTTTTATTTTCTATCTTTTCTTTATGGCTCATATTCTATTGTTTCCTTTAAAATTGTTGTTTGATAATGAGGAAGGAGGCTGTTTGGTTATCCTTTATCTAATTCGTAAAATTGCTGCTGATATTTATTCTTAAAGGGAAATTTTTACTCCATTGCTCGAGTTGTTATGAGTGAACGGTTGTGTGGGGATTTTTGTTTGTGCGTTCAACATAACGTCGCGGATATATGGGATGGGTAGAGGAACAACGATAACGATAGGTTTGAGGGTCAAACCAAAGGCCAATTTTCCCTTCAAAATCGCCTGAACGCTGTTTAGCGATATTTATAATTACGCCCGGACGTTTGGTTAAATCAGCTTTTTCTTCTGCTCTTAATGCTGCACAAATTTTATCTTCTAAAGATCGGTTACGCCAAATAGTGATAATGTTGAATGCATTGGCTCCAATTTCTGAAGCACCCTTAATGTCTTCTGTTCCAGGGATATCCTTATCTAAGCTACTTTTGCGTGCGTGAGCAACAAGATGAATGTGTACGGCATTTAAAATTGCCCAGTCAACCATTTTATAAATAACTTGTTCTTGTCCTGCGTAATCGTCTGAAGCGATGCCTAGTCGCATTAAACTGTCAATAATAAATTGATCGCAGCCATAGCGTGCACGGCAATAGTCGAATACATCAAGTAATGTTTCTATGTTTGATTTACCGACATGTTCATAAATAATCAGCCCTTCGTCTAAAAAATGCAGGATTCGTTCAATCATATCTTGTGTTGGTTGTTCCAAGCCTCCCGTTTGTTTTGTTAAACGGCGGAGCGACTGTTCTCCTTTCATTTCCAGTGAAGCTAAACAGAGGCGGCTTTTTTGTGCAATCCAATGCGGGATGCAGTCTGATAATAGTTGGCTTTTTCCCGCACCGCTTGCTCCGCTCCAGAGTGTTAATTCTGCTGGGCGAAAATAAAGTTTTCCATTTAGTTTAGGATATGGAACCGTGTAGCCAAGATGTTGTTCAGGTGTTGGCCAAAATAGCTTTATGATTTGATCTTTATATTCTGAAGCACGTCGTAGACCAGTTGGTGCAAAACTTTTTGCTGATGAAAAAGCTGCTGCTATGGTAGCAGAATTAACATTTGCAGTTAGACAGTCATTCGCGTCTTTATGTGGTAGCTCTACACGGTAACAGCGGTGGCGACCAAGACGACTGGCAATTTCATGGGCAGCTTCTTCTCCTGCTTTATCCATATCTGTTGCTAAAAAAATGGTTTCAAAAGGTTCTAAATGATCAAATTCATTTTCAATCCAATTTTGTTTTCCTCCGGTGCCTCCACCGAATGGGACTGAAACAGTAGGATATCCGTAGGCGGCCAATGAAAGTGCATCAATTTCTCCTTCAGTGATGACAATGGTACGATTTTTGGAGACAATTGGCAGATTTGTGCGAGTATTTTGTTGTGATGCTGAAATGCTTGATTGCTTTCTTGAGATATTTTGAGACTTTGCTGAGGGGAAAGTTTTCTCCAATTGGGTATAAGGGAACTCCATTGTGGTATCGGGGTGTTCCTCAATGATAAAAGCTTGCCAGCCAAATAAAATAGGTTCACATTGTGATGCTGTGGGTTTCGCTTTTGCACCTGCTTGTGCTAGCCGTTCTTTTACCAAAGCAAGTGTGCCGTCGGGCTTATAAAATGGAAAAATAATCTTTTCACCATCTTCTTTTATGCGGTAACGTTTCAAAATATCAAGAGGGATACGGCGCTCTTTGTGAAGGTAATTTTTGACAAAATTTTGCGATGTGGTTCCTGCAGGAATTTTTGGGCGCCGATAGGAACGATTGGGTGTCATAAAGGGTTTAGGACGAGTCAGATTAAGGTAAGATCGAGCTTCTTCCAATGCTTTTAAGAGGCTGATTCCTTTTACTGCGCACCAAAGATCTAGAAGGTCGCCACCATGGCCTTCTGCAAAATCATACCAAAGACCCGCTTTATTGCCGCTTAAACACACTGATAAACTTTGACCAGTTTCGCCTCTGATGTTGCCTATAATCCAATTATTTCCGCATTTTTGACCTTGTGGGAGAAGCATTTCTGCAACTGATCCTGCGCGAGATGAAAGTTTTTGTTTAATTTCAAAAATTGTGCTCATGTTCATTTGTGCGGTAGTTAATAAGGTTTTTGTAAAGAGCATCATCGTTGTTGCCGTATGATGCAGAGCGGGAGGAGAAAGCAGCAAGTCTTTCTTGATTTTCTTTTATTCGTTCAATTTCACGGCGAAACCAGTTGCGCCATGTTGCTTGCCAATCTGTTTTGAGTGCTTCTTTGCCGCTTTTTGCATGCCAATAATCTCGAAACTTCTTTTCTTGCCAGCGGGCTTTTTCTTCGCTTAAACCTTCTGAAATTGCCGCTTGGATGTCTGCTGTCCAGTCTGTTGGAAGGCGTGTGCCTTTTGGTATTGATGTTCGGCTTTTTGATTTTTTGCTAAGATTGGTTTCTGTGAGGTTGTGAGTGGAGACGGTGTCTGTGGTGGGGGGAGGAAGGAGAGTTGTTACGTTTTGTTCAGGATCAGTTATAGCGGCGAAAAGGGATTCTTGTTTCCTTTCTTCCTTGATTATTGAAGAGGAAAATAGTACCTTTTCTGAAACACCGTTAGGTGTTTCCTTTTCTTCTCTCTTCTGAGATTCTAAATTATGTACACCATCTTTTGTATTTTCGTTAAGCTTCTGTTGAATTTCTGCGTTGATTTTTTTACGTTTTTCTGCTGAAGAACGACCTGCAAATGATTTTTGTTCGAGCAATTTTGCACGTTCTTGGAACACATTTTCACAGCGTTTATTCCATAGACCATCCGATAATTTTAAAATTTTTCCTTCTCGCAAAAGCATTTCTAAAACATTTGTAAAAGTTCGCTTGTCACAACCACAAATACGCGCTAAACGTTCTACGGATAATCCTAAAGGACGCCCGCGTGCATACATTTCGTTGAGCAGAATTGTGTAAATTCCGATTTCGTGTGCGCGCATTCCACGGACTCCCCCTAGAAAGTCATCTTGATACCAACAAACATAAGGAAGTGTTGATGATTCATAATAAGGAATTTTTTGTTGATTGGTGTGTTTCATGCTTCAATCGGCTTTCTTCTTTTTTTACATATTTTAATTCGCAATAGAACTTGAGATGGTGTGCTTATGCATTCTTAAAACTTGGATAGAACTGTTGGTTTTATTAAAAGTATTTTTGTTTTATTGCAGTTTGTTTTGTTGGATGACAGCGCTTTGTTGTTTCGTTTATGTGGTCTGATATGTGGCATGTATGTTTATGTGTTCATAAGGCTCTATATTTGAGATTGCATAAATGGCAAAGGATGCATAATTACAGTATTCTAAAGGCATGATTTTACGATGTGCCTTTTCGTATCCTTTGGGGTGATAAATTGTTTTCGTGATTTGAAAATGATTTTTTATTCCCCCCAAAAATAAATTTATTTCTTAATTTTATCCTCTTTAAAGGATAATGCAAGTCTGTTTTGCAAAAGGACGTGTCTTTTTTTGAAGATGCACTATATGGTGGTACTATGAATATCGATGGTTGGCGTCAAAGATTGAGTGCAGCATTAGAAAACAGCGGTCGGTCAAAACGGTCAATTTCTCTTGCTGCGGGAAAGGGAGCAGGCTACCTTCATTCTATTCTTTCTGAAGGAAAAGAACCGACCATTGAGTCGCTTGCTCGCATTTGTCATGAAATTAATATCAGTGTGAATTATATCCTTTACGGGGATTGTGCCAGTTTTGAGGATCGGGAATTTCTTGACCTTATTTCGAAGCTTTCTCCTGAAGAGAGGCAGGCAATCTTAACTCTCTTGCGGAGACCAACTGGCGAAGCATAAGGATAATTTCTTTTTGTGTTTTTTGATCAAGGGTGCACCACTGTTGTATTAGTTCTAAATCACTCATTTTAGCCCTCCCGTTATTTATGGTCGTGTTGAGTAAGAACAAATAGAGAACAACACGAGAACAATAAGTGAACAAAAAGTCGAAGATTTTATTCACGTATGTTGTGTCAATGCCGTAAAGGCCAAAATATATCCTTTATTTGGGATAATAATAATTGACATCTCTTCCATAGAGGATATAAGACTAACGCTATATTCGGTTATGTCAAGATAAAGCTACCCTTTATCAACTGTCCAAATACGCTTTATAAGTTATTTAAGGGGAGGGGAGAGTTATGAAAAATATTTCATTTATTACAGAGGACGAAATGATCATCATTCTTTGTGATGATGATACTGGTGGTGCTTACAAGGGCCCTATTGATCAAGTTGAAGATGCTCTCGATTTTATTTATGAGCATGATTCTGTTCAGAAAATTTTACGCCTTGATCTGATAACTCTTCATGCTGACGATGTGAGTGAGCAGATCGCTGATGCATATATTACAAATAATGAAATTGATGAACAAGATATTCAAATACAGCCCTTCATTCTGAATAGTGATGCTTATCATGCTTTCTTAGACGCAAAGGTTGTTCAAGATTATGAAGATAATCTCTATGGATCGTATGAAAGGCAGCATCGTTTGCGTCCATGTGATGTATTAACAGGTTATTGGTGGTAATAAGTTATGCCGAGCTATCTCAAAACTATTTATCAGGGAATTCCACTTTATTATGCAGGAAATAGTGAAGATACGATTGTACTTGAGCCACAAAAACGCAACGCAATCCTCTTCATATCACAAAAGGCTGCTGAGTGTGTTGTGCAAAGGTTGGCTAAGGAATGCTTCAGAAACGATTTTTTTGTTGTTCAGCAGCATGATTGAGGTGAGTATCTTTAGATAGTGGTCTTTTTAGCTAAAACATGGAATTGAGCTATACAGAGTGTCGAGATGCTTTGCTTGTTGAGGAATTTAAGACATCAAATTCAGAATCTTTTCCAGTATGCTTTATAATATCTAATATAAAATAGGGGAGATCTCAGTGGCCTTGAGGGGTGGTTTTTAAAATCAGAGGTGTGTTTCGAAAAAAAAATAGTTTAAGTACGGGGGGGGGAGACATGAAATACGATGCCGATCATAGTTGATTGTGTTCAGGGAACTCGTGAATGGCATAAAGCGCGCAATGGTTTGATTACTGCTTCTTTATTTGAAATGGTGGTTGCATGCAAAAAGCGGGGGAAATAAACCAAAAAATATCATTCTGTTATGATGAAGCTCGCCTGAGAAAGAATTACTGAAAAACAGTGGAGGAAGGGACAACACTTTCTATGCGACGTGGGATAAAGTTTGAACTGTATGTGCGTCGGCTTTATAGTACGCTTACTCATGCAGAACTCGAGAGTGTTGGGCTTGTTTTAGCCGATGATCGTCTGAAGGGATTTTTTCCTGATGCTTTTGTTGAAAATCAAAACAAAAAACCCCGAAATCTTGATTCCTCATTTTTGTCAAAAAGGTTTTCCTGATGAGCATAAGGCTCAATGTCAGGGAGGATTATGGATTGCTCAACGCGAGCGGGTAGATTTGATGCTTTACTGGCCAGATATTCCGCCTTTGATTAAGCGTGCTTATCGTGATGAAGCTTATAATTCGTATGCTTAAAAGTAAAATTAGCTGTTTTAGTGAGGCTTTGGAGAGGATGGTTTATCAAATTAGGCGTGCCAATACAGAGCTTGGGGAGAAAATAAGACAAAGCAAGACCAGAGTTGATGAGACGTGAGAAAAGGATGATAAAATGGGGACAACGCAGTTTTGCATGTGCATAAGAAGGTGTAAATGATGAGCCATAAGTACTGGTGCTGCGAGAGAGGATTGAACTCTCGACCTCTCCCTTACCAAGGGAGTGCTCTGCCACTGAGCTACCGCAGCATTTTTATTTTCCGCGCTGGCCTTTTGCCATATTGTAAGAAAATAGGCAAGAGAGCATTCTCTGTGCTTGCAAGAAAACCCTTCTTGTGCCATGAGATGTTTTCTTTGCATAACAGAAATGAGCTGTTAAAAAAGCTCAATACTGGGTAGAAGGTTGCGCAATGACATCAATGCATCAAAACCAAAAAGAAGAAAAAAATAATCATCAAAATGAAAAAGAAAAACAGCGCCAAGAGAGGCTTGCTAAGCAGTTGCGCGAAAATCTAAAACGTCGAAAAGAACAAAGTCGGAAAAGAGCACAAAAGGAGCAATAAAAAGGCTTCTAATTTTGTTTTTTTTGCGGCATCTTTGCAACAAAACTTCTCAATGATTCGTTATAAAGCCACGGCAAAGAATGATTTTTCAAGGAGTCAGATTCTTTGAAGGGGGTACTCGAAGGGAAAGAGTGAAATCATTATGGATTCAATTCAAATTATTGGCGGGAAGAGTCTCAAAGGGAGTATTCCTATTTCAGGAGCGAAAAATGCTGCTTTACCTCTTATGATTGCTTCTTTGCTTACAGAGGATACTGTCACTCTAGAAAATGTACCTCATCTTGTTGATGTTGAATTGTTAATCCGTATTCTTAATAATCATGGGGTTGGATACGCTGTTGAAGGGCAAAGAGTGCATGACGATGACATGAGTTCAAGAACAATTCATTTTACAGCACAAAAAATAGCTACAACACATGCATCGTACGAGCTCGTGAAAAAAATGCGTGCAAGTTTTTGGGTTATTGGACCACTTCTTGCACGATGTGCAGAAGCATATGTTTCTTTGCCTGGAGGATGCACTATTGGAACAAGACCCGTCGATTTTATCCTTGAAGGACTCAAAACTTTAGGGGCACGGATAAAAATTGAAAATGGTTATGTTCATGCTAAAGCTCCAAAGAGATTAAAAGGGGCAAATTATCGCTTCCCTAAAGTGACTGTTGGAGGAACTCACGTTATGCTTATGGCAGCTGCAGTTGCAGATGGAAAAACTGTGCTTGAGAACGCTGCCTGTGAACCTGAAGTGACAAATCTTATTCAAGCTCTTAACGCGATGGGTGCAAAAATAACCGGTGCAGAAACTTCAACACTCGTCATTGAGGGAGTTAAAAAACTCAATGGTGCAAGAATACGTGTCATTGCTGATCGAATTGAAGCTGGAACTTATGCTATGGCTGTAGCTATGACCGGAGGAGATGTTTTGCTCAAAAATGCAAATCATAATCATTTGACTAAGGTACTGGAGATTTTGAAAAAAACAGGGCTTGATATCACAATAAAACCTGAAGGAATTCATGTTAAAAGAAACCAACGAAAAACAAAAATAATGTCTGTTGATATCAAAACAGGTCCGTATCCCGCTTTCCCAACAGATCTTCAAGCTCAATTTATGGCTTTGATGACACGCGCTCAAGGTACTGCGCACATTACTGAAACGATTTTTGAAAATCGTTTCATGCATGTTCAGGAACTCACACGTTTGGGAGCTAATATAAAGCTTAAAGGTCAGACAGCAACCGTTTATGGAACTGAATATTTGCAAGGAGCACAAGTGATGGCAACAGATTTGCGAGCTTCTGTCTCTCTTGTTATTGCTGCGTTGGTTGCGAAGGGAACAACCACCGTTAGCCGTGTATACCACCTTGATCGCGGTTTTGAACGATTGGAAGAAAAATTGGCTCAGTGCGGGGCGATTATTAAACGGGTGGCCATTTAAAAAATTAAATAAATAGTTTAAAATGATTAGAGCAAAGTAGTTCCACAAAAGAAAACATATAATATTTCTATTTGGGCATAGTATTAAATGTTTTATTCTACTTTTATTTTTGAAATTAATCTATTTTCTACATATAATTCTATTTTGTCAGACTTAGAAAGTTTTCCTACTCCATGTGGAGTCCCTGTATATATTATATCTCCCTCCTTTAATTGAATGTAGCTACTTAAGAATGATATTATTTTCTCAAAGCTAAATATCATATTTCCAGTATTTCCAAATTGCCGAGTTTCATTGTTTAGCTTCATTTCAAAGGTTATTGGGTTGCTTATTTCTTCCTTATTTATGAAGTAAGAGATGTATGCAGCTCCTTTAAATCCTTTAGATAAAAGCCAAGGAAGCTTTTTTTCTTTCAATTTTGTTTGCAAATCTCTAGCTGTTAGATCAAGACCTATTGCTATCGCATCATAGCATTCTTCAGCTTTCATTTCGTTAACCATAAAAGTATCTTTTGAGATTCTGAGTACAATTTCTGTTTCAAAATGGACTTCTTTGGAAAAATCCGGAAGATAAATTTTATCTCCTAAAATTAGTGAACTATTTGGTTTACTAAATATAACAGGTTCATCTTCAATAACATTGCCTAATTCGTAAATATGTTCGACATAATTGAGTCCAACGCAGTAAATATTGTTAATCATAGGAGATCACCAAGTGTTTTATCTTTTTTTATTTGATTTAATACAAAGTTATTTTAAAAATATACTTAATACTTTACATTCTTTCTTTTTTATACATCAAAAAAATTAAGAGTATTTGCAAGTTTTCATATTTGCCATTATTAATGGTTTGGACAGAAAGAGTTTTATGTTATGGGCACAAACATAGGTAAGGTAAGGGGGAAATAGCTTTTAAAAGGCTACCAAAAATCTGGACTTTCAGGTTTTAAATGAGGTCCAATACGAACTGCTGAAATTTGTTCCGCTAAGCCCGTACGATCGGAAATTTCAACTGCCAAACCACAAAGTGTTGCAGGACCACTGGCGGGTCTGTAACGATCCTGTTTTGTTTTATAAAGAAAGCGATGTAAAGGTTCTTCTTTATCCATTCCAATTGATGAATTGTAATCACCACACATGCCTGCATCTGATAGATAAGCACTGCCACCTTCTAAAATTCGTGCGTCGGCTGTGGGCGTGTGGGTGTGTGTGCCCACAATAACACTTACACGGCCATCAAGAAAATGACCCAAACACTGTTTTTCACTCGTTGTTTCTGCGTGAAAATCAAAAATAATTGCGTCTACTTGCTCAGTTAAAGAGCAGGATAATAAAATTTTTTCGGCAGCTTCAAACGGATCTTTTGTTTCGCACGGCATAAAAACAGCTCCTAAAATATTTGCAACAAGAACACGTGCTCCATTTTTTGCTGTAAAAATGTTTGAGCCTTTTCCTGGTGTGCTTATAGCAAAATTAGCGGGACGTAAAAAACGATCACTTTCACGGGCGTATTGTAGGGTCTCTTTGCATCCAAAAGCATGGTTGCCTGTCGTTATAACATCAACCCCTGTGGTTAAAAGATCTTGATACGTTGCTTCTGTTATGCCGAAGCCATTAGAGGCATTTTCACCATTAGCGACTACAAAATCAAGTTGCCATTTTTTAATGAGCTGTGGGAGCTGTTCAAATACAGCTGTACAGCCTGTTTCTCCAACAATATCACCTAAAAATAAAAAACGCATAAAGATTTTAAGCTCGCTTTAAAAAAATTCTAAAAAACCTTTTTCTGTAAAGATTTTTTGCACAACTAGATCATGCTCATTATGGGGAATGCACGCGACTTCTTGACATGAAAAACCTAAACCGAACAAGTTAATTTGATATTCTTGTTTTTTAAAAGTTGCAACTGCACGATCATAATATCCTCTGCCATAACCAAGGCGGTGACAACGGCTGTCAAACGCTGAAAGTGGCACAATTATGATATTTGGTACAACAACAGAATTTTCTTTTGCAGGTCCTAATGTGCCAAAGCGCATGGGGTGTAGCGTAGCGTTTTGAGAATAGGAACGAAAAACCATTGTGGTTGAATCAAGCACTGCTGGCAATGCTAATTTGCCGCCATGTAGTGTTATTATTTCAAAGAGAGGTCTAGGATCTATTTCCGATTTTATTGGCCAATAACCCCCTAAAATTATGCGCGAAAAATCTTCTCCTTTTTGTTCAAGGTAATTAATCAAGTGAGAGCAGGCACGTTTTGAAAAAACTTCACGTTCTTTTATTGAAAGGGCATTGCGCTGTGACAAACCAAGCTGACGTAAATGCAATCGGATTGAAGAAGTAGATTGCGGATGCTGGGTGTGTTGTGCCATTATTTACTAATCATTTCATAAATTGCAGCATGCTGCTGTTAATCTTTTATAAGTAAAAAATATTACCAAAAATCCTTACAAATCACTTTTTTGAAAAAGATGACACTTATTTTTATTTGCACAAAAATGGTGATCCACAGCAGTCGATGGAAAAGGTTTACCCTGTAGAACCTACTTAAATAGGTGGGCACCATGTGAAAAAGCCCACGAGCCTTTTCAGGGACAGTTCCCGAGGGGATCAATAAGGTTTCAGGTATATATTATTTCCTGTCAAAAAGCGCAGAACACCATTTCTGACTATAGAGTAGTTCGAGATTTTCATCTAGACATAAAATGAATTCGATCACAATCTATTTGTATTTTTATGTTGCTAGGTAGGGGTCAGACACTGTGTTTTTAGTGAAGTTCTTTGTGTTTAAAGGGTTCGCTGTGATTCTTTCTCTAAAAGAATACCTATGCGCTTTTGGATTTTATGGAATTGTGGGTAATAATGGAGAGCCATTTCATAAGCTTTTATAGCAAGATGTGGGCGTTCTGTTGCTTCCATGGTAATTCCAAGCTCAAAAAATGCTATATAATTGCGTGGTTCAAGTTTTAGGGCATGATTGAGGTCGAACATGGCAAGCTTGAAGTCGCTCAGTTGAATATGAATCCAGGCGCGCCTAACCCAAGCTTCTGCATAAGTGGAAGATAATGCTAAGACATTATCAATATAATCAAGGGCAAGGCCATAATTATCAGAGTTTATTGCATTTTCAGCCCATGACATTAAAAGGTCAATGGTTGCACTACCAGATTGTGCCCACAAATGTTGGAGTTGTTGACTGATAATTTTTGCTTCATTGGCATTAGCGCAGAACTTTAACTTTTTGAGTAGATGAGTAATTTCTGTTTCTTTTTGTTGCCTAGTTGTCTGGTTTTTGTAAACCGCGTGTGCTGTATCAGATTCTTCAAAAATTGTTGCAGTCAAATCAGGGATGGAAGATTCTGAAGGAGGATTAGGAATAAGGTCATCTAGGGGCAAAAGAGATTGTGGGGAGGAATTCTCAGAAGGCAACAAAAAAGAACCTTGACCGTATCCAGAAGAAAGGAAAAAAAAGCTACAAACAAAAGCAACGAAAGAACTTTTTAAAAGAACAAAAAATTCCTGAAACCGCAAAGCTTTTAAAAAAGTAAAAAGCTTCATAGAGCAAAGACCTCAAAATATAAAAGGCTTAGTACCCACAGATAGCAGGCAAAAATATCAACCCTGACGTGCTCTAAAACGTGGGTTAGTTTTGTTTAAGATATAAACGCGACCCTTACGACGAACCAAGCGGTTATTACGGTGACGTTCTTTTAATGCTTTAAGAGAATTTTTAATTTTCATTATGCTCACCGTATCATATTTATGCGAATCACTACCGTTGTTCAAAACAACACAACTTAGATATTACATGCAAATAACACTGCAACCTAAACTATGTAACATTATACTTGTTCCATGATACCACGCTACACTTCATTTATTGCATATACACAAAATAGAACACACCCTCTAAAAACGTACACTCATCAATGTAATAAACTAAGTGAAAGTCGCAAGAAACCTGGAAACTCCTAACAAAAATCTCTTTTCTTGTCAAGCTATTATCTTTTGCAAATTCTCTATCAGATTGAAGAAATAGGCTAATAATGAGAGGGGTTTTATATTTGCGTGCAGAGCAAGGCTTTGGAAGAAGTGAGTTTGTATTTTCAGGTTATTTTTTATGAAATAGATTTTGTTGTTGGTTCTGTTAATTGAATGGCATGGCCCATTTTGCGGGTTGGCTGAATAGAGTTTTTTCCATATAAATGTACTGATGTACGCTCCTGTGTTAGGAAATATTTGAAGTCATTGAGATTGTTTCCAAGAAGATTAGTCATTTCGCAATTGCTATGGCGGTATGTACTTCCCAAAGGAAATCCGCTAATTGCACGGATGTGCTGTTCAAATTGTGATGTGACACACGCTTTTTGCGTCCAATGGCCAGAATTATGTACGCGAGGTGCTAATTCGTTGACTAAAAGGGTACCGTCCGTCAATACAAAAAATTCAATGCAAAGAACACCAACATAATTCAAGGCTTCCATAATGGTTATACTTATTTCTTGCGCAGTTTTTTGGACGGAAGGTGGAACGCGAGAGGGCACAAGGGTTTTGTAAAGAATGCCGTTTTTGTGCTTATTTTCTGGACAATCATAAAAAATGTACTCTCCTCGAGGAGTGCGCGCGGATAGAATAGAAATCTCTAATAAAAATGGAACTATTTCTTCCAAAATTGAAGGTTGTCCTTGAAAAGTTGTTAAAGCTGCATCAATGGTTTGCTCATTTGGATGATTCAGCATTATCTGATTTTTTCCATCATAGCCAAAACGTCGTGTTTTCAAAAGCCCTCTTCCTCCTAATGCTTCAAGTCCTGAAGTAAGAGAAAGACGATCCTTAACAGCATGCCACGATGCTGTTTGTATACCTTGCGCATTTAGAAACTTCTTTTCAAAAAGCCGGTCTTGAGCTATTTCTAGAGATTTAGAAGAGGGATAAACACATTTAGTATTTTCTATATACTGAACCGTTTGAAGAGACAGATTTTCAAATTCATAGGTTATAATATCACAGAGAGATATAAAGTGGTCTAATGCCGAATAATCATCATAGGAAGCAATAATATGGTTACTTGCTGTTTGTGCTGCGGAGCAGTCCTCCTCAGGGCAAAAAACGATAGTGCGAAATCCAAGTTCGGCAGCTGCTATTGCCAACATACGTGCCAATTGTCCTCCACCTATTAACCCGATTGTACTTCTTGGAGGGAGCGCGGTTGATAAAGACGATGTGCTGGATATGCTAGAAGGAGTGAAAGATTGTGTCATCTTAGATCTCAGTTGTAGGAGTTTGCGCAACGTTGGCAGTTTGTTGTCTACGCCAGTTTTGTAAACGCTTAGCTAGGGCATCATCGTAAATTGCCATAACTGCTGCAGACAACAGTGCTGCATTAATAGCACCTGCTTTGCCAATCGCTAATGTACCAACTGGTATTCCAGCTGGCATTTGCACGATTGAAAATAATGAATCTGTGCCAGATAAAGATTGGGAGTGCATGGGAACTCCAAAAACGGGAAGTGGTGTGAGGGATGCCAACATGCCTGGAAGATGTGCCGCACCTCCAGCACCTGCAATTAATATCTTAAAACCCGCAGATTTTGCTTCTTTTGCGAATTGGTAAAGTCGATCGGGAGTTCTGTGTGCTGAGATAATATGCACCGTATGAGAAATATCAAGGCATGTCAAAACATCCACACTATGGCGCATTGTTTGCCAATCAGATTCACTGCCCATTAAAATCGCTACATCACATGATTTTTTGGTCATTTTATATCCTTTTCAGGTGTTCAAGGCGATTCTTTATTTGGTATTTTTTAAAAGTCTTATCTTCTTTTTGCAAAACTAATTGATACAGAATAACAGTTTTTTCTGTTCACCTTTAACATAAGAGTGATTGCTTTAAAAAATTATGTCAAAAAATGTCTTCATTTTAATGAAAAAATAAGACTATTATAGTAATATACACTATAATACTTTAGTAAAATGTTCCTATACCTGTAAGGTACAAAAGATTTTTTTCTATTTAACGTTTTTGGACTTTAAGATTTTAAGTTTTTGAGAGCGTTAGGGGATGCGTGAAAAAGCTCTCTTTATTGATTTTTCGTCGAATTTTTATTCACAAAACAAAGAAAATAGAGTATTACCCCCCCCAACAATAGTTTAAAGCGCAAAATGAGTGCGTTTTGGTTATTTGAAGCACAAATTAAATAAAGGAAGCCATTATTTATGTCCAAAGAAGAAGTTTTGGAGTTTTCTGGTGTTGTAACAGAACTCCTCCCTAATGCAATGTTTCGAGTAAAGTTAGAAAATGATCATGAGATTATCGCTCATACAGCCGGGAGAATGCGTAAAAATCGTATTCGTGTATTGGCAGGCGATAAAATTATGGTTGAAATGACACCTTACGATTTGACAAAAGGGCGTATTACGTATCGCTATAAGTGAGTTACAGTGGTTTTTTCTTGTGAAAACCATATATTTTGCAAAAATGCCTCTGGATTTTCCTAAAAAAATAAATGGCAATAAAGCATTTGTAAAGTTGGAAAGAGAAATAGAATTAAAAGGGCGAGAAGAGCTTAGAACAATTTGTCTAATGTACAAAACGCTTGCGAGATGAGTCTTGTAGAGACGTATGTGGTGATGGTTCGCAGTTGCCCAGAAGCGTTTGAGGGGGTCGGTAATGGGAATCATAAGGAAAACCTTCTTGGGAAAAAATCAGTTAGAGGAAATTCAGTTGGTGCTTGCTTCTGCTTCACCACGCCGTTTGGCACTTTTGGCGCAAATTGGTGTTGATCCTTGCCATGTTTGTGCAACAAATATCGATGAAACACCAAAATTAAAAGAGCATCCTGCAAATCTTGCAAAGCGGTTGGCAAAGGAAAAGGCATTGAAAGCACGGGAAACTTTGCGGTTGTTTAGTCAGAATTGTTCTGAAGACAATTTGTCGGTAAAAAAAAATGTCATTTTAGCCGCGGATACCGTTGTGTCTGTCGGGCGGGTTATTCTCCCTAAGCCAGAGGGAGAAGACGAGGCTTGTGAGTGTTTGCGCTTTCTTTCGGGACGTGCTCATAAAGTTTATGGTGCAATTTGTATGTTGAGTGAATGTGGAAAAATAACTGTAAAATCGGTTGAAAGTCGTGTTCGTTTTAAACGGCTGACTTCTTCCATGATAAAAGCTTATCTTGATTCTGGAGAATGGCAAGGAAAAGCTGGTGGATACGCTATTCAAGGAAAAGCTGGTGCTTTTGTTGTCGATATTTCTGGATCTTATTCTAATGTTGTTGGGTTATCATTGGCTGAGACGATGGATCTTTTAATTTCTTATGATTATCCTGTTTTTTCTAATTGGGCTGAATAATTGCTTTAAAATTTAAACATATGAATAAAATTCATTTATAGGTTAGGCCAATGGAACAGCTTAAGCCGAAAACTTTCACAAAGGCATTTCGTCCTTCACACCCTTGTCCAATTTGTGGCTTAATGTCACAACAAGATACCTATCCTTTCTGTTCTGCACGATGTCGAGCGGTTGATTTGAATCGATGGCTTTCTGGTGCTTATATTTTGCCGTCTCCTGCTGCAGAAACTGATGAAGAAGAGTAAATAAGCATTTAAGTATTGTGATCAGAATTTTTAAATTTGTATAGAACGCTTTGGGTATAGTTGAACAGGGAAATTTGTGCTTACTTGGTAGGAAGGGTATTAGTGGTTTTTACCTATTTTTATTTTTCTCTCTTATGGTGTTTTCCTCTTGTACTCATCCTTGTAAAAACCCATATTCACTCTAGTACTACGGTTATTTTTGCGCTGTGTTTTTTATAGCGTTTTGTATAGCTTGGTCAATCTTTACGAGGTATCCTCGGATGGTAAATGCGGTAATGGTTATGAAAGGAAGAAAATGAACCTAGAGAAATACAGCGAACGGCTTCAAGGTTTTTTGCAGACAGCTCAGAATAATGCTCTCTCTTCCGATCATCAGCAATTTATGCCTGAACATTTTCTTAAAGTGTTATTAGATGATTCTCAGGGTTTGACGGTATCCTTGATACAAAAAATTGGGGGCGATTTGTCCCTTATTCAAAAAGAATTGAAAGAAGCACTGGATGCTTTTCCAAAAGTGCAGGGTGGAAATGGACAGCTTTATCTGTCGCAGCCATTGGCTAAAGTTTTTGCTATGGCAGAGGAACTTGCGCACAAAGCTGGTGATCAGTTTGTAACTGTGGAGCGTGGGTTGCAAGCTCTTGCTATGGAAAAGACTGCGAAAACATCAGAAATTTTAAAAAAAGCAGGTGTAACCCAACAAGCTCTTAATCAAGCTATTGATGCTCTGCGTAAAGGAAAAATAGCAACAAGTCCACATGCCGAAAGTCAATATGAAGCGTTGAAAAAATATGCGCGTGACCTTACTCAGGATGCCCGTGAAGGGAAACTTGATCCTGTTATTGGACGGGAAGAAGAAATTCGTCGAACTATTCAGGTGCTTTCACGGCGTACCAAAAATAATCCTGTTCTGATTGGTGAACCTGGTGTGGGAAAAACGGCAATCATTGAGGGTTTGGCACTGCGCATTGTGAATGGAGATGTTCCTGAAACTTTACGTGATAAACAACTTCATGCATTGGATATGGGGGCGCTTATTGCTGGTGCAAAATATCGAGGTGAATTTGAAGAACGTCTAAAAGCTGTATTGGCAGAGGTGCAGGCTGAAAATGGTCAAATTATTCTCTTCATAGATGAATTACACAATCTCGTTGGAGCTGGGAAGTCTGACGGTCCTATGGATGCTTCCAATTTGTTAAAACCAGCTCTTGCACGTGGAGAGCTTCATTGTGTTGGGGCTACAACCCTTGATGAATATCGCAAATATGTTGAAAAAGATGCCGCTTTAGCACGTCGCTTTCAACCTGTTTTTGTATCTGAGCCAACACTGGAAGATACGATCTCTATTTTACGTGGAATTAAAGAGAAATATGAGCAGCATCATAAAGTGCGTCTTGCAGATAGTGCTTTGATTGCGGCGGCACGTTTATCTAATCGTTATATTACCGATCGTTTTTTACCTGATAAAGCTATTGACCTTATAGATGAAGCGGCTGCAAGATTGCGGATGCAGGTTGATTCAAAGCCAGAAGAGTTGGATGCTATCGATCGGCGAATTTTACAGTTAAAGATTGAACGCGAAGCTTTGAAAACAGAAACTGATCCAACTGGAAAAGAGCGTTTGAAAACTGTGCAGGCCGAACTGGAAACTTTAGAACAACAGTCAGCTGAGATGACAAGTGCTTGGCAGGCAGAAAAACAAAAATTAGGGCATGCTGCTGATTTAAAAAGACAACTTGAAGAAGCGAGAAATGCTCTAGCTATTGCGCAGAGAGGTGGACAATTCCAAAAAGCTGGTGAATTGGCTTATAGTGTTATTCCTGAACTCGAAAAACAATTGGTTATTGCTGAAGATGATGATCAGCAAAACAATTTGGTTGAAGAAATTGTGACTGCTGAACATGTTGCACGGATTGTTTCACGGTGGACGGGGGTTCCTGTTGATCGCATGCTTGAAGCAGAGAGAGAAGCATTGTTGCGGATGGAAGACGAAATTAGTGCTCGTGTCGTTGGACAGGGCGAAGCTGTGCAAGCTGTTGCTCGTGCTGTGCGTCGTGCGCGTGCTGGTTTGCAGGATCCTAATCGCCCTATTGGTTCTTTTATGTTTTTAGGTCCTACAGGTGTTGGAAAAACTGAATTGACTAAAGCGCTTGCTGCTTTTCTTTTCCAAGATCCAAATGCAATGTTGCGGATTGATATGTCTGAATATATGGAAAAACACGCGGGTGCACGATTGATTGGAGCGCCTCCTGGGTATGTTGGATATGAGGAAGGGGGAGTGCTGACTGAGGCCGTGCGCAGAAGACCATATCAGGTTGTCTTATTTGATGAAATTGAAAAAGCACATCCAGATATTTTTAATCTCTTGTTGCAAGTGTTGGATGAGGGAAGATTGACGGATGGGCAAGGACGGACCGTCGATTTTCGCAATACTTTGCTCATCATGACATCGAATCTTGGTGCTGAATTTTTAACTGCTTTGCCAGAAGGGCAGACAACAGATCAGGCAAAAAAAGATGTCATGAATGTGGTGAAGGCAGCTTTCCGTCCTGAATTTCTTAATCGTATTGATGAGATTATTCTTTTTCAAAGATTACAGCGCCATGACATGGAAAAAATCGTCGATATTCAGATCAAACAATTGCAAAATTTGCTTAATGAGCGCAAAATAATTTTGCAAATGAGACCAGAAGTACGACAGTTTCTTGCGCATAAAGGGTATGATCCCCTTTATGGAGCGCGGCCTTTGAAACGTATTATCCAAAAAGAAATTCAAGACCCTCTTGCGGAAAGTATTTTGTTTGGAAAAATTCATGATGAAACAACGGTGACAGTTGAAAAAGAAGGCGATCGATTGGCTTTTGTACCTGCTTCAAAAGAAGCAATGAGTACCGTTACAAAATGAAGTAAAATGAGAAAAAAATTGACAAGGTTAATCTGAACAGCTATAATAACATCATAATCAGAATTGTATCTCTTATTGGGGGGATGTTTTAGGTTTACCAGCTTAAGTGTATCTGGTTGTTTTAGTTTATCTGGATTAGTTGGTTTCGGTGTCTTCAACGCTTTTAGATTGGGGATTTTGGAATCTTTTTGTTCTGTATTTCACAGTTTTTTTGTTCTCTTAAATTCTTGCTCGTGGTTGGTGAGAAGTGTTTTCCTGATGATGAATGAATTGCTCTGCTACATAAAGTATAGGGATCTTGGCTGGTTTGTATTCTGTAGAATTTTATTTATTTTGAAGGAATATGATGATGACAGGTGAGCGCTGTGTCCCTTTGCGTTGCAGAGGGCGTTCAAGAAGTATGTTAAACAAAGCAACAAAACAATTTAACGAAGCTCTTCTTGTAGCTGCTGAGAAAGCAGGGGATCATTATGGTAAAGATGGGTTGGTATCTTATCTGGAATATCATGCACTTAATAACCCTGTGCCGTTCTTTTCCCTTTTAGCAAAGGCTTTATCTTTACAAGCGACTGGAGAAAAGGGAGGATGTGAGAAGGCAGTTTCACGTGTTGAGATTGTACCAGTGATTTCAAAGGACACAATGTCTGAAGAACGCGATGCTTAAGAGGTTATTAGTGTTTAAAGGTTGTTGCTTGGTTTGGAGAATGCGGCTTTAATATATTAGTTCATTTTATGAAGAACAGGATAGAATTTTATTTCTCAATTATGAGATTTTACAATGATAACTGAGCAAGTCGCTCTTATTCCAAAACTGATACCAATTTTTTCTGGAAAAGCTGATGTGCGCGCTGCTTGGGGAGGACGTGGATCTGGAAAAACACGTTCCTTTGCTTTGATGTCGGCTGTTGTTGGATATCGGCATGGAAAGGCAGGAGAACGGGGTATTATCTTATGTGCAAGGCAATTTCAAAACTCACTCAATGAAAGCTCATTGGAGGAAATTAAACGGGCTATTGAAGCTCATACTTTCTTACAAGAGTACTACGAAATTGGTGATAAATATATCAAGTCAAAAGATGGACGGATCGTTTATATTTTTATTGGTCTTGATCGAAATATTGCAAGTATTAAATCAATGGGACGGGTTCTTCTCTGTTGGGTTGATGAGGCAGAACCTGTTACCGAAACTGCTTGGCAAGTTTTGATTCCAACACTTCGAGAAGAAGGAAAAGATTGGAATTCTGAATTATGGGTGACATGGAACCCTCTTCGTGAAAATGCACCCGTAGAGAAACGGTTTCGAAATGTGAACAGCCCTAATATTAAGGCAGTTAAAATTAATTGGTACGACAATCCTCTATTTCCAGAAAAGCTTAATCGTGATCGGAAGGCTGATTTGGAACAAAGACCTGAACAGTATAACCATATTTGGGAGGGAGAATATCTCCAATCTGTACAAGGTTCTTATTATCAAAGGGCACTTCTTGAAGCTCAGCAGGAAGGACGCATTACGACTGTTCCACGGGATCCGCTAATGCAGATCAGAATCTTTTGGGATATTGGAGGAACAGGAGCAAAGGCTGATGCGACTGCTTTGTGGGTTGCCCAATTTATTGGACGTGAAATTCGTGTTCTTGACTATTATGAAGCGCAGGGGCAACCTCTCTCTGAGCATATTGGGTGGGTGCTTAGAAGAGGATACGATAAGGCGCTTATGGTTTTACCTCATGATGGCGCAACGAAGGATCGCGTTTATAATGTGAGTTTTGAAAGTGCTCTTCAACAGGCTGGATTTCAAACAAAAGTTATTCCTAACCAAGGGGTTGGAGCTGTCAAAATGCGTGTCGAAGCTGTAAGGCGATTATTTCCTGCCATATGGTTCAATCGTGAAACTACAGAAGCTGGACGAAGAGCGCTTGCGTGGTATCATGAAAAACGAGATGAACAGCGCAATATTGGATTGGGCGCTGAACATGATTGGGCAAGCCATGGTGCTGATAGTTTTGGACTTATGTGTGTCGTCTATGAACAGCCAAACATCAAATCACAAAGAAATTTTTATAATTCTTCCCGTCATCGGCAAACTTCATGGATGGCTTTTTAATGCATATTTCTACAACTTCTTTTGATTCTATCGAAATGCTTGAACATCAAGCTCTCTTTAAGAAACTCGTTGATTGGTATTATGACGATATTGCTCATGTTGAGCAATGGCGAAAAAATGCTCAAGAAGATTATGATTTTTATAGTGGACGACAATGGAATGACCAAGATATTGCTGTATTGCGAGAGCAAAACAGACCGGTCATGACTTTTAATCGTATTGCTCCTTTGGTACATGCGGTGGTTGGTGCAGAGCGTAACAATAAACGAAAAGTACAATTTATTCCACGACAAGAAGGAGCAGCTTTTGCTAATGAAATTCTTACTGGAGCTGCCGAGTGGTTTCGCGATGAAGCTGACGGGGAATATGAGGATTCTGATGCTTTTCAAGATGCAATTATTTGCGGTATGGGTTGGACAGATACGCGCCTAGATTATGAAGAAAATCCGCAAGGAAAACCAGTTATTTCACGGTTAGATCCGATGAAAATGGTTTGGGATGCAAGTGCGGTAAAGCCAAATCTTATTGATGCGCAACGTTTGTGGTATATTGATGAAAAGCCTTTGCACATCGCTCAAGAAATGTTTCCTAATGCCCATTGGAGTGATCTGCACGCAGATTGGATTCAGCATCCTACATTTGCCAGCAGTTGTGATGCGAAAAGTTACTGTCAAGAAGATGGTGATTATAGCGATTTTCAGAGCCAAAAAATGGTTACTTTGGTTGAATGCAGGTGGTTTGAACGCGAAGTTGTTTATAAAGTTCTTGATCCGCATACTGGAAAATTTATCGATTATTCTGAAAAAGATTTTCAGAGTGTGAAAAAAGATTTTTCCTGTGTTCAAGCAACAAAATTGACTAAAAAAATTGTCAAGCGTGCTTTTTTAGGAAAAAAATTGCTCGAAGTACCTGATAGGCCTTTGGTTCCGCCTAATCAGTTTGGGTGGGAGTGTATCACTGGTTATTTTGATAAATTAAGTCGACAATTTTATGGTATTGTGAAGCCAACAAAAGATCCGCAACGGTGGTCTAACAAATATTTTAGTCAGGTTATGCATTTGCTGAACAGCCAATCAAAAGGCGGGATTATGGCCGAGCGTGATGCTTTTGATGATGATCGTCAAGCGATAGAAAGTTGGGCTAGAGCCGATAGCATTACTTGGCTTAAAAGTGGGGCAGTTTCTGGCGGAAGAGTTCAGCCAAAACCTGTTGCACAATTCCCTCATGGTTTTTTTCAACTTTTTAATGAAGCGAAGGGAGCCATTACACAGGTGACAGGGTTATCTCCTGAATTTATTGGAACGCGGGCAATTAATCAACCTGGGATTCTCGAAGAACAGCGCCGCCAATCATCACTTAATCTATTGGCTTCTTTTTTTGATGGGTTACGTCGATATCGGCAACGACAGGGAAAGATTATTCTTTATCTTGTTCAAAATTATCTCTCCGATGGAAGGTTGGTGCGTATTGCTGGTGATGAAAATGCGCAATATGTTCCACTTACACGGGAAATGATTACTAGTTTGGAATATGATATTGTGGTTGATGATGCTCCCACAAGTCTTAACGAAAAAGAACGAACCTTTTCTGTTATTATGCAGTTGTTTCCTTTGATGAAGGATTTTGCAACTATGGATATGATGCTTGACCTTTTGCGCTATTCGCCTTTGCCAGCATCGCTTATTCATAAAATTGCTATGAGAGCACAAAAGCAGAGCCTTTCTCAAGAGGATCAATTCGTTTCATCACGGCATGGTGACGTTGGTGAAATTGGTAGTCTCGGCAATATAGAGCGCGTGGTGCAGTCTATTTTGCAAACCGTCAATTCTCAAAAATAAGCAGATTTATTTAGGAATAACGTATCTTATCATCTTTATCTGAAAAGGCTAATGAAATGGATCAAGAACACTTAACGCTGGTGGAACAAAATCAATTGAAACAGGATTCACTTCCCGAAGTTCAGCATGGAGAAGATTATGAAATTGGAGGAGAAGAACAAGTAAAAACTTTTGCAACCAGTTTGAAAGAGAGTGGAGAGGCATCTCTTCAACAGCTTGTAAATCAGGGTGCGATACAGCAAAAAAATGACCAAGAGATGGAAGCAATTGGTGCGCCGCCAGATCTGGAAAAAGATTTTATGGGTTATATGCAGTGGTTAGGAAAAAAATTATATAAACAGGGATTGTTGCAAGAAAAGCAGCAGTCTGTTACTGCTGTTTCTGAAGCAGAACAGTTACATTCTTTTTTTCAGCAGTCTGTTGCTTCTGTTAAGCACAAATATGACGACTTTGATCAAGCTGCTGACTTTATTTATAATGTACGTGCTCGACAATTGGCTGCCTGTTCTGCACTCTATCCTGAAATGACAGATCAAAAAAATGTTGATGCGGTGATTGGAAATGAACTGAAGCAGATATTACAGGAGTGTGCGCAAAAGAATCAAAATCCTGCCGAGGTCCTTTACAATATTGCTCAAAAAATTGGCTATACAAATGTTCCAAGCGATACCATTGAAAATTTGCAAGAACGACACAGTTCTGCACGCACACTTGCTGCCTATAATGGTTTAACTCCTAGCAGTCCTATTTCTTTGGATTTACTCGATAAGATGTCAGAGGCAGAATTTAGTACTTGGATTGCGGATCCAAAAAATAAGGCTGCTTTTAATCATTTAATGAGTGGGGGGGAGCTCTAGAAGAACATTTAGAAGAGATTCTTGAAAGGATGAGAATGGGGATGAAGGATCTTCTTCAGGAGAGTGTTTGTAGGAGGTTTATGAAGGCAAAGAGCATTTCTTAAAGATGGGGGGAAGATAAAATTTATAAACGGGTATCGTACACAATACAATAATAGATCCATTGTTTAAAGTAAGAAATGGGAGAGGAAACAACCGGCACTTTGCCGGTTTTTTATATCAATAATTCTAAGAGGGTAAAATGAGTGTAACTCAAGTCAAACTTAATGACCAAATTGCAGTGAGGACATGGTCTAAATTACTTAATCAAGAAATTTCAAAAGCTATTCCGATTGCTCCACTGATTGGTACCGATTCAAACAGCATTATACAGCTAAAAGATGAAACAAGTAAAGCAAGTGGTGATTCAGTTAATTTTGGTTTGCGTGTGCAGTTGTATGGTGATGGGGTCAGTGAAGGACAGATGGTTGAAGGCAGTGAAGAAGCTTTACAGTTTCTGAACGATCGCGTGGTGATTAATGAACTCGTTCATGCTGTGCGTGTTAAAAATGAAGGAACCATTGATCAACAACGTACTCTCCATAATTTACGTACTGAAGCAAAAAATGGTTTAGTTGATTGGTATGCAGATCGTTTAAGCATGATGTTTTTCATTCAAGTTTGTGGGTATACTGCGAAAACCCTTAATTTTGAAGGGCGAGACATACTGATTAAACCAGTTCATTATGGATTTAATCTACCGCTTCCTCCAACCGATAAACGTATCTTGCGTTCCAAAGGGAAAAAAAAGGATGAAGATTTAAGAAGAGAAGATATCTTCAATTTGCAGCTGATTGATCAAGCTGTTGAACGTGCTAAGCTTGCAAATCCTAAAATTAGGCCTGTGCGTGTTGGGGGAGAAAATGTCTATGTTCTTTATTTGCATCCAACACAGGTGACGCAGTTGCGAACAAATACAGATGCAGGGCAGTGGCTTGATATTACAAAGGCGATTTATAGCGGAAGCAGAATAAAAAATCCCATCTATGATGGATCTCTTGGGATGTATAATGGTGTTATTTTACGTGAAACTGAACATGTTACAGAAGGTGTAGAAACGAGTTCACCGTACAATTCTTTGCCTGAGGTTCGTCGTGCTGTTTTGCTTGGGGCACAAAGTGCTGTTATTGCTTTTGGAAAAGACAGGGGAGCAACGCGTTATAAATTGGTCGAAGAGCTTTTCGATTATGAACGTGAATTTGGGGTAGCAGCAAAAACTATTATAGGCATGAAAAAAACACGCTTCAATTCATCAAAAGTTACGCAAAATACTCAAGATTTTGGCACAATCGTTATTTCAACTTATGGAGGCTCTTCTTCTTAAGAGTCTAAAAGGTATTGAAAAAATTACAAATCTCCCTCTCGATAAAGTATTTACTGGGGGGAGAAATATGCTGAAACGATAATCTACAAAATGTTTCATATATGAAGGGATTATGATTGCTCATGGCTGCTTCATTTACCAATTCCATTTTTCCTGATTACACAAATTTTCCTCATATTTTCGATATTATAAAAGATGAAATCGACGATTTAACGAATGAATATTTCAGACAAATTCAAAATTCAGTTTTGGTTGCTTTCCGTTTATGCAGTAAAGAACCATTTTTTTTCAATGAAAAAAAAGTAATGACATTTGAAACACAAAGAGGAAAAATATGGTATGGGGAACAAGAGGGAGTTTTTTCTGAAGAGAATGTGGTGATTGATTCACTATGTTTAAAAGCACCTGATGGAATACAAACACATCTCCATTTTAAAACTCTCAGATTATTGCAACAGCAATTTGAAATGTCTGAATTTGGCAGACGTTTGGGAGTTCCAACTTTTTATACCTATTCTGACGATAAAATAGGGCTCTTTCCGGCACCCAAGGATGTTGAAGTTGTTCATCTTTTTTATTTCCCTGATTCTTTGAGTGAAGGAAATGTATGGAATGATGATAGTCCTTGGATGATTCATGCATTTGAGCTTATTAAAGCACGTGCAAAATACGATCTTTATAAAAATGTTCTTAAAGATCCAGAATTAGCGGCTATTTCTTTCAATGATTTTCAAGAACAACTTAAAATATTACGCGAAGAAACATCGCGCCGAAAGTGTCTTTCAAAGATTCATTCAGTGGAGTTTTAAATGGCTTTCTTCCCAGTTGCTGATTATAGGCCTGATGTTGCTGATGGTAATTCAGATTTTACCAATGAGCTTGTAAATGTTTTTCCAGCCGATGGATCATATATTCCTATGCCAGGATTTGTTCCCTTAACAGGACCTTGTCCTGATCCGATTTTTGGTGCGATTGCTGTCAGAACAAAATTTGGTGTGTCTATTATTGTTGGAACAGGACGAAAAATTTATCTTCTCAATAATACCACTATGAAGTGGAATGATATTAGCCAAAAGGGAAGGAGATATCTTGCTAATATAGATGCTCCTTGGTCTTTTGCTTTATTTGGGGATTATGTCATTGCTGTCAATGCGAATGATAAGCCACAGGTGATCAATATTGATCGTGATGAAAGATTTAGGGATTTAGGTGGAAATCCGCCACAAGCTGGAATTGTTCGTATATGGGGCGATTTTGTTTGTTTGATGAAATTGACAGAGCATCCACGGCGTGTTCATTGGTCTGGGTTAAATGATGCTGAATTTTGGACAGTTGGAAAAAAAAGCTGTGATTATCAGGATTTTCCAGATGGCGGATTTGTACAAGGTTCAACGGAAACAACAAATCCCATTATCTTTATGCGTTCTGCAATTTATTCAGGATCCTTTACTCCTGGATCTAAGATGATTTTCAGCTTCCAAAAAATACATGACAAGTGTGGTGCAAAAAGTTCTAGCTCTATCGTTTGTCGGGGAAATTTTGCTTTTTTTACTGATGAAAGTGGATTTTATCAAATAACAAATGAAGGACAGATTATACCAATTGGATTCGAAAAAGTTAACCGAACCATGGCCATACAAGATAACCAGAATAAATTATCCATTCTGTCTGCTGCTGTTGATGCTGTGCATAGTCGCGTTTATTGGATGGTCTCTGAGAATGATCTTACAATGGAACGTGTTCTTCTCATTTATGATTGGACATTGCAAAAATGGACTAAAGCTGTTGTGAATATCAAAATGATCTTGCCTGTATTTTTATTGGGATCAACCCTAGAAGGTCTTGATCAATTTTCGAAGAGTCTTGATAAGTTGCATTTTTCTCTCGACAGTAGAGTTTGGCAAAATGAATCTGCTATTTTGGGTGCCTTTGATTATTCAGGAAGGCTTGGAACATTTTCTGGTGAACCTATGAATTGCATCGTGACGTCACCAGAGATGGGAGAGACAAACGGTATGATGACTCGTATTAAAAGGATTATGCCCAAGTTTAATGGTGAAAACTTTTCTTTATCGGTGGGAATACGTGCTCGTCAGTCCCTTGATGCGGAAGTTATTTGGCTTCCGGAAAGAAGACCTTCTTGGAAAACTGGACAAGTTAATTTTTGTGTAAGAGCACGGTTTTATCGATTTAGATTAAATATTTGGAGGAAAGATAACTGGTCTCACATTACTGGGTTTGATGTTGATTTGCGTCCTGCTGGGATGCGGTAAGGGTGCTCAATTATTATCAAGAAGTGATGCATTGGGCTGTTTTATTTAAAAGAACTTGTGTGGTGTCGGTTATGTGATTATTGGCAGATTAAGAAGGATGAAAGAGCCAAAATTATGATACCAAAACGGGACTACCAAAACTCTTATTCTATTCATCTTATTGATGAATGGCCATTGAAAAAAGTAAAATATTATCAAAAAGATATTAATGATGCTATGAAAAAATATGCCAAGCGATTTCCAGATGATGTGTGTTTGGCGACAATAGCTAAAGAGATTGCTACAGGGCAAACACAATTGTGGTTGATCTTAAAAAATAAATCCAAATTTAGTGCTTGTGGGATCACAAAAATTGAACTGACTCACACGGGGAAAAAACGTGTTGTTGTTTTAGATTTAGCTGGGGAGGGAGGACTGCAATTGGTAAAATTGATCGATAAGGTTGAAGAATGGGCGAGAACAATTAATGCCGATGAAGTGTTGGCACTTGGAAGAGTTGGATGGGCCAAGATGATGGCTCGTTATGGGTATGCACTTAATCTTATTCATTATAGAAAGGTTCTGATCTCATGAGACGACAAGTAATACCTCAAGTTCAAACAACAACCAAAACAAATGCACCACCCGCGTGGATTGAAGATATTTTTAAAAAAGCTAGTTCTGAAGCACTTAATCTTTATAACAGTGGGAGTGGCGGTAACGTTTATCAGGGTGAGCGTGCAGCTGATCTGAGTGATACGACAAAAAATGCTATCATGGGTTTAGAAAAAGCTGCTGATCAGTATAATAATCCAATTATTGCTCAGTTGCTTAATGCACCAACAAATAGCGTTCCCAATTTGCTTGATATGGCACAGGGAAATTTTGTTGGAAGAAATAGCAAATTTAATGATGCGTTACAGAATGCACTGAATCAGACTTCCGATGCCGTTAATCGATCTGTATCTGGAGCTGGTCGCTATGGGTCTGGTGCTCATACTGGTGTTCTTGCTGATGAATTGGGCATGTTGGCAACAAAGGCTGCTGCACGGCAATACAATCAAGATGTCAATAACATGATAAATGCGAACAAGATAATTGATAATTCGTTGTATGATAAAGTTAATGCTGCAAATGGCTATTATAAAGGACAAAGCAGTGCACAAAGTAATGCTTTAAAAGGTGGTATTATTAAAGATGAATATCGCCAAAATGCTTTAGATGTAGAGCGTCAAAAGTGGATCGAACAGGATAATCGAGGGTGGAACCGATTGGCACAGTTGCTGCAGGCAGGAAAGCAAACTGCTGGAAACTATGGTACTAACTCAACTGAGACAACAGCAATGCCTTCTATGGTTGGAGATCCGTTGCGTGATGTGCAGCAATTGGTTGGGTTGTTGGGAGGACTCTTTGGGCTTTCTGACATGAGGTCAAAGGAAAACATTGTGCCTGTAGGAGAGAAAAATGGTTATCCAATTTATGCTTTTAATTACAAAGGGGATCCACAACGTTATTGCGGGGTACTTGCTCAAGAAGTACTGCGTTTGAATCCTGAGGCTGTATATATGAATGCAAAGACAAAACTCTTGCACGTTGATTATAGCACAATTGGTTTTCAAATGAAAAAAATTGGAGCATCTAGAAATAAAATTTCTTCCTTCTTTCTTTCTCTTTTTGCACGTTTTTTGAAAAAAGGACATATTCTATGAATTCAATTTATGATTGGTCGCTTGTGGCATCTGAGAATGCTCGCGCTGACGACATCATTAATTGGGCAGAAGGGCAACCCCCAAGCACAGTAAATGATAGTGCCCGCGCGATGATGCAACGCGTTAGAGAATATTTATCTGATAGTGGAGGAGCCATTGAAAATGATTTTATTATCAGCAGTTCTGGACGTGAAACATTTATTCATTTGATGACTAAATCCCTTTTTAAGGATTATAAAAATGATATTGTTGTCCGTTTTAAATCACAAAAGACAAATGTTGGCAAAACATATGCGCAGTTAAATCACTTGTCAGAGAAACTTGTTTATAAGGTAACACAAAATGGTATAGAGCCTTTGAGCGGCGGGGAATTGCAAGCTGGAGGGATATATGAACTCATTTATCATTGTGGTATTGCTGGAAAAGGTTCAGATGGTTGGTATTTAACAAATCCAACACTCCTTTTTTCGCAAAATCTTCCTGCTGGAATCATTTCTGTTTTTGCTATGACAAAGATTCCTGAGGGGTGGCTTTTATGTGATGGTAAAGCATATTCACGAACAGAATATGCATCTCTCTTTGCTGCTATCGGTGAAAAATGGGGAGTAGGAGATAAACGAAGCACGTTTAATGTACCTGATTTTCGTGGGATGTTTTTGCGCGGTTTTGATGATGGTAGAGGCATTGATAAAAACCGTAAATTTGGGAGTAGACAAGAAGATTCTTTTAAAGAACATACCCATAATGGAGAGACAGACCTCGCGGGCAAGCATTGGCATGAGGTTGATATGATTGTGTATCAAGGAACTACTTCCCAAGGAGGAAATCGTGACAGATATGGTAAAATAAATGATACCACTTTAACAACTCATGCAGGTGAGCATAAACATAAACTTTTATTATCAAAAACAGGGGGTGATGAAACACGTCCTGTGAATATTGCTGTTGTTTACGCGATTAAAACATGATGTTTCTTGGTAATTTTTTTTTCTTATTGCTCATAAGGAGCGAGAAGATGCGGTTATAGAGGAGTGATGTGTTCATTTTTGGCATATTTGGGGGGAAGATAGTAAAAAAGCTAATGTTCTGGTGCTCAAATTCATCAATAAAGATAATTTAAGTTCATAATATGAGTGGGGAGGGGGGAAGAGAGCGGTGATTTCCGTATCTGATATTAATGATCCTGAACATATTCGCGTAGTTATTTATGTTAATGGAAAAACAGGGCATGTTCCTTTAAATGCATTGTTGAGCAAAGTACAGCAAGATATCAAGAAATTGTCCAAACAACAGACTGACAATGTTGTACAGATTGTGCAGTGTGTTACTGCTTTAGAACAGAAATTTGAGACAATCCTGAAAGATTTTGAGGATATAAAATCCAAATAAGTGAAGAGAGAGGGGTAGAACATACAGTTGTTTTATTCTCTTTCTTATTCTTAAATTTCTCTTCTTATATCATAAATAGTTCAGGGGGATAAAAAAATGCGAAAAATCTCACGGGAGGGGATTGCGCTCATTAAACAATGGGAAGGTCTCCGTTTGCAAGCTTATCAAGATGTTGCCGGTGTGTGGACAATTGGTTATGGCCATACGACACAAGCGGGTATGCCACATGTGCAAGAAGGAATGAAGATTACTGAGAGTCAAGCAGAAAATCTTTTACGAAAAGATTTGATGAAATTCGAGAGAACTGTCGAAAAGATGGTTTATCAGTCTTTAACCGATGAGCAGTTTGCTGCACTTGTATCCTTTTGTTATAATGTAGGCACAAAAGCTTTTTGCAATTCTACGCTCTTAAAAAAGCTTAATAAAGGAAATTATGAAGCTGTTCCCGCTGAATTACAACGGTGGACTAGAGTTGGGGGAAAACGTTTACAGGGTCTTGTTCATCGGCGGGCTGCTGAGGCAGGATTGTGGGCTAGAGGGGCTTATGTTTCTTCTAATTATCAGGCGGTGGAAGCACCTAAAGAGGGTGCTTCTTGGAAAAATGTAGAAATTTTGGCACCGATCGTTGGTTCATTTTCTGGGTTAACAGGGATTTTGACTGGACATGGTCCTATACAATGGGCTTTTGCTGTTGTTATTGTTTTGGCAACGATAGTTGGGATTTGGATGTTTGTTTATCGTATAAAGGAAGAACATCGATGATTTTTTTATCTCGCTGGAATTTGATCGTAGCTTTGATAATTATTGCTGCGCTGGGTAGTTTTTTTTATGGACGATCTTTTGAGCGCAACAGAACCTTAATTCAAGCTGTTTCAGCTTTTCAAAATCGTGAGAAGATTAATCATGAAATTTTTTCTCTTTCTCCTTTCCGTATTTGCATTGCCCTTGGCGGGATGTCAGATGAATGCGCCGACGTCTTGCGCGGGATGGATTAAACCCCCAATTATTAATAAACCAGCTTCTTTGGTTAAAGATGAACCATTATTATCACGTTGGATTTTGGCGACAGATCTCTTTGGTCAAAAGCAAAAATGCTGGTGAATATTGGTTTTTTTTAATATTGTTGTGCACTATTTTTTGATATTGTTGTGATGTAGCACTTGTTGTCGTAATTTGTAGTTTCTGTTTGTTGATGAGTATCAAGTAGTGTTCTTTATCGTAAGAGGGATGTTAAAATTTTCGATAAGAGAAAGAATATAAAAAAAATTGTTGAACAGATGGATTTTGTAAAGAGGATGTTTTTCTGGAGTCTGTGATCGTTTTTGAGGATCATCAGATGACATTGCTGTTTTTTAGGTTGTGTATCTTTGTATATGCATGTTGTGCTTATATTGTTTTCCGCTGCAAGGAAGGTATTTTGATGCAGGGTAGATGGGGTACTCATGGAAAAAGTAATTGATGTAATAAAAAAATTGGATCGTAAACAATTTTGTTATATGTTTTTTTGCGTTTTTTTCATTGTTTTTTGTGTTTTTGTGTATGTTTTTGCAGTGCGCCAAATTTTTAATTCCTTTCCTCTAAGAAAAGAATTTGTACAACAAAGCCATATTCCTCTAGATATTCCGACGTTTGATTTGCGTATTTATTGTAAAGAAATTGCTGCTTCTGTTTTACCAGACATGAAAAAAGAAGTTTATTATCGCTGTATGAATCTGGAAAGTGAAGCTTATTTTTCTATTCGGGAAATGTGGGATGATCTCTCAGATGAAACAAAGGAAAAATGCATGAAAATGGTGCGGCCAGGGGATGGAAATTATTTTCTTTTGCGGGATTGTTTTATCGATGAAAAAGAGAGTGAGAAACCGAAGGTACGCAATTATTTCTAAGGTTCTTCTTGTATTTTGTTTTAAATGAGAAGGCTAGTGTTCTTTTGGGGGAGGGGTGTAAAAATCTTATGGGAAGAAAATGATATTTTCGTAGGTGGTATTCATTTTTGTTGCGCATCTCTGTTTCATATTTTATGAAGTTTTTATGTTAGTATAGAAGAGGTATAAACTGTCAAGAAAGAAGTATTGATAACAGTTTTAAATTTTTTAATTAGAAAATTTTTTGGTATTGTGAAGTGTTACACATAAAATGCATATAATATTTTAAATAAATATTTTAACCAGAAAGAATGATAAAGGGAAGAATAGCAATGGAGGATTATCAATAAAGAACAGCAGAGGGACAGGAAAATGAAACAGAGGGTGTGGAATTTGAAAATGCGCAGTGCTTTTCAATTTATGTTGCGGAAAATAATGATCTTCTGGTGGTTATAGGGCTTGAACAATGCGATATATTAACCTATCTGTGGGTATTGAGCAATTTTGCAGGGTTTTGAAAAATGCTTGTTTGGGGGATGTGCATGATAAGGTTGCTTTAAGGTAGCGGTGTTTTACAGGTATAAAAAGATTCATCCATTTATTTGCTTGTTAGAGTTTTTTGCAAGTTTTCGTTTGTTGCTTTTTTCCCACAAAATGATGATTTTTTCAGGGAAAGATGTTGTATTTAAAAAAAAAGACTTGGCATTTTGTGTGAACATCACTAGGCTTTCGTCTATTAACAGAGGAATAGGGAATTTTAGCTTTAAGCTTTCCCAGCTGTTCTCATGGTTTTCAAACAATATATGCTTTTATCAAGTATCAGTGGGTGCCATTTTGTTTTTTGTTTGAGTGAAACGCGGATGACTTGATAACCGTATTTTGAACACGATTAGTATTATCAAAAACAATGCAATAAAGAAGATTCAGTGAAGACACACACAAACCACTCTAAAAAGGGATCAATATGAGGCCACAACAAAATAGACGGGTACGCGGTCGCAATAATAACAACAATGGTAACAATAATCGTCGCGGTCCAAATCCGTTGTCTCGAAATTATGAAAGCAACGGTCCGGATGTTAAGATTCGTGGAAGCGCACAGCAAATTGCTGATAAATACATAAGCCTTGCGCGTGATGCACAAGGTGCTGGTGATCGCGTGATGTCTGAGAATTATCTGCAACATGCCGAGCATTATTTGCGGATTATTTTAGCAGCGGCAGGGCAAATGTCTCATTCTGTTCGTCGTGATGAAAATAGTGAACAGGAATGCGACGAAATAAATGCTGAAGGTGCAAAAAGAGATGATGTTGATTGCGATAAGGTTGTGTCACAAACACGGCAGCAAAAAAACATCAATGGTCACCAAACAAAGGCACGAAATGGTCGTTCTGGCGATGGAGTAGATGTTGGTTATTCATCAGATGAAAAAATCGATCAGCAGAATTGCATTCCTGAAGAAAGTACTGAAGTTGTAAGAAAATTACGTCGTCCTTCACGTCGGCGTGTTATGAGACCTCAGGAGGAACCGTCTCTTGGATTTTCTCAAACAGTGGCAGAAATTTCTGAAAATAGCAATGAGTTAGTTGAGGCTGTGTCGGAGGAAAAGACAGATACTCTACCTCTGTTAGGTGAGGGAGTTCAGAGAAAGCCACGTCGGCGTCGAGTAACTGCATCTCCTGCAGAGGGAAATGTATAAACGAAATAAAAATGCTGAAGCGTTTGTTGGAATGTTGCTGTTTTAAAAGAAAATATTTTTTCTAATTTGAAAAGGGAGGGGGTGCTTCTTCCTTCGTTTCAACAGATAGGATCGCAACAATCTTTCCGATATGGTAATTGTAAATTATGAATTTCTCTTTTCCTTTTGGCGTTAAGGTTTTAAAGACAATATTATTTTCTGAGAGGCTTTGCGAGAGGATTTGTGTTTTTTCCGGTAAGAAAAGAGTGTGGCGTGCGATTACTGAATTTTGGCTTTGAGAAGAAAAAGAGGTTGTTGCTTGTTTCGGAATTGGTTCAGTGGCCATAATTTTGTAAATAATCCCAGCTAGCACAGCAAGTAGAAGAATAAGCGTTATTAAGATAGAAATAATCATTAAACGCATGAGCTTTTTTCTTACGCGTTCTACCGTTGGGTCTAAAGGATGATCTTGAGGCCAAGCGTTTTGTTGTGCGTGATGATTATCTAAAGGTTGATTTTTCCCATTTTCCAGCATGTTTTACTCTTTTGTAGTTTTCAGAGTATTACGGGTTTATGCTCTTAATTGTTTTTATGCAAGAAGTCTATGGATGATATATATATAAAAAAGGGAAAATAGATGGTGAGAGTACTTGTTTCGCCGTTATTCATTCTGTGTATCTCTACTTGAAAGAAGAAAATTTCCTTGATTTGTTACTGACCAGATGAGAGTAACTTTTTGATGGTGTAAGTTTATATGAACACCTGTACATTGGGCAAAAATTTGCTGCCCGTAGGGAGCAAATTTTTTGGCGGATGGTATCATGGCTTGTTCACATGCTTGAGGTGTTTGGTAAGTTTTAACCATTGTATTGTCGGAATAACAACTATTAAAGTTATCTGGGCATGAGACCAATAAGAGGACAAAGACGAGAGGATCCATGAAATTCTTTCAGATGTGATGGTTGACAATCAGGGGTTCATTTTATCAAAAGTTATACTTCATTCTTGGTCAAACGATTTTGGAGGGTGTTTGTTCCCTTTTGCTGTTCATACTGGTTTTTTAGTAGAGTCGTTACTTAAGATATTTTCAGTGGATGAGTTGTTCGTTAAAGAAGATTCTTAGTGAATCTGCTACATGGAAAAAATGTTTCAAAAATGACTTTATGTTGGGAAAAGGGCCATTTTGATCAAAATTGTGATGGTGGTACATTTGATACTTTATTTTACAATTTTCAAAATCATATTTTTAAGAAAATGTGTCAAAATAAGTATCAGGAACATACAGATAGTAAGAAATTCCTTTGTCTGTTAACTCTAAAGATGCTGAACCATTAACGGAAATTGGGACAATTTTTTCTAATACAGCACTGCCAAAACAAGCTTTATCATTGTCTATCAGAAAGGCAGTTCCATTTTCAAAGCTTTCATTCCAAGTAATGAGAAGCTGTGTTTTCTCGTTTGTTGTTGTGTGAATTTTACAACGTACACAGACATTTCCTTTTTCTTGTGATAAAGCGCCGAAGGAGAGAGAATTGATAATGAGTTCATGAAAAGCTAAACCAATATGCAAGGCTGCGTTTGGAAAAAGATAGGGGTCTTCTCCTTCAACAGAAAAGCGTTCTGTTTCTTTCATGATATAGCCAAAAGTTTGTGATTGCACTAATTCGCGAAATTGAGCTCCACGCCAGTCAGAATCGGTGATGAGATCTTGAGAATGGGAGAGAGAATGAAGTCTTCCTTGAAATTTGCGTAAGAATACTTGCAAAGATTCGGTATAGCGGGCAGTTTGGCTAGCAATACTTTGTATGATGGCTAAAAGATTTTTAGAGCGGTGGCTGACTTCTCTAAGCAGTATTTTTAACACCTGCTCACGTCGGCGTAGTCCTGAAATGTCAACGCCGGTGGTGATAATGCCAATAATGTCTCCGTTATCGTTGCGATGGCAATCAATGGAAAATTTATACCAAATGGCTTGTTTTGCCATATCTTCAAATCGTGCTTCAATAGTTTGCATTTTCCCGGTAGCTAAAGCTTGTAATTTGATTGTTTCCATATTATCGGCAAGATCAAGAGAAAAAAAATCACTATCACGACAGCCGATTCTCCATTTATTGTGGAGGTGTTTTGGCAGATTTTCAGCCCATAAATAGACCAAGCTTGTTGTTTGATATAAAATACAAATATCAGATCCACGGATCGCTTGCATTAAGGCACTAAGATGGGATTTATCCATGGGTGGCTTTGGAATTGGAGCAACGATCATTTTTAAAAATGTTACCCTATATTAAGCAGCTTTTGAAGCATTTTCTTGAAAGAATAAAGCCTGTGAAATAAGTGCTTTTACCATGTCTGGATTAAAAGGTTTGGTGACTAAAAAAGTTGGTTCTGGGCGTTCTCCAGTCAATAATCTTTCCGGAAAAGCTGTAATAAAGATGATTGGTATGGAGTCATCTGTTAAAATGTCATTGACCGCATCAATGCCAGAACTGTTATCTGCCAATTGAATATCCGCTAAAATAAGTCGTGGCTTTTTTTCATGGTAGATTTTTATGGCTTCATCACGAGTGCGTGCAATTCCTACAACTTGATGACCAAGGCTTTCTACCATTTGTTCAATATCCAAAGCAATAAGTGGTTCGTCTTCAATAATCATAACTTTTGTGGTAATTTGTTGAGAGATATCAATTGATGCTTGATTGAGGAGTTTGCGGAATTTTTCTATATCAAGATTCATGATTTCACTTGCTTCTTGCTCGTTAAATCCTTCAACAGCAACTAATAGAAATGCTTGGCGTGTGCGTGGTGTTAGGTAGGATAATTTTGCATTTGCTTTTTGTTCAAGACCAAATTGTGGCAGTGGTTCTGGTATGTTTGGCGTAGTTTGATCAAAAAGGTAGCAGAAAAGCCAGTAGGTACCAATACGGTCGCTTGATGTTTTTGGAAAAATTGAAATATCAGCAATGAGTGCTTCTAACATTGCTGAAACATACGCGTCGCCAGACGCTTGGCTGCCTGTGACAGAGCGGGCAAAACGTCGAAGATACGGTAAATGTGGTGCGATGCGTGTTGATAATGACATGACTTATACCTCCTTTGGCTTTTGAAGCACTTTTTTCATTGAAACCCCCGAAAGATGAGAAAGTTCCTATGTTTGTATGGAACTTTTTATATAGAACTATATTTACAACTATAACGAGAAAATCTCTTAGTTAGTGCTACTGATGATATATGGATTAGGGGGATAAAAAATGAACGACCATGATGAAAAAAATCTCACCAATCGCTCGGCATTTGGAGACGATATTCTCGGTGTTAACAGCGAAATCGCACGAAAATTACGTCAATTTTATTTGGAAATTCAGGAAGAAGCACTGCCTGTGCATTTAATTGAGCTTTTGGACAAGTTGGATCAAGTAGAGCAGTTAGGGTTGAATAACGTGAAAAGGTTTGATCCTTTATGACGACAAGTGTAAAAAACTTTAAACAGGAATTACTTTTGGTCCTGCCATCTTTACGGGCTTTTGCTGTTTCTTTAAGCGGCAAGGATGACAAAGCGGAAGATTTGGTTCAAGATACTATTGTGAAAGCATGGGCTAAGCAGAGCAGTTTTGAAATGGGCACTAATCTCAAAGCTTGGTTGTTTACTATTTTGCGGAATGAATTTTACAGTCAAATGCGCAAAAGGGGGCGAGAAGTTCAAGATAGTGATGGTGTATTTACGCAAAATGTGGCCGTTCACCCCGCTCAATATGGGTCACTTGATTTGCAGGATTTTAAAAAAGCCTTAAATGCATTATCTCCTGATCAAAGAGAAGCCATTATTCTCATTGGTGCATCTGGTTTTTCATATGAAGATGCTGCTGCTATTTGTGGTTGCGCTGTTGGAACAATTAAAAGCCGTGTCAGCAGGGCTCGGAATCGCTTACAGGGACTTCTTAAAGTAAATGGTGAATGTGATTATGGCCCAGACTCTTGCTCAGCTGGAAGTACATTGTGTTCATTTAGCGGCTAAAAAAGCATAATAATTATGGTTAATAACCTTGTTTTTTTTATTCCCGTTATAGCTATTAAAGTAAAGTCAGCATTTTGAGAAAATTCAGGGTGTTGGACGCGTCTCCTTGGGACAATAAGGGTAACCTGTTTGGAAATATCAATCAGGCTTTTTGCGTTGTGATTCATAAGGCGATCCTCCGTTGTGCTGAAAAATGACGATTTTCAGGTTCGCCGATGGAAATTATATGATAACGAGGACGAATTTGCTTCCTAAAAGATCTCCTTCTAATCCAACGGTTTCACGCTGGCGTTGGGCGGCTGTTATTGTTTCTCTTGTTATGGCTCTTCTGGCATCAACCTTTATTATGCTGCTTTCAAATGCAGTTGATAGAGAAATTTCACAATTGAATACAAGTTCAGAATTGCGCGAACAGGTTGATTTAGTTCTCATTCACCTAATTGATATGGCTGTTGCTGATCGAAGTTATGCTAAAAGCCACAAAGAAGAAGACAAAAATCGTTTTGAAAATGCGGTTCGTAATCTTGAAGGTGCTCTTGATTACACGGCATTGATTGTTTATGCGCATCCACAATGGTATGCGTGGTTTGATGAGTTTAAAAGGGAAGTGGAAACACGCAAAGCTTTTATGAATGCCCATATGATTGCTCTTGATGGATTGTCCAATCAATCTTACCAATCTTCTGTTATTCCTGAATTTCAGAAGATTCAATTCACGCGTTTAGCACAATTGGTGACAAATTTTATCAATGAGGATGATATTGCACGAAAAAGACAACGCGAGGGTATCGCACTTATGCGTGCTGCTTTAACATTAGCAGCGATTATTTCTGTGGTGAGTACTTTTATTTCTGCTTATTTTGTTATTAATCGTTTTCATCGTGATGTGCGTTCTTTAAAATTGTATCAGTTGCTTTTGCATAGTGAAAATGCTGCACTTGAAGCACGTGTAAAAGAACGGACACAAGAACTGGAAGGAGCACGAAATCATGCAGAAAAAGAACGCCAACGTGTTGAAATGCTGTTGCAGGATGCTAGCCATCGTATTGGCAATTCTCTTGGGACAGTGTCTTCCTTACTTGGTTTGCAGTTAAGTCGTAGCAAAAATGAGGAAGTGCGTTCAGTTCTTGGTGCTGCACGCGATCGTATCCAAACAATATCAACAGCGCATCGGCGTTTGCGTTTGAGTGATGATATGGAAACAACTTTATTGGCAGAGTTTCTTAGTTCTGTTGTGCGTGATGTTGAATTAGCAGTGCCCTTTGAATTGCGCGAAAATATAACAATTCATACCTCTTTCAAGGATTGCAGATTATCTTCAAGAGATGCCACAACACTTGGGATTATTCTTGGTGAATTGCTGACAAATTCTTTAAAACATGCGTTTCCAGACCAGCGATCTGGAAATATTTATATTTTTTGTGGTTTTCAGGAAAGTGATCAAATGGTGCTGATCGTTGAAGATGATGGTATTGGCATTAGTGACCAAAATTCAGATCAAAAAACAGGCCTTGGTCGTTTGATTATTGAGCAGCTTTGTATGCAGTTTGGTGAAAAATCTCTTTTTGAAGCATCAGAACTCGGTGGAACAAAGGTTACGATTCCTTTGCCAAGGGTGAAAACAAATGATCTTGATAATTCACAATTTGTTTCTTAAGGCGCAGTTTTGTTTCCTGAAGTTAAGAGGGATATTGCTCTTTATTATAATTCTTTAAGAAAACGTGGTTTTGTAAAATATACTATCGAAGGAGTGCGTTGCTTAAGAAGTTATCCTCTGATGGTGTCATCGGACTGTCTATCAAAGAATCAATGTTATTTTTTTCTCGCAGAAAAGCTTGGAGGTCTTGATCGGTTAGAGTTTTGCTATCAGGTAAGCGAATGCGCATTGGATCAACTTTTGTACCGTTGACAATGATTTCAAAATGGACATGGGGGCCTGTTGCTAGTCCTGTTGATCCAACATATCCAATAATTTGTCCCTGCCTTACTTTAACGCCTGGTTTAAGGTCTTTTGCGTAACTGCTTTGGTGTGAATAAGTACTAACATATCCGTTGGCGTGTTGAATTTCTGTGTGATTCCCATAGCCGCCTGTTACCCCTATTTTTTTCACAATACCATCTCCGACAGCAATAATTGGTGATCCTTTTGGTGCAATCCAGTCGACTCCCGTATGCATTCGCACATATCCTAGAATAGGGTGTTTGCGTGATCCAAATGGTGAACCAAAAACAGCATTTGGAGAGGGTTTTCGGAGTAAAAAAGGTTTTGAACTTTTTCCTTCTGAGTCGTAGTAATCAACGTTTCCGTCTTGCGATTGATAACGGTAATATTTATAAGTAACATTGCCAAAGGTAGCGCTTACATAACGAATTTCAGGGTCTGCATTTGTAGCGGTTTCTTTGATTTCCTTTGTTTGCTTGTTTCCTTTGTTAGTATCATTATTTTGTGGGACAGCATAAAATATTTCAAGTTGATCAGATGGTGTTATTCTGCTTTTCATATCAATATTGGTTGCAAGGAGACGAATGAGATGTTGAGAAAGTG
>NZ_CP200037.1:955000-1035000 GCF_053795765.1 Bartonella sp. B41 | reverse complement strand
CTTAAGCCGATAGGTGTAGGCGTAGCGAAAGCGAGTCTGAATAGGGCGTTCAGTTCGTTGGATTAGACCCGAAACCGAGTGATCTAGCCATGAGCAGGCTGAAGGTAAGGTAACACTTACTGAAGGGCCGAACCCGTATCTGTTGCAATAGATTGGGATGACTTGTGGCTAGGGGTGAAAGGCCAATCAAACTCGGAAATAGCTGGTTCTCCGCGAAATCTATTTAGGTAGAGCGTCAGTCTTATTCTCTAGGGGGTAGAGCACTGGATGGGCTAGGGGTCCTCACCGGATTACCAAACCTAACCAAACTCCGAATACCTAGAAGAACTAACTGGCAGACACACGGCGGGTGCTAACGTCCGTCGTGAAAAGGGAAACAACCCTGACCACCATCTAAGGTCCCCAAGTTATGGCTAAGTGGGAAAGGATGTGAGGATCCCAAAACAACCAGGATGTTGGCTTAGAAGCAGCCACCATTTAAAGAAAGCGTAACAGCTCACTGGTCTAAATAAGGGTCCCTGCGCCGAAAATGTAACGGGGCTAAAGCCATACACCGAAGCTGTGGATTTACTCTTATGAGTAAGTGGTAGCGGAGCGTTCCGTAAGCCTGTGAAGGGAGACTCGCGAGAGCTCCTGGAGGTATCGGAAGTGAGAATGCTGACATGAGTAACGATAAAGGGAGTGAGAGACTCCCTCGCCGAAAGTCCAAGGGTTCCTGCTTAAAGTTAATCTGAGCAGGGTTAGTCGGCCCCTAAGGCGAGGCCGAAAGGCGTAGTCGATGGGAACCACGTTAATATTCGTGGACCTGTGGGTAGTGACGGATTGCGTATATTGTAAGGTCTTATTGGATTGATCTTGCAGTGAAGCAGTTCCAGGAAATAGCTCCCACGTATAGACCGTACCCGAAACCGACACAGGTGGACTGGTAGAGAATACCAAGGCGCTTGAGAGAACTACGTTGAAGGAACTCGGCAAATTGCACGCGTAACTTCGGAAGAAGCGTGACCTTTTAGCGGGCAACCGTTAAAGGGTGGCACAGACCAGGGGGTAGTGACTGTTTACCAAAAACATAGGGCTCTGCGAAGTCGTAAGACGACGTATAGGGTCTGACGCCTGCCCGGTGCTGGAAGGTTAAGAGGAGATGTGCAAGCATTGAATTGAAGCCCCAGTAAACGGCGGCCGTAACTATAACGGTCCTAAGGTAGCGAAATTCCTTGTCGGGTAAGTTCCGACCTGCACGAATGGCGTAACGACTTCCCCGCTGTCTCCAACGTAGACTCAGTGAAATTGAACTCCCCGTGAAGATGCGGGGTTCCTGCGGTTAGACGGAAAGACCCCGTGCACCTTTACTATAGCTTTACACTGGCATTTGTGTCTGTATGTGTAGGATAGGTGGTAGACTTTGAAGCAGGGGCGTCAGCCTTTGTGGAGTCATCCTTGAAATACCACCCTTACCGATATGGATGTCTAACCGCAGTCCGTTATCCGGATTCGGGACCGTGTATGGTGGGTAGTTTGACTGGGGCGGTCGCCTCCTAAAGAGTAACGGAGGCGCGCGATGGTAGGCTCAGAACGGTCGGAAATCGTTTGTTGAGTGCAATGGCATAAGCCTGCCTGACTGTAAGACTGACAAGTCGAGCAGAGTCGAAAGACGGTCATAGTGATCCGGTGGTCCCGTGTGGAAGGGCCATCGCTCAACGGATAAAAGGTACGCCGGGGATAACAGGCTGATGACCCCCAAGAGTCCATATCGACGGGGTTGTTTGGCACCTCGATGTCGACTCATCGCATCCTGGGGCTGGAGCAGGTCCCAAGGGTATGGCTGTTCGCCATTTAAAGCGGTACGTGAGTTGGGTTCAGAACGTCGTGAGACAGTTCGGTCCCTATCTGCCGTGGGTGTAGGAATATTGACAGGACCTGTCCCTAGTACGAGAGGACCGGGATGGACGTATCTCTGGTGGACCTGTTGTGGCGCCAGCCGCATAGCAGGGTAGCTATATACGGACGAGATAACCGCTGAAGGCATCTAAGCGGGAAACTCACCTGAAAACAAGTATTCCCTGAGAACCGTGGTAGACCACCACGTTGATAGGTCAGGTGTGGAAGTGTGGTAACACATGAAGCTTACTGATACTAATAGTTCGATCGGCTTGATCGTTCCCATTTCCTGTATTCATTGTATGGATATATGAAGGTACTTGCTTCTCGTTATTATATGCTCTTTGCTGACTTGGTGGTTATGGCGGAGCGAACGCACCCGATCCCATCCCGAACTCGGCCGTGAAACGTTCCAGCGCTGATGGTACTTTGCCTTAAGGCACGGGAGAGTAAGTCGCTGCCAGGTCTGCTAAGTGCATAGGATAATCTTCGCAAAATCTGAAGCTGGACAGAATTTTATCTTTATTCTAATTTTCGTGGCGCGGGGTGGAGCAGCCCGGTAGCTCGTCAGGCTCATAACCTGAAGGCCGCAGGTTCAAATCCTGCCCCCGCAACCAAGAGAATCTTTCGATTAATTCATGATTAAAAAGAAAAGAGTGCCTCTCTTTATCATTGACGGGGTGTTTCTTTCTAGTGTGCTTGTTCCATAACGCAAAATTGCGACTGCATGATGTCGGCTATGAGTGGCCTTGTATAAAAAATCTATATAGGGGAAGATACTATTATGGATGATGTGTCTTATTAAGACGGAAACTCAAATTGGCATTTTCTTCATAAGCAAATATTTTTGTATTCTTTGCGAAATTTAGATGAAGAACCATTGTGGATAACTGAATGGGATGGGATAGATGTGGTTATGGGTATTGTTGCGCGAAAAAATTATGAACTTTATAGATAAAAGACTGCACATATTGTGCAGTCTTTATCGGATCGATCCTGATACAGAACAAAAGGTTTTTAAGGCATGAAGAAATGTTTACGGCTTCGGTAACCATAATAACCAAAAATACTAGAAATAATGGCTCCAATCAGACCGCCTAAAAAACCCCACCATCCGATATTAGATGCCGTATTTACGGCTTTATCTGCAAGGCGACTAGAATCTTTCGTTGGAAGATTTATCTTTTGAGATAGTAGATTAGCTTGTTCTTCAAGGGCTTTGATTGCTTTCTCAGTTTTTGTTTCTGCTGAATGATAGAGATCAAGTGCGTGGTTGGCCATCTTTTGTGCATCTGAGTGGGAAACTCCGCGCGTTATTAGGCTATCAATGATGGCTTTTTTATCAATATGGGTATTCATAGCTTGCGCACGAGAAGAAAGATAGTTCTTCAAATCCTTAAGATAAGTGCTATAGTGAGATGGATCATTCTTGAAAGCTGTGATTGTTGCATCAATTTCCTCTAAGGCTTCTTGATAGGATTGCTTCAAGCGTTCGGGATTAAGAGCAGGAATCTCATTGTTGTTGAGAACAACGTATATCTCGTTGTGAAGTTGATCAAAGTCGATTCCATTGTCATTCTTTGGTCGTAGAAGGCTTTCAAAGTTCTCATTATCTAATCTGGAGAGGAAGGGGATTATATCTATTATTTTGTCCGTTATGGATTGTTTTGTTTCTGCGATGTTAGATGAGACAGCCTGAGCACCCAAGTGGGCTGAACTTGAGATAAACAGAATGGTTTGGATCGCCATAATGAGCGTTAAGAGAGCCCAAGTTAAAAAACCATGAATGGCTCCTGATGCTTCAGCAAAACGACCTGCAACAAAACTGCCACCAGCGAGGCTGATAAGCATAATAATAAGGGAACCAATGCCAACGGAGAAAAGGGTGCTTTTAAAAGGTGATGAGGAATAAAGGTCAAAATGACCTAGTCCCAAGGCTGCAACTAGAAAAGATAAGCAGATAGAGGTTGCAAGGGCTGTAACAAGTCCTGCAAAAATTGCTGACCATGAAATAGGTATGTGAAAAAGAGGATATTGATCCTCTAACGAAGTCTCTTCAAGAAAATGTGTATCGAATGATGTGTCGCCTGGAATGCGGGTTTCCATGTCTTTATCTCCTTCAATGATAGTGGAGATAAAATGTCTCATCACAAATTATGTTCCAAAAAAACATAATTATCAATAAAATTAATAAAATAAAGCAATTGTAAACAATAACTTAATAATCTAAACGTAAGTTCTATCTAAAAATATATGATATAGAATAGATCTGCTCTATAAAGTCATTGCAGGATGCTTTTCTATAAGATAGACACAGAAAAGTCTATAAATACATGTTGTTGTTAGAGAAATCAGTTTATGTCATCAAAACAAGAAAAGATCAAAGCTCGTTTACCGAGGGGGTTTGTTGATCGTATCAGTGCACAGTTGTATGCGGCTGAATCCATGATTACTCAGATTCGTGAGGTTTATGAACTTTATGGATTTGAAGCGCTTGAAACACCGATTTTTGAATATACAGATGTATTGGGTAAATTTTTACCAGATTCTGATCGTCCAAATGCGGGTATTTTTTCTTTGCAGGATGATGATGAACAATGGATGTCTTTGCGTTATGATCTCACAGCGTCTCTTGCTCGCCATTTTGCAGAGAATTTTGAAATTTTGTCAAAACCTTATCGTAGTTATCGTTTTGGTTTTGTATTTCGCAATGAAAAACCTGGACCTGGGCGGTTTCGGCAATTTATGCAGTTTGATGCCGACATTGTTGGAGCACCAACTGTAGCTGCTGATGCAGAAATTTGTATGATGGCAGTCGATAGTTTTAAAAAGTTAGGAATTCAACAGAGTGATTATGTTATTCGCCTTAACAATCGAAAAATTCTTGATGCTGTTTTGGAAAAAATTGGTTTGGGGGGAAGTGGACAAGATGAAAAACGTTTAACTGTTCTTCGGGCAATCGATAAATTGGATAAATTTGGTACTGAAGAGGTGAGGTTGCTTTTAGGTCGGGGGCGCTTGGATGAAAGTGGTGATTTTACGAAGGGAGCAGAGCTTAAAGATAAAGAGATTGACAGTATCCTTTCTCTAATCGCTGTTGAGACAGCAAAGGTGGATGAGACAATCGATGCTCTTAGACGAGTGGTAGGAAGTCATCTTCTTGGATGTGAAGGAATTCGAGAACTTGAGGAAATGCAAGCTATTTTTATTGAAAATGGTTATCAAGATTGTATCAGAATTGATCCATCAATTGTGCGTGGCTTGGATTATTATACAGGGCCAGTTTTTGAAGCTGCATTGCTTTTTGATGTTCTCAATGATGATGGCCAAAAAGTTGTTTTTGGATCTGTTGGTGGTGGTGGGCGCTATGATGGATTAATTTCCCGCTTTCGAAGTGATAATGTTCCAGCAACGGGGTTTTCCATAGGGGTATCGCGTTTGATATCTGCCTTACATAATCTTGGAAAATTGCCTGTTAAGAAAAATATTGGCCCTGTAGTTGTTTTAATGATGGATAAGGATCCAGAAGTTGTTGCGCAGTATCAAAAAATGGTAATGCAGTTGCGTAATGCTGGTATTCGTTCAGAGCTTTATTTGGGAGGTTCAGGAATTAAAGCGCAAATGAAATATGCTGATCGCCGGAATGCTCCTTGTGTTGTTATACAGGGCTCACAGGAGCGCAAAGATAGGAAAATACAAATAAAAGATTTAATTGAAGGTGCGCGTTTATCTTATGAAATAAAGGATAATAAAACATGGCGCGAAAGTCGACCAGCGCAAATAACCATTGATGAAGATCAATTGGTTAAAGCGGTTAAAGATATTTTAGCTCTGCAAAAATAAGACTGAATGCTTTGAGGACAATTCTATGCTTAAAGGGATTGATTTTTAGGTTGATAAATTCAGAAAAAAAGCACAAACCCTTTTGGAAAGGAGCTTGTGCTTTTTAATTTAAATGGAATGTTTGGATTTAAAATTAGCTTTGCAATGTTTTTAAAATGTTTTGGGGTGAAGAAATTTCATAAGGATCTGTTGTACAGTTGTCTGAAAGGCCTTCTTCTACAAAAAACTTTTCAATAATACCGTCATTAATTACAGCGGCATAGCGCCATGACCGCATTCCAAAACCGATATTATCTTTAGCGACTAGCATTCCCATCTTGCGTGTGAACTCACCTGAGCCATCAGGAATTAGTTTTATGTTTTTTATATTTTGATCTTTTCCCCAAGCATTCATAACGAAGGCATCATTAACGGAAAGGCAGTAAATTTCATCGATACCAACTTTTTTAAATTCATCATAGAGTTTTTCAAAATCAGGGAGCTGGAAGGTCGAGCAGGTAGGTGTAAAAGCTCCAGGGAGGGAAAAAAGGATAACCCGTTTGCCTTTAAAATAAGAATCGCTGTTGACGTCTTGCCAGCGGTAAGGATTGTTTCCGCTCATTGATTCATCACGCACGCGTGTATGAAAGGTTACATTGGGAACTCTTTTTTTTATCATGGTTATGCTCCTGCTTTCCTTGTAAAAGAATTATGTACCAAATAAAAGATTGCGTATTTAAAAAGCTTATATGCTTTAAGAAGTACGGTAGAATGGGGGAGTTTGCAGATATTTCATGTGAACGTCAAGTGGAATTAATCACTGATTTTAAGGGGTATTTTAAAAACTCATCTATAATTACGGATGAGTTTTGCTGTTTTACCCATGTAGTAGCAGTTAGATTACAAAGACGCTGCGTGATCACATAGGGTATGCGATCACGCAAGATTTTTAATTATTTTGGTTCTTGTGGATGAATCATTTTTTTAGGATCGACTAGTTGGTCATAATCATCGGCAGAAACACCAGCTTTTATAGCTTCAGTACGTAAAGTTGTATCGTTTTTATGTGCTGCTTTGGCAATTTCAGCGGCTTTTTCATAACCGATTTTAGGAGCAAGAGCAGTGACGAGCATGAGAGAACGTTCCATAAGAGAGTGAATATGAACACGATTAGCTTGTAATCCTTGAATGCAATGTATATCAAAAGAACGCATACAATCACCAAGAAGATTTATCGATTGCAAAACATTGTAGCCAATCACTGGCTTGTAAACATTCAGTTCAAAGTGTCCTTGGCTGGCCGCAAATGTCACGCTTGTGTTATTACCAAAAACTTGGCATGCAACCATGGTCATTGCTTCACATTGTGTTGGGTTTACTTTTCCTGGCATAATGGAAGATCCTGGCTCATTTTCTGGAAGGTTGAGTTCGCCCAGTCCTGAGCGGGGGCCCGATCCCAAAAACCGAATATCATTGGCAATTTTAAATAAATCAGCTGCTAAGGCATTCAAGCTTCCGTGGAAATGCGTAAGGGCTCCATGATGAGCAAGGGCTTCAAATTTATTTTTGGCAGTTGTGAAGGTTATTCCCGTAAGCTTGCTAATGGTTTTTGCAAATGCGATGTCAAACCCTTTTGGTGCATTTAATCCTGTTCCAACGGCTGTGCCGCCTTGAGCTAGCATTTGAACATCGGTTAGTGCCGTTTCAATGCGTTTTCGGTTGTCTTCTAGGGCTGCTCGATAGCCTGAAAATTCCTGTCCCAAGGTTAAAGGTGTTGCATCCTGAGTATGGGTACGTCCAATTTTTATGATGTCGGAAAACTCTTCCTCTTTCTTTTTAAAAGTTGTGATAAGAGCTTCAAGAATTGGAAATAGGTGCTGTCGTGTTTGTAAGGTTGTTGCAATGTGCAGTGCTGTTGGGAAGGAATCGTTTGACGATTGGCTCATATTAACGTGATCATTGGGATGGACTGGTTCTTTTTTCCCAAGCTGTCCTCCCAAAAGTAGGCTGGCATGGTTGGCAATTACTTCATTGACGTTCATATTACTTTGTGTGCCGGAACCAGTTTGCCAAACGGAAAGTGGAAAATGCGTATCGAATGTACCAGAGAGTACTTCATCTGCTGCGGAAATGATTGCTTTCCCTATATTTTGTGGAAGCTTTCCTTTTTCCATATTAACGATAGCAGCAGCCTTTTTAATTAGGCTTAAGGCATAGATGATGGTGCGTGGTTGTTTTTCTGTACCAATATTAAAATTGTGCAGGGAACGCTCTGTTTGCGCTCCCCAATAGCGATCTTGTCTCACCGAAATTGTTCCAAAGCTATCGGTTTCCAGCCGTGTATCAACCATAATAAAATCCTTTTATGTTTACCGGTTCATGGTTCATAAAGAGTTAGATAGCGCAAAATAGAAAAAAGAGGCAAGACTTTAAAATATTTTTAAAGCTAAATTATTTTTGAAGAATTCTTGACATTGTTGAGAGGTAATTTTATATTCTAATCCATGTTAGCACTCATTCTTTTAGAGTGCTAACAAGAGCTTAAAATTAATCCAAATTATATTAAGTTTTAAGGATTTTGAACATGGCTAACATACAATTCCGCCCACTTCACGACCGTGTCGTTGTTCGTCGGGTTGAATCTGAAAATAAAACTGCTGGTGGGATTATCATTCCTGATACAGCTAAAGAAAAACCTCAAGAAGGTGAAGTTATTGCTATTGGTAACGGTGCCCTCGACGATAACGGAAAGCGCGTGCCTTTAGAAGTTAAAACAGGAGATCGTATCTTGTTTGGCAAGTGGTCTGGAACCGAAGTAAAGATCAACGGTGAAGATCTCTTAATTATGAAAGAATCCGATATTATGGGAATTTTGGGATAATGTATCCTCTCAATTTTTTCATTTCGTACTATTGAAGATAATCCAAGGAGAGATTAAATGGCTGCTAAAGAAGTCAAATTTGGCCGTGAAGCGCGTGAGCGTTTGTTACGCGGTGTTGATATCCTTGCTAATGCTGTTAAGGTAACGCTAGGCCCTAAAGGTCGTAATGTTGTGATTGATAAATCATTTGGTGCACCTCGCATCACAAAAGATGGTGTATCTGTTGCAAAAGAAATTGAACTGGAAGATAAGTTTGAGAACATGGGTGCGCAGATGTTGCGCGAAGTTGCTTCCAAGACAAACGATATCGCTGGTGATGGAACAACAACGGCAACCGTTTTGGGGCAAGCTATCGTTCAAGAAGGTGTAAAAGCTGTTGCGGCGGGTATGAACCCAATGGATCTTAAACGTGGAATTGATGCTGCTGTCGATGAAGTTGTGACGAATCTTTTCAAAAAAGCGAAAAAAATCCAAACTTCAGCAGAAATTGCACAGGTAGGAACAATTTCAGCTAATGGTGCTGCTGAAATTGGTAAAATGATTGCTGATGCTATGGAAAAGGTTGGTAATGAAGGCGTCATTACCGTTGAAGAAGCAAAAACTGCTGAAACAGAATTGGAAGTTGTTGAAGGAATGCAGTTTGATCGTGGGTATCTTTCGCCTTACTTTGTTACCAATGCTGATAAAATGGTAGCCGATCTTGACGATCCTTATATTCTTATTCACGAAAAGAAGCTCTCTAATCTTCAGTCTTTGCTTCCAGTTCTTGAAGCTGTTGTGCAGTCTGGTAAACCGCTTCTCATTATTGCTGAAGATGTGGAAGGTGAGGCCTTGGCAACGCTTGTTGTTAACAAGCTGCGTGGTGGTTTAAAAATTGCTGCTGTGAAGGCTCCTGGATTTGGTGATCGTCGTAAGGCAATGTTAGAAGATATCGCAATCTTGACATCTGGTCAGGTTATTTCTGAAGACGTTGGCATCAAATTAGAAAATGTTACTTTGAATATGCTTGGTCGTGCAAAGAAAGTAAATATTTCTAAAGAAGCTACGACAATTGTTGATGGTGCTGGACAGAAAGCTGAAATTAGTGCTCGTGTCAACCAGATCAAGGTTCAGATTGAAGAGACAACTTCTGACTATGATCGCGAGAAATTACAAGAAAGACTCGCTAAACTTGCTGGTGGTGTTGCAGTTATACGCGTTGGTGGTGCAACAGAAGTTGAAGTGAAAGAAAAGAAAGACCGTGTTGATGATGCTTTAAATGCAACACGTGCGGCGGTAGAAGAAGGTATCGTGGCAGGTGGTGGAACTGCATTGCTGCGTGCTGCAAATGCACTTACTGTTAAAGGAAGTAATCCTGATCAAGAAGCTGGTATTGCCATTGTCCGTCGTGCATTACAGGCGCCGGCACGTCAGATTGCAACAAATGCAGGTGAAGAAGCTGCGATTATTGTTGGCAAGGTACTTGAAAACAATTCAGATACATTTGGTTATAATACAGCAACGGGTCAATTTGGCGACTTGATTTCTTTGGGAATTGTTGATCCAGTGAAGGTTGTACGTTCTGCTCTTCAGAATGCTGCTTCAATTGCAAGTCTTCTTATCACGACAGAAGCGATGGTTGCTGAACTACCAAAGAAAGATACTCCAATGCCTCCAATGCCTGGTGGCGGAATGGGTGGAATGGGTGGAATGGATTTCTAAGTTCCCAGCATAAAGATTAAAAACGGATCGAACTGATCCGTTTTTTTTCATTTCATATAACTTTAATCAGATTTTTGTTCTAATTCGACTTATTGAGGCATTGCTTCAACACCTAAAACTTCTGGGATAAAGTGTCGTAAAAGATTTTCAATGCCATGTTTAAGTGTTGCTGTTGAAGAGGGGCAGCCAGCGCAAGCTCCGCGCATATTGAGGTAAACAATACCGTTTTCAAATCCACGAAAAGTGATGTCTCCACCATCATTGGCAACGGCTGGGCGAACTCGTGTTTCAAGCAATTCCTTAATTGTTAAAACAATATCGGTGTCTTTTTTGTCATAAAACTCTTCGTTAAGCGCTGTTGTTTGTTCCTGAACGGTTGTATTGTCAGCAATGATTGGGTCATCAGATAGGAAATGTTCCATGATTGTTCCCAAAATAGCTGGTTTTAGATGTTGCCATTCGCCATCTTTTTTGGTTACAGTAATAAAATCATAGCCCAAAAAAACTCTGCTTATGTTTGGAATATTAAACAATTTTGCTGCTAAAGGTGAATTTTTAGCAGCTTCCTCATAGGTGCGAAATTCTAAAACACCCTCAGAAAGAATCACGCGACCTGGAAGAAATTTTAGTGTAGCAGGATTCGGCGTGGCTTCAGTTTGAATAAACATATGCTTTCCTTTTGTTATTAAGACTGAGAAAAATCATTAAGTCTAAAATATTCATCCTTAAGCGACAGATTCAATATCTTCATCTGCAAGGTTGCTTGGAATAACGGTGACAGGAATTGAAAACGTTGTTCCCCGATTGGCAATTGATTGGACGAGAGGTCCTGGTCCTTCTGTGTGTTCACCGGCAGCTAAAACAATAAGGGCAATTTCTTTATCTTCATTGATTAATTTAAGAATTTCATCAATTTTTTTGCCTTCACGTACAATTGTTTCTGTTGCAAGGGTTTGTGTCATACCATTTGCGATTTGTTTCAATATTCGATAAGCTTGCTGTGTTGATTCTGTCCGCATGACATCATTTACACCTAGAAAATGTTGAAATTCTGAATTATCAATGACAGAAAGTAAAACTAATGTCCTATTGGTATTCTTAGCGTGTTGTGTGGCAAAGGCGACGGCACGCTGACATTCTGGAGTTTCGTCTATAATAACCAAAATTTTCCGCTTTTGATTCATTTTAGGTTTTTTTCGCTTAGAGACCATGCGTTTTCTCAATATTATACGTGTGGTTCGCTATTCTCTACGGTTAAAGATCGATTATTTCACGTACTGTATAAAAATCCAACAATCTCACGTATTTTTTTCATATTTTCTTCTGCGAGCAGACTAGCACGTTTTGCACCACAGTGCAAAACAGAGTCAATATAACTGCTTTCTTTCTGAAGGCGGCGCAGTTCTTGAGTTATTGGTTCTAGCTTGTGGATAGCAAGATCAGCTAAGGCCGTTTTAAAAAGTGAAAACTGTTTTCCAGAAAATTCTGAGAGTGCTTTTTCTTTGCTTATTCCTGCAAATGCTGCATAAATACCAAGCAAATTGTTGACCTCTGGTCGTTTTTCCAGAGCATTTAGTTTATCAGGAAGAGGAGCCGAGTCTGTTTTCGCTTTGCGGATTTTTTTTACGATCAGGTCAGCATCATCAGTTAAATTAATACGTGAAAAATCTGAAGGGTCCGATTTAGACATTTTTTTTGTGCCATCACGTAGGGACATAACACGTGTAGCCGTTTCCCCGATAAGTGCTTCTGGTATTGGAAAAAATCCTTGTCTTTTTTCTTCACCTTCTTTGATACAGATACCGAAATTCAATTCTTCAATACGGTAAGCATAATCGTTGTTAAATTTTTGTGCAATATTGCGTGTTAGTTCAACGTGTTGTTTTTGATCTTCTCCTACTGGAACATGTGTGGCACGATAAAGCAAAATATCTGCGGCCATCAGGCTTGGATAGGCAAAAAGACCAAGGGATGCTTGTTCGCGATCTTTTCCTGCCTTATCTTTAAATTGTGTCATGCGCTGTAGCCAGCCGATGCGGGCGATACAATTAAAAATCCACGCTAACTCAGCATGTTGGGAGACTTGTGATTGGTTGAAAATGATTTGCTTTTTAGGATCGACTCCAGCTGCTAAAAAAGCGGCTGTTACTTCTCTGGTTGATTCATGTAAGGCTCGTGGATCTGGATTAACAGTAAGTGCGTGCATATCAACAACACAATACAAACAGTTATGGGATGTTTGTAGTTCAATCCAATGCTTGATAGCTCCAAGATAATTGCCAAGATGTAGGTTTCCACTCGGTTGTACACCGGAAAATACAAGTGGTGTGAAGGTGCCCATAGGATAATTCTTTCTCAGTGACGCTGTTCATTACAGTGCTTTGTGACAAAGCGCTTTTCCAAAAGCAAGATAAAATATCATAAGCGTTATTTGAATAATCGCTGTTTAAAATTTTTAAGAGTGAGAAAAAAAGAATGTATATCAAGTAAAAAATAGACTGAGAAATACACCAATAGGGCTATGGTTATGGTTCCTGCTAAGATTCCAGCGCGCAAAAAAAATGATGTTTGTAAAGATGAGGAGATGACCAACAGGTTAAAATCCATCATATAGTGAAGAAGTATAACACTGAAAAGAGAGGCAACTACTAGGCGTATAAGACTTTTTATAAATTTTGCGTCATGTTGCCAATAGCCGCGTTTGATAAGGATGCACCAGAGCAAAAGTGTGTTTATCCACCCAGAAGTAATTTCAGCAATGACAATGCCTTGTGCCGATAAAATGGGGAATAATGTTAAGGATAAACCGACGTTGATAAAAACACAGATGGCCGTAAAAATCATGGGTGTTTTTGTATCTTCACGGGCAAAGAAATTAGGAATGAAAACTTTTATGAGAACAAAAGCTGGAAGCCCAAATCCGTAAAGGCAAAGCAATTGTGCAACATTATGGGTTGATTCGCTTGTAAATTGCCCACGTTCAAAAAGTAAACTGACAATGGGATTGGAAAGGAGCAAAAAAGAGATGGATGCAGGTAAGGTGAGCAATAGGGCTAGTTCAATTGCTCTGTTTTGCAAATAATGAATTTTTTCGTATTTTTTGCTGCGTAGGGCTCTTGTTAATTCTGGCAAAAGAACTGTTGCAATTGCAATGGCCACGACTCCTAGCGGTAATTGATAAAGGCGATCAGCATATACTAAAGAGGACACAGCACCCGCTTGGCTGGAGGCAATATTGGTATTGATTAATAAATTGATTTGTGTAATTCCTCCTGTGATTGCAGCAGGAAATGCTAGAGTTAAAAGTTTACGAACATTTGGGCTGAAATAGGGGATATGCAGGGAAATTTTCATGCCACTTTTGTGTAAAGCAATTGCAATTAGAACGAGTTGAAGAATCCCTGCCGTCATGACACCCCAAGAAAGATTTAATCCAATTTTCCAAGCATCAAGCCGATATATCCAAGCATAAGCGAGTATAGCAATCAAAATAATATTCAAGAAGAGTGGGGCAATAGCTGCGACAAAATAACGTTGTAAAGCATTTAGCATACCTCCCATCATAGCAGCTAAGGACATACAGGTGAGATAGGGAAACATGATTGCAGTAAAGTGGATTGTGGCATTAAATTTTGTTGCATCTTCTGCAAATCCTGGTGCAATGATGGTTCGCACTAAAAAGGGCATGCTTAATTCCATCGCAATGGTTAGGAGTAAGAGAAGTGAAAAGAGAACACCAAATACTTCTTCTGCAAATTTACAAGCAGTTTCTGTTCCATCTTCAGTAATTTTTTTTGAAAAAAGAGGAACAAATGCTGCATTAAATGCACCTTCGGCAAAAAAACGTCGGAATGTGTTAGGAAAGCGAAACGCAGCGTTAAATGCGTCAGAAGCAGGACCTGTCCCGAGAGCAGCAGCCATCAGTACTTCGCGCACAAAGCCAAAGGCACGGCTCATTAAAGTTCCTGAAGCAACAGTTGCAAATTTTTTAATCAGAGTCATAAAAATACATTGGGTTTGTCATAAAGGAGGGAGAATAAAGCAGTAAATAAAAGTCCTTTCATATGGAAAAATCTGGTTAGTGGTGTGAACGTCATACTTCTCTATAAAGTGTTTTACGATGGCGTTTATGTTTCTGTCAACAAGAGTGCGTCAAGCGCTTTGATTTCCTTTTGTTTTATTGTAATTTTGATTGTTTTCTTGGAATAATTCTAAAAATGGTTTATCAACCAATATGTTTATCCATTTTGTGATTTATTTTTAGGTATTTTATGATTTTTATTTAAAATCAATGCATTGTAATAATATTGTTGTGGTCTTTTCAAGATTGAATAAGTTGTGGTATTTAAGTTTTATCAGCTTGTGGGGAAGAGATCTCTGCAGAACTTTATAGCCTTGGTTTAATTACCCTCTATATGAAGCAGGTGTGACATGAATGAGCTTTCTCATATCGATACGTTTATAGATCATTATGATGCTATTTTTTGCGACGTTTGGGGCGTTGTCCATAATGGTGTACATGCTTTTGAGCCAGCATTGAAAATATTGCATAAAATTCGACAAATGGGAAAAAATGTTATTTTTTTGACCAATTCACCTCGACCACGAGAGGGAGTTATTGCTCAATTACAAAGCATGAATATTCATAGTGATCATTATGATTCAATCATTACTTCAGGTGATGTAACGCGTGATCTTATTCGTGTTGCACCGCGAAAAGTTTTTTTTATTGGTCAACAACGTGATTTAATCTTATTTGAAGGATTAGACTGTGAACTTGTTGAGGAATGGGAGGCGTCGGCGGTAGTTTGCAGTGGTTTTCTTGAAGATTTTGAAGCAATGCTCCATGCTTATGAGGATATGTTTTATCGTATGCGGTTTCGGAATTTGCCTTTTATCTGTGCGAATCCCGATGTTGTTGTCCATCATGGAAATCAGGAATTTTTTTGCGCTGGTGCGTTAGCGCGTCTTTATCAGCAACTTGGAGGCGAGGTGCGTTTTGCTGGAAAACCCCATGCACCTATTTATGAATGTGCTTTTGATAAACTTCAGGAAATTTGTGGGACAGTAGAAAAAAATCGGGTTCTTGCCATTGGAGATGGTTTTTTGACAGATGTGAAGGGTGCCATTCATTTTGGTCTTGATGTCCTTTATATCATGGGGGGAATTCATCGCAACGATTATATGAAAAATGGGGTGGTGGATAAAGGAGCCTTGCATGCTTTTTTTGAACACTATGGTTATAAGCCACAAGCGGTAATGTGGGCTCTTCAATAATGTCTAGAATATCTAATTTTTTGCGTCTTCAGGGTATTGATTATTTTCCTTCATTTTGGCGTGGGTCTGTGCTAGCGCTTGGAAATTTTGATGGTGTTCATTGTGGTCATCAAGTAGTACTGCAAAAAGCTCTTGATTTGGGGAAAATCAAAAATAAGCCGGTTATTGTATTAACATTTGAACCGCATCCAAGAAGTTTTTTTCAACATTTTGCTCCTGTTGATCGTTTGACACAGGCTGCTGAAAAGGCTGAAATTTTTAAAATACTTGGTTTTAATGGAGTTGTTGAGCAGCCCTTTGATACGCATTTTGCAACTCTTTCAGCAGATGAGTTTATTAATCTAATTTTAAAAAAAACGTTTGATGTTTCGCTCGTTGTGATTGGTGAAAATTTTCAATTTGGTTATAAGAAAGGTGGGAATGCACGTCTTCTTCAGCAGAGAGGAAGAGAATATGGATTTGAAGTCATTCAAATTCCTTGTTTAGCGAGTGAACAAGATATACAGTTGCAGACGATATCCTCTAGTTTCATTCGTTATCTTCTTTCACAAGGACAAGCAACAAGGGCAGCGCATTTACTAGGATATCATTATAGAGTGCGTTCAACCATCATACAGGGTGAAAAATTTGGCCGTCTTTTGGGTTTTCCTACTGCCAATCAGATGCTCCCTTCTCAGACGAATTTGGCGCATGGTATTTATGCGGTGCGATTGCGTCGTGCTAATGGTGTTTTGCACGATGGGGTTGCCAGTTTTGGTTGTCGTCCAACAGTTGTTGAGAATGGAGTGCCTCTTTTGGAAACTTATTTATTTGATTTTAATGACGATTTATATGGGGAAAGCTGTGCCGTTTCTTTTTTACAATTTTTACGAAAGCAAGAAAAATTTGATACGGTTGAAGCTTTGATTATGCAAATGCGCAATGATGAAAAAGTTGCAAAAGAAATTTTAACTACAATCAAACCATTGTCTCATTTAGACGAGTTGCTTACTTTCAAAAGTATAGTTTAATGCGATCTGAAACAGATATGAGTGTTGCTAAAATAGCGCTCATACCCACTGCAATAATAAGAATGTATTCTAAGACATTATAAAATAAATGGAGTTTTCGTTGATAAGTTAGAGCATCAGGGGGATGAAGATTCGATTTCATTATTGCTTCACCTTATTTCATAGCTCTATAACTTCATAATTCTTTTTAAGTTCAGAATTTTACAATTTGTTTCTTTTTGATTGGTTAAGGAAAGTGATTAAAGACATGCTAAATAGTAAAGACGCATAGAGCGCGTTCCACGGTGACAATAGGCAAGAAGAGGCATGGGTTCTGTTTGTAAAATTTTTTTCATGGCTTTAATATCTAACTCTTTGATAGTAGGGGGGGTAAGTGGAATGTGATAGGCTTTTATGCCATATTTTTGAGCTTCTGCTTGAATGATAGAAAAGTCAGGTTGATGAGGATCTTCTTTATCAGGGCGATTACAGACAATAGTTTTAAATCCTTCTTCAGCTAGCGTTTTTACATTCTCTATGTTGATTTGGGCGCTGACGAAAATATCAGATCCAACTTGTTGCAAATTCATCATTGTGTATCTCCGATAAGGGATATTTTATAAAGTTCTCTATATTTAGCATTATATTAAAGTATTCGAGACTCTAAAAGAACATTATGAGGATGATATTTTTCAGCTAGCATCTTAACAGGAATATTCTTTTGTTGAGGGTTATAAATTGAATTTTTAAAAAAGTTTATAATAAATTCTCAAAGGGGTTATAAGATCCATTATCTCGTCGCCATTTGGATGGTTCGGTGAAATCACTTGACCAAAGACCAATTTTGTTGTTTCGGGCGATTTTTTCAGCATTAAGATACTGAGTTGGAACGGGGCTTTTTTTGTCTTTTGACACAATAAATATACCTTCTGCAAGACCTGCTTCGGCTAGATCGATTCCTCGGACAAAACATTGCGCATAATGGATATTGTTGCGTTTGATGGCTTGTTTACACGATAAATTTTGATTGAGTGTTTTGGTGACCAACCAAGCTGTCACAACTGCACCGCATGGCCATTCTTGATTTTTTAATTTTGCTTTTTGACGTGGTGCACATGTGTCTACACCATATAGGTGAACATTACGAACAATGTGCTTACGCCAAGATTCCATGACGGGAGTGATCAATTTAAATGTAACACCACTGGTAACGGATGCTACTCCATTAAACTCAGTTAAATTTTTAAATAAATTGCCCTTTTGGGGATTTAGATCTGATTTTTTTGTCAATTGTTGTTTTGCATTATGTTTATACGTATTCTGTTTCTTCGAATATTCCCCAATAATATCCTGCATTTTTAATGTTTCGAGAATATTAGAGCTAATTTTATCCTTATATTGGATTATCCACCACAATATGGAACCGATAATATAAGCCATGATTATTAGCTTAAATCGTACTTGTTTGGCACATTTGTTAAAAAAAACCATTATTTTTATGCCTTTTCATATTAATTTAATAGAATTATTTCTTTTATTCCAAGAGCATTTTTACCATTATGTGTTGCACATTAATCACATTTTGTAAACATAAACACTATTTTACCATTTTAGATATTGCCATTTTGATAAAATTACACACTTTAAAATCACACACCTGAAAATTGTTCTGAGAAAACATTACAACTAAAAATGTCATGTTTTAGTAAAGGATGTTTGGGGGTGTGTTGTGTCAATTGTCACAGCTTTAAAACAAAAAAAATGGAAGGAGGAGCTTAGGCTGTGAGTCTAGGACAGTAGAGATTTTGGTCTTTAAGTATCAATTTGAAGAGAGGTAAAATGCTAGTATTCAAAGAAATCAGTTTCGTTATTGTCATGCTGTTTTTTGCAGTGCTTATTACATTAAATTTTGCTTATGCTGCTTCTCCTTCTGGTCCTGGATTGGGAAATGTTGATAATGTTTTACAGAGTATTGTTACTATGATGACAGGCAGAACAGCAAGGCTCATTGCGACTATATGTGTTGCTGCTGTAGGTATTGGCTGGATGGCTGGGTTTATCGATTTACGTAAAACTTCGTATTGTATTTTAGGAATTGGCATTGTTTTTGGTGCGCCTAGTGTTGTTGGTAAATTGATGGGTACGTAATAAATGAATGAAGATACTCTTTTTCTCGCATGTACACGACCAGCTATGTTTGCTGGTGTCACGATGGAAGCTATGGCGCTTAATGTTATGGCTACAACTATCCTTTTCATTCTGACAAGTGATTTTACGTTAATCGGACTTGGTATTGGTTTGCATTTTATTTTGCGTGAAATAACAAAACATGACCACAATCAATTTCGTGTCTTATTTGCTTGGCTCAATACTCGGGGAAAGCAAAAAAATCTTTCTAGATGGGGGGGGGGATCTACGTCTCCGTTATGCCTTGTTCGAAACTATAAGGAGTTAAGCGGATGAGACAGATGTCAATCATGAAACGGGAATCTTTGCCTGAGGAATATATTCCTTATGTTAGGCATGTTAATAAGCATGTTATTGCATTGAAGTCACGCTGTTTAATGACTGTTATCTCTATTGGAGGTATCAATTTTGATACTGCAGATATTGATCAGTTGAACTCCTTACATAACCAGTTCAATACTCTTTTAAAAAACATTGCAGATGAACGTGTTGCTTTATATTCTCATATCATTCGTCGGCGAGAAACGCTTTATCCAGAGAGTCATTTTCTTTCACCTTTTGCGGCATCATTAGATGAAAAATATAAAAAGAAAATGATTTCGCAAGAATTGTATCGAAATGACCTTTTTGCTTCGTTAATATGGAATCCAGTTTCAGATAAGACAGAGCAGCTCACGTCGTTTTTTCAGCGATTAACAAAAGCTAAAAAGACGCAGTCTGAGCCTGATGCTGAGGCCATCTATAAAATAGAGGAGTTAAGCCAAGATCTTATACAGGGCTTAGAAAGTTATGACGCTCGTCTTTTGTCGGTCTACGAACATGATGGCATTCTATTTTCTGAACAAAGTGAATTTTTACATCAGTTGGTGGGGGGAAGACGTGAGCGTATTCCACTTACATTTGGAACTATTGCATCAACAATTTATTCAGATCGTGTTATCTTTGGCAAAGAAGTTATAGAAATTCGTCATGAAAGTAGTGAACGATTTGTTGGCATGTTCGGGTGGAAAGAGTATCCATCTAGAACTCGTCCTGGTATGACTGATGGTTTGTTGACTACACCATTCGAATTTATTTTAACACAATCCTTTGTTTTTAAAAGCAAAGCAGTTGCTAATGCCATTATGAGCCGTAAGCAAAATCAAATGATTAGTGCAGCGGATCGTGCTAGTTCACAAATTGATGCTCTCGATGATGCTCTTGATGATTTAGAGTCAAATCGTTTTGTTTTGGGTGAACACCATCTCTCTTTAGCGGTTTTTGCTGATCGACCGCAGGATTTGGCTGAACATTTATCGAAAGCACGTTCTCATTTAACCAATGGTGGAGCGGTTATAGCAAGAGAAGATCTAGGATTAGAAGCGGCATGGTGGGCACAGTTGCCTGGAAATTTTAGTTATCGTGCACGATCTGGAGCCATTACGAGTAGAAATTTTGCAGCTTTATCCCCTTTTCATTCGTTTCCTATTGGTAAATTTGAAGGCAATGTTTGGGGATCTGCTGTAGCATTATTAAAAACACAGGCTTGTTCACCTTATTATTTTAATTTTCATTATGGTGATCTTGGCAATACTTTTGTCTGTGGTCCATCAGGATCTGGTAAAACTGTGATTGTTAATTTCCTTCTTGCGCAATTGCAAAAGCATAATCCGACGATGGTTTTTTTTGATAAAGATCAGGGAGCCGAGATTTTTGTACGTGCTGTGGGTGGAAAATATAAATCTTTGAAGAATGGTGACCCAACAGGTGTTGCTCCATTAAAGGGTTTGAAATACAATGAAAAAAATAAGATCTTTCTTCGTGATTGGATTTTAAAACTTGTCACAATTGAAGGCCAAACAGTCACAGAACGAGAAAGACAAGATATTGAAAGAGCGATCAATTCCTTGGCGAGTTTGCCATATGCACAACGTTCTTTTAGCGCTCTTCAGTTGTTTTTTGATAACACAGCAAAAGAAGGCATTGCTGTACGTTTGCAACGTTGGATTAAAGGCAATGCTTTAGGTTGGGTTTTTGATAACGATCAAGACGATCTCAGTTTAGATTCACAATTTATTGGTTATGATATGACCGATTTCTTAAATAATGAAGAAATTCGGCGCCCTTTGATGATGTATTTATTTAATCGAATTCTCGATCTTATAGATGGCCGCCGTATTATTATTATTGTTGATGAATTTTGGAAAGCTCTTGAGGATGATTCATTTACAGCTTTTGCTCAAGATCGTCTTAAGACAATTCGTAAACAAAATGGCATGATGCTTTTTGCTACACAGAGTCCTAAGGATGCTTTGAACTCAGCAATTGCGCATACAATTATTGAGCAGTGTCCAACACAGATATTTTTTCCCAATCAAAAAGCTAATTACAACGATTACGTTGAAAATTTCAAATTAACCGAGCGTGAATTTGAATTAATTCAATCGGAGTTAAGTAGAGAATCTCGGCGTTTTCTTATTAAACAAGGACAAAATTCTGTTGTTGCAGAACTCAATTTGTATGGAATGAAGGATGAGATCGCTGTTTTAAGTGGCACAACTAGGAATGTTGAAATCATGAATCAAATTATGAGCGAATATGGAACTGATCCTGATCAGTGGCTGCCCATATTTTATCAGAGGAGAGAAAATCAATGAAAAAGTACAAACTTGCTACATTTTTATCTTTGTCTTGCATTTCTGGTGCAATGGCACAAACTGCACCGATTGCTGATGATTACTACAAAAGTGTATTGGAGAATAGCCAAAAATTAGAAGAGGTAAAATCAGAAACAGCGGAAGCTATTTTGGAATCTGCAAATGCAAATGCAAAAAAAATTGAGGAAATAAGCTCTGAGATTGCAAAGGCAAAACCAGAAGAATTTGCAGCTATCCATGCAAAATTAGCTGTTCTTCAGGCTGGATTGCAAGCGGATTCTCTAAAACTTCAGTCTTTTGCCATGATTAAGGCAAAAAGCGAAAAAACAAAAGAGGAAATGCGTGAAGAGGAAGAACAGAAAAAACATAAAAATATTGAAGCACAACTACAAGAGAAACTTAAGAAATATGCTGTCGAATTCTAAGTTTGCTCCATTTGAAAGCATTTCTGATTATATTTTGCAACCGTTTGATAACGTGATGAACTCAACGATTAGTGGTTTATCTTCTGCTATCGCTGCACCGTTAAATCTCGCTGCAATCATTTTTGTATTTTTGTATGGTTACAATATTATGAGTGGCCGTGTTGCCTTTTCAGTTCATGGTCTCATTGATAATGTTGTTAAAATCGTTGTTGTTACAACAATGGCAACAAATGCAGATACATTTAATATCTATGTTAAAGGCATTTTTTTTGGAGATTTAGCAAATGCTATTGGCAATGCGCTAAACGGCAATCCTGCTGGTGCTAATGTTTTTGATTATATTTTGTTAAAAACAAGTGCTCGCTATCAAGAGGTTTTAGCTGCCGCTTGGTTTCTTGAAAAGATCATGGTTGGTCTTCTTGGATCTTTAATGATTTTTGCTGTTATTATTTTTTGTACGGCTGGTTTTATTGTTCAGATGTTTGCAAAGGTTGCTCTTGTGATGATTATAGGTCTTGGGCCTCTTTTCATTAGTTTGTATTTGTTCAATGTAACTCGTAAATTTACTGATGCATGGATCGCAACGCTTGTCAATTTCACCGTTTTGCAAGTTTTGGTGATGATGCTTGGTACGATTATGTGCAAAATCATTCTGCATGTTCTCACTGAATCTTATGAATCAATTTATCTTCTTTTCCCGCCGGTCGTCGTTGTTTCCATTGTTGGTTCCATTCTTTTTCGCACACTTCCTGGCATTGCTACTGCACTTGCAAATGGTGGTCCATACTTTACTGCAGCAACCTCTTCTGGAGGACAGATTTTTTCTATGCTTTCCAGTGGAGTTAGAGCAGGTGGAGGTGCAACAAAAAATGCAATGTCAAAGATTTCTGGTGCTGCAGGTACTGCATTTAAGGCAGCTAAAATGGCAAAGGGAGGAGGTCAACGTCGTGGTCCATTTTAATGGCATATACTTTTTAGTAAGGGGTGTGGTTTTTGTTTTTGCGCTGAGCATGTCCACAAAAGAATGCGATGCAATATTTTCATTGTGAGCGCGCTTAATATGAGAGAATTAACATATTGTTTTTTTTATATATGGGCTTAGAAGATGAAGTTAAAAATCACTGTTGTTGCAATCATTGCAATCGTTTTTACAGGTTGTTCCTCCCTTCGTGGCACAAAAAAACCACCGCGATGTGATGGTAGAAACACTCGTGTTTTGAATAAAGACAAGTGGAATTGGAATGGTCGTGACGTTATTTCCCGAGAAAAAAATGTAAAATCGGTTGTAGCAGCGCCCATTATTCTTAACATGCTGGAAAGTGAAAAAGCAAACCCTGATGTTATATCTAATCCAGCTTTATTGAATTCAGTAAACCGTGAAGTGTCACCTATGGAGGCGGCACGTGAAAAGTGATGCATTTGATCAATATGTGAGAGAAGCGCGATCATTCGATATTGATCGTATGCATGGTATGCGGTTGCGGATGAAAATTTCGATGGCTTTAACGGTTCTTTTTGGATTGATGACAATTGCTCTGGCCTTGGCTGTTGCTGCATTAACGCCTTTAAAAACGATAGAACCTTTTGTTATCCGCGTCGATAATTCAACAGGAATTGTTGATACCATTAGCGCATTAAAAGATGTGCCAAATGATTATGATGAAGCGGTAACGCGCTACTTTGCAAGTAAATATGTTCGTGCGCGTGAAAGCTTTCAATTATCAGAAGTAGAAAATAATTTTCGCATAATCTCCCTTTTATCTTCAGTAGAAGAACAAAATCGTTTTGCAAAATGGTATTCAGGGCATAATCCAGAAAGCCCGCAAAATACTTATCAAAAGATGACTGTTACGGTAAAAATCAAATCAATTTCCTTTTTAAGCAAGGATCTTATCCAAGTACGCTATTATAAAACTGTTAAGGCATTTAATGACAAAGAAAATATTTCTCATTGGGTTTCTATCTTAAGTTTTTCTTACGTTAATGCGGGCATTTCAGCGGAAGATAGATTAGTTAACCCGCTTGGTTTTCAAGTATTGGAATACAGATCTGATCCGGAGGTGGTGGAATGATCAGATTTTTGGGAATAATTTTTTTAGCATTTATTGTCGAAATAAGTTGTTATATGAGCTCGTTATTTGCAGAAACAGCTCCTGTTCGTGCACGAAAAGATAATCGTATTAGATTTGTCGATTATGATCCATATAATGTTACGAAAATTATTGGATCTATACTCTCTTCAGTTCAAATTGAATTTGCTGATGATGAAGAGGTTACTTATGTAGGTATTGGCAATTCTGTTGCTTGGCAAGTTGCACCAGCTAGTCATTTTGTTTTTCTAAAAGCACGCGAAGTTCAGCCTATTACCAATCTACAAATTGTAACGAGTCGTCAAGATGGGACAAAACGGTCTTATCAGTTTGAATTAAAAGTGCGTGAAGGTGAGGTTTCAGCTGGCAGTGATACGTATTTTCTTGTGAAGTTTCGCTATCCAGAAGATGAAGCTTTACGTAAAAAGTTAGCTGAGGAAAAAAAGGCTGCGCAGCGTGAGGAAGATTTTGTTGATGATGTTTTAGATGCCCATGAAAATTTTGGGCCACGTAATTGGGCATATACGGCTCAAGGTTCGCTTTTAATTGAACCAAATTCTGTTTTTGATAATGGAAAAACAACAACATTTATTTTTTCAGGTAACGCTGAAATTCCTGCCATTTATCTTGTATCGCCTGATGGCCAAGAATCGCTAGTCCCAAAATCGATTCAGGGAAATAAAGTTATTGTTCATGCCATATCTGCGCAATTTACTTTGCGTCGTGGCAGTGAAGTTCTGTGCATCTTCAATACAAGATTTGTTCCTGAAGGAATTAACCCTGAAACTGGTACGACATCACCATCTGTACAACGTAAAGTAAATATAGGAAGCCGCCATGACTGACGAAATGGATGAAATAAGCATCGATGATCGTGATACCATAAGAGATGGTAAAAGAAAAAATGCTCATTTAAATCTGGGCAAAGTAGTTGCTGGTTTCGTTCTTTTATGTGTCTGTTGCTATTTGGTATATTCAATGTTGCCGGAGGAAAAAAAACAATTTATTGAGATCCCAAAAGAAACAGTAATTAAGCAAACAGAATTTTTTCAACCCCAAAGGTCAAAACCTGAACCTCTCGAATTGGTTGAACAAGATAAGTCTTTATTGCCAAAAGTTGAGTTACCAACACCACAAATAGGACAATCAAGTTCTGATAATTCACTTTTAGAGGCAGCACAACGTGCTCCTGTGCTTGCTTATGCTGCTACTAATCAAAGACAAGTAAAAGCGAGAGCCGATAACGATGGTGCTGAGTTGAATAAAACTGAAAATAGGGATGATGATGGAATAAAACGCTTTAATCATCTCCTGAAGCCAACAATTCTTGAGGGGATCCGTGCTTCAGCACTTGGTAATAGAAATTATATCATGACGATGGGTGCTTTTATTCCTTGTATTTTAGAAACAGCGATTAGTAGTGATCAGCAGGGATTTGTTAGTTGTATCGTTGCCAGAGATATTTTATCAGATAACGGTCGCGTTGTTTTACTTGATAAAGGCACACAAATCGTTGGCGAATATCGTGCTGGGTTAAAAAAAGGTCAAAATCGTCTCTTTGTGCTGTGGACGAGAGCTAAAACTCCAAATGGGATCATTATAACATTAGCATCACCGGCAACGGATTCTTTGGGGCGTTCCGGTGTTGATGGTGATATTGACAATCATTGGTTTGAACGGATCAGTTCTGCACTGTTTTTATCAATTGTAAAAATTGGAACACGTTACGCTAGTCGTCGTTTATCTGGTGAAGCTGAAACAAAAGATTCTGAAATTACTTCTTCGGGGCAAAATATTGCAAATATTCTCGTAGAAAATTATCTTCATATTCCACCAACATTGAATAAAAATCAAGGTGAAATGGTTAATGTTTTTGTTGCTCGTGATTTAGATTTTTCCAATGTTTATAGATTAAAGGTGGTTGAAAGCAAAAAACGTATTTTAAATCGAGCTATTTCAGGGAATTTTCATAAAAATTTTGGAGGACCCCTGAAATGAATCAAGCTTTACATAATATAAACGATGAAACCATCGCAATTATCTTAACAAAACTTAAGCCTATCAGGGATTTCTTGAAAGATGACAGCCTTTTTGAAATCGTCATTAATCGCCCTTATCAAGTGATGATTGAAGGGCTTGATGGATGGAAAACAGTAGAAGCACCGGATTTATCTTTTAGCGAGCTTATGGGTATTGCTAAGGTCGTTGCTTCTTATTCTAAGCAGAATATATCTGATAAAAATCCTATATTATCTGCCACCTTACCAGATAATGAGCGTATTCAAATTGTCATTCCTCCAGCAGTGAAAAAAGATGCGTTCAGTATGACAATTCGCAAACCATCATCATTTAATTTTTCACTTGAAGATCTGGCTGACAAAGGATTATTTTCAGTCTGTGAACAGGTGTCATTTACGCTATTGCATGATTACCAATCTCGTATTAACGAATTAAAAACCATTGAACACGATCTGGTTACGACATACTGCAATGGGGATTTTGTTTCCTTTTTAAATCAAGCCGTAAAGCTGCAAAAAAATATTCTTATTTCTGGAAAAACAGGCTCTGGAAAAACTACTTTATCAAAGGCACTGATTGCTAAAATCCCAGATGATGAACGTATTATCACTATTGAAGATACTCCAGAGTTAATTGTGCCACAGCAAAATCACGTATCTATGATTTATTCGAAAGATGGTCAAGGTTTAGCTTCTGTTGGGCCAAAAGAACTTCTTGAATCTGCTTTACGGATGCGTCCTGATCGTATTCTTTTGCAAGAGCTTCGAGATGGCACTGCTTTTTATTATATACGGAATGTCAATTCAGGTCATCCCGGTTCAATTACTACAGTTCATGCGTCGACATCTCTTGCTGCATTTGAGCAAATGACTCTTTTGGTCAAAGAAAGTGAAGGTGGGAGTGATTTAGAGCGTGATGATATTCGTGGTTTGTTGATTTCAATGATTGATATTGTTGTTCAGTGTAAGCGCATTGAGGGAAAGTTTAAGGTCACAGAAATTTATTATGATCCATTCAAGCAACGAAACGTTTTTGGAGGTAATTAGATGAGGGATGTTTTGACATAAAATAATTTTAAAACAAATAGTTAATAAAGTTAAGAGGAAATACGTATGAAAAGAATAACAATTGATCGTTTTACATTTTTTATGTCGGAAGAATTGCAAAAGCACTTTCAAGCAGTGGATTTTGCCGCCGGCGTATATGTGGTTGGGGGGTATAACGCTTCATCCTGAAATGCTTAAAATTTTAGAAGGATAGCGACACAAAGTGAGACTAAAGTCTTGGGTATAAATATTTTGTTTTCGGAATCATCCGATACAGATTTAATTGAAAGGAATTGTAGATACTATGAAAAAGATAAAACCCAATATTCAGCATACGGGTGTAGTTGGTGAGGCAACTTCAGATTATGACGGATTGTCTGAAAGCAGTAGTTTTGAGGAGAGTCTTAGTGTTGAAGTTGCAGAATTTAAAGAGCCAGATCGAATTCTCATTCCAGCAAGGAGGTATACGCCTTTAGCGAAAGAAGAAGTTGCCGAAATGGTACAAGAAGATCTTGATGTAAAAGCGCAGAGAGAGCGCGTTGATAGGTGTGCAAGAGTTGTTTATGGCAATTCTAGTGCGTGGAAAAGAAGGCTGGAGGCGATTAATAAAGATCCACAATTGAGTGTGCAATTGTGTCAGCAAATCGTATCAAATCCTAGGTCTGTTTCATCTTTGGCAGGTTTTGAGTTATTTTGCTTAAAAAGTAATGCACGCGTTGAAGCTGAAAATCATATTCCGCTGTTTCAGAATGCAGTTGAAAATTATTCACGTACTTTAGTCCGTGTTGGAATGGACATTCGTAGAGAGTGTCAAGGAGTTCAAGAAAGAACTGGTGTAATGATAAATCGAAAAGTGCGTGACCTTCTTGCTTTATCGGTAGGTGAGCAAAGAGAAGTTTTGATTAGTTCTCCGGAGATGCGGGGAGAGGTTCATACTTTTGCACAACAATGCCAGAGGCGTTTATCATCAAGAGAAAGAAAATGGGTTTCTGAGAATAATCATCGGAAACTTGCTGCAAGTCTTGGTGTGCCAGCAGGAGAAGCAAAGGAAATTTCTGAACTAATTCAAGCAACGGTAGATGCAAGCAGTTATGCAAAGTTTATTGAAAAACATGAGAAGAGCCCAGTTCTTGCCAAACCTCGGCAACGTTCCAATGTGATGGCTATGGCTAGCTAAAAAGGCAAAATTTGGACTTTTCATTATTTACACTTGTGCTGTGGAATACATAGCGTTTGCGTATATAGCGGTAGGTCAAGATGAAAATCTTGGTCAAATAAGTCTCCGTTTTTGGAGATATTCGATACAGATAAAGCAACGATTTAAAAGGAGTTTTTAATGATATGAAAAATACTGATATTAGTTCGAGTGCTTCTATAGATTCAACAGTTTCTGGTTATGGTTCCTCGACAATTTCAAGTGATAGTACGTCTCATAAAGGTGTTAGTAGTCAAAATAGCTTTGATAGTTATATATTCGATGTTAGAGATGCTGATGCTTTTGGTGAGGGAGAGATTCCTGCACGTGCAATGCTAAAAATGTTAAAGCCTAGGGATGATTTCGTTTTGAGATATCCATCGGATGAAGGGCTTAAAAAAGTTTTGATTCCACCCAGAAAATTTGATCCTCTCACGAAAACTGAATTGATTACAATGTTGCAGGAGGATGTTCGTGTTCAGGTGGCCACTGAACAAGTTCATAAATTGGCAAGCATTGTTTATGGAAACCACAAAGCGGTGAATGGTGTGATGGAGGAGATCCTCAACAATCCAAGTTCAAGCAGCGGTTTTGCTGAGCAGATTTCAAGATCTCCTCGATCTGTTTCTTCTTTGGCAGGGATTGATCTATGTTGCATCAAAAATCAAAGGCGCGTTGATGCTGAAGATAATGTTTCCTTTCTTTGTAGTGCGCTTGTAATTTATGGACGTGTCGTAAACCATGTTGAGAAGGAAATTTTAAGAGATTACCAAAAAATGCAAGAGCGTCGAGGGCAGACTGTTCATATGCCGAGTAAGGATGTAGTAGATTTTCTTAATTTACCAGTAAAATGCCAGAGAGAAATTTTGGTTACCTCCTCTATGATGCGGGATCAAGTTGGTAATTTTTGTAAAAAAATAAGCTCTCGCTTATCATCATCAGATATGCAGGCAATAGATAATTCGAACTATCAGAAATTGGCCAAAAGTCTCGGCGTATCACGGCGGGAAGCAAGAGATATTACAGAAATGGTTCAAAAAGCTTCAGACGCACATGACTATTCAAAAATAGTTAAAATGCGTCAACAAATTGCTGCAAAACCTCCAGTTCATCGCTCTCAAGCGATGGCTATGAATGGCTAAAGTAATGGCCATGGTCGGCTAAAAATGCAAAGCCTCGCCTCTTCATAACCAATGCTTGTACCGGAAAATGTAAGCATTTGTTGATGCTGTGGCGAGGTAAGACAGAATTTAGCTCTGTGTAACATCTGTTTTCGGAAGTATCCGATACAGATTTAATTGAAAGGAATTTATAGATACTATGAAAAAGACAAAAAGTAAAATTCATGTTAGACCCAGCAGCTATTCGGTTTCTCCTGCAAGGGAAGGTAGAACTTATGAAGGCATATATAAAGGATCTGGTCTTGGCAGTGTCGTTGTCGAGCTTGCAAGTAGTTATGTTGTTTGCGATGAAGATTGGTTTACACCAGAACAATTAAAAAGTTTTAAAGCTGGTTTGTGTATCAGCTTTACCGTTCCTACAGCTCAAGAGGTAAGAGAGACACTCATCCCATCGGAAAAAATAAAGCCTTTAACGAAGGAAGAAATTCTTAAACTGCTTCAAGAGGATGCAGGCGTTAGGGCGAGTAGAGAGAAGGTTCGAGAGCTTTCAAAAACTGTTTATGGTCATTCTAGTACATTGGATGAAAAGTTGCGTGCGCTTAATAAAGATCCAGAATTGAGTGGGCAATTTTTTAACCAAATTTTAAAAAATCCGCAATCTATTTCTTCTTTGGCAGGAGTTCAGCTCTTTTCAAAGAAAAGTCAGACGCGTATAGATGCTGAAGCAAGTGTTATGCCGCTTTGTTTATCACTCGCAGGCTATGCAAATGCTGTAAGGCATGCTGAAGGAGCAATTACTTTAGAGCATAAGGAACAACAGTATCGCAAAGAACAGGTTGTTAAAATGCCGAGCAAAGATTTGCAAGCTCTTCTTTCTTCTCCAAAAGACAAACAAGAAGAAAAATTATCTACTTCTATTTCATTGCAGAAAGAACTTGCTAGCTTCATGTCTCAATTGCAATCTCGTTTATCTGCAGGAGAAAAGAGTGCGATAGAGCGTAATGATTATCGAGGCCTCGCAGCAAGTATTGGCACATCAGGAAGTAAAGCGGAGAAAATTGTAAATTTGTTTCAGAAAGCACAGGAAGCTTGTTCACTTGTTCAGATAGTCAAAGTTGCTGCTAAAGCGCCTGAAGTTTCTCCGCAGGAGATTCGAGCGCCTTTGGAAGCTACTCAGGCTGCTTGTCAAGAGGTGAGAGTTTCTTCTGAAACTGTTGTGAGACCTCGTCGTGCGCCTCCTCCGGTTCCTTCTCGTCCATCTGCTCAGGAGTCTCTTTGTGAAACTCCTCATGTTGTACTTCGCACTGTTAAGGATCCCCTTCGTGAGGCACCACAGGCCGCACCTCGTACTGTCAAGGTTCCGCTTCGTGAGGCACCACAGGCCGCACCTCGCACTGTTAAGGATCCCCTTCGTGAGGCACTACAGGCTGCACCTCGTACTGTCAAGGCCCCCCTTCGTGAGGCACCACAGGCCGCACCTCGTACTGTTAAGGCTCCGCTTCGTGAGGCACCAAAGGTTGCGCCTCGTACTGTTAAGGCTCCGCTTCGTGAGGCACCACAGGCTGCACCTCCTCGTGTTGCCATGGTTCCTCCCCGTGCAGTTCATCCGGTTTCGTCGCGTTCTACTGGTGGTCCTCATCGTGCACCTCCTCCGGTTCCTGTTCGCTCCGTTAGCACTTCCCCTGATGTCCTTAAATCTTTCCCCAGCGTAGGTCGGTCTTCTTCTGACATTAAAGCCTCTCTTTGTTCTGTTAAGGCATCTCTTGGTGTCGTTAAGGTTTCTCCTGAAGCTGTTAAGGCTCATTCTGATGCAGTGCTGCGGGTTCCTTCTGGTGGTTCTCGGATTGCTCAGTCTAGGGCTCATCGTCCCAAAACGATAGCTATGGCGAGCTAATAAAATTCATCGCTCTAAAGCGGTGATTATGGTCAGCTAAAAAGTGCAGTGCCTTGCATTTTTGTTATTTGCACTTTCATTAAAAAATGCAGGGCATTTATTGGCTAAAGAATAATATGAGATGGCGATTTTGCCCTCTAAAAAGTTTGTTTTCGGGTATTTCCGAAGTAGTAAAAATTATTTTAAGGAGTTTAAATTATATGAAACAGGAAGCTAATGATGGTGGTGTTCTCATTCCAGCAGAACAGGTAAATCCTTTAGCAAAGGAAGAAGTTGCTGCAATGCTTAGAGAAGATGTTTGTGTTCAGTTTACTAAAGAACAAGTTTGTAAGTTATCAGGAATTGTTTATGGTAATCCGAATAAATTAAATAAACAGTTGGAAAAGGCTTTGATAGATCCAGGTTTTGGCGATCGATTTTCTGGTCAAATTGGGCGGTATCCAACATCTGTTTCTTCTTTTGCAGGGATTGATGTTTTTTTTGTCAAAAGCCAGTCGCGTGTTGAGGCTGAAAATAGTGCCCATCTTCTTGGCGCTGCATTTTCAAAATATATGACTGCTATAAGACAGTCTAAAGGTGAGATCCATAAAGAGCATCAAGAAGCACAACAACGTAAATCGAAATCTGTTAAAATGCCGAGTCAAGAGTTAAGAAATCTTTTTTCTTTATCAAAGGAAGAACAGAAAGAGATTTTGCTTCAGAATCCTAGCATGCAGAAAGAACTTGGTTCTCTTATAACTTCATTAAATTCTCGCTTATCGGTAGAAGAAAAGAGAGCGGTAAATAACCGTGATCATGAACAACTTGCTACAAGCATTGGTGTATCAGGAGAGAAAGCAAAGGAAATTTCTAATATTATTTGTTGTGCCAAAGAAGTACATCGTCTTTCTCAAGATCTGGTTCGTCGTCGTCCTGTTGCGCTAGCTATGGCGAGCTAAAAACGCATGCTTTGCCCCTTCATTGCTCAATGTTTGTATCAGAAAAATGCATGACATTTGTTTATGTAGGGGCAAGGAAATATGGTTTTTGGATTTGTGTAACGTTTGTTTTTGAGATTTCAGATCTAACAAAAAACCCTTCTTTAATTGAAAGGAAATTTATAAATCAGATGAGAAGAAATCTTACTAATCAGAATAATATTAATCGGTATCTTGTTATGGATGTCGAGGGAGGAGTAACCTATAACGGTATTTATAAAGGTGCTAGTTCTGATAGTTTTATGGTTGATGTTTTTCATGGTTATGTGGTTGGCAGTCCAGATCATCTTTCGCCAGAACAGTTAAAAAATTTCAAGATTGGTGAGCGTGTTGTCTTTACTGCTCGAACATTGCAAGAGTTCAGAAATATTCTCATTCCAGCAGAAAAAATAAATCCTCTAATGAAGGAAGAAATTGTTGAATTACTTCGAGGTGATGCTCGTGTTCAGACTTGTAGAGCACAGGTTTGCAAACTATCAAAAATTGTTTTTGGTCATTCCAATAAGTTAGATGAAAAGATGGACATGATGGATATGGAGCCGAGTTTTGGGGATCGATTTTCTAATCAAATTAAGCGATATCCAACATCTATTTCTCCTTTGGCAGGAGTCAATTTGTTGTTCTTAAAAAGTCGAGCACGCATCAATTCTGAAGCGAATATTTCGTTGCTTAGCGCGGCCGTCACAAATTATGCAAGTGTTGTAACACATGTTAGAGCAGAGTTCCTTAATGAGCATAAAAAAGAGCAACAACGCAAATCACAATTTGTAAAATTACCAAGTCAGGATTTACGAGATCTCTTTTCTTTACCACCAGCAGAACAGAAAGACGTTTTATTTCATTATCCTGAGATACGGAAAGAGCTCAACAGTTTTGTTCAAAAATTAAACAACCGTTTATCTTTGGAAGAAAAGAAAGCTGTACAGGATAACGATTATAAGACGCTCGCTGAAAGTATTGGCATTTCAGGTGGGAAAGCAATGGAAGTCATAGGTATTGTTCAGCAAGCCAAGGAAGCATACAGGTTTTCTCAAACAATAAGAGTTGTTTGTTCTAAAGAGATGTCTATGGTCAGCCAAAGAGGGTTAGGACGCGCATCCTCGTTTTAACATTTATGTATGGGGATTATTTTCATAATCACTCATAGAGAGATGGCTTTTTTACAGCATATCCTGAAAAACTGAAGGTCACAATATAATGAAATATACAAAGATACAGTTGGTGTTTATTTTTGCTCCTATTGTTTTTGGTGCTTTAATAATATTCCTTGTTCCGCATCTGTTGTTGTTTGCGGCAAATGGGTTAACGACAAGTCAGGCCTATTGGTATTTTCGTGCAGAACCATTGTTGGTTCTGATTTCAGTTGTTGTTGCGGCGTTTATTTATACTATGCTGCAAAAATTACATCTGCAAAAAGCGATAACGTTTGTTTCAGCTGTTTTTTTTGGTGGTGTTGCTCTTTATTATTTTTGTCATGAAATTAAACGTTTAAGTCCTTATGTTGGTCAAAACGGAATAACTTGGGGATATGCTTTAAGATTTATGGATCCTATGGTTGTTTTTGGCACAGTTGCTGGAATTGTTCTTTTAATTGTTCAAGGCATTATAACTTCTCCTCGGATTAGTAATGTGAAGCGTGCAAAAAAAGGGGTTTTTGGGAATGCATCATGGATGAATTTAAGAGATGCCGCGAAAATTTTTCCTCCAGATGGTCAAATTGTGGTTGGTGAAAGATATCGTGTTGACCAAGATAGTGTGCGCAATATTTCTTTTGTGCCAAGTAATAAAGAAACGTGGGGTAAAGGTGGAAAAGCACCTTTGCTAACTTTTAATCTTGATTTTGGTTCAACCCACATGATTTTTTTTGCTGGTTCTGGTGGGTATAAAACGACAAGTACGGTGGTTCCGACGTGTTTAACATATTCGGGATCTGTAGTTTGTCTTGACCCTTCAACGGAGGTTGCGCCAATGGTTAAATTTGCGCGTGAGAAAATGGATAATAGAAATGTTATTGTTCTCGATCCAAATTCGGCATGGACAAAAAATTTTAATGTCATCGATTGGTTGTTAAACGACAAGGTACCGCGTGCACAACGTGAGGCTAATATTGTTAGTTTTGCTAAGTTGCTTTTAACAGATAAAAAATCAGATAATTCCTCCGCGGAATATTTTTCAACACAAGCACATAATCTTTTGTCTGCTCTTCTTGCACATGTCATATTTTCTGATGAATATGAAGAGAGTGAGCGTAATTTAAAAACATTACGCAAGATTCTTTCTCAACCAGAAGCGGTTATTATTGAACAATTGCGCAATATTCAAGAAACTTCATTCTCTCCTTTTATTCGTGAAATGGTTGGTATTTTTACGGAAATGGCAGATCAAACTTTTTCTGGGGTTTACACAACTGCGTCAAAAGATACACAGTGGCTCTCTTTGTCCAATTATGCCGATCTTGTTTGTGGTAGCGACTTCTCATCTTCGGATATTGCAAATGGTAATATGGATGTTTTTCTCAATCTACCTGCAAGCATTTTAAATAGTTATCCAGGGATTGGACGTGTGATTATCGGTGCTTTTTTAAATGCTATGGTTATGGCCGATGGGAATTATAAAAAACGTGTTTTGTTTGTGTTAGATGAAGTTGATCTTCTTGGTTATATGAATGTTTTGGAAGAGGCGCGCGATCGTGGCCGTAAATATGGCACATCTTTGATGCTGTTTTATCAATCTTATGGTCAGTTAGTGAACCATTTCGGAGAGTCAGGAGCTAGATCATGGTTTGAAAGTTGTTCATTTGTGAGTTATGCTGCTATTAAAGATTTACAAACAGCTAAGGATATGTCGGAACGCTGTGGTCAAATGACCGTTGAAGTAACTGGAATAAGCAAACCTAAAGGTTTGTCTTTTGGGAAAAGTTCTCAAAATATTAACTATCAGCAAAGGGCACTTATTTTGCCTCATGAGATTATTCAGGATATGCGTCAAGATGAGCAAATCATTTTCATGCAAGGACAATCGCCTTTACGATGTGGACGGGCGATCTATTTCAGAAGAAAAGAAATGTTGGCAGCAGCTGAAAAGAACAGATTCGCACCACAGACAAAGAAAAACTAACAAATATTCTTTTTGAATGTTTAGAAATTGAATGTTTAGAAAGTAAAAAGTGTGAGTTTCTATCTCATACAGATTGATCCATAGAGGATTTTTATCATCTGATAAAGTATGAATAGGAGGGATGTTTTTTGTACCTCATTCTTGTGTAAAAAGGAAGATTTGTGAGGGTTACATAGGGTTTTTATTACTAAAATTCATCTGTTATATTAGTTAGAAATTGTTTAGATGACGTTCTTCTGTTGACAAATTTTGTATTTATGCAAGATTATTGTACATGTGCAGGGTATGGCATGCTAGAAGAGCAGGCTTTTTAAGTTTGATTTAGTATGTTCTTGTAAGGTGCTAAGTTGCTGCACTGTTGGGTGAATATACACCAAGCGTTGTGGAGGGTAAAAATGCTAGAATCTTTTAGAAATTTGAATTTTTACAGACTGCAAATTTTTATTAAAAATAGGCAGTATGAATTTGGAAATTTATGATTTTTATTGCCTATTTTGCGGGGATCACTTGAGAGGGGTAGAGCGTTTTATGAAACTTTTGTCATGCCAATAATGATTTATGAGCAGGTGTGCATGGGAGTTTTGTATGACGAATTAAGAGCTGGATGGGTATTGGTTGTTATGGATCGTTGTACTACTATTTGTATGATTATCTGCATAATAGACTAAATTTATCGCCTCAGCATTGAAGGGAGGGCTCTTGATTATCTTTATTTAGGATCAAGATTAAATGTAGTGTTTTTGAAGGGGAAATGAAATGTCTGTAGCACAATATAGTGATGGTGGTGTTGCGCCAAAAGCAACAGTTCTTGGCAATGATCTCATTGATCGTGATTGGGCGATGAAAAAATTTGTTGCTGCTGTTAAGGGATTGGCACAAGTGATCGACTATGAGAGCAATATGCTAGAAAGTAACGGTATTCCAGATTATGAAGAAGTTAGTTTATGTAAGACGCGTGGCTTACGTGATTTGAATAAATCTATGAGCGATGTGAAACGCTACATGAATCAAGACATAGAGAATGAAGTAAAGACTTTATTGTCTGATTTACAAGAAAAACTGCACCGTAATAGTGAATTGCTTCAAAGTCACTTAGTGGCAGTTAATGATCTTTTTCATGATATGCAAGGAGCCAGTTCTTTAAAAGAAACTGATAAGATTTATGATCCAGTTTTGATTGGTATTGGGCGTTCTAAGTAATTGCAATGATTATCAGTTGATGCGCACTCTGAGATTGCTGTTGGATATTTTTGAATATTTTAGTACTGTAGTGTGTACGGCTATTATTTTGTTGTTATTAAAAACCTGCTCATTGTAGTGTGGGTTTTATCTCAGGAGTAGGTTTTTTACTCCTGCTTGAGTCTGTAAAGGGTTCTTGCTTTTGTTTTTGAGTAAAGAGGTGGCTTTCTCTATGTAGGAGTCTCCTTTTTATTTTTATTATATAGGTTTTTCTAAAAATAAACTTTAACTAATAAAAAAAGCGGCACAGATGCCGCCTTTAGATATGATCAGATAGTGACATTTTCTAAAAAAGATAGTGTATTCCCCCAGAAAAATTTGTTCCAGATACGCCTTCTTTTTGGAGTTTATGCCGGTAACTAATATCACCGTGAAGTGCAATATGTTGAGACAGATATGCATTAATGCCGATTCCACCCTCAATCGAAGATCCGATTTTATCAATGTGAAAATTGTCAACAATTTTTATTGTTCCACCATTCCCAAAAGCTTTTAGAAAATTTAATTTTCCATAAAATGAAATACGGTTATCTTCTTCGGTTGTAGTTGTCGTTTGGATTAAACGTCCTCCGATACGTATCAATAATTGATGAAGACTACCTACATTTACTTCAAAGCTTTGAACATCAGAAATGGTTCCAAACATCAATTTTTGATAAATAAGTTGCATCTGTGGTTCAAAAGTGAGCCCCTTGGTACTAGTCGCTAATCTTTGTCCAATGGTGGCAGATGCACTTAATGCCCTTGCATTATCTAATTCTGCTGCAGTGCCTATGATAGCTGTGGTGATATTTCCTTTTAGCAATCCGTAGGAAAGAAGTGCATTTAGATATGTACCATTCTTATGCTGGAAGTCACCGTAAGCTATCGCTGACCATTTACTGAGTTGAGTTTTTTCAGAATCTTTCACATCTTTTGGAGTGAAAGAGAGCTTTCCATATGAACCTAAAAGACCAAAATGTGTGGTGGTGTCTTCTCCTTCTAATGCAGCTAATGGTGCACCTACTTGTAAAGCAGCATAATTCATACTAGCATCATAGCCATGATGCCGAGGTTTATGATTTGAAAATAAATTAGCTTTCTCTCCATAAGGGGAGAAGAAGATACCTCGTTTTTCGTTATATTCTGATTCAAATACTGTTGTTCGCATATTACTTAACAGTATATTTTGATTGTTTATATCAACGAGTCCAGCAGAAAATACAGCATTTGGCATAACCAAATAATTTGCAACCTGTGGAAGAGGGGATCTTTGTAATCGGAAGTCCCAAAAATTGTTGTCTTTCCTGCCAAACAGGTTTTGATTAGCATCAGACATTTTTGGCTGATAGGCCGTGAGAGTGTATCTATAAGGTGAACCGCCCATTACAAAGTATTCTTTCTCCATTTTGAAGGAGTTTTTATTGGCTGGTCCAGAGATTTGAATTATTGAAATTCCATCTGTTTCTGGAGAGAAAGATACAGCATATTCTTTCTCAACAGGACTTTTATTAGTCATTTCTCTACTATTTTCAAGGAGATTGATATGAACTATAGTGGTTCCAGAGACATCACCATCAATAATAATGCGGTCTGTTTTTTGTTCGGTTACTGGATAATTACTGCTCCATTGAGAGTTTAAATGAATTTGTGCTTTACCTGTTGCATTATAAACCACTGTAGTTTTTTGGGGGTTATCTCCTTGTTGTAGTTTAGATCCTATGTACAGTGTTTGATAATTTCCTGCTGTTGGCTTATCAAACACGATGCTGCTATCTTGAAGGTTCAAGATAGAAAGATTAGAATATGATCTCGCATCAATTCCATAATGTTTATAATCTGATGGATCTTTATCATTATTTCTTGTATTTTTATTTTGTTTTAATAACCATTTTGTATTATTATTTAAAATAAGGGTTGTTTTATTATCTTCTAATACTCTTACTCTGCCTTCCAAAAGAGAGTTTTTTGCCGTTAATGTAAGTATGTGTGCTGGGGCTCCGTTGTCCTTTTCATTTTTTGATAAAATGTCAGAATGTACTTCTGAATTTATCAGATTAACTTCACTATTTGCTCCAGCTCCATAAACACCAATGCCAATACCATTTTCAGAAAAAATTTTTGTATTGGTTAATGTTACATGATTAACAATCTTTACTTCTTGGGTAGCATTCTCATTTTTTTCATCTTCAATGTACCTTGAAGGAGCATTGCGAACGCCTCGGAGAGCAATACCATGAGCACCAAAGTTATACGTAGTTCTAATGGTTGAACCTTCAAGATTTATCGTACCATTTTCGCTTAGCAAACCGGTCGATGCAGCTGTTATGTTTATGCTTGTAGCATCAATGTTTCCGCCATCTGACGCATTTAATCCGATAAATTTTGAAAGAATTGTACCTCCTACTATTTCTATTGTGGCATTTTCTCCTCTTGAATTTACAGCGACATAATCGCTTTGTACGTTAGCATTATGTAAGACTGTTGTTTTATTTTTTTCTGCACTGATTTCAGATTGTATGTCTCCATCCTGTTCAATAGGTCGTTCTGGTATGGGTTTCTCTTGTTTTGGTCTTTCAGAGGTAGAGTGGGATATTTCTGAATTGAGAACTGCATCTGGATGTCTTCCGGGTTTTAATTCTGTATTGCCTGTAGCATCAGGTTTTCTGGGTACAGTTTCTCTATCTGTAGATTCTACAGATGGACGCTCCATAGAGATGGCATTTTCATCCTGGCGGTTTGGAGGATAGGATGGTTGTGGTAATTCCGCCAACGGGGGAAGTGGTTGGGAACCTGGATGATGGTTGGGCTGTGGTAATTCCATCAATGGAGGATGTGGTAAGTGACCTAGAGGATAATGGGGGGAATGAGGTAATCTCTCAAATGGAGGATATGGTGGGTGATTGGGATTGGGGGGGTATGGCAATCCTTCCAATGGAGGAGGTGGTGGGTAACCTGGAGGATAGGGAGGCTGTATTAATCCTTCAAGTGGAGGTTCTGTTGGATAATTTGCGGAATAGGGTGGTAATTCCGTAGGTGAAGATTCTACAATCGGGGGTTCTGTATGGCTACCGTGATGATTGCTATGCGTGGCGGCAGGCAACGGTACTACAGAAATTTCCATTAAAGGAGGAGGAGCTATGATTTCTGTAGGATTATATCCTTCACCGGTTCCTCTGTGCCTTATTATAGCTTCATTATGTCCAGATATAGAGTTCATAGGAGCAAGGTTGATGCCCATGATTGATGGATATGTGGCAGGCTTCAAAGGAGGAAGGTTTCTAACGTTTAATCTTTCAATTACAGGTGCTACCGCATCCAAAGCATAAGACAAAGTAGACTGGGAGCACAATATGCTTCCAGAAATTGTGCATAGTAAGAGACTCTTTTTCATACAGATATGTTCCTAAATATTCATTCCCCTCCCTCACTTATTATTTTTCTCTTTAAAAATTTCGTAATATTTTGTGTATATTACGTTTTTATTTTAAAGATCAAAACGACATATAGGAAACACTGTATAAATTTCAAACGAGTTGATTAAAAAGTTTTAAAAACGATATCTAATTCCACTAGAGAAATTTGTTCCAGATATACCGGATTTTTGAAGTTTATGCTGGTAACTAACATCGCCATAAAGTGTGATATTTTTAGATAAATATGCACTAATACCGGCACCGCCTTCAATTGAAGTTCCAATTTGATCAATATAGAAGGCGTCAGCAATTTTTATTGTTTCATTATTATCACCAAAAGCTTTGGTTATGTTTAATTTTCCATAAAGGGAAATGTCACGACCTTGTTCAGTCTTGTTGACAGTTTTTGTTAAGCGTCCACCAATATTTAACAATACTCGATAGGGATTTCCAATATCTACCTTGAATCCATCTATATCTGAGAGAGTTCCAAGTGCCAAACGCTGATAAACAAATTGTGCTTTTGGTTCAAACACTAATCCATTTGTATCGATTGCGAGTTTTTTGCTAATGGTGGCAGATATACTAAGCGTTTTTGCATTTTCTAATTTAGCAGTATTCTTTTTGATTGCTGTGGTAATATTTCCGTCTACTCTTCCGTAAGAGAGTAGCGTGTTTATATACACACTGTCGTTATATTGGACACTACCATATGCGGTAATTGACCATTTGTTAAATGCGTTTTTCTTAGAGTCTTCCATGCCCAATGGGATGAATGATAGCTTTCCATATGTACTCAAAAAACCAAAATTTGTGATAGCATTTTTGCCTTCTAGAGTGGCTAATGTAATACCTGCTTGTAATGCAGTATAGTTAATGTCAGCACCATATCCATATTGCTTTGCATTACGACTAGAAGATAATGTTTCCATATTTCCGTAGGAAGAGAAGAAAATTTCTGAAATGTTTTTCTTTTTACTGTTCTCTGTTTCAGATACTGCGTTTCGCATATTACTTAACAGTATGTTTTGGTTATTAACATCAGCGAATCCAGAGGAAAATATAACATTAGGCATTACCAAATAACTTGCTATTTGTGGTACAAGAGCTCTGACCTTTTTTTCAGGATCGATATAGGCATTTTGTAATCGGAAATCCCAAAAACTATCATTTTCTTCTAAAAAACTTTGCTCAACATTTGCTTTACCACGTTTTGATGTTGGTCCATAGGCACTAAGAATATATTTATAAGGCAAACCGCTCATTGTGGCGTAGCCATTTGCTAATTTGAAAGAGCCTTCATTTGCTTTTCCTGAGATTTGAACGAGTGAAAGACCGCGCACATTTGAGGGGGCAATATCATTCGCTTCTTGTTTATCACTTTTTAAAGGATTATTAAGGTGGATTGTTGTATTTCCTGATACGTTACCATGAATGAGAAGACGATCAGTTTTTTGTTCTGTTTTTTCTAGACCGTCGCTCCATTCAACATTGAAATGGATTGTCGTATTGCCCTTCGCATTGTAGATTTCTGCAGTATTTTGTCCACTATTCCTTTGTTGTGCAGATCCTACGCTTAGTGTTTGATAATGGTTTTCTATTGGCTCTTTAAAAATAATGGTACTGTTTTCAAGATTAAGTACAGAAACAGTAGAATGTGTCCTTTGACTGATGTCTAGTAGAGAGTAACCAAATAATACGAGATCGTTATCTATTTCATTTTGGCTACTCTTTACAAACCATTTACTGTTATTTTTCAAATTAAAAATCGTTGTGTTGTTTTCTAACGTTCTTACCCTACCTTCCAGAATTGAACGATCGGCAGTTAATATAAGGGTAACCGGATTGGCAGGTATTGTCGGGATTATAGGTACCTTATTTTTTAGCAACACGTCAGCAACAATTTTTGAATTTTTAAGTCTTATATTTCCACTCGCTAATGGTAAAATACCAACGCCATCGCTAACAAGAAGTTTCGTATTTATAAGTGTTGCTTCACTGGGGGTTTCTGTTCTTCCTGTTTGAAAAACGATACCATGGCTTTCATGGTTACCTTTGACAGTTATTATAGAATCTTCAAGATTTATCGTACTATTTGAAGTTTGTAGGCCTGTTATTATTGTCTTTGCATTAATTTTTTTAGCATTAATTTGTGCACCGTTCGCTGTATTCAACAAAGCACCTTCTGAGGTGATATCTCCATTTATGATTTTAAGAACGGAATTTGGTCCAGTTACACTAACAGGAAACATTCTGTCGCGGATTCTAACATTGCCTACTAAGACGTTTTCTCCTTCGGTAAGATTAATGTTTGGGTGGTCAACAAGGGCAGTACTTGCACAAGCTGAGTTAAAATGTGAAAAAACAAGAGATCCAGCAATTGCACACAATAAAAAATTTTTCTTATACATAGGCATGCCCTTCATGTTGATGTATTTATTCCTAGAGATTGCCCCATTTTTAATAGCGTGAGACTTAGAGGGTATTACACTATTATGTATTTTTGTAAAGCTTCAAAACGAAATATACGTACTTTTGTGTCAATTTTATAAATGTCAATAAAAAGATTTGAAATTGTTATAAAAATATACCATAAAAACTGACTTCATAAAATTTTTTAGACATAATATAAACATATTGAATTTAATTATAGTCATACAAATAATGATAATTTAATATCCTAAAAGTGTATATTTTTTAGGATATTTCTTTTCTAGTGTTTTAGATTGGATATGGCAACCTGAGAACTATTGTAATACCATTTTGAATTGTGATTGCCAAAGTAAGTCGTTATACTGCTTAGTAGTAAAATCTAAAGTTTGGCTGGGGAACCTGGATTCGAACCAAGATTAACGGAGTCAGAGTCCGCTGTTCTACCATTAAACTATTCCCCAATGAGCAGATTTTGCTACTTTTAGCAGATTTTACTACACACGCAAGCTCAAAAAAAGTTATTGTAGTTGTTGATTATAGAAATTTATTGATAATAAAAAGCGATTGGGATACCATCAATCGTTTTGATTTGGATATCTGTATCGTAAATATCTTTAAGAATTTTTGGCTTCATAATTTCTTTTGGGGTTCCACAATAAGCTGCTTTGCCATTTTTTAGTGCAACGATAAGATCTGAATAAGATGACGCGAAATTGATGTCATGCATGACAATAAGAATGGTTTTTTTTAGTTCATCTGCTGTGCGGCGTAGCTGTTTCATCATGGAAACAGAATGTTTTATATCAAGGTTGTTCAATGGTTCGTCTAACAGCAAATAATCTGTATTCTGACAGATTACCATTGCGATGAAAGCTCTCTGACGCTGCCCTCCAGAAAGATTATCCAAAAATTGGTGTTTCAGATCTTGCAGGTTAAGATATTGAAGTGCACTGTTAATAAATTGTTTATCTTCGTTGTTATAACGACCCTTTGAATAAGGATAGCGTCCAAAACTTACTAGATCATGGACTGTAAGACGAACGGATAAAGGATTATCTTGGCGCAGAAGTGAGAGTTTTTGTGCTAAGGTGTCATGTGGCATTGTACAAATGTCAAAACCGTCGATATTAATTGTATTTTTATGACATGGTAATAAACGCCTTATCGTCATTAGAAGAGTTGATTTTCCTGAACCATTTGGCCCAATGAGAGAAATAATGCCTCCCTTTGGAAGATGGAGACACAAATTATCGATGACTATTCTAGTTCCATAAGATTTAGAAAGGTGATTAATTTCAATCATTTTAATCTTCCCTTCATCAATAAAATTAGAAAGACGGTTCCACCACAGAATTCAATAATAAAGCTTAAACGTCCTGCCATGTTAAAAATCTGTTCTAGAATAAATTGTCCACCAATTAAGAAAATGATGGCTAATAATATCGCAATCGGAATAACAATACTGTGTTTCGCTTGAGGCGAAAGTTCGTAGGAAAGGTTGGCAATTAGTAATCCAAAAAAGGTGACTGGTCCTACAAGTGCTGTAGAAACTGACACGAGAATAGAAATAAAAATAAGAATGGCTGTAGCGCTTTTGTGGTAATTAACTCCAAGATTGATGGCAGTTTCGCGTCCAAGAGCCAGAATATCAAGCACGTTTCGTAAACGCCAACCAATCATACTAACAATAAAGACAATAATTGCAGCGGTGCTTATTAATGATGCGTTAAATTTGTTAAAATTTGCGAACATAATGTCTGTTAAATTCATCATTTGATCTGGGTTTAGTTGCAATTGCATAAACATGCGTAAGCTGAAAAAAAATCCGCCCATAACAACACCAATTAACAGAGTCAAATGAAGTTCTTTTGTATTTCCTGAGAATAGCCAGCGAAAAAGACTTATTGAAAAGACAATGAGGACAAGTGCTTCAAGAATCATCTGTCCTGCTTCAGGTAAAAAAGGTAAAGAGAGAGAACCAAGAAAATAAATTGTGATGGTTTTAATTAAAATGTAAAGCTGGTCGAGTCCCATAATAGATGGAGTTAGCAGGCGATTATTAACAGTTGTTTGAAATAAAATAGTAGAAACAGTTATTGCGTAAGACACGAGAAGAAGAGAAACAAGTTTTATTAGGCGAAATCTCCACGTGTAAATATTTACATTCCATGTCATATAAAGGCTTATTGTAATGCATGCCGTTATAATCAGGATCGTTAGTACAAGAATTGTTTTTTTTTTATCCAAACTGTTTTCTCCAGTGCAAAAGAAGTGTGATAAAAATAAAACTACCAATAATTCCCATCATAGTGCTTATAGGTATTTCAAGAGAATTGTGAATTATTCTTCCTAAGAGGTCGCAAATTAATACAAGTCCCGCACCACTGATTGCTACCCAAGGGGCAGTGTTGCGCATGTTGTCGCCTATGAAATTTGAAACAATGTTTGGAATAATTAGTCCGACGAAGGGAATTTTCCCAACTGTACAAACTACAACGGCAGTAATTGATGCAACAATAAAAAGGCCAAGGAACATGACGGTACGGTAATTAAGCCCAAGATTGTTGGTTAAATCTTCTCCAAGACCTGCTACCGTGAAACGATCAGCGGTTATATACGCAAGAATACATAGGGGAATAGACAGCCATAAAAGTTCGTATTTTCCTTTAAGAACCATAGTAAAACTGCCGAATAAATAGGCTTGAAGAGAAGGAAGAAGCATTTCATAGTCAGCAATGGCATTGGTTAAGGATCCAAGAATGTATCCTAACATAATTCCTGTGAGTGGCACAATAAGAACAGATTTTAGTGGAATTTGTCGTAATAAAAACATAAAGAGCAATGTTCCCATCAGAGCAAAGATTGCAGCAATAACCATTTTCCCTAAAACAGGGATATCAGGATAAAAAATCATAACAAAAAGAATGCCAAGAGATCCAGATTCAACGGTTCCAGAAGTTGATGGTTCGACAAAACGATTACGTGTAAGCAACTGCATAATCATGCCTGAAAGTGCTAGTACTGTACCCACCAAGAGTATTGCAATCGTACGAGGGATGCGTATTTGCCACAAAACAAGCCACGCACGTGGATCACCCGATAGTAGCTTAAAAGGTGTTACATCTGAATAACCAACAAAAACACTAAGAATAGACAACAAAGTCAAAATTATTATGGCTATCCAGTAATTTTTCACGTTGAATCATTTTCTACGAAAGTTAAAAAGTAGAGGTTTTTATAATCAACCTCTACTCGTAAATTTTATTTTTACAAAAAGCAAGTTATTCTGTGAAATTATTTATTTTTTGTAAACGCTTCATTGAGTTGTTGAGCTGCTTCGTGAAGTCCAGTCAAACTTCCTCCTGCTCGATACCAGCTCCAAGAGTTTAGGTAAATGATTTGGTTTTGTTTCCCGGCTATAGTGCGTCGAACAAGCTCGTTATTGAGTATTTGTTCTGCAGATTCTCCTTCTCTTCCTATGGCTGCATCCCTGTCAATGACAAATAACCAATCAGGGTTGGTTTCAAGGATGAATTCGGGAGAAATGATCTGTCCATGTTTTTCAACAGTTAATTTATCCGTTGCGGGGATAATGCCAAATTTGGAATGGATAATATCAAATCGTGACTTTGGACCAAAAGCACTGATTTTCCCACCAGAGGTCATCAGAATAAGGCCTTTCCCTTTTCCTTTAGCGTTTTTGCGAACTTCTGCTAAATTTTCATTGATTTGTGCAATTTCTTTTTCTGCTTCCTTTTCTTTGCCAAAAATTTTCCCTAAAATGGTTAAATTACGTTCAATATCTTCAAAAGGGGTTTGATTTCCTACTGTTAAATCAATAGTTGGAGCGATTTTGGATAAATCCTTATATTTGCTTTGAGTCCGTGAAGAGATAATAATGAGATCAGGTTGAATAGTGGCAATTTTCTCATAATTTGGTTCAAAAAGTGTACCAACAGTTTCATATTTTGCATCATCAAATTTTTGTAAGTATGAGGGTTTTTTCCCCTCTGGGACGCCAGCAACTGCTTCAATGCCGAGGCGATTCATATTGTCAAGGGATGCGAGGTCAAATACAACGACTTTTTTGGGAGAGGTTGGGACAGAGGTGGTACCTGAAACGTGATTAACGTTCACATTCACGTTTGCGTTAATACTCACACTTGCCCATGCAAATGTTGCAAAGCTTATTGTAACAACCAGAATGGAGACTGCCCATTTCAGATATTTTTTCATCATTTATTTCATCCTTTAATTTAACTCATTAGTTTAGCTCAAAATTTATGAGAGGTGTATTTATTTTAAAAACCTAACTTAGGCCTTTATGCACATAATGATGTTTTAATAAACAACATTATGTTGTAAAGTTGTTTAACATATGTTATAAACCGACTGTATCACTCTCTATTTATTTTGGCGATTTTGCAAGATTTATTTTTTTGGGAAAGTTTAAACATATGGTTAACATATTTAAAAAGCGTACGCATTTGTGTGTCATTACAACGAGTGTTCTCTTCTTTTTGCAGGGGATGGACGTCTGTATGGGATCAGCAGAGAATTCTAGTAATGCTGTGGAATCTACTGTGTGTGCTATCAAAACTGGTGGGGATTTTTTTTGTAATGACGGCAGTGCACGTAGGATAGAAGGAAAGACTTTTAATATAAGTAAAAAAGATGGGCGTGCTATTTATGTAAAAGGGAAGAGCTTGTCTCCTGTTGTATCTTGGGTAGAAGAGCACCCTACTGTAGTGCATTCTACAACAATGATCCCACTACCTGCGTCAGGTTTAACTTCTGTAAAAAAGCAAAAACCATTTGATTGGAGAATGAATGGGAAGAGTGGAAAAACGTATCTTTACGCAGATGGTGTAAATATTGTTGGTCCGGGTTTTGATAATGATACGATCGGCTGGAGTGATGATGATGAAGGACCTGTGAGTGCTGTAGTTGCTGATGGTGATGCGAGGATTCTTTTTGCAAGTTCTTCAAAAAGTAATTCACAGAGAGTTGATATCAGATCAGGATCCTTTATTCGTTCTTTTGGTGTGGGTCTTAAGGCTCAAGGAGGTGGGGGAATTGCAATGTTTGGTGGGGCCATTAATACTCATTATATGGGCGCTGTAGCTGATTATGATTCATATGTTTACTTAGATAATACGAGGGTTAGTCTAGAGGGAGAGTTTGCTGTTGCTGGGTTGCAGGCTTTGGGTGGAGATATGGTTGTAGATGGTGGGGCAGTTAGTTTTTCGGATGATAGTGTAGGTGTTTCTGTGTCTGCGGGAGGGAGAGCTGATTTAAAAAATGTTAGTATTACTAGGAGGACGCCTGAAGAATCTGGGGGATCTGTGATCAGGCTTACCAATCGTGGAGCGGTTTTTGAGGTGAATGGGAAGGGGAAAATTGATTTCTTCAATGGCAGTGTTATCGTTGCTGATAGTAGGGGTATTTGGATCAAAGATGAGGATGATAGAGAAATTCCTTATCCTTCGATCAAAAGTGGAGGAAGCGTTTCTGTTGAAAGTCTAGTTAATATCAGAAATTCAGGTATTACAATAGAAGGCGATAAATCTTACGGTATAGACTTTGATGGGTGGTCACAAAGTTTTTATGCTGAGGAAGATTTTAATTCTTCAAGAAGTGCAGAGGTTACTAAAGGAGATTCTCGAAGGGAAAGATTTGTAGGGGGGAAAATGGTTTTGTTAAATGATACAAATTTTGTTGTTCCAGATGGTACAGCTATCTATTCTAAGGATTTAAGTGGTTCAGTTGTTTTAAGAAATTCGTTTCTTGTTGGTGATTTGTTGTTTAGGTCTGAGGGTAATTCTACTTTAGGAATTTTTGTTGATTCTTCTGAAATTAGAGGGGGAGGGCGTGTCAGTGGTAATTCCCTTGCTAAACTTTATTTATCAAACGGATCGCTATGGTCTTTAGTAAAATCTACGAGCAAAAGCCAGCAAACTCAAAACCAAAAATGCTTTGATGCATGCATTTCATCTGTAGTTCTTGAAGATAGTACTATTCAATTTTTACCTACATTACCCGAGTCTGCTTCAAGAAGCGATATTAACAGCAGTTTATACCAGACACTCCGTATTGGAAATGGAAAGGGAGAAGTTTATAGGGCATCTGGTAATTCTTGGATTCATCTTAATGCATATCCAGATGTTGGGAATCCGGCAGAAAGTCAAGTTTCTGATAGGCTTTTGATTTATGGTAATGTTTCTGGAAAGACTAATGTTTATGTGCACGATATTTTACACGGTGTGCGATCAGAAGCTGTAGGAGAAGTAGATGCATCTTCAAAGGTTGCTCGAAGTTTTTCAATTATTCAAGTTCATGGAAGTGTGGAGAGAGATTCTTTTAGGTTGAACGGTGAGTATGTTACGTTAGGAGGAAAGCCTTATCAATATGTTCTTCGTTTATACGGTCCAACAACACCTCCGAGGACGGAATATTTTGATTCTACGTTGCTTACAAAATCAAAGGAATTTTGGGATTTTCGTTTAGAGAGTAAGAGTGTTTCTCCTGAGGTAGCAGGGGCATATACTCCCTATGTTGAATCTTCAGATCCTTATGTATGGCATAATGCTCTTTTGAAGATAACTTCTCGTTTAGGCTCTAGTCCGCAGAATAATAATTATTCACGACTTAGTTCTAGGGATTTTGAGCTTGAGAATGGCAATAATTCCGACAGATCTGCGTCAGTTAATTCTCAACAAGCTAGCGGTCGTGTTATGCTTGATCCTGCATCTGGTGTCACCACAGATTCTCAAAATTCTCCTGTTGTTGTGGGATCTGTGATGGGAAATGTGCCTCAGCTCTCGAGAGTAAATAGTCTTGGTGAAGTATCTAGTACGACTATTGTTTCTTCAGGAGAGGATGATTCTCCTTATTTGGATGTAGATGGTCTGGATCATGCTATTGGGGAAGGGTATCCTCTTGGTGTTGATTATGCAGATTATTATGAGGAAGATGCTGATGTTGCTGAAACAGAGGATGGTCTGGTTGATGAGATGAGTTCTTTGTCAGGAAGATCTGAGGTGTCTGCTGTTGTATCTCCTGTTCTTCCTGCTTCAGGTGCATCCATTGCGCGTGGAAGTATTGCGCCTAAAAAGGACATGTCTGTGGTTACTGCATCTAGGACAGATGTAACAATAAAGCAGCGCAAGCCTGTTGCACGCGTTCTATCTGTTGTATCTACGGATCCAAATTTGCTTGCAGTTTCATCTAGTGCGGGTACTGGGAGAGAGAATCCTTTTCTTAGGTGTGACGTCGGTAGTGAGGATAGATTATCCGTACCTTATTGGTGTCAGGATGGTCAAGTACATGAAATACGAGAACGTTTGTTTGAGGTAAGAGATTCCAATAAGTCTCCTGTTCATGCCAGTGGGGGTGGTACTAGTGTTCGTGCAGAGAGTGTAACGATAGTTGGTGGGGTTCTTCCTAATGAAGGAGGTGGTGAGTCTCATTTATTATCTTCATTTCCGTTGCTCCCTTTAGGTTCTGCGGCCGCACTTGCAACGCAAGGTGGAGAACTTATTTTAGAAAATAAATCATCTATTCGTTCTGCGTTGGTTGGGCTTGAGGCTCAAGCCGGTGGAAATATAAAGATGATTGATGGAAAGATTAATGTCCGTTCTGTAGGTGCTTTTGCAGGATCTGGTTCGTCTATTCATCTAAAGAATACTGATATCGTTACAGATGGATCTTTGGCTATGGCTGGTCTAGTTAGTGATGGTGGTACCGTGGAGATGCACTCTGGATCTATATCATCTCCAAGTGGGGTTGGAGTCCGGTCTGAGTTTGGTGGTAATGTTATGTTAGATAACGTAAAGATTACTGCAAAAAGTGCGGTTGTTGACGGTCAACAAAAAGGAGCAAGCAGGCGGAGAGGTAAGGATCGTGGACGTGCTGCTTTCTTTGTAAATAATGGTGGATCTATTGATTTTGGTCACGGGTCTGTTGTTACGGATGCTAATGGTATTTGGCTAATGGGTATTAAAGATGCTGTTGAGGTATCTGCTTCTAGAAGAGCAAGACATGTTCAGAACCCTTCTTCTTCTAATCCAGCTCACATTAATTTTACCGCTAATAAAGCTAACCGTGCTAATATCGAATTTTCGGATATTACAGTAGAAGGAAGCGAAGCTTATGGTATATATTTCGATGAAGCAGGATGGAGAAGAACAAATAGGAGAAATCAAAATAGAGTTTTAGGATCGGCTAATTCAGACTCATTACATATGAGCGTTGAAGGCGAAAATCCTTCTCAATCGAGGAGGATTGCTAAGCGTGGATATCAGCTTACACAAGATGGAAGGTCTATCTCTCCTGTAGGAACAGTTTCATTGAAGGAAACTTCCTTTAAAGTTCCGGATAGTATAGCTATCTACGGTGATAATTCCAGAGGGAATGTTTCATTAGAAAGAAAAACGACTCTTTTGGGAGATTTGCTATTAAAAGCTGAAAATAGCTCCGATTTATTGGTTTTTGTTAATAATTCTACGGTGATAGGTGGAGTTCGTATTGATGAAGACTCTCGTGCTCGTTTTGAGTTACTCAATAGAGCAGAATGGATCCTAAAAAAGAGTAAGAAAAGTTGGTCATCTTCAGGGGTGGAGTGTCTGGATTCATGTATCTCATCTATAAGTCTTGGAGATAGTAGCAGTATTACATTTGAGTCTTCACTTGTTGATAATCAGTATCAAACTCTTCGCATAGGAAGGGGTGATGGTGAAGTTTATACGGCACTTGGCAATAATGTGTTCATTACTTTAAATGCGCGTTTGGGTGCAGGAGAATCAGATGATTCTCAAATGACCGATAGAGTTTTAATTCATGGTAATGTTTCTGGAAAAACCATAGTCAATGTAAATGCTATCCCGTTAAGCCCAGAAAGAATCAGCAGGGATGATAAAGTTGCTCATAGTGTTTCTATCATTCAGGTCTATGGAAATGCAGAAAAAGATTCCTTTCAGTTGAATGGTGGTTATGTTGCACTAGCAGGAGCACCTTATCAATACACTCTTCGTTCTTATGGACCACAAGCAACTTCAAAAGGAGATCATGTCAGCCAGAAATTTATGCAGGATGGTGAGAATTTCTGGAATTTTCGCTTAGAGAATAAGCATGTTAAAGTGACCAAAGATGCATATACATCTGTTGTTTCTAAGCGTAATTCTTCTGGTCGCGGGTCTTCGTCGTCTGAGTCTGCTATCCGTCCTCATAGGATAATAAAGGCTGTTGTTCCACAAGTTCCGACTTATTTACTCTTACCAAATGCAGCGTTCCACGCTGGTTTGATGGATGTTAATAATCAAAACAAACAGCTAGAGGCTATGCGGTTCACTTCTAGTGGAATGTTGGAAGTTCAGGAAAATCCTGCTGTATTTTTGCGTGGCTATCGTGGTGATTATCGTTATTCCTCAGACTTGTCTGCAGCTGAGTATGGTTTCGGAGGAGATCTCGGTTATAATTCTGTAGAGGCTGGTGCTTTGTTAACCACAATTGAAAGTGATTATAGTGCTACTTCCTTTGGGGTTATGGGTTCTTATGGAAAGCTTTCTCTGCAACCTCTTGATGTTGATCAGAGCAAAGAAAGCACATTCGATAAATGGTCTGTTACAGCGTATGGTAGTTTTCAGCATGATGCAGGTTTTTATGCCGATGGTCTTGTATCCTACGGTGTTTTAAAGGGTGATGTTCTTACTCGTGTACGGGGCAAAGCTGCAACATTGAAAGGACGTCCTCTTAGTGTTTCGTTGACTGGTGGTAAGGCACTTTCAACAGGATATGAAAATCTTATTTTTGATCCGCAGATTCAAGTTGTTTACCAACATCTCCAGTTTGATAAGACACGCGATATCGATAATATTGATGTCGAACTTGGCAAGCTTGACCAGTGGGTAGTGCGTGTTGGTGGACGTTTGACAAAATCTCCTGTTGAATTTGACGATGCGCGTTCTGTTGCATTTTATGGAAAGCTTCATTTTGCTCATAGTTTAGGAAAAAAACAGTCGGTTCGTTTTTCAGATGAGTTTAAGTTAGGTTCTTTGGGTTCTTCTCTAGAAGCTGGGTTAGGCGTCAATGTAAAATTGCTTCCGAAGTTTACAGTTCATGGTGATTTCTTGTATCAACACAAGATCAATAAGGCTGGTTTTTCCGGTGCTACTTTCTCTGGTGGATTGCGCTACCAATTTTAAAGAATATACAACACAAACTTTGACATAAAGGCAGCATGTTATGCTGCCTTTTTTGTAGTATTTTGTATTTTTGTTCTGACAAAAAGGACCATAAACGATATTTCATTTTTTAAATTTGTGTGTAAAATATCCGATATGGGATCATTTTCCCTTATCGTAGAGCAAATTTCTTCAAATTTGTTGATGTTAATTGTCTGATAAATTTGTTGTTTGTTTTGGCTGCTTAAAAAGCTTTTAGTGGTTATAGAAGCATGTTGCAATTTTAATTGCACATGCTGTTTTTATTTTTGCTTTACACATAATACATAATGTACTATACACGTATAGATTGTATTTAATGATTATTCTCTTATAGGTATCCATTTGTGTTCTTTATAGACTTTTTACCGAGTTTGTTTGGGTAATTCATTATATCAATCAGATGAGCAGTCAGTGCGTCCTTTTTCTTTGCGTGTGAGGATGTTTAAGTGGGTGCTTTGGGTTTTTAACGAGAGGGGAAGGAAAGTTTTGATAGAGCTATGATTAAAGTGTTTAAAAATCATATACGTTTATGTACTTTTACAACAGCCATTCTCTCTTTGATCCAAAATGGTACAGGAATTTGCGCGAGTTTTCAGGAAGAGGGGAATACCAACTATGTTTTTAGTGATGTTGGTTTTGAAGATTATAGCAATCGCAGTAGAAGGCGGGCAAGGCCTCAAGGCTATGATATTATCATTGGTGATGTTTTCATAGGTCCTGTAGACTATAATAGAGATGGTAGAGGCTATGAAATTACATATGATAGCTTAAATAGTGATGGGGATCGAGTCGTTGGCCGTCACGGACCAAGTGTTGGTTTTGCTCCAGAGCCGCCGAAATTGTCGTACAGAACGTATTATTTATGCAGGAGGTGCATAAGCAGCATGATTGACAATCAGTCTTATAGGATTACTGCTAATAATACAGATTCATCTTTTCAAGATATTGTTGCTGTAGCGGTACAGGGATCAGGTAAAGCTATTGGAGAGAAAATTACGAGAGTTACGGGAAATAATGTCACAATTTCTAGTGAGCATGTGAGAGCGGTTTTTAGATATGGGGTGCTTGTAACAGATAACGGAGAGATTTCTCTGACGAATTTAAATCTTAATGATGCATCAACAGCTCTTCATGCGGATCAAGGAAAAATTAAAGTAAATAAAGGGTCTATTGGGAGAAGTGGAAGCGCTGTTCGGGCAATAGGAGATTTATCACATGTTGTTTTGAATGGTGTGAAGTTTAATACTGATGGTGGAAGGGAAAGCTTTTATAGTCATAGTCGTGCAAAAATTGAGGTGAAGGGTGGATCCATTGATTTTAAAAAAAGTCATGGGGTTTCTGTCGCATCAGGGGGGCAAGCAATTTTTGATGATGTTATCATTACCGGAAATGGTGCTGCGGAAAATCCAAAAAATCACGCGATTTTTTTTCTGGATAAAGACGGAGCTATTTCTTTTAAGGGAACTATTAATTCTACCAATTTGCATGGCATATTGGTAGGAAATACGGTGGATGATCCTAATTCAATTTTATCGCAACTTATGCCATTACAGGAGAATTTGGGAACGGATATTCCTGAGTTTGCTAAGATTGATATTAAGTCTTCTTTTGTTACAATATCTGGTGATAAATCTCACGGTATATATTTTTTAGGAGAGAAATCTTCGGAAAAACGAGAAGAAAAAACTCCTACTAAAATTGATTCTGTTAGTTTAGAAAGTACAATATTTTCTGTTCCGAGTGGTGTAGCTATTTATGGTTCTGGTGGTACTAATGGTTCTGTTGCCTTGTCAAAAAGTACCCTTAGTTCGCGGCATTCTTTATTAGAAGCTAAAAATGGTGCTTCCTTGTTGGTTCTAGCTTCTTCTTCTACCCTTGAAGGGGGAGTTCATGTTGATGAAGCTTCCAATGCTAAATTCCATTTGATAGATAATTCAACATGGATTTTGCAACAGCGGAGGTCGCACGAGTCTAATCCTCTGAAGGATTTATCCATTTCAGCAGTGAGTCTTGAGAACAGTTCTATTAATTTTAAAAAATTAAAATCTGCGCCTGCTTATATTTACCAAACACTGCGCATTGGAAGGGGAGAAGGGGAAGTTTATAAAGTTCAGGAAGGGGCACGGATCTATCTTAACACATTTTTAAATTCAGGAGGAAATCTTGATAATCAAAAAACAGATCGTGTTTTGATTTATGGTGATGTTTCTGGAGAAACTATGATTCGTATACGAAATGTCGATGAAAGCCAAGGAGAATCTACAGGAAATAGTGGTAATGATAAAGGTATCTCAATTATTCAAGTTTCTGGAAACGCAGCTGAAAATTCTTTTCAGCTAGAAGATGGCTATGTTGCAATAGGAAACTCACCTTATCAGTATAAGCTTTATGCTTACGGTCCAAATTCTAAGTTAGGAAAAGCAAGTTCTGATCAGAGATTAGTTGACGGGAGAGGGGAATTTTGGGATTTCCGTCTTGAAAGTGGACATATAGATGGTTCTGTTCCAAAACCTCCCCGTCCTGATAAAGAACCTGAGCCAATACCACCATCCCCCGATCATAAGCCTGATCCAAGTCCTGATCATCGTCCCGATTCAGGAATTAAAGATGTTGTTCCTCAGGTTCCAACTTATCTTCTTTTACCAAATTCTTTGTTTCAGGCTGGTTTGATGCGTGTTAACCATCAAGGTAAACGGTTAGAAACTTTGCGAATTGCTTCTGGTCAATTTTTGAAAAGCGATGAAAATTCTTCTCTGTTTTTGCGTGGTTATGGTGGTAATTACCGTTATTCTTCAAATCTTTCTGCGCTAAAATATGGTTATGGCGGTGACATTGATTACAGTGCTGTAGATGTAGGTATTTCACTACAAACAATAGAAAGTGAGTATAATACTGCTTTTTTTGGGGTTATAGGATCTTACGAGAGGCTTTCTTTACAACCTTTGGATGTTAAATATAGTCAAGAAAGTGTGTTTAATAAATGGTCAATTACAGCTTATGGGGGAATGCAATATAAAACAGGCTTTTATGTTGATGGTCTTTTTTCTTATGGTTTTTTTAAGGGTGATGTTCTTACTCGTGCTCGGGGTAAGACAGCTACATTGAAAGGGAAGGCCTTAGACGTCTCGTTGACTATTGGTGAAGAGCTAATAACGAAATATGATGGTCTTATTTTTGATCCGCATGTTCAAGTTGTTTATCAGCGTTTGCAGTTTGATAACGCACGCGACATTGACGGATTTGATATTAAGATGGGAAGTCCTGATCAATGGACGGTTCGTACTGGTGGGCGTTTAGCAAAGACATTGGCTGGAACTGAAGAAGCGCACGTCGTTTCCTTGTATGGCAAGCTGTATCTTACTAACAATTTTGCGGAAAAGCAATTTGTGCATTTTAAACATGCTTTTCAATTGGGTACTTTTGGTTCTTCCCTAGAAGCTGGATTAGGTTTCAATGCTCAGTTATCCAAAAAGTTTGCCCTTTATGGTGATCTTATTTATCAGCACAAACTAACAAAGGCTGGTTTTTCTGGAACAAGTTTTTTGGGTGGACTACGCTATAATTTTTAGTTTAGCTATATTTTGTCAATCTTTTAAAAAAGCTGCAGGAATAAGAGCTTGTGGCTTTTTTCATTTTCAGATCTTATGAAATAGCGATTTGGTATCATTGAATCACTTTAAGAAAAGCAGTTTTTGTTTTTGCGTTCTGGGATTGTGAGAATTGTCATAAGAAATATCGGATCTTGCTTCTTTTATTGCAATGAATTTATATCAAATTTTTTAATGTCATCAAGTAAATCATGAAGTCCACACAGAACATGAGAAAAAATTTTTTTACCTGCATGTTCTGTTGCTTCATTCGCATTTCCTACTGCACCATGCGAATTCAGATCACGCATCATCCATCCAAAGATATGAGATCCATAAGCACGTAAATATTTATAGTTAGCAATCATATCAGCTTGCTTATTATAAAATTTTCTTGCTTTTTTCATGTGCACTTTTTGTGGTGCTAAATAAAGCATTAAGGAAGTTTCTATAAATCCTCCATGAATATCAAGATGATATTGGGATGGATTCATTAAACCTTGTGGTAAGCCAAAACGAGTCCAGCTTGTCGCTACAGCAAGCATTGAAAATCGTCTTCGTAATTCCGTAATGACAATATTCATGAGAGGTGAGTTGCCTCCGTGAGCATTGAGAAGAAGAAAACGTTTAATACCTTTATCAAAACAGTTTTTTCCAATATTGATCCACCGTTCTGTAGCTTCAAAAAAGGTGAGTGTTTTTGTGTTAGCTGTATCCATATGTTCTACTGAATAGCCAACCTTTTCAACAGGTAAAAGTGTAATATGAAATTGCTCTTTTGCGTGCAAAGTAAGTTCTTTTGCAAATGCTTCGGCAATAATCCAATCAGTTTCAAGGGGGAGATGTTCTCCGTGGTACTCGTATGCACCTAGGGGCAAAATAGCAAGGGACGGTCTATTTTGCATCATAAGTTTGTTGTCCTTAGCCGATAAGTCAATAAATACGGAGTAGTTTAAGTATTTTAAAACCGCATCTTAATAATCATAATTTATATGAATAAAAAATGCAAATAAGAATAGTTAAGAACATTTTGTATTAATAATGGATGAGATATAATCTAAATTTATTTAATTGAAATAAATATAACTGAAGAACTTCTCAATTTTCTAACGGTAGCGTATCGTATTTTCAATAATTTAAAAATTAAATATGTATAAGATTTTTAAATTATGTCTTTTTTGTGTCTTTACATTAAATACGTAATGAATTAATTTATATCAAATTGTATCTTTATTATGTGTTAATGCTTTTTCACTTTTTTAGTGAAGAAAAATAGGAGTAACAAAAGATATGTTTAAAATATTTAGGAATAATGCGTATTTGTATGCTTTTGCAGTATTTTTTATTTGTTTTGCAAGTACTTTAAAATGTAATGCAGGCGTTATAAAAGATCGATTTCAGTATGGAGAGAATACTATTATAGCAAAGGGCAATACAGATATTAATAAAATAGATATGGCTGTTATTTATGATACTGGGGAACAGGATGAATTTTCTTTTGGGAAAGTTGAAAAAGTATCAATTTTATTTTCGGCAATCTGGGGTGGTTTTGGCATAATTTCGTTATTAGTTTCTTTGGCTTCTGGTAATCCAGTTGGCACTATGGTATCCATTGCATCTTTATTTGTTGACGCTTTTATAAGTTAACTTGTTTTTGTGGTAGGTTTTGCTGGTTTTTTATTATTTTTTAATAAATATCTTGAGTGATTCATATTAGCTAAAATGGAGGGGAATTTTAGCTATCATTATTGAAGTAAACGTGAAAGATCACTTGATATGTATTGGTAAAAATTAAGGAATATTTTCTTTATTTTGTTTTTATATTGAACTGGTTCATAAATTTTATATTTAATCTAGTTGAAGTTGTTTTTCATACATATGTCAATTACCTTATTTACTTATTATAAAAGTATATTTTTATATTTTATAACAAGATATTTGAAAAAGTGAGATACTGTTATCAAAGAAAACTTTAATCTATGTATTTAACGGATGAGTTTGTATTGAAACCTTAGTCTATCACTGTAGGAAAAGATTAAATTTCTTTAATTAGCAGGAGAGGGAGGGTAATTCAGTAAAAGGTCTTGCTCGGATCGAAGTCGTGCAATCCATTGGTTTTCTCGAATAGTAGTATTATTCCACGTGATGAGTTCATTTTTTTTAATTTCAGCTGTTACTGTCGCTTTTTCCAAAAGACCGCAAGGAATTGCTTGGTGAGCGCGGGCTTCTGCTATGTTCATGATCCAAGCACGATAACTGTACAAGCCTATAAAATCTAGTTGATCGCCAGGACGTAAATTTTTCTTAGCTACGGCACAAACTTCTGCCACAGGATGATTAAGTGGTACCATGTCTTTTTGGCCATAAAGAATAACACGTGCACAGGTTAGTGGTACCTCCATTGCTGTTAAATGGTAAGGGCGGTGAAAGGTGAAATAGGGTCCTTGACCAATTTTTAAATCTTCCATACGCTCGCGTAAACGTGGGTGTGTTACTTCTGCAATTACAAAAACACCAGGGGCGATTCCATGACCTGTTGAATAGTCTACAACACCACTTTTTTTTAAAATACCACCATCCTGTTCTGGGATAAGTATTTTGCTTAAATCTTTGAGTTCTGCTTGTGGCCCGTGCATTCCTGGGCAATCGGGAAGAAGTCCTGTTGCATTGGCGATTGCAGCCATTTCAACCATTGTTTTCGATCCATCAATAAATTCGACTAACATGCGGACATTCATGTTGCGTTTCGATGCTTCTTCTTCATAAGAGTCTGGTGTAGCATCAAAAATGAGAGAGTTATTTTTTCCTTTACCAGCTGCAATAATTTTGTGTCCAAGAGCTGAAACAAATTCTATGAGTTCCATGCAAGCGCTTGGTTCATCTCCAGCTCCTAGTGTATAAATAAGACCGTGTTTTTCTGCTTTATGTTTTAGGTAGGCACCAATAGTAACATCTGTTTCAACATTCATTGTGACAAGATGTTTGTTGTTTTCAATTGTCTTAAAGCCAATCTCTGCGCCGACTTCAGGGTAGCCTGTTGCGTCAACGATAATGTCAATTTGTTCATGGTGTAAAACAACATCAATATCATCTGTAGCTGCAATTAAATTTTTTTCAATAGCTTGGGTTAAGGCATGTGTATTTTCAACTTTGCGCACATGGCCATCTTCACCATAGGCCAATGTGGCAGCGTCAAAGACGCGGGATGGTGTTCGGGTTGCAACGGCTGCAACTGTTATGCCGTCTATATGTGCAACGCTTGACAGTAAATCTGTTCCCATTTCACCGCAGCCGATAAGTCCAATACGGATTGGTTTATTGATTTCTGCACGCTGTTTTAAATCGTGCGCTAAACCTGTTAGGTTTACATTGCTTGCCATCATTTTTTCCTATTTGAAAATTACGTTACCAATGAGGTACGTTCCTATTCATATTTATAAGATGCATTTACTTCTAAAATTATTAATCATTTATTGTTGATGCTCTAATCAATGGGTTTTATAAAAGCAAGAGGGCGCGTGCGTTTTTATAAATGTAAAACAGGAATGGTGTTATGCAGCGAAAAATAGCAATACAGGATATAACAAACTTCATTGGGAAAGAAGTAGGTTTGTCACAGTGGCGCCTTGTTACACAGGACATGATTAACCAGTTTGCACATGCAACAGATGATCATCAATGGATTCATGTGGATGAGGAAAAAGCAAAAGAAACACCTTTTGGCGGTACTATTGCTCACGGTTTCTTAACTTTATCCCTGTTGTCTACGCTTGCTTATGAGGCTCTTCCAAAGCTTGAGGGTATAACAATGGGAATCAATTATGGCTTTGACAAAGTGCGATTTATGAGTCCTGTAAAAACAGGGACGCGAGTACGTGCTCGTTTTATCCTTCATAATGCTGAGATACGTTCTTTGGGCAGAGTGATTTTTCATTATGGATCTACGTTAGAAATTGAGCAATTAAAAAAACCAGCTCTCATTGCTCAGTGGCTTATTATTGCTGTGGTTGAAGAAACAAAATCTAATTCTTAATTTATCTTAAGATTTTGTTTTATTAAATTTTTGCACAATTTTGGTGGAAGTCCATTGCACTGTGACGTTGAGAACGATCAAAAGGATGATCACTATCGTCATAACAAAAGTATTATAACGCTGGTAGCCGTAGCGGATCGCCATATCTCCCAAACCACCTCCTCCAAGATAGCCAGCAAGTGAAGTTGCACTTATAAGAGAAATGATCATGATTGTAAAACCCGTTATTAAGCTCGGTAATGCCTCGGGAATAAGAACATATCTGATAATTTGAAAATGGTTTGCTCCCATGGAACGAACAGCTTCAATTAGATTATTGTCAACTGTTTTAAAAGAAAGTTCTGCCATTCGTGCGTAAAATGGAATAGCTGAAATGGTTAACACAAAAATTACTGAAGAAATTCCTACGCCGCTTCCTATGACTATACGGGTAATAGGTAAGAGATAAAATGCGAGAATGATAAAAGGGATGGCACGAATGCTGTCAGTGATGATGCTCAGGGGATAATTGATAATTCGTGATGCAAAAGGTCCTTCATATGCAGTTGTGTAGAGCAATAGTCCGAGTGGAAGTCCGACAACAAGTGCTATAAAAGAAGAGCTAATTGTCATCAGTAATGTATCAAAAATGGCCTTAGCGAGTTCATAAGAAAGAATATTAAACATATCCTAAGACCTCGCAATATTGACCCTTTTCTGTTAACCATTCGATAGCTTTTTTTAAAGCCGCTTCATCTTGTCTGGGAAGGCTCAGGAAAAGGCGCCCAATGGTTTCACCTTGGACTGTATCAATTCCACCATGCAGAATGCGTGCTCTCAAACCCGTTTCATCTTCAAGAAGATGCAGAAAGGGTTGTTGAGTAATTGCACCAGCAATATTGATCTCAATGACGGCTTCTTGACCTGATTGTTTTAATTTTTTTGTAATTTTTTTCGGAAGTTGTGGAGTTACAAGTTTGAGCATAGAAATGGTTGTTTCCTCTTGCGGTGATGTAAAAATATCTTTCACGCATCCTTCTTCTACGATGCGGCCTTTATCGAGGACAACAATGCGGTGTGCGATAGCGCGTACAACTTCCATTTCGTGGGTAATAAGAACGATGGTAAGATTTAGATGATTATTAATATCGGCAAGAAGTTCCAGAATAGATTGTGTTGTTTCAGGATCAAGGGCTGATGTAGCTTCATCTGATAACAGTATTTTAGGATTAGCGGCTAGAGCGCGTGCAATACCTACGCGCTGCTTTTGTCCGCCTGAGAGTTCCGCAGGATAATGTTGTTCTTGTCCACATAATCCTACTAATTCAATCAATTCAAGGGCGCGTTTACGACGTTGTTTTTTGTCTATCCCAGCTAGTTTAAGTGGTAATTCAATGTTATCAATAACCTTTTGTGATGATAAAAGATTAAAATGTTGGAATATCATACCAATACGTTGACGATAGGGCTCCCATTCTGCTTCTGATAAATTTGAAATATTCACACCTTCAAAAAAAATTGAACCCTCATCAATGTGCTTTAATCCATTTAAACAGCGTATAAGTGTGGATTTTCCGGCTCCACTTCGACCTATTACGCCAAGAATTTCTCCCGCATGGATATCAAGAGATAAGTGGTCTATTGCTGGAGTATCTGCTCTTTTTTTAAAACGGCAGCTGACGTTTCTTAAAGAAATAAGAGCGGAATTTTTCATTTGTGACTACCAAGATGTTTTGGCTGCGGAGCCAAAAATTTCTTTAATTTTCATGCGAACGGGTTCACTGTTGTAAGCAGCAACTAATTTTTTTACCCACAGTTTATCTTTATCATCTGTACGTACTACAATAACATTATTATAAGGATTATTTTCTGCTTTTTCCCATGCAATGGCATTTTTCTGTAAATTTAAACCTGTTGTTAGCGCCCAGTTTGTATTGACAATTACAATATCAAAATCATCAATTGCACGTCCTAAAATTCCTGCATCCATTTCTCGAATTTTCAGATTTTTAGGATTTTCAATAACGTCAAACGGAGACGCTAGAATATTCTGAGGATCTTTTAGCTTGATGAGACCTAAAGAATGAAGAAGCAGTAAAGCTCTTCCTCCATTGGATGGGTCGTTTGGGATACCAACACTAGCTTTGTTCGGAATATTGTTTATGTCTTTTATTTTGTGTGAATAGATTCCAATTGGGGTGATAAAAGTATATCCAGCAATTGAAAGTTTATAATTATGCAGTGTTCTCTGATTATTGAGATAGGGCGTATGTTGAAAAGCATTTGCATCGATATCTCCTGCATGAACTGCATCATTGGGCAAAGTATAGTCTGAAAAGTAAATAAGTTTAATATTTAAACCATCCTTTTTTGCTTGTTCAACAGCAACTTTCCAGATAGATGCTTCTTCTCCTTCCATAACGCCAAGTTTGATATTTGATTTATCTGTTGCCATGGAAAAGGAGGAAAATAAAAAAAATACAAAGAAAGAAACCAGTAGCTTGATGGTATTACTTTGGAATAATTTCTTTAGTATCATGTCTGCTTTTTTCTTTTTTAAGAATTTTTTCGAGGAGTACCTGAGATACTTTGTGTCGATCCAGAGGATGCTGAAGATATAAGAGCGTAGCAAAACATTCAATCATTTTTATTCAAAAAAATATTATTTCCATAATTTGGATGGAACAAATGGCAATTTCAAAGCTTTTAAAAGTGACGATTAGCTGAGCCAGTAGGTGATTATCTTCACATCTTTAAAAGTGTTGTGTCTTGTTGGATTACATTGCAATCAAGAGAATGAGTTGTGCGTATAAAGTGGTAGGGGATGAAGTAAAGTAATTTTTCTTGATATGTGGTTGGTTTTTAAAAAGAGATTGATTGATCACTACTTTAATGCAACATGGCAAAATTTTGCAAAGGTGAATATTTTGCTCTTAATACTATGGGGAGGAGAAGAGATAATGTTTAAAAGGAATTTGTTATCAGCTACAATGATTTTATTTTCCTTTGTGGGAATAGGGATTGGAATATCAGAGTCTGCTGTGTTGGCTGGAACGGTTGCTCATATAGCCTTAGGGAATGCGATTTTACGTGCAGGTCCAGATAAAACTTATGGAGTTATAACAATTGTTCCAACTGGAGCAAAAGTGCAAATTAATGGATGTTTATCTGATAAAGATTGGTGCTCACTTCGCTATAGTGGAAGAGATGGTTGGGTATCTGCGCGCTATTTGAATGTCGATAATGTTCCAACAATTTCTGTTGAACTTGGGAACATGAAGAAAAATCCTGTGATGAAAACACGTAAAAGAAGAATAGATCAAGTTGCTTCCGATTTTAAAATGATTACAGTGCCTAAAAAAAAGCTGCAGCGTATGCAACAACAGCGCAGAATAGACATTATTCTTGATTCCACAGGTGTAAAAAAAAGGGATGAACGAACAATTTTGAATCCATCACCAAATGCACATAGCATATCTGTGAAGCATGTCACTGCTTATAATCCCTTGTTTCCTGAGAATGTCAATTTTAGAAATACTGAACGCAATGAGACACGTTATCGTGTTATAACATATCCTTCACCATAAAAATAAAAAAATCCGCTTTTATTTGTAGTGAGAGAGAAGAAGAATGGCAGCATGAGGTGCTTTTGTACTTTACGCTGCCACTATCGTTCAGTTTTTTGATTTAGGGGTTATTAAATTATGAGAAATAAGTAATTCGGCAATTTGAACTGCGTTCAATGCTGCTCCCTTCCTCAAATTATCAGCAACAACCCAGAAAGCTAAACCATTTTCAACTGTGATATCTTCACGAACACGGCTGATAAAGGCATTATCTTCTCCGGTGCATTCACAGGGAGTTATATAGCCGCCATCTTCACGCTTATCTATAAGCTGACATCCAGATGCATTACGAAAAAGGGCTTGTGCGTCCTTGGCACTTAGTGGTTTTTCAAATTCAACATGAACAGCTTCAGCATGACCAATAAAGACAGGAACTCGAACAGCTGTGGCTGTTAATTTAATTTTTGGATCAAGAATTTTTTTTGTTTCAGCTACCATTTTCCATTCTTCTTTTGTGTAGCCATCTTCCATGAAAACATCGATATGGGGAATGATATTAAAGGCGATGCGTTTGGTGAACTTTTTTGATGCGATAGGATCTGCTACAAAGACTGCTCTTGACTGTTCAAATAACTCATCCATCCCTTCTTTACCAGCACCAGAAACCGATTGATATGTAGACACAACGACGCGTTTAATAATTGCTACCTCATGGAGAGGTTTTAAAGCTAAAACAAGCTGAATTGTCGAACAATTTGGGTTTGCTATAATATTTCGTTTGGAAAACTCACTAATGGCTTTTGAATTTACTTCGGGTACAATTAAAGGAATATTTGTATCATAACGCCAAGTGGATGAGTTATCTATTACAATACAACCAGAAGCACCAATTTTAGGGGCATATTCTTTAGAAATAGCTCCCCCCGCGGACATGAGGCACAGGTCTGTATCAGAAAAATCGTATGTATCAAGTGCTTTTACTTTTAAGGTTTTATCACCATAAGACACTTCCTGCCCTAATGAGCGTCGTGATGCTAATGGGATAACTTCATGAGCGGGAAAGCTACGTTCTTCCAGAATTGTTAGCATTTCACGACCAACACTTCCAGTTGCGCCAACAACTGCAACTTTAAAATTCATTTTTCCACACTCCTACTCCTCTCCGTTTCTTTTTTCCTGAGCCATACCTAGGAGAGGATGAGTTTGCTGAGGAATATGTAATCATATTGTTGGTTTCAATAATCCAACTTCTATTATGCCCACTACAGTCTAGACCACTATAAACGGGTTTATTTTGATACGCCGTTCTCCTTTAAGTCTTCAGAATTGAGAAAGATAAAATAGTGTATGCCAAACTGTATAAACGGATTTTCAACAGCGCTCCAAACTAATGAATCGCTTATCCTCTGTCAATTGTTGGCTTTGAGAAATTTAAATTTTGCAGCGATTATATTTTTCTTTTTCATCGTGCTGTAAAGGGCGAGCTTCTGAGGCAAGCATAATAGGAACGCCACTACGAATAGGATAAGCAAGCCTTGCTTTCAGTGAAATTAACTCTTGCGTTTCTCTGTTTAAAGAAAGTGTTCCCCTTGTAATTGGGCAAATGAGCAATTCAAGCATTTTAGGATCTGTCGTCATATTTTTCATATTTTGAATGCTGTTAATTCAGGTGATAATGTGTTCCTGTTTGTTTCATAAGTGAGCGTTCGGTTAAGGCAAGAAGGGTTTGTGCACGGCTTCCGATATCTGGAGCTTCCAGTAAAGCTTGCTTTTCTTCTGGAGTAAAAGGGATAAGTGCTGAAAAAGCATTTACCAGTATGGGAGTAGGGGTTTGGATGATACTGTTCCAGTTATACTCTATTTCATGGATAGTAAGATATTTTTCAACGATGCTTAACAAATTGTCTCGATTAATACTTTCTGAAATATCCGGTTCTTGAAGATCTTTTGTGTTGAGTTGGATGACAGCAACACGATAAGACTTCGTGTTTGCTAATTCTTGTTCTAAGGTAAAACGGCAGACCCCTTGCAATACAATAAAAAGTCGCCCATTTCCTGTCTCATTGTAATTTGTTATGCGACCTATACAGCCTATTCTGTGCAGTTGTGTGGACAGACAATCCGTATTAGACGGAAGTGGTTGAATGATTCCTAATAGACGGTTAGATACCATGACATCTTCAACCATTTCTAGAGCTTCTGGTTCAAAAATATTCAGTGACAAAAAACCACCTGGGAGTAGGAGCGCACCTTCTAGGGGAAAGAGGGCGATTTGCTTTGGTAGATCACTTTCACAATTATAATGGATATTGCCAGCTTTCATGAGTGTTTTGTAACCTTTATTTGTGAGATCTCGTATGTAAAAAATCGCAATACACGATGCTTTATTGTAATAAAGAACAAACTGATTGCACGTTAAATTACACCTACTTAAACGCAAATACTCAATGTTAGAAGATGTTAAATCTGACGATTATTTCCAATTTCTCTTCGGAGGAAATCACCTCTTATTTTTCTTATTTTAAGAAATTTTATACTTTTAGTCCACGAAATTTTACATTGTTATCAAGCAATATTTTTGTTCATAGTTTTTATTATTTCTTCATTTTCTTAAATTAAGCGTGATCATTCGATTTATGCATGGTGTTCTTAAGAGAGTCAAACATTATAAGGTTTTTAAGTCATCCCATGCAAGTCTAAAATAGGGTGTTCCGGTTATTTTGCTGATAGACAGTGTGAAAAAGATGGTTTATAAGCTGGGGCATGCTGGAAAGAAATTTTTATTTCTTTCATTTTTTTTGCGGGAGAGTGCAGATTGCAAGTTTTCGTGCCTGTTACCAAAGGGGAAAGTAGTCCGTAATCTTTCAGGTAGGAGGAAGAAGGCAGATCTGGAAAGTTGGGAGGTTTTGCGCCAAGGGTGTTAAGCGAATCTCTCAGGTTTGTGACAAGAGGGAGCAGAAACGATCACAGCGTGTGGGAGTTTGTGCGGCTTTGGAGATATTATGGGCACATTACAGAAAATTGAAACGTCTTCTCTTAGAACACTTCCTTTACATAAATTGCATGAAAACGCTGAAGCAAGGTTTGGTGCTTTTGCTGGTTGGCAGATGCCTTTGACTTATCCTCTTGGGGTTTTAAAAGAGCATCTCCATACGCGTGCTCATGCGGGTCTTTTTGATATTTCTCATATGAAATTGATTGCCATTGAGGGTAGGGAAGCAGCTGAGTTTTTATCATATGCTCTTCCTGTTGATGCAGTTTTTTTGGAGAATGGTCGGTCGCGGTATAACTATTTGCTTGATGAGAATGCAGGCATTATTGACGATCTTATTCTTACGCGTTTAGCAGAGTGTCGTTTTATGCTTGTCGCTAATGCTGGGAATGCGCAAAATGATCTTGCTGAACTTGAGAAACGTGCTATCGGTTTTCAGTGTCAAGTGATTGCCCTTGATAGGGTATTGCTTGCTCTTCAAGGTCCTGAAGCTGCAGCTGTTCTTGGTAATGCTGGATTGCCTGGTAATGAGCTATTGTTTATGCAAGGATTTGAACCGGAAAAAGATTGGTTTGTAACGCGTTCTGGCTATACGGGAGAAGACGGTTTTGAAATTGCTCTTCCGGAAGATCAAGCATACTCATTGGCTGAAAAATTGCTGCAGGATGCTCGTGTTGAGTGGATTGGTCTTGCAGCGCGCGATAGCCTTCGATTGGAAGCAGGATTGTGTTTGCATGGTAATGATATTACAATTGATACTACGCCTATTGATGCTGCATTAGCGTGGGCTGTTCCTAAAAATGTTCGAGAAAAAGCGCAATTTTACGGGGCAAAAGCTTTCCTTGAAGCGCTTGAAAGAGGACCTTCTCGCTGTCGTGTTGGTTTAAAACCACAAACGCGACAGCCTGTTCGTGCTGGTGCGGTGCTTTTAGATGACAAAGACAACCAGATCGGGGTAGTAACGTCAGGTGGTTTTGGTCCTTCTTTTGATGGTCCTATAGCGATGGGTTATGTTCCTATTGGTTGGAGACATGAAGGAACGGAAGTATTCACTAAATTGCGGGGCAAAAGGATTACGCTGTCTGTCCATGTACTTCCTTTTGTTGAACAGCATTATTTTAAAGGATAATTTGTATGTCTAAAATTTATTTTACGCAGGATCATGAATGGCTTAGCGTTGAAGGACAAGTGGTTACTGTTGGTATTACTAATTACGCTCAAGAGCAGTTGGGTGATTTAGTTTTTGTTGATCTCCCGCAAAGTGGAATCCAACTTTCCAAGGGGGATTCTGCTGCTGTTGTAGAGTCAGTAAAAGCAGCCTCAGATGTTTATTCTCCTATTACTGGTGAAGTTGTTGAGGTGAATGATGTGTTGGCAAACAATCCTGGATTGGTGAATCAGAAAGCAGAAAAAGAAGGTTGGCTGTGGAAAATGAAGTTGCAGGATGAGATGCAGCTTGAAGAGCTATTGGATGAGGCTGCTTACAAGGCACTAATTGGATGAGTGTTATGCAAGAACGTTGTTTTTTTTCTCGGCATATTGGGAGCCGTCCCGATGAAATACAAAAAATGCTTAATGTTTTGTCTCTTGATTCAGTTGAAGACTTGATTTCACAAGCTGTTCCACAGTCTATTTGTTCAGGGAAAGTATTTGATTTACCAAAAGGAGCCAGCGAAGGGCAAGCATTGGCAGAGTTATCTAAGATGATGGAGCGAAATTATGTGCGTAAAAGCTTTATCGGACAAGGTTATCATGGCACGTGTGTTCCTCCTGTTATTTTGCGGAATCTCTTCGAAAATCCAGCTTGGTATACTGCTTATACGCCTTATCAAGCAGAGATCAGTCAAGGTCGTTTAGAGCTTTTGTTTTATTTTCAGACATTAGTTAGTGAACTAACTGGTTTGCCTGTTGCTGCTGCTTCTCTTCTTGATGAGGCAACAGCTTTGGCTGAAGCGAATTCAGTGGCAGTACGTTTTTCTCGTGAGAAAAAAACAAAAATTTCTGTTCAAAGCTCTTTGCATCCACAGACTTTGAGTGTTGCCAAAACACGTGCCGAAACCCAAGGAATTTACATTAGCGAAAATAGTGAAATTTGTTCCGATACGGCTGCGATTGTTTTATCTTGGCCAGATACAAAAGGTTTTTTTGACGATTATACTGAAATCATTAAGTCTGCAAAAGAGAAAGGAGTGCTGGTGATTGTTATTGCAGATCCTTTAGCGCTTACTCTTATGGAGCCTCCAGCGAAATGGGGAGCTGATATTGTTGTTGGTTCTATGCAGCGTTATGGGGTTCCGATGGGGTTTGGTGGTCCTCATGCTGGCTATCTTGCTGTAAGTGATGCTTTAACACGCCTTATTCCAGGACGTATTGTTGGTCAATCGGTTGATACAAAGGGGCGTATTGGTTTTCGTTTAGCATTGCAGACACGTGAACAGCATATTCGGCGTGATAAAGCGACTTCAAACATTTGTACTGCACAAGCTTTGTTGGCAAATATGGCAACAGCTTATGCTGTTTGGCATGGTCCACAAGGCTTACAGGAAATTGCTCAGCGGATTCACCATTTAACATGTCGTTTTGTTGGTGGTTTAGAGGAAGTTGGATTTCGTTGTGAAGGAAGGTATTTTTTTGATTGTATCAGTGTTTTTGTTGAGGGAAGAGCGCGAGAGCTTGCTCAACAAGCGAAAATGGGTGGACGCCTTGTGCGTGTTTTCGATGATGACCGTATTGTGATCAATTTTGATGAATTATCAACAGAAGAAGATGCTCACGCCTTGGCACAGCTTTTTGGTGCACAATTAATTGATCAAGCTTCTTCGCGACTTTTTGGTAAAGGGCGTACGGATTCTTTCCTTTCACAGCCATTTTTTAATATGGTTTCTTCAGAGACGAGTATGATGCGCTTTTTACGCCGTTTATCGGATAAAGATCTAGCATTAGATCGGGCAATGATTCCACTTGGTTCTTGTACAATGAAGCTTAATGCGGCATCTGAATTGATGCCCGTGAGTTGGCCTACGGTGGCTAATATACATCCCTTTGTTTCCAAAGAGGATGCAATAGGTTATCAGGAAATGATTGATCAGTTAAATGCGTGGTTATGTGAAATTACAGGGTTTGCGCAAATTTCTTTTCAACCAAACTCTGGTGCTCAGGGTGAGTATGCTGGACTTTTGGCGATTCGTAGATACTATCAATCACGTGGGGAGCACCAACGTATGCTTTGTCTTATTCCTGCGTCGGCGCATGGAACTAATCCGGCTTCGGCTCATATGGCAGGTATGGATGTTGTTGTGGTGAAATGCTTAAGTGATGGTGATGTTGATGTTGATGATCTTAGAACAAAAGCGCAGTTGCATAGGGATCGCTTGGCTGCTTTAATGATTACTTATCCTTCAACTCATGGTGTTTACGAGGAAAGCATTAAGGATATTTGTTCTATTATCCATGAGAATGGAGGGCAAGTTTATTTTGATGGAGCTAACCTAAATGCACTTGTTGGGCTTGCTCGTCCAGCGGATATTGGAGCAGATGTTTGTCATATGAACCTTCATAAGACATTTGCAATCCCCCACGGTGGTGGAGGGCCTGGTGTTGGGCCAATTGGGGTTGCTGAGCATTTAAAGCCATTTTTGCCTGGTCATGAGCAAGATGGGACAACGCATGCTGTTTCAGCAGCTCCTTATGGAAGTGCATCCATTCTCGTTATTACGTGGATGTATATTCGTATGATGGGTGCTGAAGGTTTGAAATATGCAACACAAATAGCAATTTTAAATGCTAACTATGTTGCTGCGCGTCTTTCACAGGCTTACTCCATTCTTTATCGGGGTAAACAGGGTCGTGTTGCACATGAGTGTATTGTGGATACGCGTGTTTTAAAGGAGCGGTATGGGATTAGTGTTGATGACATTGCAAAACGTTTAATTGATTATGGATTTCATGCTCCGACGATGTCATTTCCTGTTCCTGGAACTTTAATGATTGAACCAACTGAATCAGAGCAAAAAGCAGAGATTGATCGTTTTTGCGATGCTTTGTTGTCAATTGCAGAGGAAGCTCAAAAAGTTGGTGCGGGTGTTTGGCCAAAAGAAGACAATCCATTAGTGAATGCTCCGCATACACTTGCAGATACTATAGATGATGCTTGGGCACGACCTTATTCAAGGCAGGAGGCAGCGTTTCCTCATTGTTCTATTGATCCGGTAAGTAAATACTGGCCTCCTGTTTCGCGCATTGATAATGTTGCAGGAGATCGGATGCTCATTTGTTCTTGTCCACCGTTAGAAGAGGTGTATTAGGTTTATTTTTATATTGACAGAAAAAACCACACAAAATGTATGTTTTTTTGAACCATTTATTTGATAGTTTCAAATATAAACACGTTTACAGCGAGAGCCCAGAGAAACAAGAATTTCGTGAGGAATTGTGTTGGCATCAGCAGATATTTTTTCGATGGTTTGGTGTGTTCCAATAAGTTCTATCCAATCGTCTCTTTTAGGTTTTTTACATGTAAGGTTGGTGGCATCAGCAATGATTGTATCCATAGAAATTCGTCCAACAATTGGTAATTTTTGTCCGTTAAAATAAACGGAACCCTTATTAGAAAGAGAGCGCAGCAAACCATCTGCATAACCAACGGAAATAGTGATAAGGGTGCTTGGTTTACGTGTGATAAAACTTCCTCCGTAACCGACAGGTATTTCTGCATCAACATGGCGGCTTTGGATGATTTGTGCTTCAAGTTTTAGAACAGGTTTGAGAGGTGTCTGATTTTTTCCGTGTGGATCAATACCGTAAAGTGCAATACCTGGACGAACGAGGTCAAAATAAAAATCTTGACCAAGGAAAATGCCTCCAGAATTGGCAAGTGAGGCTTTACATACAGGTAGTTGTGTAAGTATGGTTTTCAGTGTATCTAATTGAGCAGAATTAGACGAATGTGTGGCGTTATCTCCGTTAGCAAGGTGACTGATAATATATTTAATTTCCGCTTTTTTAAAAATAGATGGTTGTTTGATAAGTTGTTGTAATTCTTTTTTGTCAAGTCCTAATCGGTTCATGCTTGTATCGATGTGAACGATTGCTGGAAATTTTTTATTACTTTTTTGACAAAGTTTTTCCCAGCTTTTGATTGCGTTCCAAGAATTAAGGACAGGAACAATACCAGATTGAGCCACAAATTCTTCCGCAGCTTGTGGGATGCCGTTTAGGAGAGCAAGTGTAGCACTCGATGGTAGCATATTTTTTAGTTGAAGTGCTTCTCCAATTTGAGCTACAAAAAACGTGCGGCAACCAGCTTGGTAAAGTGCAGGGGCAATTTTATCAATACCAAGTCCGTAGGCATTTGCTTTTACAACTGCTGAACATTCTGTTGGGAAGACATGTCGCGCTAGAGTTTTATAATTATAGACAATTGCACTCACATCGATGGTTGCTATAGCTGTGTAAGGAAGTAATGTGCTTTTTTTGTCGTTCATTAATTTGTTCATTTTGAAATTCTATTTGTGTCTGTAGGATACGAAATTTTCTTTAGTTTTGCATATACGATTTTTATGATATGCAAATATTATTTATTATTTTTAAAATTAAAATTATGCATAATTTATACTGAGTTGTTTTCGATGAATGCAATTTTTTGATGTAGGCTGCTTATTTTGAATACAATCCATAGCCATTCTGTCCTCCATTTATGTTGTTGAAAGTGTATTCGTTGCGGGCAATTGGTTTCGTATGAGTTTTTTACTCATTTGCGACTGTTTAAAAAATGAGGGCTAATTTACGATATATCGTTTTTAATGACGCTATCAAAAAAATGTTATAGTTAGTAACAATAAAGTATATTATTCCTTCTACTTTATATTTTTTATGTAAAGAAATAAGATTTGAAGAAGAGGAAGATTGTCATTATCGTTTGAAAAATTGTCGTTGATCAATCGTGCAAAATTGACGAGCAGTGTAGAATGGTAGGGAACATACGCTATTGATTATTGTTTATGTTGTTGGTTGTGGTTTAACGCTGAAGAGATACTCAACTTAATTTATTATACAATGATTTTTAATTTTGATAATATGAGGTGCTTTCATTTTTGTGCCAAAATGTTAATCTTTTGTTTACATTATGAGAAAAGGATTGGTAGATTGTTATGCAGGTATTATATCTCTTTCCAAGTTTGAAATTCAATGTTCATTGAAGGTACGAGGAAGATTTTATGAGCATGTCTTCTACCCATCTTCAGTTAAATACAAGCAGTATTGTATCGAATTTTTCTATTCCTGAAAATGTGTTTGCTCTTACTGTTCAGGAAGTTTGCCATTATACGGATCATTTATTTAAGTTTCGTTTGAGTCGTCCAGATAATTTTCGTTTTCGTTCTGGTGAGTTTGTTATGATTGGTTTGCCAAACGCAGAAAAGCCAGTTTATCGCGCCTACTCAATCGCAAGTCCATTTTGGGATGAACAACTTGAATTTTTTTCCATCAAAGTTTCAGGTGGATTGTTAACTGAGCACCTACAGAGAATCAAAATTGGTGATATAGTTTTAATGCGTAAAAAATCTACAGGGACACTTGTTCTTGATGCCCTTGTGCCTGGAAAGCGTATTTATCTTCTTTCAACTGGTACAGGAGTTGCTCCCTTTGCAAGTCTTATCCGCGATCCTGAAACTTATGAGAAATTTTCAGAAGTTGTGCTTATTCAAACAACTCGTGAGTTAAATGAACTTACCTATGCGAAAGAGATTGTTTCTTCCCTACAGAGTGATCCGCTGATTGGTGAGTACGCGAAACAGTTAAGATTTTATCCCATGACTACCCAAGAGCCTTCTGAAAATATGGGTCGCATTACTTATGTTATGGAAAATGGTACTTTTTTTGAAAAGACTGGTTTACCGAAAATTCATCCTGAAGAAGATCGTGTAATGATTTGTGGTTCCATGGCTATGCTGAAGGATTGCGCAAAAATGTGTGAGACTTTTGGCCTTGTTGAAGGCGCAAATAATGCACCAGCTACTTATGTTGTGGAACGTGCTTTCGTGGGGTGAGAAAGATATTTTCTCTATGGGTTCATAATATCCAACTGTCCAGTTCCTTTGGAGCTTTATAGTTTCTAGGCTTCTTCAAAACAGGATATGTTGGTGAATGAAGATTGTTGAGAAGCTTTGTTAAATAATTAAAGTACGAATTATTTTTACTTAGTGCGTTAATTTATTCATTGATTGTGATAATTCTGAATAACAGAAGGGAAAATAGTTGGCTTTTATCGAAGCGATTAATTTGTTTAATTAGTTGAATTTGTGATGAATTTTTTCTGTGCGACCAATTTTCTTATTGTGACATTATTAGGATTTTTTTTATTTTAGATAGATTTTAAAGTTTTTATTACTTTAATTACCTTAACTGCATTTTTATTCGGTACAACGCAGAAAAGAGTAAATGAGAAAATGAATAGGTCTTGAAATTAGGTGCGACGCGCGTTATGGCAAGGCTATGGAAAAAAAATTTAAAGTTGTTGCTATTTATTGTTTTGCAGATTTAAAGCATTATCGTCAATTGCAGAAGCCTTTGCTGGATTTATGTCAGGCGCAGGATATTAAAGGAACCCTCCTTTTAGCAAGAGAAGGAATCAATGGGACTGTTGCTGGTTCTTGTTTTGCTGTTGAGGCATTGGTGAATTTTATTACAGCTATTCCGGTATTCCAAATGCCAGAAATTAAGTATTCTTGGGCGTCAAAAATGCCTTTTCATCGCTTGAAGGTACGGTTGAAGAAAGAAATTGTCACAATGGGGGTTGAAGGTATTGATCCGCTGAAGGTTGTTGGTACTTATGTGAATCCTGAAGACTGGAATGCTCTTATTCAAGATGAAGAAACTATTTTAATCGATACACGTAACGATTATGAATATGCAATTGGGAGTTTTCAAGGGGCGGTTGATCCTTGTATTAAGACGTTTCGTGAATTTCCTACATGGATTGCGGAGCATGAAGCTGATTTGAAAAAGAAAAAGAAAATTGCTATGTTTTGCACAGGTGGTATTCGATGCGAAAAGTCAACGGCTTATGTGCGTTCACTTGGTTATGAGGAAGTGTACCATTTAAAAGGTGGCATTCTTAAATATTTAGAAACTGTTCCAAAAGAAGAAAGTTTATGGCAGGGCGAGTGCTTTGTTTTTGATGAACGTGTTTCTGTTGGGCACGGTCTTGAGGAGTGTAGTCGCGAATTATGTCGTGCTTGTCGAGCTCCTCTTAATTCTGAAAGCAAATTATCGCCTCATTACGAGGAAGGTGTTTCGTGTAATTCTTGTTATAATGTGCGGAGTGAAATTGATCGGCAACGTTTTCGAGAACGTCATAGGCAGTTTCAATTATTAAAATTACGTGCGTTTGATTCTCATCAAGAACAGTAAGATAGTAGTATTTTAATAATTGAAGATTTCACACTTTTCTTCTTTTTGAAGATTTAAGAGTGTCTAACCATGTGGAGGAATTTTATTCTCACACGTTTTTGTATTGTGCCATACTGAAAAGTTTAAAAAAAATTACCGTAGTATAAAAAAAATATTGCAATAAAGAAAAATTGGTCTTATATGCAAACCTGCCCAAAGTCGCACGTGCCTGTGGGTGTCCGCTGGTTCTCAAATGGTGAGATTAACCGGTACGGTACCTGGAACTAACCGCTCCAGTCATTCTTACGGCCGATCGAAAGAATGAGGACATCTTGAAGCAACGACGGTGCGGGCCTTTCTGGTGTCTTCCAGCTGAGTAAGTGCTGGGATAACTATAGAGGCACACCTCATTGCCTTCAGTGCGGAAGTGGTTTTCTCAACTCCAATCAAAAAGGCAGACAAAGCGGAGCAATGCGGTTTTCGCGCTGTTCTTTCATTGCATGTGATACTGATTTTCCTGATTATTGAAATGATTGAGGTAAAATTTGTTGTTGTATGTGTGTTTTGTCCTTTGTCTATAGGCAAGCATATTGTCTAGGCATTAGAGTGGGGGAGTTATTCCCCGAGGGAGAATTGCAAATGGCAACGCAACGTATTCGCGATTTCCTGGCAACACATCGTTCTGAAGGTCCATGCTTGATTGTTGATCTTGATGTTGTGCGTGAAAATTATTTAAATTTCGAAAAATCTCTTCCACAATCTCGTATTTTTTACGCAATAAAAGCAAATCCAGCACCTGAAATTTTGAATTTGCTTGTCTCTCTAGGGTCTTCTTTTGATGCAGCTTCTGTTGCGGAGGTTGAAATGGCTTTAAAAGCAGGGGCAACACCTGATCGTATTTCTTTTGGGAATACTATTAAGAAAGAACGTGATATTGCTCGTGTATATGAGTTTGGTATTTCTCTTTATGCAGTTGATTGTATTGAAGAAGTGGAAAAGGTTGCTCGTGCTGCTCCTGGAGCTCGCGTTTTTTGTCGAGTTCTTACGGATGGAAAAGGAGCTGAGTGGCCTTTATCACGTAAGTTTGGTTGTGTTCCAGCCATGGCAGTTGATGTATTGCGTCGAGCTCATCAATTGGGGTTGCAAGCTTATGGTATCTCTTTCCATGTAGGATCTCAGCAGACAGATTTTGGTGCATGGGATCGTGCTTTATCAGATGCAGCTATGGTTTTTAGGAATTTGGAGCAAGAAGGAATTTTATTGAAATTGGTTAATATGGGAGGTGGTTTTTCAACGCGTTATTTAAAGGATGTTCCCACGGCGCAAGCATATGGTACAGCTATTTTTGATTCATTGAAAAAGTATTTTGGCAATCGTATTCCTGAAACAATCATTGAACCAGGTCGTGGGATGGTTGGGAATGCTGGTGTTATTCGTACAGAAGTTGTCCTTATATCCAAAAAAGCAAGTAGTGATAATGTTCGGTGGGTTTATCTTGATGTTGGAAAATTTAACGGTCTTACAGAAACTATGGATGAAGCTATACGCTATCCTATCGAGACACCCTATGATGATAAAACAATGGAGCCTTGTATTTTGGCTGGGCCAACGTGTGATTCTGCGGATGTTCTTTACGAGAGAACACCCTACCTATTGCCTTTATCTTTGACGGTTGGAGATGAGCTATTAATTCATGGAACTGGTGCTTATACGGCAACTTACGCATCTGTTGCATTTAATGGTTTTGAGCCTCTAAGGTCTTATGTAATTTGAGTCTTTGTGGTAGCATGGGTTTGATAGGGCAGGTGATAAGATGAAAGCGATTGATTTTCAAACAAAAGATGGTGCATTTTTTACCCTTACATCTGAGCAAGAAGCAGATAAGCTTTCTCGAGAACATTTGCTAGATTTATCTTTAGGGAGATGGCGTAAGCGCAAATCATCAGAAATTTTGCGTCGTGGTCGATTGCCTGCGGATGAGCTTTCTTTTGTTGTTAAAAATGCTCTTGGTGAGCTTGTTGGTAGTGTGCGTCTTTGGCATGTCCAATTTCATAAAGGGAAAAATGGAATACAGCGTGCTTTGCTTTTAGGTCCTTTGGCTGTTTCAGAAGAATATTCTGGTATGGGTATTGGAACATTTCTTGTAAAACATGCAATTGAAACAGCAAAAGAACTTGGACATGGAGCTATTCTGCTTGTTGGTGATTCTGAATTTTATCAGCGTTTTGGTTTTTCTAGTAGCCTGACAAAAAAATTGGCAATGCCCGGCCCTTATGAGATACATCGCTTTCAGGCGTTGGAGCTGATTCATGGATATCTTTCATCATGTTATGGAATTTTGGTTCCGAGTGGAAAGTTCCAAAATTTGGATTCTTTTCAACGTCATAGAGTGGCTTAAAGAGGCTATTTATTGATATTTTTTTGATAACAATAATTTCTATATGTTAAGTTCTGTTATCTGCTAAATAATATACCACCTTTGTTAATTTACTGAAATTGCAAATAATTTTATTGCATTTTAAGTGATTGTGATAGTTGTATATGTATTTTTTAGTTTTTGCGAGGAAGATTTATGTTTGGTGGTATTTTTTTGAGAAAAATTGACAAACAAGTTAAGATACTGAAAATAACAGTTAATATAAAAAAGATGTCGCTGAATGCCATGACCGCTGCCTGCGCATGAACCATGTTGAAAAGTTGTAATAAGGCAAAAGAATGTGGATCAGAGGTAGAAGAATTGAAATGCATGGTAAGATTTGAAAGAAAATCAGTTGCTTGTTTATTTCCAAAGTGAATTGTTTCAGCTATTCGATCATAATGAAAGTCGGTGCGTTGCATTATAAGAGTGCTTATAATGGCGAGGCCAACGGCACCACCAAGATTACGGGTTAGATTAAAAATTCCAGAGGCATTTTTCATTTGTTCTGGTGATAATGATCTGAAAGCAATATTGTTAATGGGAATTATACAAAACATGGCAGAAACTCCACGAAAAATTTGAGGCCAAAGCAGTTCTGCAAAACTCCAATCGCTTGTAATAGTTGTGGAGAGATGCGTTCCGCAGGCAAATCCAGTGAGTCCTATCGCGATCATAAAACGTGCATCAATTCGTGCTGAAAGGAATCCAGCAATAGGAGCGGTAAGAAACATAGCTAAACCTGAAATAAACAGAGTTTCTCCAATCATGAGTGCATCATAATGGCGGATTTGGCTTAAGTAGACAGGATAGAGGTAAGTAAGGCCATAGAGCCCGATTCCAAGCGTGAAAGAAAAAATGGCCGAAATTGAAAAGTTGCTATTAGCAAAAGCAGAAAGATCAACAATGGGTTCTTTTATGGTCAAAACACGCCAAAAAAATAGACATGCAGATAGTATCATTATGATGAAAAGGTTAAAAATACGATTATCATGGAACCAGTCATGACGTGCTCCTTCTTCTAAGATGTATTCTAGAGATCCCAAAAAAAACACCATGTAGATTAGACCTAACCAATCAAATTTATTTATCAGCGAATAATCAGGTTTATCAAAATTAATTAATTTCCAAGTTATAATTGAGATCACAATTCCAAAAGGGGCATTTATAAGAAAGAGCCAGTGCCATGATAATGCATGGCTAATATAGCCTCCAAATGTTGGTCCGATTGTGGGAGCCAACGTTGCAACTAGTCCCACGATAGGTGCAACAATAGATTGTTTAGAAGGTGGAAAAAGTGTATAAGCGGCGACAAAGACACTCGGAATAATTCCTCCACCGATGAAACCTTGGAGTGTACGATACACAATCATTTGCTCAATAGACGTTGCGGTTGCACAAAGGATAGATGTTACTGTAAATCCAGCTGCTGACAGGCTGAAAAAAATTCGTGTTGAAAGCAAACGTCCTAAAAAACCTGAAAGAGGTAGCATAATGACTTCTGCAATGAGGTAAGATGTTTGAACCCATGCAATTTCGTCAGAACTAGCTGATAGACCTGATTGAATTTCAGCCAAAGATGAAGATACGATTTGGATATCTAAAATAGCCATAAACATGCCAAAAGCCATGGCAATGAAAGCAATAATTTTTCGCATCTCCACGGGTTCTTCGGTATAGGCAGATGCAGTTATTGGGCTTTTCATGGTAGGTATTAGCGCCTTTATTCTGAGAGAGCTTTATTGTCTGATTTTTTACGCGTATCAATTTTTACAAAAACGCTCATTCCTGCTTTGATTTGTCCACTTTTTAGTGCATCTTCAGGGATGGAAATTCGGATAGGAATACGCTGGGTAATTTTGGTAAAGTTCCCTGTAGCGTTTTGTGGTGGTAAAAGAGAAAAAATAGATCCTGTTGCAGGGGAAACAGAAAGTACTTTACCTTTTAAAACAACATCTTCAAAGGCATCTATGGAAATATAAGCTGTTTGCCCATTTTGGATATTTTGTAATTGAGTTTCTTTATAATTTGCTTCGATGTACAGCGTATGGATTGGAACTAATGCAGCAAGACGCTGGCCATTAACAACAAAATCTCCGGTTTTTGCTGTTAAATTTCCGATAATTCCATCAAATGGAGCATGTAAGACTGTTGAATCAAGATCACGCTTTGCTTTATTACGGTTGAGTTCGAGTATTTTAGTTTGACTTTCCACTTCGTTTCGTTGTGCTTCTAATACTTGAATGTTGGCACGTGCTGCGGCTATTTGTGCATTAGCACGATTGACATTAGCTATGGCTTGTTCGTAAGCTGATTTAGTTTTGTCAACATCGGACTGGGAAGCGTAGCGATTAGCTTTAAGTTTTGTAGTGCGTTGCAGGGTAAGTTGTGCATTCGTTGCTATGGCTGAGGCGGCATTTTTCTGTGCCTGAGCATCATCTAAAGCACTATGAGCGGCTATAATTTGTGCATCAATTCGTTTAAGGGTTTTTTT
>NZ_CP200037.1:0-950000 GCF_053795765.1 Bartonella sp. B41 | reverse complement strand
AAGGTCCCCAAGTTATGGCTAAGTGGGAAAGGATGTGAGGATCCCAAAACAACCAGGATGTTGGCTTAGAAGCAGCCACCATTTAAAGAAAGCGTAACAGCTCACTGGTCTAAATAAGGGTCCCTGCGCCGAAAATGTAACGGGGCTAAAGCCATACACCGAAGCTGTGGATTTACTCTTATGAGTAAGTGGTAGCGGAGCGTTCCGTAAGCCTGTGAAGGGAGACTCGCGAGAGCTCCTGGAGGTATCGGAAGTGAGAATGCTGACATGAGTAACGATAAAGGGAGTGAGAGACTCCCTCGCCGAAAGTCCAAGGGTTCCTGCTTAAAGTTAATCTGAGCAGGGTTAGTCGGCCCCTAAGGCGAGGCCGAAAGGCGTAGTCGATGGGAACCACGTTAATATTCGTGGACCTGTGGGTAGTGACGGATTGCGTATATTGTAAGGTCTTATTGGATTGATCTTGCAGTGAAGCAGTTCCAGGAAATAGCTCCCACGTATAGACCGTACCCGAAACCGACACAGGTGGACTGGTAGAGAATACCAAGGCGCTTGAGAGAACTACGTTGAAGGAACTCGGCAAATTGCACGCGTAACTTCGGAAGAAGCGTGACCTTTTAGCGGGCAACCGTTAAAGGGTGGCACAGACCAGGGGGTAGTGACTGTTTACCAAAAACATAGGGCTCTGCGAAGTCGTAAGACGACGTATAGGGTCTGACGCCTGCCCGGTGCTGGAAGGTTAAGAGGAGATGTGCAAGCATTGAATTGAAGCCCCAGTAAACGGCGGCCGTAACTATAACGGTCCTAAGGTAGCGAAATTCCTTGTCGGGTAAGTTCCGACCTGCACGAATGGCGTAACGACTTCCCCGCTGTCTCCAACGTAGACTCAGTGAAATTGAACTCCCCGTGAAGATGCGGGGTTCCTGCGGTTAGACGGAAAGACCCCGTGCACCTTTACTATAGCTTTACACTGGCATTTGTGTCTGTATGTGTAGGATAGGTGGTAGACTTTGAAGCAGGGGCGTCAGCCTTTGTGGAGTCATCCTTGAAATACCACCCTTACCGATATGGATGTCTAACCGCAGTCCGTTATCCGGATTCGGGACCGTGTATGGTGGGTAGTTTGACTGGGGCGGTCGCCTCCTAAAGAGTAACGGAGGCGCGCGATGGTAGGCTCAGAACGGTCGGAAATCGTTTGTTGAGTGCAATGGCATAAGCCTGCCTGACTGTAAGACTGACAAGTCGAGCAGAGTCGAAAGACGGTCATAGTGATCCGGTGGTCCCGTGTGGAAGGGCCATCGCTCAACGGATAAAAGGTACGCCGGGGATAACAGGCTGATGACCCCCAAGAGTCCATATCGACGGGGTTGTTTGGCACCTCGATGTCGACTCATCGCATCCTGGGGCTGGAGCAGGTCCCAAGGGTATGGCTGTTCGCCATTTAAAGCGGTACGTGAGTTGGGTTCAGAACGTCGTGAGACAGTTCGGTCCCTATCTGCCGTGGGTGTAGGAATATTGACAGGACCTGTCCCTAGTACGAGAGGACCGGGATGGACGTATCTCTGGTGGACCTGTTGTGGCGCCAGCCGCATAGCAGGGTAGCTATATACGGACGAGATAACCGCTGAAGGCATCTAAGCGGGAAACTCACCTGAAAACAAGTATTCCCTGAGAACCGTGGTAGACCACCACGTTGATAGGTCAGGTGTGGAAGTGTGGTAACACATGAAGCTTACTGATACTAATAGTTCGATCGGCTTGATCGTTCCCATTTCCTGTATTCATTGTATGGATATATGAAGGTACTTGCTTCTCGTTATTATATGCTCTTTGCTGACTTGGTGGTTATGGCGGAGCGAACGCACCCGATCCCATCCCGAACTCGGCCGTGAAACGTTCCAGCGCTGATGGTACTTTGCCTTAAGGCACGGGAGAGTAAGTCGCTGCCAGGTCTGCTAAGTGCATAGGATAATCTTCGCAAAATCTGAAGCTGGACAGAATTTTATCTTTATTCTAATTTTCGTGGCGCGGGGTGGAGCAGCCCGGTAGCTCGTCAGGCTCATAACCTGAAGGCCGCAGGTTCAAATCCTGCCCCCGCAACCAAGAGAATCTTTCGATTAATTCATGATTAAAAAGAAAAGAGTGCCTCTCTTTATCATTGACGGGGTGTTTCTTTCTAGTGTGCTTGTTCCATAACGCAAAATTGCGACTGCATGATGTCGGCTATGAGTGGCCTTGTATAAAAAATCTATATAGGGGAAGATACTATTATGGATGATGTGTCTTATTAAGACGGAAACTCAAATTGGCATTTTCTTCATAAGCAAATATTTTTGTATTCTTTGCGAAATTTAGATGAAGAACCATTGTGGATAACTGAATGGGATGGGATAGATGTGGTTATGGGTATTGTTGCGCGAAAAAATTATGAACTTTATAGATAAAAGACTGCACATATTGTGCAGTCTTTATCGGATCGATCCTGATACAGAACAAAAGGTTTTTAAGGCATGAAGAAATGTTTACGGCTTCGGTAACCATAATAACCAAAAATACTAGAAATAATGGCTCCAATCAGACCGCCTAAAAAACCCCACCATCCGATATTAGATGCCGTATTTACGGCTTTATCTGCAAGGCGACTAGAATCTTTCGTTGGAAGATTTATCTTTTGAGATAGTAGATTAGCTTGTTCTTCAAGGGCTTTGATTGCTTTCTCAGTTTTTGTTTCTGCTGAATGATAGAGATCAAGTGCGTGGTTGGCCATCTTTTGTGCATCTGAGTGGGAAACTCCGCGCGTTATTAGGCTATCAATGATGGCTTTTTTATCAATATGGGTATTCATAGCTTGCGCACGAGAAGAAAGATAGTTCTTCAAATCCTTAAGATAAGTGCTATAGTGAGATGGATCATTCTTGAAAGCTGTGATTGTTGCATCAATTTCCTCTAAGGCTTCTTGATAGGATTGCTTCAAGCGTTCGGGATTAAGAGCAGGAATCTCATTGTTGTTGAGAACAACGTATATCTCGTTGTGAAGTTGATCAAAGTCGATTCCATTGTCATTCTTTGGTCGTAGAAGGCTTTCAAAGTTCTCATTATCTAATCTGGAGAGGAAGGGGATTATATCTATTATTTTGTCCGTTATGGATTGTTTTGTTTCTGCGATGTTAGATGAGACAGCCTGAGCACCCAAGTGGGCTGAACTTGAGATAAACAGAATGGTTTGGATCGCCATAATGAGCGTTAAGAGAGCCCAAGTTAAAAAACCATGAATGGCTCCTGATGCTTCAGCAAAACGACCTGCAACAAAACTGCCACCAGCGAGGCTGATAAGCATAATAATAAGGGAACCAATGCCAACGGAGAAAAGGGTGCTTTTAAAAGGTGATGAGGAATAAAGGTCAAAATGACCTAGTCCCAAGGCTGCAACTAGAAAAGATAAGCAGATAGAGGTTGCAAGGGCTGTAACAAGTCCTGCAAAAATTGCTGACCATGAAATAGGTATGTGAAAAAGAGGATATTGATCCTCTAACGAAGTCTCTTCAAGAAAATGTGTATCGAATGATGTGTCGCCTGGAATGCGGGTTTCCATGTCTTTATCTCCTTCAATGATAGTGGAGATAAAATGTCTCATCACAAATTATGTTCCAAAAAAACATAATTATCAATAAAATTAATAAAATAAAGCAATTGTAAACAATAACTTAATAATCTAAACGTAAGTTCTATCTAAAAATATATGATATAGAATAGATCTGCTCTATAAAGTCATTGCAGGATGCTTTTCTATAAGATAGTGGCAAACAAAATTTTTTGTCAAGAAATCGCCGTAAAGTTTTTTATATTCCCCCTAGTCTGTTGGATGGATTATTCTGTTTGTGGTTTGCTATCTTATGGTAGAACGTTCTGTTTTTACTGTAGGTTATTTTACATTGGTAGTTTATGAAATTTTTCACCTGTTCTTTTATTAACAATTTTTAGATTTTTACTTGGAAAAGTAGATGATTGGCGGCTTGTAGTGTCTTCATTATTATTTTATTTTAAAGATACGATTTGTTGTTATTCGTGACGGTATAAGTAAGTTAGATAAAAAGGAAAATTTTTCTATGTATCAGATTGATTATAATAGCTATCGTTCTGTTAAAAGTTTCAATCGTCGTGTTCGTTTTCTTGTAATGCATTATACTTCTATTGATTTTAAGAATTCAATTATAGCGCTTACTGGATCATTAGTTAGCTCTCATTATCTTGTTCCTGATCCTTCAGAACAGACGTATATTGATGCTGGATTTAAGGATATGCGTATTTTTAACTTAGTGGATGAAAGTGAACGTGCATGGCATGCTGGTGTTAGTTCGTGGGCTGGACGTAATAATCTGAATGATACTTCTATTGGAATTGAGATAGTCAACTTGGCAACAGGACATACCGATTGTTTTGAGGAAACGTATACAGAAGCTCTATTAAAGGATATGCGTGGTTTTGATTTGGCTAAAAAAGGTGGTGATGACGGTCGTTTCCCTGCTTATTTATTATCTGAGAATGATAATTTGGATAATTCTGTTGTTGAGCTTGGAACAGTCGATTTGAATGTCTATAATAATGAAGACTTTTCATTCCCACCTTATAATCCGGTACAAATTGATGCGGTGAAAGAGCTCGCATTGAATATTCTTCAACGTTATCCAGATATTATGCCAACAGATGTTGTAGGACATAGCGATATTGCCATTGGAAGAAAAAGTGATCCAGGTGCAGCTTTTCCGTGGAAAGAGCTTTATGCTGCCGGCATAGGAGCGTGGTATGATGATGAGTTAAAAGAGTGCTATCAGAAGAAATTTTGTGAAAAATTGCCTGCCAAAGAAGATATTTTAGTCAGGCTGAAGCAGTATGGATATGATACCTTATCTGCGTGTACAGAAAGTGGATACAAGAGTTTGGTTCGAGCTTTTCAGTTGCATTTTCGTCAGCAGAATTATGATGGGATTCTGGACGCTGAAACAGCAGCGATTATTTATGCATTGGTAGATAAGTATTTTCCGCAAAGTGGATTCAGCTTATTTTGATTTAAATTGCTATGGTTATAGTTTTCCTTTATTGACGACGCTTTACGCTTCACGTAAAGAGGGTTTCTTGTAGTGTGGAAACAAGATTGTGCGTAAAGAAATTGGTAAAAATCGGGAGAAGGAACTTTCAAAATCCTTACAATCTGATGGATACGATATAGGGGGGTATGGTGTACAAATAGGGAGAAGGGTAGTTAGTTTATATCTATAATATTGCATAAAGAGTGTAGATTTTTTGTTTTAGATAGGTCGTTTTATTGAGGATGTTTTGTAGTTTGTATCCTTCTGTTCAGAGCCATACTTCATTTCATATTTTGTTTCTGCTGTAAACCTGTGCAGATTTGGTAACATATTGTTTTGATAAGAGTTTTTGTATCATTTTAATTATATGCAAAAAGTTTTCAATAACATTATTTAGGTTAATTTTTCCGGAATATTTTTTGTAAAAATTGCAACAAACAAACATTAAAAGATATTACCATCGTTGCTAAAAATATATCCAAAATCTTAAAACTGACAATCATATTGCTATGTTGCCAGTTTTAAGAAAAAGTAGTTCATTCAAAATGATCAGAAAGAACGCTGGAAGCGAATCATTGTTTGCAAGGCACTTTTTCCATTCAAAGCTTGTCTGTATGTTTTATCGTTATCTAGATCTCTAAAAGTGCGATCATCGTTCCAAGAAACATAAGTCAATTCAGGCGTAATCTTTAAACCTGGAACTGGTGTGTATGTGACATTTATAGAAGTTGCAAAGGTCTTAACAGCACTATAGGCAATTTGAGCATTGAAATTTACATCTTGAGTAATTTTATAAGTTGCACCGGCCCAACTTGCCCACTTTCCTCCCCAATTTGCATAAATTGTAGTGTTGTGTCGCGACAGTATGTCATTGTCTGCTTTATAGTAGTCGATATTACTTTTATAACCACCCATGATCCAAAGGTTCAAACGATCGTTAACATTAATATCTGTTCGTATTTTGCCAGCCCATTTTTTATAATAGGAATCGTAAGCTATAACGGTTGAAACTCCGCCCCATTTTTGCATAAATTTCGTACCAAAAACAAGGTTGGGAGTATATCCTGTAATTTTTTTACTTGGAAGGCGATCATCTGGGACGACAACAATTTTTTCGTCTTTATTAACATAGTAGTATGGAGTATCTGCAACAGCAGGACTTGAAGCATTTCCTAATTCAGCTCCGATAATTGCAGAAAAACCAGTATCACCGCTTAAAGTATAAGAAACAAAATTTGTGCGTGTAACACCTGATGGTGCTATACTATCGTCATTTATAACATTTCCATAGTCGCCAGTCCAGCTGTTGAAAATTGTATCATCAAGACCTACCCGAAAGCCGCCGAGCTCCATGTAGGCAGCTGAAAGTCTTGCACCAACGGTATCTCTACCATTCCTCCAAGATGAGTAAATTCGTGCGTATGAACGCAACGTTCCTAGTTCTGTTTCAGATGCTGTTTGAAAAACGAGAGATAGCCGTGCGGATGCACCATAAGTATTTCTTTTCTTATTGAGATCAGCATCGGTTTCTGCATCGACATTATCGCCACCTAAAAAATCAGCGCGGACATTTCCCGACAAACGGATGCATGTCTCCGTTCCAGGAATATAAAAATATCCCTTACCATATGCGTCGCAAATACGAACATACCCTACAGGCTTTTGTTCCGTAGAAACCATTGAAGCTGCTTCTGTTCCAGATGTTGCCGTAAAAGCTATTGTAGGGACTAAAAAAAGGGATTTAATGTTCATAATAGATCTCCAGTAAAAAAGGCAACCTAAGCTTGAAAAATGCTGTCTGCTACCTCATTAAGAACAGGATAAAATACACGATATTTGAAAAATAAAGCAAAACACACGATATCCGTGATTTTCACCTTAGTTAAATAGTGAAGTTGTTATCTTTAAGGAGATTTATATGCTATTCAAGAGGGAAAGATAAAAAAGTCACAATTTTTATTTATTAATTTTTATTCGATTGATCAACTAACAAAGAAAAATTTTAGATATTTAAAAAAAAGATCGAAAATGTCTTGAACTTTCCGTGAATAACGTTTATGCACCGCCCTTGGAGAGGTGGCCGAGTGGTCGAAGGCGCTCCCCTGCTAAGGGAGTAGAGCTCAAAAGGCTCTCGAGAGTTCGAATCTCTTCCTCTCCGCCATAAATCAAATGAGATAAAATTGGTTATACAGATACGTTAAGTTAATACCAAATTTGTATCCTGATATGATGTTCAGGTTTTTTGAGGGTATTTTATGTATTGCATGGGAGAAACAGGAGGTCCTGCTTATTTTCCTGTTGGTTTTTTCTTGAAAAATGGCAGAAATCTGTTTGTCATTTTCGAATAAGCTTTCTATGAGACTTTGAAGATGGAAGTATTAAAATAAGTTATAGAATTGTTCTGAATGTACATGGTGGGTATATTTTTATCATCTTGTAATTGTAATAAAATGAATATTCAAATAAGCAATATGGCTTTTATTAATTTAGTGATGATAGAGAGTATTAAAAAAGAGATATTAGAGAAAACGATATATCTTTGTATCTTGAAAGAAGGTTGTATTTTCCCAAATTAAGTTGGAAATATGCACTAAGACATTATCTCATGCATCTTTTTTCATTTTGATAATTTTCTTTGTTCTGAAGGCAATTTAATTGGTTTTGTGAATTTTTTAAAGCTGTAAAAGCATGTGACAAACAGATCTAATAAAGAAATTTTATAGAGATTGTAAAAGAGCGAAAAAAAGAAGCGTGTATAACCTTATACTCTGCTTTTTGTATTCTTTAAATGAGTTATGCTCCTTATAAAGAATAGATATCATTCATAAGCAGATTTTATGATTTTATATGCTGATTTTTAAGAAAATCCTTTGTTCTTCCAAAAATCATCTCACAGTACTAAGTGAATAGCATAATAAAATATTTATTGAATACACAAGACTAATTAATTTTTTCAAGAAGGATTAAAAAAATTCAATCAGAAAACACACTAAAAATTTTCAAAGAAACTATATTTTAAAAAATGTTAATGAGGTAAAATTAATGATAAAAAAGTCACAAATTACCTTTGTGACTTTTAGATAGATTAGTGAAACATACGACGACATTAAAAACGATAACGCAGTCCGCCAGAAAAACTTGTTCCAGAAAAACCAGACTTGGTTAGTTTATGCTGATAAGTAAAGTCAGCTTGAAGCACAAATTTTGGAGATAAACGGGCATTCAAACCTAATCCAGCTTCTAGTGAAGAACCAAAAGCTCCTATCTGAAAAGGATCTCCCAAACGTACAAGTTGCTTTTTTTCAAAACCATGAGTAACATGAAGTTTGCTGTATAAGGAAACGAAATTTGCTTCATCTTCTGTAGTAGCAAGCGTTTTTGCTAAGCGTCCTCCAATACGTACCATCCACTGATCTGGCTTTCCTATATCAACATCAAAACCATCAACATCAGACGTTTTGTTAAATAGTAAGCTCTGATAAACAACCTGAATTTGTGGGTCAAAGACAAGGCCTTTATATCCTGTCATAAATTGCTTACCACCAGTCAGCGACGCTCTTAGAAAATTGCCATTTAATGTTGCTGTTTTACCACGTTCAAGATTGAGAATATCACCTTTAAATGAACCATAAGAGAGTAGGCTGTCCAAATAAAGATTTGTATTGTATCGCATTCCACCATACATTGTAACAGACAATTTATCAAATGCGCTTTTCTTGCTTTCTGCAACATCTTGAGGTTTCAGAAAAATTTTTCCATAAGCTCCTATAATTCCAAAAGTCACAGCATAATTTGTACTTTCAATCGGATCTAGCAAAGCACCTACTTCTGCAGCATTATAGCCAAAATTACCTTTATAGCCATATTTAAGCGTAGATAAATCTGGTGTGTAACGGTAATTTCCACCATACCCCCGCATAAAAAAAGCGGTATCTTCTGATTTTTCTTCTATAGAAATACGCATATTTTCCAACTGCTTATTTTGATTGTTGATGTCTATCATGCCAGCATGAAACAGAGCGTTTGGTAAAAGAAGATACGTTGGAACTTGTGGTACAATATTCCTAATTCTTATTGCATGATTTGGAGAAAAAACATTAAAATCCGCTACAGTCTGGTTGAAAGAAGGATTAGATCCAGCAGAACGACGTGTACGACGATTATTAGAATTGCTTAGTTGAGAACGAGAGCGGTGAGAAGAACGCGAAAAATAATCAGCTTCAAGGCGGAAATCCCAGAAATCTTCACCACTTTCTATCAGCTCCTTTCCAGCTATTCTGTTTTCTTCTTTTGCTTCTCCAGAAGAAGAAGTTGGACCATAAGAACGAAGACTATATTTATAAGGTAACCCTCTTAGTGCTAGGTAACCATTGGCTAGTTTAAAGGAATCCTCCTTCGCTTTTCCATAAACCTGAATGAGCGAAACACTGTAAGAATCCTTGTTTTCACTTTGTTTATGTTCCTCTTTATTTTTTGAAGCTTTTGAAAGATCTACGATATGGACTTTTGTTGTTCCATAAACATTTCCAGAGATAAGAACTTTATCCGTTTTTATCTCTTTGTTTCCACCTTTCGCAACGAAATTTGCATTCATTATAAGGCGCGCATTTCCCTGTGTAATGTAAACATAGTCTAAAGACATCATTTTTTTCCCAATGTGAAGAGTTTGATAATCATCATTTTGGGGTTTCTTAAAAGAAATGGAACTATCAATGTTTCTCACAAACGAAATCGATGGATTTAAATGCTCTTGGCTTTGTCGATTACCCCTTTTACTTTGTGTGATTGTCCAGTTTGATTTATTAAATAATTCAAGTTCACCAAAAGAATCTTGATCAACGCGTGTGCCTCCTACAAAAAAAGAAGAATGAGCTTCTAGTCCAGCATACGCACCATTCTTAATTTCTAGTAATCGATCAGCGTAAATATGTGAACCATTTAATACTGTGAAATAAGGAAATCTTCTGGATTCATCAACATAGAAGGCTGTACCATAAGGAACTTTAAGTGTACTATTCTTAAAATAAAATTCTCCCAACTGAGTAATTGCTTCAGTAGGTAAGCGTTTTACTTCTGATTTTTCTGATGTAACATACATCCCACGAGCTCCCCACCCATTAAGAATAATATTTGAATTTTCAATAAAAGCCTCAGACATATTCAAATTTTCTTTACCATGCTCATCACGAGAATAAATAGGCTGTGAACTTTCAATTGTGAATCCGTAAAGATTGCTGGCGTCAACTTTACTATTATCAACAACAAGAAAACCACCTTGTCTTATACCAAAAACTGTTTGTTTCAGGGGGCCATTACGTTCACCTGCTTTTGGGCTTTTGTCAGCATTATTGCCATTTCCAGTTATAGAAAAATTGTTCACAATTACTACCTTGTCCTTGGATGCTAGCACTTCTGGTGCAACAATCATACCAAACTTTTTCAATTGCAAAGTTTCCCCAATATATGAACTTATGTCTTTTTGTGGTTTAATAGTGAAATCAGCAGATTCCTCTTTGATTATTTTTTTCTTGGATTTTGTAATTTTTACCTCATAGTCAGAACCGAGTGTTCCGTCATAGACAAAACCACATTCGTAACTTCTTGAAGGAGAACTACATGAAAAATCTCTTTTTTTTAAATCATCTTCTGCCTTAACACCTACATTGGGCACAAAGAAAAAAACAGAGGTTGTAAGAGCACATAAACATATTTGGTGTTTTAGGACTTTAATCATAATTTTCTATAAACTTTCTTCTCATTTTCATTAAAAACCAAATAGACATATACGCGTATATGTCTATTATGTTCTGATCGTATAATTCTATGTGGATTATATGTAAAGCATGAATCAAAAAAATAACACAATAAAATCACATATTATTCTTATAATTTTATATGAAATGTATTAAATAAAAACACAAATAAGATATATAGTTTAATAAATTCAATAATCTGTTCTAAAAAGATAGTCTTTTAAAGGTTTGTGTCGAAAATCAGCTCATTGTGAATGTATTTTTGAGAGGAAGTTAGAACAGATACCAAACCAAGATTAAAAAAAATAGCCTAAAATATCTATTCGAAAAATATTTTTAAAGTGTACCATCGGATGATCTAATTTTCTTATTTCAATATTGAAGTTGTTAATGGTAATGTGTCTTACCGAATTAGAACTTTTTAAGAAACTGCTCTTATTTTTAATACTGTTGTTTCGTTAGATACAAGGTAAGAATGTACTTGTTTAATAGATTATGAGATGAAATATATCTCTATAAAGATTATATTATGGCACATAATATATATACTATGATGCAATCTATTAATCCAATAAGATTTTTATTTTATCTAATGCAAAAAGTTTTAAATAAAATGCTGCATATATATCATCGCGATTTGAAAGGATAGGGGATTATAAGTATTTTCCAGAGTAGTACTCTTTATGGTTTTATAATATTGAATGGTTCCATGAAGAAGCAACGAATTGATTTTTCACCATAAATTATCATTTTGTTCTTTATTGCAAAAAATCATCAAAAATCATTTAATCGCAGTCCAAAAGGTGGATCCATGGGTGGATTTACAGAAGACGGTTTTGGGGTGGATTGAACATGGGTGCGATAAACCGTTTAAGTGCAAGGGCAGTAGCAACATTGGGTGTTGGCAAGTATAATGATGGTGCCGGTTTGTGGTTGTACAAGCGTGAAGATGGTGGAGCTCAGTGGTTTCTGCGCTATACCATTCATGGGCGGCGTCGGGAGATGGGGTTAGGAGTTTGCAAAGACATATCTTTAAAACAAGTGCGAGAATTGGCTGAACAGTAGCGTGTGCTGTTGTTCATACAGATCGTGATTCCATTAAAGAGTGCGAAAAGTTGAAACATGAAGTAGCCCACAATCTTCATTTGTTGAAAGATATTGCACTTGATGCTTTTGAAAGTCGTAAAGCTGAATTAAAGGGAGATGGTAAGGCAGGGCGTTGGTTTACGCCTTTGCAACTTCATGTTTTACCAAAACTGTGTAAAGTTCCTGCTACAGAGATTAGCCAGACGGATATTTGTGACGTGCTGTTTCCGATTTGGTACACAAAGGCTGAAACAGCGAGAAAGGCAATGAATCGTCTCAATATTTGCCTAAAACATGCCGCTGCTCTTGGGATAGTGTTGATTTACAGGCCCATATAAAGCACGAGCTTTATTAGGAAACAGCGTCATAAGGCTCAAAATATACCAGCAATGAATTGGAGAGAGGTGCCAGGTTTTTATAAAACATTTAGTGAAGCAACGGTGACACATTTGGCTTTACGTCTTCTTATTCTCACGGGTGTTAGGTCTGGTTCTTTGCGTTACATTCATGAAAGTCAGATTAACGGTTTTATTTGGATAATTCCTGCTGAAGCTATGAAGGGTAGGCGTAATGCCACAACATATTTTTGTGTGCCTTTATCAAGTGAAGCAATGAATGTCATTGAACAAGCTCGTTTTCTTTCCCGCGATGGTTTTCTTTTTCTTGGTATTCGTCGAGGCGTTATTTCAGATATGTCTGTGTCCAAATACATGAAGCACGCTGGTCTCGAAGCATGCTCGAACGGCTTTCATTCTGGTTTACGGGATTTGTTAGCTGAAGAAACAGAGGTTTCTTATGAGATTGCAGAAACTATGCCTAGGGCATGTGATCGGAAATAGCGTTGAACGTGCTTATCGTCGAACAAATTTTATTGAACGACGTCGTGTTCTTATGGAGCGCTGGGCGTAACACGTTACAGGGGAAAATGAGTGAATTTTGCAGATAAAAAGGAGAAATGTTTGAACAATGAATTATTGAATTATAAAGAAATAAAAGGTTTCTTGTGTAAAGATAGCATTACATTGTCATAAGCGGCCTTATTGATAGTTGGATCACATCCAGAATGGTTTGTGGTGTTAGCACCACGTTTTTCAATAAGAGACCAGAATAATTCAAAAAAAATGTAAGATTATATTCAGAAATAACCATTTCTCATCGATACCAGATTCAATAAAAGAGAAACTGAGGATGATCTGTGATAACTTTTTGTTTTTAGTAAAGTCTCATATAGTCGATAAATTTCAAGCAGTTTACAACTGTATAATTCGATCAGCAGAAGAAGGGAAATTAAGAGTAGAATGTACAACTCGTACCTCTTTTAATGAGCCAGTTTTAAATGGCAAAGCTCTTGTTACTCTTGAAGATTTAATGAAGTTTGTTTCATCCGATTCTTATACAAAAACTCTTTTTAGCGTTTAGATTGATTGAATCGATGTTACTGCATGATTTAGATAAAGAGATTCATGGTTAAATTTCTAGAAATTAAGAATACAACAAGCGCTATTGACTTGAAGCGTTACTGTCTTGCTCATTTTATTCCTTATGAGATTAAAAAGAAAGCAGTGTTATCTCTCCAAATAGGATTGAAATATTTTATCAATTATAAAAGAGCTATACCAAAATCATTTCATTATTATAATCAAATTCATAACTACAATGCATAATAAATTACTATAATCTGTAAAATTATAGCATACACAAAGCTCATTATTCGCGCTTTGCTGCTTTAAAATATTCAAATAAAATCGTTGATATAAGCTCATTTAGTATTTTAATAAAATATATTATTTGATAGTTAATGATTCCTTATGATAACAGAGTTTGTTATTTACAAGTGCTTTGATGGAAGGGCTAGCTCATTGTCGTGAAAAGGTGCTGACGCCACGTAATTAAAGCATCAGATTCAAAATAAGAGTCAATACTTGCAGAATATTTGTTCTTAATTTTACTTCGAGAAGCATATGAAAAAATTATCTTTTATCTTAACTATTTTGATAGGAAATATATTGGCTTCAAGTGCTGCTTCGGCTGAAACAGTGTATGTTAAGTACCATGGGGTGGTGGACTTAGATAATTTCCAATGCCGATCTACAGTTAGTTCATTTGTCCACCGTATTTGTTATCAGCTGCAACAAAATTATGTGGTGGTTCTTTTGAAGAATACTTACTATCATTATTGTCGCGTTCCTTCCTATGTCGTAGAAAATTGGCTGTTTTCACCTTCGAAAGGTAGATTTTATAATAGAAATATTAAGGGCAATTTTGATTGCCGGCTAGGTGGAATACCTAATTAACTCATGTATCAAATACCATTATCAAAGAAGACATACCATGAGAAAATCGTTTGCTGTTTTGGTGATTAAATAAACTTATTATAACTCAAAACAAAATAATAAAGATTTATTTTTAAACTTAATTACGGATTTAAAAATAATTAAATAATAGTTTTTGAGTTTATATAACAATCAAAAAGAAATTTTAAAATTTCTGCTTTGAAATAAGATTCAGGAGATAGAGTTTGATATATTTTCTCCTACGAAAAGTGCTATTGATTATAGCTATTATATCGCAAACCACGGCGTTTATGTTATGTTTGGACGTGGGGAGTGCTTGTGCTTCAGAAGTAGAAGATGAGTTTCTTCCATATGATACTATTACACGTGCTGAATTAGAGAAGTACGATAAAGCATACAGAGAGTATGTAAAGAGAGAATACGCTCCAGGAGAACATGCGAAGAAGCTAAAAATAGCGAGGGAATATATTAGAGACTATAGCATATCCGGTTTTTATTGGGTTTTTGATGAACCAAGAGACCGTCACTTAGTCTTTACTGTATGTAAAGCATTGCGAAATCTATTGGACCCTAATTATATGGAACATCTGGACAAGGTTATTAAGAATTTTTGGGGTCTGAACGAATTTCAATTGAAACCTGATGATGTAGCAAGGGTATTGCGCAGGGATCTAGGTTGGAGCGACTTTCATTTTAGGTGGCTGGACGATGCAGTTCTTAAAAAAGATTTGGATATCATGCAATCTTTACAAGGCGATAATTTAGGCACTATAGAGCTCGCTAAGGCTCGTGTATTTGTGCGTGCATCCGAAGACGCTAGATACTGGCTTAAAATACCAAAAGTGTATCGAAAATATCCAGCCCTTTGTTTAGCTATGAAAGAGGTTCAGCATATAATGATGCCGGAACGAAAAAAAGATATTCGCTATAAAATTAGAAGATTTTTTGATAAACTTAGGTCAGGCTAATAAAAGACATCTTTGAAAATCTTTTTCAAGGGAAAGGTATTCTTCGAGAGTTTTTTAGATGACGATTTCATAGTCATAAATGATGCGAATGATTGGGCTTGTGAGATCATGGGCAATGCGCGTTATCCGCTCGAATTATTCCTGCGAATGATCACAGTGAGTTTGGAGATATGCAAAATTGTACGGAACCTTCCAAAATTAGATATCAAAAAAGAAACGCCTTTGAAGATAGTCGTCTAAAAGAATTTTCGTCTTCATTCTCTTCTCTTAGAGATGTATGAGAAAGCGATCGGTGGGCTGTCACGAAAAGAAACAGTTGTTAAAGTGACTGTGGTTATTCACAGATAAAATGTAGGATAATAAAATGAAAAAACTGAAATGGTATAGTGGATTTAGATGGTTTTATTACGCGCTACCGCGGATTTTTCAATGGAAAGGACGTGCAATGCGTGCTGAGTATATTTGGTTCTCTGTTATATTTCGTCTTATTACAGCACCCATTTGGCTACCAATAGAGCGGCCAGAATTGTTCAATTCAAAAGCATTCAATTCATCTTATTTTTTGCGGTCTTTTGGTTTATAATTTATGTGATATGCTGTCATATGCCTATTTTGTTTATTGCTATAAGACGGATGCATGATTTAGGTTATTCAGGTTTTTGGGTGGTTCTTTGTGTGGGGTCTATGAGCATTGTGCACGGAATGTCTCAAATAAGCGGATTTTCTGAGCCTGCTATTTTGGCAATTACATTATTTTTTGTTTTTGCTCTGTCGCTTTATCTTCTCTTCAAAGATGGAGAGCGCAAGGGTAACAAATATGGTGAGGATCCGAAGAAAGTTTTAATTGATCGATATAGCGATAATCAAAATAGTAAGTGAGAGACTTATTCTTTGATTTGAGAGTCTGTTAATCTTTTGCGACCGTTCTCTTGTGAAGGAGGGGCACAGCAAGATCGGTTGCTGCTGTTTTTTTTGATTATTATTTTGATAGCAGGTAAGGTCTGTAAATGATCTTTGAGAATGAATAATTACTTTACAATATAGTAAACTGATGTAGCATCAGAATTTTTATAGCGTTACCAGCGGGAAGGAAAAATAAATTATTAGTAAAGACATCTTCTAGAGAATAATAAAAATAAATCGAAGCGGATGTAAAAGCCATTTAAGTAAGCTTTCTTGTTATTATTATAACAGGTCTTGATTAATATGGTGTGATTTTTGCCATATATAGCTCATTTATTATCGGTTCATTGATATTATTGAAGCAGTACATAAATGAGCTTTGAAGGAATGTTTTTGGCAAACCATTATCCCTATACTCAAACTAAGTTCTCTCCTTTATAAAACAACTTTTTCAGGGATAGCGTTTAAGTATATCTGCTACTGCGTTGCGCAGTTCTGGAAGATTCCTGAATACGATATTACGCACAATCTTTTGGTTAATATCATCACCTAAATAATCATGAACTATTAAATTTCTAAAACCCTTCACCTTAGACCACTCGATGTCTGGATATTCCTTTTTGATGTGATCTGGCAATTTATCGGCTGACTCTGAAATTGTATGTAAATTCCGATAAAGAATATCCTTGAAAGCATCTGGATCTTCGATTTCATATTTTGCGCGGAATCGTTCAATAGGCTCAGATGCAGTCAAAATATGTTCAGCACAGCGTTGTCACGCCTTTGGATTTTGCTTGATCATAATTCAATTGCTCCATCAAGAATGGATTTCTTAAGCCGTTTATCAATCATTTCAAGGCGTACTACATCAACGCGACGTTTCCCAAACATTTCTTGTAATTTGCCAATAAATTCAAAATCATCTTCAGAAAAGGGTTTATTCTCAGGAAATTCAACCAAAAAGTCAATATCGCTGTGTGGCTGATCTTCGCCGCTCGCAACCGATCCAAATAATCGGATACGGGTTATTCCATATTTCTTGGCGAGAGATAGAATGTCATGGCGGCGTGCATGAACAAGATCCTTGATCGAATTATAAGCCCCTGGCTCAGATGCACGACACACTGCATTGATTAAACGATTATATTCTAACGGTGATAGGTAATAGCCAACTATCCTACCATAACTCTTTACTTCAATTGGTTCACTTTGCACTTCTTGATTGCGTCGTCCTGGATTATTAAAAAATTCTGTTGCTGTGAATGAAAGCACAGAACAATGCTCCTTTTCAATTTGTGTGATTTCTATAGAAGTAGCTAAAATGGCAAAATTGTCAATATTTCCGATCATGAAATGATTCAATGATTCTCAGCTTTATTCATAAGGTAATGTTAGAACTTGAAAGAAAAATAGCTGTAAGTCTATGCGGTTTGTCACCAGTAGGTAAAACCGCTGTGCTGAAGCAGAAAGATCAATGAATTCATGAAATGCTATTATTTAGAATTGCTTTGACGTGCAAAAAAATTATAAAATTCCTGAAAGTACAACCTTCAAAACCCTCAAAATCCTGTGTAGGTATTTTTGAAGGTTTTGAGGGTTCGTATTCTAGCCAAAACAGATATTTTTAAATAATTATCTATACGGTTATACAGATTTGCAAATTTGATATTTTATTTATGGGATTATTATTAAGTTTTGAATCTTTGGCGTGGAAGGTTTTCTTTTACGCCAGCGATTGTTTTTTAGAGAGCATGACTGTAGATTTCCAATAGCCTGTTTGGAGTTTCGCTTAGCGCTTTCAATTACGCAATAAGAGGTGGATTGTTAGGTGGATTAAAAAAGAATAAAAATTATTAACTTATTGATTATATTGTATTATTATAAATAAAATGGTGCCCTGAAGAGGACTCGAACCTCCACGCTTTTTAGCACAGATACCTGAAACCTGCGCGTCTACCAATTCCGCCATCAGGGCAACGGAATTTGTCTAAGCTTGCAGGGTAATTCTGTCAATAAAATTATAAAATCTATTCTCTAACTGAAAAAATCAATAAATTTCTTTTAAAGGACTTAAGGTGTGATAATTGTTTTTGATGAAATCGTTGAATCTGGATTAAATGTGTAAACAATAGGAATGCCTGTTGCCAGTTCTTGAGACATAATTTCTTCACTATTAAGGCCTTCAAGCGCCATAATAAGTGCACGAAGAGAATTACCATGTGCTACAATCAAAACAGTTTTAGAACGCAAGATATAAGGTTGGATATTGTAGAGATAATAAGGCCACACACGTGCACCAGTATCGCGCAGACTTTCTCCATTAGGTGGCGCAATAGTGTAGGAACGACGCCACATTTGTACTTGTTCTTGCCCCCATTGTTGACGTACTTCATCTTTATTTAAGCCAGATAGATCACCATAATCACGCTCATTTAACGCTTGGTTTTTTATCAATTGCAAATCTGATTGTTCCATTTGTTTCAAAATATATTGTGCTGTTTTTTGTGCACGCTGTAATGCAGATGTATATGCTATATCAAATTTTAAGTCAGCTGCTTTAAGGTTGTTTCCTGCTGTTATCGCTTCTTCGCAACCTTTTTTTGTTAAATCTGGGTCTTTCCAACCGGTAAAAAGATTTTTGGTATTCCATTCACTTTGTCCGTGACGGACTAATACAAGCGTACGTGTCATTGTGCATTTCCTGAGTTGGTTATTGATTGTTTAAAATTTACTATCCAATCCCAGAACATTGAGCATTGAATAAAGACCATTTTTTTGTTTTTTTGCCCATAAAGCTGCTTTTAATGCACCATTTGCAAAAATTGATCGTTCTTGTGCAAAGTGTGAAAGAACGATGCGTTCACTTTGACCAGCAAAAATTACACTGTGGTCTCCAATAACTGTTCCTCCTCGTGAAGAGGAAAATCCAATGGTGCCTTTCTCACGTTTTCCTATATGGCCATTTCGGTTATTAACACCAACATCATTTAGTGCAACATTACGACCTTCAGCTGCGGCATTCCCGAGGAAAAGAGCTGTTCCAGAAGGAGAATCAATTTTGCCAGAATGATGCATTTCATAAATTTCAATATCAAAATCATTTTGGTTTAATGCTTGAGCTGCTTTTTTTACAAGATTAGCTAGAAGACTAACTCCGAGGCTCATATTTCCAGATTTGACAATGGTTGTATATTTTGCAAAGTCAGCAATTTTTAGCTCTTCTGTTTTGTTGAATCCAGTTGTTCCAATGACATGAATTAAGCCTTTTTGAGCCGCATAATCAGCATAGATGATGCTAGCTTGTGGTTGAGAAAAATCCAAAATACCTTCTGTATTTGAAAAAGCATTTTCAGGATTATCGGTTATATAAATTCCAAGAGGTTCTGATCCAATCAACGTACTTGCATCTTTTCCTACAAAAATAGATCCTTTTCGTACGAGTACAGCGTGGAGCTCAACATCTTTTTTATTCCGTATAGTCGCGATGAGTTCGCGTCCCATTTTTCCATTTCCACCGACAACTGTAAGGCGCATATTTGTCTCCTCGTGCTGTTTTATTCTTTGAATATGGGCAATTTTTTTCTTTCTTGTTCATTATACTCCATTATCCTTTTATATAGGCTGATGGTTAGAAGTATATTTATTGGATTAAAAATGTAAATACAGCTCAATAAGATCTCTAAATCTGCTATATCTTGGAAGGGGAGTGCGATGATCATATACTGTGCATATGAGATCATAAATTTTGTTGTAACAGAATCCATATGCTGGAATAGGTAATCGAATTAATGTTGCCTTATTTTATCTCAGATAGATATTTAAAAATCAAGATCTGCATAATGAGGGCTGGGAGCAAATCCTCGGACTCGATCTGTTAAAAGAGGGCGAAAGGAGGGGCGTGATTTAATCCGCATATACCAATCTTTTGCAGCGAGGATTTGCTCCCAGTCAATTTCACCTAGAAAATCAAGAACAGAAACAGCAGATGCAGCTGCTAGATCGGCATAAGATGGCGCTGAGCCAACTAACCAGTCGCGAGATGCACAAAGCCAATTTAGATAATTCATATGTGGCGAAATATTAGCGCGTGCATTGCGTAAAATTTGTGAATTTGGAGCACCGCCACCAACCGCTATTGGCATTTCACGTTTGTGGACTCGTTCTCGTACAATGTGGCGTATAGCTTCATTTTCAAATTTATTCAAAAACCAGTCGTTAAGACGGCGTACTTCTGCTCGATCTAAAGGATTTCCTGGAAAAAATTTATTTTCTTGTCGTAAATTTCCACGTGTTTCATCTAAATATTCAAGGATAATGGTAGCTCCAGATAATGGCGTTTCGCATTCAGAAAGAAGAACGGGGACACGCCCAGCTGGATTAAGCGCAAGAAATTCGTGTCTTCGTGCCCATTCATGCTCTTCAATTAAGTGAGCGGCCACACCATATTCTCCAAGAATAAGACGCACAAAGCGGGAAGTGGAAGATAGGGGAGAATGAAAAAGTGTCAGCATAGTTCACACGATCGAAAAAAGTTGATGGATTATTTTTCAGCAACAGAAATTTTATAAAGATGCTTTACAGAAAGCACAAGGTTATTAGCATTTGTTAGTCATTAAGCTTAACAACATATTAATGACAAGAATGCGTCTTATTGTGAGGCTGCCTGCAAAATAGCTGTGCGTAGCTCTTCTAAGCCCAACGCTTTTTCTGAAGATGTTATTAGAATTTCAGGATAAGATGCTGGACGCTTTAAAAGGTTTGTTTTTGTTGTTATTATTAACTTTTCAAGTGCACTGGATTTTATTTTGTCGCTTTTGGTCAAAATAATTTGGTAAGAGACGGCAGCTTTATCAAGAAGATTCAGAACATTATCGTCATTTTTTTTGATTCCATGACGCGAATCAATCAACACGTAAACACGCTTTAGCGTTGTACGACCTCGTAAATAATTAAAAATTAGATATGTCCATGCATCAACTAATTTCTTAGGAGCCTCAGCGAAGCCATAACCTGGCATATCTACAAGCGCTAAAGGAGGAAAAATTTGCGATTTTTCATCGAAGCTATCAGGTATGAAGTAATTAAGTTCTTGAGTTCGTCCCGGTGTGTTTGAAGTACGTGCTAAACCTTTTTGTTGAACGAGTGCATTTATAAGGGACGATTTTCCAACATTAGAACGACCCGCAAATGCAATCTCTGGCGGTCCTTCGGGTGGGAGAAAATGAATTGCAGGAACACCACGAACAAAAATCCAGTTTCGAGAAAAAATTCCTGAAAGCGAAGAACCTTTTGTCATTCATGTACTTCTTTTTTGGATGATTTGTGCCACATAGCTTTAAGATTGTCGAGAAGCTCAATTTTTGCACCTTGACGCTTCATTATGACACTTTGCTGAATCATGGATAATACATTGTTCCATGCCCAGTATATAACAAGACCAACAGGAAGAGAAGAAAGCATAAAAGTAAATATAACAGGTATCCAAGTGAAGATTATTGCTTGTGCTCGATCTTGGGGTAGCGGAGTCATCCGCATTTGTAAAAACATCGTTATTCCCATGATAAAAGGCCATGCACCAAGCATAAGAAATGTTGGAACTGTATAGGGCAAAAGACCAAAAAGGTTAAAAATAGAAGTTGGATCTGGTGCTGCCAAATCTTCGATCCATCCAAAAAAAGGCGCATGTCGCATTTCAATGGTGATATACAGAACTTTATAAAGGGCAAAAAATATTGGAAATTGAATTAACATCGGCCAGCAACCAGCAAGGGGGTTGATGTTTTTTGTTTTATACAACTCTATCATTGCTTGTTGTTGTTTGGTTCTGTCATCCGGATATTTTTCTTTTATTTCCAACAACATTGGTTGTATGAGTTTCATGCGTGCCATAGATTTATAAGACTTGTTGGCAAGAGGGAATAGAAGTGTTTTTAAAAGTACCGTGACGAGAAGAATGGCAATACCAAAATTCCCTGTTTGTTTGTACAGCATGTCAATGAGAGAAAACATTGGCTTTGTAATGAAATCAAACCAACCCCAATCAATTAAAAGACCAAATTTTTGAATTTTTAGCTGATTCTGATAATGATTAATGATTTCAACTTGTTTTGCACCAGCAAAAAGATGATTTACAATGGTTTTTGTTTCCTTTGGAGCAATCGTTAAAGTCTCACTAAGAAGGTCAGATTGATAATGGGTGTTGAGCCGATCAAAGTAAATGAAGCGGCTTGTATGTTCTTTATCTTGCGGGGGGATAACTGCTACAGCCCAATATTTATCAGTGATACCAATCCATCCTCCTGCAGATTTAGGAAACGTTATGCTTTTTTGGCCATTTTCTGGATTTGGAGTAAGTCCTGCTAGGTTTTTATATGTTTCAGTTTTAAGTGAATTTCCAGAAATAGCTATCATACCTTCGTGGAGTAAGTAGGTTGCATTTACACGTTTTGGTGGAGCTGAACGTGCCACTCTAGCATAAGAAGAAATATGTATCGGTTTATCACTCTCATTGCTGATTAAATCCTTAATTGTAAACATATAATGTTCATCAACTGAAAGGATACGGCGAAAAATCTGTCCCTGTCCATTATCGTAAACTAAAGTTATTGGTGTTGAAGGAGTCAGTGTTTTATTACTTCCCTCTACTTTCCATTGGGTATCAGATTGTGGCAGTGTTTTTGCCGACAAAGATGAACTTGTAAAACCAAATTCAGCCAGATAAGTTGTGTTGAATCCTTTTGGATTCAATAAGGCAATTTCTGAAGATTCCTTATCCACCGTTAAGCGGTATTTCTTGAGCAAAAGATCATCAAATTGTGCGCCCAAAAGATTGATAGAACCTTCAAGCTCACTTGTTTTAATCGCGATACGATCTGTTTTGGCTAGTTCAGAATTTCTTATTTCAGGGGTTACTGGAAAATCGATTATAGGAGCCAATTTTGAGGATGATATATCAGTATTAGATGTTAAAGATGAGGATTGTTGTGCTAACAGTTGCTCAGCAATTATTTGTTTCTGTTGTAATTCTTTTTGTTTTGGCATGACGTAAAAAAACTGCCATGCTGCGAGTACTACAAAAGACAATCCAATGGCGATAAAGAAATTTCGATTATATTCCATTTGTGCTATCCTGTTGTCGTTGCCATTGTTTTGTTTTTTGCTTTATCCGCCGCTTTAATTCGTGGATTAAAGATGGAAAAGGTGCATGGAGGACATCTGGGCGTGCTATGATGACATAGTCTGTTCCTTTTTCCATATCTTCTACTAAACCAATTCTGACCGCTTCACGTAGACGTCTTTTGATACGATTACGTTTAACAGCATTGCCATTTTTACGCGTGACAGTAAATCCCACACGTGCTGCAGAGGAGTGCTTCATTTCTGCCGTTTCTTTGCGAGATTTAACTTCAAGAAGAAATAAAGGACCTCGTCGTTTTTCTCCTGTATGTACGGCCAAGAAATCTGCTCTCTTGCGAATAGTGCAGGGGTATTTTTGCTTCATAAAAAGAACATTATACAATCTTATCTGGTGCGTACGAAAGCAAGCACTTGAGGTGGACAATAAAACTTCACAACAAAAAATAGTATACAATATCAATCTGTTGTGAAAATTTAAATGGCTAAGTAGATAACCGCTTACGGCCACGGGCACGTCGAGCTGCAATGACTTTACGGCCACCAACTGTTGCCATGCGTGCACGAAAGCCGTGACGACGTTTACGGACAAGTTTCGAGGGTTGGTAAGTACGCTTCATTTATTCAACACCGCGGTATGCGGCCCTTCTTAATTCCGTTGGCAATTATGGGCTAGATAAACAATTTCACTCCTATAAAATGATTGCTAACCCATAAGGAAAAATACAAAAAAAGTCAATCTTAGATTATTTTTTTATCTTTTGAAAAAGTATGAGAAGGTCGGTAATGAGTCTCTGTTTTATAAGCGATATTTAAAATTTTTGAGAAGATATTATTGATTAAAACGATACAATTTTCTCTTAAATATGTTCCTGCATAGGTTGTTAAATTTTTAGCCTATAATTGCTTACAAAAGCAGTTATGGAGCAATAGGATATGTTCGGCATAATTTTGTAACAAATTTTATGTTTAAAATTTTTTATTGGAAGTGAGATTCGCATAATGTTTACACTCTACAATTTTTATGTATAGAGATGAGAGATTTTTTGGTTATTAATTTTGAGTTTTTTCATTTTGCTTATCGTGTTACTTTGCATTTGTTAAGAGGGGGAATAGTGTGAATCCTGTTACAAGTGAGATTATTCGAGAAGAGTTACGTAAAGTAAAAGGGTTAGATTCTGAAAGTGATATTGTGTCGCTTGGGCTTCTTTCAGAAATACTGGTTGCGAATGGTAAAGTTTTCTTTTCTATTACGGTTCCTGATGGTCGTATTAGGGAATGGGATTTTCTGCGCCGAACTGCCGAAAAAATTGTGTGTGCTATAGATGGAGTTGAGTCTGTTATCGTCACACTTACAGCAGAAAAAAAATCGACATTATTTTCATCTTCTCAGTCGCATAATGATGCAATTTTTTCTTCACAAAAACGTAAGGTAAGTGGATTGCCTATAAAAATGCCGATAGAAGGAGTACAACATGTGATTGCAGTTGCTTCTGGAAAAGGAGGAGTTGGTAAATCTACAATGGCGATAAATATTGCCTTAGCTTTGCAAGATTCTGGTTTCAACACGGGTTTGATGGATGCCGATGTTTATGGCCCATCTTTGCCGCGTTTGACAGGACTTGTTCACCAAAAACCACAGTTTATTGATGGAAAAAGGCTTCAACCAATTGAAAAATTTAATCTTAAATTGATGTCGATGGGTTTTTTAGTTGAAGAAGAAAAGCCGGTTGTATGGCGTGGACCAATGGTGATGGCAGCTGTGACGCAGTTGCTAAGAGATGTTTTATGGAAGCCACTGGATGTCTTAGTGGTTGATATGCCACCAGGTACGGGTGATGCGCAATTAACACTTGCTCAACAAGTGCAGTTGACTGGCGCATTGATTGTTTCTACTCCGCAAGATCTTGCATTGATTGACGCTCGTAAAGCGATAGAGATGTTTATGAAAGTTAATGTTCCTATTTTAGGGCTGATTGAGAATATGAGTTATTTTATTGCTCCTGATACAGGAAAACGTTACGATATTTTCGGTTATGGTGGTGCGCGTGCAGAAGCAGAACGTCGAGGTATACCTTTTCTTGCAGAAATTCCTCTTGATGCATCTTTACGATCTTCTTCAGATAATGGTGTGCCAATTTTTATTTCTAATCCTGATGGGGAGTACGCAAGGCTTTATCGTGCTATTGTTAACCGAGTAAAAAACAGTTTCGTTTAGATTTTGTGTTTTTTTATGGCTTTTGCTAAGACCAAATAATCTGAAATATAAAATATTATTTTAATGAAAGAAGGGTATGAGTGAAAAAACGTATTTTATAGGTGCTCATGCTTATTCTGTACCTACCATAGAATCAGCGCTTTATCTTGTGGCAACGCCTATTGGAAATCTTTCGGATATCACTCTTCGTGCTTTGCAAGTTCTTGCAGGAGTTGATATTTTGGCATGTGAGGATACACGGGTTACGCGGGTTTTATTGGAACGCTATGGTATTCAGAAAAAACCTTTTCTTTATCATGAACATAATGCAAAAAAAGCAGGATTAAAATTACTAACGGCTTTGGCTGAAGGAAAAACTGTAGCACTTGTATCTGATGCTGGAACACCGCTTATTTCTGATCCTGGTTTTAGATTAGTGAAGGAGGCACGCGAAGCTGGCTACAAAATTATTCCGATTCCTGGTGCTTCAGCGCTTTTAGCTGCTCTCGTTACAACGGGGTTTCCTACTGATAGTTTTTTTTTCGCAGGCTTTTTGAGTGCTCGGAAGGTATCGCGTAAAAAGCAGTTACAGCAATTAAGATCTATTTCTGCGACTTTAATTTTTTATGAGTCTCCTCATCGTCTCATAGAAAGTTTACAGGATATGATTTCTATTTTTTCTGCTAATAGACCAGCTGCAATATGCCGTGAATTGACAAAAAAATTTGAAACGGTGGATGTTTCCAATTTGGGAAATTTGTTTGAAGACTACAGAAAGAAAGTACATATTCGTGGAGAAATAGTTGTGCTTGTTGGAAAAGCACTTGCTTCTTTGGAAGTAATAAATGGCCAGGAGATTGATGAGATGTTATTAGAATTTGCGAGTGTCCACTCTGCTGCTAAAGCAGCCGCTTTAGTATCTCAAAAAACTGGTTTAAAAAAGCAAGAACTTTTTCAGCGGTTAACTTTTTTGAAAAATGCGTTGTAAAATCATGCAAAAAGAACGCAGACGAAAATCTTTTTATCGAGGTATTTATGCAGAAAAATTGGCAGCATGGTGGTTACGTTTCAAGGGGTTTTACATTGCTGAAGTTCGTTTTAAAACAAAGTGTGGTGAAATTGACTTGATCGCGCGGCGTGGAAATCTTGTCTTAATTGTTGAAGTAAAAGCACGTTCAACATTAGCTGAAGCAATGGAAGCGGTTTCATGGATGAGCGAAAAGCGTATTGAGGCAGCTGCTGATCTTTGGTTATCTCGACAAAAAGATCACCATCTTCTGTGTGTGCGTTTCGACCTAATTGCGATTTTGCCATGGCGTTTACCATATCACGTTCCAGCATTTTTTACGCCATGTAAATGAGAATTTTTCACTTAATGATGGCAGCAAGAAGACTATAAGGTGTCTACATAAAAGAGGAGAAAAAATGAAAATTGGATTTTTAGGAACAGGCAAAATCAGCGCTTCAATGGTAGATGGTTTGATGGCAAGTTCTTTTGATGTTCTTTCCATTACTGTTTCACCGCGTAATATACAAACAGCGGAGCATCTTTCACAGCGTTATGATAAGGTAGCAATTGCTGAAGATAACCAAGCATTACTGGATGTCAGTGATTGTGTTTTTCTTTGTCTTCCTAATCAAAGTGCGGAAGAAGTTTTGCGTCCTCTTCACTTTCGTCAAGAACAGCTTGTTGTTTCTTTTCTTGCTATGGCAAAAGCTGCAGAAATTGAAAAATGGATTGGTCATAAGGTTTATCGCGCTGTTCCGCTTCCTTTTGTAGCAGAATGCAAAAATTTGACGCCGATTTATCCTGATCATCCGTTTTTACGCATTTTATTTGATGCATTAGGTGGTACACTGGTATTGGATACAGAAGATCAGTTTAACCTTTTCATGACTGCTGGTTCATTGATGGGAGTTTATTTTAATTTTATGGAAACGGCACATCAGTGGTTTATGTCGCAAGGGTTAAAGAAAGAACAATCGGCTGTTTTTCTTTCTATGATGTTCAGAAATCTTACTGATGAAATGTGCAAAATGGCTGCAGGTGATTGTTATAAAATTCTTGATTTTGCACTGCTTGAGAAGGAGTTTTCAACAAAGGGTGGAACAAACGAACTTTTATCAAATTGTTTTTCTCATCAAGGAGGGACAGCGGCTTTAAAAATAGCTCTTGAAACTACTTTGCAAAGAGTGAAAACTTTATCTAAAAATTAGAAATTCGGTCAATGTTTTTTCTTATGATTCGGATAAGGGATGTTTGTATTTGCTAAATAAATACCGAATTTGCAAAACTGTTTTGCGAGGGGATTTTTGTGTTGGATTGGTACTTAGAATTTTAATTTCAAATACAGGTTTTATGAAAAATTTCATGGAGTCATTGGAAGGTTTTAATTATTGGATGACTGAGGTGCAGTGTATTTTCAGTTATAAAGGATAAAATTTTTGTTTGAGAAGATATGATAGGATTTGTCTAATTTTGATAGATTTAGACTTTGGAAGAAAATGATTACATATTTGGATAAATTGGTCCTTCACCTCCTTGTGGACATGTCCAATTAATATTTTGGTTTGGATCTTTGATATCACACGCTTTACAATGTAAGCAATTTGAGGCGTTGATAACATAAGTTTTGCGATCATTATAATCCAACCATTCATAGACAGCGGCAGGGCAATAGCGTGCTGAGGGGCCTCCGTAGATTTTATATTCAGAGTTTTCTTGTTTTTCTAAGGATTCTATTTTTAGATGACAAGGTTGATTTTCTTGATGGTGTGTATTAGAAAGTGCGGTACTTGAGAGCCGGTCAAAGGTTACAATACCGTCTGGTTTTTGATAAAGAATGGGTTGGAATTTTTCTGCTGGTTCGAGGCACGCATAATCTTCTTTTTCATGGGGCAGTGTTTTAAAGAAAGAAAATCCGAATAAATGTTGCCACCACATGTCAAAAGCAGCAAGTTGAATCCCATATTTTGTGCCGTATTTTGTCCAGAGTGGTTTGACGTTGCGTACCTTATAAAGGTCTTGTCCAATGGGGCTGTTGCGCCAATTTTCTTCTATTTCTTTTATTTCATCGTGGGAGCGACCTTGAGAGATAGCTAAAGCAATTTTGTCGGCTGCTAATATTCCTGATAAGATGGCATTATGTGATCCTTTGATACGCGGAGAATTAACAAAACCTGCAGCACAGCCAATAAGTGCTCCACCTGGAAAGGTAAGTTTTGGTACAGATTGCCAGCCACCGTTACTTATAGTGCGCGCTCCATAAGAGAGTCGTTTTGCTTCCTTAAAAATTTCATATAGTTTTGGATGTGTTTTAAAACGTTGAAATTCTTCAAAAGGAGAGAGATAAGGATTTTTGTAATCTAAATGCACAACAAAACCGACAGAGATTAAATTGTTTTCTTGATGATATAGAAAACCACCACCACTGGTGTTATTGTCTAGTGGCCAGCCAATGAAATGTTGGACTAGACCAAGCTTATGTTTTTGTGGATCAATTTCCCATAGCTCCTTGAGACCGAGGCCAAATTTTTGTGGTTCACGGTTTTTGCTAAGATCAAATTTTTGGATTAGTTGCTTTGTAATTGAGCCGCGTGCTCCTTCTGCTATTAGCGTATATTTTGCTAATAATTCCATACCTGGCATATAATTTTCCCCAGGTGTTCCATCTTTTTCAAGACCCATATCACCTGTGAGAACACCAGTGATGGCTCCGTTATCATTTTGGATAGTGTGTGATATGGTAAAACCTGGATAGATTTCGATGCCGAGCGCTTCAGCTTTTTTGCTGAGCCAACGGCATACATCGCCAAGCGAGACAATATAGCAACCGTTATTTGATAAGATTTTGGGGTGAAGTATATTTGGAAATGCTACTGCCCCTTTTTGTTTCAGAAAAAAAAATTGATCATCCGTAACAGGTGTTTTAAAAGGATGATCGTATTCATTTTTCCATTCCGGTAAAAGTGTATCAATGCCGATGGGATCAACGATTGCACCAGATAGAATATGGGCACCAACTTCGGAACCTTTTTCGACGATGGTAACAGAAAGTTTTGGGTTAATTTGTTTTAGACGAATTGCAGCGGAGAGTCCTGCTGGTCCAGCTCCTACAATTACTACGTCAAATTCCATGCTTTCTCGTTTGTGGTGCATGGGTGAACTCATGGTTTATAAAGCTTTCTCTAATTCTGGAATAATTTGGTGAAGGTCGCCTACAAGAGCATAATCAGCAACCTGCATAATGGGGGCTTTTTCATCTTGATTAATGGCTACGATAATTTGTGAATCCATTATGCCTGCTAAATGCTGTATTGCACCAGAAATACCTACGGCAATATACAATTCTGGAGCAACAATTTTACCTGTTTGTCCAATTTGCCAATCATTAGGAGCATAGCCTGCATCAACCGCTGCTCGGCTAGCTCCTAAAGCAGCTTTCATCTTGTTTGCAAGGGGTAAAAGGAGTGCCATAAATTGTTCTTGAGAACCTAGACCACGTCCGCCTGATATAATGACTCGCGCTGAGGTAATGTTGGGGCGGTCACTTTCATTGGTTTCCTCTTTGACGAAAGAAGAAAGGTTTGGATTAGGAGCTGGTGTTATTTTTTTAATAGGAGCAGTTTTATCTTGGAAGAGCGTTGGAGAGAAGGAGGCTGTGCGAATTGTTATAACGACTTTATCGTCATTAGTTTGCACAGTTTCGACAGCATTTCCTGCATAAATTGGTCTCTTAAAGATATTAGGTGCGACAATTGAAATAACATCTGAAATTTGTATCAGGTCAAGAAGAGCAGCTACACGTGGCATTACATTCTTGCCAGTGCTGGTAGAGGCTGCCATGATTGTATTATAGTTACCTGCTAATTTGAGAATTGTGTCTGCAACAGGTTCAGCTAATTGGTGAGTTAAATAGTCGGATTCAGCAATGAAAATTTGCCGTACGCCATCTAATTTGGCGAAGTTTTCAGCTAGTTCATAAATTTTTGTTCCGCATATTAATATGTCTATATCATCGTTAATTGCTCTAGCAGCAGTAAGCGCTTTTGCAGTTTCCTCTATATTGTGTTCACCCAATAAAAGAATTGCCATAGGTTTTTGCCCTTTTATGCATTTTTTGATCTATCAGTTACAGAATATTAAAGTGATTTGTTTGTTTGAGTGCCTTGATGAGTTCTGCTACATTAGCAACTTTTACACCAGATTTACGGGGAGATGGTTCCTCAACGCGAAGTACTTTTAAACGGGATCGTGTGTCTATACCAAGATCAGAAAGCATTTTTTGTTCAATTGGTTTTTTTTTCGCTTTTATAATGTTTGCTAAAGAAGTGTAGCGAGGTTCGTTTAATTGCAAGTCAACTGTTATGACTATGGGAAGGGGGAGGCAAATAGTTTGTGTTCCATTATCTACTTCTCGAGTGACGGTGACATGTTTATTTTCTATGTTTATATGTGAGGCAAAAGTGGCTTGTCCCCAACCAAGAAGGCCAGCCAGCATTTGTCCCGTCTGATTGCTGTCGTCATCGATGGCTTGTTTACCCAAAAATACCACGTTTGGTTTTTCTTCATTAATAATAACTCTAAGAATTTTAGCGATTATCAAGGGCTCAAGTGTTTCTTCAGTTTTTACGATGATAGCTCGATCAGCTCCCATTGCAAGTCCTGCTCGCAAAGTTTCTTGGGCTGATTCTGATCCAATTGAAATAAGAACGATTTCTGAAATTTTTCCAGCCTCTTTTTGTCGAACTGCTTCTTCTACGGCAATTTCGTCAAAAGGGTTCATAGACATTTTCACATGGGAAAGATCAACACTTGTGCCATCAGATTTGACGCGTACCTTGATATTATGATCAACAACACGTTTGACAGCGACAATTACTTTCATGATGATCCTCTTTGATTTATACGATTACGAATTTGTAGTTATAACCGGTAAGAGATTCAATTATGGATAAATGAATCTTTACTGTACTATTTTTAAATTATATAAGCTTTCTTACGTTTGCGTGTACTCTTTTATTGTTATTATAAGATATTTTTCTTTCTTTTATAATGGTGTCCTTCATTTGAATAAAAATAAAAGTATCAATTTAAAAGTTGAACTCATTTACCACAATTTGTGAAACAGCATTATAAGAAAAACTGGAAACAAAAGAAGTGAGGATAGTGTGTGAATAAAAAATCAAGATTCCTCTTTTAGTTCCATATACATAGCTTATCATGAGTATATTGCAATGTAATGGTACAATAGTGAGAGGAGGCATTGCTCAATTTAAATGTTGAGAGTAGATGCAGGATTTCCTCTATTTTAAACATTTTGGGTAATTTTTAAAGCTATATTTACCAAAATAGAGAATACTTTGCATTCATTCGGGCAATTTTTTGAGTAAAGGACATGAGGGGTAGCGTTTGTGAATACAAAGAGTAATACTATAAATCAGGTTGTGTACGACACATCTTCTGCTTGCGGTCTTGAAAAAAAAGAGGAAATAAATGCGCCTTCTGAAGTAACCATGTTGAAAATTGCTGCAAAATTGCGCTCTGTTTATGCACAAATGAAGATGGTGCGTCCATATCATCAAGTCACATATCCAAGCTCTGTAGATGATAATTTCAAATCTTATTTGGATGATATTAGTCGGGCAATTTTAGTTGAGTATTATACTCGTCGTCAGAAAGAAAAAGAGTTTTTTGTACATTTAGAGCAGATTAAAGTGCTTATTCAAGGATTGCATGATGAGAAAAAAAGATCAAAAGAAAATACGACAGCAAGGCGCACGTTTCATTCAAAATCTCTAGATTCTGTCATTCATCATCTTGCGCGTACAACGTATGAAGAAAACGATGGATGTTTTTCACTCCAAGATGTGCACTTTTCAGAAAAAAATAGCGCGAATACGATCCAAATGAACACTGGGAAAGTGGGTGCTGGAAATGAGTCGCAACAAAGTCTGGAAAGTTATTTGCTGAAAAATAGCTCTATGGAGTCTTCTGAAAAAGATGCGGAGAAGTTTATAAAATATTCAGAAATGAAAGAAGGTTATTCTCATATTCAGGATTTTTGTGATTGTGTTGGAGATGATCAACTTGTGGATTCTTTCAAAATGGAGCTTTGTGGGGTTCTTTTTTCTTTAGGTCATTTTTTTAAAAAAACTTTTAAATGTCTTTTAATTATTGCATTTATGGCGACGATAGCGCTATGTTTTTATGGTTTTTTAGAAGGGTGGCGTTTTTTTTAGTTTTATGATGTTTCCGTTAGGTCAACAAACGTTAGGTCAACAAATATGAGAATGGTGGGAACAATTTATGACTTTGCAAAGAAGGATAATTGGTTGGTGTGACGACATTATAGAATAGAGTGCGTCTAAAATTGCTATAAAAAACGTGACCAAGATTGTCGAAGAAGAGCTTTGAAATTTCCAAACAAATTCAAAACTATATTGAAGGTTCTGTAAGTGAGTATTTATTTGCCAATTGCTGAAATGTCTCTCAACATGCTGATTTTGATTGGTATGGGAGTGGTTGCTGGTTTTTTTTCTGGTCTTTTTGGTATTGGTGGTGGTTTTTTGATTACACCTTTATTAATTTTCTATAATGTTCCTCCTGCTGTTGCTGTTAGCACAGGAGCTAATCAGATGATTGCATCATCTGTAACGGGGGCAATTACACATTTTAAAAGACGTACTCTTGATATCAAACTTGGTATTCTTTTAGTTATTGGAGGAGGAGTTGGTTCCTTAATTGGAGTTCAAATTTTTTCTGTTCTGAAAAAATTAGGTCAGTTAGATTTGATTATTTCGCTTCTTTACGTGATTCTTCTTGGGAGTGTTGGGAGTTTAATGATTGTTGAAAGTTGGTGCAACATGGTACGGCAGCACAAGGAAAAAAAAGCTTCTGTTCGCCTTGCTGGAAGACATAATTGGATCCATCGCTTGCCATTTAAAATGCGTTTTCGAACATCAATGATCTATGTTAGTCTTATCCCAGTTTTAGGGATTGGTTTCATTGTCGGGTTGCTGTCTTCTATTATGGGGATTGGTGGAGGATTTTTCATGGTACCGGCACTTATTTACCTTTTGCGTGTTCCAACGGGTGTGGTAATTGGAACTTCACTTTTTCAGATTACATTTGTATCTTCTTTTACTACGGTCTTACAAAGTGTAAGCAATCAATCTGTTGATATTGTTTTGGCTTTTTTGTTGATGCTTGGAGGAAGTGTTGGAGTGCAATATGGAATACGAGCTGGACAAAAATTCAAGGCTGAGCAATTGCGTATGGCACTTGCATTTTTGGTATTAATTGTGTGTATGCGTTTGGCTTTTCAATTATTTATACGTCCTGATAACCTTTTTTCTCTAGATATTCTTATGAGATAAAAATGGGTAGATTTTTTTCTCTATGCATGGTTGTAAGCTGGTTTTGCGTCGTTTCTTTTTCTACATTGGCGCATATTAGTAAGGAATCTATATCTTCTGATCACGAGACTATCCAAATTATTGTAACAACAAATATAATTACAATTGACGCATATTTTGATGGTGGCGATCTTTATATTGCGGGTGTTTTAGAAAATATTGATTCGTCGTATTCTCAAGAGCATCGCTATGATGTTGTTGTTAGCTTAGAGGGACAAGCTAAACCGGTAGTCATGAGAGAAAAGAAGCGCAATGCTGGGGTTTGGATTAATGCAGATTCCCTTATTTTTAAAAATGCTCCTCTTTTTTACTCAGTGGTAACGACACGTGAAATTAACGATATTACCAGTGCTGAAAATTATAAATATTTTGGGCTTGGATTGTCCAATTTTTTACTGAAAACGGATGAACAGAACCAAGCAAAAATACAAATTTTTCGGGATGAACTTATAAAATTGCAAAAAGCTAAAAAACTTTATAATGAAGAAATTGGTGGTGTTCATTTTGGTTCAGGTACACTCTTTACGGCACATTTTCAATTGCCGGCGAATATTCCTGTAGGGAATTATAAGGTTCGTGCTTATCTTTTTCGCGACGGTCAGTGTATTGACAGTGCAGCTACAACCCTTGAAATTGTTAAAGCCCATATTGCCTATACAATTTTCGATGGAGCTCATAAACACAGTTTTTTATATGGTATAATTGCGGTATTTGTAGCTGTAAGTACAGGTTTTTTATGTCGTTTAATTTTTCGAAGAGATTAGTAGAAAAGATTAGTTATTGTGAATCTTTGCGCATTGCGCATTTATTTTGCAAAATATGCAAGATAAAATGAAAATACGAAAATTAAGATTTCCATCGTAATTATATGGAAATATTTGCTAAAATTATCTTTTAGTTAGAGTGTGTTCGTAGTAGATGTTAACTTCATTAATTGAAAAAAAATATGAATTTGTTTAGTAAAAAAACAGTCACAACAAATGTAGCAGAATTTAGTGTTTCTGAAATATCTGTAGCTTTAAAGCGTATTGTTGAGGAAAAATTTGGTTATGTACGCGTGCGTGGAGAGATATCAGGTTACCGTGGTGCTCATTCTTCAGGACATGCTTACTTTGCTTTAAAAGATGATAAAGCACGGTTAGAGGCTGTTATTTGGTGTGGGTCTATGAAAAAGTTCAAACTTCTTCCTGAAGAAGGGATGGAAGTGGTTGCTGTAGGAAAACTTACGACCTATTTAGGATCATCGAAATATCAAATTGTCATTGAATCTCTTGAGCCAGCAGGTGTTGGCGCTTGGATGAAACTTTTAGAAGATCGCAAGAAGAAGTTTGCTGATGAGGGTTTATTTGATCAAGAAAAGAAGAAGCCTTTGCCTTATATGCCGCGAATTATAGGCGTCGTGACGTCGCCGACAGGCGCTGTTATTCGTGATATTATTCACCGCATATCGGATCGTTTCCCTTTGCATATTTTGGTTTGGCCTGTACGTGTTCAGGGAGAAACAAGCGGCTTGGAAGTAGCTGCTGCTATTGAAGGCTTTAATGCGTTGCCTTTGGATGGTATTGTTCCTAGGCCTGATCTTATTATTGTGGCGCGTGGTGGAGGCAGTTTAGAGGATTTATGGGGGTTTAATGATGAATCTGTTGTTCGTGCTGTTTATGCATCTATCCTCCCAGTTATTTCTGCTGTGGGGCATGAAACGGATTGGACTTTAATTGATTATGTTTCTGATTGGCGTGCTCCAACTCCAACAGGGGCAGCAGAACGAGCTGTTCCTGTTAAAATTGATCTCACAATGCAGGTAGCGTCTCTTGGAGCACGTTTACACAAGGGAATGGTGCGTTATTTTGATTCTAATCAGCAAAAATTGCGCGCACTTGCGCGCGCACTTCCTACTGCCGATCAACTGTTTGCTTTACCACGACGAAAATTTGATGAAACATCAAGTCGTTTGCAACGTGCTTTTTGTGTAAGCTATGATAAAAAACATTTTTATTTTCATTCAGTTAAATTGCGTCTTTTACCTCGTTTGTTAAATTTTGAAAGCGCTAAATATAATGTGAAGGGATATACTTCACGATTCCATCACGTTTTTTTGCACAATGTTGAAAAAAAACGTGCTCAATTAAACGAGATATCGAGTCGTTTACAGCGTTCTCTTTGTGTGAGTTATGATAGAAAAAAAAATTATTTTCATTTACTTAGCCCGCGTTTTTTACCTCGATTATTAAATTTTGAAAAAGCACAACGCACTACAAAGGAATATACTGCACGTCTCCATTATGCATTTTTACATAATGTTGAGAAGAAACGTACTCATATAGAGGGTGTATTTAGACTTTTACGAAGTACTTCGTATCAAAATATTTTGGAGCGTGGTTTCGTTTTAGCTTTAGGGCAAGATAATAAACCAATTAAACGGTTGACGCAGTTCCCTCAAACAGAGCCGGTAAATTTACGTTTTTTTGATGGTGAAATTAATGTTTCAGTACACGATCGTGCTCTTAATCGATCTTCAATATTTAAGCGGGTAAAGTCAAAAAAAGATGATCAAGGAACGCTCTTTTAATGAGATGAATTCATTGCTTGATAAGGGACTTTTGATAGGAGTAGACGGAAAAATTCGTTGCTCATGGGCTGGAACTGATCCGCTTTATTGTGCCTACCATGACAATGAATGGGGCAAGCTTGTTTTTGATGATCGTCTTTTGTTTGAGAAAATTTGTCTTGAAAGTTTTCAAGCAGGGCTTTCTTGGCTAACAATTTTAAAAAAGATTCCTCATTTTCGTAAAGCTTTTGATGGTTTTGATTTTGAAAAGATTGCTCATTACAACGAGGAAAAAATTAGAATATTGATGTTGGATAAAGGTATTGTTCGTCATCAAGGAAAGATTCGTTCAGTGATTAATAACGCCTTAAAAGCATTAAAGATTGTTGAAGAATTAGGCAGTTTATCCTGTTATTTTTGGTCTTTTCAATTACCAAAAATTCAGTACCATCAGGCGGTGAATTTGCAAGTTTTAACGGATAATTCTATCCCGTTTCCCTCCTTCCATTTGGCTGCAGATTTAAAGAAGCGGGGTTGGACATTTGTTGGACCAACAATTTGTTATTCTTTTATGCAAGCAATAGGAATGGTTAATGGTCATCTTGAAGGATGTTTTTGTCGTTAAATATCGCTTGAATTCTCTTATCATGTATGAATCTTGTTTATTGTTGACTGGTTGAACAGAGAGGGACTTTAACTGGTTTAATCTTTGTTTTCTTATTAAATTAAATTGATATTAAATTTCTTAAGAATGCTTGTATTATTCTTTGTTATTTGATAGTTCCTCTACTGAGGAGTTATTAGATTTTATGTATTTTGGGAATTTTTCAGAAAAGATACTTAACTTTGGTAAGCTTTAGGTAACATTTACCAAGGTTTTTATGCTTCACAAATTGCTTAATTTATCACGATGATATGGTCAAGATAAGAGCTAACTTTGGATTGTGTATCTTGAGGAGTGCTATTTCTTTTGAAGTTTATCCGTTTGTATTTCTAATATAGTTTAAGGGAGTGAAACGGTTGGTTTATGATTTTTGTGCGGTGGTTTTCTCGTGTGTAACATATTTAAAGATCTAGTTGAGATGCATTCAATATGCTGGTAGGAAAGCGATTATGTTTAGGTTGTGAATTGCGTCTTGTTCAGTTTTTACTGCTATGAATTTATTATTCTTTTAAGGATAATTGGTTGGTGTGACGACATTAAAGAGGGAAGATTTATGAATTTGAAGAAAAAAATATTGAGAGGTAATAGTTATTTTGTTTCTGCTTTTTTTGCCGCAGTTGCATTTCTACAGCAGGTATCAGACGCATCGGCAAAGACACCTGTTGACACACTTGTAATGGTTTGGAACATAGATGCTATTACTTCGTTTGATCCTGCACAAGTGAATGATGTTTATAGTAGCGAAATTATTACCAATGTTTGTGACACCTTAGTTAGTTCTGATCCAAATGATGTAACTAAATTAGTGCCACGTCTTGCAGAAAGTTGGGATATCTCGAGTGATGATTATAGCACGACAATCACCTTTCATTTGCGCGATAATTTAAAATTTTTTGATGGTCGTACTGCCCGCGCAAGTGATCTTGTTTGGAGTATGAAACGGGTTATAAAATTAAAGATGGCTGGTGCGTCTACATTTATCGATTATGGTATTACGGCGCAGACAGTCGATGATGCTATTCAGGCGCCGGATGATAAAACTGTAGTGATGAAATTTGATAAACCCTATCCTGGTGAGCTTCTTCTGGATCATGTTATGTCTCGTCCAGTTGCTATTTTGCTTGATCGTGAAACAATCATGAAGCATGAAAAGGATGGTGATTTGGGAAGCCGGTATTTGGCTGCTCATGCTGCTTGTGTTGGACCATATCAGTTGAAAAGTTGGCGTCCTAATGAAGGGGTTTTGTTGCATGCTAGCCCTTATTATTGGGGTGAGGCGCCTAAGCTTAAGAAAATTTTAATTCGCCATGTTTCTGAGCCAAGTACGCAGCGTTTATTGTTGCAAAAACAAGATGTCGATGTTGCACGTGATTTAACACCTGATGATTTAGCTGATCTTCAAGCGACAACAGATGTCAGAGTTGAAAAGGTATTAGAGTTTTCTATGATGTACTGGGGGTTTAATATGACAAACCCTGTTTTTGCCAATGAAAAAGTACGTTTAGCTATGCGTTATCTTATTGATTACGACGGTTTGGAAAAGACGGTACTTAAAGATGGTGCTGTTGCGCGCGCGAGTTTTATTCCTATTGGTATTTTAGGAGCTTTGAGTGAAAAAGAGGGACAACCCTTTAAGTTTGATATTCAGAAAGCTAAGCAACTTTTAATTGAAGCGGGTTATCCAAATGGATTTGAAGCAAATTTTTTAGTGCCAGCGTTTCCTTATGCTTTGGAACTTGCACAGTCGATTCAAAATAATGCAGAAAAAGTGGGAGTGCGCCTTAAAATCGAACGTTTAGCAGGTTCGCAGTTATTTTCAAAGCTTTATGCCCGCACTTTTGATACAATTTTTGTTGGATGGAATAATGATTCAGCTGATCCTCATACGATGGCTTCACGTATTATTTTCAATCCTGATAATCGTTTTGAGGCTAAAAATACAGCCTATCCTAGTTGGCAACATGGGTATTTTGATGCTGATATGAATCGGAAGGTTGAAGGTGCTTTATTTGAAAAAGATCGGCAAAAACGAATAGAAAAATATGCTAATTTACAGCGTGAACTTATGCAAAAAGGGCCTTATGCTTTTATTTATCAAAGATACAGCAGGGCATCTATTGCCCCTTCCGTTAAAAAGTGGGTTTGGAATAATGGGCCGCATATTTTCTATAATTTGATTGAGAAGTAAGTATGTGTTCTAGACTCTATGAAATAGAGTGATAATAAGATACGGATAATGAAGAAGTGCTTCTGTATTGGAGAAACTAGGTTGGGATGTTGTATGGGCTATTATTTGTTCAAAGTATAATTTTTGTGCATTGAATTAATGTTGATACCAGAATGTTTGATGAGTTTGTTGGTGATTTCAATCTCAGATAGAAGTTAGCATAGTTCCTTCGTTTGTGCAGAAAGAGCTAAAATGCAAAGGTTGGGAACGAGATGAAAGTGAAAGAAGTATTTAAAAGATTTTATATTTCATTCAGTTTTTTGAATATATTTATGTCATTATCTTTTGGTGCACCACCCAAAGATACGTTGGTGATGGCGTGGAACATAGATGCAGTCAGTAGTTTTGATCCGGCACAGGCGCTTACGACTATAACGAGTGAATTATTGCTGAATATGTGCAGTGCGTTAGTGCAGTTTGATCAGCGTGATGCTGCAAAAATTCGTCCTGCTATGGCTCAGTCTTGGGATGTTTCAGATGATGGGAAAACAATAATTTTTCATCTTCGTCACAATTTGAAATTTGGTGATGGAAGAAAGGCAACGGCACATGATCTTGCTTGGTCAATGCAGCGGATTGTTAAATTAGGGTATAGTTATGCACAGTCTTTAATAGACTATGGCTTGACTAAAGATAATGTCGAAAAAAATATTCAGGCCATTGATGAAACGACTTTGCAGTTGAAATTTGATAAGCCTTATCCCGTGTCTTTGGTTTTAAGCGTTATTGGGCAGTCTTACGCGTCTGCGTTACTTGATCGACAAACTCTTGAGGCGAACAGTGTTAATGGCGATATGGGCAATAAATATTTAACCACGCATTCAGCTTGTGTTGGGCCTTATAAATTGGTGAGATGGGTTCCAAGTGATAAGGTTGTGTTGCGGGCTAATCAGCATTATTGGGGTGATGAGCCAAAAATTAAGCAGATTACGGTGCTTCATGTAGCTGAACCAGCAAGTCAGAGATTGCTTTTAGAAAAGGGTGATGTGGATGTAGCGAGGGATCTTTCTTCCGAAGATATTTTAGATCTTGAAAAAAGGAATGGAGCAATTAAAATTTCCCGTGTTTTGCGTCCTCAGTCTGTTTACTTGTCGTTAAATAATAGGAATGCAGCATTATCCAACGAAAAAGTGAGATTAGCTTTACGTTATTTGGTTGATTATGACAAACTTGGCAAAACTGTTTTAAAAGGGATCGCAATTCCACGTGCGAGTTATATGCCACTGGGTGTATTTGGCGCTTTGGATGAAAAGGAAGGATTACCCTTTAAATTGGATTTAGAGAAAGCCAAATGCTTGATAAGCGAGGCGGGTTATCCTAATGGTTTTGAAGCCAATCTCTTGATTGGTAGTCTTTCTTATATGTCGCCTGTTGCGCAGTCTATCCAAGTAACTGCACGCAAAGTTGGAATTAAGCTCACGATAGAAAAAATGGCGCAAGCTCAATTACTTAGGCGTGTTCGTGGTGGAAATTATGACATGGCTATTATGGGATGGAATTCAGCTGATCCTGATGCACATCCTTCTTCGTTGCACAGTGTTTTTAATCCTGATCCAACTTTTACTAAGAAGCATGGTATGTATTTGGCTTTGCGCGCTGGTTATTATGATGAAAAAGCAAATAAAATGGTAATGGATGCTTGGTTTGAGAAAGATCAAAATAGACGTCTTAAGCAATATAAGGATTTGCAGCTTTATATGTTTAATCATGGTCCTATGGTTTATTTATTTCAGACATATTACATCGTTGGTATGGGAGCCTCTGTAAAAAAGTGGGTTTGGAACAGCTATAGAACTTATTATGATAAGATACAAAAATAGGTGTAAGTATGTTACGAATAATGTCCGATTAAATTTATTTGATTATGTGCAAAGAAGCGTTAAGCTCGTATCTTACAGTTTTGAGGGGATTATTATAATGGCTTTTCCATTTTTGAAATCAGAAAGAGTCGTTTCATCTGAGAAGAGAAGTCTTCTGGTGTGGTTCGTTTTCCTCAAGGTGTTTAAGCTGTTGGTATCTATTTTTATTACGTTGCTTGGTTTGGTGACGATTACTTTTTTTATTGGTCGCATTCTTCCTTTAGATCCTATTCTTGCTATCCTTGGTGACAATATTAGTCAAGAAGCTTATGATGCAATGTTTCATAAATTGGGTTTTGATCAGCCTTTGATTGTTCAATATTGGCATTATCTTAAAAATGTTTTCATGTTTGATTTTGGAGATTCTTTGACTTCTGGATATCCTGTTTTGACAGATATTGCGCGAGTGTTTCCTGCAACAGTAGAGTTGGCAACGGTTGCTATTATTATTGGTACGAGTTTTGGTGTTCCATTGGGTGTGTTTGCAGCGATGTATCGTAATTCATTCATTGATTATTTTGTTCGTATTTTCACATTACTTAGTTATTCAATACCAAATTTCTGGCTTGGGTTGATGGCGTTATTGGTCTTTTATGTTAAGCTTAATTGGATTGGTTCTCCAGGACGTATTGATTTTATATATGAATACTCTTTTGAACCTAAAACAGGATTTTTCCTTTGGGATACTGCTAGGCAAGGGCAATGGGAAGTTTTTGGTAATGTTTTTAGCCATATCATTATGCCTGCTTTAATCCTTGCATTTGGATCTATGGCTTATATTAGTCGTATGACTCGTGGATTTATGATTGAACAGCTCAATCAGGAATACATTATTACTGCTCGTGTTAAAGGATTATCGTGGATGCGAACAGTTTGGGGGCATGCTTTTCCTAATACGATTGTTCAAACTATTACTGTCGTTGCTCTTTCGTATGCCTTTTTATTAGATGGCGCTGTCTTGACCGAGACGGTTTTTGCTTGGCCTGGCTTTGGACGGTACTTAACCAATGCTCTTTTAGCAGGGGATATGAATGCGGTGGTGGGATGCACTTTGCTTGTAGGATTTTCTTTTGTCGTCATTAATTTATTTTCTGATTTACTTTATCGTATTTTTGATCCGAGGACACGTTGAATATGGCAATCATTCATAATAAATTTAATTTACTATCTTCTTTAAAGTGTTGGGTGGATGGATCCGTTCCACAGTCAGCATTTCAAGCAAATGTGCAGAGATTTTATTATGCTTTGGTCAAATTTTCTAATAATCCTTCTGCTTTATTAGGTATGGCAATTGTTTTTATTGTTGTTTTGTGTGCGGTTTTTGCTCCTTGGATTGCTACGCATGACATTTTAAAAAATGATCTTGGTGATCGTTTGCAGCCTCCATCTATGCTGCATTATTTTGGAACAGATGAGTTAGGGCGTGATATTTTCAGCCGTTTAATTTTTGGAGCGCGTATCACTCTTTATATTGTTTTTTTAACTACGGTTATTGTTGGACCGATAGGGCTTATTGTTGGTATTGTTTCTGGCTATGTGGGGGGAATAGTTGATACTGTTTTCATGCGTATAGTTGATATTTTTCTTGCATTTCCAAGTTTAATTTTGGCGCTTGCTTTTTCAGCAGCTTTAGGTCCAGGGATTGAGAATGCTGCGATTGCAATTTCAATTGCGGCTTGGCCACCGATAGCTCGTTTGGCACGTGCTGAAACCTTAACTATACGTTCTTCTGACTATGTTGCGGCTGTTTATTTACAAGGAGCGTCGGCTTTGCGGATTATTCTGTTTCATGTGGCGCCAATGTGTATTCCTTCAGTTATTGTTTGGTTAACATTGAATATGTCTGGGATTATTTTGACAGCCGCGGGTCTTGGCTTTTTGGGTTTAGGTGCTCAGCCTCCAAGTCCTGAATGGGGTGCTATGCTTTCTGCTGGTCGTGAATTTATGATGACAAGTTGGTGGTTGGCTGCAATACCAGGCTGTGCGATACTGTTGACAAGTCTTGGATTTAATCTTTTAGGTGATGGGTTTCGTGATGTATTGGATCCACGCAATGGATAAGAAATTATTAGAGATAGAAGATTTACGCATTTCTTTTCCTACGTCGTGTGGAGTTTCAGAAGTTGTGCGTGGTGTTAATCTTTCTGTTGGAAAAGAAAAAATTGGAATTGTTGGAGAATCAGGATCTGGGAAATCAATAACTGGGCGTGCGATCTTGAAACTGAGTCCAAGTTTAGCAATTGTCAAAGCAAGAAAAATGCGTTTTCATAATGTTGATTTATTGGCGGCAAGTGAATCTGAGATGAGAACAATTCGGGGGAAACGTATTTCAATGATTTTACAGGATCCTAAGTATTCTTTGAATCCATTGGTTCGGATTGGGGATCAGATTATGGAGGCTTACCGTATTCATAATCGTGTTTCAAAAGCGGAGGCGTGGGAAAAAGCAACTGCAATGCTAGAGTCGGTTCATATTCGTAACTCTGAAAATGTTATGCGGCTATTTCCTCATGAAATATCAGGTGGAATGGGACAGCGAGTTATGATTGCTATGATGCTTATTCCAAAGCCTGACTTGATTATTGCAGATGAGCCAACTTCTGCTCTCGATATTACTGTAAGATGTCAAGTTTTATCTGTGTTAGATGAGCTTGTGGCACAATCTGGTGCCGGACTTATTTTTATTAGTCATGATTTGAATATGATTGCTGATTTTTGCGATCGTGTTTTGGTTATGTATGCTGGTCGCATTGTGGAAGAGTTGCTTGCTCGAGATTTATCACGAGCGTGTCATCCTTATACAAGGGCTTTGCTAGATAGTTTGCCACGGCTTGATAAGCCGGTTGATGTTTTGGCTGTTCCTGAACGAAATTCTGATTGGGTATATGGTCCAACAATTGTTAATGGTGTTGAAGGGATTTTCAATGACAAATTATGAAAATATTATTGATGTTTCTGATTTGTCTGTGACATTTGGGAGTGGATATAGGGCTGTAACAGTTGTTAAAAATGTTAATTTTCATATTAAGCGTGGCGAAGCTTACGGTTTGATTGGTGAATCAGGTTGTGGAAAATCAACAATTTTGAATGCATTAATAGGGTTAATTTCTCATTATAATGGAACTTTTATCTTTGACGGAGAAGAAATATTACGAAAAAGAAGCAAATCTTTTTTACGTCGTATTCAAATCGTTTTTCAAGATCCTTATTCTTCGCTCCATCCAAGAAAAATGGTGCATACTGTGCTTTCTGAACCTCTTTCAATTTATAATATAGGTAATCGAAAAGAAAGAGTATACAATATTTTGGGTTCTGTTGGTTTAGATTCTTCTTTTCTTTATCGTTATCCTCATGAATTGTCAGGAGGACAGCGTCAGCGTATTGCTTTAGCACGGGCTTTGATTATTGAACCCGAGGTTTTGTTACTTGATGAACCAACATCCGCTTTGGATGTGTCTGTGCAGGCTGAAATTTTGAATTTATTGAAATCTCTGCGGGAAGAAAAGAACTTGACTTATTTGATGGTATCACACGATCTTGCTGTTATTGCTCATATATGTGAACGTGTTGGGATTATGCATCAGGGGGTTATTCTTGAAGAGCTTAGCAATAATGATTTGCGCAATTTGCGTGCAAAAAATGGTTATACAAAAATGTTTTTTGAAGCCAGTATTGCTCCGATTTCTCATAGAAAAGAAAGAATGTGATAAGATTTAGCAGAGAAGATAATGAAGTTTTTCTGTTTTAAGTTCTGTCTTTAAAAAAAGGAAGAGGGTTTTATAGAAAATTTCTAACTATAAATAAAAGTTATTCTAGCTGTTTTTTTTATTATTATCGAAACTGTGTAAACTAATGACGATAAAATCGTTAAAAGTGAGATTTTTTTGATTTTTACAAAAAATTTTTTGTAGATTGTAAGAGAATTTGCAGCAAGGTAAGACACTAAAATATACTGTAAAGAAGGGTACGGTAGCGGAGGAGGGATTTGAACCCCCGACACAAGGATTATGATTCCTCTGCTCTAACCTACTGAGCTACTCCGCCAAAATGAATAAACAATTACACAGCTCACTTTGCTCTTGTCGGATATAAGGGGTAGAATAGTGATATGTCAAGCGTCGCTTTTGAGCTTTTTACTTGTCATTCTGTTTTATCCTCGATATGAAAATACTTAGAAGTATATTTTTTTATAGTTAGTAGGGTAAGGCATAAGAATGTTGCCACGTGTGGCGGTTTTAGGATGTGGTTATTGGGGTGAAAATCATGTACGAACACTCCGTGATCTTGGGTCTTTGGCGGCAGTTTCTGATGTAGACATTGAGCGTGCTATGGTTCTTGCACGTGCTTATGGTATTGAAGCTATTGTGCCGAAGGATCTCTTTGTTCATGCAGATATTGATGCATTGGTGTTGGCATTACCTCCGCAATTTCATACAGAAAATGCTTTGCATGCTGTTCAAAATGGTAAAGATGTTTTAGTTGAAAAACCAATTGCTTTAAATGTGGCTGACGCTGAGTACCAAGTCCAAGTTGCTAATGAATGTGGACGAATTTTTATGGTAGGTCATATTTTACGATTTCATCCTGCTTTTGAAAAAATGTGTGAATTGGTGGCTGAGGGAGATCTTGGCGATATACGCTACATTTATTCTCATAGATTAGGCTTCGGGAAATTTCATACTCAGAGTGATGCTTTATGGGATCTTGCCCCTCATGATCTCTCAATGATTTTAGCTTTGACAGGGTGTGAGCCTTCCGAAGTCTGGGGGGAGGGAGCTGCTGTAGTTGATAGACTTTCTGATTTTTCCCATATTCACTTAATTTTTCCCAATGGTGTGCGTAGTCATCTTTTTACTTCACGCCTTAGTCCTTATCGTGAGAGGCGTTTGACGGTTGTTGGTACAAAGGCTACGCTTGTTTTTGATGATATGGAACCGTGGAGTCGTAAGTTGGCGCTTCATAGTTTTGCAGTTTGGAAGGAAGATAAAGGATTTGCTTTTAATGTGAATGAGCCGAGTTATATTGATATTCATGAAGGTTTGCCGCTCACTTGTGAATTACAGCATTTTCTTCATTGTATTAAAACGCGTCAATCGCCTCGTACAGGTGGTGATGATGCTGTTGCTGTTTTACGGATTTTAACTGCTGCTGGTGTCAATTATCGTAAATGAAAGAGGTAAGCAGCGATTCTGCATTATTGTAATTATCATGGAGTTAATATGCAATTCATTGACCTTGGGGCTCAGCGTGCGCGCATTGAGGATAAAATTAACGCTGCGGTTGCGCATGTTGTTGCTAGCGGTAAGTATATTTTGGGTCCGAAAGTAACAGAATTTGAAGAGCGTTTGGCAGATTATCTTGGTGTTAAGCATGTGATTGCTTGTGCGAATGGAACTGATGCGTTGAAGATGCCCCTTATGGCTAAAAATATTGGTCCAGGTGATGCTGTCTTTTGTCCTAGCTTCACATTTTCTGCAACTGCTGAAGTTGTTGCATTGGTAGGAGCAGAACCTGTCTTTGTTGATGTTATGCCTGATACATTTAATATTGATGTTGAAAAAATTTGTGAAGCGATCGTAATGGTTAAAAAAGAGGGACGTCTTCAACCAAAGGCAATAATTCCTGTTGATTTATTTGGGCTTCCTGCAAATCATAAACAAATTTCTATGATAGCTGCTAGGGAAAATCTCTTAATTATTGAGGATAGTGCTCAATCAATAGGTGGTAAGATTGGCGATGTTATGTGTGGTGCTTTTGGTGATGTTGCTGCAACTAGCTTTTATCCAGCAAAACCATTGGGGTGTTACGGTGATGGAGGTGCTATGATGACTAATGATGATAATTTGGCGGAACTTCTACGTTCTATTTTGTTTCATGGCAAAGGTAAGACGCAGTATGATAATGTACGTATTGGATTAAACTCACGTTTAGATACAATTCAAGCTGCTATTTTGCTAGAGAAACTCGCCATTTTCGAAGATGAGATGGAAAAGCGTGTAGAAATTGCTCAGTATTATTCCAATAATTTAAAAGATATTGTTACCGTTCCGGAAGTAGAGAGTGGGTCTCGGTGCGCTTATGCACAATATACCATTAAAGCGAAAAGTCGTGATAGATTACAGAAATATTTACACGAAAACTCCATTCCTACGATGGTGTATTACAAAACTCCACTACATAAGCAGCCAGCGTATCAACATTTTTCTTATTTAAAGGGTTCTCTTTCTGTTTCTGATTCTTTATCAGATTGTGTTTTAAGTTTACCTATGCATCCATACTTGACACGAAATGATCAGGATATGGTTATTCAGAGAATAAGAGATTTTTACCATTCTTGAGAAAATCCCTTTTCTTAGTGTTATTTCCTTTTAATAACATGTTTCTCATCTCTTTGCAGGTATTTTGTTCTGGCAAGAAAATAATGTTACAATACATAATGAACTTTATTAAACAGGTAATTTATGTAAGGGGTGTTTTTTTAGTGTAGTGTATTTTTTTGTGAATACGGTATGCTAGATCTTTCTTGTTTTTAGAATTTTTGGTTAGTGTGTTTATGGGTGAATTCTTACCTTCTTGCAGTGCTATTTTTGCAGCTAATGTTGCAGAGAATTCTTGTATTTCTTCACGTAATTCGCTCAAAAGCTGAAGGCTAGAAACAGCATCAAGTTCATCGAGCTGAATTTCTTGCAGACGCTTCCGATAATATGCAATTTTTTCACGCATAATTCTAGTTTCTATTACAAAGGTATTTTTTATGAAAGCATTTTGTTCATCCTTTATGGTAGTAGCTCTCTTTTTATTGGAAAGGGAAGGTGCAGGATGGTTAGGAAAAAATAATTGGTACAGCTGTTCCTTAGTTTGGCTGAGCTGTATCTTTTGTTTGGCGTATTTTTCTTGTAGGGAGTTATATTTTTGTTCATTACGCGCCAATTCCGTACTATGTTTGGCACGGAGAAAGTCGTAGTTTGCTTGTATTTCAGCGTATGATGATGGAATTTGTGCGGAAACAAATTTATGCGCAAAGTGAACGGCTCTGCTCCAAATAATAGGAGAAAAAAGCACTAATAACCAAGAAGCCAAAGCAATTCCAAGAATAAAGAAAAGAAGTGATTGGATGAGCATAAGTTCCCTTTTAAATGAGAATCCATTTAAAATGGATTCCATGTTGGTTTGCGTGTCAATTTTAAATATCCTACATTTATTCCAAGGCGTGCGCCAACTCCTGTGCGTACTGGAACCAGCAATGTGTTATTGCGTTTTAGGACATGAAAACCAACACCTGCAATTAAATAGGCCGAACCTGAAATACCGCCATAGCGTCCCCATAAATTATTTATATTGTTGAGATCATAAACTAAGATCATTAAACGAGAACCTTGACCTCCAAAATCCCATCCAAAAGAAGGGCCTTGCCAAAAGACCTTCTGTTGGTTGTCACCCTTTATAAAAACATTTCCTTCGCCGTAAGTTAATCCAGCAAAAAAAGCACCAGAAGCTTCTTCACCCAAAATATAAGCATTTGGATAACCGTATTTAGAAAAGATATTCTCAATTGCTACTGCTATGCCACCTGCTGTGTTACCAAAAAATTCGCGGCCAGATTCGATAATTTCTTGTAACGAATAATGCGGTATGTCTTGTTTTGCTTTTTGAGAATATGCTGTACTAACCACTACAAATAAAAGGAATATTGAAGGGATAATATTTTTATACAGGCGTAGCAGATAGGAAGAGGTCATGAGATTTTTCCTTTTATCGTTGATTACAGAAGGGAAAATAATATTAAGATTTTTGTTCGATTCAAATAAAAATATGTTGCTAGGTTATTTAAATTTTTGAATTTGCTTTGAAAAAAAATTAGCATAATTTTTAATATTCCATATATATGCAAATATTTTACTTTAAGAATTTTGCTTCAACATGGGTATTATTTTTTAATTTGGGAGTGATCAATAATTATGACATTAGCTGTTTCTTTAAAGTCCGTTGATCTTGCTGCTTTGCTTTGTAGCCGTATTTGTCATGATTTGATTTCACCGATTGGTGCTATCCAAAATGCAATGGAGCTCTACGATGAGGGAGGGGTTGATGAAGATGCTTTACAATTGGTACGTTTGTCTGTCGCAAATGCTTCTGCACGTTTACAATTTGCACGGTTGGCCTTTGGATTTTCTGGGGCTGTTGAATGTCAAATAGATACGCGTTCTGCTGAGAAGGTTGCTCAACAGTATATGAAAGAAGAAAAGGCAATTTTAAAATGGCAGGTTCCTACACTTTTTTTGCCAAAAGATGAAGTTAAGCTGTTGCTCAATTTATTATTGATTGCAAATGCAACAGCTTCTCGTGGTGGTGAAATAGTTGTTATAATTCTACAAGATGAAAAAAAGCGTTCTTTTCGATTTGAGATTTATGGCGAAACTTTACATCTTCCCGTTCACTTTATTGAGTTATATGACGGAAAATTTCATGAAGATCTTATTGACGCTCATGTAATACAATTCTACTATACACTGTTTCTTGCCGAAACAACGGGCATGAAAATAAATGTTAATGAAGCTGACGGTTGTATTGTTTTAGAAGGTGTGAAAGACTTCTCTGTTAGATGAAATTGCTAAATCTGAATAAGTATAAAGATAATTTATACTATGTTTATGATTTATAGGAGATTACTTTTAAGCTTTTTTGTTGGTGAACGCCTCTTTATGTTAAAGATATTTCTTTAACAGGATAAAATCTCGGTCCGCTACTCCGAGATTTTGAATATTTGCCTTATCTCTTAAGCGGTTTTGCGGACATTTTGTTCAACTGGATCACGCAGTACGTAGCCGCGTCCCCAAACGGTATCAATATAGTTTACACCAGAAGATACTGCTTCCAGCTTTTTCCGCAGTTTACAGATAAAAACATCAATAATTTTAAGTTCTGGCTCATCCATTCCACCGTAAAGATGGTTAAGAAACATTTCCTTAGTAAGGGTTGTACCTTTTCTCAGAGAGAGCAATTCTAGCATTTGATATTCTTTACCAGTTAAGTGAATAGGGTGTCCAGCAACTGTGACGGTCTTAGCATCGAGATTAACGGTAAGATCGCCAGTAACAATAACTGATTGTGCATGCCCCTTTGAGCGACGTACAACCGCGTGAATACGTGCAATTAGCTCTTCTTTATGAAAAGGTTTAGTCATATAGTCATCAGCACCAAATCCGAATCCGCGAACCTTGTCTTCAATAGCACTCATTCCAGAAAGGATGAGAACAGGAGTTTTAATTTTTGCTAGTCTTAGGGTTCGTAATACATCATAGCCTGACATATCAGGTAAATTTAGATCAAGCAGAATGATATCATAATCATAAAGCTTGCCTAAATCGACGCCTTCTTCACCTAAATCGGTGATATAGACATTAAAATTTTCTGACTTTAGCATTAATTCAATGCTTTGAGTGGTTACTTTATCATCTTCAATTAATAATACGCGCATTTTAGATCCCTCACTTCGCTCTTCCCGAATCAGGTGGAGCTACTTTGCTCTATAACAGTTGGTAAACCTGTATGTTTATAAAAATGATTTCATAAAACAAACACTTATCATAAAAGTGTTCATGAATGTTTCAGCAGTACACGCAACAACTACTACCGAAGTTTCTACTATCTATGATAGTGGTTAACAAAATATTTTTATTTTTAAAAGAGGTTAACAAAATTATTTTAAAAAATCGCTTGTTCCAAGGAGAAGTGAAAAAATGAAGTGTCTATTTTATAAATTTTTAGCGTTAAAAATTGGATAATGGATTTTTCTAAATCTCAATTATTCTTTTCTGGATTGTAGTATTTATTTACCGAGCTTTAAATCTCTTCATTTTATAGTTGGGATGAGAAGAAGAGACATAGTTTGTTGATGTGGTCTGTTTTTGTCAAAATCCGGTAGCTAGGAGTTATGAGCAGTAATGCGAACAAATTTTTGAGTTTGGGTACAATCAGGGAGTAGTGAGTATGAAGCCACGAGAGGGTATGGTACGATTAAAGATGTTTCAAGCGCGTGGGAAGCGTCGTGAAATCGCACAGCTTGAGATGATGATAGCAGAATTTAAGAAAATGGTGTTGGAGTTAGAAGCGCAGATTATTAATGAAGAACGTAAATCTGGAATTAGTGATGTTCATCATTTTGCGTATTCGTCCTTTGCTTATTCAGCGCGGAAGAGGCGTGATAACCTTGTAAATTCGATTCATGATTTACAATTTCAGAAAGAAAACGCTGAAATTGCCTTACGAGAAATTAGTACTGAATTGAGATGTGTGCAGCTTCTTGAGGAGAATGAAATTGGGATAGAGGCGGGTGATGATCGTGTTTTTGCACAGTCTAATTCTATGACAGGGTAATAAAAATTGCAATTTTGAGATAATTTTTTTTAAATTATGTGTGAGAAGAAAGAACAGCCAGATTCAACGAAGAGTTTGGCTGTTTTAGGTAGTTTTGTAAACAGATATTTAATTTGATTAATATCTGTAGCGCTGAATCCTAGTCGTCCGTAGCCCTGCTAAGCCGTGCTCAGCTATCAAACTTTGCCATGAAAGAAATTCTTCTACGGTTAAAGTATAGCGCTGACATGCTTCATCAAGGCTCAATAATCCACCTCTAACGGCCGCAACAACCTCAGCTTTACGACGGATTACCCAGCGCCTTGTTGTTTTTGATGGCAGATCAGAGAGTGTAAGTGGACTTCCATCAGGTCCAATAACGTATTTCATTTGTGTTTTTATCAAGTCAGTCATTGTATTTTTTACGTATTTTCCACTTTTAGTTAAGGACTTGTTTCTCTTGTAATACATGAACTTTAAAAAAAAGCTAAGTTTATTGAAAGAAAAAGTTAATAAAGCAATTCAACAAATAAAAAATATTAGAATGAGATAAGTGAAATAGTTTATAGCTTCATGTTTCTATGATCTTTTTTCGTTTTTTTGTGCTTCCTTAACAGTATTTTGTTGTTTGTTTAAAAGATTAAAAAACAGTATGAGAAGTGGTGAGTGGTGAGTGGTGAGTGGTGAGTGGTGAGTGGTGAGTGCATGAACCGATTGTATATGTTAAAGTGAGAATAAGTACATGGTTTTGAATAGTCTTGATTTGCCAGGATGTCCTGAGGATTCCCGCATTATTGTTGCAATGTCTGGTGGAATTGATTCGTCAGTTGTTGCAGGGCTCTTAAAAAAAGAAGGTTATGATGTAGTTGGAATTACATTGCAGCTCTACGATCATGGTGCTGCGACTCATCGGGTAGGATCTTGTTGTGCTGGACAGGATATTGAAGATGCGCGCCGTGTAGCAGAGACTTTGGGAATACCACATTATGTTCTTGATTATGAAGAACGGTTTCGTAAGGCTGTTATTGAACCTTTTGCAAAAAGTTATGCTCATGGAGAAACGCCTGTGCCGTGTGTTGCATGTAATCAGACTGTGAAATTTGCTGATTTATTGGCAACTGCACGCGAATTAGGAGCAGATGCTTTAGCAACGGGGCACTATATTCGTAGTCGTCTTGTGGGGTCGCGTCGGGCACTTTTTCGCCCTTTTGATTCTGATCGTGATCAAAGTTATTTCCTTTTTGCTACGACACAAGAGCAGATTGATTATTTGCGTTTTCCACTTGGTGACTTTTCAAAAGCGTATGTTCGTAAGATAGCATCAGAAATGGGTCTTGCTATTGCAGATAAGCATGATAGTCAGGATATTTGCTTTGTTCCGAGGGGGAAATATTCTGATGTCATTACAAAATTACATCCAGAAGCTGCAAATCCTGGGATCATTATGCACGTAAATGGGCAGATTTTAGGAAAACATTCAGGAATTGTTAATTATACTGTTGGTCAACGTCGTGGCATTGGTGTTGCAACTGGTGAAGCGCTTTATGTAATTTATCTTGATGTAGAAAACGCGCGCGTAATTGTTGGCCCACGTGAAATGTTGGAAACACATAAAATTTTTTTGCGTGATATGAATTGGCTTGGTGATGAGCGATTAGATGATTTTCCATCTTGTGGTATTGAGGTTGCTGTAAAAATTCGCTCAACATGTTCTCCACATCCCGCTCGTTTGCATTATAGAGAAGGTGTTTTTTTTGTTGATCTATTAGAATACGAAAGTGGAGTAGCACCAGGGCAAGCTTGTGTTCTTTACGATAAAAATAGCAATGAGGCGCGTGTTCTTGGAGGTGGATTTATTACACATTCAGAACGTTCTGCGGGTGCCGAAGCGATGTTAAAACGTGTTTTGTGCAATTTAGGAACAAAAATGACGGTTTCATCATAATTACAAAAAGTTATTTCTTACAAATAAAATGCGTAAGTTGAAGGAATTTTTCTTATAGCTTGGGGTATTTTTGTTATTAAGTGGGGAAAAAAAATAATTTTAAACTTATAGTAGAATTTTTCTTGACAAAATACAACTATAGATGTAATAACAAAATACCGAGTGTGGCACAACGTGTTGTCTTCGTATCGGGTGCAGGGTCTTAGGTCCCCGCTATTTCCTAAGCTCTGCACATCCTTAATTATTAAGGGAAAAGAATCTGGGTCCCCAATGCCTAGATTCTTTTTTTTGGGGATATTAAATTTTTTCTTTTTTCCTAGGGATTATTTCTAAGGCCATTTTGATAGTGGCCGTGTTTTAGCGCAGTATAAGCGATGAGATTATAGCAGAATGACGAACAGTTTTTTGTGCTTTATGTTGGTGCGCTTGTTTTTTTGTGAAATATCTATGTTATATGCTTGTTGTGTTGCGGCGTATAAGTAACTTATACAAGCAATAATGGTGAGAGGGGTGTAGGTATCTTTTCATTGTATTCTAAGATTACATATTATCAGGAAAATTCTGATGATGAGACCAAACTATACTATAATGTGTGTGATTGAAAGCATTGTTGCTTTTTTATCTAAAGAAGATGGTGTGTGGTGACGGATATAAAAGTTAAAATATATAACAGCTTGACTCTGTGTTCTATTTTTGTCGCTTGCGTTGTTTTTGTTTTAAAATATTGGGCGTATCACATTACTGGTTTGGTTGCACTTTATTCTGATGCGTTAGAGGCAGTTGTTAATATACTGGTTGCAGTGGTTGCATGGTGGGCTGTGAAGGTGAGTATGAAGCCCGCAGATCAAGGTCATCCTTTTGGACATCATAAGGCAGAGTATTTTTCTGCTATTCTTGAAGGTGCATTGATTACTATTGCTGCAATTATGATTTTGAGAGAAGCGTGGGTAGCTTTTTCGAACGTTGAATCGTTGCAAAAACCTGGAATGTGGATTGTTGCTCAACTCATAGCAAGTATCATAAATTGTGTGTGGGGAATTATTCTCATCAAGCAGGGAAAAATTCATCGTTCACCAGCTCTTAAGGCTGATGGAGCGCATCTTATAACAGATGTTTTTGCTTCGCTTGGTATTTTAGTGGGATTGATTGCCGGTTTTTTAAGTGGATGGGCTATTTTGGATCCAATTTTAGCAATAATCGTTGCTATTAATATTCTTTTGCAGGGATGGAAAGTAATGAACAATGCTGTTCAGGGGTTAATGGATGTTGGCGTTGAATTGAATGAATCTATGCAGATTCGTAATCTAATTTCTACAAATGCACAGGGTGCACTTGAAGTACATGATTTGCGCACACGTGTTGCTGGTCGCGCTATTTTTATAGAGTTTCATTTGGTTGTTCCGTCTGACATGCAAGTAGGAGAAGCGCATAGGATTTGCAATAGGATTGAGGACGCGCTTGAAAAAGAATTCAACAATTTGTGTGTTTCCATTCATATAGAGCCAGAAGAGGAAGCAAAACTGCCTTCTGGAACGACAGCTGTTCCCTTTGTATAAGGAATTTTTACAAAAAAATTAAAGATCGATTGTTTCAGTACATGTTATATGATTGTTTTTATTTACAATGCTATAACGTTGTAATTGACAGTGCCACTTGTGGTTAGAATGCTCAATAGAAAATAAGTTAAAACTTGCAGGTGGTTTTTTGCCACCAAAAATCTGAGATGTGGAAGAAACACCCACAATGGGAACTTCTCCCATTTTTCCTTCAATGGTATTTAATGTGGGTAAATGGGTGTGTCCGTGAAGAATAAGTTCGCATCCGTGGTATTTGATAACATCCATGAAACGTTTTATACCCCATAATTTTTTAGGCCAAGAGGTTGCATGGTAGAAAGGAGGATGATGTATTATTACAACTCGAAAAAGATTTAAATTTGTAGATTCATCTAAAAATTGTGATAGAGTTTGTGCTTGTCGTTCTCCGAAGTATCCAGAGGCTTGAAAAGGTGGTGTAGCAATGGCTGATGAGGTGCCTATAATAGCTACATTTTTGCGAACACGCATATAAGGAAAGGGAAGGGAATTTTTGGGGGGAAAATCTCCTATGATCCAAGGTTTAAAAATAGTACACGCTGTTTGAAATGCTCCGCGAACATAGGCATCGTGATTTCCAAAAGTTAAAGAAATGTTTTGAGGGTCTCCTTGGTTAAGCAACCAGTTGCGTGCTTGTTCAAATTCTTTATCTAAAGAAAGATTAACAAGATCACCGGAAATAACAAGATGGTCAGGTTCTTTCTTTTTTAATGTTTTTATTAAAGCTTCTAAGACACTTGTTGACATCTGGTCTTTGCGTTTTTTTTGCCAGTTCAGATAGCCAGTAAGACGTTTTCCAAAGAGTTCAAATAAAGAGAGGGATGGTAGGGGTGAAAGATGTACATCTGATATGTGAGCAAGATAAAACATAGAAACTAGCATAGCGTTGAAAACAATTTAGGCAATAAAAAATAAGGCAATACAAATCAAGATAATACAAGCCACTGTGTTTTTTTAAGTAAGAGAGAGCTGTGCAATAAAAATAATTTATTGAAACGATAGATATTTTTTTAAAATTAATTCTCTATTATTTTTTGAAATTATAAAAATGTTTTTTAGAAAGATCTTTTGTATGGTAATTACTTTGGTTTATCGGCTTTCACGATACCACATACTAATAAATAGAAGAAGACAAGTGAAGAGAGCAAAGAAGCCAGAAAAAATAGAAAAATAGAAAGTATTGATTAAACGAGTTGCTGTTGCTTCTTTCAGAATGATTGAATGGGCAAGAGATGATTCTTTCTTTGTTTGTGATCGGATCAATTTGATAGAGGGTAGGTGAATGTTTTTTTGTTTTTCATTATGAAGGCGCATTATATTCCCGCCTGTGTGTTTGCTGATGGGGGTGAGTTTTTCTTCTGTTGATATTAAATCTGTTAATTCGATATTGTTGGGTATGCCTACAGAAGCAAGTTCCGTAAAATTTCCATTCTTTATGGTAAAAATTCCTGTTTCATCGGTATTGATAGTTGTGGTAAACACGCCCTCTTGTTCTTTAGTAAGGGTAATATTTTTTTTCTTTCCAGAAGGGAAAGTGACTTCGATTGGTTCTGGGTGGTCTTTAAGAGTTTGTCGGCGAATTGTTAGTTGATAATGGTCACTTGTGGTACTTAATTTTTCTTCTTCAAGCTCTGGTTCTTTCATAAGCCAATGGGTGATGCGACGATAGAGTGCAGCGTATGGACCTCCTCCTTCGAATCCTCTTGCCCAGAGCCAACTTTCGTCAGAAAGTAACATACCTACACGTCCTTTATCAACACGAGAAAGAAGTAGCAGTGGTTGTGCATCGGCTCCTTTCATAAGAGCGATACTTTTATTTGTGCTTGCATTTTTAATTAAAATTTGTCGTAGCCATTGTCCCCATTGAGAAGATGGATGAGTAGGTGTTGAAAGATCTCTTGTAACAGGGTGACGCTTACCCTCCTTAGTTAATGTGGGACGGAAAGGCTTTTGGATGATGGTGCCGCTTGGTAATGCAGGAAGGATGCTTACTAAAGGTGTTTTAGCAAGAGAATATTGTTGGGTAAATTCAGGCCCTGTTACCAGAAGTAATGCACCACCATTTTTCACATATTGAACGATATAATCGTAATATATTAATGGAAAAACAGGAGAATGTTGGTAGCCATCAAGGATGACAAGATCAAAATTATCAATTTCCTCAACAAATAATTTTGTTGTAGGAAATACTACAAGCGATAATTGGCTTGATGGTGTATTGTCTGCTTTATCGGGAGGACGCAAAATAGTAAAATGAACAAGATCAATATTAGAATCTCCTTTTAAAAGATCTCGCCATGTACGTTCGCCGTTATAAGGTGCTCCAGAAATGAGGAGAACACGTAAATTTTCTCTGATTCCTTCAATAATAGTTGTTGTACTGTTGTTTTCAGAGCTTAATTCACCCTTCTGTATATCGGTTGAAACCTGAATAATGTTTTTTTTAGCGTGAGTTAGGGTGATTTCAGTTTGAAAAATAACACCGGAAGCTGCAGAATAATTTCCAACAATTTTTCCATTGATGCTGACGGTAATATTCACATTTTTTGATATAAATTCTTTGGGTTGACCTTTATCTTCCACTAAAATGGAGAGCATTTGTGGCTTGTTGATAAGGGCAAAGCGAGGAGGAGAAATCAATTTGATTTGGCGATCAAATTCGTCTGGTTTTCCTGTTATGAGGATGTTGATAGGAGCTGTATGGTAAAGGTTTGATAATGGCGGAATGTCATGTACCTGTCCGTCGGTAATAAAAATTGTGCCTGCATAACGAGATGGTGATACGTCAGATATTGCTTCTGTTAAAGCAGTAAACAGATTTGTTGAGGGGGTGTATTTATTGTTTATCAATTTTCCAGTTTCAATAAAGCGTGGTTCGAATTGTGGATAGCGAGCAAATACAGCTTTTAACTGTGTGTATGCTTCGTTACTGTCGCTTGTACGTGTACCAAATGTTTGGCTTTTACTACGATCAATGACAATTCCCACAGTACTTTTGAGCGGTTCTCGTTGCTCTTTTATGAGCATTGGATTGAGTAGTGCAAAGATAAGGGAAAGGAATGCCATAAGACGTAATGAAGATCCTTTACATTGTGTAATGAGACCAATGATTATGAAAAGCGCAGATATGCTTCCTAGTAGTAACAGCAAATAGATAGGCAAAAAAGGCTGAAAAGTGAATAACGGTTTCATTGCCTTCTTTCCTTGTTAAAGCGCTCTAACAGTGCAGGAACATGGACTTGGTCAGCTTTATAATTTCCTGTAAGAACGTAGATGACTATATTTAATCCAGCACGAAATGCCCACAGACGTTGCATTGGATCATTGGGAATTAGGGGATATTTCCAAGCTCCTTTTTTATCTTGCGCCCAAGCTCCAGCAAAGTTATTTGCTGTGATAAGGAGAGAGCTTACATTATCATTAGTAGTAGGTGATTTTTTAGTCATTGATGATGATTCAACCCATAAGGGGGAACCACGGTAAAGACCAGGGAAATCTGGCATTATGTAAAAAGAGCGAAAAACAACATGCTTAGGCGATGCCGGTTCAAGGTTTGAGATATTTAATTTTTTCAATATATCTTGTAATCTCTTCATAGCTGGTGTGCTATTTCGTTCAAGATTAAGATTGGTATTTATTTGATCACGTGTGTCAAATAAAACTGCACCTCCGTGTTTAATATAGCTGTTTATTTTTTCAAGGCTTTTTTGTGTTGGCATAGAACTGTTAGAATCAATTGGCCAGTAAATGAGGGGATAGAAGGCAAGTTCATCCTTGTCTAGATTCAGTGCTATCACAGAACTGGGTGCAAGCATTGTACGCTCTTTGATAAATTGACTTAACGCTTCTAATCCACTTTTGCTGGTAGCATCGATTTCGCGATTATTTGTCACGACATAAGCAAGATGTGTAGCGCCAGCTACTTGTATCATGACCTTATCATAATTTTTTGTCCCTTGTGCGTAGGTGATTGGTATATGTGTAAATAATGTTATGAGACTTATTGCGATGGGAAGAAAAAGGATTATTTTGTTTTTTCGATTAAGAAAAAAAGCATTCCTCATCCACAAAACTAAAAAACTGTCAAGAGCAAATAATAAAGCAGCTAGTCCTAAAAGTGGACCTATGAGATATTTCTCTTCCGTATCATAGGATAGCGGATTTTTTCCTAATGAGGCAAGAGGTATTGATTGTTTTATGAAGTGTGATGAATGATTTAAGAGATTGAGAGCATAGAGATTATTTTTTGAACCATAAAGTCCAGGAGGAGTATGATAAGAAGGAAGGAGAGGGCTTTTTTCATCAATGATGAGTGGAATAACGAAAGAGGGTGGGATTTGTAGCTGCCCGTCAATATTCAAAGTTCGCCAAGGATTTTGTATTTTTTTGGTTTTTGTATGTATTGAATTTCTGTTTTCGTAGGAACTGAGTGTGATTAATTTTTGCAGCATTTGTGCAAAAAATCCAGAAAGAGGAAGATTTGACCATGTAGGATCTGGTGCAACATGAATGAGAATGAGTATTCCTTTGCCGTGGCTAGCTGCTGTAATAAGAGGAGTTCCGTCGGCAAGACTGAGCCATGTTTTTTCAAAGAGATCTGGACTTGGTTCTCCTAATATTTGGTGAAAGACAGTAACATCTTCTGGGAAAGGAAGATCAGAGAAGAGGCTGTTTTTTGCAAACGGTGCAATTTTTTGTGGTTTTGTCCAAGACATGATGCCTCCAAGTAGACGTTTCCTAGGTCGTAAGAGTACAGGTAACAGGCTATCATGGTGCTCTGTAGTACTTAGATTTTCGCCAGCAAAGCGAATGAGTGTTCCTCCTTTGTTTACAAAATCTGATAATTTTTTTTCTGCTTCTTTTGATATATTAACAACATCACCCATAATAAAAACAGATGGATTTTGTCTAAGTAAGATATCAATGTCAGTTGAGAGCTCTTTTCCTTTCGTTGTTATAAGCTCCGTACGTTCCTGTAATGCTTTGATAATGTAGTAAAATGGAGAAAGTAGAGGTTGTGCCATTTCGTTAATGTTTGGTGACAGGAGAGCAACACGATTTATTCGATTGCGATGATCAATCAAAAATGTTGCGGCCGCATGTTCCTGATTTTCGATTTTTATCCATGCAATATTATTGCGTAATTCAAGTGGTAAATTAAAAGGAACGAGAGTTGTTGTTTCTCCTTCTTTGAAATTTGTTGTTGAACGTTCGAGTAGTCTATTATTTAAATCATAAAGGCTTAGTGTTATTGAAGTTTTTTCATATTTTTTTGCACGAATAACGTGTACTGCGATGTTTTTATCGTCATTTTTTATAGTTGTTATTCCTGTAAGATCTGAAATATCCGATAAGTACCACAAAAATGTTTTTGGTTTCAAATTATTGATTATATTGAAAGCTTGATTATCTTCGATCGTTTGTAATCCATCGCTTAAGTAAGCTATATCAATAGGTTTACCTTTTGTTATTTCAACAAGTTTTTCCAGTGCATGTACTCGGTTAGTAGGCCATGGACGGGGTTTTAAATACATCAAATATTGTTTTACAGTCTCTATAGAAAATGGACCAATGTTGAGAGGATCATTTTCAGCTGTGGCAAGAAGATAGATACTTTTTTGTTGTTTTGCTGCTTGTTCAAGAAGGTTTTCGGCAACAATAATACGTTTTTTCCACTCTTTTACAGATGCCCATCCATTATCGATAATAAGTGCAAGTGGTTGAGATCCAGAGAATGTGGTCGGATTTTGATTCAAAGTCGGTTGTGCTAAAGCAATAATGATGAGTGCTGCTATCATTAATCGTAATAGTAACAACCACTGAGGTGTATGGTTTGCAACTTCTTTTTGATTAGTTGATTTTGGTAAAAAACGTAAAGGAGGAAAAAGCTCTTTTCGTGGGGTAGGGGGAGTTATCCGTAGCAGCCACCAAATAGCTGGTAAGGATAACAGTCCTAATAAAAGTAAGGGGGCAGCAAAATTCAAAATGCTCTCCTTGCATAAGATCGAGTACTTCTTATTTCAGTTGCAAGTCGCAAAATGGTTTTTGTTAAGGGTTGTTCTGTTGTACTTACATGATAGCTCCATCCCTGTTGTGAGCAAAAATTTATTAATTTTTTTCTCCTTTCTTGGTACAGTTTGCAGTAGCGTTTGCGCAGATCTTCCGCTTTCCCCAAAATGCATTTTTCTTTTGTTTCGGGATCAAAAAACTCTGTGCGACCTTTATAAGGGAAGTTCTCTTCTGCGGGGTCAGCGATTTCAATCAAATGAACTATGACTTGTTTTGCAGACAAAATTGCTAAATGTTGGATGATTGTATCATAATGATCAAGAAAGTCGCTCATTATAATGGTGTGTGAAAAACGTGTTATGGTTGAAAAATCTGGAAATGGGTTTTCATCTTGATGATTTGTCAAGGCTAGTGCTACACGTTCTATTACATTTGATGCCATTGTTGGCGGCATTAAATTTGGAATAGCAATGTGTTCGCCGTTTCGTGCAAGAAGTTTTGCTAGTACGAGGGTAAGAATGATGGAATAATTTCCTTTAGAAACTTGTGAAAAGCGTGAACAGTAATGCATAGAAGCACTTTGATCAGGCCAAATCCAAACTGTTTGTGCTATTTCTAGCTCGCGTTCGCGCAGATAGGTCTGTTCGCTTTTGGCAGAGCGTCTCCAATCAATATTTGCAATAGATTCTCCCACAACATAAGGGCGAAATTGCCAAAAGCTTTCCCCGTCACCACGTTTCCGTTGTCTATGCCATCCAGATGTTAATTTATTGGAAATAAGGTGTGCTTGTAGAAGAAAATATGGCATATTAGCTGCATCTTTGTGCAGTCTTGTAGCGAGTGATAATGGGGGTATTTTCGAAATTTTTCTTCCAATGGCCATTAAAGAATATCTTTCATAAGGTTATTAATAATATCTTTTATGGTTATACTTTCAGAATGTGCTGCAAAATTGAGTGCCATGCGATGTTGCAATATGGGGTGAGCTAGTGCTTCAATATCATCAAGTGAGGGAGCTAATCGTCCATGATAGAGAGCACGAGCACGAGTGCAGAGCGAAAATGCTTGTGATGCTCGAGGTCCAGGTCCCCAAGCAACATAAGTGTTAGCAAGGGTATTGTGTTTATGGGGGCGGGCTGAACGAACCAGTTTTAAAATGGCTTCGACAACACTTTCTGATATGGGCATTTTGCGAACAATTTTTTGAATTTTTTGGAGTTTTTTTGTAGATAAAATTGGCATTGCCTTTTGATTTTTTCCTCCTGTTGTTTCTAGAATAATACGACGTTCCGTAGTTAAATCAGGATAATCAATATCTATTTGCATTAAAAAGCGATCTAGTTGCGCTTCAGGTAATAGATATGTTCCCTCTTGTTCAAGAGGGTTTTGGGTTGCAAGAACATGAAAAGGTTGTGGTAAATCATAACGGTTTCCGGCTACAGTGACGTGATGCTCTTGCATTGCTTGTAAAAGGGCAGATTGAGTACGTGGCGAGGCTCTATTGACTTCATCGGCCATGAGTAGCTGAGTAAAAATAGGACCTTGAATGTAGCGGAAAGAGCGTTTACCATCTTCGCCTGAATCCATAATTTCGGAACCAATAATGTCTGATGGCATTAAGTCAGGTGTGAATTGGATGCGTTTTCCATCAAGTCCTAATACTGTTGCTAATGTTTCAACAAGGTATGTTTTAGCAAGTCCTGGAACACCGATGAGAAGGGCATGTCCGCCAGCAAAAATTGTTGTTAAGGCATACTCAATTACACGACTTTGACCAAAGATAACTTTGTTAATTTCTTTTTGTAGAATATCCAATTCTTTGTGTACGGTATCAATATCATTAATGATTATTTTTGCTTCATTATCAATATTGGTCTTTTTAATAGAATTAGATAATGTGTTTTTTTGACTCATATTTCTTCCTTAAGGCATTTATCATGAAACTGAGAACTTTTTTATATGATAATGAATATTTTATGATTTGCAGCAAAAAATGAGAATAGAAGGAATGTAATACGCGGATTTTTGATATTTACGCACAAATAGAGCGATAATATTTAAATGAAGAGATAGTGTGTTTTGTAGGTAGATATATTGAAAATATTATTCTTTAAGGATGTTAGCTTAGAGACATAGTTATTGTTTGAGAGGTGAAAGGGTGGACGTAATACAAAATTTAAAAAATGCTGATTGGTTACAGCGTGAAAGTGTACAAACACTTCTTCATATTTTATCTGTTGATGGTGAAGAGGCGCGTATTGTTGGTGGAGCAGTACGCAATCAATTGCTAGGGCAGCTTATTAGTGATATTGATATTGCTACAACTTGTTTGCCGCAACAGGTTATGGAGCGTGTAGAAAAAGCAGGATTTAAAGCTATTCCTACAGGTATTGCGTTTGGTACAGTGACGGTAATTGCTGGAGAATGTTCTTATGAAGTTACGACTCTTCGTTCTGATTTTGAAACAGATGGTCGTCATGCAAAGGTAGTCTTCGGTCGTGATTGGAAAAAGGATGCCGAGAGACGAGATTTTACGATTAATGCACTTTATTGTGATGCGGTTGGTAATCTTTATGATGTGGTGGGAGGATTAGATGACATTGCTAGCCGAACAGTGCGTTTTATTGGTATTGCGGAAAATCGTATTCATGAGGATTATTTGCGTATTTTGCGGTTTTTTCGCTTTTTTGCTTGGTATGGGGTTGGGCGCCCAGATGCTCAGGGATTAAAGGCATGCGTTTTTTTAAAGAAAGGTCTGCAAAGACTTTCATCTGAGCGTATTTGGGAAGAGATAAAAAAACTTTTTTCTGCTCCTAATCCGATACGTGCTCTTTTATGGATGCGCCAAAGTGGAATTTTAACGCTTATTTTTCCAGAAACAGAGAAATGGGGCATTGATGCGATCCACTCACTTGTGAAAGTAGAACAAATTTTCGGATGGAAAATAGATCCTCTTTTACGACTAGAAAGCATTCTACCTCCTGATCTTGCGCGTCTCAATGAAATGGTGCTTCGTTTGCGCTTATCTAATAAGGAGGCGATACGATTGAAAAAATGGGCAGAATTGGATGTAATCAATCAAAATTGTTCAGATAATCTTGTACAAAAAATGATTTATTTTCATGGTCAACAGCCTGTTTTAGACCAGTTATCTTTATCTGTGGCTGCGGCACATGTTGATGCTCTAAAAGAAGGACAAGCTTCGCAAAAAGCAGCTGATTATATGAGGCTTTATCGCTTTGCTCAAAAATGGCAGGTTCCTGCTTTTCCTATTAGTGGCAAGGATTTAATAAGAAAAGGTCTAGCTAAAGGAGTAACCTTAGGAAAAAAACTCAAAGAGTTGGAGAAGGTATGGATTGAAAGTGGATTTTCTATAGGTCGTAACGAATTATTAGAAAAAATAAATTTATAGCATTGAGTTTACGTGCATGCTTTTATTATTTTTTCATAAAGCCTCCTCTCTTTTATCATATTCCGTTATAACCAATCTGGCGAAGTGCTTCTCCTGTCGTTATAGCTACGCTCATTGCGAGATTTAAAGAGCGTGCATGTGGTAATAGGGGGATTTTCAATGTGTGATCTGCTGCTTTGTGGACATAATCTGGAACTCCTGATGTCTCACGACCAAAGAGTAAGATATCATCTTTTTGATAAGATATATTCGTGTAGTATTTTTTGGCTTTGGTACTCAAAAGCAAAAGACGGCGATTGAGATGTTTTACTGCATTCATAAAATGTTGCCAGTCAACGTGCCGTTCTAACGAAGCATATTCGAGATAATCCATTCCTGCTCGTTTAAGACTGCGATCTGAAAGACTAAAGCCTGTAGGTTCAATAATGTGTACATGAAGACCAAAACAAGCGCTAAGACGTAAAATCGTTCCGGTATTACCAGCGATATCAGGTTGAAAAAGAGCAATGTGAAGGGTCATTCCTTTGATGGTAAAGCTTTTTCTTATGATTTGTAAAGGGGATCTTCGTAGCTTATTCTAAAAATATCATTTGTAGAATACATATTTTTGATTTAGCTGTTTTTCATCCAGAATTTCAGGAAAACAGTTGCAAATACAAACCTATTTCTAAATTATTGTAGCTTGAAAAAATTGATATTTTAACGCAACTTTTCAAAAGGTGATAGAAATCTAATAGAATGTTTAAAAGAACTGGAAAACATAAATTTCTGGTTATTTTCATAATTGATTGCAAGGAATATTGTACTAATTATGGTACTTTTTGAATAGGAACCTTGTTTCGTATGAGAATTAAATTTTAGAAATTGTTGAACATTATAAGTGTGATGTATTGTCTTTTTGATGTTAGTAGGTGATCCAGATATGGATGTTCATATAAAAAGTCTTTTCGTTATTTTATCTTTAATCATTTTAAGAGGGATTTAAAGAGTTAAATCTGATGCAGTTTGGAAAAGGAATTTGTAAAAAAATTGAAAAATTAAAGGAGATAAAGAGCTCAGATTTCTGATCTTGAGAGAGCTTAGGGAACAAATTCGATTATGATGCATTGAGATTTTGTAAAGTAAAAACGGAGATGTTAAAATGAAAAAAATTTTATTTACTACTGCTCTTCTGTCAGTTTTGATGGCTTCTAGCGTTTATGCTGAGTCTGTTGCAGTTCCTGCTGAGCCTGAAGTAATTTCGTCTATGGGGGTTGTGCAGGTTGGTTCCGATGTTTCTACGCGTTATGTTACACCTTCAGCAACTGATTTTGTTGCATCAAGCCTTATTGGCACAAGTGTGTATAATGTAGAAAACGAAAATATTGGAGAAGTAAAAGATATTATTCTGCGTGAAAACAGCATGGCGGGGATTGTTATTGCTGTTGGAGGGTTTCTTGGTATAGGAGAGCGTTATGTGGTCGTTTCACCAGAGACGATCCAGATGACAAATGATTATGGCAAATGGAAACTTATCATCAATGCGACGAAGGATTCTTTAAAAGAAGCTCCAACATTTAAATATGAAGGACATTGGGCACGCTAAGTTTTGCGTTTCTTTCCTTTATTTATAGACGGGAATTGTTATCATGTATTACGGTAGCACTTCCTGAAGGTTCTTAAACGGCTTTAACGAAGGAAGCCGTTTTAGTTTTTTGAAGGGTATAAAATCTTTAAATGAAGTATATTTAAATATTGTGCTTAAATAGTAAAATGTCACCATCTTGTACAATGTATTCTTTTCCTTCGTCACGGGCTTTACCTGCTTCTTTAGCTCCATTTTCTCCGTCTAAAGCTATGTAATCTTCATAGCTTATGGTTTGAGCACGAATGAAGCCGCGTTCAAAATCTGAATGGATAACGCCGGCTGCTTGTGGTGCTTTGGTGCCACGCACAATTGTCCATGCTCGTGTTTCTTTAGGACCGCAAGTAAAATAAGTAATTAGGTTTAGCAAGTGGTATCCAGAGCGAATAAGACGGTTCAGGCTTGGCTCAGAAAGTTCTAAGGCGTTAAGATATTCTGTAGATTCTTGATCATTGAGTTGAGTGATTTCTGCTTCGATAGAAGCAGAAATAATTATGCTTTGAGCATTGTGTTCTATCGCCATTTTTTCAACCATTTTTGTAAAACTATTTCCGCGAGCGGCGTCGTTTTCGTTCACATTGCAAACGTAAAGTACGGGTTTAGAAGTTAAAAGATTTAAATCGTAAAGTATGTTTTGTTCATCAGGAGAAATATCTTTAAGTAACAATCGGACTGGATTCCCTTTTTGCAGTAAATTCAATGCAGACTCCATTATAGGAAGAACTTTTAAAGCTTCTTTGTCTTTTCCTGTTGCCCTTTTACGGATTTGTGAAATTCGTCGTTCAAGACTTTCAAGATCGGCAAGCATAAGTTCTGTTTCAACAATTGTGGCATCAGAGATGGGATCAATTTTTCCTTCTACGTGGGTGATATTTTCGTCTTCAAAACAGCGTAAAACATGAATGATAGCGTCTACCTCACGAATATTAGCAAGAAATTTGTTTCCCAAACCTTCGCCCTTCGAAGCGCCACGTACAAGGCCAGCAATGTCAACAAAGCTAATGCGTGTGGGAATGATTTCTTTTGAACCCGCGATGGATGCAATTCTTTCCATTCGCAGATCTGGAACAGCAACTTCACCTGTGTTTGGTTCAATTGTACAAAAAGGATAGTTGGCAGCCTGTGCTATAGCCGTTTTTGTTAAGGCATTAAAAAGAGTTGATTTACCGACATTGGGCAATCCTACAATACCACATTTGAAACCCATAGATCTTCTTCTCTGCTTGTTATTATGATTAAGATAAAGCTTCTTCGAAGTTTCTATAACATATTTTGATAAGAGTTATAGTCTTCACTTGTTGTTAAGGAATAAAAAACTATCCCAAGAAATGGTCTGACTTGTTTTAAGTGTTTCCTGTTTAAATTATAAGAAATAGCTGAAGTTAATGTTAACATTATGCTAAGTTTTTCATAATATGTAGGCTTGCGTGATGAATTATTTGGAGAAAATATAAGAGTGTTGTTTCGCCATGCTTTTTTAACTTTATTTCTTTTTTCTTTGGTTGGATGTGTTTCTCGCCAGTCGGATATGTCTCTTGTTTCTTCTCGACAAGTTAGGCGTGTTCCAGGAGAAATACAGGCTTTATACGGGCCTGTGATTGATGAACCTTATCCATTGCCTGCTGTTGATCTTTCGACAATTGATCCAAAATTTTGGCGTCAAGAAGTAATCTACCATACGCCTTATCCTCCTGGCACACTTGTTGTAGATACTCAGAATTTTTTTCTTTACCTAATTGGTGAGAATGACAGGGCTTTGCGTTATGGTATTGGTGTTGGTAAGGAAGGCTTGGCATTTGAAGGTACAGGAATTATAGAAAGAAAGCGTCATTGGCCGCGTTGGGCTCCTACTGAGGCAATGATGGCTCGTGAGCCAGAGCGTTATGGTCATTTAGGGAAGGGAATGCCACCGGGTCCTGATAATCCATTGGGAGCACGAGCACTTTATTTATTCAAAAATAAACAGGATACGCTTTTTCGTATTCATGGATCAAATGAATCATGGTCAATTGGTCGTGCTATTTCCAGTGGGTGTATTCGTTTGCTGAATCAAGATGTGATTGACCTTTATGATCGTGTTCCCATAGGTTCTCGTGTGATTGTATTACAGAATGATAATGAGAATGTATCCAATGGGAGTGCATCTAGTGCTTTGGTTCAAAAATCAGATTCAGGTATTAAGAATTCATCTCTATCAACTGCTAGTATGAGTGAATTATTTTAATTTTAGTTAGTTGATTTTTATGGGTTTTGTTAGTTCAACCTTGGTTTTTATCAGTAATTTGTTTCTTTTAAGAAGTGAATCTATGCACAAAAGATGTTCTGTTGGAGATGCGATGTTTTTTCGTGAACCAGAGAAATTTGGTCTGTTATCATGTGTTTTTATTTTGTATTGTTTGTGAAACTTTATTCATGAAAAGACTGATGTTTCCTGTTATTAAAAAAGCAATATTTGTTGCAATTGTATCTAATAGAAGGTGTAACCATTCTTGATCAGACTTTGCAAAATTTCCTAAAACATGTTGATTAACAAACTCCTTGGAAGCAGGGTACCCAATTCCTAAGCGTATGCGGCAATATTCTGTGCCGCAATGAGCATCGATGGATTTTAGACCGTTGTGTCCGTTATTTCCTCCTCCAATTTTCACACGCACTTTTCCAGGTGAGAGGTTTAGTTCATCATGGATAACAACCAATTTTTTTACTTCTAATCTATAAAATCGTAAAATTTCACCAATAGCTTGACCAGACAAATTCATGAAAGTTTGAGGTTTTACAAGAAAAACTTTCTTATCATTTACAAATCCACTAGAAATCTCAGCCTGGAATTTTTTCGACCAAGAAGAAAAAGAGAAGGATTGATAGATAGCATCAACAGCCATGAACCCAATATTATGACGGTTATTTTGGTAGTGTAAACCAGGATTACCAAGACCAGCAATGAGCCACATGTGCGCTTTTAGTAAAGTGTAGAAGTTTAATATTTAAGTAAAAGCGGGAAAAATCCCGCTTGCTCGTTGAAGTTTATCCAGATTTTGTTTCGGCTCCATCTTCTAAATTATCATCGTGAATATCTGCACCAGCAGGAGCTGAAATGGTTGCAATGGTAAAATCTCTATCTTGAATAACTGGAGTAACTCCTTCAGGTAATTTCACCGCTGAAATATGTATAGAATCACCAATAGAGTAGCTGGAAAGGTCAATTTCAATCGCTTCTGGTATAGCATTTGCTGGTGCTGTACATTCAATTTCGTGGCGAATAATATTTAAAACACCTCCTCGTTTTATACCGATGGCTGTATCTTCATTGAGGAAGTGAACCGGAATATTAACATCCACTACTGACTTCGCTGAAATACGCAAAAAATCTACATGTATTGGAAAATCACGAACTGGATCAAGCTGATAATCTTTTGGTAAAACAAGAATTTTCTGGTTATCAACTGTGATTGTTGCAATGGTGGTGCGAAAGCCACCTGCATGAATTTTATAAAAGATTTCTTTATAGGGAACTGCGATTGCTAAGGGAGGTTGTTTGTTACCATAAATGATGGCTGGAATGAGACCGTTACGGCGAAGTTCACGGGAGGACCCCTTACCAACCCGTTCGCGTGTCTCGGCCTTAAGAGTGTAGCTTTTGCTCATGTTTGAGTCCTTATTACATGATTGGAGATCTATCAAAAACCAACAACAGTTCTTGCATGAATGTGGAGATATATGCTGTGAAACAGCGATTGCTCCATACTACGTTGCCTCCAAGGGTGTCTACGTAGAAGACTTTTCTATAATTCAAACTCTTAGTAGATGCAATAGTTACAGGAAAAATTGATTATTTCTATTTTTTTAAAGGTAAAATATTATGCAGACGGATAAATAGCGTGTTGATACTATGCAGCATATTAACATTTTAGCTTTGGAAATGTTATGAGGGTTGAGATCCTCTCTTTAATTCATGAATATTTTGTCTTTTAACTAATATTTAAAAATGTAACTTTATTAAATTGTTGTTGATCTTAAGGTATTTATTGGAGAGTTTAATAGCACTTAATTTAACCGAATAGGCTGGAAACAGATTGTTCTGCTGCTGTTCTTGCAATTGCTTCTCCTATTAAATCAGCAATTGGCAAAACACGGATGTTATGCGCGTCTTCAATTTCTTTGGTTGGCATGATTGAATCAGTAACGACCAGTTCCTTCATGTCTGATTTTGTAATGCGTTCAACAGCATTTCCAGAAAAAACACCGTGGGTGATATAAGCTGTTACACTGTTTGCACCGTGTTTCAGAAGGGCGCTTGCTGCATTACATAGGGTTCCAGCTGAATCAACAATGTCGTCAAGTAAAAGACAGTCTTTTCCAGATATATCTCCAATAATATTCATTACCTCCGATTCACCGGCACGTTCACGGCGCTTATCAACGATGGCTAGCAAACTATTTAAGCGCTTAGCTAAGGATCGTGCACGCACTACACCACCGACATCTGGTGAAACAACGATAATATTTTCAAGAGAATAATGTATCTTTATATCGCGAGAAATTGTTGGAACAGCGTAAAGATTGTCTGTTGGAATATCAAAAAAACCTTGAATTTGTCCAGCATGAAGATCCAATGTTAGAACGCGGTGAGCCCCGGCTTCAGTGATTAGATTTGCAACAAGTTTTGCAGAAATGGGAGTTCTTGGTTCAAGTTTGCGGTCTTGGCGTGCATAACCAAAGTAGGGTATAACGGCTGTGATACGACGTGCGGAAGAACGGCGAAGGGCATCAATCATGATGAGTAGCTCCATCAGATGATCGTTTGCTGGATATGATGAAGATTGCAAAACAAATACATCTTGTCCACGGACATTTTCGTGTAATTCCACGAAAATCTCCTGATCAGAAAAGCGTTTCACGGTTGCTTTACCTAATGGAATATTTAAATATTTTGCAACATTTTCAGCAAGGCGTGGATTGGAATTGCCGCAGAAAAGCTTCATGATAGAACCTCTGAATAATCACAATAAAATATGACATGGTTTTTAATTTTTTATTGTAAGATTGCAAGGAAACAATTGCAAAAAGTTACGATTTTATTCATTTCCGCTCTAATTATTCTGTTGAACACTTGGATGAGTGTGATATTTTCGCTTTATAGTTCTGTTTTAAAAAGAGTCTTATCCTTAATTTTTTAACATAATAGCAGAAATTTGTCGTCCATAGTCGGGTTCATTTCTGTGTATTGCGCGGCGATAAGAGAAAAAACGCTCCTCGTCCTGATAAGTGCAAATATTTAGACAATGAGCATTGACTTTTGCTTCCTTTAGTTGATTTGTAATAAACGCCCATAAGTTAAAATGAAAGTGATTTACTTTATCTATTTTTAAAAAATATTTATGGAATTTGCTGTTATAATTAACAAATTCATTGTAGAATTCACTCGTTACTTCGTAGTGGCAAGGGCCAATACAAGGACCGAGGATTGCTGTTATCGTTTGTCGTTGAGCGCCTTGTTTTTCCATACAGGAAATTGTTTTTTCAACAACTCCGTTTAAGCTGCCTCTCCAACCGGCATGTATAGCAGCGATGACACCAGCTTGCAAATCAAAAAGCAAAATGGGGCCACAATCTGCTGTGAGAATGCCGATTGCTAAGTTTTTTGTTGTTGTAACAAGAGCATCTGCTTTAGGATATTCATTGGTGAAAGCTTTATCAACGATAACTACTTCACAGGAGTGTACCTGATTGACTGTGACCAAATTTTTCTCTGTAATCCCAAAGTAACTGGCAACCAAAGTACGATTTTGCAAAATACGTTTTGGATGGTCGTTTGAGTTTCTGCTCACATTGAGGCTTTGGTAAAGGTTTTCTGAAACGCCGCCTTGACGTGTAAAAAAACCGTATTCTATCCCACATGTGTGGAAAGAAGAAAGATTTTTTACGAATATAGGGATTGGAGAAAGCATTATAAAAGTTCTTTATTACTACTATTTTTAACGGGGATGACATCGTAAAATATCATTGTTCGCTAATGATGTTAATTGTTACTATCTAAAGATAGGTGTACATTTTATCACTCACATGTAAAACTTTAAACAATTTTCCCATTTGATCTGAGTCTATTAGCCGTTCAACATCTTGGCGGATTTTATCTTGTAGTGCAGCATTTTTATTGGTTCCAAGTTGTTGTGCACGTTCTAGTATCCCCATTTTTAATAGGAACTCTCCTTGTTCAAAAATTTCTGCAAAACAGCCGTGTTCAAGAGCTATTTTTTTTAAAAAGGAAAAGCCAACATGTGATGTTAGGTCATGTTCGCCGGGGGCGTCGAAAATATTACGAAATTTATGTTTTGAAACAGCTTGCAATGTATCACCAAACGCGAGATCGCGAGCACCGTAATCGATGAGCAATGCAGAGCCTGTTGTTTGCATTAAGCGGGTGCTGATTTGTTGCATAAGTTGATGTCGCGAAGGAGAATGTTCAAAAATTGTTTCATCAGGTATTTCAGTATTATGGGGTTTTAAGTAAGAAGGAGGAAGTTTACGTGAACCAACGACAAATATGAAGTCTCCGCCTTTATTCATTGTAATACAACGCTCTCTCCATTCTCCATTGATTTTTATGTATTGGTCTATGGGGAGTGTATCAAAAAATTCGTTAGCAATTAAAAAAAGAGGAGCGGAGGGGAGTTGATTAAATTTTTTAATATTATGAATTTGTTTTTGATGGTGGGAAAGACGATTTTTCTGTTCGTTTATAAGGCGTTGGCTTATTTCAATAAGGAAAATTTCAGTGGAATTAAATGCTTTGATGCATAATTTTTTGATAGTCCGCAAAATATCATCCATAAGGGTTCCACGTCCTGGGCCCATTTCAGCCAAAATGAAAGGATGAGGACAACCTTTGGTTTTCCAATTTGCAAGAATCCAGATTCCAATTATCTCTCCAAACAATTGGCTTATTTCAGGTGCAGTGATGAAATCACCGGTGCGTCCAAAGGGTGTTTGTATATGATAATAACCGAATTCTGGATCTGTTAATGCCAACGTCATATATTGGCTTACAGTGATCGATCCATTTAGAACGATAATATCTTTAATTTTTTCTTTTAGAGTATCCATTATTTTATAGATTTGTATTTGAAGGATTTGAGAAGAAGATAGGTACCCAAAAGAAGCATAGGAAAAGATAAAGCCATGCCATAGGTAAATCCAGTGGAATGAAAAAGGGTAGAAAACCATTCTGGATCTTCTTGAGGTGCACGGTAGATTTCTGCAGTGATTCGTGCTATTGCATAGCCAATAATAAATGTTCCTGCTGTAGCGCCAGGGCGTTTAAATCCTTTAAAAACAAAAGTAGTAATGAATAAGACAATAAAAAGAAGAAAGCCCTCCATTAGTGCTTCATAAAGTTGACTTGGGTGACGCGGTAAATACTGTGGATCTCTTGGAAAACAAACAGCCCAAGATATTGTGGTTATATTGCCCCACAGTTCTTGGTTAATAAAATTGCATATTCGTACAATGCCGATCCCGACGGGAGCACCGGCCGCGATTATATCAAACATTGATTGTGTGTTAATGTCATTTTTACGCGCAAACAAGATCATTGCAATAACTATGCCAATGAAGCCTCCATGAAAGGACATCCCCCCATTCCATACTGCGATGATAGCACTTGGGTTATTAAAATAATAAGCGAGATCCCAGACAAGGACTTGTCCTAAGCGACCACCGACAACAATACTGATGACTGACCAGATAACAAAATTTCCTATTTTTTCCTGATTCATAGGAGGTTGGTTTGTGTGCCAAAGAGATCGGTTTTTTAGTAATTTTTGTGCATACCACCAAGAAAAAAGGATGCCTATAACGTAGCCAAGTCCATACCAATGTAGAGCTATGGGACCAAGTTGTATGATGATAGGATCGAAAAAGGTTGGAAAAGGAATAGCAGGGCAAAATAAATCGTTCATGGGCAAGCTGCTTTACATTAAGGTTGCATGATAATCAGGAACGCCAGATGGACATACAATGGTCAAGCTAAGAAATTAGTGAGTTTATACTGTAATGATAAAAAGAATGTAAAGAGATTCAAGAAAAATTTATAGTGCTAAGGAAACAAATACGGTATCTAAATATTATTATAATGCGCTATAGTGTGTGTGTAAATTCAAATTAAGGGAAAGAGATATGCATAATGGACCAAACCGCATTCTAGATGAATTAGCAAAATTAACGACAGATGCGGTCGATATTGCACAAGGTATACGGCGTGAAGCTGAAACAGTTTTTCGTTTTCAGGCTGAAAAAATAGCAAGTAGACTCGATCTCGTTTCACGAGAAGAATTTGAAATGTTTAGGGAGATGCTATTAAAAGTACACGCTGATAATGCTGATTTGAAAAAACGTCTCGATGATCTAGAAAAAATGCAGATTCAGAAAAAATAAAGTGGATTCTGTAGGAAAGTTACAGTTCTCTAAAAAATATCCCCAATTTTTCAGTGTAACGTGTAAAACTGAAAAATGCTTAATCATGAGTCTGTTAGAGTGTATTTTGTGCTTGTTTTCGTGTTTTTTTTAAAAAAAGTGTTTTTTTTTGTGTTTGGGGGCTGGTGCTGTGAAATTGTATCAATACACTGAAAATTCTTAGTGATTCGTTTTATGGTTATCGAGTTATTGGCTTGGGAACGTTATTTGTTTCTTGGTCTCGCGTGCTTCTGTTATTTTTTATGTGTATTTAGTTGGTATAGAAGGATTTTATTGTAGCGGGTGTTGTTGCGATTTGGTTTTTTTATTCTGTTGATAACGTTGTTCATATTATTGAGGGTTAATTATGAGGCTTGCATTTTGCGCCACAGAAAGGGAAGAGCATCCTGTTGACTTCATTGAGCAGATTGCTTGTAAGTACGATTGGTCTTTTGAGCGGAATGTGGAAGATGAAATTAGTGTTTGTGTAGAAGGAGAACGGGCAAATTATCGTCTTGCTTTTTCATGGATGGAAGAGCAGGAAGCTCTTCATTTATCTTGTGCATTTGATCTTTATATTGAAAATTCTCACACGACAGAAATGCATCGTTTGTTGCTGGCAATTAATGAAAAATTGCTGTTGGGACACTTTGATTATTGGCATGGAGATAATTCAGTCATTTATCGCCAAGGTTTGCTTTTAGCTGGTGGTGTTCATCCATCTCACGTACAAGTTGAAGCATTATTGATACATGCGCTTAAAATTTGTGAAAGTCATTATGCCGCATTTCAGATGGTTGCTTGGGCTGGTGAAAGTGCCTACAAAGCATTGCAATACACTTTGTTTGAAACTGTTGGGAATGCTTAAAATTATGTTTAGAAAGTTATCGTTCAATTGAATCTTTCTTTATTGTGTCTGAATAAGATTTTTTGTGATAAAGGGCAAAAGAAATATCCTGTTGGTGCGTTGTCTTGACTTTTGTTAAGTTGCGAGAGCAGTTTGGGTATTTTGAGCATATATATCTCTTTTGTAAATACAAAGTGACGTGATTGTTGATATCGTAACAGGGAATTGTATCTATTAGTTTAGTGATATTTATGTAGTGAAACGTGTTACTGTAAAAAGTTGAAAGTGTTATTCATAGGGGTAAAATATTTATCCTTTAAATTTAAAACAGTAGAATGAAAATTAATATGAGTGTACAAAAACCCGCTTTAAAGCGGGTTTTTAGGTTTTGTCTAAATTATTTTATTGGGGCATAACAAAAGTGATCTAAACCATCATGTCCTCGAAAAGTACCTGTCTGAGGGTTGAATGAACGGTATGTTTTTTTACAATATCTCAGCCACTCGTCTGTTCCAGGTTGTTGGGTTGGCGTCTGCTGTGCTTGATAGACAATTTGATTTTGAGGTTGGATTTGATAGACTACTTGCGGTTGTTCTGGTTGTTTTAGAGCGTTACCAAGGATCGCTCCTGCAGCCAGTCCGAGAACACCAGCAGCCAAAGTATCCCCAGTGTTTCTAGGAACTCCTACATGTTGATGAACATGGCGATGTGTCTTGTGTTCTGTGTAACGGTGAGTTTTTTGTTCAATGTGATAGCTGTTTTGTGTTCGTGTTCTTCGGTCAGCGTAGGGGTAGTAGCGACTGTCAATTGAGGAAGAGCCAGAAGGACTAGTTCTTATGCTTCGCGTCGTTTGTTCATCATAGACTACCGTCGAATTGGCCAATGCTGTTGTTAACGGTGTCAAAATCGTCGCAGTTGATACTGCTGATAACACTGCTAATTTGGCTAATTTTGTCATAGCAATACTCCTTAGTATACAGATTTATATTACTGGCATTCTAAATGTTCTAAGCTGAATGGAGGCTGAACGATTTAAAACTTTTTTCTTATAGAACGAATAAAGAAGCCGTTTGGTTGAAAATAAAATGCAAAAATATAAAGAAAATTGAGTTAAAATCTAGTTTTTAAAAAACACCTTATACTTGAATTAGCCAACGATACTAACATTTATTAGCCTTTGCTCATTGGTAGATAGTAGTTAAATTCTATACTAAATAGTATTTCATACCCCTTAGTTGCACAATCATATAAGATCTAGATATCAGAAAATTATACTAAGATATACTCTCGCTATTATAGATCTCAAAAACCACAAATACAGGTAATGCTATCAATTAATATTGTCAATATTATGAGCATTTTAAGATCTTTGTGTTTATTGAGTTTAAAAACGCTAATAATTATGGATTAATTCTAGATTGTTGTGTTAAAGGATCATTGGTTATTGTTAATTCTATTTTTTTCAGTTGTTTAATTTCATCACGAAGTCGCGCTGCTTCCTCAAAGTTAAGATCAGTGGCTGCTTCATGCATCAATTTTTCAAGATATTGAATACGAGCAGTTAAATTTTTTCTTGTTATGCTATTTTGCATGATAAGATCAGGAATATTTTCGGATGTCTGGTTGTTTTCGCATCCTAAATCAAGAATATTGTTGATATTTTTTTTGATACTTGTAGGTGTGATATTATGTTTTTCATTATAGGCTATTTGTTTTTGCCTGCGTCTTTGGGTTTCTTGTAGAGCCCGTTCTATTGAACCAGTAATTTTATCCGCATAAAGAATAACTCGGCCATCGATGTTACGTGCAGCTCGTCCTATTGTTTGTATAAGTGAGGTTTCCGAGCGTAAAAAACCTTCTTTGTCGGCGTCTAGGATGGCAACAAAACCGCATTCTGGAATATCTAGTCCTTCTCGGAGAAGGTTTATGCCAATTAGGACATCAAAAGTTCCAAGACGTAGATCACGAAGGATTGAAATTCGTTCTAAAGTATCGATGTCGGAGTGCATATAACGCACATGAATACCTTGTTCATGGAGATATTCAGTTAGGTCTTCGGCCATACGCTTTGTTAGGACAGTTATCAATGTACGATAGCCTTTTTGAATTGTTTTATGAATTTCATTTACAACATCGTCGACTTGAGTACAGGCTGGACGGACTTCTGTTTGTGGGTCAACAAGTCCAGTTGGTCGAATGATTTGTTCGGCAAAAATACCGTTGGATTGTTCTATTTCCCAGCGTCCTGGTGTTGCTGATACTGCAATAGTTTGTGGACGCATAGCATCCCATTCTTCAAAGCGTAAAGGACGATTGTCCATACAGGAAGGTAGGCGAAACCCATATTCTGCTAGGGTAGCTTTACGTCGAAAATCGCCCCGATACATACCGCCAATTTGAGGGATGGTAACATGACTTTCGTCAATAAAAATAAGAGAGTTGCTCGGAATATATTCGAATAAGGTGGGAGGTGGTTCACCAGGGTTTCGTCCTGTTAAATATCGTGAATAATTTTCGATGCCGAGGCATGATCCAGTGGTTTCTAGCATTTCTAAATCAAAAATTGTGCGTTGTTCTAAACGTTGTGCTTCTAAGAGGCGTCCGGCTGCGTTCAATTCTTCAAGGCGCTGAGATAATTCTTTTTTGATGGATTTTATTGCTTGATTTAATGTTGGGCGCGGCGTTACATAGTGTGAATTAGCGTAAATTTTAATAAATTGAAGATTATTTGTTTTTTGTCCCGTTAGAGGGTCAAACTCGGTAATCGTTTCTACGTTATCACCAAACAGTGAAATGCGCCAAGCACGGTCCTCTAAGTGAGTGGGAAAAATTTCGATTACATCGCCTCGAACCCGAAAAGAACCACGAACGAGGTTTGTGTCTTGTCTATGGTAGTGTTGAGTAACTAAATTGGCTAGTAATTGCTGTTGATTGATTTTATCTCCTTTTTGTATTCGGAATGTCATTGCGGTGTATGTTTCAACTGAACCAATGCCGTAAATACAGGACACAGATGCAACGATAATGACGTCATCACGTTCAAGTACAGCACGTGTTGCAGCGTGTCGCATCCGATCTATTTGTTCATTAATAGAGGATTCTTTTTCGATATAGGTATCAGATCGTGCAACATAGGCCTCTGGTTGATAGTAGTCGTAGTAAGAAACAAAATATTCAACGGCATTATGAGGGAAAAAGCTTTTAAATTCTCCATAAAGCTGTGCTGCTAGAGTTTTGTTTGGTGCTAAGATTAGAGCTGGGCGCTGCATTTTTTCAATAACTTTCGCCATTGTATAGGTTTTTCCTGATCCAGTAACGCCTAGAAGAATTTGGGTACGCTCATTTCTTTCAATTCCTTCAACCAAAGTTTGAATCGCTTTAGGTTGATCTCCAGCAGGTTTAAAGGAGGTTTGGAGTTGAAATGGGATGCCACTTTCAGATTTTTCAGGATGAATTGGTCGGTGGGGTGTCCATAATTGCCCATTCTTGAAGAGAGGGTTGCCTGAAGCAATGAGTGCAGAAAGAGCTTCAACTGTTGCTGTAACACCATTTTTCATTGTTGTATTCTTTGTTGTGAAAGTGTTTGTTGTTTTAAAGGAAATTCTAAATCATAAAATTTGATCAAATGAACGAATGGAGAAAAATTACTTAGGAAGCATACTATAGCCTATTTGGTGAGATATTTGATTAGTTTCTTTGGACTTTGGGGATATTTTTAGCGTTGTGACAAATATGATTTCCTATGTTTGAAGTTTTATCAAAATTATCCATGTATAATATCTATTGCCGTAAGTATTTCAGTCGAAATAACTCTGTACGCGTTTCCCACTATGTATTGGGAACTATCTTGTATGTGTGGTATAGATCATCTGAATTTCTGAATGAAAGATAACGAGATGACACCCAACCTGTTTGAGTATTATATTTGACATTGCACCAGTTATTTCTACAGAATTTTACAAATATCGACTGCCCTGCAGGAATTAAGCCACGAAGTTCGTACTGAATACTTGGCCCGACTCTAAAATTTAAATTTCTTACGACAATGGCATTTGTTGATTTGGCAGATGTCACGCTCAAAAAGAGAGAGACAAACGCAAAAAAAACTACTAATTTCTCCATCTCTTTCCTTTACTCAAAAAATCCTTCTCATTGGTTACCATTAAAAATATTAAGTCATTCTTGGATATTAGAAAACTCTTCTTAGGGCATTATAAAATCGAAAAATATACAATTTTTCTATATGTATTGTCCATACGATTCTTTTTTTGATGTATTGGAAATGGATTGAAAATTTTGGAATAATCTGTTGGGTACTTCATATCCTTTTTTATTTTTGTATGGAAAACGGGGATGCTGTACTATATAATAAGGAAGATTGTGGTTTTCGGATTCCAAAAGTAATTTTGGAAGCCGTTTTTTGTTTTTTATTTAAACTTTTCATGTGACAGAAAGGGACGGATTATGGAAAAAGTTCCGATGACTACAGCTGGTTTTGAAAGTCTAAAGGAGGAATTACGTTGGCGTCAACAACAGGAACGTCCGAGAATTATTGAGGCAATTGCTGAGGCACGCGCGCATGGTGATTTATCAGAAAATGCTGAGTACCACGCTGCTAAGGAGGCACAAAGTCATAATGAAGGGCGTATAAATGAGCTTGAGGATTACATTGCACGTGCAGAAGTTATAAATGTTTCACGCCTTTCAGGTGATAAAATTAAATTTGGAGCTACTATCAATCTTTTGGATGAAGATACTGAAGAAAAAAAGGTTTATCAGATTGTTGGTGACCAAGAAGCTGATGTGAAAACTGGTAAAATATCTATTTCTTCACCTATTGCTCGTGCGCTTATTGGTAAGCAAGAAGGTGATGTAGTGGAAGTAAATGCTCCAGGTGGTTCACATAATTATGAAATTATTAAGGTTCAGTATATCTAATTTATTATGCATATATCTCTGAAAGAGGTAGGGAGTATCGCTTATCATTTTTAAAAGGAATTTATAAAGAGTAACGTCTGCAGTTTTATAGTTTACTTTATTATTGCAACGATAATTTATTGTGTTTGTGGTAATTTTGGAAGTTTTGGATTACCGAAAGATTTGTTTGCTCCTGTTTTTGATAGGATTTTGGGGTGATTATTTTACGAATGAAGTCTAACTTTCTCTTTATATCCGTTATTGGTGATATCGTAGGCATTTTATCAAGTGATTGATCACTAATGTGGATAAAATTATTGCAGATGGATGCATGTATGAGAATTTGTTTAGAGGTTCTTTTCTTGCTAATTTGTTTGTAGAGGAAATTATGAAGCTTGCATTGTTGATTATACCACGTATCACATTGTTTTTTGGGAGGGAAATAGGAGATATTAAATACATCTCCTATGGTACTGTTGCTATTTAAAAATAAGGTATTTTTGTTGTGATTCTTACTTTAATCCTATGAATTTTTTATCATTACTTATTGCAAGAATGAAGTACTACGATAAACTGAGATTTATTCAGACCAAAAGGCGGGGATAAAAAGAACGAATATTGTTATAATTTCAAGACGTCCAGCTAGCATAAGAAAACTCAAAATCCATAGTGCGTTATCATTAATTGTAGAGAAATTTCCAGCTGGACCAATGATTTCCCCAAAACCTGGGCCGATGTTTGATAGGGCGGTTAAAACACCCGTAAAGGAAGATGTGAAGTCAAGGCCTGTGGTAAGAAGAAGTGCAGTGCCGATAAGAAGACAGAACATATAGAGACATACAAAAAACAGAACTGCTTTAGCAACATCGCTTGATATTTGTGAGTGATCATAGCGCGCTTTTACAACAACATTGGGAGAGAGAAGCTTTTCCATATTTGTTTTGGCGATACGCCAGAGGATAATTAAACGGTTGATTTTTATTCCGCCAGAGGTAGAACCAGCGCACCCACCGATAAAAGAAACAATGAAAAAGATACCAAGTGCAAAAGGTCCCCAAAGTTGATAGTCTTCGGCACTGTAACCAGTGGTGCTTATGATGGATGAAAGGTGAAAAATTACATCAAAAAAAATCCAATGAAAGGCACGATTATCATGAAATTTTAACCACGCTGCTAAGGCAAAGCTAAAGATGAAAACAATATTTAAAAAAACGATTGCTTGTGGATCAATAAAACGTTTGGAATGGCTTGGAAGCACTAATTTAACGTAGAGTATGAAGGGTAAAGCGGAGAGCAACATAAAGATTGTTGCAACAATCAAGATGGCAGGTTTATCAAAAAAATAGCCAAAGGAAGCATCATGAGTAGAGAAACCAGCTGTTGCTATTGTGCTCATTGCGTGGTTTATGGCGTCAAATAAGGTCATACCGGAAGCAAAATAAGAGAGCATACAAGTAAGTGTTAGTCCAGCATAAGCTATGATAATTCCATTTGCTATTTGGTTTATGCGAGGTAGTATTTTTTCAGATTTATCGGATGATTCCATATGAAAAAGCTGTACTCCTCCAACACGAAGAGAAGGCAAAAGAAGCAAGGCTAAGCCGATAAAGCCAATTCCTCCAATCCAGCATATGATAGAACGCCATAATAAAATGCTTCGTGGTAAGTTATCAAGGCCGGTGATTACCGTGGATCCTGTGGTTGTGATTCCAGAGACAGATTCAAAAATTGCTCCTGCTAAAGAAATTTTTAGAGGAGAAAGATAAAGGGGTAAGGCACCTACTACACTTCCTGTTAGCCAAAGGCAAACAGTTAGTGTAAAGCCGAGCCTCGTTGAAAAACAACAAGTGGCACCTCTCGTTGCTAAAAGGATGAGTGTCGCTAACATGGTGGTTATGGTAAAAGAATAGAGAAAGGCTACTCCCTCATGGCTGCCATTGTGCAAATCCACAAGAGCAGGCAAAAGCATTGCTACTCCCATGATTAAAGCAAAACGTGCACAGATATTGGTAATAAATTGAAAAATTGTTGTTCCCTATCTTTTTAAGTTTTGTTTTGTTACGACCTTAATATTTACTAGAACTTTTTCTTCATATTATTCACGTATTGCTCATGAAATAAAGTTTAATTTATTATGTTAAGTATGCTTAGCAAATTAGTTATCAACTTTCTTGGCAGAATTTGAAAAAATACGTATACACTATACCCTAAGCTGTTGGAAAATGTTTTTTTTAGGGCTACAGGTTGTTGTGGTCTACAAGTAATTAAGAAACAAAACGAAGGATTTTTTATGGAACAGTTGTATATTCGCTTGCTCATTATCGGCTCTGGGCCAGCTGGCTATACAGCGGCAATTTATGCAGCTAGAGCGATGCTAAAACCAGTTTTAGTTACTGGATTTCAACAGGGAGGACAGCTAACAATTACAACTGATGTCGAAAATTATCCAGGTTTTTCCGATGTTATTCAGGGACCATTTTTGATGGAACAAATGGCAAAACAAGCTGAAAATATGGGTACAAAGATTGTTCAGGATGTCATTATAAGAGCCGATTTGTCAAAGCGTCCTTTTATCTTATATGGAGATTCTGGAATGCAGTATTGTTGTGATGCATTAATTATTGCAACGGGGGCAAAAGCTCGTTGGCTTGGCTTAGAAAGTGAACAGATATTTATGGGTGGTGGTGTTTCTGCTTGTGCTACGTGTGATGGTTTTTTTTATCGTGATAGAGATGTTATGGTTGTGGGAGGAGGAAATACAGCCATTGAGGAGGCGTTGTACTTATCGCATTTAGCCAAAAGTGTAAAAATTGTTCATCGGCGTGATCATTTTCGGGCAGAAAAAATTTTGCAAGATAGATTGTTTGCTTGTAATAATGTTCATGTTATTTGGAATCACGTGGTAGAAGAGATTGTTGGCTTACAAGCTCGTGCTTCGGTAAGATCCGTTGTGACAGGTGCACGACTTAAAAATGTTCAAACTGGACAAGAGGTTAATGTGGATGCAGATGGAATATTTATTGCCATTGGACATGATCCTGCAGTCTCTTTATTTGAAGGACAATTAAAACAGAAGTCAAATGGCTACTTGTGGACAGCACCTGACTCAACTGCAACAAGTGTTGCTGGTGTTTTTGCTGCAGGAGATGTTGCTGATGACACTTTTCGTCAAGCCATTACGGCAGCGGGGATGGGGTGTATGGCGGCATTAGAAGCAGAACGTTTCTTGGATCTATAACATTAACACTTAGTTGTTATCTGTTAAGGGTAAAGGAAATATGAGGTAGTATTGTGACACCACCTTTGGATTGGGACAAATTAAGAGTTTTTCATACTGTTGCAGAGGCGGGGTCTTTTACGCATGCAGCCCAAAGGCTCCATTTGTCACAATCAGCGATTTCGAGACAAGTTTCAGCTTTAGAGCAAGATATTGGTGTGTCTCTATTTCAACGTCATGCACGTGGTTTAGTTTTAACAGAACAAGGAGAAGTTCTTTATCGCACCGCTCATGATGTGTTGATGAAACTTGAAAATGCACGTTTGAAATTAAGTGAGAGCAATGAAAAGCCAACAGGGCGTTTACGTGTTACATCAACTTTTGGAATGGGAGCAGGATGGCTTGCAGAGCGTATGCCAGAATTTCTTAATCTTTATCCTGACATGCAGATCCAACTTTTACTTGATGATGATGAAATTGATTTGATGATGTGTCGTGCAGATTGTGCTGTTCGTTTGCACCAGCCTCAACAGCCTGGTCTTATCCAAAGAAAGTTATTTACGATTCATATGCATGTTTATGCTTCAGCAAATTATGTTGCAAATTACGGAAAGCCAGAAAAATTGTCCGAGTTGGATGGGCACCGTATCATCTCATTTGGAGAACCTGTTCCACCTTATTTAGCTGGTTTGAATTGGCTAGAAAAGGCTGGAAGGAGTGATGGATCTTTACGCCTTTCAGTATTACAAATAAATAATATAATTTCAATTAAAAATGCTCTTATGCGTGATTTTGGTATTGCTGTTCTCCCTGATTATATCGTGAATAATGATGAGCGTCTTGTACGTCTTTTCCCTGATTTGGTTGATATTCCTTCCTTTGATACCTTTTTTTGTTATCCTGATGCTTTAAAGAATTTGGCAAAGCTAAATGCTTTTCGAGATTATATTTTTCTGAAAGCTCGTCAATGGTCTTTTTAATAGAATGGTATTTTCGAGTTATGTGTTTGTTGCATAGCAGATGCGCTTAAGTCTTTATTGTGCTTTTCTCCGTAAAGTGACATAAAATACTATCTCTTGATTATGTTGCCTCCCATTGCATTTTCTTGAGTGTTCCCTTGTGAAGATCTATGAGATTGGTTTTTTCTCTGGGGATTTTCCAAACTTGCCGGACTTTTGTCCGGCCTTTTTTGTTTTTGAAATAGCATTTGAAAATTGAAATATACTCAGAATTTCAAAGAAGTTGTTCTGTTCTTGAAGTTGATATTTTTTATACAACTTTACTGGAACAGTGTTTTTATAAAGTTTGCTTATCCTTTTTGTGTTCAGTTGCTGAATACATAACCAAAATAGTAGCATTCGGAGTAAAATTGTTACAATAAATTCATATTTAGAATTTCAGATCAAGCTGCTGCAGAAACGCTGAATACGTAGGCATGCTTTTTCAAGCAACTTTTCTGATGTCGCGTAGGAAATGCGAAATGCTGGGCCAAGTCCAAAAGCAGATCCATGAACTACAGCAACAGATTCTGTTTCTAGAAGCGCTATTACAAAGTCTTCATCATTGATAATAACCTTACCATTAGGTGTTTTTTTTCCGATGAGATCCGCACAAGAAGGATAAACATAAAAAGCACCTTCAGGTGTTGGACAATTGATGCCAGGTGTTTTGTTTAAAATAGAGACGACAAGATCACGGCGTGTTTTGAAAATACTTTTATTTTTAGTGATAAAGTTTTGTGATCCGTTAAGTGCTTCAACGGCTGCCCACTGTGAAATTGAACTTGTGCCGGATGTTTGTTGACCCTGAATAATATCCATGGCATTAACTAGTTCTTGTGGTCCACCTGCATATCCAATTCTCCATCCTGTCATGGCATAAGCTTTAGAAACACCATTCATTGTGAGTGTGCGATCATACAGTTTTGGTTCTACTTGTGCTGGAGTAACAAAGGTAAAATCTTCATATGTGAGGTGTTCATATATGTCATCTGTGAGGATATATATATTGGGATATTTCACTAAGACATCTGTTAATTTTTTTAATTCATCATGCGTATAAGTGGCTCCTGACGGATTTGAAGGAGAGTTAAAAATAAACCATTTAGTTTTGTTTGTTATGGCAGATTCTAGATCTTGTGGTTGAAGTTTGTAGGAAAATTCGGATTTCGTTTTTACAAAAACAGGTGTACCATCATTTATGGTAACCATTTCTGGGTAACTTACCCAATATGGAGATGGAATGATAACTTCGTCTCCTTTATTCAGAGTTGCCATCAATGCATTAAAGAGGATTTGTTTACCACCGGTGCCAACAATGATTTGTTCTGGTTTATAGATAAGATTATTTTCTCTTTTAAACTTTTCTGCGATTGCTTGACGTAGTTCTGGAATTCCTGATATGGGAGTGTATTTTGTTTCTCCACGTTGAATAGCTTCGATAGCAGCATTTTTGATGTTGTCTGGTGTATCAAAATCTGGCTCTCCCGCGCTTAAAGCTATCACGTCACGACCTAGAATTTTTAAGTTACGCGCTTTTTGAGAAATGCTGATTGTGGCAGAGGGTTTGATGCGAGAAAGTTTATCAGCAATAAGAGCCATAATTTCAATTCCTTGTGGATAGTAAGCAAATATTATTTATCTAAAGATATTCTATAAGAGATTATTTTGCACGCAATAAAAAATTGTGAAGAAGTTCTTAGGAACTTTCTTTAAATATAAGTTTTATATTACTGCTTTTGAATATTTGATGAAAAATCGGTTTTTGTGTACTGCAGAAAATTTGAAAAAGAAATGTAAAAAATTTTAAATAATTGTACAAGGTAAATTAATTAGATCATTAAAAAACGAAAAATCCTCGCCTTAGTGGACGAGGACTTATTCATTAAATAAAAAACTTCAAAAATTACAGGGTTGCAAGATTACCTGCAGCAGATTTTCCTGAACGACGATCTTGTAAAACATCGTAAGAGACTTTCTGTCCTTCATTAAGGTTGCTTAGGCCAGAGCATTCAACAGCAGAAATGTGTACGAATACATCTGCGCTTCCATCACTCGGCTGAATAAATCCAAAACCTTTTGTTGTATTAAACCACTTAACTGTTCCTGTAGGCATAGGAAACTCCTTAAAATATATAACACTATGTACTGAAGCAAAAAGACAACAATACCACTTTAAATCGAAATTAGGTGGGAGAAGTTTCATCGAAAGTGCCAGATGCACAGGAAAGAAAGTCACATAACCGAAAGTCCGATGAAACTCGTATAGAGGTTTTTGCGATAAAAAGCAAGCCTTAATTGATGTATTTTATATAAAAGGATAGTGTTCTCTATAGTGTAGAAACTTATATAGGAAAATTCTATGTAAAATAGCTTTGTAATGAGCGTACTTCAAGATTGCTTTTCTTTAAAGCTTCGATGGCTTGTGCTGCAGATTCTGCTCCAGCTCTTGTTGTGTAGTAGGGAACTTTTTGCATTAGTGCTGCATGTCGTAATGATTTAGAATCTGATATAGCGCTGGCAGTGTTGGTTGTGTTAAAAATTAATTGAATTTGTCGATTACGAATGGCGTCTTCGATATGAGGGTGTCCTTCTAGAACTTTATTGATCTTTTCTGCTTTTATATTATGCTCAGCAAGGAATTTTTGCGTTCCACTTGTTGCTAAAATAGAGAATCCAATATCCATTAAGCGTTTAACAGGATTTAATATATACTTTTTGTCTTCATCTCTAACAGAAACAAATAAAGTTCCTTCTTGCGGAAGTTCAACGCCAGCTCCAAGCTGAGCTTTAGCAAAGGCTAGGGCGAATTCATAATCGATACCCATTACCTCACCGGTTGAACGCATCTCTGGTCCAAGAAGTGTATCAACTCCTGGAAAACGAGAAAAAGGAAAAACAGCTTCTTTAACAGCTATATGCGGTTTTTGTTTTACCAATGGCAATCCACCGTAAGCTTCTAAGGCATTTGGGAGTGTTTCTCCTGCCATAATACGTGCCGCTATTTTAGCAACTGGGCGGCCAATTGTTTTCGCAACAAACGGGATAGTGCGTGATGCACGAGGGTTGGCTTCTAATACATAAATCGTGTCATTTTTAATGGCATATTGTACATTCATAAGACCACGAACACGAAGTGCTTGCGCTAAAGCTTTTGTTTGACGTTCTAATTCAATTACCAATTTATGTGAAAGTGTGCGAACAGGTAAAGAACATGCTGAATCTCCAGAGTGGATTCCTGCTTCTTCAATATGTTCCATGATGCCAACGATTAATGTTTTTTCTCCATCGCATAAACAATCAACATCAACTTCAACAGCCTCTGTTAAATAAGTGTCAAACAAAAGTGGATTTTTACCAAGCAACATATTGATTTGGCTTGTTTTATCATTAAGAAAATGGGTTTTAATTTCCTCTGGTACTAATTCGGGTATTATTTCGAGTAAATAATTTTGTAGGTCGCGTTCATCGCGGATAATTTGCATCGCCCGTCCTCCTAAAACGTAAGAAGGTCGTACAACAAGTGGGAAACCAAGCTCATGAGCGATGAGGTATACTTGTTCAACAGAATGAGCAATGCCGTTTTTTGGTTGTGTTAAGTTAAGTCTAAATAATAATTTTTGAAAGCGATCTCTGTCTTCCGCCAAATCGATAGCATCAGGGGAGGTTCCCAAGATAGGGATCTTGTGTTTTTCAAGTTTTTTAGCTAGTTTTAACGGTGTTTGCCCACCAAATTGGACAATCACTCCAACCAATTCACCTTTTTCTTGTTCTGTTTCTAAAATAGCCAGAACATCTTCTGCTGTCAAAGATTCAAAATAAAGACGATCAGATGTATCGTAGTCAGTTGAGACTGTTTCAGGATTACAGTTAATCATGATTGCTTCAAATCCCGCATCACGCAGTGCAAAAGCAGCATGGCAACAGCAATAGTCAAATTCGATACCTTGTCCAATGCGGTTTGTTCCGCCACCTAAAATCACAATTTTTTTGCGTTCAGAAACATGTGCTTCGGAATTTTCTATACCTGTAAGAGGGTTCTCATATGTTGAGTACATATATGCTGTAGGAGAAGAGAATTCAGCTGCACAAGTATCAATACGTTTGAAAAAGTGTTTGACATTAAGCACTTTACGTAGAGCAGTAATATCTTCTTCCTTCTGTTTAGTAAGGGTTGCTAATCGTGCATCCGAAAAACCCATGGACTTCAGCATGCGCAAATTATCTGAATCTTTTGGTAATCCGTGAACACGGATACGCTGTTCCATTTCAATGATGGATGCTATTTGTTCTAAGAACCACGGATCAATTTTACTAATTTGGTAAATCTCATTTATAGGTAAACCAGCACGTATTGCTTGCGCTATATAGCGCAGGCGGTCGGGGCTGGGTATCGCAATTGCAGAGCGGATGGAATTCTTTTCGTCACCTTCAGCATGTTCAGGAATTATGATTTCGTCAAGACCTGTAAGACCTGTTTCGAGTCCACGTAGTGCTTTTTGTAACGATTCTTGAAAAGTACGACCTATTGCCATGATTTCTCCTACAGATTTCATTGCAGTCGTTAAGACTGGTGATGAACCGGGAAATTTTTCAAAAGCAAAACGAGGAATTTTTGTTACAATATAATCAATAGAAGGTTCAAATGATGCTGGTGTAGCGCCACCTGTAATGTCATTTTTTAATTCGTCAAGTGTGTAGCCAACTGCAAGTTTGGCAGCTACCTTAGCAATAGGAAATCCTGTTGCTTTTGAGGCAAGCGCTGAAGAACGGGAAACGCGAGGGTTCATTTCAATGACGATAAGACGGCCATTTTCAGGATTAACAGCGAATTGTACATTGGATCCACCAGTTTCTACACCAATTTCACGTAGCACAGCAATTGAAGCGTTTCGCATACGTTGATATTCTTTATCTGTTAAGGTGAGAGCAGGGGCTACAGTAATGGAATCACCAGTATGAATTCCCATAGGATCAATATTTTCAATAGAACAAATGATAATACAGTTGTCGTTCTTATCACGAACAACTTCCATTTCATATTCTTTCCATCCTAAAACACTTTCTTCAATCAAAACCTCTGTTGTGGGAGACGCTTCAAGTCCACGTTCAATAATTTCATAAAATTCAGAGCGATTATACGCAATCCCACCACCCGTCCCACCAAGTGTAAATGAGGGGCGGATTATCGCTGGAAGGCCAATAATATCGAGAGCTTGGACAGCTTTTGCAGTAGCATGTGCAATATAATGTTGCTTACGATCAGTTTCGGTATGACGCCAATCATGCTCAAGTTCTTCTAGCGCCTTATCTAGTGTTTTTCCGGAAAGATTTGATTTTAGTTGATCGCGCTTTTTTGCATGTAGTTGGCGATTCTCCTCTTTGAGTTCAGTTGCATTGGCTATCATAGAGCGCGGTGTTTCTAAGCCAATTTTTGACATGGCTTTGCGAAATAAAGCACGATCCTCAGCTTTATCGATAGCATCAGCATTTGCGCCTATCATTTCAACATGATAGCGGTCTAAAACTCCCATCCGTTTTAGTGATAAAGCTGTATTGAGTGCTGTTTGTCCTCCCATCGTTGGTAAGATAGCATCGGGGCGCTCATAGGCTATGATTTTTGCAACTATTTCAGGGGTTATAGGTTCAATATAAGTTGCATCAGCTAAATCGGGATCTGTCATAATGGTAGCAGGGTTAGAGTTAACCAGAATAATTCGGTACCCTTCTTCTTTTAGTGCTTTACAGGCTTGTGTCCCCGAATAATCAAATTCACATGCTTGGCCAATAACAATTGGACCTGCTCCAATGATAAGAATGGATTTTATATCTGTACGTTTTGGCATAGCTTTTCCTATGACGAATATCTGTGCATGATTACAGTAGCAAAATATTCAAAATTTTAGGCTAAGATCGTTTTATAGGTTAATATACAAAGAAAGTAAGCTATAAAATTCCTTTTCCATGATTTTTTCATAAGATTGAAGCTTAATGTTTTTTATTTTTATCAGTTTACGTATAAAATATATTATTATTTATAATAAAAACAAATAGTTCTTATTAAAGTATAGATTCAAGAGTTATTTACAGAAAAATTGAGACTTTAAAAATGATGGGTAAAATCAAGAATTTTTTATGTGTAATGTATAGATAATAGCGGATGTGATGCTATAAACTGATGGCAGTAAGAAAGCACCTGTACTACGCTTATCAGTTTACGGATATATGAGACTGAATCGTAAACAAAGGAGTCCTATTTTCATTTTCTAAATGATTTGGATGATATTACTAGGTGATTTGAGAATTTATTTGAGTAGGTATTTGAGAGCAGGTGGGACATTTCTGTCCCAGTGTAGATTACTTTAGAGCTCTTAAGATAATAATTCCAGGTGTTTTTGTTACATACTCCATAAAGGGAGAATCTACCACTTTCTTATTTTCCTTTCGTGAGGAAGCATTTCGTAACATTGGACCATTATCTGTCATGATAAAGAAACCGACGTGGGTTACGTCTAATCCAGAAAGGTTTGTATAAATACCGATGAAATCACCGGACTGTAAACGGCTTATAACGTTTTCATCAATAAAACGACTTGGAATATAAGTTATATTGCGTTTCACAACCGGTAGTCCAGGAAGGAAATTTCCGCTATCATCTTTTTTATTGAGATATTTTTCAATACTTACCGTATTCGGGCTTATTTTTGTGGTAACGTCATCGGCAATCCGGTATTGTCTGTGAGCCCAATCGGTAAAAAAGTGCTTCCGGTTTAAAAAGCTAATATTTCCATCAACGTAGCGAGTGCGAATAACATTTTCTATGAATTCTGTCTGTGATGTTGATTTTCGCAATGCTTCAACATAATCCAAGTAAGTAAAGCAATCTAAACCTCTAAAGTCTATTATCAATTTTTCTGGTATATTTTCTGATCCATGCAACATATTTTCTTGGTAGGGTGTTCCTAAAAAAGCTGAAGACAGCATGTCAATTATTTTTCCAATTTCATGGTAATTAGTCTTAGAGCGTTCTACAAGGAGAGAGTTTAATTTGTTTAAGGTATATGGATCTAGATTTATTGGGTCTGTGTATTGTATCTCTATTTTGTCTTCTAAACTATTTTTTTTTATATCAGAATTTTGAACTTCACATCCTGTGATCAATATTGATATTAAAATTAGTTGAAATGCTTTTTGCATGCCATTCACCGTTTTTGAATTAATAATGAATCGGTTGGTATCCAACAAAAGTGGTATTTTTCTGTATTGAGAAAGTTATTTTTGAACTGATAGTTACAATAATAAATCACAGCATAGGTTAAATGCAATATAAGTTTCATTTCAATATTATACATACAACATGTAATGTAATTATTTTGCTTGCAATAAATATAATTCTTATACTTATAAATAAAGTATGTTTCATTCGTAATTTTATACTATTTATACATAACTAATAATACAGGTATATTCTGTATTTAAGATTACAAATCCTAAGTAAAAAGTATTATGCTTAGCAGTTGAAAATGAAAAAAGACTCATAATTCAAGAGATGGGATGAGTTATTTTGTTATTTAAAGTGATGTGTTACGATGCTTAAAAAAGGTTCAAAATCTTGAATGATTGAGCTGTGCGGTTAATGTGTTTTCTTGTAATCCATAATAAAGTTGTAAAAACGTTGAAATAGATAGTGGCTGTCTTGTGGCCCTGGAGAAGCTTCTGGGTGATATTGAACAGAAAAAATTGGTTTTCCAGTGAGTTGAATTCCACAATTTGAGTTGTCAAAGAGGGAAATGTGTGTTTCCTCGACATATTTTGGTAAAGATTCTCTATCTACAGTAAAGCCATGGTTCATTGAGACAATTCCAACTTTTCCAGTGGCTAGATCTTTAACAGGATGGTTTGAGCCATGATGTCCTTGGTGCATTTTTATTGTTTTGGCTCCAACAGTCAGAGCGAGAAGCTGGTGTCCGAAACATATACCGAAAAGCGGTATATTGTGTTTAATGAGATTTTTAATAGTTGGGACGGTATAATCGGTTGTTGCTTCTGGATCTCCCGGTCCATTGGAAAGCAAAATACCATCAGGTTTCATTTCTAAAATTTTTTTAGCACTTGTTTTTGCAGGTACAACGGTTATGCGTGCGCCATGTGCAGCCATGATGCGAAGAATGTTGCGTTTAATACCGTAGTCAATTGCGACAACATGAAAATTGCGTTTGTCGTTTATACTATAGCCTTTATTCCATATCCATGGTTGTTCATTCCATTCCATTGGTTGCTTTAACGTTGCTTCTTTCGCAAGATCAAGATTGATAATACCAGTCCACTTTTGTGCACGTTCTTTTAGAGCTTTGACATCAAAGTTTCCATTTGGATCATGGGCAATTATAGCATTTAACGCACCTTTATTTCGAATGAGAATAGTTAATGCTCTCGTATCAATATTACAGAGCGCAATAATTTTACGCATTTTAAGCCATTTATTAAGACCTTTATTCGCACGATAATTGGAGTGCTGAGTGATATCTGCTTTGAAAATAGCACCGATTGCGCCATGAAAATCATGAGGCGTAAGGTCTTCGACATCTTCATTATTTGTGCCTACATTGCCGATGTGGGGAAAAGTAAAATTAACGATTTGTTTTTTATACGATGGATCTGTTAGGATTTCTTCATAGCCCGTCATAGAAGTGTTAAAACACACTTCAGCTTCTGCAATGCCCGTGGCACCTGCCCCCTTTCCTCTTATAATCGTTCCGTCTTCCAATACTAAGAGGGCGGTAGGTTTGTTCACGCTCCAAGAATTGAGAGATGAGATAGCTTGTGTCATGGTGGTGTCCATAATTTTTATCTGAAAAACACAACATCCAGCATTGCACAAAAAGTAAAATCATAAATTAGGCGCTGTGCGTGCTATTATTGTAATGTTTCATTTATGCTTAAGAGTACGGGTAACCCAATATAGGTATATTCTATGAAGAGGTAAAGTCCTGTTTTGGGATTTTCTCATATCTGTGAGTTCATTATTTTTCATTATGCATTGTAAAATGTATAAGGATTAGTTAAAATCTACTTTTCGGTTTGAACAGAAACGTTACGGGTAAATTTATGTTGCGTGATCAGATCGATATGGCACTTAAGGTTGCTTTACAGGTGCAGGATAAGGCGCGTGTTTCTACTCTTCGTCTAATTGATGTTACTATAAGGGATCGTGATATTCTTTATCGTAATGAAGGGAAGATGGGGGTTGATGATTTCCGAGTGCAGTCTGTTTTAGCTAAAATGATTGAGCAGCGTGAAAAGCAGGTGTGTATTTATAAGGAATCTGGACGTTTGGAGTTAGCAGAAAAAGAACAAGAGGAAATAGAGATTATTCTTGAATTTCTTCCTCATCAGTTTGATGAATTGGAAGTTGAGCAAGCTCTTTATGAAGCTTTAATGCAAACAAGGGCTAAGGGATTGCGTGATGTGGGTAAGGTTATGGCATGGCTAAAAGAGAATTACGCAGGGCAAATAAATTTCTCTAAGGTTAGTAGGAGTTTGCGTGAAAAATTGCAAAGAATCTTACCAAATTATTTAAAAGGTATTTAAGCAGAAATATTTGTAAAAGGTGTTCGCTTTAAAAGACTGTTTTAGGTGAAAGGTTAAGGTTAGGAAAATAAGTGTCTTTTGACAATGGGACGACAAGGTACCTATTTTTAAATCATACTTTTTTCGAATGTATAATTTTGTTATTTGTGCAGTTTTTATATAGTGGAGAAGCAGCTAAGAATAGTTCAGTTAGCAACAATGGTTTGTTTGCTAATCTCAGGCGAGAGCGGCGCGCCCATAGTTCATCCTTCTGACCGATATGAATGTAGTCGCGGGTTAGTTTTCCACTATTAAATAAATAATGTCCTAATGGTTTCGTTCCTAAACTCATCAATGATTGGTTATGATCGGAGAGGGTTTCCTGCGGGATTACAGTTCGTCCAAGAAGCCAAGGTTGGTTGTCTCCAAACAGTATAACTTCGCGCAACCAGTAGAGTGAACTACTAGGGAGATGTTTAGCTTCCTCTTTCAATTCGTTACGTGTGATAAAATATTCACGTTGCGGTTCAATCTGTATACGATCACAGTAATTTTTAAGTCGATGTGTCATTGATCCAAGTTCCATTAGCCAGTCATGTATATCAGCTGGTGCGGGAGGATCTTGGTCAGATATCCACTTAAGATGTGGAAAGATAGAGCTTTTAGTATCAGATATCATTCCATTTTACACCTAATCTGTGCTCACATATTGTTTTGGACGATACAGTGTTGCTTTAATTGTAATGTAAAAATGAAAGTGCGGCAAGATTCCAAACAGAAAGATTTGAAGGAAGAGCATATTACTTTTTATTTTGATGTTAATTTTAAAGAAATTTCATTTTTTACAGGATTTTGAATTAATTTGATTATCGAAATGAAATGTGTGAATATTTTACACTCAGAGCGATGACCTTTGAGTTTGGATTATAAGAAGATAATATGTTGTATGAACTATATGTTAAGTATTGTTATTAACAATTGAAAACAATTGAGTATAATTTTTATAACACGGAAGTATGATAAATGCTGTCCTAAGGGCCTAAGGGCTTCTCATATTTGCTTCGCATTGTGATGATAGCGATGCCAAAATGCGAGAGTAATGCTCATTCTTTTGAAAAACTGCTATGATTTTCAAGATTGTTGAGAAAATATTTCAGCAGTTTCGAGTAGTTCCAAAAGGTATTTTTTTAGACGAGTAAATTCTTTATAGTCGAACTCGTCGTCCGATCCATATAAGAATGCAAGCTCCAATAAAGCCTGAGATGAGGTAACCAATCCAGCCAGCGAAATTAACGCCAAAAAGACTAAATACAAAGCTAGCTAATGCAGCTCCGACAATACCTAGGATAATGTTTAAAAGTACCCCCGTTTTGCTTTTCATGAAGTACTGAGCTGCAAAACCCGCAAGACCACCGATGACGATAGCTACAATCCAGCCATTTATGTTTTCCATTACACCCTCCTGTTGCCTAAATCTCAACTGTTCACTCTATCTAGGGTGATCTTTGTAAAGATCAAGGTTTTCTGATTTTTAAACTGATATGTTATGCATTAAAATTTTATCTGCGAATTCACAAATAAACATCAATATACTAAATATTAATTCATGTACGATGTTGAAAATCACTTATGTTGTAATTTTTCGTAAAAAGGAGGTATTTCGTGGGCATTGGGGAGCATAAATATTTATGGAGAAATTTTTTGATGAAATGTAACATATAAATTTCTTTAAAGTTTAGGGGATATGATCTAGGAAGTATGTGTCGTGCGTGTGATCCAAACAAATAAGAAAGGATGCTTGATAACATTTAATAATCTTGTAAAATGAAAAAGAAGCTCAGATTGCTTGTAGTTTTGTCTCTTTGTCGTTGATATTATGAATAGGAGATAGGTTTCGGATTGTAGCGGTTTGATTCATTATTTTACTGTGTTGCAAGTGTATGTACCAAATCATATCCACTCGGATTTTGAAAAATTTTTAGACCAAAAGCTGGAAGAATAGAGTAGAGATGATCAAAAATATCAGATTGAATTTGCTCATATTCTTTCCAAACGGTTGTATTAGTAAAACAATAGATTTCTAGAGGTAGTCCATTTGGAGTGGGGGGCAATTGTCGTGTTATCAAGGTCATGTTTTGTTTGATCTTTGGGTGCTTTTGCAAATAAGCTAAAACATAAGTGCGGAATGTTCCAATATTGGTTAAACGACGGGTATTAGCTGGCACATTGCTATTTTTATCTAATTGAGAATTCCATTCGTTGATTTCTGGTATTTTCTGTGTAAAATAGTTTTCCAGTAAATTAAATTGTGTGAGATATTCCAGTTCCTTTTCTGTGTAAAATCGGATGCTAGATTGATCAATGAACAAGGATCTTTTGATGCGTCTTCCTCCTGCTTCTTCCATCCCACGCCAATTTTTAAAGGGATCTGTTACCAGTTTACGGATAGGGACTGTAACAATCGTTTTATCAAAATTTTGAATTTTAACAGTATGGAGTGCAATCTCAATGACGTCTCCGTCTGCACCGAGATTTGGGATTTCAATCCAATCTCCGACACGTACCATGTCAGTTGATGAAATTTGGATGCCTGCAACGAGAGAAAGTAGTGTATCTTGAAAAATTAGTATAAGGACAGCCACCATTGCTCCAAGACCGGAAAGGAGAATGAGGGGTGAGCGGTCGAGAAGTGTGGCTATCATTAAGATGGCGCCGATGGCAAAAAGTGTAATTTTAGCGATTTGAATATAACTTTTTATTGGTTTTAATCGTGCTGTTGGTCGTTTTTCATAAAGAGTGTTAATGACATTGAAAAGAGCGGATATTATCAAGACAACGATAAAGATTATTAAGGCGTTGAGAGTATTGCGGATGATAGTACTCAGTACATTGGGCAGTGTTGGTACAAAATTGACACCGGCTGAAATAATAAGAATCGAAGCGATGTGAGCTATACATTGTATGGAGTATTCAATATCAGAAGTTGTATCTTTTGGTAAAAAAGTAGAAAGACGTTTTGTTGCTTTGACAAGAAGGTTTCGTGCTAAGAAATTGACTAAAAGTGCAACAAGCGTAAGAATAATGAGCCAAGCAATGGTTTCTAGCAATGGATATTGAACAAGAAATTTGGTCACTTTTTTGTCTCCATATATAATTTTTTGTGGATCGATCATTTGCAAATTCGTCGACGATCTAAGATGAAGTATTAGAATTGTATTTTAAAGTAGTTAAACATGAAAAAATAATTTCAAACTCTGTGAGAGATAATGCGTTTTCTACCTGATGTTCTTGATGAGATTCGTACCAGATTACCAATTTCAATTGTTATTGGCAAAAGGGTAACGTTTGATTCCAAAAAAAGTAAGTCTTCGAGGGGAGATTTTTGGTGTTGTTGCCCATTTCATAGTGAAAGAACTCCTAGTTTTCATTGTAATGATCATAAAGGTCGTTATTATTGTTTTGGCTGTGGAGCGAATGGTGATATCTTCACCTTCCTTTGTGAGCTTGATGGGTTGCGTTTTTCAGAAAGCGTGGAGCGTTTAGCTGACCTTGCGGGTGTTAAATTGCCCGCTTCTGATTCACAGAATTATCAGCATCAAATAGAAAGGGATAATCTTTATAATGTTATGAAGATGGCTGCTGATTTTTTTCAGCATAATTTACGTGATGAAGGAGGTGTTCAGGCACGTCGTTATCTTTATGAGCGTGGGATAACTCCAAAGATAGCTGATCGTTTTAAGATTGGTTTTGCTTCAACAAGGCAAACGGCTTTAAGGGATGCTTTGGGTGCGCGTGGTGTTTCGACACAGCAAATGGAAGACTGTGGACTTTTACAATCGGGTGAGGATGGTATGGTTCCTTATGATCGATTTAGAAATCGTATTATGTTTCCCATTGAAGATTTGCGCGGGCGTGTCATAGCTTTTGGAGGGCGTACGTTGGATAAAGATACGCGGGCAAAATATCTTAATAGTCCTGAAACAGTTCTATTTCATAAAGGGAACATATTGTACAATGCAGCTTCTGTCCGCAAAAATTGTCGTTTTGGTGATAGTGATATATTGCATTCTGTCCTTGTTGTTGAAGGTTATATGGATGTAATTGCATTAAATAAGGTTGGTTTTGAGGGGGTAGTAGCGCCATTGGGAACAGCTTTGACGGAAGAGCAAATTAGGCTTTTATGGCAGATAAGGCCTGATCCAATTTTGTGCTTTGATGGAGATGATGCTGGCTTAAGAGCTGCTTTTCGTGCTGCTGACCGCGTGTTGCCACTTTTAAAAGTTGGTGTATCGGTACGCTTTGTTTTACTGCCGCAAGGAAAGGATCCAGATGAAATTGTTTGTAATGGTGGTGCGCAGCTTTTTGCTTCTTTTTTACAAAAATCAATTCCATTAATTGAGCTTTTATGGTTGCGTGCTACTTACGGAAAGCATTTTGAGACTCCGGAAGCGCGAGCAGCTCTAGAAAAACAGCTTAAGCAGCAAATTTTTACAATTAAAGATGAGGATATACGCCGTTATTATTTTCAAGATATAAAGAAACGTCTCTTTGATTTTTTTCGTCCATCCTTTTCAAGAAGAAGAGGTGTTAGCCAATATCAGAAAGGTCAAAAAAATGGGATTCTAAAAGATCAATCTTTTTCTACCTTGGCAAATTCTGATATGGTACGCAATTCGTCTTCGCATTCTATTCCTTTGCGCGAGGCGGTCATTTTGCTGATTTTAGCTCACTATCCCGAGTTATGGTATGAAAACTTTGAAGTTCTTGCTGAGCTAGAGTTACAAAATGCTCAATTAATGGGTTTTCATCAATCAATGCTAGAAATTCTTGGAAGTAAGCAGCTTCACGATAAAGAGATAATGATCAGTTTATTAGAAAAAAAGGGACAAAAGTCTCTTTTAGAGAGTATGAGGAGACTCGCACAAAATATCGGTATGCGTGCTGTTTTGGTTGGATCTTCTATAGAAGATGTTCGTGCTGTATTAAAACAGGCTATCTACTTGCATCTTAAGGAACACCACCTACATAAGAGATTACAAGATATTGAAGAGCAACTTGTCGAAAATCCTGATAGTGAAGTTTTTGATCTTCTTCGTGAGACAAAAATAGAATTAGAGAAAATTCAAGCGATAGAAGCACTAATTGAAGGATTTGGAAGTGGTTTTGTGAAGAAATAGATGGGAATGAGCAAAATGAGATAAAATGATTCGCTTTTTTGAAGCGAATCAGTCACCTAAAGCTTAGTATGAGGAAATTTGCTGAGATCGACATTTTGATGGAAAGTGGCGATTGACTTGTGAAGGGTGTCGACTGAATTTTAGGAAAAGCGGGAAATTGGTTCTTACTATATGGTGCAAAGATTATCTCAGAAAAGCTGAGAGGTGTCGGGGAAGCTTCTGAAGCTTTTCCGCGTTTTTGTGTGAATGAAAAGCGTGTACAAAGTATGTTTTTTCCGATAGGTAAGGTGCCTCTAAGAGGGGCTACGTGTAAGAAATTGTCGATACGCTGAGTGAGAATGCAAAAAGCTTGTCATGCGTGAGTTGCGTGGTGATTAAGTGGAGTTGATGGTATGGCCACAAAGGTTAAACAGAAAGATAATACAGAAGCAACGGGGCAGATTAATTTGGATGGCCCTCTTCTCGATTTTTCTGATGATGCCATAAAAAAAATGGTTAAACTTGCCAAAAAAAATGGCTATGTGACGATGGATGAACTGAATGCAGTTCTTCCTTCAGAAGAGGTTACGTCTGAACAAATTGAAGATATCTTGGCTATGTTTTCTGAGATGGGTATCAATGTTGTGGATGATGAGGATGAGATCGAGTCTGAGCGTTATGAAGAGGAATCTTCAATAGAGGGCAGTGATTTAGTTGAGGTTACCAGTGGTGCTCTTGCTACGACATCTAAGCGTGAAACAACAGATCGTACTGATGATCCAGTGCGTATGTATTTGCGTGAGATGGGAGCTGTTGAATTACTTTCACGGGAAGGTGAAATTGCTATTGCTAAGCGCATTGAAGCTGGGCGTGAGACGATGATTGCAGGGCTTTGTGAAAGTCCTTTAACTTTTCAGGCTCTCATTATTTGGCGTGAAGAATTGAAAGAGCAGCGTGTTCTTCTTCGTGAAATTATTGATCTTGAAATGACCTATGCCGGTCCAGAAGCAAAGCAGGCTCCCGTTATTGAACGGAGTGAAGTTGAAAAAATAAAAAAAGAAAAGTCCTTTTCTGCTTCCCGTAGCATGGAAGATGTGGAAGACAATGTGGGGATTGAGGATGATGAAGACGAAGATGATGAGGCAAACTTATCACTTGCTGCAATGGAAAATGAGCTTTGTCCTCAAGTTATGGAAACATTAGATTTTATTGCTGAAACTTATGTAAAACTGCGCAAATTACAAGATCAGCATGTTGAGAGCAGTTTGGCAGAGAGTAAAGAGGGGGCTCTTTCGCCTCTTCAAAGAAAGAAATATACTCAGTTGAAGAGCGAATTAGTTCAGGCAGTTAAGTCTCTTTCTTTAAATCAGAATCGTATTGATGCTTTAGTTGAGCAACTTTATGATATCAATAAGAGGCTTATTCATAATGAAGGTAAGTTAAAGCGGATTGCTAATGATTATGGCGTTGGTCATGAGGAATTTTTGAAAGAATATCAAGGTCGTGAATTAGATGCTGACTGGGTAGATTATATTGCAACTTTGTCTGGGAATAGTTGGAAAGAGTTTTCAAGGCGTGAAGCTAAAACAATTCAAAAATTGCGCAGTGAAATACAAAATCTTGCACAGGAAACTGCCATCTCTATTGGTGAATTTCGTCGAATTGTTACACAGGTGCAAAAAGGTGAGCGTGAATCAACAATTGCAAAAAAAGAAATGGTAGAAGCTAATTTGCGTCTTGTGATTTCAATTGCAAAAAAATACACTAACCGTGGTTTGCAGTTTCTTGATCTTATCCAAGAAGGAAATATTGGTTTGATGAAGGCTGTGGATAAATTTGAATATCGGCGTGGGTACAAGTTCTCAACTTATGCTACATGGTGGATTCGTCAAGCAATTACTCGCTCAATTGCTGATCAAGCACGCACTATTCGCATTCCTGTTCACATGATTGAGACAATTAATAAAATTGTTCGTACGTCACGCCAGATTTTACACGAAATTGGGCGTGAGCCAACGCCAGAGGAATTATCAAGCAAGCTTTCTATGCCTTTAGAAAAAGTACGAAAAGTTCTTAAAATCGCAAAGGAGCCTATTTCTCTTGAGACACCTGTTGGTGATGAAGACGATTCTCATTTAGGTGATTTTATTGAAGATAGGAATGCGTTGTTGCCGATTGATGCGGCCATTCAAGCTAATTTACGAGATACGACAACACGTGTACTTGCCTCATTAACACCGCGAGAGGAGCGTGTTTTGCGAATGCGTTTTGGTATAGGGATGAATACTGATCATACCTTAGAAGAAGTTGGGCAGCAGTTTTCAGTTACACGGGAGCGTATTCGCCAGATTGAGGCAAAAGCACTTCGTAAGTTGAAACATCCAAGCCGTTCACGTAAGCTGCGCAGTTTTCTTGATTCTTGATTGCACATTTCCAAGTGTGCAATCTTTATTGGTTGAATGTATTATTTGCACTTATGTATTTCTCAGAGTGCATACTACGTTTTTTGTGTTTTTTTTGAAAAGGAATGATTATTTTTATGAACGAAGAGACTCCTTTTTGGAAGGTAAGGAAATTGGAAGAAATTTCTACTTCTGAGTGGGAAAGCCTTTGTGATGGGTGTGAATTCTGTTGTTTACACAAAGTGGAAGATGATGATACTGGCGATGTTTATGCAACTAGTGTAGCTTGTCGTCTTTTGGATGAGGAAACTTGTCGGTGTAAGGATTATGTTAACCACACATCAATTATTCCAGATTGTATATCGTTGGATGTGAAAACGATTAAAGTAACTCGCTGGCTTCCAGAAAGTTGTGCTTATCGATTAATTTATGAAGTAAAAGATCTTCAATGGTGGCATCCATTGGTTTCAGGGGATTGTCAGACGGTACATACAACGCAATTTTCTGCACGTGAACAAATAGAAATTCATGAAGATAAAGTGTTGTTTGAAGAGACCTATTCATAGCACATCACCGGCCTTTTGTGTAAAGTCCGATGACATTTCCTTTTATGTAGAGATGTGAGCTTTAGTCGATAGCAAATACTACGGTAACATTAACGTTGTAATTCATTTCTCCACTTAAGAAATTTGTTTCTGAAGAGCTCTTTGCAGCACTCATTAAAAAACGTGGAGTTGGGTTATTGTTCCCTTCGCTTTCGGTAATTTCAATGATTTTTCCAAGTTTTAAATTGGCTGCTTGTGCTATAGTTCTTGCTTTTTCAATAGCTTCAGCAATGGCATTTTTACGTGCCTCTTGGTAAAATAGCTTTGTATCAGAATTTGTGAAAATAATACCATTAACTGCGTTAACACCTAAAGCCATTGCTTGATCAAATATTTTACCAACGTTAGAAAGATCACGAATGCGTGCAGTTAAAAAATTTGAAACATTATAAAGGTTTTCCTTGCCATTTTTATCTTGAGTTCCATCCAGGCTAGACTGGTAAATAGACAAGTCTGACGTTTGTAAATCGTTTGCTGAAATTCCGTTGTTTTTAAAAGCATTTATCACATCATTCATAGATTTATTATTGGCTGCTAGTGCTTTTTGCGCAGTTTTGTCCTTTGTAATAATAGCTAGATTAATAATTGCCATATCTGGTGCTGCTTGGCTTTCGCCAGTTGCGGTCACAGTGATTGTTTGGAGGCCTACTTTTCTTTCTTCAGCCTGTATGGTAAGTGAAGTGGTTAGCAATGTTATAGCTATAACAATCGCCCTAATCCAGTGGCTGTTTAATGATTGGAAAATTATTGTCATGTCTGTTCCTTCTATTCATGAATGTATTAACTTCTCATTTTCTGGCATTTTTGTAAAGAAATTAGAGTGCTACAGAAAAAAACCGATAAAAAAATAAAAATATAGTTTATAGTTTAAGCAGGATCTTGTGTTCTAGAATATTTTAGTTTAGAGAGAAAAGCTCCGTGGGGCCTGTAGCTCAATTGGTTAGAGCCAGCGGCTCATAACCGCTTGGTTGGGGGTTCGAGTCCCTCCGGGCCCACGCTTTTTGGATGGAGTTTATTTTCTTGGTTCGTTTGTCGTATTTTCGGCATGAGAAGAGTATTGTAATAAGAAATTTTATAGACAATAAGCAACATTTTATACAAACTATACAAAAGACGAAAATGTCTTGTTATTCCTTAAGATAACAACTGGTGTGGCGATCATCTAATCGATGGTTATTGGTAATAGCCCTGTTTGTTGATCCAAATGTATTACTATAGAAGATTTTCTTTAGTTATTTCTTAAGTATGCGGCAATTGCAGAACGACATACCCCACTTCCCAAAGATATTCTTCTTTTCTATGCTATAAAAGTACAACGATAATTCAATATATCGAACAAATTTTTTATTTTAATTGTAAACAATATTAAGATTATAATTCTTTAATAACGGCTGTATACGTAATCTTTTTTATCATTTCAATATTTACTAAGATATCTTGTTTTGTCGGATAACCTTTACTAGAAAAGGCAATTTTTTGTTCATCGCCTGATATTAAACGCCAGTACCATTGATTGTGAACTCCTTGAAACACTTCAAAATACATGCTCCCTACCTCATAAATAGTCACTGATTACAAGATAAGTATTAACCCATCCGATCTATGGGAATTAAGTATGTCTCTACAATACGCAGTCAACATATTTTTCTTATTTTTTTTGATCTCACAATGAATTTCTATGAAAGTTACATTTTGTAATAAAAAACATCAATTGTCAATAAGATATAGGATTATATTGTATCTTTATTTATAGTAAAAAGATTTTACTTTTATTATATAGATGTATTCAGTATATTTTACTGTAATTTTATTAAGAGATCTATAGAAGCAACTTTTCCAAAAACCATAACCTTATCAGCACGCAGAAAATCAGAATATTTCCCTTTGAATGCTGGTAAGGTTTTTGGCTTTGTTTTGTTATTTATTCGCAGTACAGGAATTTATTGGTTAGCAATAACCTCTTTTTGTGATATGCTGCGAATAAGTAGGTCGATAAACAGGCTGAGTGTATAAGAATTAGTCATCTTTGACTTCATGTCAATTAGCGAGGTTGCAGTTTTTTGACTCGGGCCATTGGATGAGCCTTGCATTAGCAGATATTGCTGTAATTTTTCATAAGAACCCTCAACTATTTTTTTGTTTGGTTTTTCGCCATGGTTACTATTGGCGAGAATTTCTTCCAGCCCTTCAATTTTTTTGATAAAATAGTTCCAATCAAAATCCCCCTTAGCGTATTCTGTATCAAACATTTTGCCTTGTCCAGTTAAGAGCCAATTAATATTGACCCCATATAATGTGCGGTATGTTTGTAATACACTAAGATTTGGTTCTCTTTCTCCACGCTCATAAAAAGCGATAGAGTTTTTTGTCATACTAAAACTTTTAGCAAGTGCTTCGCGCGATGGATCTCCTAAAGCGAGGCGTATGTAACGTAAGCGTTTTCCAAATATAGTTTTTGCTTCAGTTTCAGGACGTGCCACGAATTATCTCCCTCATTAAATCATCATGGTATAAGCTTTGGCCAATAAAGGTTCACTATGTATTAATATCTCATTATGCAATGTCAATATTCATAACTTTTATTTTTATTTATTTTTTAATTTTAGTGTATAAAAAATAGTTTTCAATTTATTAAATTGCATATTATCTAATAATCAAGCTTCATTTTAACTGAAAGATATACTTAAACAATTATTTTCTTGTTTTTTCTTTGAAAAATTTCATATATTTTTTTGTGCGCGTTTTATTTGTGTATGAATAGATATAATTTTTCGGTTTGCACAAATAAAATGAATTGAAAAAATAAATTTAAAGGACAGATCATGCCCTTATTAAGTTACTTTGGGTGGGCATTTTTTTTCACATTTATCGGTGTCTTTGCGGGTGGGATTATTGGTTGGTTTGAGACAGGGACTGTTGTCGGTTTTCTTAAGTATTTTTTCATTTGTTGTGTTTTAGGAATTTTAGAAATTTCTTTGTCTTTTGATAATTCTATTATCAATGCGCGTATCCTTGAGAGGATGGATAAGCTGTGGCGCCGTCGTTTTTTGGTGTGGGGAATTTTAATTGCAGTATTTGGGATGCGTATTGTTTTTCCATTGTTAGTGGTTGCTATTGCTATTGGGAGCAACCCAATTTCAGCAATAAAATTAGCGATATGGGAACCGTACCAATATGCTGCAATCTTAACGGATGCTCACACAGGTATTTCTGCTTTTGGAGGAACTTTCCTCATGATGGTTGGTCTTAAATATTTTTTTGATCCAAGAAAAGAGGTGCATTGGCTAGCTTTTATAGAAAAAAATGCTCAAAAGCTTGGAGCTTTTGCTGGCGTTGATACCGTAATTATTCTAATTTTTATTTTGCTTTTTTTAGAATTGATTGCGGTAGAAGATAGAATGACTTTTTTGTTTGCTGCGCTTTATGGGCTTTTGACGTTCATAATTATTGATATAATAGGATCTTTCTTGGATTCTTCAAAAAATGTTTTAATTGGAGTTGCTAAGGGAGGAGCAGGTTCATTTCTCTATCTAGAAGTTCTAGATGCTAGTTTTTCTTTTGACGGGGTTGTTGGTGCTTTTGCTTTTTCACACAACCTTTTTATTATTGCAATTGGACTTGGTATAGGCGCATTGTATGTTCGTTCTATAACGATCATGCTGGTTGAGTCAGGAACGTTATTGCATTATCGCTATTTAGAACACGGTGCTTTTTATGCAATTTTGATACTTGCAGTGATCATGTATCTGCAAATTATTATGTCAGTTCCTGAAGTGTTAACAGGGCTGGTTGGTATTTGTATTATCGGAATGGCTTTTTATTCTTCTTTTCGCTTTAAGTACCATCATTTAAATGAACGTGTTGATAAATGAACGTGTTTGGCTTAGATGGGTTAAAATTTTTCTTTGTTTGGGCAGATGAGATGAAAAGATGGATCCTTTTACGAGCCCATAAGGAGTTCTATGCCAATTTCATTCATGGTTGTAAGCATTGTCTTAAGTGATCCGTTTAGATCAATTCCAGCACAGGCGTTTAATGAAATGCTTACTTTAAAGCCACATTGTATTGCATGAAGTGCAGAAAATCCGACACAAAAATCAGTTGCCAAGCCGCATACAAATAGTTTTGTAAAACCATTTTCTTTAAGATAAACTTCTAGACCAGTTGGTGTTTTTTGATCATTTTCAAAAAAGGCAGAATAGCTGTCAATTTTTTGATTGTATCCTTTTCGAAGAATAAGTTGCGCTTTTTCAATTTTAAGAGATTTATGAAATTCTGCTCCTTGTGTTCCTTGTATGCAATGATCAGGCCACAGTATTTGGGGGCCATAGTCAAGATTTACTGTGTCGTAGGGCATTTTTCCAAGGTAAGAAGAAGCAAAACTACAATGGTTTCTTGGGTGCCAATCTTGGGTTAGAATGATGTGATAAAACTTGTCTATAAGGTTATTGACAGCAGGTAAAATGGTGTTTCCGTGTGGTACTGCAAGTGCTCCACCCGGTAAAAAATCATTTTGAACATCAATGACAAGTAAAGCTTCTTTTTCCATGAATATATTCCTATGAACAGCTTTCTTTTGGTGCTAGATTTTAAAGATTATGTTCCATTTTAAAGTTTTGAAATGATTTGGTGAAAGTCAGTGTTATTTTTATAATCATCGAGCCAAAAGAGAGGGATGGATAATTTTTTATAATTAGTTTTATAATTTTTTACTAATTTTAGCCATTTGCCTATAGGAAGTGCGCTGTAGTTACTAATCTCTACGTGTTTGAGCAGGGTTTTCATGACCGTAGGACTTGGTACATCTGATCCCAAAAGATGGCGTTCATTTTGTAAGCGTAATTTGAGGTATATCAAGGCGAAAGAGGAATCCCATTGTTTCCCATAACACAAAAGTGATGAAAATAGATGTGGATTTTCTACGGCATAATGTAAAGCCCACAACACAAAAAGAGATGGGGTATAGAGAATTGTTTTTTTTTGTGTTATCGGATCGCATCGGAAGGTTGGATTAATACGATAAGAATATAATTTTACATTGGGGATAGAAAAAAGAAATGATGGCTGATAACACGTTTCAGGAATGATTAAGGGAATTTTTTTACTCTTTGAAAGGGTCATTTTTCGCATTTAAATTTTAGTAAAGATTTTGAGATTGGAAATGTACATCAGTGTAAGGTGAAAGGTTTTTAACTAAAATGTAAGTATTTCTTACTGCAAAATTTGAGAAAAGCGAAGTTTTTTTAAATTTTATTTTAATGCATTCAATAATGCAAGTTGCATGTTTAATTTGTGTAAAGAGAAGTTTATGGGACATAAATTTATCTATCATATGGCTGGAGTCAATAAGGTTCATGGCAATAAGAAAATTCTTGAAAATATTCATCTGTCTTTTTATCCAGATGCAAAAATCGGTATTTTAGGACCAAATGGTGCGGGTAAATCAACGATTTTACGTATTATGGCTGGGTTAGATAAGGAGTATACAGGAGAGGCATGGCTTTCTGATGGGGCGCGTTGCGGTTATTTGCCGCAAGAGCCAATTCTTGATTCAAGTAAGGATGTACGCGGCAATGTAATGGAAGGTGTTGCAGATAAGCTGGCGATTTTAGAGCGTTATAATGGGTTGATGATGAATTATAGCGAAGAAACAGCTGATGAAAGTGCACAGCTTCAAGATGTTATTGATAGTCAGAATCTTTGGGATTTAGAAGAACAAGTAAAAATGGCTATGGATGCTCTCGGTTGTCCACCAGCAAATGAGAGTGTAACAAAACTTTCAGGAGGAGAGAAAAGGCGAGTTGCACTTTGTAAACTTCTTTTATCGAAACCTGATTTATTATTGTTGGATGAGCCAACGAATCATTTGGATGCTGAAACTACATCTTGGCTTGAGAGGCATTTGCGCGAATATTCTGGTGCTGTTCTTTTAGTTACACATGATCGTTATTTTCTTGATAATGTGACGGGTTGGATTTTAGAATTAGATCGTGGTAAAGGTATTCCTTATGAGGGAAATTATTCTACTTATTTAAAAGCTAAAGCGAAGCGTATAGCTCAAGAAGGGCGTGAAAATGCTGCTCTTCAGCGTATATTGTCGCGTGAGAGGGAATGGATTGCTTCTAGCCCGAAAGGACGACAAGCAAAGTCAAAGGCTCGAGTTAAAGCTTATGATGAGTTGGTTCAGATTGCACATGAACGCCGTCCAGGAGAAGCACAAATCATTATTCCTATTGGTGAGCGGTTAGGACAAGTTGTCATTGAAGTTGAGAATTTGTCAAAAGCGTATGGTGAGCGTGTGTTGATAGATTCTCTTTCTTTTAAACTTCCAGCTGGTGGTATTGTTGGAGTGATTGGTGCTAACGGTATGGGGAAATCTACCTTGTTTAAAATATTAACAGGGAGTGAACAGCAAGATTCTGGTCAAGTTCTCATAGGGGAAACTGTTCGGATGAGTTATGTCGACCAGAGTCGTGATTCGTTAGCCGGTGATAAAACAGTGTGGGAGGAAATTTCTGGCGGAAATGATATTATTAAGCTTGGTCAATATGAGATGAACAGTCGCGCTTATTGTAGTGCCTTTAATTTTAAAGGTGCAGATCAACAGCAAAAAGTAGCAAATTTATCGGGTGGGCAGCGAAATCGTGTTCATTTAGCTAAACTTTTGAAAGAGGGAGGTAATGTTCTTCTGCTCGACGAACCGACTAATGATCTTGATACAGAAACATTAGGCGCGTTGGAAGATGCGTTAGAAAATTTTGCGGGATGTGCAGTTATTATATCGCATGATCGTATGTTTCTTGATCGATTAGCTACTCATATTTTGGCTTTTGAGGGGAACGGTCACGTAGAGTGGTTTGAGGGCAATTTTGCGGAATATGAGGTTGATAAGGTTCGCCGTTTTGGCTCAGATGCCCTTAATTTTAAGCGTGTTAATTATAAGCCATTGACACGTTAGTGTTGCTTGTTTTATTTGAGATTTATTAGAAAATGTTGATGATGTATGTGGGAAATTATTACTTTTAAATTACATGTAGTGCGGATGTTTTACATACAAATGAGCATTTTTGGTTGTATACTCTGTTTTCTCTGAATCAGGGTATTTGCGTTTTTATCATCATGTGCTTTGTAAATTTCAGATTCAAAAATAAAACAATGGCTTAAAATATTGGTGTTATTTTTAAAAAGCTGTTTTCCGCTAATTTATAAAATGAAAACAGTGGAAGGGGTGCGGTTGATCTTTGGTTTGCGTAGATCAACATTTACTTGTAGATTATATAAACGATAAAAAAGGTAGAATTTGTATAATCATACTGAAAACATTTTACTTACGTTACGGGAAAAGGAAGGTAATTTCCTTATTTCATTTTAGTGTTGAGTGCATTAAATTAGATAGTATATTGCAGGAATTGGCTGTTTTATCGCTTCACTTGTTTGGTTAAAGCAATGGCAATGAAAGGGATATTTGCTTTTATATCGTCGTCGTGTTGTAACAGTTGGTTGTTTCGAACATATCAGCAATCATTTTGAATGACTATAGCCAGATGATTTGGAGTAAGTTTATGCAATGATCCATTTTTTACTACGATTTTGATAAATTAAAAGGCATTTTCAGATTTACGTCGTTTTGACATTTTCATAGCGATAGGTTTTCCTAACAAATTTATAATAAAAGTTGACATGAGTAGAGAATGTTTTGTGAATATTTTAAAACAAGTCTGCGTCAAATTGGATCATTTTGAATATTTTTTTGCCTAATTTTTTTCATTTTTTGGCAGTTTATAGCTTTTTTATATTTTTTTCTACTAAAGATGATAAGAATTTCTTGTTGTTTAGAATATTTTATTTCATAGGGAAAGTATTGTACCATATTGCCTTTGGTGATTGGTGCAGGAAGGCAGTCAGGGAACCTCCTCCCCCCCCCCCGCGTGGATCCCTTAGATTGTCTGGCCCGATTGGGGATTTCCTCAGTCGGGTTTTTTTGTATGCGTGGCATTTATTGATGATAGCATTCTGAGTTAAATCAATTATGATAAGGCATTAAAAACTATTTAGCATTTGATATTTTTGTATGTTTGGTTTTTGGTTGAGTATGTTTAAATATTGATTATAATTTTTCATTTTGTGATGCATAAAACATAAAATTGGTATATCACTTAGTCTTTATACTGCACGAAAAGTTATCTTGAAATTGTCTTAATATTTTCATTTTCAGGCCGTTCTTTAGCTATTTTTTTACGTACAATGCGCCAGCGAAGTTGTTACGGTTTTTATCCGAATTTTTTTTAATAAAGAGAGAGAGAATGCGGTTTTCAAAAATCAGTTTTATTGTAGTATTTGCTGTATTTTTTATATTTAATGGAAGTTTTGCTCATGCGGTGTTAAATGTTGTTGGGTCAAATGAAAGTTCAGTAATTGTTACTTACGGGACTCCTGTTCGTCCTTATGAGTCTCTTATTCAAAAATTCGCAGTTAAATACAATGTTCCTGTTAATCTAGCGCATGCTGTTGTCAGTGTTGAGAGTAGTTATAAAGCTCGTATCAAAGGGGCTGCTGGTGAAATAGGGTTAATGCAAATTAAACCTTCCACTGCACGCGGTCTTGGATTTAATGGTTCTGTGAAAGATCTTTATGATCCCGCGACAAATCTTGAATATGGTATGCGTTATTTGGCACAGGCGTACAAATTAAGTGGTGGTAATACATGTGGTACGATCCTAAAATATAACGCGGGTCATGCTGCAAAAAAAATGAACTCTATTTCAGCAAAATATTGCTCAAAAGTTAAAACTTATCTTGCTTCATTAAAACGATAGGGTGTTTTGTTTTGTAGTTTAATATATAAAATATCTCAAAGGGGCTATTTTCACTTGACGAAAAATATTTTATAAACAATCGGTCAGTCGGCTGGGCAGCCGCGCTTGTTTAGTACTCAAAGGAAACAAGTGAGGAAAGTCCGGGCTCCATGGAAAAACAGTGCCGGGTAATACCCGGCGGGGGCGACCCTAGGGAAAGTGCCACAGAAAGTAAACCGCCTGCTTTGTAGGTAAGGGTGAAAGGGTGGGGTAAGAGCCCACCGCGCATTCAGTAATGAATGTGGCAGGGTAAACCCCACTGGGAGCAAGACCAAATAGAAATGACGTGCAGGTTTTGACTTGCAGCCAGTTTCCAGGCGAGTCATTCGGGTAGGTTGCACGAGGCGGATGGTAACATCCGTCCTAGATGAATGGCTGCCATGTAAGGTGCAAGCTTTACAATACAGAACCCGGCTTACAGGCCGACTGATGCCTATGTAAAATGTGACATGTGCAGCTTTTCTGCATGTAAGTTTTTGTGGATGCTTGTGTTTTTTGTTGCGTGCTTAAATAGTGTGATTGCATGCCTAAATAGAAAGTGTTTTTTAAATCATAACATTTCCTTAAGTATAATGCGCCAATATGTGCATTGGGTTAACTTCGGCTTATTTTTTTTCATAGTATTCAATATGAGAATTTAGTCTTAAGTTGTGACGATATCAGTTATCATTAATGGTTATTGATTTGAAAAAATATAAATCAAGGCGGGTTATTGTGACAGGACAGGGGAATAGAGTTGAGCGCCATATTCCGGTGTTGTTACGGCCAGTTTTGGCTAAGCTTGCACCATTAGTTGGAGCGAAAGTAATTGATGGTACTTTTGGTGCTGGTGGTTATACGCGTGCTTTGTTAAATGAGGGGGCTGATGTTATCGCTCTTGATCGTGATCCAAATGCAATTCGTGATGGACAACAGCTTGTTGATGAATTTTTTCCCCGCCTGCGTTTAGTACAGCTTCCATTTTCACAGTTGGATCGTGCTGTTAAAACAAAGGTGGATGCAGTTATTTTAGATATTGGTGTATCTTCAATGCAGCTTGATGAAGCTGAAAGAGGTTTTTCTTTTAAAAAAGATGGTCCGTTGGATATGCGCATGTCTCAAACTGGTTTTACAGCTGGAGATGTTGTTAATTGTTTAAAAGTGGATGATTTAATTCGGATATTTAAGGTCTTTGGAGAAGAGCGGTATGCTGGACGAATTGCACGGATGATTGAAAAACGCCGTTGTATTCGTCCTTTTTTGCGTACGGGTGATCTTGCTCATTCTATTGAAGCGCTTGTTGGCAGCAATCCGAGAGAGCGAATTCATCCTGCAACGCGCGTGTTTCAAGCTCTTCGGATGTACGTTAATGATGAGATGAACGAACTTGCACGCGGTTTGTTTGCAGCTGAACGTGTTTTGAAAACAGGAGGCCGTTTAGGTGTTGTAAGTTTTCATTCTCTCGAGGATCGTATGGTTAAAAAATTTTTTTTAAATCGTTCAGGACGGCATAGGGGATCACGTTATCTTCCAGAGATTAAAACAGTTCCAGCAACGTTTTTTCCTTTGTTTAAAGGCGGGATAACAGCAAACGAAGACGAATTACGACAAAATCCTCGTGCACGTTCTGCAAGGTTGCGTGTTGGTATACGTACGGAAGTAGATAGTTCTGATGAAGATATGAAGCTGTTTGGTTTAGCAGAGATTGCCCATTTTGGAGACAAAAAGAAATGACAGTTTTTCGTACATTGGATATGATTTTAGTTATGATCATGATTTGTATGGCAGGACTTACCTATAAGGTGAAGTATGATGTTCAAAAACGAGTTGGCGAAGTTCGTCGTCTTGAACACGAAATTTTTGCAGAAAAAAATATGGTTAATTTGCTTCGTGCTGAGTGGGCCGTGATGATAGAACCTTCACGTATACAAAGGCTTGCAAAACGTTATCAAAAAGAGCTCAGTTTGGAGGCGATTCAGCCTCGTCAAATTGTCGGATTGGAAGATATTCCTGCGCGTGTATATGATCCAATTGAAGAAGTGATAAAACAACATATTTTTGAAGAGGAGAGTAAAGGTTTTTTGGCCAATAACCGTATTTCAAATATGAGTGATATTATTCAAAAGGGTATGCGATAATGAAACTATTTTCTTTGAAGGGAAAGCACTTAAATAGTTCATTAAATTCTAAAAAAAAATCTGTTTATTCTCACCATTCTGGTTATGCACGACTGCTTTTTTCTTTACTCTTTTTTTTCATGCTTTATGGTGTCATAGGAGTGGTTCTTGTTTCTTATGGGCTTGAGGGTGGTCAAATTGAAGAAGCGAAGGGGCCGATGGTACCTTCGTTGGCTGCGCGTCCTGATATTATTGATCGTAATGGTCGTTTGTTGGCCACAGATATTACGACTTATTCGCTTTTTGCTGAACCAAGACGCATTGTTGATGTTGATGAGACAATAGAGCTACTTTCAACAGTTTTGCCTAATCTTAATTGGCAGGAGACATACAAGAGATTAAAAAGAAAATCTGGATTCTCTTGGATTCAGCGTGGGTTAACGCCAACTCAGAAAACAAAAATTATGGCGCTTGGTATTCCAGGCATTGGTTTTCGCACTGAAATACGTCGTTTTTATCTAGGTGGATCTGTAGCTTCACATATTCTTGGTATGGTTAATGTTGATAATCAGGGTATAGCAGGCATAGAAAAATATATTGATGATACTGGTTTGAGTGTTTTGCGTTCTGTTGGTCTTGCAACTGAGGCTATATTAAAGCCGGTTCAACTTTCCATTGATGTGCGGATTCAAACGATAGTGCGTGATGAACTTATAATGGCTATGAAGCGTTATAAAGCGATTGCTGCAGGAGCAGTTATTTTAAATATACATACTGGTGAAGTTTTAGCTATGGCATCTGTACCTGATTTTGATCCTGGAAATCCTGTTGATGCTTTAAAAAGTGATCGCTTAAATCGTATGACTGCTGGAATTTTTGAAATGGGATCTATTATTAAAAGTTTTACAACTGCGATGGCACTTGATTCAGATATCTTTCATTTAAACAGTATTATTGATGCTTCACGACCCATTCAAGTGAGTAAAAATTATTTTATTCGTGATTTTCATGGAAAAAATCGCCCTTTAACATTGTGGGAGGTTTTTATTTATTCTTCTAACATTGGTTCTGCCAAAGAAGCACTGGCAATAGGAATTGATGGGCACCGCGACTTTTTGAAGCGTCTTGGTTTGCTTGATCGGATGACGATAGAATTACCAGAAGTTGCTCATCCTGTTGCGCCGCGACATTGGCAAGACATTCACTCTATGACAATTTCTTTCGGGCATGGTATGGCGACAACTCCTTTGCAAACGGCAGTAGGTGCTGCCGCTTTAATGAATGGTGGTTTGTTGATTGCGCCCACATTTTTAAAACGCACAAAATCACAGGCTTTGAAACATGCAGAGCAGGTTTTACATGCTAAAACAAGTCAAGATATGCGTTATCTTTATAAGTTAAATAGTGATATCGGTTCTGGACGTAACGCAAAAGTGGATGGTTATCGCATTGGTGGTAAGACTGGTACAGCTGAAAAAGTTGAAAATGGAAAGTATTCTAAGACAAAAAACTTCAATAGTTTTCTTGCTGCTTTTCCTATTGATGATCCTTCCTATGTTGTTTTAACAATTATTGATGAACCACATCCTGAAGATGGAAAAAAATCTGCAACAGCAGCAATGAATGCTGCACCGATGCTTGCTAATATTATTTATCGTTCAGCAAGTTTTTTAGGAATAAAATCAGATTTTAAAAAAGAGTACGAGTCAATTTTGGATAGGCATGGCAAAAAGGAATTATTTAAAGCAATAGTAAAAAATTAACATAAATGTAATGTTAGGTATTTGATCATGTTACTTGGAGCATTATTCACGGAATATATCAAAGAAGATAGTCTCGGTTTTATTGAAATTACGGGTATAAGTGCAGATTCTCGGCAAATATTGCCTGGTTATGTTTTTGTAGCTGTTCAGGGGAAAAAGGGAGATGGTAGAGAGTATGTCAATGATGCTATAAAGCGTGGTGCTCGGGTAATTGTTACAGATTATAGTTTTGTTTACGAGAGTTTATCTGTTCCAGTTTTGCGTGTTTTTGATGTTCGTCATAGTCTGGCTATAGCGGCTGCACGTTTTTACAGTTCTCAGCCCGAAATTGTGGTGGCAGTGACAGGTACAAGTGGGAAGACGTCTGTTGCATCTTTTCTTCAGCAAATTTGGAAATATGCTAAATTTTGTGCAGCCAGTATAGGAACAGTTGGTATTGTTTCTCCTAAGCGAAATGATTATGGATCGCTCACGACTCCAGATCCAGTTGCTCTACATCGTTTTTTATGTGAGATGACAGGGGATGGGGTAACGCATGTTGCTCTTGAGGCATCTTCCCATGGAATTGATCAGAGTCGTCTTGATGGAGTTCGTTTAGCAGCAGCGGCTTTTACTAATTTAGGGCGTGATCATATGGATTATCACGTAGATGTAGAAGATTATTTACAGGCTAAAATGAAGTTATTTAATACGCTTTTACCACAAGATGCACCTGCTTTGATTTTTTCAGATGATGTATATTCGCAAAGGGTTATTGATTGTGTTACACAAGCGCGCCGTCGCGTATTAACAATTGGAAGAAAAGGGGAATTTATTACAATTACTCGTGTTGAACATCAACGTTCAAAGCAGTGTGTTGAGTGTCGAATGGGTAATAATATTTATACATTTAATTTACCTTTAGCTGGATATTTTCAGGTAACAAATGCACTCGTAGCAGCAGGTTTGGCGATGGAAACAGGTGTTTCTCCTGATAAAGTTTTTCGTTCACTTGAAATTTTGAAGGGAGCTCCTGGTCGGTTAGAGTTGGTTGGTAAAACAGAAGATAATTCTCCTATTTATGTAGATTATGCGCATAAACCAGAGGCTTTGGAACAGGTATTGTTTTCTGTTCGTCCTTTTACACAGAAACGTTTAATTCTTGTTTTTGGCTGTGGTGGTGATCGTGATAAAGGAAAAAGGCCTTTAATGGGAAAGATTGCTGCCAATGGTGCTGATGTTGTCATTGTAACTGATGATAATCCTCGTACTGAAATACCAGAAAGTATTCGAAAAGATGTTTTACAGGCAGCGCCTGGGGCAATAGAAATAGCTGATCGGGGTGAAGCTATTTCTTATGCAGTTAGTCTTCTTAAAGCTGGAGATACATTGATTATAGCTGGAAAAGGGCATGAAAATGGTCAAATTATAGGGCATGAAACATATCCCTTTTCAGATCGTTTACATGTTCTTTCTGCTTTAAAGGAGCGGTATTAATGACTGTATTATGGGATAAACGGATGCTTTTGATTGCAATGAATGGTTTTGCTATTGGGCGTCTGCCGGAGTTTTTTTCTGGCATTTCTATTGATAGCCGTACACTTGTAAAAGGAGATGTTTTTTTTTGTATTAAAGGCGATCATTTTGATGGTCATGATTTTGCTGTACAGGCTTATGAAAGAGGTGCTGGAGCTATTGTGATTGCACAAGATAATTTACCTAAAATGAAAAAATTATCTCTTCCATTTATTGTTGTTTCTGATGTTTTACAGGCATTGGAGAAGCTGGCACAAGCAGCACGTAAGCGCTCAAGAGCTAAGGTAATAGCTATAACTGGTTCTGTCGGAAAAACAACAACAAAGGACATTCTTAAACAAGCACTTGAATCTGTTGGGAAGGTTCATGCTAATCTTAATTCTTTGAATAATTGTTGGGGAGTTCCGCTTACTTTAGCGCGGATGCCTGAAGATAGCGATTATGGTATATTTGAAATTGGTATGAATCACAAGAATGAGATTTCATCTCTAGTGAAATTGGTTCGTCCGAATGTGGCTCTGATCACTTGTGTTGCTGCTGGACATATAGGATTTTTCAAAAATCTTTTAGAAATTGCAAATGCAAAAGCTGAAATTTTTGAGGGGCTAGATGAGAAAGGAATTGCTATTTTAAATGCAGATGATGACTTTTTTTCTCATTTGGTTCAAAAAGCAGAGGAATATAGTGTCAAAAAGATTGTAAGTTTTGGCGAATGTGAGCGTGCTAATTATCGAGTGAGGGAAGTTTGTCTTTTGCCAGATGCTTCCCGCATGATTGTTCATATTTCTGGTCGTGATATAGTAGTTAAAGTTGGTGCTCCTGGTCGACATACGGTACAAAATAGTCTAGGTGTTTTTGCAGTTTGTGGGGAAATTGGTATTGATTTTGAACGTATTGCGTTTGCTTTAAGTGGTTTTTCTCTTAGAAAAGGTCGCGGTATTTGTTATCGGCTGTCTCTACCAAATGGTGGTTGGTTTCATTTGATCGATGAAAGTTACAATGCCAACCCTGCTTCTATGCAGGCTGCTTTGAAACTTCTTTCTCTTGGCTCAGTAGGAGAGAAGGGGCGTCGGGTTGCTGTTTTAGGTGATATGCTTGAATTGGGGGTGTACAGTGAGAAGCTTCATCGTGATTTAGTAAGGCCAATATGTGGATCTGGTGCTAATTTGGTTTTTTTGTTTGGTGAGGCAATGAGATTTTTAGCCAAGGATTTGTCTGCTTATGTCAAAGTTCATTACGCTGAGAATGTTGAAAAGATTTTGCCGCTTATTTTTTCAGAAATCTTACACGGGGATTTAATGATGGTTAAATCATCTCGTAGTGCTTATTCATCAAATATTGTTGCTGCGATTTTGGATCGTTATAAAGTGGTTTCTTGATAATTTTAATAGGTCTTATATTATGATGTTGTTCTTTTCTTCGCTTAGCGATTTTCTTCCAGGTGTCAATGTCTTTCGTTATATTACTTTCCGTACTGTGGCTGCCCTGCTTACTTCAGGGTTAATTGTATTTTTGTTTGGTCCTAGTATCATTTCTTCTCTCAAAGTGCGTCAAGGGAAAGGACAGCCAATACGGGCTGATGGTCCTCAAACACATTTTAAAAAAGCTGGAACGCCTACTATGGGTGGATTAATGATTTTAATTGGTATCGTGGTATCGGCTCTTTTGTGGTGTAATTTATTAAATATTTATTTTTGGGTATCGTTGTTTGTCATGCTTTCTTTTGGGGCAATTGGTTTTTATGATGATTATCTGAAGGTTACGAAGCAAACGGATAAGGGGTTTTCTGGTAAAGCGAGGTTAAGTTTAGAATTTTTTATCGCAATAATTGCTGTTTTTATTATCTTACAGGTTAGCTCTGCTGGGTTAGCTGTTCCTTTTGTGAAAGATTATTTTATTGATTTAGGATGGTTTTTCTTTCCTTTTTCTGCTTTCGTTATTGTTGGAACTGGTAATGCTGTTAATCTGACTGATGGTCTTGATGGACTTGCTATCGTTCCTGTTATGGTCGCGGCTTTGTCTCTTGCTTTGATTGCTTATCTTTCTGGTAATATGAATTTTGCTGATTATTTGCAAATTCATTATGTATCTGGGACGGGTGAATTGGCTGTTTTATTGGGAGCTGTTGTTGGTGCTGGTCTCGGTTTTTTATGGTTTAATGCACCTCCAGCAGCTATTTTTATGGGAGATACTGGCTCATTGGCGCTTGGGGGGCTGTTGGGCGTTATTGCTGTAGCAACTAAGCATGAAATCGTTTTTGCTTTCATTGGTGGACTTTTTGCTCTTGAAGGATTTTCTGTTGTTATTCAAGTTGGCTACTTTAAGTTAACAAAAAGGCGTGTGTTTCTTATGGCACCAATTCACCATCATTTTGAAAAAAAAGGCTGGACTGAAAGTCAGGTTGTGATACGCTTTTGGATCATTTCAATTGTTCTTGCCTTGATTGGTCTCTCAACACTTAAGTTGCGGTGATATTTTGATTCCTGTTGAGTGTTATAAAGGAAAAAAAGTTGCTCTGTTTGGGTTGAGTAAGTCTGGATTATCTTCAGCACAAGCATTGATTCAGGGTGGTGCAGAAGTGGTTGCATGGGATGATGATTTTTCATGCGTGCAGGCAGCTTGTAAAAAAAATATCCCAACGTGCAATCTTCGAAATGAAAACTGGTCAGAATTTGTTGCGTTGATTTTAGCTCCTGGTGTCCCTTTAACTTATCCAAAGCCTCATTGGATTGTTGATAGAGCACGTCGAGCAGATATAGAAATCATTGGTGACATTGAGTTATTTGTTCGTGCGCGTAATCATTATTTACAGCATCACGGTTTTTGTGATCAGGATGTTCCGTTTGTTGCTGTTACTGGGACGAATGGAAAGTCAACAACGACAGCCTTGTTATCTCATCTTTTGGAGGAAATGGGCTATGATGTGCAGATGGGTGGAAATATTGGAACTGCAATATTGACGCTGAAACCATTTATTAAAAAACGTATCTATGTTATCGAATGTTCATCATTTCAGATTGATCTTACACCATCTCTTCGACCGACAGTTGGTCTTTTATTGAATGTAACACCTGATCATATTGATCGACATGGTTATTTTTCCAGTTATATACAAGCAAAAAAGCGTTTAGTTTCTGGAGCTTCTCATGCTTTAATTTCAGTTGATGATGCAGTTTGTAGGATGTTGTATAAACAGTTGCTTCATAAGGGTCATAAGGTTGAGGCAATTTCAACGGAACATTTTATCAAAGACGGTTTTTATGCAGATGAAACAAAGCTTTTTTTTGTTAACCATGGGCGTCGTCGTATATTAGCAGATCTCATTGGGATGACAGCATTGCGTGGTCATCATAACGCGCAAAATTCTCTTATGGCGTTAGCAGCATTGCAAGCTTTAAAAATTAATGATCTGAATATAGAGCAGTACTTGAGGAGTTATAAAGGGCTAGCACATCGTATGCAGCAGGTGCGTAAAATTGGATCGGTTTTGTTTGTTAATGATAGTAAGGCTACTAATGCGGATGCATCGTCTTTTGCACTTTCTGCATTTGATGATATTTTTTGGATTGTTGGAGGGCAAGCAAAAAAAGGTGGGATTGATACTCTTAAAAGATTTTTTCATAAAATTCGAAAAGCTTATTTGATTGGGACTGCGGCAGAAGAATTTGCAAGTGTTATTGGATCTTCATTTCCTTTTTCGATGAGTTTAACTTTGGAAAATGCAGTTTATGAAGCGGCTGTTGATGCGGTTTGTTCTAGTTCTAAAGAGGCTGTTGTTCTTTTTTCACCAGCTTGTGCAAGTTATGACCAATTTAAAAATTATGAAATTCGTGGAGAAAATTTCGTTTCTTTTGTTGCACAGTTAAAAGAAGAACAAATTATAAAAAAATGATTTTTTGTTAATATTCCAGAATCTTTTTTCGTGTAATTTGGTTTCGGAAATGTCTTCTAAAGATGATGGGACAATATCTCTTCAAGTAAGATGATGAGAAAGGTAAAGTAAATATGATGGTTACTCGCGCAGATCGAGATCCTATTGCTAATTGGTGGTGGACAATTGATCGTTCCATATTTGCTTCTTGTTTGATCCTGATGGGAATTGGAATTATGCTGTCTTTTGCGGCAAGTCCCATAATTGCAAAAAAAATCGGGCTTCCCGATAATTTTCATTTTGTTCGTTGGCATATTATTTTCAGTATTCCTGCATTTTTTACTATGATTATTGTTTCTTTTTTTTCACCTCGCAATATTCGTCGTTTATGTGCTTTTTTGTTGATTATAACGCTTGTTCTTATGGTTGCAACTTTACTCTTTGGATTAGAGTTGAAGGGGGCTAGGAGATGGATTCCATTGTTTGGTATTTCTGTGCAAGCGTCAGAGTTTATGAAGCCAGCTTTTATCATTATGTCTGCTTGGCTTTTTTCAGAACATGTACGGCGCAGCATCATTCCTGGTTATACATTGGCTACTGCACTTTGTGCTTTTTGTTGTGTACTCCTTATTTTACAGCCTGATATTGGACAAACACTTTTGGTTAGTGCGGCATGGAGTGGTGTGTTTTTTGTTTCAGGTGTATCCATCACTATTGTTTTATTACTTTTGATTTTAATCATTGTGGGCATTATTTTAGCATATATTTTTCTTCATCACGTGCGTGAACGTATTAATGGGTTTTTGATGGGTGAAGGTGATACTTTTCAAGTAGATGTCGGTCGGGAAGCTATTTTACATGGTGGCTGGTTTGGACAAGGGCCTGGTGAAGGGACGGTAAAGCGCATTATTCCAGATAGCCATACGGATTTTATCTTTTCTGTTGCTGCTGAAGAATATGGTATCATTTTCTGTTTATTGATTATGATGCTTTTTTGTTTTATCGTTATCCGTTCCTTTCATATAGCATTAAATACGCGCGATTCATTTACGCGTCTTGGTATTACTGGCATGGCAATGATGATAGGTCTTCAATCATGGATTAATATGGCAGTTAATCTTCATTTAATGCCTCCAAAAGGTATGACGTTGCCATTTATTTCTTATGGTGGCTCGTCTATGTTGGCAATTGCTATTTCAATGGGTATTTTGCTTAGTTTGACACGTCGCTGGCCAGAAGCGCGTCTTTCAGCCTTTTCTTCTTCTGCTGTTTCGGGTGTCGCTTATGACACGTAAGAAGGTTATTGTTTTGGCTGCGGGTGGTACAGGGGGACATCTTTTTCCAGCAGAAGCATTGGCTGTTGAATTAGAACGGCGTGGGTATGATGTTCATTTAGTGACTGATGGTAGAGCGAAGCGTTTTGTGCATCACTTTAATGAAGAGCATATTCATGTCGTTTCATCAGCAACTTTTTCACGGCGGAATCCTTTTTTATTGATAAAAACATTTTGGTATTTGCTGAAGGGAATGGGGCAATCATTTGTGCTTTTTTATAAATTGCGTCCTGTTCTTGTTGGTGGTTTTGGTGGCTATCCCGCTTTCCCTCCTCTTTTTATTGCAGCCTTAACAAGGCACGTAACATTTATCCATGAGCAAAACGCTGTTATGGGACGCGCAAATCGAATATTGGCAATTTTTGTACATGCGATAGCTGGTGGTTTGTTGCCGCCAAATAGTGCTTATGCTCATAAAACATTTTTGATTGGTAATCCTGTTCGTGAAGCTGTTCTTGAAGCAGCAAAGGTTCCTTATTCTCCATCTATTGACAAACAGCCATTTTATTTCTTGGTTTTTGGTGGTAGTCAAGGGGCTTCTTTTTTTGCACAAGTTGTACCTGAAGCGATTGTTTTGTTAGACGATGATATACGTAAACGTTTGCGGATTGTTCAACAAGTTCGGGATAACGCTAAAAAGTTGGCAAAAGCTTATTGTGATATGGGTGTGAAAGCAGAGGTTTCTCTTTTTTTTGATGATATGGCTGAACGTATGGCGCGATCCCATTTTATTATGTCGCGTGCTGGCGCTTCATCTGTTTGTGAAATAGCTGTTATTGGTCGTCCATCTTTGCTTATTCCATACCCTCATGCTTTAGACCATGATCAGGCATCAAATGCTGAATTGCTTGCTGCAGTAAATGGCGCACAAATTATATCTGAAAAAGATTTAAATGCACAAAATCTTGCTTCTCTTTTGACGCAAGTCTGTTGTGAACCGCATTTGCTGAAAAAACAGGCACTTGCTGCAAAAAAAGTTGGACAACCTAATGCAACTATTCGCCTTGCTGATATGGCTGAAGCATTCATTGCAGGGAAAAAGTTATTAGATATTAAAGGGTATTTTTGATGAAGTTGCCACTCGATATTGGACTTATTCACTTCGTTGGAATTGGTGGGATTGGTATGAGTGGAATTGCTGAGGTGTTTCATAATCTTGGTTACAAAGTTCAGGGATCTGATCAAGTTAATAATGCAAATGTTGAACGTTTAAGAGGTCGAGGAATAGATGTTCATATTGGTCATCGTGCTGAAAATTTAGGCAATGCAGAAGTTGTAGTTATTTCTACTGCTATAAAAAACAATAATCCTGAATATATTACTGCAAAGGAAAGGCATTTGCCTGTTGTGAAGCGTGCAGAAATGCTTGCTGAATTGATGCGTTTTCGTCGGGCAATTGCTGTGGGTGGGACACATGGTAAAACGACTGCTACGTCAATGGTTGCTGCGCTTCTTGATGCTGGTAATTTGGATCCAATGGTGATTAATGGAGGTATTATTAATGATTATGGGACCAATGCTCGGATGGGAGAGGGTGATTGGATGGTGGTTGAGGCCGATGAAAGTGATGGCACATTTTTAAAATTACCTGCTGATATTGCTGTTGTTACCAATATCGATTGTGAGCATTTAGATCACTATGGTAGTTTTGGTGCTGTGCGTGATGCTTTTCGGAAATTTGTAGAGAATGTTCCTTTTTATGGTTTTGCTGTTTTGTGCCTTGATCATCCAGAAGTTCAGGCGTTGGCAAGTCGTATTGATGATCGTTGGGTGATTACTTATGGTGCAAATCCACAGGCTGATGTCCGTTTTTTAAACCTTTTGATGGACGGTCAGAAAACGCATTTTGATGTTTTTATTCGCTCTCGGAAAACGGGTAAAGAAACTGAGTTTAAAAATTTGATTTTGCCTATGTCTGGACAGCATAATGTTTCTAATGCGACAGCAGCAATTGCTATCGCTCATGAACTTGGCATTTCAAATGAATGTATTAGAAAAGGTTTGGCGGAGTTTGGTGGAGTAAAGCGGCGTTTTACACAAACAGGAAGTTGGCATGGTGTTGATATATTCGATGATTATGGGCATCATCCTGTTGAAATAAGAGCTGTGTTACGAGCTGCTCGTGAAAGTGCGAAAAGACGTGTTATTGCGATTGTGCAGCCGCATCGTTATTCACGCTTGCGTGATTTATTTGACGATTTCGCTTCCTGTTTTAATGATGCAGATACAGTGATGGTTACACCAGTTTATGCGGCTGGTGAAGAGCCAATTGCTGGTTTTGATACCAAAAAGTTGGTAGAACATATTAAAATGGCAGGTCACCGTGATGTGCGTATGATTAATTGTTTTGAAGATGTTGTTTCGATTATATCTGCATTTGCTAAGCCTGGCGATTATGTAGTTTTTCTTGGTGCTGGTAGTATTACACAATGGGCTTGTGCTTTACCTGACCAGTTAGCGGAACTTGATGGTGATGATAAATTTTCAGTTAATTGATGGTGAAGCTTTGTTGGTTCAGTTGCAGCCGATATTAAGTGGTATAAAGGGGAAAATTGCCTCTAATGTTGATATGCGTAAGGTTACGTGGTTTCGCGCTGGTGGATTTGCTGAGCTTTTTTATCAACCTACTGATGAAGAGGATTTGGCTTTATTTTTAAAAATTATTCCCAAATATATTCCAGTAACAATTGTGGGGATTGGCTCTAATCTTTTGGTGCGTGATGGAGGCATACCTGGCGTTGTTATTCGTCTTTCAGCAAAGGGTTTTGGACAAGTGCGGCAAGTTTCTCCAACGCGTTTTTTAGTTGGGGCTGCGACAGCGGTCAAGCATTTAGCTGCGGCAGCTTTAGAGGCTGAAATTGCAGGTTTTCATTTTTATCATGGTATTCCTGGTGGTCTTGGAGGGGCATTGAGAATGAATGCAGGAGCCAATGGTATTGAAACGTCTGCGCGTGTGGTTGAAGTTTATGCTCTTGATCGTAAAGGACAGCGTCATGTTTTAGGTTTAACGGATATGCACTATTCTTATAGGCATTGTAATGTGCCCGAGGATTTTGTTTTTACTTCTGCCTTGTTAGAAGGGGAGAAGGGAAATAAAGACAGTATTCGTGCTGCTATGGATGAAGTTGCTCTTCACCGTGAAACAGTGCAGCCCATTCGTGAAAAGACAGGTGGTTCTACTTTTCGAAATCCTAGGGATATACCAGCATGGCGTGCTATTGATGAAGCGGGGTGCCGTGGTTTACAGGTTGGTGGTGCTCAGATGAGTGAGATGCACTGTAATTTTATGATTAATATAGGTTGTGCAACGGGTTATGATCTTGAAACGTTGGGCGAAATGGTACGTGCTCGTGTTTTTTCTCACTCCGCTCATTTATTACAATGGGAAATACAGCGTATTGGTCAATTTGAGCAAGGTCGTGTTGTTCCTTTTTTTGATTAACTTTATTGACTTAAAAAAATTGAGTCATTTCAAAGAGATAATAAAAAAAATTCATTAAGAATCAATAAATTAACAGGAAAACTCTTGCGTCATGCCTTTGAGTCTGATTCATTAGCGAAAGTGCTAGGTTATTGATTCGCAAGGATAAAACTTAGTTTTTTCTCTATATAGTGTTAGTAATTTATGTTCTGTCTATATATAGTAGTATAAAATGGAGAATGGGTCGCTATGAATGATAAGCACATAGCTGTGTTGATGGGGGGGGCTTCCTCTGAGCGGTCTGTAAGTTTGTCTTCAGGTATTGCTTGTGCCAACGATCTTGAAGCTCAGGGGTATCGTGTAAGTCGTGTGGATGTTGACAGTCACATTGTGTCTGTTCTTGAAAGATTGCAGCCTGATATTGCTTTTAATGCGTTGCATGGATCATTTGGTGAAAATGGTTGTATTCAGGGTGTTCTCGAATATTTAAAAATTCCTTATACTCATTCAGGGGTAATGGCTTCGGCAATAGCAATGGATAAAGGGAGGGCAAAAGTTATTGTTGCTAATGCTGGTGTTTCTGTTGCTCCCTCTCGTGTTATAAGTCGCTTTTCTTTGGGGAAGGCGCATGTGATGGATCCTCCTTATGTCATTAAGCCTGTATGTGAAGGGTCGAGTTTTGGCGTTGTAATTGTGGGTGGGCATGAGGCTTTTCCTCCTTGTGATATAGCGGATGGTGAGTGGGATTACTCAGATGAGATAATTGTTGAAAAATATATTCCTGGTCGTGAGCTTACTTGTGCTGTTTTAGGAAATCAGGCTTTGGATGTTTGTGAAATCTTGTTTGATAATCGTTTTCAATTTTATAATTATAGTTCAAAATATGAACCTGGTGGCTCTTTTCATATTTGTCCTGCACAACTTTCATCAAATATTTACCAAAAAGTGCAAAGAATGTCTTTAGCAGCACATCAGGCGATAGGTTGTCGAGGTGTTAGTCGTTCTGATTTTCGTTTTGATGAAGAAGCGGGAGAATTAGTTTGGCTTGAGATTAATACGCAGCCCGGTATGACATCAACGTCTCTTTTCCCTGATATTGCAAAGGCAGGCGGTCGTACTTATAGCGATATTGTTCGGTGGATGGTGGAGGACGCGTCGTGTATGCGTTGAATGTTATTAAAGTAAATGTTCCGATGGTATTATCAGTACCGGTTTGGCCGCGTCTTTATCGTCGTTTCCTTAGATTTATATCTGAGTTTGTATTTGTTAAGATTCATATACCTCGCCATTTTGGTTCTTTTGCAGTTTTGTTTTTTTTCCTTGTTACGGTGCTTTATGGAGTTTTATCAAGTGGTCGTATGGGGGGGGGTATGAATGCTGCAATATCAAATTTTGGCTTTGTGATTACTAATGTTGAGATTAGTGGCAATAATCGTATGATAAAACAGGAAATTTTGAAACTTTTAGGGTTTTATTCTTTTCCATCAATATTTGCTTTTGATGTCGATAGAGCGCGTTCTATTTTGGAGCAGCAGGTTTGGGTTCAGTCTGCTAGTGTTCAAAAAATTTATCCTAATCGTGTACGTATTTCATTAGTGGAGCGTGAACCTTATGCTATTTGGCAGCATGATGGTATGATGGATATTGTTGATATCGCAGGACGGGTGATTATGCCGTTTCGGGGAAGGAGTGTTCAAGGTTTGCCACTTGTTGTCGGTTATGGTGCGCAAAATGCTGCAAAATTTATTCAGGCACTTTCGGTATATCCGAAGCTTCATCGGCACGTTCGCGCTTATGTACGTATTGGTGATAGACGGTGGGATCTTGTGTTAGACAACGGAATGCGAATTATGTTGCCTGAAAATAATGCGCTTGAAAGGGTCTCTTCTTTTATTAGGATGGGTGCAGCAGAGGATATTTTTTTGCGTGATGTTTTGAGTATTGATTTACGTCTTGCTGATCGGATCACAGTTTCTTTGTCTGATGAAGCATTGAAGCGTCGTGAGGTTTCTATAGCGGAAGAAGAACGCATTTTGAAGGCGGGAAAGGCGGGGAGCTTATGAGACCGTTAGGATTATACCCTGTAGGAGGGAAAAAGGCACGTTTTCTAACGGTTCTGGATGTTGGATCAAGTAAGATTGTTTGTCTAATTGCTTGTTTGCGTCCTTTAAAGCATACGCAGCATTTGCATGGTCGTAGGTATTCAGTGGAGATTTTAGGATTTGGAGTGCAGCGTTCACGAGGTATCAAGTCTGGTGTTGTAATGGATATTGTTGCTGCCGAGCAATCGATAAGGTTGGCTGTTGATGCGGCAGAAAAAATGTCTGGTTTGGTTGTAGATTCGGTAATTGTAAATTTTTCTTCAAATCGATTACAAAGTTCTTTTGTTAATGGTATGGCACACTTAAACGGTTGTGAAGTTACTATGCGTGATGTTCGTATGGCATTAGCAGATGTTTCTCGTAAAATTTTTGATACTGAACGTCATATTTTGCATTCAGTTCCAGTATCTTATGTGTTGGATGGGGATAGAGGAATTTCTGATCCGGTTGGTATGGTGGGGGAATTGTTGGGCGTGGATGTACATGTGGTAACTGCAGAGACAGCGTCTTTGCGAAATTTAGAAGCTTGCATTAACCGTGCGCATTTGAGTGTTGAGGCAATGGTTGCCGCTCCTTTTGCAAGTGGACTTTCTGTTTTGACTAATGACGAAGCGCGTTTGGGATCAGCATGTATTGATTTTGGTGGTGGAACAACAACAGTGGCAGTGTTTTCTGAAGAGAAATTTGTTCATGCTGATATATTTGCGGTTGGTGGACATCATGTGACTCTTGATGTTGCTCGGGGATTTTCTATGTCTATTGAGGAAGCAGAGCGTTTAAAGGTTGTGTATGGTTCAGTACTTTCAGCGAGTGCTGATGATAGGTGTATTATTGATGTGGCGGAGATTGGGAGCGAGCGTTGTGAGACACAGTATCCACGTGCTGTTCTTGCTCGTATTGTTCGTGCGCGCGTTGAAGAAATATTGGAGATGGTGCGTGATTGTTTAAACCGTTCTGGTTTTGGCTACATTATTGGTAAGCGTGTTATTTTGACAGGGGGGGCAAGCCAATTAACAGGGTTGCCAGAGATGGCGTGTACTATATTGGGGAGAAATGTTCGCATAGGGAGACCTTTGGGTGTTTCGAGGCTTCCTTCTTTTGCGAAGGGGGCGGCATTTTCATCTGCTGTTGGATTGTTAATTTATCCACAATTAGTGGGTTTTGAGGAAAAGACAGTACAGGCTGCGGTGAAGCATTCATCAATTAATGCACGTGGATATTTTCGGCGTGTTGGTCAATGGTTGCGTGAAAGCTTTTAAGTAAGTCTGTTCAAATAAAGTTAATTTTCATCGCTTTGGCTTGCGATGTCTTAATGAGAAGGAAAGAAAAATGACGATTAATCTGCATCGGCCGGATATCGCGGAATTGAAGCCACGCATTACCGTTTTTGGGGTTGGCGGTGGTGGTGGTAATGCCGTGAATAATATGATTAATGCTGGTCTTCAGGGAGTTGACTTTGTTGTTGCCAATACGGACGCACAAGCTTTGGCTATGTCTAAGGCTGAGCGTGTGATTCAGCTTGGTGCGGCAGTTACAGAAGGTTTGGGTGCGGGTGCTTTGCCAGAAGTTGGGCAAGCTGCTGCGGATGAATGTATTGATGAAATTATTGATCATCTTGCAGATTCTCATATGGTTTTTATTACCGCAGGTATGGGGGGAGGGACTGGAACTGGGGCAGCTCCTGTTGTCGCTCGTGCTGCACGTGAAAAAGGTATTTTAACTGTTGGTGTTGTGACAAAGCCATTTCAGTTTGAAGGTGCCCGTCGTATGAAGACAGCAGAGAATGGAATTGAAGAGTTACAAAAGGCAGTTGATACCTTAATTGTTATTCCAAATCAGAATCTTTTCCGTATTGCAGATGAAAAAACAACGTTTGCCGATGCTTTCGCAATGGCAGATCAGGTGCTTTATTCTGGCGTTGCTTCTATTACAGATTTGATGATTAAAGAAGGTTTGATTAATCTTGATTTTGCTGATGTTCGTTCTGTTATGCACGAAATGGGTCGTGCAATGATGGGAACTGGTGAGGCCTCTGGGGAGGGGCGTGCTTTATCTGCTGCTGAAGCAGCTATTGCGAATCCATTATTGGATGATACCTCTATGCGTGGTGCTAGAGGTTTATTAATTTCTATTACTGGGGGTCGTGATATGACTTTGTTCGAGGTAGATGAAGCTGCTAATCGTATTCGTGAAGAAGTTGATGCTGATGCAAATGTTATTTTTGGTGCTATCGATGATGAGTCATTGGAGGGAACTATTCGTGTATCTGTTGTTGCAACTGGGATTGATAGAGAAACTAGTGAGGTGGTTCAGCCTTCTCATCCTAAATTGCAGAGACCTGCTTCTCCTATTCGGAAGAGCGATCTCGGGGTGCAGTCATCTTCTTTTCATTCTCATCCTACCTCATCGCGGTCTGAAACAATGGTAGAGGTAGTAGAAGCGCTTGAGATGGAGATGGAAAAATCGCCTGAATCACAATTTCGTCCCAAAAGTCAAATTTTTGCACAACCTGCAGATGTGACTCCTGCACGTAGTATGAATACTGCAGCTTCTTCTTGTGGGTCTAATGCTGCATATGGACAGACATTGCATACATCACGTATGCAGGTTGGTCGTGGATCTATGGCTGCAGCAGTGAGTATGGAGGAAACGTCGCATATTCTCGATGAGATGACAGGAATTGTGAAGCAAAAGGAGCGGCAAGTGCAGCAGATGCAACTTCGTTCAGAGCCAATGCGTATGCCGGAGTTAAAGGATTTTCCTTCTATTGCGCGCAATCAAAGTGAGAGATCTTTTGCTGCTAATCAAGGTCCTCGCAACCTTTGGCAGCGTTTAAAACATAGCCTAATATCTCGTGAAGAAGAACCAGAAGCTCGGTTAGAGCCCGCTGTGAGATCTTCTCATTCACAAGATACTCACGTTTATAATAAAAATTCTCAAGATTCTTCTGTTTATGTTCCTCGTCGTTCTGGTGAATTGCATCCGCGTGTTCCCCAAGATCAGCGTACTTTTATAAGTGAAGAAGATCAGCTAGAAATACCAGCATTTTTGCGTCGTCAGGCACATTAATGTTAATTGAGTGAGAATTTAAAGAGGAAAAGTTTTATGCTTTTTTCATGATTTGGAAGAGTTTTTGTATTTTTTGTAAAAAAATCCATTGCTATAAATGGATCTGTTGTTTGCTGTTGATATGATTTTTAAGTTCTTTTAAGTATTTTTAAAAGGTATAAAGATCAGTGAAGTGACATTATGAATTTGATGCAAAAATATCAGTCTACTCTTAAAAAGGAAGTGATATTTGAGGGTCACGGTATTCATAGTGGATGTTTGTCTGTGGTAAAAGTTTGTCCAGCTGACACTGGGTCCGGTATTATTTTTAAACGTTGTGGAGTGAATGGGGTAGAACAAGTATTTCAAGCACATGCATCGCAGATAGGAACAACCGAACTATCGACGGTGCTTGGGCACGGGGATGTAAGAGTAGAAACAATTGAGCATTTAATGGCTGCAATTGCTGCTTATAATCTAGATAATTTAGTTATTGAAGTAACAAATAATGAAATACCTATTTTGGATGGTTCTTCATGGCAATATTGTCAAGGTTTTGAAGAGGTTGGGATTGTGCAACAGGATGTGCTGCGTTCCTATTTAATCATAAAAAAGCCATTGCGGGTTGAGATAGGTGATAGTGTTGCGGAGTTTGTACCGTTTGATGGGTGTAGGTTTGATGTAACAATTTCTTTTTCCTCTGCTGCTATTGGTAAACAGCATTTAAGTTTTGATCTTACCACAGAAAAATTCCGAGATGATTTATCGCGTGCGCGCACTTTTGGTTTTGTTAGAGATGTTGAAAAATTATGGGCTTCAGGAAAAGGTTTGGGCGCTTCTTTAGAAAATTCTCTTATTATTGATCTTAACGATAAAGTCATGAATCCATGTGGCCCTTATTGGAATGATGAATATGTTAGACATAAAATGCTCGATGCAATTGGAGATACTGCTTTACTTGGTGCGCCTTTTATTGGATTGTTTCGTTCATATTGCAGTGGGCATAAGGTTAATTCACAATTAGTTAAAGCCGTTTTGGCAAATAGGTCGCATTATGAAGAAAGTTATTTGTAGATAAATAAAAAGAAAAGTTGAAAAAAAAATATTGAAGCTTATCCCCTTAATACAGGGAGAGTGGGTAATTTGGATTTGTAGCTTGCTTGGTTGATTTTGGGATGATTTGGTATGGGTTTTTGATGAACGCCTTCATTGCTTAGGGTGGTGTTCTTTGGAGGTTAAGAAACTATGGTAGTATCTCACGCACATATTGAAGGTATAGCATATAGGAAATTTGACATTGTACGAAGAGTGTTAAGTGGGATTTTTTTGGGAAGTTCTTTCTTATTAGCGGGTTGTTTGTTTGAAGATAAACATACCTTTAATTCGTCAGCATATGTTTTGAAAATAGATCCTCCGGATGTTTTGTATAGTCAAGCGGTCGCTAATCTAAATAATGGGCGCTTCAAGGAAGCTTCTAAAAAGTTTCTTGCGATTGAAAAACAGTATGTTTACACTGACTGGGGTCGTAAGTCTCTCGTTATGGGTGCTTTTACAAACTATCAGCTTGCTCAGTATGATGATGCGATTAGCATGGCTCGGCGCTATATTACTCTTTATCCGCAGTCGGAAGATTCAGCTTACGCTTATTATATAATTGGCCTTTCTTCTTTTAGACAAATTCTTGATGTTACGCGTGATCAGAAAGAGACTAAACGTGCTATTGCTGCGATGCAGATTTTGATAGAACGTTATCCAAATTCTAAGTATACTGAGGATGCTAAGGCTAAGATACGTTTTGGGCGTGAACAGCTTGCCGGTCATGAGATGCAAGTTGGCCGTTATTATGAAAATGAACGGCGTTATCTTGCAGCTAGTAGAAGGTTTCGTACGGTTATTGAAGAGTACTCAGATACAAAGCAGGTTGAAGAGGCATTTTTTCGTTTAACGGAAGTTAATCTTGCTCTTGGTTTAGTTTCAGAAGCACAGACGGCGGCGGCTATTTTGGGACGTTATTATCCAAAAAGTGAGTGGTACAAATTATCTTATAATTTGTTAAAGAAGAGTGGTATATTACCACAAGATCATGAATCTTCTTGGATTTCGCGGACTATGGGTGATAATAAGAATAAGGAACGTTGATTTTATATGCTGGTACAGCTTTTGATCCGCGACATTGTTTTGATCGAAACGCTTGATATTTATTTTACAGAGGGTTTATCTGTTTTAACAGGAGAGACGGGTGCTGGTAAGTCTATTTTACTTGAAGCCTTATCGTTGGCTCTTGGTGGGCGTGGTGATGCTTCTCTTGTTCGCCATGGTGCTGTGCAGGGGCAGGTAATAGCTGTTTTTGATGTTCCTATATCGCATCCTGTGCGTAAGATTATTCGTGAGAATGATTTTTGTGATGAAGGGGATATTATTTTACGACGTGTACAATCAAGCGATGGTCGTAGCCGTGTTTTCGTTAATGATAGGGTTAGCAGTGTTGCATTTATGCGTGAAATTGGTCGTTTGTTGGTCGAAATTCACGGGCAGCATGATGATCGTGCGTTAATTGATGTTTCTACTCATCGGCAGTTATTAGATGCTTTTGGTGGTCTTGAGAATGAAACAGAAGAGTTGCGCCGATGTTATCAGTTGTGGCAGTCCATTGAAGAACGTTTGCAACAACAGCGTATCAAAGTAGCGAATGCTGTGTGTGAGATTGACTATCTTCGTGCATGTGTAGAAGAACTCGACAAGTTTGATTTTCAAGTTGGTGAAGAAGAGGCCTTATCTCTTCGTCGTGCAGATATGCTTAGGTTAGAAAAAATAGCGACGGACATTAAGGATGCTGATGATCTTTTGAGTGGTTCAAAATCTCCAATTCCCATTCTTTCTAATTTAGTAAGACGTTTAGAACGAAAAATTCCTGAGTCGCAATCTTTGATTACACCTGTTGTGAAATCCATTGATGATGCATTGTGTGCGCTTGCTGCTGCACAAGAAGGTATTGAAGTGGCAATGCAGGCATTGGATTTTGATACTGGTGAATTAGAACAGATAGAAGAACGTCTTTTTGCTCTTCGAGGAGTTGCTCGTAAATATCATGTGTCTTCGGATGACCTATTTACGTTGCGCAATAAAATGAATACTGAACTTGCTGATTTTGAAGAAGCTAAGATAGTATTGACGTGCATTGAAAATGAGGCACAAGATGCACAAAAAAAATATGATATACTTGCACGAGAATTATCAATAAAGCGTAGGGAAGCTGCTAATCACCTATCTGAAAAAATTATGCTTGAGTTGCCTGCATTGAAGCTGGAGAAAGCAGAATTTATTGTTGAGATACAAAGTGATTCTGAAAAACGCAGCGCAGAGGGTATAGATCGTATTGAATATTGGGTTCGAACAAATCCTGGGACACGAGCTGGGCCGATGCTCAGTGTTGCATCTGGTGGTGAGTTATCTCGTTTTTTATTAGCGTTAAAGGTTGTTTTATCAGATCGTGGGTCGGCTCCCACGCTAATTTTTGATGAAGTTGATACGGGTGTTGGTGGGGCTGTTGCTGCTGCTATTGGACAGAGATTGAAGCGTTTATCAGAAGGCATTCAGGTTCTTGCTATTACACATGCTCCGCAGGTTGCATCTAAAGCGCACAGTCATTTTCTTATTTCAAAAATTGAAAGTGGTGATAAGGGGCATTTTGTTACCGCTGTTCATAAAATGACAGAAAACGAACGTGAGGAGGAAATTGCGCGTATGCTGGCGGGAGAACATATTACTAAAGAGGCGCGGGCGGCGGCTAAAAAGCTTTTGGCACAGATATAAATTAATAAACAGGGCAAGTACAGATGACATATGCGTATTTTAATTTTTTAAAGAGTAATAGGAGTTAAGAGTCGTATGGTTATATTATTTATGATTTTAAATTGTGCTTATGGATAAGGATGTTGTAAAAAAATTAACTGTTTCAGAAGCAGAAAAAGAGTTGGAGTGGTTGGCAAAAGAAATTGCGCGTCATGATGTTCTTTATAATAATAATGATCAGCCTGAAATTTCTGATGCACAATATGATGCTCTTCGTCGTCGCAATTCGTATATTGAAGCTCTATTTCCTGAGTTAATTCGACCAGATTCTCCATCATATAGGATTGGTGCACCAGTTTCTGAAAAATTTGAGAAATCTGTGCATGCACAGATTATGCTTTCTCTTGATAACGTATTCAGTCCTGAAGATGTTCATGAATTTATTGAGCGCGTTCGTCGTTTTTTACGATTTTCAAAAACACAGATATTCGAAATTACGGCTGAACCAAAGATTGATGGTTTATCTCTATCTTTGCGCTATGAGAAAGGGAGGCTTGTGCGTGCTGTAACGCGTGGTGATGGGGTTGTTGGCGAAAATGTCACAGCGAATGCGCGAACAATTTCAGATATTCCACAAATTTTGCATGGTAAATTTCCTGATATCATTGAGGTGCGTGGTGAAGTTTATATGGCGAAAGAGGATTTTCAGGTACTTAATATGAGTCAGCTAGAAGAAGGAAAATTAGCTTTTGCTAATCCTAGGAATGCTGCAGCTGGTTCTTTACGTCAGCTTGATTCACGAATAACTGCCAATAGAAAACTTAAATTTTTTGCTTATGCTTGGGGTGAAGTAAGTGAAATTCTCGCAAAAAGCCAAATGGAAATGATGGAAAAATTAAAAGAATATGGATTTATTATCAACTCATTAACAAAAGTTTTTAAAACATTAGATGAAATTATTTCATATTATCATGATGTTGAAAAGTGTCGTCATTCTTTAAGCTATGATATTGATGGAGTTGTTTATAAAGTTAATGACTTGGCATTACAAACACGTTTAGGGTTCGTTTCTCGTGCGCCACGTTGGGCAGTTGCTCATAAATTTCCAGCAGAAAGAGCTGTAGCAGTTCTAGAAGGAATTGACATTCAAGTGGGTAGAACTGGAGCATTAACTCCTGTTGCACGCCTTTCTCCTGTTACTGTAGGAGGGGTGGTAATTACGAATGCCAGTTTGCATAATGAAGACTATATTAAGGGGGTTGGCCATAAAGGTGAGGCTATTCGTGAAGGGCGTGATATTCGAGTTGGAGATACAGTTATTGTGCAACGTTCTGGTGATGTGATACCTCAGATTGTTGATGTTATTATTGAAAAACGTTCTAAAAAAGCAGATGCTTTTGTTTTTCCTCATTTATGTCCAATTTGTGGGAGCCATGCTGTTCGTGAAGTAGGAGAGTCTGTGCGTCGATGTACAGGTGGGCTTATTTGTCAAGCACAAGCGATTGAACGTATTCGCCATTTTGTTTCAAGGGATGCTTTTGATATTGATGGTTTTGGGAAAAAGCAGGTTGAGTTCTTTTTTCATGTTCAGGACAAGGCGCTTTGTATTCGCACACCAGCTGATATTTTCACGTTACAACGGCGTCAAGAAAAATCTTTGACGCGTTTAGAAAATATGGAAGGTTTTGGTGTTGTTTCTGTTCGTAAGCTTTATGACGCGATTAATGATCGTAGAAAAATTCCTTTAAGTCGTTTTTTATTTGCATTAGGAATTCGTCATGTCGGGGAAGTTAATGCACGACGTCTTGCACGTGTTTATCAGAGCTATACTATTTTTGAAAAAGTAGCAATAGAGGCTGTTATGCCGTATGATGAGATGAAGCAGGAAGGTAATGAAGCTTGGATGGAACTTACTAGCATTGAAGGGATTGGCTTTCGTGTTGGTAGGGCAATTGTTGATTTTTATCAAGAGATCCATAATCGTGAGATTTTATCTGCTTTGCTTAAGGAAGTAACGCCTCTTCACGAAGAAACGGTGGTAATAGGCTCCTCATCGATAGCAGGAAAAATAATTGTTTTTACAGGAACTTTGGTGCATATGTCACGTGATGAAGCAAAAGCATTAGCAGAACGATTAGGTGCTAAAACATCTAGTTCTATTTCTAAAAAGACGGATCTTCTTGTTGCAGGAGTTGGAGCAGGATCGAAATTGGCTAAAGCAAAAGAATTAGGTGTTGAGGTTATGGATGAAGAAACTTGGTTGCAGTTGGTTAAAGGACATCGTGTCTGAATTTTTTAAAATTGCTACAGTGTGTTTTATTTTGTAAGTTATTTTATAATGTCTTATAAAAAGCTATTTGTATAAAAAATATCTTTTCATGTTTTTATGGAAAGTGTGAATTTTTTCTCAAGAATAAAAATAGCGGTATCATTGTAGAATAAGAAAGAAGATATGATATTTTTTAGCTTATTTAAAGAGGTAGTGTAGCTTTTTTTGCCCATTTTTTATCTTCCTCATTCAAGTAAGGCTTGTTGATTTGATAAACGTGAGAGTGATAATCATTGAGCCATTGTCTCTCCTGCGGTGTCAAAAGATTTGTGAGGATTAACCGTTTATCAATAGGACAATTTGTAAGTGTTTCAAATGATAGCATTTCGATATCTCCACCAGTAATTTTTTGTGCTGTTTTTACAATCATCAAATTTTCAATACGAATGCCGAAAGCATTTTCACGGTAATATCCTGGCTCATTGGAGATAATCATTCCAGGGATTAGCTCTTGACTTCCATGACGCGAAAGATTTTGGGGGCCTTCATGAACAGAGAGATAGGATCCAACTCCATGACCAGTGCCGTGGGCATAATCAAAACCAGATTTCCATAATGCGATGCGTGCCAAAACATCAATGTCTTGTCCACGTGTTCCCTTTGGAAATTTTGCAGTTGAGAGAGCAATCATGCCTTTGAGGACAAGAGTAAAACAGCGTTTTTCTTCTTCTCCGATATCTCCAATGGCTATTGTACGTGTGATATCTGTAGTACCATCACGATATTGTCCTCCTGAATCAACAAGATATAGCTCACCGTTTTTTAGAAATTTGTTGGTGTTTGTTGTTACTCGATAATGAACAATTGCACCATTTGCACCTGTTGCTGAGATTGTATCAAACGATAGACTTTCAAGTTTTTTGCCCATTTCTTTTGCGGTTGTTATTCGATACTCTTCTAGTTTTTGAGCAGCAACGATTTCACTTATTGTGCTAGGTATTTGTTTGTCCAGCCATGAGAAAAAACGAATAAGCGCCACACCATCACATAAATGTGCATTGCGTGCACCATTTAATTCGGTGTCATTTTTAATGGCACGTGGCAAGGCAGCAGGATCGGTGAGGGGAATAAAAGCATGCCCTTCTTTTTCAATAACTGTGCGCAATTTTTCGCATGTTAGCCATGGGTCTAGAGCGAATATCATTTTTTTGTGAACATATTCTTTGATTTTTGGAATTAGTTGTTCTGGTTCATATAGTTGTGCATATTGTTTCAGATATTGTTTTTGTTCTATTCCAAGTTTTTTGCTGTTGATAAACAAAATTGGTTTTTCTTTAATTGTAATAAGAGAAAAACAAAGGGTAAGAGGCGTGTTAGGAATATCGTTTCCACGTATATTAAATATCCATGCAATAGAAGAAGGGTCTGTAAAAATAAAAGCGTCTGCATTGGCTTTCTGTATGTTCTCATAAATTAATGTGAGCTTTTCATCTGTTTTACGTCCAGTATATTTAAAAGGGTGAAGTGATAAGGAAGATTGCGGTGATTTTGGTTGATCATGCCAGATCAAATCAATAGGATTAGGTTGGGTTTCTACAAATTTGCCACCTGCATTCAATTCTAATGCTTTTTTTAATGTATTTGTAGCACAGATGGTGTGAAGCCATGGATCAAAGCCAATTGAAAGATTTTGTGCATTTTGCTCGAGCCATTGCGCTGGTGAGCATATTGCTAAATCTTCGTAATCAAAAATATGTGGGTCAGTTTGTTGGCGAACTTGAAGTTTGTAGCGTCCATCTGTGAATATGATAGCCTGCTTTTTTAAAATTAATGCAATACCAGATGATCCGGTAAATCCTGTTAGCCAACTTAGCCGTTGAGCGTGTGGTGGGACGTATTCTCCTTGATGTTCGTCAGTGTGTGGAACAAGAAAACCATCTAGTTCAAGTCGAACCAGTTCTTTACGAAGAGAAACAATGCGTTTTTCAGCACAAGATGGGCTTACTATCGCTTCAAAAGATTGGTACATAAAACAAAACGTCCTTTTTATTTCAGATGTATAACAGCCCATCCTTGACGGTAGTATGTTTCAATATGTTTTAGACCTTGTTTTACATAAGTTTCTAGAACATGGGCATGCTGTTCTTCAAGAATTCCAGACAGTATAAGTGATCCCCCTTTTTGAAGCATTTGTATCATTTCTTGTGCAAGTTCAATAAGAGGATTGGCAAGAATATTGGCAACAATGAGATCAAAAGGCGAGCATGATATAATTTTGTCATTGTCAAAACTTGTTGCAGTAACAGCTGTGATATATTTTTTCATACCATTGAGCTGTATGTTATGTTGCGCAACTTGAATAGCAATTGGATCAATATCGGATGCCAATACAGAAATAGGTTTGAGCATTGCTATACCAATGGCTAATACTCCACTGCCTGTTCCAAGATCAAGGGCATTTTGTGGATTTTCACTTTGCATTACTTTTGTTATCATTTCTAAACAGCCAGATGTTGTTCCATGATGTCCTGTTCCAAAAGCTTGACTAGCCTCAATCTCTATTGGTAAAACATCAGGTGGAATATCATCTTTATTGTGGTTTCCATGAAGAAAAAAAGCGCCACAACGTACAGGTTTTAAACCTTCAAGACTCCGTTTAACCCAATCAATATCAGGTAGAATTTCTACGCCAATTTTATCAGAATTTACTGCAAGAACATAGGCAAAGTATCTAGAAGAACTTTCTTGGTTTTTGCTATCTACATACAGTGAAAGCTCATATATGGCATTTTTTTCATCTACTTCTGTAATAGCAAGAGGATATCCCTCTTCTTCGAAAGCTAATTCCATAAGCGCATAAAGGCGCTCTGCTTCACTTTTGCAAACAGTATAATATAAACGAACTTGCTGTGACACGCTGTCCTTTCTTTAAGAAGCGCTTAAATTTAGTTTGAGATGAGCTTTTTTAGTTTCTCGATAGCAATTTCATCCTTTAATCCACTGTCACCATCTTCGATTTCGTATGGGATGACGTCCGCTAATTTTCCACCTTTTTTTAGTAAAAAGATCGCGGCTGTATGATTATAGGTGTAGTTATCGCCAGTTCCAGGAACCTTTTCAGCAATGATGTCAAAGGAAGACACCATTTTATGAACTTTTTCGGGATCTCCACTAATACCAACAATGTTTTTGTTAAAATTGCTAAGGTAATCGTGTAGCACTTCTGGTGTATCGCGCTCAGGATCAACAGTGATAAACCATGCTCCTAACTTATCGGCATCAGATCCAAGTTCTGTAAGCCAACGATCAAGATTGGTCAGCGTTGTAGGACAGCTTTCTGGGCACATGGTAAAACCAAAGAAAACCGCTGAAGGTTGACTTCGAAGATTGGCCTCAGTAACAGTGTTTCCATTGGAATCGATCAGCGTAAAATTGTCACCTAGAGGTTTATTTCTTAATGTATCATAAACAAAGACACCGGCAACGAATACTATTGCCAGCCCTAGGATGCGCACCACGTTTTTCATAATTTTACTCCTCGAAATATAGCAAAATCATAGCATTTGTGAATTGATTTTGCAATCTCTGTTTCAGGGTTGATTTTATTGATTTAGTTTGTATTTTTCCTTCTGATTATTGCTGAAAATAGTTGGTAGAGATAAATGAATACTGTGAAAGATCTTCGATTTCGTGATAGTGAACCCAGTATTAATACGACGGCGCGGTTGCATGGTTGTAAGTTAGGGCGTTATGTAAAAGTAAATGAGCGGGTTATTTTACGTGATGTAACTGTTGGAGATTTTTCCTATTTTGAGCGTAATAGTGAAGCGATTTACAGTGATATTGGCCGTTTTTGTTCCATTGCATCCTATGTATGCTTGAATGCACTCAGGCATCCTGTAGAGAGACTTTCAACGCATAAAGTTACATATCGTCCTAATGAATATTTTCGCTATATAGAATTAGATCATTCTTTTCGGGAAGATCGATGTGCGAATCGTGTTGTTGTTGGACATGATGTATGGATTGGACGTGGTGCGGTTGTTCTACCTGGAATCAAAATTGGACATGGTGCAATTATTGGTGCTAACGCCGTTATAACGAAGGATGTTGAGCCTTATGCGATTGTTGCGGGTGTTCCTGCAAAATTGCTGCGGATGCGTTTTTCGGATAATGTCATTCAGATACTTTTGGATATGGCTTGGTGGAATTGGCCGTTGGATAAAATTTATAACGCATTGTCTGATATACAAAGTTTGCCAATCGAGATTTTTATCAGCAAATGGAGGTAGTGTTCAAAACGAGATAAAATCTTTTCTTGAAAGGGAAAATTCGTAATATTCTTCAAGATTTTGTTACAAAGTTGTCGAGGACACGTTTTTTTCCAGCTTTTTCAAACAGAATTGTTAATTTATGGCCATCTATTGCTAAAATATGACCGTAACCAAATTTTATATGGAAAATGCGGTCGTTAATTGAAAAATTTGATGGTACATCAGATATCGATTGGGAAAAATCTTCTTTTTTAATGTTTTTTTGTACGTGCTTCCATTTTCGTGTTGAATATTCATCATAAAAGGGATTCTGATTTTTAAAACATGGTTTCCCATAATTGCCGTAAGATGTTTCTGTTTCTGCTACTTCTATATGCTCTTTTGGTAATTCATCAAGAAAACGTGATGGAATCGTAGATTGCCAAAATCCGTGAATTCTTCGATTGGATACAAACCATATATGTAAATGTTTTTTTGCTCTTGTAAGTCCTACGTAAGCTAGGCGTCGCTCTTCCTCTAATCCTAAACGGCCACCCTCATCTAGTGAGCGTTGATGAGGAAACAGGCCTTCTTCCCAACCGGGAAGAAAAACTGTATCAAATTCAAGTCCTTTAGCTGAATGCAGAGTCATGATATTAACCGCATCCATATTTTCATCATTTTCAGAATCCATAACAAGTGCGATATGTTCTAAAAAGCTATGAAGATTTTCAAATTGTTCCATAGAACGGATCATTTCTTTGAGATTTTCTAGTCGCGTTGATGCTTCTGGGGAGCGATCTTCTAGCCACATAGTTGTGTATCCTGAATCATCAAGAATTATTTCAGCGAGCTCTTTATGGGATGTGTATTGCAGCATATTTTGCCAACGGTAGAAATTTTCAATAACTTTTCGCAGAGCATTTCGTATTTTTGGTTTTAGTTCATCTGTTTCAATTATTTCAGCAGCAGCAGCAAAGAGAGGAATAGCGCGTGTACGAGCACTCTCGTAAAGATAGCGTACAGTTGCTTCTCCTAAGCCTCGTTTAGGTGTATTGATGATACGTTCAAAAGCCAAATCATCTGCTGGTTGGATAACAACACGCAGGTAAGCTATAGCATCACGTATTTCCATTCGTTCATAAAAGCGTGGACCGCCTATGATGCGATAATTAAGGCCAATTATTGCAAATCGCTCTTCAAATTCGCGTGTTTGGAATGATGCTCTTACTAATATAGCCATATTATTTAAGGAGTATCCTGCTTGTTGCGCCTGTTCGATCTCTTCTCCAATTGCACGAGCTTCTTCTTGTGAATCCCATGCTGAATGAATTTTTACTTTCTCTTCTTTGGTATCTATTTGATCAGGAAAAAGTTCTTTTCCAAGCCTTCCTTGATTGTGAGAAATGAGGTGAGAAGCAGTTCTGAGAATGTGGGATGTTGATCTATAATTGCGCTCTAAACGAATAATTTTTGCGGGGGGAAAATCTTTTTCAAAGCGTAATATGTTATCAATTTTTGCTCCACGCCATCCGTAAATGGATTGATCATCATCGCCAACACAACAAAGATTAACGAGTTGTTCCTTGGGTCTTTGTGCCAAAAGGCGAAGCCAAAGATATTGTGCTGTGTTTGTATCTTGATATTCATCTACAAGAATGTAGCGAAATTTTGAATGATATTCATGAAGAATGTCAGGATTATATTGAAAGATATAGATAGAATGAAGAAGAAGATCACCAAAATCACAAGCGTTGAGTCTTTTTAATCGATCCTGATAGATATGATAAAGATTGCGTCCCATGCCATTTCCAAAGGAGTGAGCATCGCTTTCTGAAATATGCTCTGGTAGGAGTCCTTGATTTTTCCAAGAATTCACCATCATTGCAAAGTTACGAGCTGGCCAACGCTTATCATCAAGTCCTTCAGCTTGGATAAGATGTTTTAAGAGACGAATAACATCATCGCTATCGAGAATCGTGAAGTTGCTTTTTAAGCCGACAAGTTCTGCATGGCGGCGTAAAATCTTTGCACCAGTAGAATGAAAAGTTCCAAGCCAAGGCATGCCTTCAACCGTTTTTCCAATAAGTTGACCAATACGCGTTTTCATTTCATGTGCTGCTTTATTTGTGAAAGTTACGGCTAATATCTGTTTGGGTGTGGCAAATCCAGAGTATAAAATGTGAGAAATGCGGGTAGTTAGAACACGGGTTTTTCCGGTACCAGCGCCTGCAAGGACTAGAAGAGATCCTTCTGTATTCATAACGGCTTGTCGTTGTTCTAGATTAAGTTTTTCTAAATAACAGGTATTATATTGTGCTTCTTCTTTCGTTTTTATAGTGTGATTTGGCAACTGGAAATTACCTTCATCTTTAAAAAGCGGCATGTGGTTGAAAAAATTGCTCATTTAAATCTTCATATACAGTGTTTTTTTATTTTAGCATTAAATTTGAAGGATTTTTCTCAGGAAAGATACTATAAATGAGAAGAAAAAGGTTACAAAAAAGAAAAGAAAAATGTGGTGTCAAGGATTTTCGGTAAGAATGCTTTGAAGTGCATAAACACGTAATGCGGCGGAAAGGCTTATTTGCTGGGTTCTTTTTTTATCAATGTCAGTAACAATGGAGGTTAAAGATCGCCCTTTTTTGTGTGCTATGGTTTTAAGAATATCTAAAAATGGCTGCTCTAAAGATATGCTCGTTGAATGCCCATTGATTTTTACGGATATTTTTTTCAAAGCTACCTTTGACCAATCGATAGAATCATTAGTTTGCATTTTCCTTGATTTTATTCCTCTTCACTGTTAGATAAGCGATTTTGATCAAGAAATTTTCTGGTTTGTAGAGATTTTTTTTGAACAAAAAGCTTCTCTGTTTTTGTTTGTCCAAAACGATAACGATTCTCTTCTGCATTTATGGCATTTTCTATGCGCTTTTTTTGTTTTCGAAATAGGCGAAGATTAATTGGTTTTGTCATGGGATTTTTTATTTTTTTCTAAATGAATCTAAGGAGACAACGTCGGCACCTTGCTTAACGTTATTTTTTAAAGGTTCTTTATTTGTTTCGGAATCTTGTTCTCTTGTAAACATATTTTCTTTATCTGATAAAATAACAGGCGTAGAGGTATTTTTTAAATTCTCACTTTCTTCAGAGAGAGTATTTGAAGGTAGATCAAATGCTGCTTCAAATGCTGCTACAGGGTCATAAAATACTTGTATAGATGTGAAAGGAATAACCAGTTTTTCTGTAATTTCTTTAAAAGAGAGTGTTACTTTGAAAGCAGTTTCTGATACGCTTAAGTCTCTAAACTGGTGTTGTAATACGATTGTCATTTGTTCTGGATAGCGGCTTTTAAGTCGTGGGGAAATTTTTATTCCAGGAGCATTTGTTGAAAAAGTAATAAAAAAATGATGATTACCTGGAAGTCCTGCCTTGGCAACTTCCAGTAAAACTTTACGGATAACTCCACGGAGCGCATCCTGAACGAGAATATCGTAACGGATTTGATCTTGAACCATCAAAGTTTATTCCTTTTTTATACAGCAATTGAACATGAGTCATATCGTGGCATTAAGTACTTTTTGAAGCTAGTGATGTTATTTTTATGTCAGATCTAATTCACTAAGAAAAATATGAAATTTTATGACAAATAATCTATGAAAGATCAATCTATAAAAGTGAAGGCTTCTGTTGCCAGGTGCCTCCAAACCCCGCTTAAACCTGCGACGATTTAAGACTTAATTTGAAACATTCGCACCACATTAAGCAGCGAGACGTGCTTCCGCATAGTTGTCATTTGCAACTACTAATTTAGTCCGATAACGGTGGTACCATACCGAGTAAAAGAGCAATCTTTACACCCTTGTCGATCCTATTTCGCCCCCACCAAAATGTAACTTTGTTTATTACATTTTGGTGGAGGCGCCGGGTACTGCCCCCGAGTCCAATGAGTTTATTTCATTGTCCATTTATTACCATAGTTGGCAAGCCAACTCCCTAAATATAGATTAAGAATAGTCTTTGGAAAAGGGGGGGTTGTTAATTTTTTAAATCCTCTAGTTACCAAATATAATGTGATTGTAAAATATAGATGTTAATTTTGGGAGAGGGAGACATTGTTGAATGATAAATGAGCTGGAAGATATTAAATTATATGATCCAAATCCTGATGAAGCTGCGATAGAACGGCTTAGTCATCGTTTAGCTTTGGTGATGAGGAAGCAGGATGCTTCGTTAGTTGCTACATCAGATCCACAAGAGTTGGAGCGTGTTGAAAAATGGGCTCAAGATGTATTAGGTTCTGATGACCAAAATATTAAAAGAGCTATTTCAAAAGTTTCTGATATGATGTCTGAAAATAGGAAGAAAAGCCGTATGACTTTTTATTATTTACTAGCTAAGCAGTTGAATGCACTAGATAAATTATAAAACAATATAAATTGTATTTTATGTTATGACTATAAAAAGCCCAATATTTTGGGCTTTTCACTTAACATAGAAAATTTAGCGAAGACTATCTCCTTGAAGATATCCTCTTTTTTGAATATTTGGCACAAAAAGAAGTGCAGTGAATGCAATGATCATCATACCGGTTATATAAAAATAAAAAATAGATTCATGGCCGATACCTTTTAATTCAAGTGCTATGTATTCAGCAGAGCCACCAAGTAGTGCATTGCCAATGGCATGTGAAATTCCAACTCCTAATGCGCGTACTGAAGAAGGAAACATCGCGGATTTTACGACACCAGAGATGGATGTATAAAAACTCATAATAAAAAGCAGTCCGACAATTGCTGATAAGGAAATCCATGCGTTATTGGTACTTCCAATCAACATCATTCCGGGTAATGTAAAAATAGCAGCTAATATACTCCAAATGATAATTACAGTTTTTATTCCAATTTTATCAGCCAAGATGCCACATACAGGTTGCAATAGCATGAAGATAAAGAGTGCAGCAGTCATTATAGTCGTGGCGGTATGTTTATCGAATCCAGCAGTTGTGATCAAATATTTTTGCATATAAGTAGTGTATGTGTAAAATGCGAGTGATCCTCCAGCTGAAAAAACAACAATCAGAAAGAAAGATTTTCGATGATTTTTAAAAAGTTCCTTAAGACTTCCTGATTGTTGTTTAGTGCGGCTTTCTTCAGTAGTTGTTTCGTGAAGCGAATTGCGTAAATAAATCACAACGATTGCTGCAATTCCGCCGATTGCGAAAGGGATACGCCAGCCCCATTCTCTTAATTGATTTTCTGTGAGATAGGAGGCTAAAATAAACAGAATGAGAGTGGCAAGGAGCTGACCGGCGATAAGTGTAGCAGATTGGAAAGAAGCAAAGAAACCTCGGTGATTTTTAAGAGATATTTCGCTTATGTAGGTTGCAGCTATGCCATATTCGCCACCTGCTGAAAGTCCTTGAATCATTCTAAGTATAAGCAGAAGAACTGCTGCAGTTCTTCCTAAGACTTCATAAGTTGGAAGGATAGAAATTAAAAACGATCCACCACACATCATCAAAATAGATATAAGCATTGAGCGTTTACGTCCGTAACGATCCGCAATAAATCCGAGAAGCCAACCACCGATTGGGCGCATTAGGAAACCTATAAAAAAAACAGCAGAAGATTTTATAAGTTGGGTAACAGGGTCTCCGTCAGAAGGAAAGAATTGTGACGCGAAATAGATAGATGCAAAAGAATATATATAAAAATCATACCATTCCACAAGATTTCCTGATGCACTGGATATGATAGATAAAATGCGCTTTTTTGTGTCGTACGATTCTACAGTTGTTTGATTTGTCATAAACGTGTTCCCCCATTGTAATTGATGTGTGTTTTCTTTTTTGAGGTTATAGCATCTTTTGTGCCAATATTTTTCACACATACGTTATCTAATTGATTGTTTACAGCGTTTTATCTTTTACGTCAAAAACTTAATCAGATGACTGAAGTTTAGGTAAGGTGTTTAAGAAAAGAGACTGATACGGTATTTTATAAATTTTGTAATTTCTATTTTGTGTATGAACTTTATCAATTTTGATAATTTATCCTATATTAAAAATCAAAACACTGACCGCTTATAGAAGATTACTATGAATAATATAATTTGTTTTGGAAATGAGGTAAAATTTATTTATACTGAATTTCATTTTTCTTTGAGCACTTATAAGATTTTTTATTTAAAAAAATAAAGCAAACATTTTATTGTTTGGAAATAATAGCTATTAAAAACAGGATTTTGGGAGTCATTCTTGACGTAATTTAATAAACTGTAGTTGTGCAACATTTAGAAGGTTAGAAAAATTTGAATTAAAGATACTTTATATAGTTTTTTTTAAATACGCTAAATATGGTGAAATATCACTCACTTCTTATATTTCAATTTATCACCAAAAGTATTGATATTTAAAATAGAGCCAAGAATTTAAGTATGAAAATTGTGATGATTAATTTATAAATAAACGTAATAGAAAAGCCTAATAATTTAGGCTTTTCTACTTAGAAAATCTTATTAAATATCTTCTTTTTGAAGATAACCTGTTTTTTTGGGATCTGGCATTAAGCAAGCTGAAACAAATGCAATGACCATCATTCCAGTTATGTAGAAATAGAAAGTTGATCCGTATCCAAGATCTTTTAGTCCAAGCGCTACAGCTTCGGCAGATCCACCAAATATTGCATTGGCAATAGCATAAGAAAATCCAACTCCCATTGCTCGTACAGAAGAGGGGAACATGTCTGCTTTTACAATACCAGAGACTGATGTATAAAAACTCATAATGCATAGCATCCCAGTAATAACAGCAAAAGCAACCCATGTACTGTCAGTATTTCCAATTACTATAAGCCCAGGAATTGTAAAAATAATGGATAGAACACTCCAAATGAGAAGTGCAACTTTTGTTCCAATTTTATCGGCTAAAGCACCAAATGCAGGCTGTAGCAACATAAAAATAAAGAGTGCTGCTGTCATAACAGTTGTAGCTGTTGGCTTATCAAAGCCAGTAGTTGTGATTAGATATTTTTGCATATAAGTCGTATAGGTATAAAATGTAAGAGATCCTCCAGCTGTGAAACCAATAACCAGAAAAAAAGCTTTTCTGTGATTACGTAAAAGCTCTCTAATACTACCGGCTTGTGTATTTGAACGACTTTCTTTAGTTGTTGTTTCGTGGAGAGAGCTACGTAAAAAAATTGCAACAGCTCCTCCTAATCCACCAATGGCAAAAGGAATACGCCAACCCCACGATTTCAATTGGTCTTCCGTGAGATAAAATGCTAAAATGGATATGACCAGACTAGCAAGAAGCTGTCCACCAATTAGTGTTGTATATTGAAAGGAGCTAAAGAATCCACGGCGATTTTTTAGTGCAATTTCGCTCATATAGGTTGCTGTTGTACCGTATTCACCACCGACTGAAAGTCCCTGCAGCATTCGAAGTAAAAGCAAAAGAACAGCAGCCATTACTCCAATAGTTTCGTAAGTAGGGAGTACGGCAATTAAAAATGAACCACCACACATCATGAAAACAGAAATGAGAAGTGAGCGTTTACGACCATAACGATCAGCAATTAGGCCAAAGAGCCATCCCCCGATTGGACGCATTAAAAAACCAATGGCAAAAACTCCTGCAGCCTTTAAGAGCTGTGCAACAACATCACCATCTGACGGAAAAAACTGCGATGCGAAATAAATTGATGTAAAGGAATAGACGTAAAAGTCATACCACTCTACAAGATTACCTGATGCGCTGGATACGATAGATAGAATGCGTTTTCTTGTATCATGCTGTGCTAAAGTTGCTTCATTCTCCATAAGGTTATCCCTTTAAATGTATTATATGTATTGATTGCTTTGTATTCATCCCCATTGAGGCTGTGTACAGTATTTTATCTTTTGCGTCATCAAAATTTAATCGTATCATCACAATTTTTTGTATAAGATGTTTAGGTAAAAGAGAAAATGTGCACTGCATTCTGTATATTTTTATCTTCTTATTTTTGGTGATCAGTAGAATCGGGTATAATACCTATCATGAAAATTTACCTCGATCTTTTATCTCATGTTTTAAATAATGGTACTAATCGCACAGATCGAACTGGTATTGGGACACGATCAGTTTTTGGATATCAAATGCGATTTGATTTACAGGCGGGGTTTCCGTTACTGACAACGAAGAAATTGCATTTACGATCAGTAATTTATGAGCTTTTATGGTTTATTAAAGGCGATACAAATGTTGCTTGGTTAAAGAAAAATGGCGTATCAATTTGGGATGAGTGGGCTGATAAAAATGGTGATCTAGGCCCTATTTATGGTTATCAGTGGCGTTCTTGGCCAACTCCGGATGGGCGTCATGTTGATCAGATCAGTAATCTTTTGTCCATGATTAGGAACACGCCTGATTCTCGTCGTTTAATTGTATCGGCGTGGAACCCTGCTTTGATAGATGAAATGGCTTTACCTCCTTGTCATTGTCTTTTTCAATTTTATGTTTCTGAGGATAAATTGTCTTGCCATCTTTACCAGCGTTCAGCAGATGTTTTTTTAGGTATTCCATTTAATATTGCCTCTTATGCATTGTTAACAATGATGATCGCACAAGTAAGTGGACTTAAGGTGGGAGATTTTATTCATACTCTTGGTGATGCTCACCTTTATTCTAATCATTTTGAACAGGCTAAATGCCAATTGTCTCGTGTGCCAAATGCTTTACCGTCGATAATAATAAATTCTGCGGTAACAGATCTTTTTTCTTTTAAGTTTGAAGATTTTGAATTGCTGAATTACGAAGCACATCCACATATTAAAGCGGTTGTAGCAGTATGACACTTCCGGTTTATTTAATTGCTGCTGTTACGAAAAATGGTGTTATAGGTCGTAAAGGTATGATGCCTTGGCGATTATCAACGGATTTACAACGCTTTAAATCTTTAACTTTTGGTAAGCCCGTTATTATGGGGAGAAAGACTTGGGATTCTCTTGGTCACCCTTTAACAGGTCGCACAAATATCGTAATTACTCGTAATCATGCATTTACAGCAAAAGGTGCGATCATTTCTTATTCTTTGTCACAGGCTTGTTCTATTGCAGAAAAAGTGGCTATTCAAAATGGTGCAGATTCAGTGTTTATAATTGGTGGAAGTGAAATTTTTCAACAAGGATTGAGTATTGCTGATAAAATATTTCTTACAGAGATTTTAGATTGTATTGAAGGTGATAGTTTTTTTCCTGTTTTTGATAAAGAAAAGTGGACTGTCGTGCAAACACAACATATTCCAAGGGGGGATAAAGATAATTATCCGACACGTTTTGTCGTATATGAGAGAAAATAGCTATTTATATTTTAAGTGGAAAGAGCCTACTAGTTGCATTGTAATTAAATAAAGGGCACCTTATAAAGTTAGGTAGATAGTTGGTATTTATGAATAGTTCTGAATTGAAGAGGTAATAATGCCCTGGACGAATCAAAACGGTGGTGGCCCTTGGAGTGGAGATAAAAATAAACTTGGTGGCGATAGAAAAGCATCCGCCAAGAATCTTTTGGGTTCTGGTAATAATAACGGTGGCGATAATAATCAAAACTTTGACGATATTTTACGTAAAGGGCAGGACCATCTTAAGCAGTTTGGTGGAAATGGTCTTTTTGTTTTGTTGTTTTTGTTTGCGATATTTTTTTGGCTATATCAGTCTATTTATGTTGTTCAACAAAATGAACAGGCAGTAGAGTTACGTTTTGGTGTCCCTAAATCAGGTATTATAGGTGATGGTTTGCATTTCCATTTTTGGCCTATTGAAACCTATATGAAGGCGCCTTTAACAGAAAAAGCAATCACAATTGGTGGTCAATCTGGTCAAACACAACAGAGCGAGGGTTTGATGCTTTCGAGTGATCAAAACATTGTTAATGTTAATTTTTCTGTTTATTATCGGATTTCGGATCCTAGTCAGTTTTTGTTTAATGTTAATGATCAAGAAGGGACGGTTCGTCAAGTTGCTGAGAGTGCTATGCGGGAAGTAATTGGGTCTCGTCCAGTTGATGATGTTTTACGTGACAAAAAGGAAGAAGTTGCTGCTGACGTTAGAAAAATTATCCAGTTAACTGTTGATAAGTATCAACTTGGTGTTGAAATAGGTCGTGTGTCGATAAGTGAAGCTGCTCCTCCTACTAAGGTTGCTGCTGCTTTTAATTCTGTTCAGCAGGCAGAGCAAGAGCGTGGGCGAATGATTGAAGAGGGGAATCGTGTGCGTTTCAATAAGATTGGTTTAGCTAATGGTGAGGCTTCACGTACACGGGAAGTTGCTAAGGGTGAAAAGGTGCAAATGGTTGAAGAGGCAGTAGGACGTGCTGAACGTTTTCAAGCTATAGCTCGTGAAGCCGCAATTTTACCAGAGGCCGTTCGTTATCGTTTGTATATGGAGACAATGGGGCGTATTCTTGCTTCACAAGGTAAATTTGTTTTTGATCAAGTAAATTCTCCAGTTATACCTTATTTACCCCTGAATGAGTTGTTAAAGAATGGTTCATCAGAAAAAGTAAAAGTAACACCATCGCTTTCTTCATCACCAATGAATTTTAGTATTTCTGGAGGACGCTGATTATGCAGCAATCTCGTTTTTTGTTTATTGTTGGCATCACAGTTCTTTTTTTTATGGCTTTATGGATGTCTTTTTTTGTTGTTTATCCTCGCCAACAAATAGCTGTTAAGCGTTTTGGGCAAATTGTTAAGGTTGAGTCTAATCCTGGTATTTACTTTAAAATTCCTTTTTTAGATAAGATGGTTATTATTGATAATCGATTGTTACGTTATGATGTACCAACGCAATCTGTACAGGTTCGTGGTGGCGCTTATTATGAAGTGGATGCGTTTTTTATTTATCGTATTACAGATCCAAAACTGTTTCTGCAGCGTATTGCGTCAGGGCGTCCACAGGTTGCTGCACGTGAAAATCTTTCACCACGTTTTATTGATTCTTTGCGTGCTGTTTATGGTAAGCGAGAGTTTAAAGCAGCTTTATCAGATGAACGTGGAGCGATGATGGCTGAAGTGCAGAAGCAGTTTTCCGTGGATGCGGGGTCGTTGGGCATTACCATTGTTGATGTGCGTATTCGCAAAACTGATTTAACGGATGCTGTTTCAGAGGATGTATATAGGCAAATGGCAGCTGAGCGCGAGGCGGTTGCAGAGAATATTCGCGCTCGTGGGCAGCAGGAGAGAGATCGTATTATAGCGGAAGCTAATCGTGAATACGAGGAAATTGTTGCTGCTGCGAAGCGTGATGCGGAAATCACTCGTGGTGAAGGTCAGGCTGAAAGTATTCGTCTTTTATTGAACGCAAGGAAAACTAATCCATCTTTTTACGATTTTTGGTTGGCTATGGAGCAGTATAAAAAATTAGAGCAAACTCCTATGATGATTTCCCCAAATGAGGATTTTTTCTTTTATTTACACCATAAATCATGGGGAAATGGGGCATCGTCATCGACAGTAAAGAAAGAATGATTTTTGGGGGACGGTATTGATTAAAAATTTGTAGAGGGAATGACATGTAAAAATAGGTGGTGATGTACATTCTCCGTTTTTGTCTTGTTGTTGATAAAGGTTTTGTAAAGTTATTGAAGGGGGGAATGTTGATTTTGCAATGCTTTTTGTAGCATTCAGTTGAAGGCATTTTATGGATAAAAATCTTGAAAATAGAAATGATAAAAGTACAATTTTGAAATATTGTGTCATGAAAGTTGCTGTTTTTGTCGTTTTTTTTTGGTTAGGATTAGGAAGTTTGTCTGAGGGAGGACTCCCAGAAGATACGGCGCCACTTTCTGTTCCTGATTTGGCTGCTGAACTTTTGAAAACGGTTGTAAATATTTCAACTGCACAGACGGTTGATGGTACTGAGCAAGATGAGCATACTTCCGCACCTGTTATTCCAAAAGATTCATTGTTACAAGAATATTTTAGTGATTTTTTTACGCCTAAGGATGGACAGAAAAGCAGTCAATTTCAGAAGGTGCGTTCTTTAGGATCTGGTTTTGTCATTGACGCGCAAGAAGGGCTTATTGTTACTAACTATCATGTTATTGTTGATGCTGATGACATTGAAGTTAATTTCACCGATGGTACAAAATTAAAGGCCAAACTGCTTGGAAAAGATAGTAAGACGGATTTGGCGTTGCTTCAAGTGAATGCAGAGGGGAAAAAATTAACAGCTGTACGTTTTGGTGATTCAGAAAAAGCACGCATTGGTGATTGGGTTATGGCTATTGGTAATCCTTATGGTTTTGGTGGAAGCGTTACGGTTGGTATTATTTCTGCTCGCAATCGTGATCTTAATGCAGGTCCCTATGACAATTTCATTCAGACAGATGCAGCAATTAATCGTGGTAATTCCGGAGGACCGTTGTTTGACAGAAATGGTAAGGTAATTGGGATTAATACAGCTATTATTTCTCCTTCTGGGGGATCGATAGGTATTGGTTTTGCGATACCATCTGATATGGCTCTTTCTATTATCAATCAGTTACGTGATTTTGGAGAAATAAGACGTGGGTGGTTGGCTATTCGTATTCAACCTGTAACAGAAGAGATTGCAAAAAGTTTAAAATTACCCAACGCTGTAGGAGCATTGGTTGCGGGTAAAATAAAACATGAGGAAGTGGATAATAGCCAGTTATATGTTGGTGATGTTATCCTTTGTTTTGGAAAATTTAAGATCAAGAATGCACGTGATTTGCCTCGTTTGGTTGCAGAAAGTCCTGCAGGAAAGGTTGTGGATGTTACGGTTTTACGTAATGGAAAAGAAAAAACGGTAAAAGTTAAGCTTGGTCGTTTAGTTGAGATAGATGCAAGCGAAAATGTAGCAGAAGAATCTGAGGATAAAAAGAGTGATGTTGGATCAAGAAGCGCGACAATACAATTTATGGGTATGACATTATCTGAGCTTACAGAAGATTTACGCAAGCGTTATGCGATTGCTGATAAAATTAATGGGTTAGTTGTGATCTCTATTGTGAACAATAGCGCTGCTGACAAAAAACGTATTCGCGTTGGTGAAATCATTGTTGATATCAATCAGAGTGCAGTTACGACAGTTGATGAAGCTAAAAGACGTGTGCATAAATTGCGTGAAGCTGGGCGTAAAAATGCCTTGTTTATTGTTGCACAGCCTGATGGAGAGTTGCGGTTTGTAACGATTCAAATGGATTAATTTTGCATGATTTTAGAAATTGTTTGTTGTACGAAAGAATTTTGGGACAGTTGGGATTTAGGAGAATTCCAGTTTTTCTAACATAGAATCTACAATAATTTTTAGGATATCTTTCTTCATTATTGAAATGGTTTATGTGATTTTTTATCAAAATTAAAAGTTCTTTTTCACAGTTAACCGTTAAACGGACAATTTCTTGATGGGCATATTGGTCAGTGTCGGTTTATGTAGAACCACAGGTAATATTTTCTGTAATATATTGGTTGTCGATAATGTTTTTCGTAAAATATATAATGGCTGTTCTGTGCTTGTTCCTTTTCTAAAAAAATGAATATATTTTTTTCTCTTACTTAAAAAAATCTATACTTACAATGCTATAAATGGGAGAGAAGATTTGGAATAAGTTATGGGTGTTGTAATGAATCGTTTCTTTATGAGTATGAGAGGTTTTTATCTGTGACGCAAAGGACGATTACGTTGATAGCAGGGCCTACCGCGAGTGGTAAGTCAGCTCTTGCATTGAAAATAGCTCAAGAGAAAGGTGCTGTTATTATTAATGCTGATTCTATGCAAATTTATGACATTTTAAGCATTTTAACTGCACGACCAACAAAAAATGATACGTCAATAGTTCCACATTATCTCTATGGTTATGTGAATCCCACTCTTCATTATTCAGTAGGACAATGGTTATGTGATGTAGATAAGCTTTTAAGCATGTTTGTATCAAAATCCCTCATTTTTGTTGGAGGAACGTGTCTTTATTTTTATGCCCTTTTAGAGGGAATTTCAAAAATTCCTCATGTTCCGGATGTTGTGCGGCAGAAGTGGCGGCTTCAACTGAATGAAAAAGGATCTGAGAATCTTTATTGTCAGTTGTTGCAGGTTGATCCTGTCCTTTCCAAGAAGATTTCTCCACGAGATGGTCAGAGGATTATACGTGCTTTGGAAGTCTATGAGGCGACTGGTAAAAGACTAAGTTGGTGGCAAAAGAAAAAAACAACACCTTTAATTATGCAAAATCATTTAGAAAAGATTCTGCTTATTCCATCTCGTCAATTACTTTATGAGCGCATTAATGAGCGGTTTAATGATATGGTTGAGAAAGGAGCTTTAGAGGAGGTAATGGCTATTAAAAAGCTTATGCTTTCTCCGATATTACCTGCGATGAAAGCTATTGGTGTGCGTGAGTTTATAGCCTATTTGGATGGATATAAAAGTTTTGAAGATGCTCTGGAAACAGCAAAAACTCAAACAAGGAGATATGCAAAAAGGCAGATGACTTGGTTTCGTAACAAGTTTGATGAAGGATGGACTCTCATCCCTTCGTCTGAAAATTTATGAAGAACTTAAAAATAGTTTTAAGTTGTTTGACGTTTAAGATAGAGGGTTTTTAGAGAAGTAATTTTTTATTGACGAATTGTATTTGTGCAACTAGAATCCCTCTCTGCTCGTATTTTATCCTGATCATAAAAATGTTGGTTATGTGGTGTTTTACGGGGCATGGGTAGGGGGATACAGTATATGTTCTTCGTGTGTTGTGGCTCCTTTTGGGGCTTTTTTTTATTGTGCTATGAAATGAGCGAGTGGGAAAAATGACAAATTATCCAGAAATGAAAGAGAGTATGGACGGAGAAATAATGTCGGGAGCTGAAATGGTGTTTCAAGCTCTTATTGATCAAGGAATTCAGCATGTCTTTGGTTATCCTGGTGGAGCTGTTCTTCCTATTTTTGATGTTATTTATCAACAAGATTTCATTCAACACATTTTGGTGCGTCATGAACAAGCAGCTGGTCATGCTGCGGAAGGTTATGCACGGAGCACAGGAAAGGTAGGGGTTATACTTGTAACTTCTGGACCAGGTGTAACAAATGTTGTAACACCTCTACAAGATGCGTTAATGGATTCTGTTCCTATCGTTTGTTTTTCTGGTCAGGTACCGACGGCTGTAATTGGAACAAATGGTTTTCAAGAAGCCGATACGGTTGGTATTACAAAGCCTTGCACTAAACAAAATTATTTAGTTAAAGATGTGAATGATCTTGCTGCAACCATTCATGAAGCCTTCTATGTCGCTAAGTCAGGAAGACCAGGGCCTGTTTTAGTTGATATTCCTAAAGATATTCAATTCGCTTCAGGTGTTTATAGAGCGCCTAAAGTGTCTGGATTTGTACATTCTTCTCTACAGGAAAAAAAGGATACTGAGGCTATTGAGTGTGCTGTTTCTTACTTAGTTCAAGCAAAACGGCCTGTTATTTATTCTGGTGGTGGTGTCATTACATCTGGTTCTAAAGCTGTACAGCTGTTGCGTGATTTGGTTCAATTGGGAAATTTTCCGATTACTTCAACATTAATGGGTCTTGGTGCCTATCCAGCTTCTAGCAAAAATTGGCTTGGAATGCTTGGAATGCATGGAACTTATGAAGCAAATATGGCTATGCATGATTGTGATGTTATGTTGGCTGTTGGCGCACGTTTTGATGATCGTGTTACTGGGCGACTTGATGCTTTTGCTCCTGATGCACGTATTATTCACATTGATATCGATCCTTCTTCCATAAATAAGATCGTAAAAGTTGATATTCCGCTCATTGGTGATGTTTCTTGTATTTTGGAGGATATGATACGATGTTTGCATATGTATCAAACAATGTTTGAAGGAGAAAGTCGTGAGGCATGGTGGACGAAAATTAATTGTTGGAGAGCTCGTAATTCGTTGGCATATTCTCAAAAAAGAGATGTTATTATGCCCCAATATGCTCTTGAACGGCTCTATGCTCTTACTAAAGATGTGGGGGCTTATGTTACAACTGACGTTGGGCAGCATCAGATGTGGGCGGCTCAATATTATCGCTTTGATGAACCAAAACATTGGATGACGTCTGGTGGTCTTGGTACTATGGGGTATGGTTTACCTGCTGCTATTGGTGTTCAAATGGCACATCCTAGTGCACTTGTTTTATGTATTTCTGGTGATGCTTCAATTCAGATGAATATTCAGGAGCTTGCGACGGCAGTTCAACACAATACACCTGTGAAAATTTTTATTTTAAATAATAGGTATATGGGAATGGTTCGCCAATGGCAGCAATTGTTGCATGGCAATCGTCTTTCTCATTCTTATACGGAATCGATGCCTGATTTTATGAAATTAGCAGAGGCTTATGGAGTGATAGGTATCCATTGTTCGAAACAAGATGAACTTGATGATAAAATTCAGCAAATGATTGGTTGTGATAAGCCGGTTATTTTTGATTGTTGTGTTGATAATTTAGAAAATTGTTTTCCAATGATTCCTTCTGGATGTGCACACAATGATATGTTGTTGTCTGATGAGGTTAATGATGAGGTAGTTGCTAATGCTGTTCCTGTTGAAGGGCATTCTTTTGTGTAGTAAATATTAGGTTGCATAATATTTTTAGATTATGAAGATTACTAAGTTGGCAGTTGATACTGGAAGTTAGTTATTATACTATGAAGGTTGTTGGGTGTTCAAATATTAAAAATTTTCAAGAAAAAAATTTTAACTAGTGTTTAGTTCAAAAAAGCTTGCTCTTTTTATGCGAATCTTATTTTGATCGGTCATGCAGTTTTCATTGGAGCAGGATAACGCATTGAAGGCTGTTTCTGCTTGGTTAAAGAATAGGAGTTCTCCTGTTTTTCGTCTTTTTGGCTATGCGGGAACAGGGAAGACAACTCTTGCCAAATATTTTGCTGAAACAATTGATGGATCTGTTCAGTTTTCTGCATTTACTGGTAAGGCAGCTCAGGTTTTACGTTCTAAAGGTGCAAGCAACGCTTGTACTATTCATTCTCTGATTTATTCTCCACGTGGAGAGGCAGAAATCTCTGATGAGCTAACAGGAAAAAAATCTATTGCACCAACATTCGTATTGAATAGGAAAAGCTCCGCTGCACAGGCTAAGCTGATTATTGTTGATGAGTGTTCGATGGTGGATGAACAATTGGCACGTGATTTGATGAGCTTTCAAACACCAATTCTCGCTCTTGGTGATCCGGGTCAGCTTCCTCCTCTATCTGGAGGTGGTTTTTTTTCTAATGCAGTTCCAGATTTTCTGCTTTCAGAAATCCATCGACAAGCGCGCGATAATCCGATTATTCGTTTGGCCATGGACGTACGTGAGGGACGTGATATTTCCTATGGTGATTATGGTACAGTTCACGTTATCACACGTAAAGAGGTGGGGCAACAATTAGTTTTGGATTCTGATCAGATTTTGGTTGGAACTAATAGAACGCGTCATCTTTACAATAGACGTTTGCGTGAATTGAAGCGTTTTACAGCCGATTATCCGCAGGCAGGAGACAAGCTTGTGTGTTTACGTAATGATCCTGCAAAAAATTTATTAAATGGATCTTTATGGAAAGTTATGACTTCACAAAAAGTGACAGTTAAGCCAGGGATTAATCTTCTTGTTAAGTCGGAAGATGGTGAGCGTGGGATGACAAAGATTAGGCTTTTAAAAGCATTGTTTGAGAATCCTGATCACGAAGTTTCGTGGCAATTAAAAAAAAGATACGATGACTTTGATTACGGTTATGCATTAACAGTTCATAAAGCGCAAGGATCCCAGTGGGATAATGTTGTTTTATTTGATGAAAGCTTTGCGTTTCGTGACATGTATGCGCGCTGGCTTTATACAGGAATTACGCGTGCTGCGGAACGTTTAACTATTATTCGATAGGAAAAATATCTCTATTGTTTGGATTATATCAAGGAATGTGTCTCTTTTATTTTAGTGATTATATGTGGAAGTGGAATCTTGCATGACAGTAAGGCTTTCTGTTAACCTTAACGCTGTTGCTGTTTTGCGTAATCGGCGTAATCTTCCGTGGCCAAATGTTAAAGATATGGGACGTATAGCCCTTGCTGCTGGTGCAACAGGTTTGACGGTTCATCCACGGCCAGACGAAAGACATATTCGATTTTCTGACTTGCCAGATATACACTATTTAATTAGCAGGTTTTTTCCCGATGCAGAGTTTAATATTGAAGGTTATCCAAGTGATACATTTTTAAATTTAGCAGAAAAATATGCTGATCAAATTACTCTTGTTCCTGATGATCCATCTCAAGAAACTTCTGATCATGGTTGGAATTTTTTTCATTATGCTGAATTTTTGGCTCCTATAGTTTGGCGATTGAAAGAAAAAAAAATTCGTGTATCATTATTCGCTGATCCTATTGTAGAGGGGCTTGATGTTGCTAAAGCAATTGGTGCTGATCGTGTAGAGTTTTATACTGGACTTTATGGTGCTGCGTTTAACGATAAAACGAAACGGGATCAGGAATTAGATAAACTTATTTTAGCCGCAAAAAAAGCAAGAGAATTGAAACTAGGTGTTAATGCAGGTCATGATTTGACGGTTATTAATCTTCCTGACCTTATTGGTTGTATTCCTTGGCTTGATGAAGTTTCTATCGGACATGGTCTTATTTCTGATGCATTGGAATATGGAATGCATGGAACTGTTCAGCGTTTCATTCGATTATTGTCGTAATTTTCCTTTTTTATTTTATTGCGTTTTGGGGTCTGCTAGAGAGTAAAAATGGTTGCACTTACTTTACATTTTTCTTGCTATCCATTTTAATTTGGTTCATGCTCAGCTATTACGCAGTTTAGCTTATTTTTTTAGGATATATGGTTTAATATACAAAATAATAATAATTCTTAAGAGTATATATAACTCACAATAAGTATTGTTACAGTATAGTATGTAACTTTATTTCATTGGTAAAAATTCTTTTTAGATTTGTATATATCATGGAAATTTTACAATTATATTTTCCATATGCAATGTATTGTATAAATATTATTTAGTTGTTTTAAATGTAAATATAAGGAAGTATTTTTATGCGTGTTTATTATGATTGTGATGCAAACATTAATTTGATTAAAGAAAAAAAAGTAGCCATTGTTGGTTATGGTTCGCAGGGACGTGCTCATGCTTTAAATTTAAAAGATTCTGGCGTACATAACATGCGGATTGCCTTACGTTTAGGGTCAGAAACGGCTAAAAAAGTTATTGCAGATGGTTTTGAAGTTGTTAGTGTTGCTGAAGCAGCAGGATGGGCAGACCTTATTATGATGGCAACACCTGATGAATTGCAAGCCGACATTTATAAAGAGCATATCCATGATAATTTGCGTGACGGGGCAGTTATTTCTTTTGCTCATGGTTTAAATATTCATTTTGGGTTAATTGAAGTAAAAAGGACAGTTGATGTTGTAATGATTGCTCCCAAGGGGCCTGGGCATACAGTACGTCATGAGTATCAATGTGGTGGTGGTGTCCCTTGTCTAATTGCGATTGCACAGGATGCTTCTGGATGTGCTCATGATATCGCGTTGTCTTATGCTTGTGGTCTTGGCGGTGGACGCGCTGGTGTCATTGAAACAACTTTTAGAGAAGAATGTGAAACCGATCTTTTTGGTGAGCAAGCTGTTCTTTGCGGTGGTCTTGTTGAGCTCATTCGTGCAGGGTTTGAGACATTAACGGAAGCAGGTTATGCGCCAGAAATGGCTTATTTTGAGTGCCTGCATGAAGTTAAATTGATTGTTGATCTCATTTATGAAGGTGGTATTGCCAACATGAATTATTCAATTTCTAACACTGCTGAATGGGGTCAATATATATCCGGTCCACGTGTAATAACAGATAAAACGAAAGAAGAGATGAAGAATATTCTAAAAGATATTCAGACAGGTAAGTTTGCGTCTAATTGGATTCAGGAATATAAAGCTGGGGCTGCTCACTTTAAAAGAATGAGGTGTTTAAGCGATAGTCATCCTATTGAAGAAGTTGGAAAAAAACTTCGTGCGATGATGCCTTGGATTCAGTCTAATGCCTTAGTTGATAAAAAGCGTAACTAAAAATTTGTAGAAATGTGTTAGGAAAACATCATTCATAATTCATAGATACAAGAAGGACAACATTTGTTGTCCTTCTTGTATACAATTCCAATTTTTTATCTCTCATTCTTTATCTTTGAAATGAACCCTTCTTATGTATAAAAAATAAATCATTCCTAAGAAAATAAACCATAATATAGTATATTTTAAAGCTATTAGAGTATCAGATTCTAACGTTAGCAAATAGATAATGAATGCGAAAAAGACTAAAACAATATAACACATTGCAGAGCCTCCAGGCATTTTGTAGCGGGATATAGCGTGTTGCATAGGACGTTTACGACGATACACAATGTAGCTAATCAAAATAACGGACCATATGTATATGAATGCAAGTGCTGAAATTGTGGTCATAATCGTAAAAGCTCTTATGGCACTTTCGGATACTGATGTAATTATACATCCTAGCAGAATGCACATGCAAGAAAAGTATAGTGCTTTTGATGGAACATGTCTTTTAGAGAGTTTTCCGAAAACCCTAAGTGCTGGTTGTTTTGCAGCAAGCCCGTATATCATGCGGCTTGTAGCAAAAATACCACTGTTTGCAGAAGATGCTGCTGAGGTTAAGACAACAAAGTTTACTAGACCAGCCGCTATCGGAATACCAGCAAGCCAAAACATTTCAACAAAAGGACTTTTATCTGGGACAATCTGATCCCAAGGTATAATTGACATTATTATCAAGAGAGAAAATAGATAGAATAGTACAATACGAACAGGTATTGAGTTAATTGCTTTTGGTAAAACTTTTTCAGGTTCTTTTACTTCAGCTGCTGTTGTTCCAGCAATTTCAATACCAACAAAAGCAAAAATAGCAATTTGAAATCCAGCAAAAAATCCTGTAATTCCTCTGGGGAAGATATTTCCACCATTCCATGCATTACTGAGGGAGGCAACAGTGCCATTTGGAGAAGTAAATCCAGTGAAAATCATAAAAAAGCCTACAACAATTAATAATAAAATTGCTACGATTTTTATAAGACCAAACCAAAATTCAAGTTCACCAAACAGTTTTACAGCTAGAAGATTAAATGTTAAAAAGAAAGCGATGCAGATGAAGATAATGGCCCATGGATTAAAGTTAGGCCACCAAAATTGCGTGTAGCTTATAATGGCAATAATATCTGCGGTTCCGGTTACAGTCCAAGACAGCCAATAACTCCAACCAACAAAAAAACTGACTCCTGGTCCTAGAAGATCGGTTGAAAAGTCGATAAAGGATCGATATTCTAGATTAGAAAGCAGGAGTTCTCCCATAGCGCGCATTACAAAATAGAGAAAACAACCAATAATGGCGTATACCAATATAATCGATGGTCCAGCAACACTGATTGTTTTGCCTGATCCCATAAATAATCCTGATCCGATAGCACCACTGATAGCAAGAAGTTGTACATGGCGTGCATCTAATCCACGGTGCAATTTTTGTGGATGATTGTCATCGAGATTTTTTTTATAATCCGTATCCATTTCTTGAAGTTCCCTTTTTATTATTTTTGAGATTAAATTTACCTTGAAAAAGGAGATTTTACACATGGAAGCATGATATAAGTGAGTCGTAAAGGAGAAAAAACTTTTGATTGCTTTTATGGTTTTAAATTTACCGTAGAGAGAGCAATTGATAAATTTTTAGGTATTAATTTTCATATGTTAATTTGGTATGAATCTGAGATTTGAGTGTAGAGTGATAGTTGAGATAGGGGAAACAGGCATATGGGGGAGTTAATATTACATAAGGTAATATAACGTAATTAGAAGATTTTAGTGGTTGTTAATGCTATTTTAAAATTTTTGAGCATGTGCGAGAAAAGTTATCGAAATGCCGAAAGTATATTTATTTCTTTTTGATTGTGGTAAGGTTGTTTTAGTGTGAAGAAGCTTTAATTTGATACTATATTTACAATATAAAGTAAGGATATCCTCTTGTAGAGGAAAAACGTGCTACACTGACAGTTTGGTGCATGAGGAGTATGATGATTGAGAGGAGGAGGGTCCTCATGAGTATGAGTACCTTTTGTTGTGTGATATGCAGTTTAAAACATAAAATTCAGAGAAATCAAAATAGGCAACTTCATCGTAGTTATAAAAACTCTTTGCATAGAAATTGTTTTGTTCAGAAAGTAGAAAGAGAGGAATCTTAATTTAAGATGTTTACAAATCACTGTAAATCCGTGTCATTAATTATTAATAACCTATCCTTATACTGAGGTTTAAACCTGAACCTCGAACCAGTGCTTTAGTGCATCAAATATTCAGATATGATTATCTTTATAAATTTACCAACATCCTTACTAAGAGCGTCTTATAAAACGCTTATGCGGCCAAAAGAACTTCTCTATGATTTAGAAAAATGCTGCCACTTTATTGATGCTATTGGTGGGTGATGAGGGGATCGAACCCACGACCCGCTGATTAAGAGTCAGCTGCTCTACCAACTGAGCTAATCACCCCAGAGCCCATCAAGAGATGGGAGCAGAAAATCCTATAACGCTCCTAAAGAAAGATGTCTAGATGATTTTATTGGTTTTTATATGAAAATGCAAAGTAAAGCTTGTAACTAAACTTGGATGTCTGGTTAAAATGTGGTATTACCCCTTGATATTATTCCAAAATAGAACCATTATATGAGTCTCGTAAATAGATGTTTTTACTGTTATGTAGAACTATGGTTAGAGGATTTGTGGCGTAATGCCTAAGCAGGATTTAGGGGAGCCTTGTTGTTGTAAGAAGTGTGGTGCATTGTTTTACTTCATGGATTTCATCATTAATCATATGCGTCTAAGCGATTTTTTGCAATTTTTTGCTTTTGTACTCAGTCCGTTTACGTTCATTGCTGTTTGTCAATTGTGCGAATGAAGGCTTATGGGTTTATTTTTTCAGTTGCGCGCATTTAAGCTTTTAAAGATGTTCTTAAAGGGTGAACTATGATGGAGTGGATCGCTGATCCCCATGCGTGGTTTGGCTTGGTTACTTTGGTTTTTCTCGAAATTGTTTTGGGAATAGATAATCTTATCTTTATTGCTATTTTGGCGGAAAAATTGCCACTTCATTTACGTAGTCGTGCACGTTTGATCGGTTTGACCTTAGCATTGATTATGCGACTTTTTCTTTTGACAGTCATTGGATGGGTAATGAATCTCAATACGATGACTCTTTCATTCGCCTCTTTCATGTTCAGTTGGCATGGTTTTATCTTAATTGGTGGTGGGGCTTTTTTGTTGGCAAAGGGAACATTAGAGTTACATGAAAGGCTGGAAGGTACGAGTCATGAACGAGAAACAGGTGTTACTTATGCTGTTTTTTGGCAGGTGATCGTTCAAATCGTTGTGCTTGATGCTGTATTCTCTCTTGATAGTATTATTACTGCAACAGGTATGATTGCTAGAGAGCAGGCAACTGTTATGTACATAGCTGTGATTGTTGCTATGGGTGTGATGATGTGTGGGTCTGGTACTCTTATGCGCTTTATTAATCGTCATCCTACCATTGTTATTCTTTGTCTTGGTTTTTTGATGATGATAGGTTTTTCTCTTATCGTTGAAGGATTTGGTTTTCATATTCCAAAAGGATATTTATATGCAGCTATTGGTTTTTCTGTTTTGATTGAGGCTTTTAATCAAATTGGACGCCGTAATCGTGAAAAAATGATTACAACAAATGATCTACGAGGTCGAACAGCTGATGCTGTTTTGAGACTTTTAGGAGGAGGGAAGAAGGATGGTACTCTTGGAGATACTGTAGATGTTATTGCCGAACAAGCTGCAGCTTCTGAGATTTTTCGGCCAGAGGAAAAAGAAATGATTCGTGGTGTTCTTGATTTAGCTGATCGTCCTGTTCGCTCTATTATGTCTCCTAGAAATGAAATTGAATGGTTGGATTTAAATAGTGATGAAAATGAAATGCGTAAGGAATTACAGCAGGTTAAACATAGTCGATTGATTTTTGCACGTGGAAAAGTAGATGAATTTGTTGGTGTTGCTTTGACAAAAGATCTTCTTCTGAATTTAGCTGAGGGAAAAAAGATCAATTGGAAAAAAGCTATGCGTGAGCCACTTGTTGTTCATGAAAATACGAGTGTTTTGCGATTGATGGAGCAATTTCGGCATTCTTCAATTCAACTTGCGATTATTGTTGATGAGCACGGATCTTTTGAAGGAATTGCAACGCCAACAGATATTCTTGAGGCTATAGCGGGTGATTTTCCTGATGATGATGAAGAATCTGTTGTTGCGGAGCGTCTCGAAGATGGAAGCTTCCTTGTTGAAGGATATGCGGATGTTCGTCGTTTAAGTGGTTATCTTGAGTGTAATCTTGTTGATGAAGCAGATCGTTATACAACGTTGGCAGGGTTTATGCTTTGGCGTTTTGGTCATTTACCAAACGAGGGGGAAAGTTTTGAAGCTTACGGTTTGTGTTTTAAAGTTATCGAAGTAGATCATCGGAATATATCTAAAATTCTTATTTCTCCTCTTATTTCGCAAGAAAAAAGGTAATTATTTTCAAGTTTAAAGGATAGAAAAAAATATTGCCATTGTGAGATATAGGGCTTACGGATATAAGCTCCTTTCTGTTGCATCGTTACTGCTCGTATGCGCACGAATGGGTTGTACAAATTTCTTTTTTTATTTCAGTTATGTTTTCTGTACTCGTTTCCAATATTGCCTAATTTCAAAAATTGATGCAATAAATAGAGAAATAATAAACGGTATGATCAAATAAAGCATCCTAAATACAATTAGTGCTGCAATCACATTAGTTGGGTTTACGTTGGGCATGCCTGTGATGAATAGGGCTTCAAGAACACCGACTCCTCCTGCTGGCGCATTAGAGAGAAGAGCTACAGTGAAAGATGCAAGGAAAACTCCAAGTACTGAAACAAAATCAACGTCTACATTGTGTGGGAGAACAGCATATATAATTCCTGCAGCTCCTAAAAGTTCTAAAGGGCTTATGAGGAGTTGTTGGCTGACAATTTTCAGCCGTGGATAAGAAATTTTTATTTTTTTTCCTAGCTGCAAAGGCTTTAGCTGAAGCAAACTGCCGAAAACATAAAGCGCTACGCAGCTTAGTAAGATTGTGCCAACCGCTGTACCAAGCCATTTAGGGAGATCTTCATGAATGAGAGTAATAATTCCAGGTTGGATAATCAGAACAATTCCAGAAAGCAAGATTGTTCCTATTACAAAAGTAAAAGAGCAAAAGCCAACCAATATTGCAATTTCTGTTCCACTTAGTCCTTTTATTTTATAGGCTCGGTAACGTACAACGGCTCCAGAAAAAACTGAAGCACCGATATTGTGCGAAAGTGCGTAGGTTGTAAATGAGCATAACGCGATAAAAATCCAAGAAATTTTATGGCCAAGATGTTGCAAGGCAATTCTGTCATATCCAGCGAGAGCAGCATAAGCTACAAAGGAGCACAAACAGGCCAACGTCCATTGACATGTACCTAAGCTGCTTAAACATTCCATTACATCGCAAAAAGAAATAGCAGATAGCTTTACATAAAGAATACGGACGGATATCAGCATTGCTGAAATTCCGATAAATGGCCATATAAATCTCTTTATTTTCACGCTTTTCTATCCATTTTTTTCTACGTGTCATAATTTATCATTATGTATATTTAGTTAAGAATTTTATTCAATTATGTGTTTAATAATACCATTAGCGACTTCTTTATCATCAGTTACTACAATATCTGCTCCTAAATCAATAAGATAAACTGTTTCTGTATCAGATAATGCATGAGCGATTATTGGAATACCTTTTTTAAAATCTCGGATACTTGTTATACATTGTCCTACTTCTATGGTACTTCGCATTGTGAGAACAACTTTACGGGCATTGCTAACATTTACTGCATTCATTATTTCTCGTTTAATGATGTTGCCGCAAACTGCTTCAGATCCATCTGCAATTGCTTTATCAGCGAGACGTCTCGATTCTTCTACTACTATTACGGATTTTCCTTTATTCATTAGAGATAATGTAATACACTTTCCAACCATCCCGTAACCAACAACAACTATATGATTTCTTTTTGTAGTGATTGGAAAAAAATCCTGATCATAATCTTGTGGATCAATGTCAATTGTTTTTTGCGTATCTTGTAAGTTTATAGGGGAATTTTCTAGATATTTTTTAATTCTATCACAGGCGATGAATACAAGTGGGTTGAGTAAAATGGAAAGAATTGCTCCACCAATGATTAAGTCGTGGGCATCGTTGTTTAAAAGGCCAAGGTTTAAGCTTAAGCTCGCAAATATAAAAGAAAATTCTCCGATTTGGGCTAGACTCGCGGAAATAGTTAAAGCTATTTTGTTAGAATAGCGAAAAAATTTAATTATAAAAAAAGTAACAACAGATTTTCCTAATATGATAATTATTAGTGTTGCTAAGAGAGGGAAAAAACTTGTCAATATTTTTTCTGGGTTAAATAGCATTCCCACAGAAACGAAAAAGAGAACAGAAAAGGCATCTCGCAGTGGCAAGGATTCTTCTGCTGCACGGTGGCTTAATTCTGATTCGCTCATGACCATACCAGCAAAAAAAGCACCAAGAGAAAGAGAAACGCCAAATAAATGAGCTGCCCCAAAAGCAACTCCTAGTGCAATAGCAAAGACACTGAGACGAAACAATTCGCGTGATCCTGATTGCGCACTTACTTTTAGTAACCACGGAATAACACGCCGTCCGATAACAAGCATGAGAACGATAAATACTATAACTTTTAAGATTGTAAACCCAAAAATTCCTCCAATATCTAAGTTTAGCCATTGAATAAGCGGATCTACAGCTTCTTTTTTTGTATTACCAAGTGTGTTTGCTAAAGATGGTATGAGTACAAGTATAAAAATCATAGCCAAGTCTTCGATAATCAACCAACCAATTGCAATACGTCCTTTTTCTGTTTCAATTAGATGACGTTCTTGCAAAGAGCGCAGCATAATGACAGTACTTGCAATTGATAAAGCTAGACCAAAGACTAAACTTTCACTAAATTCCCATCCCATGATTAATCCGAGGCACAGACCTAAAAAAGTAGAAAATGCCATTTGTGCAATAGCAGCAGGGATAGCAATAGCCTTAACTGATAAAAGGTCTTTTAAGGAAAAGTGTAATCCAACACCGAACATCAATAAAATTACGCCAATTTCGGCAAGTTGGTTGATGATAAGGGAATCTATTCTAAATCCACCTGTATTAGGGCCCACAATAACACCGGCCAACAAGTATCCCACTAGTGGTGAGATGCGTAAGCGATTAGCAATCATTCCTAAGAGAAATGCTAAACATAGTCCCGCAACAATAGTTGTGATAAGTGGTGTATCATGAAGCATGATTATCTATAGCTCTTTTCAAAAAGATAAATTTGTTGAAACAATTATAATTTTTTCTATGAAAGGAAGAAAACAACATACCATCTAAATAGGCATGGCATTTCCATTTTAGTTTTGTACCTTAGGGGTGTTTCGTTTTTGCCACCAATTTCCTAATAATAGCAAAATAGGAGCTGCAATAAAGATAGAGGATGATGTTGCAATAACAATTCCAAAGACCATGGGAAGTGCGAAATTATGAACTGCACTTCCACCCCATATCGCCATAGGTAGCATAGCTAAAATTGTGGTTGCTGATGTGAAGAAACAGCGTACCAAAACTTGATTAATTGAGAGATCAATAAGTTCACGAAGTGGCATTTTTTTATAAAGACGCATATTTTCTCGCATTCGATCATAAACAACGACCTTATCATTTATGGAATAACCAACAATCGTTAAAAGGGCGGCGATGGCTGTTAAATTAAAATCAAACCGAAATAAAGCAAAAAATCCAACCATTTTTGTTGTGTCTAGGACAAGTGTAATGATAGCTCCAACAGCAAAAAACCATTCAAATCGCAACCATATGTAAAGAGACATAGCAATTGCTGCTAGAATAACGGCGGTAAAAGCAGCAGTAGCAAGTTCATTTGAAATTTTAGGGCCAACAACTTCTATTTGATCAAATGTGGCATCTGGATAGATATTCCTTACAGTTGCTTTAACTTTATCAATGGCAATAGTTTGTTGTTTTTCGCTTCCAGTTTGCTTTTGAATACGAATCAAAATGGTGTTTTCATTATCAATATTCTGTAGTGTAACTTCACCAACGTTAAGAGTTGATAATTTTGAACGCAAAGTTGCCAAGTCTGCTGGTTTTTGTGTGGTAATATTCATTTGGCTACCGCCAATGAAATCAATTCCAAAATTTAAGCCAGGTTTGAAAAACAAAAGAATTGAAGCAAGCGATAAAATAATTGAGACACCAATACCGATAAAACGGGCTTTCATAAATTGAAAATTTGTGTTTTGTAGAAAAATATTGAAAATTGAATGAAAATTCAAAGTCTTAATTTTCCATTTACGCACTACCCAAATCATAATGATCCGTACAATTGTGATATTGGTAAACATGGAGATGATAATACCAAGCAACATCGTTACTGCAAAACCGCGAATTGGTCCAGTTCCGAACCAGAACAGTAAAATAGTTGCAATAACTGCGGTGATATTGGCATCTACAATGGTTGCAAAAGCTTGTTTAAATCCACGATCTAGAGCTGCAAAGGCACTCACACCTTTTTGGCTTTCTTCACGGATACGTTCATTAATAAGAATATTGGCATCAACAGCAATTCCGATACCCAGAATAATACCGGCAATACCCGGTAATGTGAGTGTAGCTCCGAGAAAACTCAGTGCTGCGAATGTCAAAATCGTGTGTAATGCTAATGCTATATTAGTAATTATTCCCCACATTCTGTACAAAAGAAAAATGAAAATTGTAACGAGAAAAAATCCTATAATGCCTGTATAAAGTCCCATTTGGATAGCATCAGCACCAAGATTTGGTCCCACTGTTCTTTCTTCAATGACGGTTAATGGTGCAGGTAAGGATCCAGCTCGGAGGAGAGCAGCTAGAGTTGACGCTTCTTTGGCATCAAAATTTCCTGTAATTTGCCCTTGTCCATTGGGGATAATTCCGTTAATTACAGGAGCTGTTAGAACTTTATTATCAAGGACAATTGCAAAGGGACGATTGAGATTTTGTCGTGTGATATCTGCAAATATTTTTGCACCGATGGCATTCATAGTGAATGTGATAATAGGACGTCCAGGCATTTGTGGATCGAAACCTGCACGAGCATCTTTCAGAACATTTCCATCTAAAGAAATTTGGTCATAAATTGCGTAAAGTTGTGTTTCATCAGTATAACTTGGAAGGATTGAAACTCCTACAGGTAAATTATTTGTATCTACATTTTGAGGTACAAGGTGAAAGGTCATTTTTGCGGTAGTTCCTAAAAGATCACGCAGTTGTTTAGGATCTTGTAAACCAGGCAATTGAACCATAATACGATCAATTCCTACTTTTTGAATGGCTGGTTCAGCGACGCCAATTTGATCTATACGGCGACGGATAATTTCTAAGCTCTGTTCAATAGCATTGTTGATACGATCTTTGACACCAGCTTCAGTTAATACAACACGGATAGTTCCATTGTGAGTATTGATAGCGATATCATTGGATGAAGTGCCAAAACTATTGTGTATGGGGGTAATCAAAGTTTGCAAAGCAGAGACGGCTTTTTCATTTTGTGTTGGATCAGCAATAACAGCAACTACATTGTTTTCAATGATACGGACACTCGATGTACGGATTTGTTTTTCACGCAATATATTGCGTACATTACCTAAGATTATATGTAGTTGATCACGTTTTAGTTTTTTTGCATCAACCTCAAGCAATAGAGAAGAGCCTCCTTGAAGATCAAGACCTAGTGTTACACGGGTGTTAGGCAGGAATTTTAAATTTTTAACTTGTTCGGGCGAAAATAAATTGGGCAAAGCTGCATAAATTCCGCTTAAAAGGATAAAACAATACAAGGTAGTTAACCAGCTAGGTGTACGCATGATATATTCCGCTAATAGGCAATTTAATGGTTACTATAGTTAAATGCAGGGGTAAGATAGGATGATAATTTCATAGTTCAAGCAATTGGAGGAGCATGTCCGTTTGAGAAATATTGTATTTTAAAATTTAAAAGTTGTGTGAAAATCATTTTTTTAGCCATTAACCATTAAAATGCATTCAATATAAAGACGTTTTGTTAAACCTCTAGTAGTAAAAATATTACCCATACGGAATATTATAATTTTCCTATTATTTGTATTCGTTGTGTTGTTTGATTGGCTACAACTATGACTGTTTTTTGAATCATGTTTATCAGATTTGGTCATCTTACTTGCATGTTGTTGTACTATTAAACAAACACACCTTTTCAAGGTTCTTGCAAAAAGAAAGTCAGAACTAAATAAAAAAAATCTAGCCGTAGAAAGAAAAAAATCTTCTTTTTTGCGGTGTAAGTGCAAAAAAAACATGTTCAAAGTGTTTCCTTCGTTTTTATTTGTTTATTCAGTTCATATTTTTACTCTTTTATCAGCATTATGGGATTAGGGGAAGCTTTTATGAGATTATTTCATAAAAGTTGAAAATATTTTTTTCATGACATATGCTTCGGAGGGAGGCGTATTTACATTTAAGGCTAAATATGGATTATTCTTTAAAAAAAAATACATATATCCTTCTTTTATTTTTAGGAATTATCACCGTATTTAGTTTTTGTGGATGGGGGCGCGTTGTATCGCAAGATGTGATAACTGGACAATCAATAAATACGCATTCAATCGATAAAATTCTTTGGCGGCAACAATCAATTGTTAAGGCTCTTCAACGAGAGACAGAAGATTTAAAAAAAGATTTTAAAAGGGAATCAGAAAATGAACGTGCCTTAGCAAAGTTTAAGTTAAGGGCGGAAGATATTAGTAAACGTGTTTTAGAGGCAGCATTTGTTTTGCGTGCTCCCATGAACGATATCAATTTACTTATCGATCAGTTTAGAACACTTCCTAATAATCAAAAAAGTTTCGAAAATCAGAATGATAGTCTTTCAGTGCTGAAAGAAAAAAAAGATAAGATTAACAGTACGGTTCGTCAGTTTGAAGAAGTTTTTTTGGCCACAAATAAAATAGAAGAGCTTGTTGTTTCTCAGTCTCGCAAGCTTTTAAAAAGTAAACTTATGCATCGGTTTGATTTTTCAGTGCAAATAGCTAAACATATTGCCGAGAAAACTAAAGAGGCTTCATCTGATTTTATTGGATTGTTCAATTCTTGGTGGAATTTTGTTTTTTATTTAAAGCCTTTCCAGCTGTTTTTTTCCTTTTTTATCCCACTTCTTGCTTTTTTTATCTTTTCTTATTTTTCTCGTAGAGCTCTTGTGTATGCCCATCGTGGTGTTGTTAAGTACGATGAGGGGATATCTTATTTTCGGCGTTTATTTGTTGCTTTTATTTCCATTTTACTTCCTTCTCTTGCATTTGTTTTTTGTATTTATCTCGTATTCTTTTGGTTCCACATTTTTGGTTTGGATATGGGAAAATTAACAACTGTATTTCATACGGTTGGGTATCAAATTAGTCTGGTTTTTTTGATAAATCGCTTAGTAGTTGTTCTTTTATCATCAAATGCGTTGCATATGCGTCCTTTAAATTTCAATATTGCGCCGTATGTGGCTCAGCAATTGATAATTTTGTTGACTTTTTTAGGTGTAATTCTCGCATTTGATGCCATTCTTGACAGTGTATACGAAGTGATTTTGGCACCTCTTTCCTTAACCATTGCTAAAAATTTTATTGCTGTTCTTCTTGTCGCAATGTTGTTGTTTATGATCTCATTTGTTCCCTTGAGATTCAGGTATGGGCGCTTTTCAAGTAGCGAAGAAAGATCACTATTTTGGCCACTTTATATCCGTATTCCTCTCATTTTATCGGGATTATTGCTCATTTTAATCGATTTTTTTGGTTATATCGGTCTAGCGTGTTTTTTTATGCAGCAAATTGTGATCGATAGTGCATTTTTTGTTTTAATGTATTTAGGGATACAAAGTGCTCAAGTCATTGGATTAAAAGGTCAATTCAAAAGAATGAGGGTTGGTTATTTTTTAATGAAATGGTTGCATTTAGAAGAGAGAACAATGGATTGGTTGGGGATTGTTGTGAGTATTTTCCTCAATTTAGTTGTTTTTGTTTTTTGTGCTATTCCGATGGTCATGCAATTTGGATTTTCATTTTCTGAATTGAGCACTATGCTGTGGCAATTGATTACTGGTTTCCAAATTGGAAATGTGTCTGTTTCTTTAATTTCTATTGTGGCTGGGATCGTTGTTTTTTTTGTGTGTTTATTTCTCATTCATCGATTTATTGACTGGTTGGATGATATGGTGTTGACACGTGAAGAATTTGATTCTGGTGTGCGTAATTCTATAAAAACAGTGATAAATTATGGTGGCGTCGTCGTATCTACTTTAGTAGGATTGTCAATCGCAGGGTTGGATCTTAGAAATTTTGCTCTTATTGCTGGAGGACTTTCTCTCGGTATAGGTTTTGGTTTGCAGAATATTGTTCAGAATTTTGTGTCTGGGCTTATCATTTTGATTGGAAGGCCATTCAAGTTAGGTGATTATGTAGAAGCTGGATCTGTATCTGGTATTGTCAAACGTATTCGGGTACGTGCAACCGAATTAGAAACATTTCAGCGTAAAACTGTTATTATTCCTAATTCGAGCCTTATAAATAATAATGTTAGCAATTGGACTCGACGAAGTAAAATGGGGCAGATTGATATTCCTATTACTGTTTCACCCAATATTGCACCAGAGAGCGTTGTTGAAATTTTACTAGAGATTGCTTCTATGACAGATGGGATTTTAAAAAATCCTGCTCCACAAGTAGTTTTTACTGAATTTAATAGTAAGAAGCTCTCATTTGTTTTGTCTGTTTATGTTCCTAATATTACCTCTACTTCCAGGGTAGTTAATACTCTTCGCTTTGAATTATATAAACGGTTTGCTGAAGAAGGAATCTTAGAATGACACCATACGTTTATTTTTTTACTTTAGTTATATTGTTAGGTATTGAGGTCGTAGATATTTATGCCGCAACTGTGAAAAATACTGATTTGGTAGTACAATCCCTCATTGTAACTGAAGGTGGTATGTCTTCAATGATCTCGTTGAATCATGGTCAAACAGTTATAATTTGTATGAAGGGTTGTTTTGTCGTTTTTCCCAATAAAGATCACTTTGTAGTAATGGCAGATGATAATATAGAAATCAGTGAAAGTAGGGCGATTTTTAAGTGAAATTCTTTAATATCTTTTTATTTATCTTTATAGAAATATGAAAATTTTCATAAAGATTGATAGGATATTTTCAATATTTTAGTCATTTAAAATAATTTTTGTGATAAATTTTATTGATAATAAATTAAGTATTGATGTTAACTAATTTATAATATATTCTAGAACGAATTCATTTAGTATTTTAATTGGGGTATACTAGAAATAGTTTCTTTGTTTTCAATGGTTTTTTATTTAGGTAGTTCGATTTTATGATTTTGTGTGGCGATTTGGGTGAAAAGTGTGCAGTATCTTTCTCGAAGTATGGAGTGGTATTGTAAATAAAATTTTAACTTTTAAAGTCATTTCTTGTCGTTGGTGTTTAAATAAAAAACCTTAAATTGATTTAAGAGTTGTTTGCTAAATTTGATTTTTGAAGTAATTATATTTAAATTTTGGTGTGGTTGCGTATAATATTGAAGCATATATTTTATACTGTATTGTTTTTATTATAATGTTTATTAACAACGATAATTGGGGTATAATTTTATGAAAAAATGTTTAATAACAGCATCGGTTTTTGCTTTTTTTTCCTCTTCCGTGATGCATACAACAGCTGGGGTGTTTCCTCAGCAGTCGACATCTTATGTTGTTTCTCCTGCTTTTTCTTGGGAAGGTTTTTATTTCGGGGGGCAAATTAGCGAATTTTCAGGTAAGCTTTCTGGTACTGCTCGCAGTACTGATATTCCTCTTGCTCCAGGTCCGCACGCTGGTAATGAGGAGTGGATCCCGATTGGAAAAAACCAAGTACCTAAGCTTTCTGGTTTTTTAGGTGGATTTTATGCAGGTGCTAATATTGATCTTCACAGTGATTGGATCTTTGGAGTTGAGACAGATTTATTTCTGTTCAAACAAAAGTCTACAAAGAATCTTTTGATTCCTGGTGACGAAGGAGAAGATAATATAACTTTTGATCATACTTTTGAGCAAAAGTGGAGTGGTTCTACGCGGTTGCGTGCTGGTTTTGCTTCTAATCGTATCATGCCTTATATTTCTGGTGGTATCGCTTATGGACAGTTTGAGGACGCTTTATCTGTGTCATTTGCAAAGAAAAAAGATGGCCCCAATCTTTTCGCGTGTGATAAAAAGACGATGATTGGTTATACTCTCGGTGGTGGTGTTGATTTTGCTATGATGGACAATGTTATTTTACGTGCGGAATATCGGTATTCCGATTTTGGTAAGGAGAAATTTAATAATGAGGTTGAGCTTAATTACAAAACGAACGATTTCCGTGTTGGGATAGCTTATAAATTTTAGCCTTTATAAAAAATTTATAAAGGGCTCTATCTTGGATAGAGCCTTTATTTTTATCATCAAGTGTTGTTTTTAGAACAGTAAAATTTTATTTTTGCTATCTTGTTGTGTAGAGTATTAGGTGCTGTATTTTGAAAATTTATTTCTTTTTACTGGGTATTATCTGAAATTTACAGGTTGGGAAATTTATCACAAATATTTGTAGTAGAAACTACAGAATCATTGCTAGTGGTGCAGTGATTTGAGTTATGTTTGTTCATGAAATTTCCGAATTGTATGGTAGGCAATGTAGGTATCTTGTGTAAGATCCAAAAAAATTGAACACTAGATAGTGAGCAGGTACCTAAAATAAAATTGTACTTTTGAAGATTTCATGTTCGTGGTTAAGTGAATTTATACTAAGTTATAGCATTACGTTGTAAGTCTTGATTTCCATAAACAATCAAAAAAGCAAGTTGCATTTCCTTAGATTAACCATTCTATTTTTTTAGTTATAATTAGGTCTCTTTGTGTATTTAAAAGTCTGAACCGAGACAAGAAAGTGCTATCACAGAGCTAAATACTAAAAACAGAGTCTCTCAAAAATGAACAGGATTTAATTGTTTGTTTAATTTATCTTTTGGTGCGGACGGCGGGACTTGAACCCGCAAGGTCTTAGACCGGCAGATTTTAAGTCTGCTATGTTTACCGATTTCATCACGTCCGCAATGAAAGCTCTCTCATAAGCTATATCTTTTATTGAATCAAGGTCTAATGATGGAAGAAAACTTTTCATTCTTCTGTAAATTTTTGACTGACAATGGTTGTCTTTATAGTTAGAAGAAACCTATACAATGTTAATAAAGAAAGTATGAGATAAGTTGTGTTATGAGTAAATTTATTGAAGATGTAACAAAGGCTATGACAGCTTTGCATAATGTATTTGCTGAAACACCACTCCAAAGAAATGATTTTTTGAGTCAAAAATATGATGCAGAGATTTATTTAAAACGTGAAGATTTAACACCAGTTCGATCATACAAGATTCGTGGTGCTTTTAATTTTGTTTCAGAAATGCTTAACAAAATATCTCAAGATACTGCATTTGTTTGTGCGTCAGCGGGTAATCATGCGCAAGGAGTTTCCTTTGTTTGTCGTTATTTTAGGCGTAAAGGTGTAATTTTCATGCCTGTGACAACTCCGCAACAGAAAATTGATAAGACGCGTGTTTTTGGTCAAAATTTCATTGATATTCGGTTAGTTGGAAATACATTTGATCAGTGTTATGCAGCTGCACAATCTTTTGTTTCTGAGGGTGGTGGTATAATGGCACCGCCTTTTGATGACGTTCGTATTATCGTTGGGCAGGCGACGGTTTTATGTGAGGCTGTTTTGCAATGGAAAAAGCTTAAGGGAGAGCATGAACCAGATTTACTTGTTGTGCCTGTAGGTGGAGGTGGTTTGGCCAGTGGTGTCAGTAAATTTTTACATGAATATGGTTGGAAAACAAAACTTCGTTTTGTTGAGCCAGAAGGAGCTGCAAGCTTGTCTGCTTGTTTGAAAAGTGGAAAACATATTGAACTCGAAAATATTGATACATTTGTGGATGGTGCTGCTGTTGCTAAAATTGGTGTGTTAAATTATACTATCCTTAAGCAATTTTCGTTAGATTCTGTTATCACGGTTCCTGAAAATCGTGTATGTTCTACAATGGTTGAAATGCTCAATGTTGAGGGTGTAGTTCTTGAGCCTGCTGGTGCTCTATCGGTTGATGCTCTTAACAGTATTCCTGCTCAGGAATTGAAAGGAAAAAAAATTCTTCTCGTTATTTCAGGCGGGAATTTTGATTTTGAGCGTTTACCAGATATTAAAGAGCGGTCTTTGCGTTTTCAGGGACTTAGGAAATATTTTATTTTTAGTTTTCCCCAACATCCTGGTGCGCTGCGTAGTTTTCTTGCTCAATTATCTCCAGATGACGATATTGTGCGCTTTGAGTATTTAAAAAAATCATCCAGAAGTTTTGGTTCTGTGTTAATTGCAATTGAAACAAAACAATACGATAATTTTTGTATCTTAGAAAAAAAGTTTCAAGCGCTAGGTTGGCGTTATCGTGATATTACAGATGATCAAACGTTGTTTGATTTTGTTGTATGAGAATCTGTATTTTTGTATTTAGTTTATTTTAATTGATGTTGTTCTGTATAACATGGATATATTTTGCAAAGTGCTTGCTTTTTTGTTATAATTTAATGATAATATGTAGAAGGGTGCTTTAGTTTTTTGTAAAATGAAGTTTAATGCGCCTTTTCTTTATAAAAGAGTTGTCGCGGTTTGTACAAATCTCTTTTAAAGGGTTTCACTTCATAGATGTTAGAGATCAAGATTCTTAACTTGCGAGAATTCTTGTGTGGTTTGGTGCAGCCTGTTACTTATTAACACTTGTTGTGCCGAGGAAAGATTTTATTTTGAAAAACAGAGAAAATATTTTTACGGGGTTGGGATTATCTGCTCTTTTGACTAAAAATTTACTTGTTTCCGGTATTAGTAAGCCTAAACCTATTCAGGAACAAGCTATTCCAATGTTTTTAAATGGGCGCGATATTTTGGGTATTGCACAGACGGGATCTGGGAAAACTTTAGCGTTTAGCTTACCTGTTTTGAGTCAGATTTTAACTTTTGGGGAAAAGCGCTGTCCTCGAACTGCTCGAGCTTTGATTTTGGTTCCTACGCGTGAACTTGCTGTTCAAATTGATGAAACGATTCGTTTTGTTGCAAGGGGAACACATCTTTCTACGTGTCTCATTTTAGGAGGCGTATCACGTTTAAAACAGATTAAGCGCATGGCAATGGGGGTCGATGTTTTAATAGCAACACCTGGTCGTTTAGTTGATCTTGTTCGTGAGAAGTGTGTTGATCTTTCTCAATCTTGTTTTTTTGTTTTGGATGAAGCAGATCGTATGTTGGATATGGGTTTTATTGGTGATGTGCGACAAATTTCAAAACTTTTGCATAAGGAGCATCAGACAGCACTTTTTTCTGCAACAATGTCGAAAGAGGTTATTACGCTTTCAAAGTGTTTGCTCAATGATCCTGTAAAAATAGAAATTTCGCCTCAAGGAACTTCTGCCATAGAAATAACTCAAAAATTATATTGTGTTTCTACGAGCGAAAAAAAGAATGTTTTATGTAAACTTTTGACAAATCCAGTCTTGGTTTCAGTAATTGTTTTTACTCGAACAAAATACGGTGCTGATGCTGTTGCTCATTGTTTAGAAAGAAGAGGGTATTCTGTTGCAACAATACACGGAAATAAATCACAAAGTGCTCGGCAGCGAGCATTAAGGGCTTTTCGTGAAAAATCTGTGCGGATTCTTGTTGCAACAGATATTGCGGCGCGTGGTATTGATATACTTGGGATCAGTCATGTTATAAACTATGATTTGCCAGATGAAGCTGAGAGTTATGTGCACCGTATTGGTCGTACAGGGCGTAATGGTGCGGTTGGTAGTGCTATCACGCTTTTTGATGCTGGATTGGAATCTTCTCGTTTGCGTGCTATAGAACGCTTGATTTGTATGAAAGTGACGCGTGAACCCGTTCCAGAACAATTTGCAGCATTTCCAGAACAGACATTTACGATGGAAATGGAAAAAATGGAAGACAGTGAGAAGATTCGTGTTAGGAAGGTTAAGAATAAGAAGAGGTTTTTAAATAATAAAAATGATATTGTGCAGTCACAGAATAAAAATTCTTCATCTTCAAGTGAAAGACATAAAAAAGCGAAAGCAATGGCAAAACGTGTGAAGTCTTCTCGTTTTCGCAAATCAGTGAAAAGGGCAGCTTGAGTAAAAGTTTTCGGATAAAATTATGTGGGATTTTTTATTTTTTTGATTTTAGTTGAAAAGATAAAAACCGTTTTCATCACAAATAATATTGTTAATCACAGTTCAACTTAGAGATGATTTTCAGTATTTATGTTTGTTGATATCAAAAAGCAGAATATATACAATATTTCCTTTTTGCTTACAGAAAATTACGCAGAAGAATCGCAATATTCTGAAAAGAATCAACAACCCAAACAGTCACCTTCTTATTTAAAGGCGTCACAATAATTGAGATAATTCGTTTTAAAAAGAGAATTTTATCAAATGGCTCCCCGGGCCGGATTCGAACCAGCGACCAACCGGTTAACAGCCGGTTGCTCTACCACTGAGCTACCGGGGAATATAATGCTAATAACCTAACTACAAGGGCTATAGCAAAGCAATACTGATTTGCAAAGGGCAAAATTACTTTTTTTCAAAAAAATGTCAAAAATTGCATAAGAAGAGAAAAAAAGATCAGAGAAGAGTTCTGTATCTTGACGGATGCGTTGCCTTCCCTTATTGACGCTATCAGGTTTATTGATGAGGCCTCGTGGCAGAATGGTTACGCAGAGGACTGCAAATCCTTGTATCCCGGTTCGATTCCGGGCGAGGCCTCCAGCTTATGCTAGTAAAAATGATTTTCATAGATTAATACGTTTAAGTAAATTGTTTTTATATTCAGTAAAAATTTTTTATACATGAAGAATATATTTAGAGTTAAGAATATGTATTTAGGCCTTGGTAGTTGATTATGGTGTGTTTTTTCAATGCTGATGGTAAAAGCGGTATCAGGTTTTAAAGTTGCTATTTGAGGGGGTGTTTTTGTGCGAGGGAGAAAAGGTTAGTCATGGTTGCAAATTTTGCAGAGCTTCGTCGCAAAATGGTTGACAATCAGATTCGTCCAGTTGATGTGACAGATTTAGCAATTCTTGAGGCATTTTTAATGATACCTCGTGAGGACTTTGTCCCAGAGAGTATGAAAGCTTTAAGTTATCTTGATACTGATGTTATTGTATTTCCAGCCCATGATGGTATTCCTGCGTGCTATTTGATGGCTCCCGCATCTTTAGCAAAATTGCTTCAGCTTGCATCTATAAAATCATCAGACATCGTTTTGGATATTGGTGCAAATAGTGGTTATTGCGCAGCATTGCTTTCAAAACTTGCAGGATCTGTGATTGCTTTGGAGAGCAACAAGGATCTTTCGGAATGGGCAATAAAGAATTTAGAGCGTAATCAATGCGATAATGTTGTGGTTATACATGAAACACTAGAGCGAGGATATGCCGTTGAAGGGCCTTATGATGTAATTTTTATTGAAGGTTCTGTTGATTTTATTCCTAAGAAAATTTTTGACCAAATGAAAGAAAGTGGCCGATTAGTTGTTGTTGAAGGACATGGCAACGCCGGTGTTGCTCGAATTTACATAAAAGAAGACGGGCTAATTTCGGTACGTCGTGCCTTTAATCTTGCTGTAAAATGTCTTCCTAGTTTTTTAAAAACACCTGATTTCGTGTTTTAATACTTGTTTTATTTATGAATAAAAGTTAGTTTCATATGATCCATTTGTGGCTTAATTTTGATTATGGTTTAACATTGTGTTCGATATAAATAAGAAATTTCACGTATATTTGTTATTGGTATTAGGTGTTTTTGTACCAAATTTAGCTTGTTCTGAAACATTGATGGATGCTTTTTCTAAAGCTTATATGTACAATGCCAAGTTAAATAGTGAGCGTGCTGCTGTTCGTATTTCTAGCGATGACGTTGTTATTGCACGTTCTGGTTTGTTGCCACAAGTTGAAATAATTGGGAATTATGGTCGTGATAAACCCATGGTAGGGTCTTATAATACTTCTGGGACCATAGGTGTAAAATTACATCAGAGATTGTTTGATGGGTTAAGCACGCAAAATATGTTTTTTTCGACTCAGGTTAAGTTGCAGGCACAGCGTGAATATTTTCGTAATGCTGAGCAAAATATGTTTTTGGATGCAGCCGTAGCGTATACTAATGTGTATAAGGCGCGTCGTATCGCGGATCTTCGCAGAAAGAATTTAGCTGCTCTTGAGGAGCAGGTTCGTTCAAATAAAGCCAAGCTCGATGTGGGAGAGGGAGGGTTCGTTGATCTCTCTCAAGCGCAAGCTGCGCGTTCTGTCGCTGTTTCAGAGCTCAGTCTTGCGCGTGCTGATGTAAAGTCAGCAGAGGCAGTTTATAGGCAAGTAATTGGTTCTGATCCTGAAAATCTAGAACATCCACCAGTAGCAACAGATTTGCCGGTAGATCTTGATGAGGCTTTCAAAATTAGCGTTATTATGCACCCTGCAATTCTTTATGCGAAGTACTTGGTTGATGCTGGTTTTTATAATGTAAGGGCAAAAGAAGGGGCATTTCTTCCTAAAATTGATTTTTCTGCAGCAACATCCTACAATCGTATTTATAGCGGTGCTGGAGGGGATGGGGTTTCTAAATCAATTGGGTTATCTCTTAATGTTCCGATTTTTGAAGGTGGGCGTACATCTGCGCAGGTTCGTCAATCAAAAGAACAGCTTGAGCAGGCTCGTCTTCAGCTTGATTTAGCTCATAGCAATGTGAGACAAGCTCTTACTTCTGCTTGGTTTCAATTAGAGGGTGCACGTTCATCTGTTTTTGCTTATCGTGAGAGTGTTCGTGCTGCTGAAATTGCTCTTAAAGGTCGTATGCAAGAAAATATTGTGGGGCAAGCGACCACATTGGATGTTTTAAATTCTCGATCTCAGTTAATAAATGCTCAGATTGCGTTGGTGGTGGCGGAAAGTAATGCTATTGTTGCTAGTTACAGTGTTCAATCTTCTATTGGTAAGTTAACTGCAAATTATCTTGGTTTAAGACCTATTAAATATATACAGTAAGAACATAGAAATTGCTTTTTGGTGTGTTGAATAATTTTAATCTTTAAAAAATATAGGATTAATAGTTTAGCTTGCTGACAGTGGAGAAAGTTGTGTGAGTATCATCTTCGTGACAAAGAGGTGTGTTGATCTTGCAGTTCTTTTTCTTACACTAAAATGGTGATTCTGTTTTGTCACGTTTTTGAGAGGTTTTAAGGTATGGTACAGAGTTCGAGTGTGTTACGTGAGCCGAGTATGGATGAAATTTTAACATCCATTCGTGAGATAATTGAAGAAAATGCGGCTCAGTCTGATCAACTTTTAGGTGGAGAAGTTTCAGTAGATGTTTCCGAGGATCATTGTTCAGAAGCTTCATCAGATGGTACATATGATGCAGCTTTATCGGTTGATGATGCAATGAAGGCTTTGGCCAGCCGTATTGGTCTTTCTTCTGAGGATAAAGATTTTTCTTTCATGCAAAAGAAGGAAAGAATGGAAACAGAAAATAGTGCGGTTAGTGTAGATATGCTAAAGGAAGGGTCTGTTTCTGAAGAAAAATATTCTACTCAGAAAGCTAAGGAATGTAATGATGATGAATTCGTTTCGCGGTCGCGAGATGCAACTGATAGCCGCGTTGAATTATCTGCGTATTGTCTTTCTTCTGTAGAGAAAATTGCGAAGGATGTGTTGCGTCCTGCTATAGCAGAGTGGTTGCAGTCAAAATTACCTTTTTTGCTTGAAGATATTTTACGTGAAGAAATCGTTAAGGTAATTAAGAAATTTCCTTAATTTTTTGTTATTACGATTTGTTTTTTATAAAATTATCGTAAATAGATTAGGTTATCGAATAGTATGATCATGTTTTGATCGTATGTGCTGTTTTTCAATTGCGTCGTAAGTAGGTAAATAAGAATGTTAGAAAAAAACTATGACGCTGCTTTTATAGAGCGACAAGCTGCAAAACGATGGGAGGAGCGTGGTGCTTTTGGTGCGGGGATGGGATCAAAAATAGACGCAGAGTCTTTTTGTGTTATGCTTCCTCCTCCAAATGTTACGGGCTCTCTTCACATGGGGCATGCACTCAATACAACAATTCAAGATATCGTAGTTAGATTTCAGAGAATGCGTGGTAAAAATGTGCTATGGCAGCCTGGTATGGATCATGCGGGGATTGCGACGCAAATGGTTGTTGAGCGCCAACTTATGGAGCGTCGAGAACGAACTCGTCAGGAAATGGGTAGGGAGAAATTTATTGAGCGTATTTGGGAATGGCGTCATGAGACTGGTGACGTTATTACAAATCAATTGCGTCGCTTGGGTGTTTCGTGTGATTGGTCGCGTGGACGATTTACAATGGATGAGGGGGTATCTCAGGCTGTGCGTGAAGTTTTTGTCACACTTTACAAGCAGGGGTTGATATACAAGGATAAGCGTTTAGTAAATTGGGATCCAAAGTTGTTGACGGCTATTTCAGATCTTGAAGTTGAGCAAAAAGAAGTCAAGGGGCATTTGTGGCATTTTAGGTATCCTCTTGAAGGTAGAATTTTTGATCCAAGTGATGCCACAACTTTCATTGTGGTTGCAACGACACGACCAGAAACAATGCTGGGGGATACTGGAATTGCAGTTAATCCTGAGGATGATCGCTATAAAAATCTCATAGGTCAAAATGCTATTTTGCCTCTTGTTGGTCGCAAGTTATTAATTGTTGGTGATACTTATGCTGATCCAGAAGCAGGAAGTGGGGCTGTGAAAATTACACCGGCTCATGATTTTAATGATTTTGAGGTAGGGCAGCGCAATAATTTACGCTTAATTAACATTTTTACGCAAAAGGCAGAGATTTTTTTGCGTGAAAATGAGGCATTTTTTGATGATTTGATTTTGTCAGATGAATTAAAAATATTGGTGAAAGATTTAGACCAGTCTGATCGTTTTGTAGCGCGCAATCGAATTGTTTCTTTGATGGAGGAGAAGGGGTATTTAGCGGCTGTTGATGATCATCTACATACTGTTCCTCATGGGGATAGAAGTGGGGTACCTGTAGAGCCCTTTTTGACGGATCAGTGGTATGTTAATGCTGTGGAATTGGCTAAGCCAGCAATAGAGGCGGTTCGCCAAGGAAAAATGAAATTTGTTCCTGATAGTTGGAAAAAAACTTATTTTAATTGGATGGAAAATATTCAGCCTTGGTGTATCTCTCGGCAATTGTGGTGGGGGCATCAAATTCCAGCTTGGTATGCTCCAGATGGTACAGTTTTTGTTGAAAAAAGTGAAGATGCAGCTAATGCCTCTGCCTTGTCTCATTATGGCAAAGTTGTTAAATTAACTCGTGATCAGGATGTTCTGGATACTTGGTTTTCGTCAGCTCTTTGGCCTTTTTCTACGTTAGGTTGGCCAAATAAAACTGCTGAATTAGAAACTTTTTATCCAACGTCCCTATCAGTTACTGGATTTGATATTATTTTTTTCTGGGTTGCTCGTATGATGATGATGGGTCTTCATTTTATGGGCGATGTACCTTTTCCAACGGTTTATGTACATGCTCTTGTGCGAGATCAAAAGGGTGCAAAGATGTCAAAATCGAAGGGGAATATTATCGATCCATTGAATCTTATTGATCAATATAGCGCAGATTCATTACGTTTTACTTTGGCTATTATGGCAGCACAAGGTCGTGATGTAAAACTTGATCCTTCCCGTATTGCAGGGTATCGCAATTTTGCTACTAAGTTATGGAATGCTACCAGATTTGCAAAGATGAATGGTTCTAAACACGATCCGTTTTTTAAGCCAGAAAAAGTAAAACTTCCACTTAATCGTTGGATTTTAACTGAGTTATCTAAAACTGTTGCTGCAGTCACTTCTGGTATTGAAAACTACAGGTTTAATGAATCTGCTAGTGCACTTTACCGCTTCATTTGGAATGTATTGTGTGATTGGTATTTGGAGCTTCTCAAGCCTGTGTTTCAAGATTCAAGTGAGGATATCAAAAAAGAATCTAAGTCGTGTACTGCTTGGGTTTTTGACAAAGTTTATAAGCTTCTTCATCCTTTTATGCCTCATATAACGGAGGAGTTGTGGTTTCTTACAGAGACACCTGGTATGGAACGTGAAGATGTGTTAGCATTAACGCCGTGGCCGGAAGTAGAATTTGTAGATGAAGAATCTGCTTCTGATATCAATTGGCTTATTGACGTTATTACAGAGATTCGTTCTGTGCGTTTTGAAATGAATATTCCTGCAGCTACGCTAGCACCTCTTGTTATTGTAGAAGGAGAAGGCGTAACACGAGACCGTGTGCAGCGTTATGATGCTGTTCTTAAGAAGTTAGCGCGTGTTGAAACAATTCACTTCTCTGATAAAGTTCCGGATGTATCCGTGCAAATGATTTTTGGAAAGGCAACTTTTTGCTTGCCACTAGGACAGCTGATTGATTTGGAAGCTGAACGTGTTCGTTTAATGAAAGATGCTAATAAAATTGAACAAGATATTGAAAAGATATTGATTAAATTAAATAATCCAAAATTTGTAGCAAATGCAAAACCAGAAGTTGTTGAGGGAGAACGCAACAAGGTTTTAGAATTGCATGCTGCGAAAGAGAAAGTATCCGTTGCTTTAGGGCGCCTTTCTTAGTTGCGATTATTTTTATTCTTTTTCTTTTATAGAGGTTAAGACTCTTTTAGTTTAAAATTTAGGAATTTTAGATTTTTTCTTCAATTGAGTTTATAATTTATTTTTCTTACTATTCTATCACGGGATTTGTAATTTATTGTGTAGAGATGTGCATATATTTCAGAAAATTACTGATCGTTTATTTGATTTTTAAAATGTGTATTTACTGAAAAAAATGAAACTTTCCTACTCAAGCTATACTTTGTAATATTTTTTTTCAAAAAGGAAAAACAATTTTCTTTACATGGATGCTAGCTGTGGCTTATTAGAATTTGTGAATTTATATATTGTATGAAGTTTTCATTAAAAATATTTTGATTGACAGTGTGCGAAACGATTAATGGCTGAGGATTTTAGATAAAAATTCTTGTACGCGTGGTGTTCTGTTTTTTGGGTTAGAAAAGAATTCTTCAGATACACAATCTTCGAGAATTTTTCCCTGATCCATAAAAATAACACGATCTGATACTTTTTGAGCAAATCCCATCTCATGAGTTACACAAATCATTGTCATGCCTTCTTCTGCTAATCCAATCATTACATCGAGTACTTCACCTACCATTTCAGGATCTAGAGCAGATGTTGGTTCATCAAAAAGCATAACAAGTGGATTCATGGTTAAGGCACGTGCAATAGCAACGCGCTGCTGTTGACCTCCAGAAAGTTCACTAGGATATTTGTTTTTATGCTCAACGAGTCCAACTCGCTCTAGATATAGCAAACCACATTCAAGTGCTTCTTTTTTGTTGCGTTTGAGTACTTTAATTTGTGCAATTGTTAAATTTTCTATTACGGACAAATGTGGAAAAAGCTCAAAGTGTTGAAATACCATTCCTACTTGGCTACGTAATTTGGATAAATTGGTTTGTTTTGAATGAACTGGTATTCCATTAATCCAAATTTCACCTTTTTGGAAAGGAATCAAAGCGTTAATGGTTTTAATAAAAGTTGATTTACCTGAACCTGATGGCCCACAAACAACAACAACTTCTCCTTTATTGATATTTGTTGTACAATTTTTAAGAACATTAACTTCGCCATACCAGTTGGAAACATTTTTTATTTCAATCATACGAGTAGACATTTCTCTTCCTTATTAGCGAATAATAGATATTTTTTTTTGTAAAAATAAAACCATTTGTGACAGTGTAAAACAAATAACAAAATAGAAAGTAGCTGCCAAGATATAAGCTTCTTGTTTTGTGCCAAAATTGTTAGAAACAATATCAAAACCGTTCAAGAGGCTACTTCCACTGATTGCGTAAACGAGGGTTGTGTCCTGAAAGAGGATAATTACTTGTGTTAAAAAAATTGGAAGCATGTCTCTAAAAGCTTGGGGAAGAATTACGATAAACATATTTTGCCAATAGTTCATTCCTAGAGCTTGCCCTGCATATTTTTGTCCTTGCGAAATTGAATTTATACCAGCACGCATAATTTCTGCGAAATAAGCTGCTTCAAATGCTGTAAATGTAATCAATGCTGATTTATTTGCACCTATTGATGTACCAGTAAAAAAAGGTAAGAGAACAAAAAACCATAAAATAACCATAACAAGAGGTATTGAGCGCATGATCGTTATATAACTTATTGCAAAAAGAGAGAGTACTCTTGCAGAAGAAAGTCGCATCATCGCTAACAGTGTGCCAAAAACAAAGCCGAATATTGTTGCAAAGAGAGTTAAGAAAATACTAAAAAGTAGCCCTGATAGAATGTAAGAGCAGAATATGTCAAAAGTAAAAAATGAAAAATCAAAGTCTGAAAAATTGAAAAGAGAATAAAATTCAAACTGAGATTTTATGAAGTCTATCATGTTTGATGTTCCTTTGTTTGAAGATTAGGAATTTTAAGCATTTTCTCAATTATGCTCATAACTATGAATACAAATAGAGCTATGAGAATATAAAGAATCGTTATAAGGAGGTAATTTTCGTAAACGTGACTTATTTCTTCGATTGTTTGGTATTGAAATTGCATTAGTTCGTTTACTGAGACAGCAAATGCTATAGACGAATTTTTTACAATGCTCATTGCTTCTGAGGTAAGTGGTGGCATAATTGTGCGTATGGCACGTGGCAATATTATGTAGAGATAACTTTGGTAGGTCGTAAATCCAAGTGCCATCGCTGCATGATGTTGCCCAGAAGGAATAGCTTCAATACCTGAACGAACTTGTTCCGCAATACGTGCAGATGTAAAAAAACCCAAGGCACATATTACTAACAATATGGGTGAAAAATTCATTGCTGGTGGATAAATCTTCGGTACAACAAAGTACCACAGAAATACTTGTACGAGAAGGGGGATGTTTCGCATAATTTCCACCCAGATTCTACTGATAGCACGAAACAAAAAATTGATAATGGAAGTATTTGGTAAGGTCCTCATTGTTCCAATAATAATACCAACACATATGGCTAAGATCAGTGAAGATATAGATAATACCACTGTATTTTTTAAGCTGTCGAGTAGTGTATCCAAATAGGTGTGACTCACACCGGGAGTTCCAAAACATCCTTTTACCAGTGTTTGGTTAAGATCATCTATGCAAAGGAAAGAAAAGTCCATAAATTGATATTTCCTAAATTTAATCATCCGCAAAGAAAACAACAAATCAGCTACGTTTACCTGGGCTGAATTTATTGAGAAATGAATCAAAATATAACCACATTTAATCTATTAAAGAATTAAATAGCGTGGTTATCTTTATATTTTAACGTCATAAATTATTTTCTGAGTAATCTTCTTGAGGCTTGTTGTTTGGATGTTCCCAAGCATATTTCGTTGATTGAGACAGTGGGAGACTGATGACGACATTTGCCGGTGGGATTGGTTTCATAAACCACTTATCATAAAGTTTTTCGAGTGATTTATCTTTAATTTGGCGGACAATGCTATCATTGATTGCATGTTCAAAATTCTTGTCATTTAATCTGAGCATGCAGCCAATCGGTTCAATTGAAAGAACAGTATCAAGAATAATATAATCAGATGGATTTTTTGATTTAGCGATATGTCCAGCAAGAATTGAAGTATCCATGATAAATGCATCTGCACGACCAGACTCTAGTAGTAGAAAGCTATCTCCATGATCTTTCCCTTGTATGACGTTGAAGTTGATATTTTTTGCACGTTTATTTTTTCGAATAAGTTGTACAGATGTTGTGCCGGTAGTAGTTGCAATTGTTTTTCCTTTTAAATCTTCAAGAGATTTGATATTGGAATTTTTTTTCACGACAATTCGCACATCTTCAACGTAAGTGGTATAAGCAAACGCTGCTTCCTTATTGCGGGAAAGGTTATTTGTTGTTGATCCGCATTCAAAATCATAAGTTCCATTTCTTAGAAGAGGAATTCTATTTTGTGATGTAATAGGAAGGTAATTAATTTTAATTGGCTTACCAATCTTTTTTGAAATATCACTAATGATATTTTCCGCCATTTCTGTGTGAAACCCGGTATATTTTCCATTTCCAAGGGCATAAGCTAAGCCTGACGATTCGCGAACTCCTATGGTAATTTCTCCTGTTTTTTTAATTTTTTCAAGTGTATCCCCTCCAGCTTGTGCACTTCCTGGTAGCCCAATAAAGGTTGCTATCACAAGCGTTAGCAGCGATTTTTTCATTGTTTCCTCCATGAATATTTACACTTTCGTACTTTGTACTGCCCGTGGCATAATATTGTTTGAAGCACACTACTATGCTTTGTGTAACATATTTATCATTCTGGGTGGGATATTTTTTTACCCAGACAAGGTGTATGTTGTATTCTTCCAGCCACAATTAAGGTGAATCCAAACGGGAACATGATCCGACGGTTTTAGATATCCTCTTACTTCCGTTTGACTATAAGCGCAAATAAGATGGTCGATTGTCTCTGGTGACAATAATAGATGATCAATACGAATCCCGTTATTTTTTTCCCATGCTCCAGCTTGAAAATCCCAAAAGCTGAAAGAGGGAGTATCTGTGACATTACGAATAGCATCGTATAAACCCAAATGGACGATGCGTTGAAATGCTTGTCTTATTTGAGAAAGAAATAAGGCATCATTACGCCATTCATGTGGCTTTTTTGCATCTAATGTAGCAGGAATAACATTATAGTCACCCGCCAAAACAAGAGGTTCTTCGTACGTAAGCAATAATTTTGTATGCTCGTACAATCTTTCTATCCATTCTGTTTTATAAAGGTATTTTTCGCTGTTAATGGGGTTGCCGTTTGGAAGATAGAGAGAAGCAACACGAATAATACCCTTATTTGTTGAGTACACTGCTTCAATGTAGCGTGCTTGTTTATCATCCTCATTCCCTGGTAATTGACGAATAACTTCATCGGGTGTTTTTTTAGAGAGAATCGCGACACCATTAAAGCTTTTTTGTCCATGTGTTTCTATATGATAGCCTAAACCTTCAATTGCATTACGTGGAAAATTTTCGTTAGTACTTTTAGTTTCTTGTAGACAGGCTATATCTGGTTGATTTTGCTGTAACCACTTACACAATGTTTCGTGTCGTGCTTTTATTCCAGCAATATTCCACGTTGCTATTTTCATGGTATTCATCTGATCATCATTGAATGTTGAATATGCAATAGGTTAAGTTATTTCGTAATAATTTTTAGAATGTTGTTAAAGTCCTTTGAATCATTGTGCAAGAAATATTACTATGGTGATTTAATTTATCAAGTGCGTGGGGAAAAGCTAAGTTAAAGTATTACAATATTGGTTTATTTTCATTTTTATAAACTTTATGATGTTTAGTTCTTGACGAACGTATATGTTCTCGCTATTAGAAGCTACCATAACCGATGTAAGAGTGCACTTTTTGGGCTTGCCCAGCAGTCATGTCAAGCAGGGGTTGTTTTGAATAATTGAAAGTAAATATCAATGCAAAAGGCTTCTTGCCTTCTCTGCCTGTTTTCGGGTGAACTGTTTTTGGCAGTCTAGCCCGATTTTGTGTATAGACTTGGTGTCTGCTCTGAGTTGTATCATGGTAAACTCTGGAAAAGCCAAGATTTTGAGTAAACAAATGTAGATCAAATAAAGAGGAAGGTTACATGCCTACCGTAAATCAGTTGATTCGGAAACCGAGGATTGCGCCGGTTAAGCGCAATAAAGTTCCCGCTCTTCAAGCAAACCCGCAGAAGCGTGGCGTTTGTACTCGTGTTTACACAACAACGCCGAAGAAGCCGAATTCTGCCCTTCGTAAAGTTGCTAAGATTCGCTTAGCAAATGGGTTTGAAGTGATTGGATACATTCCAGGGGAAGGGCATAATCTTCAAGAGCACTCTGTTGTTATGATTCGTGGTGGTCGTGTTAAAGATTTGCCAGGAGTTCGTTATCACATTATTCGAGGTTTGCTTGATACGCAGGGTGTCAAGAATCGTAAGCAGCGTCGTTCGAAGTATGGCGCAAAGCGTCCAAAGTAATTTTTTATTGAGAGACAAAGTTAATGTCCCGTCGTCATAGAGCAGAAAAACGTGAGATTAATCCAGATCCTAAATTTGGTGATTTGGTTATTACAAAATTTATGAATGCCATTATGTTTGATGGCAAAAAGTCAGTTGCTGAGCGTATTGTTTATTGTGCGCTTGATGCAGTGGAAAAAAAAGTAAAGTCAGATCCTGTTGCTTTATTTCATCAAGCATTGGAAAATGTTGCTCCTCATATAGAGGTTCGTTCACGTCGTGTTGGTGGTGCTACTTATCAAGTTCCGATTGATGTTCGTCCAGATCGTCGTCAAGCTCTTGCTGTGCGTTGGTTGATTGCGGCGGCGCGGCGGCGTAGTGAAACAACAATGATTGACCGTCTTTCTGGTGAATTGGTGGATGCCGCCAATAATCGTGGTTCTGCGGTAAAAAGGCGTGAGGATGTTCATCGTATGGCTGAGGCTAATCGTGCATTTTCTCATTATCGCTGGTAGGTGTATTGCTGGTGGGTATGTTTAAGAAGCTAAGGTAAGAAGATGGCTCGAGAGTATAAGATTGAGGATTATCGTAATTTTGGCATCATGGCGCATATTGATGCTGGTAAGACGACTATGACTGAGCGTATTTTGTTTTACACTGGTAAAAATCATAAAATCGGTGAAACTCATGATGGTGCCTCTACAATGGATTGGATGGAACAAGAGCAGGAACGTGGTATTACGATTACTTCTGCTGCGACGACTACTTTTTGGGAGGGGCGTGATGGTCGGAAAAGACGCTTCAATATTATCGATACGCCGGGGCATGTTGATTTTACGATTGAGGTTGAACGTTCTTTGCGTGTCCTTGATGGCGCGATAGCGTTATTGGATGCTAATGCCGGTGTGGAGCCTCAAACAGAGACTGTTTGGCGACAGGCTGAAAAGTATCATGTGCCGCGTATGGTTTTTGTTAATAAGATGGATAAGATAGGAGCTGATTTTTACCGCAGTGTGGAGATGGTTGGGTCACGATTGGGAGCTAAGGCGCTTGTTTTGCAATTGCCGATTGGTGCTGAGAATGACTTTGAAGGTGTTGTTGATCTTATTGAGATGAAGGCTTTAAGGTGGGATGGATCTATTGGTGCTTCAGCGGTGGTGAGTGAGATTCCTGGTGACTTAAAGGAAAAGGCGGAAAAATATCGCGAAGAACTAATTGAGATGGCGGTTGAAGTTGATGAATCTGCGACAGAGGCTTATTTAGAGGGAGTGATGCCAACTAATGAGCAGCTTATTACTCTTATTCGTAAGGGAACGATAGGGGTTCAGTTTCATCCGGTTCTTTGTGGGACGGCTTTTAAGAATAAGGGGGTTCAGCCTCTTTTGGATGCTGTTGTTTCTTATCTTCCTTCTCCAGTTGATGTTCCTGCGATTAGTGGAGTTGATGCGAAGACTGAGGCTGAAACAACACGCGAATCCTCTGATGAAGCTCCTCTTTCTATGCTTGCGTTTAAGATAATGAATGATCCTTTTGTTGGTTCATTGACATTTTGTCGTATTTATTCTGGTCGAGCTCAAAAGGGTATTTCTCTTGAAAATACTGTGAAGAGAAAAAAGGAGCGTTTGGGGCGTATGCTTCAGATGCATTCGAATTCTCGTGAAGATATTGAAGAGGCTTTTGCTGGTGATATTGTTGCCCTTGCGGGGCTTAAGGAGACGACAACAGGTGATACTCTTTGTGATCCTTTGAAGCCTGTTATTTTGGAAAGAATGGAATTCCCGGAGCCTGTTATCGAAATTGCGATTGAGCCAAAAACAAAAGCTGATCAAGAGAAAATGGGATTGGCGCTTAGTCGTTTAGCGGCGGAGGATCCTTCGTTTCGAGTTAAGTCAGATGAGGAATCGGGGCAGACGATTATTGCTGGGATGGGTGAACTTCATCTTGACATTATTGTTGATCGTATGCGGCGAGAATTTAAAGTTGAGGCTAATGTGGGTCAGCCTCAGGTTGCTTATCGCGAGTCAATCACGAAGGTTGCTGAGATTGATTATACTCATAAAAAACAGTCTGGTGGTGCTGGACAGTTTGCGCGCGTAAAGATTATTTTTGAGCCTCATGAAGGTGATGATTTTCTATTTGAATCAAAGATTGTTGGTGGTTCTGTTCCTAAAGAGTATATTCCTGGTGTTCAGAAAGGGATTGAAAGTGTTATGGGTTCGGGTCCTCTTGCTGGGTTCCCTATGCTTGGGGTGAAAGCTACTTTGGTTGATGGTGGTTACCACGATGTGGATTCTTCAGTTTTGGCATTTGAGATTGCCGCTCGTGCAGCTTTTCGTGATGGTGCAAAAAAAGCTGGTGCGCAGCTTTTGGAACCTATCATGAAAGTAGAGGTTGTTACGCCTGAGGACTATGTTGGCGACGTTATTGGTGATTTAAACTCTCGTAGGGGGCAGATCTCAGGAACTGAGGTGCGTGGTATTGCTACGGTTGTGAATGCGATGGTTCCTTTGGCTAATATGTTTGGTTATGTAAACACTCTTCGTTCAATGAGTCAGGGTCGTGCTCAGTATACAATGCAGTTTGATCATTATGAGCCTGTTCCTTCGGCTGTTGCTTTGGAGATCCAAAAGAAATACGCGTAGTTTTTGGGCTACGTAATTAATTTTAACTTGGTCCTTTGTTTTGGACAAAAAAATGGAGAGCTCAAATGGCAAAGAGCAAATTTGAACGTACGAAACCACATGTTAACATTGGTACGATTGGTCATGTTGATCACGGAAAGACCTCGCTAACCGCAGCGATTACGAAATATTTTGGTGAATTTAAAGCGTATGACCAAATTGATGCGGCGCCTGAAGAGCGTGCGCGTGGGATTACTATTTCTACAGCTCATGTTGAGTATGAGACAGAGAAGCGGCATTATGCGCATGTTGATTGTCCTGGTCACGCAGATTATGTGAAGAACATGATCACCGGAGCAGCGCAGATGGATGGAGCCATTTTGGTTGTTTCTGCAGCTGATGGCCCTATGCCTCAGACTCGTGAGCATATTTTGTTGGCTCGTCAGGTTGGTGTTCCGGCGATTGTTGTTTTTCTTAATAAAGTTGATCAAGTTGATGATGCGGAGCTTTTGGAGCTTGTTGAACTTGAAGTTCGGGAACTTTTGTCAAAATATGATTTTCCAGGAGATGATATACCAATAGTCAAGGGTTCTGCGTTAGCTGCTCTTGAGGATACAGATAAGAGTATTGGTGAGGATGCAGTTCGTCTTTTGATGAGTGAGGTTGATAATTATATTCCAACGCCTGATCGTCCTGTTGATTTGCCGTTTTTGATGCCAATTGAGGATGTTTTTTCGATTTCTGGTCGTGGAACTGTTGTTACTGGTCGTGTTGAGCGCGGTGTGATTAAAGTTGGGGAAGAAATTGAGATTATCGGGATTCGCCCAACTTCTAAGACAACAGTTACGGGTGTTGAGATGTTTCGCAAGCTTTTAGATCAAGGTCAGGCTGGTGATAATATAGGTGCGTTGCTTCGAGGTGTTGATCGTGAAGGAATTGAGCGTGGTCAAGTTTTGGCAAAACCTGGTTCTGTGACACCGCATACTAAATTTAAGGCAGAAGCTTATATTTTGACCAAGGATGAGGGTGGTCGTCATACTCCATTTTTTACGAATTATCGTCCACAGTTTTATTTTCGTACTACAGATGTGACGGGAATTGTTACATTGCCTGAGGGTACAGAGATGGTTATGCCTGGTGATAATGTTGCTATGGACATTTCTTTGATTGTGCCTATCGCAATGGAAGAGAAGTTGCGTTTTGCTATTCGTGAAGGTGGGCGTACAGTGGGTGCTGGTATAGTTTCTAAGATCATCGAGTAAATAATCATTGGTGAAGGCGTTTTGTGTAATAGGAAAATGAATAGCATGAACAGTCAAAATATCCGTATTCTCTTAAAGGCTTTTGATCATAGAATTCTTGATGCGTCGACACGTGAAATTGTGTCAACTGCTAAGCGTACTGGTGCAAATATTCGTGGACCTATTCCGTTGCCAACGCGGATTGAGAAGTTTACGGTTAATCGTGGTCCTCATATCGATAAAAAAAGTCGCGAGCAATTTGAGATGCGTACACATAAGCGTCTTCTTGATATTGTTGATCCAACACCGCAAACTGTAGATGCGCTTATGAAACTTGATCTTTCTGCTGGTGTAGATGTTGAGATTAAGCTTTGAGGTTTGAGGACAGAAGGAATAAATCTGATGCGTTCAGGTGTAATAGCACAGAAATTGGGTATGACCCGTATTTATAACGATGCTGGAGAGCATGTTCCAGTGACAGTACTTCGTTTGGAGAGTTGTCAGGTTATTTCTCAGCGTACAGTGGAAAAGAATGGTTATACTGCTGTTCAATTGGGGGTGGGTTTTGCTAAGATTAAAAATATTTCAAAAGCTCTTCGTGGGCATTTTGCTAAATCTTCTGTTGAGCCAAAAGCTAAAGTGGTAGAATTTCGTGTTAGTCCTGATAATCTTCTTGATGTTGGTACTGAAATTACGGTAGAACATTTTGTTCCTGGACAAAGGGTTGACGTAACTGGTACAAGTATCGGTAAAGGTTTTGCTGGTGTTATGAAGCGACATAATTTTGGTGGTCATCGTGCTTCACATGGTAATTCAATTACACATCGTGCTCATGGTTCAACGGGGCAATGTCAAGATCCTGGTAAAGTTTTTAAGGGAAAAAAGATGGCTGGCCACATGGGGCAGGTGCGTGTAACAACGCAGAATATTGAGGTTGTTTCTACGGATGTTGAGCGTGGTTTGATTTTGGTTCGTGGTTCTGTTGTTGGTTCTAAGGGAGCTTGGATTTTGGTTCGGGATGCTGTAAAAAAACGTCTTCCTGACAATGTTCCAAAGCCTGCTGGCGTTCGTCGTCTTGTGAAGGAATCGTCAGAAACTGTTTCTCCGGTAACAAAAGAAGCTGAATCTAGGGAAATTGAATGATGGATTTGGTAATAAAAAGCCTTGATGGTAATGAAGTTGGTAAGTTGAAGGTTTCTGAGGCTATCTTTGGTCTTACTCCACGTGAGGATATTTTGCAGCGTGTTGTTCGTTGGCAACTTTCGCGTCGTCAGCAGGGAACGCATCAGTCGCAGGGGCGGTCTGAAGTTTCTAGAACTGGGGCGAAAATGTTCAAGCAAAAGGGAACTGGGCGTGCTCGTCATTCATCTGCTCGTGCGCCACAATTCCGGGGAGGTGGTAAAGCGCATGGCCCGGTTGTGCGTAGTCATACGCATGATCTTCCTAAGAAAGTTCGTGCTCTTGGTTTGCGTCTTGCTTTATCAGCGAAATTTAGTGCAAATGATTTGGTTGTGGTCGATGAAATGAGTTTGAAAGATGCTAAAACGAAAACTTTAGTTTCTAATTTTTCTAAAATTGGATTTAACAATGCTTTATTAATTGCGGGCAAAGAGGTTGATATTAATTTTTTTCGTGCAGCATCTAATATTCCTAATATTGACGTTTTGCCGATTCAGGGAATTAACGTTTACGATATTTTGCGTCGTAGTAAACTTGTTTTATCAAAAGCGGCTGTTGAGTCTCTAGAGGAACGTTTTAAATGACAGATCTTCGCCATTATGATACAATCGTCAGTCCGGTTATTACTGAAAAATCGACGATGATTTCTGGGTATAATCAGGTTGTTTTCAGTGTTGCACTGAAGGCCACAAAGACTGAAATTAGAGAGGCTGTTGAGGCGCTTTTCGGCGTTAAGGTTAAGTCCGTTAATACTATAGTTCGCAAGGGTAAAATAAAGCGTTTTAAGGGTATTGTTGGTCGGCAGAATGATGTTAAAAAAGCAATTGTAACGCTGGCTCATGGTCAGTCTATCGATGTTTCGACAGGTCTTTAAAGGAATCGGAGATAGGAATGATGGCACTTAAGTATTTTAATCCGACTACACCTGGGCAACGTCAGCTTGTTATGGTGGATCGTTCTTGCCTTTATAAGGGTAAATCCGTGAAGGCGTTGACTGAGGGGTTGTCGTCAAAGGGTGGGCGTAATAATCGTGGTCGGGTCACTGCTCGCTTTCAGGGTGGTGGTCATAAGCGTAGTTATAGGTTTGTTGATTTTAAGCGTCTTAAGCGTGATATTCCCGCAAAGGTAGAGCGCTTGGAGTATGATCCAAATCGTACTTCTTTCATTGCGCTTATTCGTTATGAAGATGGGCAGTTAAGTTATATTCTTGCGCCGCAACGTCTTGATGTTGGTGATTTTGTTGTTGCTGGTTCAAATGTCGATGTTAAGCCTGGTAATGCTATGCCGCTTTGTAATATGCCTGTGGGGACGATTATTCACAATGTTGAGATGAAGCCGGGAAAAGGTGGCCAGATTGCTCGTTCAGCTGGAGCTTATGCGCAATTAGTTGGGCGGGATCAAGGTATGGCTATTCTTCGTCTTAATTCTGGTGAGCAGCGTTTAGTGTTTGGTGGTTGTTTTGCAACTGTTGGTGCAGTTTCAAATCCGGATCATGGGAATATTAATGATGGTAAGGCAGGTCGTACGCGTTGGCGCGGCAAACGTCCTCATGTTCGTGGTGTTGCCATGAATCCAGTAGATCATCCACATGGTGGTGGTGAAGGTCGTACATCAGGAGGTCGTCATCCGGTGTCTCCTTGGGGTAAGCCTACAAAAGGTAAGCGTACGCGCTCTAATAAAGCAACCGATAAGTTTATCATGCGTACGCGGCATCAACGTAAGAAATAAGAGAGGTAGTCTGAGGTGGTTCGTTCGGTTTGGAAAGGTCCGTTTGTTGACGGCTATCTTCTTGGGAAGGCAGAGAAGGTACGTGAGAGTGGGCGTAATGAGGTTATAAAAATATGGAGTCGTCGCTCTACTATTTTACCGCAGTTTGTTGGTTTGACTTTTGGTGTTTATAATGGCAATAAGCATATCCCTGTTTTTGTTTCTGAAGAGATGGTCGGGCATAAATTTGGAGAATTTGCTCCTACCCGTACTTATTATGGGCATGGTGCAGATAAAAAGGCGAAGAGGAAGTAGGGATGGGAAAGGCTAAAGTTTCGCGCCAGCTTAGAGAAAATGAGGCTAAGGCTGTTGCTCGGACAATTCGTGTTAGTCCGCAGAAGCTTAATTTGATTGCTGCCATGATTCGTGGTAAAAGAGTTAATGTCGCGTTGGCTGATTTAACATTTTCGCGTAAACGTGTTGCTGGAACTGTTAAAAAAACTCTTGAGTCGGCTATTGCAAATGCGGAGAATAATCATGACCTTGATATTGATTCGTTGATTGTTGCAGAGGCGTATGTTGGTAAGTCTGTGGTTATGAAGCGTTTCCATGTGCGTGGTCGTGGTCGTGCTAATCGGATTGAGCGTCCATTTTCGCATCTTACTATCATTGTTCGTGAAGTTACCAGAGAAGTGGAGGCCGCATAATGGGGCAGAAGGTTAATCCAATAGGACTTCGTCTTGGAGTTAATAGGACTTGGGATTCTCGTTGGTATGCCGATAATGGTGAGTATGGGCGTCTCTTGCATGAGGACTTGAGAATTCGTTTGTATGTTCTTGAGGAATTGAAGCAGGCTGCTATCTCCAAGGTTGTTATTGAACGTCCTCATAAGAAATGTCGTGTAACGATTTATTCGGCACGTCCTGGTTTAATTATTGGTAAAAAGGGTGCTGATATTGAAAAGCTTCGTCGTAAAATTTCGCAAATGACTGACGCTGAAACTTCGTTAAATATTGTGGAAATTCGTAAACCTGAAATTGATGCTACGATTATTGCACAGTCAGTTGCTCAGCAGTTAGAGCGTCGTGTTGCGTTTCGGCGTGCAATGAAGCGTGCTGTTCAGTCTGCTATGCGTCTTGGGGCGGAAGGTATTCGTATTAACTGTTCAGGTCGTCTTGGGGGTGCTGAAATTGCTCGTATGGAATGGTATCGTGAAGGTCGTGTTCCGCTTCATACTTTGCGTGCTGATGTTGATTATGGTACTGCCGAGGCTAGGACTGCTTATGGAGTTTGTGGCGTTAAGGTATGGGTTTTTAAGGGGGAAATTTTTGAACATGATCCGATGGCTTCAGAACGCTGTGCTACAGAAGTTGATCATTCTGGTTCTTCATCAAATCGTCGCCGCGAAAATGCTTAGTTTTTGTGGTTGGGATAAAGCTGGGAGTAGAGAGTAATGTTGCAGCCAAAGCGCACAAAATTTCGTAAACAATTCAAGGGGCGTATTCATGGTGCTTCGAAGGCTGGTACGAATTTAAATTTCGGCGCTTACGGTCTGAAGGCTGTTGAACCGGATCGTATTACTGCTCGTCAAATTGAGGCAGCGCGTCGGGCAATTACGCGTTATATGAGGCGTTCTGGTCGTGTTTGGATTCGTATTTTCCCAGATCTTCCAGTTACCTCTAAGCCAACTGAGGTTCGGATGGGTAAAGGTAAGGGGAGTGTCGATTATTGGGCAACGCGTGTTGCTCCTGGGCGTGTCATGTTTGAGCTTGATGGAGTGCCTGAAGATGTGGCGCGTGAGGCATTAAGGTTGGGTGCTGCAAAGTTACCTATTAAAACACGTTTTGTTCAACGGATTACTGAGTAAAGAGATTAAGCGATGGGAGCCATAGAGTTACGGGCGCAAACGCTCGACAAAATGAAAGATGAGTTGGCTAAGTTAAAGAAGGAGCAATTTAATTTGCGCTTTCAAAAGGCGACGGGTCAGTTGGAAAAGACTGCACGTATTCGGCGGGTTCGTCGTGATATTGCGCGTATTAAAACTTTTCTTCGCCGTAAGATAAACGAGAAAAAGTTTGAGGAAGTGAAAGATGCCTAAACGCGTTTTGCAGGGTATTGTCGTCAGCGACAAAAGTGATAAAACTGTAATTGTTAAAGTTGAGCGTCGTTATTCTCATCCGCTTCTTAAAAAGACTGTTAGGCAGTCTAAAAAATACAAGGCGCATGATGAGAGTAATCAGTTCAAGCTTGGGGATCAGGTTTTTATTCAGGAATCTAGGCCGATTTCTAAAGATAAACATTGGATTGTTGTTAAGGACAGTGTAGTATAAAGTTGGATTTATTGTTTTGAAATTTAGCAATAATTGTATTTTTGTTGATAGATTTGAAAGCAGTAATTTTGTCATTATTTTGAAATAGGTCTGATTTGTGTTGAGGCACGATGAGACGTGTGTGTTTAGGGAAGGTGAGCGGTCATGATTCAGATGCAAACGAATCTCGATGTTGCAGATAATTCTGGTGCTCGTCGTGTTATGTGCATCAAAGTATTGGGTGGTTCAAAGCGAAAATATGCTTCGGTCGGTGATATTATTGTTGTTTCGGTTAAGGATGCTATTCCTCGTGGTCGTGTAAAAAGGGGGGATGTGATGAAAGCTGTGGTGGTTCGTACCGCTAAAGATATTCGTCGCGTTGATGGTAGTGTTATCCGTTTTGATAGTAATGCTGCTGTTTTAGTGGATAATAAAAAAGAGCCAATAGGAACACGTATCTTTGGACCGGTTCCTCGTGAACTTCGTGGTAAAAATCATATGAAGATTATTTCGCTTGCTCCGGAAGTATTGTAGGGAGCAGATATTATGCAAAAAATTCGAAAAGGTGATAGAGTTGTTATTTTGTCTGGTAAAGATAAAGGTTGCCGTGGTGAAGTAATTAAGGTAAACCCGAAGGAGAGTAGTGCTTTTGTTCGTGGTGTTAATATGATTAAACGTCATCAGCGTCAAACGCAGAAGCGAGAGGCAGGAATTGTTTCTAAAGAGGCTCCGATTCATTTGTCCAACTTGGCTATTGCTGATCCTAGGGATGGTAAGCCTACGCGTGTAGGTTTTCGTGTGAATGCAGATGGCAATAAGGTTCGCTTTGCCAAGCGTTCGGGAGAATTGATTAATGGCTGAAGAAAAACAAAAGCCGCGTATGAAGACGCATTATTTTGAAGTCGTTCGTAAGGCTCTTCGTGAGCGGTTTGATTATAGGAATGAAATGGAGATTCCACGCGTCGATAAAATAGTGGTTAATATGGGAATTGGCGAGGCGACTGCTGATTCGAAGAAACCGTCCATTGCTGCTGAAGATTTGGCGTTAATAACTGGTCAGAAGGCTGTTATTACTCGTGCACGTAATTCTATTGCAACTTTTAAAGTTCGTGAAGGAATGCCTATAGGTGCTAAGGTTACGTTGCGTAAAGATCGTATGTTTGAGTTTCTGGATCGTCTTATTACGATTGCACTTCCGCGTGTTCGTGATTTTCGTGGTTTGAATTCAAAAAGCTTTGATGGTAATGGTAATTTCGCCATGGGCATTAAAGAGCACATTGTTTTTCCAGAAATAAATTATGATAAGGTTGATCAAATTTGGGGCATGGATATTATTGTTTGCACGACGGCGAAAACGGATGATGAGGCGCGTGAGTTGTTACGTGCTTTTAATTTCCCATTTCGTTCGTAAGGGCAGGTGAAGTGAGGTAGAATTATGGCTAAAGTGAGTGCAGTTGAGAAAAATAGGCGTCGTGAATCTATGGTGAAACGTTATGCTGCACGCCGTGCACGCTTGAAGGCGATAGTTATGGACCAAAAAAATTCTCTTGAAGAGCGTTTTCGTGCTTCTGTGCGATTGGCAGGATTTCCGCGCAATTCTGCTAAGGTTCGTGTTCGTAATCGTTGTGAAGTTTCAGGTCGGCCACGAGCCTATTATCGTAAATTAAAGGTGTCGAGGATTGCGTTGCGAGAACTTGGTTCTTTGGGGCATATTCCTGGTATTGTTAAGTCTAGTTGGTAAGAGGAGATTGTTTAATGTCTATATCTGATCCTCTTGGTGATATGTTGACACGTGTTCGCAATGCGCTTTGTCGTAAAAAAGGGAAAGTGGTTACTCCTGCTTCAAAGCTCCGCGCACATGTTTTAGATGTTTTGCAATCAGAAGGTTACATTCGTGGATATAACCAAGTTGACTCTGGTAATGGGAAATCTGAAATTGAAATTGAGTTAAAGTATTTTGAAGGCTCGTCTGCTATTCGTAAGATTTCGCGTGTTTCAAAGCCAGGGCGTCGTGTGTATGTTTCTGCTAAATCTATTCCTCCGGTGGCAAATGGTCTTGGTATTTCGATTTTGTCAACTTCCAAAGGAGTTATGGCTGATCATGAGGCACGCGAGAAGAATGTTGGTGGAGAGCTTCTTTGTAGTATTTTCTAAGCGATTAGAAAGTGGTGGAAGAAAAATTAGGTTAGAACAATGTCTCGTATTGGAAAAAAACCCATTTCAGTTCCTTCAGGAGTTATTGCATCTGTTGAAGGTCAAGTTGTCAAAGCGAAGGGGCCTAAAGGTGAACTGAGCTATGTCGTGAATGATGAGGTCTTGGTTAAACTTGAGGGCGATGTTGTATTTGTTTCGCCTCGGGATCAGTCAAAAGATGCACGCTCTAAATGGGGGATGTCTCGCTCAATGATTGAGAATATTTTTTGTGGGGTAAAGGACGGCTTTGAGAAGAGGCTTGAGATTAGCGGTGTTGGTTATCGTGCGGCTTTGCAGGGGAGGGATGTCCAATTGTCTTTAGGTTTTTCTCACGATATTATTTATAAAGTGCCGTCAGGTGTAACTGTAACGGTTCCAAAGCCGACAGAGATTGTTGTTTCTGGGGTTAATAAACAGCAGGTTGGGCAGATTGCGGCAGAGATTCGTGGGTATCGTAGGCCTGAGCCTTATAAAGGTAAGGGTATCAGGCATGCAGATGAGCGTATCTTCCGTAAGGAGGGTAAAAAGAAATGAGGATTTTGTATCATGGTTTCATCTAAGGACATTATCCATCGGCGTGCGCGGCGTGTTCGTCGTCGGATTAAGGCGGTCTCTAAAGATCGTTTAAGGCTTAGTGTTTTTCGTTCGAATCAAAATATTTATGTTCAAATTATTGATGATTCACGCGGTTGTACGCTTGTTTCTGCTTCTACTCTTGAGGGAGATTTAAAAAAATCTTTGAGAACAGGTGCAGATAAAGAGGCTGCTTTTGCTGTTGGTAAATTGATTGCTGAGCGTGCAAAGAGAATCGGTATTGATAAGGTTGTATTTGATCGTGGTGCATATGTTTATCATGGTAGGGTAAGGGCTTTGGCTGAAGCTGCTCGTGAAGGCGGATTGAGTTTTTAGCATGTTTTTATTTATAGGTTTTTAGAAGGAAACTTTAGGGTATTTCGTGTAGGTTCCCTTGGTTTTTTTGTTTGGACGTTTTAAACGTGCTTCCGGAAAAGAAAAAGGAATGAGGAATGGCACAAAAAGAGCGCAATGAGCGGGATGAGCATGATGGTGAATTTGTAGATAGGCTTGTTCATATTAATCGTGTTGCTAAGGTTGTAAAGGGCGGTCGTCGTTTTGGTTTTGCTGCTCTTGTTGTGGTTGGAGATCAAAAAGGGCGTGTCGGATTTGGTCATGGTAAGGCACGTGAGGTACCTGAAGCTGTTCGAAAAGCAACAGAGTCAGCAAAGAGGGGGATGATTTATGTTCCTCTTCGTTCTGGGCGTACGTTACATCATGATCTAGAAGGTCGTCATGGAGCGGGGAGGGTTTTGTTGCGTTCTGCTTCTGCTGGTACTGGCATTATTGCCGGAGGGCCAATGCGTGCTATTTTTGAAACTCTTGGCATGCAGGATGTTGTCGCGAAATCGCTTGGATCTTCAAATCCGTACAACATGGTACGAGCAACTTTTGATGCATTGAAGCGTCAAATGCATCCTAAGGATATTGCTGCTCGACGTGGTATAAAATATTCAACTTTGCAAGCTCGTCGTCAGAATTTTGTTGGTACAGAAGGCTAGTTCCTGGAGTTGCTAGAAAAGGAATTAAGAAATGGTTGAGAAAAAGTCTCAGAGTGTTAGGGTCGTGACAGTAGAGCAAATTGGGAGCCCGATTCGGTGTCCGCGGATTCAACGAGAGACTCTAAAGGGACTTGGGTTAAATAAGATGCATCGCCGTAGAACTTTAGAGGATACTTCGTGTGTTCGTGGTATGATCACTAAGGTTCAGCATCTTGTTCGAGTTGTAGATGAATATTGAAGATCGCGGGAGTATAGGAATATGAGACTCAATGAGCTGCGTGATTGTAAAGGAGCGACAAGGAACTGTAAACGTGTTGGGCGTGGTATCGGTTCGGGGTTTGGAAAAACTGGTGGTCGTGGAGTCAAGGGGCAAAAGTCACGTTCTGGTGTTTCGCTGAATGGTTTTGAGGGTGGGCAAATGCCTATTTATCGTCGTTTACCAAAGCGTGGGTTTAAGAATTTTTTTGCTAAAAGTTATAATGAGGTTTCTCTTGGTCGTATTCAGTTGGCAGTTGATTCCGGTAAGCTGGATATTGAAAAAATAGTTGATAGTTTTGCGCTGAAGGAGGCTGGTGTCATTCGTCGTGCGAAAGATGGAGTTCGTCTTCTTTCTGGTGGTGAATTGAAAGATAAGATTGTATTTAGTGTTTCTGGTGTTTCTAAAGCTGCTCGCCTCAATATTGAGAAGGTAGGTGGTCAAGTTACTTTTTCTGAAGTTGTTCAGTGAATTTGTAAGTTTATTATTTTGATATAGACTAAGTTGTTTAGGTGCATTTAACATATTTTCTTAAGAAATATTTTGACGGGGTATTGGAATTTTATTTCTGTTTATGTGTGGCAATGTGAATTTTGTAGTTATGCTTTTGTATTTTAGAGAAATGGAATGTTGACTGGAGAGGTTTTATGGCGTCAGCAGCTGAGCAATTTGCTTCCAATATAAATTTCGGCACTTTTTCGCGTGCTACGGAATTAAAGAAACGAATTTGGTTTACTTTGTCTGCACTCATTGTGTATCGTTTTGGTACTTACGTTTCTCTTCCTGGTATTAATCTTGATGCTTTGCGGCAGACATTTGAACATCATGCATCTGGCGTGTTAGGATTGTTTAATATGTTCGCTGGGGGTGCTGTTGGTCGCATGGCAATTTTTGCATTAGGAATTATGCCTTATATATCAGCATCGATTATTGTACAATTGTTAACGTCTATCATTCCCTCATTAGAGTCTCTTAAGAAAGAGGGTGAGGTGGGGCGTAAGATTATTAATCAGTATACTCGGTATGTAACGGTTGTTTTAGCGGTCATGCAGGCTTTTGGTATTGCTGTTGCGCTTGAAACTGGTATAGGAACAGGACTTCAAATAGTTTTAGAGCCAGGCCTTATGTTTCGTATTTCTTCTGTTATTACACTTGTTGGAGGTACAATGTTTCTGATGTGGCTTGGAGAACAGATCACGTCACGCGGTATCGGTAACGGAGTTTCTCTTATCATTTTTGTAGGAATTGTAGCCAATTTTCCTTCCACTTTTGCTCAGCTTTTGACCGCTCACAGTCAGGCTGATTTATCGACCTTTTTATTAATTGGAATTGTTTTTATCGCTGTTTCTGTTATAGGGGTTATTGTTTTTGTAGAACGTGCACAGAGGAAAATCCTCATTCAATATCCAAAGCGTCAAGTTGGTAATCAGATCTTTCAGGGAGATATGTCTCACCTTCCTTTGAAATTAAATACTGCTGGTGTTATTCCTCCGATTTTTGCTTCTTCTTTATTATTATTGCCTGCAACTGTTAATAATTTTTCTGATAAAATGCCACACTGGGTTCAGTTTATTTCTTATTCTCTTGGTCATGGACAGCCCCTTTACATGATCGTTTATGCTATTCTAATGGCATTTTTTTGCTTTTTTTATACAGCGATTGTATTTAATCCAAAGGATACAGCTGATCAATTAAAAAAACATTCTGGTTTTGTTCCAGGAATTCGTCCTGGAGAACGTACAGCTGAGTATATTGATTATGTTTTAACACGTATTACTGTCGTTGGTGCTGTTTATATTATTTTGGTTTGTTTGTTACCTGAGTTTATGGTATCTGCGTTACGGATTCCTTTTTATCTTGGTGGAACTTCTTTGTTGATTGTTGTTACTGTTACGCTTGATACAGTCTCTCAAATTCAGGGGCATCTTGTTGCACACCAATATGAAGGGTTGATTAAAAAATCAAGACTTCGTGGAGGTAGAAGGAGTCGATGAGAGTCATTTTTTTGGGGCCTCCTGGATCTGGAAAAGGTACGCAAGCTAGAATATTAGCTGAAGAATACCACGTTCCTCAATTGTCAACTGGTGATATGTTACGTGAGGCTATTGCAAAAAAGACAGAAATTGGTAAAAAAGCTGAAGTTATTGTGAATTCTGGATTTTTGGTTCCCGATAGTATAGTTAATCGTATTGTATCAGATCGTATTGATAAAAATGATTGTATAAGTGGTTTCGTGTTGGATGGATATCCACGTACGGTTAGACAAGCAGAAGCTTTGGAACAAGTTTTGAAATCAAAAAATATGCCTCTTGATGTTGTTATTGAGTTAGCTGTTGATGAAGATGTGTTAATTGAACGTATGAAGAGACGTGTTCAGGATGCTATAGTTTCTGGGTTACAAGTTCGTGCAGATGATAATTCTGTTTCTTTTGCAAAGAGATTAGTAGAATACCGAGAAAAGACGGCTCCTTTATCAAATTTTTATTTAAAAATTGGTTTATTAAAGATAATTAATGGGATGCTTGATGTTACTGAAGTATCACGCATCATTAGGGAGTTTTTTAATAGAGATTTTTTTATAAATAAATAAAATATGTTGACTTTTGTAATAAAATCTATCAAAAGCTGCTTTGGTTTATTTAATAATAATAGTAGGATTTTAAGCGTTTTACGCTGAGTCTGTGTTTTGCAAGGTATGTGGTGTATTTTGCAGTTTGTTGTGGACATAATCAAGGAGAGTAGGCGTGGCTCGTATTGCTGGCGTCAATATACCGACGAATAAGCGCGTAGTTATTGCGCTTCAATATATCCATGGAATTGGACAGAAATTTGCTCAAGAAATCACTGAAAAGGTTGGTATTCCTTCGGGGCGCCGTGTGAGTGAGCTTTCGGATGCTGAGGTGTTGCAGATTCGTGAAGCAATAGATCAGAGTTATCAGGTTGAAGGTGATTTGCGTCGTGACGTTGCTATGAATATTAAGCGTTTGATGGATCTTGGCTGTTACCGTGGATTGCGTCATCGTCGTTCTTTACCAGTTCGTGGGCAACGTACACATACAAATGCGCGTACACGTAAAGGTCCGGCTAGGGCTATTGCTGGTAAAAAGAAGCAGTAGTATCTTAAAAGTAAATAGTTTTGCTTTTAAGATATTTTTGTTTTTTTAGATTTTTTTTAGAGAGCAAATGTCCGGGTAGAACTGCTGATGTTGCGGCAGTGCGGAGATCAGTGAAAGGAAAAATATGGCCAAGGAAGCCACACGCGTTCGTCGTCGCGAGAGAAAAAATATCTCATCAGGTATTGTGCATATCAATTCAACATTTAATAACACAATGGTTACTATTACTGACGCTCAAGGAAATGCAATTGCGTGGTCATCTGCGGGTGCTCAGGGTTTTAAAGGTTCTCGGAAGTCGACACCTTTTGCAGCTCAAGTTGCGGCTGAGGATTGTGCTAAGAAAGCTCAAGAGCATGGTATGCGTTCATTAGAGGTTGAAGTTTGTGGTCCTGGGGCAGGTCGGGAGTCTGCTTTACGTGCATTGCAATCTGTTGGTTTTATAATTACTTCCATTCGCGATGTGACGCCGATTCCTCATAATGGGTGTCGTCCAAGAAAAAGACGGCGTGTTTAATCGGGTATTGTTTTTTGTTATCAGAGCTTTCTCTGATGTTCACATTGGCCGTTGCGATTGAATGGTAGTGGAACTAAAGAATGGGAATAAAGGTATGATCCAGAAAAACTGGCAGGAGCTGATTAAACCAAGCAAGGTTGAGTTTTATGCGCATGATAATCCAAATGTTTTAAGCGTGGTTGCTGAGCCTCTTGAGCGTGGTTTTGGTTTGACATTAGGAAATGCGCTTCGTCGCGTATTGTTGTCGTCGCTTCGTGGTGCTGCGGTTACTGCTGTACAAATTGACGGTGTTTTGCATGAATTTTCGTCGATTCCGGGTGTTCGTGAGGATGTTACAGATATTATCTTAAATATCAAAGAGATTGCTCTTCGTATGGAAGAGGAGGGGTCTAAGCGTATTATCGTTTGTAAAGAAGGGCCTGGTGTTGTGAAAGCTGGGGATATTAATACTGTTGGAGATATGGAGGTTTTAAATCCAGAGCATGTTATTTGCACTCTTGATGAGGGTGCTGAGATTCGTATGGAATTAATTGTTAATACGGGAAAGGGGTATGTTCCATCTGATCGAAATTGTATTGATGATGCACCAATAGGTCTTATTCCAGTTGATAGTCTTTATTCTCCAATTCGCAAGGTATCTTATAAAGTAGAAAATACCCGTGAAGGTCAGGTTCTCGATTATGATAAATTAACGTTGACGATTGAAACTAACGGTGCTGTTAATGGAGAGGATGCCGTTGCTTTTGCCGCACGTATTCTTCAGGATCAATTGTCTTTGTTTATTAATTTTGAGGAGCCGCAGAAAGAAGTTGTTGAAGAAACTCCATCTGAGCTTGCTTTTAATCCTGCACTTCTTAAAAAAGTTGATGAGTTAGAGCTTTCTGTTCGTTCTGCAAATTGTCTCAAAAATGACAATATTGTCTATATCGGTGATCTCATTCAGAAGACGGAATCTGAAATGCTTCGAACCCCAAATTTTGGGAGAAAATCGTTAAATGAAATTAAAGAAGTTTTGGCATGCATGGGATTGCATCTTGGTATGGAGATTCCTTCTTGGCCACCTGAAAATATTGATGATCTTGCGAAGCGGTATGAGGATCAGTATTAAATTAGGAATTAAGGAGAAATTTTATGCGCCATAGTAAGTCAGGTCGTAAGTTGAACCGAACTGCTAGTCATCGTAAGGCGATGTTTGCGAATATGGCGGCTTCGTTGATTGAGCATGAGCAGGTTATGACAACATTGCCAAAGGCTAAAGAAATTCGTCCTATCGTTGAAAAATTGGTTACTCTTGGTAAGCGTGGGGATTTGCATGCACGTCGACAAGCAATTTCAGCTATTCGTGATGTTGGAAAAGTTGCTAAGCTTTTTAGTACTCTTGCTCCGCGCTATGCGTCCAGAAATGGCGGATATTTGCGAATTATGAAAGCGGGTTTTCGTGTGGGTGATAATGCTCCTATGGCTGTTATAGAATTCGTTGATCGTGACGTCGATGCGAAGGGGGCTATAGATCGTGCACGTATGGAAAGTTTAATTAACGAAAAAGAATCTTCTTCATAAGGTAATTTTTTTATTGAGTTTTAAAAGCCGCCTTTCGAAGGCGGTTTTTTATTACCATTTAAAATTGGTTTATTATTGTAGAGATAATTTGGAGAGGATAGTGCATGATATTAAATTATTTTATTTTTATAATATTTATTTTCAGATAGGTTATTTTTGTTTTAAATTGTGAATATTAATGATACTCCTATATTTTATAGGGGATGGGGGGGGGTTATCTTGTTAAGGAATTAAGCAGTTTTATGAGGAGTGAGTAATGAAGAGTCCTTTTTTTTTGTGTTTTTTTTTATGGTTATGGCGCAGATGTTGTTTCACTGTGCATATGCTCAAGTTCCGCAAACACAATCAGAAATAACTCTTTCATTTTCTCCTTTAGTTAAAAAGGCCATTCCATCTGTTGTAAATATTTATGCTGCTCGGCAGGTAAGAATACGTTCTCCTTTTGAGGGTGATCCGTTTTTTGAGCAATTTTTTGGTCGTTATCAAGATAATCTTCCTTTACGTAAACAATCATCATTGGGGTCTGGGGTAATCGTTGATGCGCATGGTTTGATTGTCACCAATTATCATGTCATCAAGGATGCAAACGAAATTAAAGTTGCTCTTTCTGATGGGCGGGAGTTTGAAAGTAAGATTATTCTAAAAGATGAAGCAACTGATATTGCTGTGCTTGAAATTGATGCAAAAGGAGCGCAATTTCCTGTTCTTCCTTTGGGAAATTCTGATTCCGTTGAGGTTGGTGATCTCGTTCTTGCAATTGGTAATCCTTTTGGTGTTGGTCAAACTGTTACGAGTGGTATTGTTTCGGCGCAAGCGCGCACACGAGTTGGTATTTCTGATTTTGATTTTTTTATTCAGACAGATGCTGCTATTAATCCAGGTAATTCTGGCGGAGCTTTGATTGACATGAAGGGACAATTAATTGGCATTAATACGGCTATTTATTCTCGGTCTGGTGGTTCTGTTGGTATTGGTTTTGCTATTCCTGTGAATCTTGTAAAGGCGATTCTTGATACTGTGAGACGTGGTGGAAAGTATTTTGTACCACCTTACATTGGCGCATCTTTTCAGCGTGTTACACCAGATATTGCGGGTGGTTTAGGGTTAGAACGTCCTTATGGCGCTCTTATCGTTGAGATTACTCAAAATAGCCCAGCCGCAAAGGCTGGTTTAAAAGTAGGTGATGTTATTTTAAGTGTGCAAGGGATACGAGTCGATAATCCAGATAGTCTTGGTTATCGTTTAATGACTGCCGGAATTGGACAAGGGCTTACTTTAGAATATCTGCGTAATGGAAAAATTTTAAAAACGAAAATAATTGTTTCATCAGTACCAGAGACTGCATTTTTAAAATCAGAAAAAATTATGAGTGAAGGGCCTCTTTTGGGGATTGAAGTGTTGGATTTAACACCACAAAATAGTCGACATTTTCATCTTCCTGCTACTGCGAGAGGAGTCATAATTACTAATATTGATGAGATGAGCAATGCTGCAGGGATTTTTCGTTCAGGAGATATTTTGCGTATCGTTAATGGTCACAAAATTCAAACAGTCAGTCAGCTAAAAAGTATCCTTATGCAAGGTCATCCGCGTATTTGGCAGTTGGAATACGAACGCGGTGGTATGTATATTCGTCAGTTTGTTCGTTGAGGTTTTTTTGGATAAAGATTTTTTTATTTCATCTTCTAATTGTTATATAAATGAAAGACGGCCTCTTGCAGAAAGAATGCGTCCTCGTTTTTTGCGTGATGTGGTTGGACAAGGTCATTTGATTGGAGAGGAAGGTTTGCTTTCGCGTATGGTAGCGTCAGGTTCATTTAGTTCAATGATCTTTTGGGGGCCTCCAGGGACAGGGAAAACAACGGTTGCACGTTTATTAGCACTTGAAACAAATTTTTCTTTTGAAACAGTTTCTGCTATTTTTACTGGTGTTGCAGAACTTAAGAAGATTTTTGAAGTGGCTCGGGTTCGTTTTATGTCTGGATGTAAAACACTTTTATTTGTGGATGAAATTCATCGATTTAATCGTTCTCAGCAAGATAGTTTTCTTCCTGTTATAGAAGATGGAACTATAACTCTTGTGGGTGCAACAACAGAAAATCCTTCATTTGAATTGAATTCTGCTCTTCTTTCTCGTTTACGTGTTGTAACGTTTTTTCCACACGATAATGAAAATTTGGGAGCTCTTTTGAAACGTGCTGAAGAAGTAGAAGGAAAACCGCTTCCTGTAGATAGAGATGCCAGGGACGTTTTAATAAAAATGTCTGATGGAGATGCAAGAGCAGCTTTAATATTGGCAGAGGAAATTTGGAGAGTTTCACAATCAGGAGAGATATTTGATGTAGAGGCTCTGCAAAAAATTATTCAACGCCGTGCTCCGATTTATGATAAGGGGCGTGACGGTCACCATAATCTTATTTCGGCATTGCATAAATCTGTTCGCGGATCTGATCCTGATGCTGCCCTTTACTATTTAGCGCGTATGTTTGATGCAGGTGAAGATCCTTCATATATTGGGAGAAGATTGATTCGTATAGCTATTGAAGACGTTGGTTTAGCAGATCCGCAAGCCCTTGTCATTTGTAATGCAGCGAAGGATGCTTATAATTATTTAGGATCTCCTGAGGGAGAGTTAGCTTTGGTACAAGCATGCCTTTATGTCGCAACGGCACCAAAATCAAATGCAACATATCTTGCTTACAGAGAGGCTATGGATAGTGCTCGCAAAAATGGCTCCTTGTTTCCTCCTAGACATATTCTGAATGCGCCCACAAAACTTATGAGGGAGGAGGGATATGGATATGGCTATCGCTATGACCATGATGAACCAGATGCATTTTCAGGGCAAGAATATTTCCCTGAAAAGATTGGACGCCAAATTTATTATAAGCCAAAAGAGTGTGGTTTTGAGCGTGAGATTTTGAAGCGTCTTGAGTGGTGGGAAGGATTGCGTAAAAAACGATCCTGTGAAAAATAATTTTATTTTAGTTGTAATTCAGTTGAAATTTGGAACCATGTTTTCATGGAGTATGTTTTTAATGTTTGTTTATCTTTTATTCGAATAGTAAGAGCATATGCATATAAAATTAAGTTTTATGGAACGTTGTGCTGTTACAACCTGGATGTTGTACATCTTTAAGCGGTTTAATGTGTATCCTTGATTAGTTCTATATTCTCGGGTTATAAATATGCGTGATCAAATCAGATGTATGTCATTTCCTAATTTTTTAAATATCAGAAGGGTATGCTCAAAGCATTGTGTTGAATTAAACTTTTGCTTTTTTTAAAGAAGATGTTGAATATGAATGTACAGCATTTAGTTCGTGTCTTTTGTATGGAGGTATTTTATTGAAAATATGATTTTGTATCGTAATATGGGAAATGAAATTTTTTAAGCTTTATTAATGAATTGGTTGGCTCTACGCAGAGATAAGTATTGAAATAGCTTGTGAAAATCAGAACTCAATACTTTAGTTAATTTAAAGAGAACAGTATACACTAAGTGTTTGGTTGTACGACTTGATAAGGATATGATCGTGGATAAAACAAAAGCTCTAGATGCGGCTCTATCACAAATTGAACGTTCTTTTGGTAAAGGCTCGATCATGCGTCTTGGGCAAAAAGAGCAGGTTGTTGAGATTGAAACAGTTCCAACGGGTTCGTTGTCCTTGGATATTGCTTTAGGTGTAGGTGGGCTACCGAAAGGACGTATTATTGAAATTTATGGACCAGAAAGTTCTGGAAAGACGACACTGGCTCTTCATTCCATTGCTGAGGCGCAAAAAAGCGGTGGGATTTGTGCTTTTATTGATGCGGAGCATGCTCTTGACCCTATTTATGCGCGTAAGCTTGGTGTTGATTTAGAAAATTTGTTTATTTCTCAGCCAGATACCGGAGAACAGGCATTAGAGATTACAGAGACACTCGTTCGTTCTGGTGCAGTTGATGTTCTTGTTGTTGATTCAGTTGCTGCTTTAACACCGCGTGCGGAAATTGATGGGGAAATGGGTGATGCTTTGCCTGGATTACAGGCTCGATTAATGAGTAAGGCTCTGAGAAAATTAACAGCATCAATTTTTCGCTCAAATTGTATGGTTATTTTTATTAATCAAATTCGTATGAAAATTGGTGTTATGTTTGGATCACCTGAAACGACAACAGGTGGAAATGCTTTGAAATTTTATGCTTCAGTTCGTTTGGATATTCGCCGTATTGGTGCAATTAAAGATAGGGATATGGTGGTTGGTAATCAGACACGTGTTAAAGTAGTCAAAAATAAATTAGCTCCTCCATTTAAGCAAGTTGAGTTTGATATTATTTACGGTGAAGGTATCTCTAAGCTAGGCGAGTTAATTGATTTAGGTGTTAAGGTTGGCATTGTAGAAAAATCTGGTGCATGGTTTTCTTATAATTCTCAACGATTGGGACAGGGGCGTGAGAATGCAAAGCAGTTTTTACGTGAACATGCCGAAATAGCGGTAGAGATTGAAACAGCTTTACGTCAAAATGCAGGTTTAATTGCAATTGAATTGCTAGAAAATGTAGGGTCGGATAGCATCGAGAGTGATGGGATAATTTGATAAAATATTTTGTTGAATATAGTTCTTCCATTTCAAATTTTTCTATTTTTTAAAGTCGGATCCATGAGTGGAAAAGAGTTTTTAGTTGGGAGTCGATTTTTCTTTTGTGCTGTACTTTGCAGGTATAAATATGAATAGTGTTAATAGTATTCGGTCAACTTTTTTGAATTATTTTCATCTTAACGGACATAAGATTCTTCCTTCCAGTTCTCTTGTCCCACGTAACGATCCCACACTTATGTTTGTTAATGCAGGAATGGTGCAGTTCAAAAATATTTTTACTGGATTTGAATTGCCTTCATATAAGAGAGTAGCGACTGTACAAAAATGCGTCCGTGCAGGTGGAAAGCATAATGATCTTGATAATGTTGGTTATACATCACGTCATCATACTTTTTTTGAAATGCTCGGTAATTTTTCTTTTGGAGATTATTTCAAAGAAGAAGCAATTTTTTTTGCATGGCATCTTTTGACGAAGGAATTTTGTCTGCCAAAGGATAAGTTGTGGGTAACAGTTTATCATAGTGATGATGTTGCTGCTGAATTGTGGCGTAAAATTTCAGGTCTTCCGGACGAAAAAATCATTCGTATCGTTACGTTTGATAATTTTTGGACAATGGGAGATACAGGGCCTTGTGGTCCATGTTCTGAGATTTTTTATGATCATGGTGATAAAATTTTTGGTGGTCCTCCTGGAGGTGTTAATGAAGATGGTGATCGTTTCGTTGAAATTTGGAACATTGTCTTCATGGAGTATGAGCAGGTAAGTAAAGAAGAGCGTGTTAAATTGCCACATCCTTCTATTGATACTGGAGTAGGATTAGAGCGCATTGCTGCTGTTTTGCAGGGTGTTCATGATAATTATGATATCGACCTTTTTCGTAAATTAATTGGTGCATCAGAAGAAATTACAGGTATTGAAGCAATTGGTGATTTTGTTGCGAGCCATCGTATCATTGTTGATCATCTTCGTTCGTCTGCATTTTTGATTTCTGATGGAGTTCTTCCTTCTAATGAAGGGAGGGGGTACGTTTTACGTCGCATTATGCGTCGTGCTATGCGTCATGCTCATTTTCTTGGTGCAAAGGAATCGTTGATGTTGCGTCTTTTGCCTACTTTAATTTGTGAAATGGGACAGGCTTATCCTGAGTTGGAGCGTGCTGAAGCTTTGATTTCAGAAACATTAAAATTAGAAGAAATGCATTTTCGTAAAACTCTTGAGAGAGGACTTAGTTTATTGAATGAGGCAAGTAGCAATCTTAAAGAAGGTGATTGTCTTGATGGTGAGGTTGCTTTTAAACTTTATGATACGTACGGATTTCCACTTGATTTGACGCAAGATGCTCTTCGGATTCGTGGAATATCCGTTGATGTTTGCGCTTTCAATCAGGAAATGGAACGACAAAAAAAGGAAGCACGTGCCAGCTGGTCTGGTTCTGGGGAAATTGTAACAGAGGAGATTTGGTTTTCTATTCGTGATAAAGTAGGGATTACAGAATTTTTGGGTTATGAAACAGAAAAGTCTAAAGCTGTTGTTACTGCTCTTGTTCATGATGGCAAAGCTGTTGATTGTGTTTCCTCAGGACAAAAAGCTATTGTTGTTGTTAATAAAACGCCTTTTTATGGTGAATCTGGTGGGCAGGTTGGTGACAGTGGTATAATTTCTGGTCAGTCTTTTATTTTTAAAGTACATGATACTCATAAAAAGGGTGATGGTGTTGTTGCTCATATTGGAGAAGTTTTGTCTGGTCAAATAAATATATCTGATTGTGTAGAGCTAACAGTTGATGTTATTCGTCGTAAGAAAATTTGTGCAAATCATTCTGCCACTCATTTACTACATGAAGCTTTGCATCAAGTATTGGGTTCTCATGTCGTACAGAAAGGATCTTTAGTATTACCAGATAGGTTTCGGTTTGATTTTTCTCATTCAAGATCGATTTCTTCAAAAGAGTTGAAAGAAATAGAAGATTTAGTAAATGAAGTTATTTTACAAAATAGTGAAGTAATAACACGCGTTATGGCCGTAAATGATGCGGTTTCTGAAGGAGCTATGGCATTATTTGGTGAAAAATATGGTGATAAAGTTCGTGTCGTTTTCATGGGAAACAAGCCTAAGAAGGAAGGACTGAAAAGACATTGGTCGGTTGAGCTTTGTGGAGGTACGCATGTGGTGAGAACAGGAGATATAGGTTTAATTCACATAGTTTCTGAAAGTTCTGTAGCTGCTGGGGTGCGTCGTATTGAAGCTTTGACAGGTGCAGACGCGCGTCTCTATCTTGTCAATCAAGATAAGCGTATTTGTGACATTGCTGATATTCTAAAAACTTCTCCTGCTGATGTGGAAGAGCGTGTTCGTGTTTTAATTGATGATCGTCGTAAACTTGAGAAAGAATTAAATAATGCACGTAAGAAAATTGCATTAGGAAGTGGAGCTGTAAATGATAATCAAGAAGATGTTATAAATATTAATGGTATTCCTTTTATGGGACGTATTATCAAAAATATTTCAGCACGGGATCTAAAGGCGTTAGTGGATTCTGGAAAAAAGAAAATAGGTTCTGGTGTAGTCTCCTTTATTGGTATTTCTGAGGATGGCAAAGGAAGTATTGTTGTTGGTATCACGGATGATTTAACTAATAAGTTAAGTGCTATTGATTTTGTGCATATTGCTTCAGGTATTTTGGGTGGTCAAGGTGGTGGTGGTCGTCCTGATTTAGCTCAGGCCGGTGGCCCAGATGGAAATAAAGCTGATGAAGTCATTATGGCATTGAAGACTTTTCTTGAGGGATAATTTTTTATTGATTATATGTACCGTTTTTGTTTTGAATTTCTTAAAGAGACTAGATTTTATGATTTAGATAAAACTAATCATTTGTGATGTATGTTGGAAACACCTTTGTGTGTTAGATCTTTTTTTATTTTGAACTCTTATCATTATCTGGCCTATATTGTTAGGTTAGCAGTTTTAAAGTAATCTGTAGAAGCTGTTTTTTTATCAAGAAATCTTTGTTTTAATTTTTACTCAGTGTTTATAAAACAAAAGTAGTACAGTATTGAGCGCTAAAGCATATCAAGATTATGAAAATAAGAATAATGTTTATTTTATGAATTGTGAAATTTATTGTGGATTTAGAAAGTAGATTCTACCATTGGTGATAATAGTAAACATAAAAAAGAAATACTTTTTCCTGCTGTGATATAGCTGAAAGTATGTTCATGAATTCCAAATAAAGATACAAGGTGGTATCTCTAGTATTTGTTACTAGCATAGAGATTCCAAATTTTGCAATATTTTACTTTGAGATCATAAAATTTGAATGATAAGGAAATGCAATTGCAAATACTGGCTTTGATATGATGTGGTAAAGTCAATACAATTGCGTGCGGTTTCTTGTATCTATAAAGATGCAGAAAAAATTAATCAATGAAATTGTATGACAAAGGAACTGTCATGGCAGGTGTAGAAATAAAAAAGGTTGAGGTAGATGAAAATGGAATGCGTGTGGATCGCTGGTTTAAAGTGCGTTATCCAGAGCTTTTATTTGGATATTTACAAAAATTGCTGCGTTCTGGTCAAATCCGAGTAGATGGCGGGCGTGTTAAAGCTGATACACGTCTTTTTTCTGGGCAGTTTGTCCGTGTTCCACCTTTACTTGTTGGTGACAAGGCAAATATTTTTGTATCTAACGGGACTGCTAGTGAGCAGGACAATGGAGAAATGTTGAGAAAAATTCTTCTTTATGAAGATAAAAAAGTTTTTGTTTTTAATAAACCTGCCGGTTTAGCCGTACAAGGTGGTTCTGGTTTAATACATCATTTGGATGGTATGCTTGAGGCGTGGCGTAATAAAAAAGGTGAAAAACCACGTTTGGTTCATCGTCTTGATCGCGAAACATCAGGTGTTTGTGTTGTGGCTAGGTCAAGGGGTGCTGCTCAAGCTTTGACAGCTGCTTTCAGAGCACGAGAAACAAAGAAGACTTATTGGGCACTTGTTCGAGGAGTTCCTAAAAAAAAGCAAGATAAGATTTCAACATGGATGGTGAAAGAAACAACTTCGCATGGTGATAAAATGCGTGTTTGTAATCATGGGGAGCCAGATTCTAGTCATGCAGTTTCCTATTATCGCGTTTTGGATAGTCGTGGGAGAGTTCTTTCGTTGCTTGAAATGGAACCCTATACTGGCAGAACACATCAGCTACGTGTGCATGCTGCTTATATGAACAATCCAATAATTGGCGATTCAAAATATTTTTTTTCCGATAATAATTGGACACTACCTGGTGGAATTCAAAACCGTCTTCATCTTCATGCGCGCCGCATTCGTATACCCCATCCTTCAGGAGGTACTTTGGATATTGTTGCTCCTTTACCACCCCATATGGTACAAAGTTTTAATTTGTTGGCTTTTAATAATATTGATTGTGAAACAGAATAATGAAGAATATTCTTGTCTCCTTTGTTTTATTATGAGAAAAAGCTTTGTACTGTTTTAAAAACATTATGTTGTATATCTTTCACAAAAGCCTGATGAAAATCTTCTACCCAGAAAAAATGAAAATAGTACAAACAGCATAGGTAGAATAGTATGCGTGAAATCTTAGACCACTTTAATGTATCATTGAACCAAGATAATTCCAATTATAAGACTAAAAAACTTTCATATCAGATGCTGCCTAAGAGATTTTATAAAGAAGTGAAAATTGTTGGTGAGGGAAGGGGGTTTTCTATATTACTGGATGAGAATCCAATTAAAACACCTGTTGGACGATGTTTTTTTGTGCCAACGGAGGCATTCGCTAAATTGGTAGTACAAGAATTCGAAGGACAGAAAGAGGTCATTGATCCCGCAAAAATGCCGATTACTCGTCTTGTTAATACAGTTATTGACGGTATAACTGATGATATGCAAGTTATTTTTGAAGATTTATTACGTTTTGTTGCATGTGATATGATTTTTTATCGTGCACAAGCACCAAAAGAGTTGGTACAACGGCAATGCAAACATTGGGATCCACTACTAGACTGGGTAGAAGAAAAACTCGGTTCGCGTTTTAATTTGACAGAGGGGGTTATGCATGTTGAGCAATCACGGGAAGCTGTTCAGGCAGTGAGCAATTATTTACGCAAAATTACTTCTCCTTATGTGCTTGCTGCACTTCATATGATAACAACTTTAACAGGATCAGCTCTTATTGCTATTGCTGTTTTAGAAAAAAAATTAGATCTCAATTATGCTTGGGATATCGCCCACTTGGATGAAGATTGGATGATAGAACAATGGGGAATTGATAAAGAAGCAGCAAAGAATCGAGCCTGTAAAAAAGACGAATTTCAAGCAGCTGATGCAATCATTAAAGCTTGTTTATAAAGAAAAAATCCCATTTTTTTATGGATGTGTACTCATTCTAGAAGTCATAATATTTGTGTAATCTTTTGAGGATTGATTTTTATTTTTTCAAATCCAGGAAAAACCTTGCTGGTTATGCTTAAAATTGCTTTATCATTACTAGGAATAAAGTACCATTTGTTCTTGTCAAAAATAGCAATTATTTCAATTTGGACAGACCGTTTTTTACCAGAATTTGTTGTTGCTATAAAATTTACGGGCATAACAAAATATGGAATGTCGTTATCAAATTTTCCCTTACGTTTATGTTTTTGGTCAATTTGAACATTCTCAATTTTATAATTTTCTTCCAACTGTTCTATTTGATTTTTCATGATTTTTTGAAATTGTGATGTACTTAGGTGTTTTTTTGCAGCTAGGGTTTCGATAATTTGAGGAGGAATAGCATTTAAAATTGCATCTGCATCGATGTTTTTAATCGCTTGACTGTAAGACAATATCGCTTTTTCAAGAGAGGTAAGTTTTTGGTTGGCAACCTTATAACTTTGAACTGCTGAAATGATAAAAGCAATGCATATGAGGATAGGGAAAAGAAGATAAATACGCGACATTGAAACCCCTTGTAATTGATTTTGATCGATTCATCTCAATTTATAAAGGAAAATCTTATCGACAAAAAGTCTGTTATTTTATTCTTAGAGAAAAACGCCCAAAAAAATGGAGATAAAAACCTCCATTTTTGAATTGGAAAGAATGATTTTCATTTTAAACAGAATAATACATATCGAATTCTAATGGGTGAGGGGTTGCTTCATAGCGCAATACTTCCCGCATTTTTAATTCAATAAAAGAATTAATTTGGTCGTCATCAAAAACATTGCCTGCTTTAAGAAAGCTACGATCTTGATCAAGAGCTTCAAGAGCTTCACGAAGACTTCTTGAAACTGTGGAAATTTTTTCGAGTTCTTTTGGAGGAAGATCATAAAGATCTTTGTCCATTGCATGTCCCGGATGAATTTTGTTTTTGATACCATCAAGACCAGCCATTAAAAGTGCAGAAAATGCTAAATACGGATTTGCTGTTGGATCTGGAAAGCGGATTTCAACACGTTTTGAATTAGGTGAAGAACTCATTGGAATCCGACAGGATGCAGAACGATTGCGTGCAGAATATGCAAGTAGGACAGGTGCTTCATAGCCAGGGACTAAACGTTTGTAGGAATTTGTTGATGGATTTGTGAAAGCATTGAGGGCTTTTGCATGCTTAATAACACCACCAATGAAGAACAGACAAGTTTCTGATAGTCCTGCGTATTCATTTCCTGCAAAGATTGGTTTATTATCTTTCCAAATAGATATGTGCACATGCATTCCTGAGCCGTTATCACCAAAAACGGGTTTTGGCATGAAAGTAGCTGTTTTCCCGTAGCTGTTTGCTATTTGATGGACAGCATACTTAAAGATTTGCATTTTATCAGCTTCACGTACCAGAGTGTCAAAGCGAATACCGAGTTCATGCTGAGATGCTGCCACTTCGTGATGATGTTTTTCAACTTTTACGCCCATCTCTTTTAGTACTGTGAGCATTTCAGAGCGCATATCTTGACAAGAATCAATCGGAGGTACTGGAAAATACCCACTTTTCATTCGCGGACGGTGACCAAGATTTCCTATTTTATATTCTGTGTCATCATTTGATGGAAATTCACTTGAATCGAGTTTAAATCCTGTATTGTAAGGATCGGTTTTATAACGTACATCGTCAAAGATAAAGAATTCCGCTTCTGGTCCAACATTAATCGTATCTCCAATACCTAAAGATTTCATATAAACTTCAGCTCTTTTGGCTATAGAACGGGGATCTCTACGATAAAGTTCGCCAGAAACAGGATCAAGAACGTCACAAAATATGACTAAAGTAGATTGGGCAAAAAAAGGATCAACATGTGCTGTCTGTGGATCTGGCATCAACACCATGTCAGATTCATTAATAGCTTTCCATCCAGCAATTGAAGAACCATCAAACATGACGCCATCGCTGAATGTATTTTCGCTTATTTCTGTAACGTCTATTGTGACGTGATGTAATTTCCCTCGTTGGTCAGTGAAACGCAAATCGACAAAATGTACGTCATTGTCTGCAATTTGTTTGAGAATATCTGATGCGGTTGTCATATTCAATTTCCTTATTGAATTTGTGTGGATAAAAAAGTAAAAATTTGTGGATCTTATTAAATGGTGTCAATTCAAGATTTTTCGGTGCTGATACGAATGGCCTCATCAATAGAGGAAATGAATTTTCTATCTCCTATGTGTTTTATTTGGGCTGCTTTTCGTGTTGTATCAATAACATCTTCCAGCTGTTCATTGGCAATAACAATTTAAATTTGGGTAAAAAATCAACAATATACTTAGCACCACTATGGAGCTCTGTATGTCCCTTTTGGTGTCCAAATCCTTTTGTTTCTGTTACGGTAATACTATGTAAACTAATTTTTTGAAGCATTTTCTTTACTTCATCAAGTTTGAAGGGTTTTGTAATGGCTTCAATTTTTTTCATGCCCAAATTATCTCCAACATTATTTCGCTTTTTTAGATCGCAATATATTATATTGACAGATACAGGATGTGAAAAAGATACTTTTTACACGAAAAAATCAAACATTATGTGATTGTGTATTTTTTTATTTTTTATCATTTCATTATGTATTTTGTTATTTGAAGATTTAATTTAGGAATTTATATTTGATAAAGGTTGACGTAGCAAAACTTTTTTCAGAAACTTTCCCGTGTGGGAAGTGGTAGAATTAACAATATCCTCTGGTCTCCCAGCAGCGATAATTTTACCGCCTCCATCTCCACCTTCTGGTCCAAAGTCAATAATCCAATCAGCAGTTTTTATAACTTCAAGATTATGTTCAATGACAGCAACCGTATTTCCTTGTTCAACGAGTCCGTGCAGAACTTCAAGGAGTTTAGAAACGTCGTGAAAATGTAAACCAGTTGTTGGTTCATCTAAAATATATAGTGTGCGTCCCGTTGTTTTGCGGGAAAGTTCTTTGGCGAGCTTAACGCGCTGCGCTTCACCACCAGAGAGCGTTGTTGCTTGCTGACCAACTTTAATGTAGCCAAGGCCAACTGTGATGAGGGTTTTAATTTTATCATGAATGGCAGGAACCGTTTTAAAAAATTCTTCTGCTTTTTCGATTGTCATATCCAGAATATCTGCAATAGATTTTCCTTTAAATTTTATTTCGAGCGTTTCTTGATTATAGCGCTTTCCTTGACAGACATCGCAGGTAACATAAACATTTGGTAAAAAGTGCATTTCGATTTTTATGACGCCGTCACCCTGACATGCTTCGCAGCGTCCTCCTTTAACATTGAATGAAAAGCGTCCTGATTGATAACCACGTACCTTTGATTCTGGGAGTTCCGAAAACCAATCACGGATTGGTGTAAATGCGCCAGTATAGGTTGCTGGATTAGAGCGTGGGGTGCGCCCAATGGGTGATTGATCTATATCAATAACTTTATCAAGAAATTCTAGCCCTTCAATTTTTTCATAAATGGCAGGATTATGATGGCTCCTCATGATATGGTGTGATGCCGCTTTGAAAATGGTTTCTATGAGGAATGTTGATTTTCCTCCACCAGAAACACCAGTTATGCAAGTAAACGTTCCAAGAGGAATTTCAGCGGTGATGTTTTTTAAGTTATTTCCTCTGGCACCGATTACTTTAAGCGTTTTTGATTTTGATATTTTGCGTCGTTGAGCCGGAATCGGGACGGTTAATTTCCCGGAGAGATATTGACCAGTTAGTGATGACGGATTATTAATAATTTCCTGTGGTGTTCCTTGAGCTATGACTTTTCCTCCATGAACGCCTGCGGCAGGGCCTATATCGATAACGTGATCAGCAGAGAGAATAGCGTCTTCATCATGTTCAACAACGATCACGGTATTTCCAAGATCACGTAAATGGTGCAGTGTTTTCAGAAGGCGTTCATTATCGCGTTGATGCAAACCAATGGATGGTTCATCTAAAACATAGAGAACACCTGTAAGACCAGAACCAATTTGAGATGCTAGTCGAATACGTTGGCTTTCTCCACCCGAAAGTGTTCCTGAAGTTCTGGATAAGGTAAGATATTCAAGCCCAACATGATTTAAAAATGCCAAGCGTGTGCGAATTTCTTTCAAAATTCGTTTCGCGATATTCTGTTGCTTTTCAGTTAAGTAATGATGAATATTTGTAAACCAATCATCCGCTTTCAATATGGAGAGTTCTGATATTTGTCCAATATGCATTCCATTAATTTTAACAGCTAATGCTTCTGGTTTTAAACGATAACCATTACATGAGGGGCAAAGTGAAGAAGATGTGTAGCATTCAATTTCTTCATATCTCTGTGCAGAGTTAGCTTCTTTTTGTCTTCGCTCTATACTTGGGATAATTCCTTCATAGCATTGGTTTATTGTGTAAGAGCGCCCATTATCTTCATAAACGAAGGCAACTTTTGTCTTTGTGCCATATAAAATGGCTTTTTGTGCTTCATCCGATAGAGTACACCATTTATCTGTTATTTTAAATCCGTAAGCTTTTCCCAATGCGTTTAGAGTTTGAATATTGTAAGTCGATAGTGTCTTAGACCAAGGAGCAATAGCCCCATCTTTTAAGATAATATCTTCATTAGGGATGATTTTTAATGGATCAATGATTTTTTGAATGCCTAGTCCATCACAAGTTGAACAAGCGCCAAAAGGGCTGTTGAACGAGAACAATCTTGGTTCAATTTCAGGAATAGAGAAACCAGATATTGGGCACGCAAACTTTTCTGAAAAAATAAATCGTTTATGAGTTTCATTTTTTGATTTATTAGCCGATTCTCTTGTAGCTCCTTTTTGATCTAAAGGTTGATCGACCATTTCGATGATTGCAAGTCCATCAGCTAATTTTAGGCATGTTTCTATGCTATCAGCCAAGCGAGAGGAAATGTCATGGTGGACAATAATGCGGTCAATGACCACATCTATGTCATGTTTATATTTTTTATCGAGAGAAGGAAGATCATGAATTTCATAGAATTTTCCATCAATTTTGACACGTTGAAATCCTTTTTTTAGAAGTTCTGCTAGTTCTTTTTTATATTCTCCTTTTCTGCCTCGCACTAAGGGTGCCATAACAAAAATTCGTGTGCCTTCTTGTAGAGACATAATTTGATTAACCATTTGACTCACTGTTCGGCTTTCAATGGGAAGTCCTGTAGCAGGAGAATATGGAATACCAATACGTGCAAAAAGAAGGCGCATATAGTCGTATATTTCTGTAACGGTGCCAACTGTCGAACGGGGATTGTGACTGGTTCTTTTTTGCTCAATGGAAATAGAGGGTGACAGACCATCTATTTTGTCAACATCTGGTTTTTGCATCATTTCTAAGAATTGGCGTGCATAGGCTGAAAGGCTTTCAGCATAACGACGTTGACCTTCAGCATAAATTGTATCAAAAGCTAAGGATGACTTACCTGATCCAGAGAGACCTGTGACGACAATCAGTTTGTCACGAGGTATATCAAGATTAATATTTTTCAGATTATGTTCACGAGCTCCGCGAATAGAGATATATTTTTTATGAGCCATGTCTGTCCTTGGCATATTACGACAAAATTGGGTATCTAATTGGGTATCTAAGATGAGATAAGGCTGTTTTTTTCGAATTACAATATATTTAACTTCTTTCGCGTGGAGAGAGGTTGCAAATTTTAAAAAGAAGAAAAATATAGCAGCTTTTTATGCTGAGTGGTGGAATAAGCTATACGTTGTTGTTGTCTTTTGCTATAATTACACCGTTTTACGATTTTGGAGTTTATGCGATGGCTGGTAGCCTTAATAAAGTTATTTTAATTGGCAATCTTGGTGCAGATCCTGAAATTCGCCGTTTGAATTCTGGTGATCAAGTAGCGAATTTGCGTATGGCCACTTCAGAAAGTTGGCGTGACCGCAATACGAATGAGCGTAAGGAACGTACTGAGTGGCATAGTGTTGTTATTTTTAATGAAAATCTTATTAAAGTTGTGGAGCAATATTTGAAAAAGGGCAGCAAAATTTATATTGAAGGTCAGCTGCAGACACGCAAATGGCAGGATCAAAATGGCCATGATCGTTACACTACGGAGATTGTTTTACAAAAATACCGTGGTGAATTGCAAATGCTTGATGGTCGTGGTACCGGGAGTGGAGAGCAAATGCGAAACGCTGGCCAGTTTAGTGGAAGTTATGGCGGTGGTGGTTTTGATGATGGAAATTCAAATCAAAAGAGAGATGTTTTTGATCAGAATAATAGCCAATTAGGAGAAAGTTTTTCGCATAAATTAGATGATGATATACCCTTTTGATTGCTTATTTTACATTTTAGAGGATTATGAGATTGAGTACTGATTGTTTTGTCAGAAGCTTTTTTTGTAAATAAGTACTATCTAAGTAACATGTTGAAAATTATTGTTAATTTTTTTCTTTGTCATAGGGCATAGATTGGTATTTTTGCATATTTTTCTATATACAAAGAGTTAAGTGATTCTTTTTTAAGAAAGTCTTGAGGCTGTGACTGATCTTACTCCATTACCGGAGCGTAACGTGATGAGCGGTATAGCGCCGGTTAACATTGTTGATGAAATGCAACGCTCTTATCTTGATTATGCTATGAGCGTGATTGTTTCACGTGCGCTTCCTGATGTTCGTGATGGTCTTAAACCTGTTCATCGACGTATTCTGCATGCCATGAATGAGATGGGGCTTTCTTTCAATAAATCTTGTCGTAAATCTGCGGGCGTTGTTGGTGAGGTTATGGGAAAATTCCATCCTCATGGCGATGCTTCGATTTATGATGCATTGGTGCGTATGGCACAGGATTTTTCTTTGCGAGAGCCACTGATTGACGGTCAAGGAAATTTTGGTTCTATTGATGGTGATCCGCCTGCGGCGATGCGTTATACAGAGTGTCGTCTAGAAAAAATTTCGGAAGAACTTTTAGCTGACATAGATAAAGATACAGTTGATTTTCAAGATAATTATGATGGTCGTGAACGTGAACCTGTTGTCTTACCAGCGCGTTTTCCTAATCTTTTGGTTAATGGATCAGGTGGTATTGCTGTTGGAATGGCGACGAATATCCCTCCCCATAATCTTGGCGAAATTGTTAATGGTTGTATCGCTTTGATCGATAATCCTAATATAACACTTGATGAAATGACAAAAATTATTCCTGGTCCTGATTTTCCTACAGGAGGTATTATTCTTGGTCATTCTGGTGTTCGCTCAGCTTATGAAACAGGACGCGGTTCAATTATTGTGCGGGCTAAGGTCGATATTGAAGAAATTCGTAACGGTAGGCAAGCAATTATCGTAAGTGAAATACCTTATCAAGTTAACAAAGCAGCAATGATTGAAAAAATGGCCGAATTAGTGCGTGATAAGCGGATTGAGGGGATTTCTGATCTACGTGATGAGTCTGACCGTGATGGTTATCGCGTTGTTATTGAGCTTAAGAAGGATGTTGTTGCTGATGTTGTTTTAAACCAATTGTATCGTTATACGCCTCTTCAAACTTCTTTTGGTTGTAATATGGTTGCGTTAAATGGAGGAAAACCAGAACAGATGGCGTTGCTTGACATGCTTCGTGCGTTTGTTTCTTTTCGAGAAGAAGTTGTAAGTCGGAGAACAAAGTATCTCTTGCGTAAAGCGCGTGAACGTGCACATGTTTTAGTTGGCCTTGCTATTGCTGTTGCTAACATTGATGAAATTATAGTGTTGATTCGCAATGCGCCTGATCCACAGACGGCACGTGTACAGTTAATGAGTCGGCGCTGGCCGGCTGCTGATGTAGCGCCTTTGATTAAACTTATTGATGATCCTCGTCATGTTATTCATGAAGATAGCGCTTACAATTTATCTGAAGAGCAAGCACGCTCTATTTTGGAATTGCGTTTGCAAAGACTAACTGCGCTTGGACGCGATGAAATTGCTGATGAGTTATATAAAATTGGGGTAGATATTTCCGATTATCTTCATATTTTGGCGTCGCGTTCGCGGATTATGAGCATTGTTAAAGACGAATTAAGTGTTATTCGAGAGAAATTTGCGACTTCTCGGCGCACCGTATTTGGTTTTGGTAGTGCTAATATGGATAGTGAAGACCTGATCGCATCAGAAGATATGGTTGTTACAGTTAGTCATAGTGGTTACATTAAACGTGTTCCTCTCAATACTTACCGTGCACAAAGACGTGGTGGCAAAGGGCGCTCTGGTATGTCAACAAAAAATGAGGACTTTGTGACTCGTTTATTTGTTGTCAATACGCATACTCCAGTTTTATTTTTTTCATCGCGTGGTATTGTTTACAAGGAAAAAGTTTGGAGGCTGCCAATTGGAACGCCGCAATCACGTGGTCGAGCTTTAATCAATATGCTTCCTTTACAGCAAGGCGAGCGCATAACAACTATTATGCCATTACCAGAAAGTGAGGGAAGCTGGAGAGCTTTGGATGTTATGTTCGCCACGACTCGTGGAACTGTGCGTCGTAATAAATTATCAGACTTTGTTCAGGTCAATCGCAATGGCAAAATTGCTATGAAATTTGATGAGGAAGGAGATGAAATCCTCTCTGTAGAGACTTGTACAGAGCATGATGATGTTGTTCTCACAACTGCCAATGGGCAATGTATTCGCTTCCCGGTCGTTGAAGTTCGTGTATTTGCTGGTCGAAATTCTGTTGGGGTTCGTGGTATTAATTTGGCTGAGGGTGATAAGGTTATTTCGATGACGATCTTAGAACATGTTGAAGCGACCTCAATTGAGCGTGCTGCTTATATGAAACGTGCAATTAATGAACGGCGCGTTTCTGGTGCGGGTGCTGAAGATATCATAAACTTTGACGAAGAGGATGAGGGAGTTGAAGCAGAATTGACAGATGAACGCTATGCAGAATTGAGTGTTGGTGAACAAATGCTGTTAACGGTAAGTGAATTTGGTTATGGAAAACGGTCTTCTTCATATGAATTTCGTATTTCAGGACGCGGTGGAAAAGGAATTCGTGCAACAGATCCGTCTAAGACATCTGAAATTGGTAAGTTGGTAGCGGCTTTCCCAGTTAAGACACAAGATCAAATTATGCTTGTATCGGATGGTGGGCAGCTTATTCGTGTTCCTGTTGATGGTATTCGTATTGCTGGTCGTTCAACTAAGGGGGTGACAATTTTTAATACAGCTGAGGGTGAAAGAGTTGTATCTGTTGAGCGCATATCGGAATCTGAAGATGATATTAGCCAATTAAATAATGAAAATGAAAAGAATTTTAGTGTAGGTGATCTTGTTGAAGATAAATAATCCAGAAGGTAGCTGAGTAAAATGGTAAAAATTGCTCTTTATGCAGGTTCTTTCGATCCTTTTACAAATGGTCATCTTGATGTTTTACGAGGCGGTTTAGTTTTGGCTGATAAGGTGGTTATTGCTATTGGTATGCAAGCTACAAAGATTCCCCTTTTTAGTTTCGAAGAGCGCGTTGATTTAATTACACAAGTGAGAAAAGATTTATTAAATGTTGATTCTGATCGATTGCAGATTATTTCGTTTGATACTTTTTTGATTGATAAAGCTCGTGAAATTGGTGCTTCATTTCTTATTCGTGGACTGCGTGATGGAACAGATTTTGATTATGAAATGCAAATGGCCGGAATGAATGCTATAATGGCACCTGAATTACAAACTGTTTTTTTTCCTGCGAGTGTTTCTGGACGCGCGATAACTTCCACTTTAGTACGTCAGGTTGCTTTTATGGGAGGGGATATTACGTCCTTTGTTCCCAAAAATGTTGCGCAAGCTTTACGTTCGAAATTTCAATCTTTAGGAGAGAATGATTGTGTATCTTAAAGTTTTGTTTTTTTTAGTGTACGCTTTTTATTTTTTTTCGTTCGGTGCTTCAGCAAATGATTCGAGTCTTCTTATTTTATCGCTTAAAAATGGTGATGTAATTATTCGCTTTCGTTCTGATTTGGCTCCAAAACACGTTGCGCGAATTAAGAAGTTAACAGAGGATGGGGCTTACAATAATGTTGTATTTCACCGTGTTATTCCTGGCTTTATAGCGCAAACTGGTGATGTAAAATTTGGAAAAAAAGGTAGTGCGAATTTTGATCTTAAGCGTGTCGGTACTGGCGGTTCGAATTATCCAAATATATTGGCTGAGTTTTCAGAGGAGCCGTTTAAGCGGGGCACCGTTGGTATGGCACGTCTACAAGATCCTGATTCAGCAAATTCGCAATTTTTTATTTGTTTTAGGGATGCTTACTTTTTAAATGGCCAATATACTGTTATTGGAAAGGTTATAAAAGGAATGGATATTGTTGATAAAATTAAGAAGGGTACTACAAGTAATAATGGATCTGTGAAAGATCCTGATGTTATTAACGCTGCCTATTTACAAGATGATAGGTAAATTAAAGAGTTTTATTATATGGTTAAGATTAAAGATTTAGAGAATTCTTTGGTTCTTGAAACAACGAGGGGTAGAGTAGTTATTGATCTTTTTGTTGGCATAGCTCCTAAGCATACTGCACGCATTAAAGAGCTTGTGCGTGAGGGTGCTTATGATAATGTCGTTTTTCATCGTGTTATTGATGGTTTTATGGCGCAGACTGGTGATGTGCAATTCGGAAAAAAGGACAGTGAAGAATTCAACTTATTGTGTGTTGGTACGGGTGGATCAGATAAGCCTAATTTGACGGCAGAGTTTTCAAATCTTTCTCATAAGCGTGGCACAGTTTCCATGGCGCGTGGTCAGAATCCAAATTCTGCTAATTCGCAGTTTTTTATCTGTTTTGCAGATGCTCCATGGCTTGATCGTCAGTATTCTATATGGGGTCAGGTTATTGAAGGCATGGAAAATATTGATAAAATCACTCGTGGTGAGCCTGTAATGAATCCTGATGTTATTATCAAAGCCATGATTGCTACAGATTTAAAATAATTATAGTTTTTATATAGAATGTTTATGTTGAACGTTTGTTGATATTGATACTATCTTTTGTAGAAAAAATGCGCTTTTAAAAAATAAAAAAGATAACAAAATATATGTTGTTTTGCGCTCTATGTATTTTAGAAATGCAATAGTAATCATTTCTATGATATTGGCTGATTTGTAGAAAATTTTTCGTTTATCTCATTTGTTTTTTTCATGCAGATTTAGTGTTTAAAAAAATTCAAAGTCCAAAATTATCTGTAGCGCTTATGATTGTGTGGATGAGAAGAGTTGTCTTTATTTTTATGGTGAAGATAAGTTTATGTGATAGAAAAGATGAAAATAATGAAAAAAAAGTTTCATTATAGGAAAATTGCACAAGATGGATATGCTCGTCGTGGTGAAATTATAACGGGACGTGGATGTATTCGTACGCCTGCATTTATGCCAGTTGGAACAGCAGGTACAGTTAAGGCTATGTATATGGATCAGTTACGTTCTTTGGGAACAGATATCATTTTGGGTAATACTTATCATTTAATGTTAAGGCCAGGAGCCGAGCGTATCGCACGTTTAGGAGGTTTACATAAATTTTCTTGCTGGTCTGAACCGATTTTAACAGATTCTGGTGGATTCCAAGTTATGTCTCTTGCTGGAATCTGTAAAATTACAGAGCAAGGTGCAATTTTTCGCTCTTATATTAACGGTGCGTATTATGAAATGAATCCAGAGCGTTCAATTGAAATTCAAGGTCTTCTCAATTCGGATATTCAAATGCAATTAGATCAATGTATTGCATTACCCGCAACTGAAAAAGAAATAGAATCTGCGATGGAGCTTTCTTTGCGATGGGCTCAGCGTTGTAAACAGGCTTTTGGTGATCAGCCAGATAAAGCTATGTTTGGAATTGTTCAAGGTGGTGATAATATGAAACTGCGTGAACGCTCTGCTCAAGTATTAAAAGAGATGGATTTGAAAGGTTATGCGATCGGAGGGCTTGCGGTTGGTGAACCACAAAGTGTCATGATAGCTGTATTAGAGGCTACTTGTCCTAGTTTGCCAGAGGATAAGCCACGCTATCTTATGGGGGTTGGAACCCCTGATGATATTTTAAAAAGTGTTTCTTGTGGTGTTGATATGTTTGATTGTGTCATGCCGACTCGTGCAGGACGTCATGGTTTGGCTTTTACCCGATTTGGTCGAATTAATTTGCGCAATGCACGTTATGCAGAGGATTCTCATCCTCTTGATCCACAGTCTCTTTGTCCAGCTGCACGTGATTATAGTTGCGCCTATCTACATCATTTAATAAGGTCTGGTGAATCTTTGGGTGGTATGCTGTTAACTTGGAATAATCTTTTTTATTATCAACAACTTATGCAAGATATTCGCGCTTCTATTGAAGCGGGATGTTACTCTGATTTCTGTGCTGCAACAAGAAATTTATGGATGCGAGGGAGACAAGGTATTGATCGTTTATAACACATGATATTGCCTTCTTGCATGTAATTAAAGAAATGCATTTAAAAACATAAAACTGCGCCGCACCAAAAGATGAACACGCAGTTTTATTGGCAACATATATTCTCTACAATTGATAATGTTAAGCAGAGATAATTTAACTCCGGTACGCGCTACCTGATCCGGAGAAAAACAGAATACTTCTGTTCCTGGTGATTATCTAGAACAACATTATTAATGAGAGGTTAGTGAACTCTTAAAGAAGTATGAAAATTGCATTTTTTTACTATCAAATGCTAAGTTTTAGTAAAAGATGTTGATACATTTTATTTACGATAGAATTTTTTGAGTGATTTATTGCCTAATTTGGAATGAAACAGGGACTGATAACAGTTTAGAGATAAGACTGCAGTTATGATCTATTTAATTATCAGATTGTCCGGTTGGATTTTTCAATATCTTGAAAGAGACTCGTAAGGCAAATGGAATACCCAGACAAAATAAAATGCTAGTGAGTGTTGTGAGGAGAACTTTTGCTGCAGAAATCATTCCTGCTATTCCTCCAGGATCACATATGCCAGCAAGATTAGTAATTGTTCCTGCTAGTGTCGCGCTCAGAGCTGCTGAGAATAGCTGTACAGAAGTAAGGGATTCGCTAGCTCGTAAAGCATCTTTACTGCTTGCACATTGTAAGATTCGTGTTAACAAGTGTGGCCATGATATGCCAATACTAATTCCAATAAAAAGCAATGTTAAGCAAATAATAACGGTGTATTCAGGTGCAGAAACTCTTGTTGGAATAAGCCACAAAAGAACACCCATACCTAGTAGGCTTAATATGGGAGAATATACAATAATATTGCCAATTTTTTTTGTGGATGCACCAGTACTTAATATAGAACCACATGTCCAACCAAAACTCATGAGTATTGCCATATAACCTGCAAAGAGTGGAGTTTGTCCATGAATTTTTTGAAGAAAAAGTGGGAAATAAAGTTCCACACTGTATCCTATTGTAGTCATGATTAATATCAATGTATAAACAGGAAAAAATTCGGAGGAGAGAGAAAATGTTTTATGTGGCATCATGGGATAAAGTGTGGATGATTCGAGTTTTGCCAAAACAAAAAGAAGGCTAAGTCCGATAATTAATCCGCAAATTTGTATGATAGTAATATCTGTAGTTCCTCCAGCAGAAATAATAAAAATCAGCAAAGTAAGTATGAGGAGTTGTGGGAGAGGAAGCGGAGGCGTTGGAACATAATTTCCCTTTTCTTTTGGTAAAAATTTAAAGGCTATAAGTGCAAAAATTATAGCCAATGCACCAACTATCCAAAAAGATACTCTCCATGCGCCATATTGTATAGTAATGCTTCCAATAGCTGGCCCCAACAAAGTTGATATTCCCCACATTCCAGAAATAATGCTTAATGCACGCGGCCATAAAGGTGGGCTAAAAATAATGCGCACCATGGAATAGGATAAGGATAATAGAGAGCCACTTCCAAATCCCTGTATAAAGCGCCCTATTAAGAATAATTGCATGTCTAATGCGACGCTGCATATGAATGTCCCTACGGTAAATATAAAACAAGCGATAACATATGCATTACGTGGTCCCATTTCCCCTAATATTTTTGTTGCAAGTGAGGTACCAAGGAGTGATGCTATGACAAAAACAGTAGCTGCCCAAGAATAATAAAGCTCACTGCCTATATCGTTTATAAGTGAGGGCAAAATAGTTATCACGATGTAAGCATTGATAGCATGTAGCGCAACACCTCCTGTAAAGGTTAAGGTGCAAATGCCATTTTTACTCAATAAAAGAGAGGAGCAGCTTTGTTTTTTCACTATTTTGCGATTTAGCAGAGAGTTAACCTTATTTCTTTATAAGGCAGTTATTTAAATTTTCCAAGAGAATATTCAAAGCTCTGCAAAAGAAGAGCTTTGAAATTCTTGTTTAGTTTAATGAATCATTGCTTTCTTGAGATTTTCATCAATTTTATCGAGAAATCCTGTTGTGGAAAGCCATTTTTGTTGAGGTCCAATCAAAAGTGCAAGATCTTTAGTCATAAAACCTTCCTCAACAGTTTGAATACAAACTTTTTCCAAAGTTGTAGCGAAATTTTTTAGTTTCTCGTTATTATCTAGTTTAGCACGATGTGTTAACCCGCGTGTCCATGCAAAAATAGAGGCAATAGAATTTGTTGATGTTTCTTCATTTTTTTGATGCTGACGATAATGGCGTGTCACTGTACCATGGGCAGCTTCTGCTTCAACAGTTTTTCCGTCTGGTGTCATGAGGACGGAAGTCATAAGACCAAGGGAACCAAAACCTTGAGCAATAATATCAGATTGAACATCACCATCATAATTCTTACATGCCCAGACGTATCCTCCTGGCCACTTAAGAGCGGAAGCAACCATATCATCAATTAAGCGGTGTTCATAATATAATTTACGATTTTCGAATTCTGTTTTAAATTCTGTGTCGAATATTTCCTGAAAAATGTCTTTAAAACGGCCATCATAAGCTTTTAGAATAGTATTTTTTGTTGAAAGGTAAACAGGAACATTTCTTTGTAGCCCATAATTAAAGGATGCGCGTGCAAAGTCGCAAATTGATTCATCAAGGTTATACATAGCCATGGCAACCCCTGCACTAGGGGCATCGAAAACATCATGTTGGATAACTTGATTATCTTCACCAACGAAATGAATACTCAGTTTTCCTTTGCCTGGAAATTTAAAATCTGTTGCTTTATATTGATCACCAAAAGCATGACGCCCAATAATAATTGGTTTTGTCCAGTTAGGAACGAGGCGTGGAATATTTTTACAGATGATAGGCTCACGAAAAATAACTCCTCCTAAAATATTGCGAATTGTGCCATTAGGTGATTTCCACATTCTTTTTAGGTTAAACTCTTTTACTCGTGATTCATCAGGGGTGATGGTTGCACATTTTATACCGACCCCATATTGTTTTATGGCATTTGCAGAATCAGTGGTTATTTGATCATTGGTTGCATCTCTATTTTCAATAGAAAGGTCGTAATACCTAAGGTCAATGTCAAGATAGGGATGTATGAGTTTATCTTTGATATATTTCCAAATAATGCGTGTCATTTCATCCCCATCGATTTCAACAACGGGATTTTCCACTGTAATTTTTGTCATTAGAAGTCCTTTTTCATTTAAACGATATTGTTTTTTATGGCATGTCTTTTTTTATAACATCTTCAAGATTATGATGAAAAGTGAAAACAGAGATTGCTTCAAATCTGATATAAGAAAAACACGCTGTTAATTTGATATATTTTTTTATTGAAAAATTAGAAATTACCGAAAAAAAACTCACATGCTAAAATAAGCTATAACTGTTGTACAGATGATAAAAATCAATTCTATAGTATCAGAAATCAGATATTTACTTTAAAATTGTATTGTCTGATTCATTATTCCTAATGTACAAAAAATGGGAAAAATCAAAATGTTAATCTCTACAAAAAAGAAATGGTACGCCCAAGGGGCAAAACAAAGAATAAGAAAATCAATGAGTTATATTAATAGTAAGGGATTTTCTTATCATTGATTCTATTATGTTTTTTTGTCTCTATCCCTCACTTTTTTGAAGCTTTTTTATTGATTCAAGAGCAAGTTTTTTGCGGTCAGCGCTCTTTGTGTAAAGAGATGCCATACTGTCTTCTGTCCAGCCAAAAATTGCTTTGAGTTGTGAAACTGTTGCACCTGAATTTGCGGCGCGTGTTGCTGCTAATTTTCTTAATCCATGTGCTGATTTTTTTATGCCTGCTGCATTACATGCTTCACGAAACAGGTTTCCAAAGCTTTCTTTAGTTAATTTTTTACCTCCTTTACCGCAAATGAATGTTTCATCTCCGACAGAACCAGTTTGAAGTGTTTCTGCTAACTCAGGCAAGATTGGAAGAAAAACATCTGTTTGGAATTTACTTTTTTCTGTTTTTAGATGAATGATGTTATCTTTTACGTCTTTCCAGCCAATGCGCACTGCATCATCACGTTTTAAACCTGTATACAGAAGTACACCAATCCAGACTCGTTCATGCGTGCCGACAGACCAGCGTTGATAATACTTCTCTATGTCTTCTTCTGTCCACACAGGAAACCCATCTTTGTTTTTGAGAGGTGGTCTTTTTATGCTTGAAGCTGGATTATCTTTTAAAAGTTCTTGATCAATTGCCCATTTAAAAAGACCATTAAGTGCTTTTAGAAAGTTTCTAGCAGTTGCTGGTGTTTCTTTGCGCCGTTCAACACCAGCTATGATATGTGTTTTTTTAATTTCTCTGTATGGAATATTTCCTATAGCATCGCATACTTTCATTAAAATGAGTTTTTTTGTCTTTGTGTAGTTTTAGCAAGACTATGCCAATCGACACTGTTTAAATATTGTTTAAGGAGCCATGCAAAGGAGCTTTCAATCAGTTTTCCTGATTTAGGTTTAGGGGGGATGATGCCTTCAATTCAGCAAGTGCGCTCTTATAGCTGTCAACAAATTCTTGTGTTCCATAGATTCCGTGCACTCTACGACGTGATCCATGACCGATACGTACATACCATATAGTTTTGCCATGGCGTGTAATTTCTTTAACAAGATGAGGGGGACGTGGTTTAGGCATGGGGGCTTCACATCTTAGAGAGCAAAGCTTCGTAATATTCGTTCTTTTGCAAGTCTAAAAGCTTGTCGGGGTGAGTGGTTGAATTTGGTATTGGGATATCAGATTTGAGATAGATGAGTAGCTCTCCCGTAGGCTTGATTTCTATTAATTCGCAGCCTTGTTTTTTGGCTTCTCTTAAAGCACGAGCAATCGCTGGCTGGGTTATAGTAGGTTGGCGATGAGCCATGATGTAGTCTCCTAATTTTATGTGCAATTTACCTGTGGCGTGAATCACGCATTTATTGAAAGTTGTTATGATAAAGGGCGGGGGTGCTAAGAGGAGGAACGCACCCCCATAGTGTTAAGCAGCTTTAGTCAATATCTGCTTCATGTCTTGTTCTATCTCTGTTAAAAAGGCTTCGACCGCTTCATTGATATGCTTAATCTGCTCTTCATCGCGATGTATGCGGCATATTTAAAGGCGTAAATGTGATGCTTTATGAGTAAAGCGTGGATCATAGCTTACAAAATCACACCATTTGCGTCCTGTACAAGCCATTTGAAATTGCATTTGTGCGATATATTCAGGTTTGATCTCATTATCTATAAAAAAGCGTATATGGGTTGTTGATCTTGGGCATTTGACTTCAATTAATCCGTACTCACCAATAAGACCATCAGGGCTTGCACCAGCCATTGCAATTGTAGGGTGGGGCATAAAGCCGCACTTTGTTACATGAGCATCATAAATGAAGCTATATTCTTCGATTGCAGCATCTTCATGCTCAACTCCCCACCGCATATCTTCGCTTTCATAATATGGGCTTGTTTCTCCTGTTAAACGTTCTGTGATGAGTTTGATTTTGTACTCGTCGTATTTGCTTGTAGGGAGTCCTTTGGCTGTTCTGTTGATGATACTATAAACATTTGAAGCACTAACTTTTCCTAATCGCGCTTGGAACCATTCTGCTGTTCTTTGCTCCATATCACACCGCCGCTGCCTGCGCTTGTTGAATTGGTTCATATTCAGCTTCTTGTATAGAAGTTCCTTGTTGTGCTTCCATCTGTAAACGTTGTTTTTTCTTCAAACCTTCCAAAACAGTCTGTGCTTTCTCAGGAGACATCTCGCTAAGTTCTCCAACTTTTGCAAAAGAAAGCACATTTTCTTCTTGTGTTTGTGTTTGATCCATTAATTCTTGGATTTGTATAAGCAGTTCATTTGAAATTTGCTGGCTTTGTGTATTGTGGCTTGTACCATTAATACGTGCAGCTTTGTCTTCTTCATAAATACCTGATAAACCAAAAGCATAGCGTGCGCATTGTATGGTTGCTTTATGGCGCAACATACGAGCGGGATACTTTACCCAAACATCTGTGTTTTGTTTGCATTCTGATAAATATTCTGTGACCTCGATAGGGTCTTTAATGTTTTTCAGACGTATTGAACATTTGATAGCAATCAAATTGCCGTTATTGTCGAGCTGATCTTGAAAGGTCATTCCATCAAAATCTGGGTTTGATTTGATGATTTTAATCCACCCATCAATAGAGACAACAGGTATAAGACCTCCACCTTTTTTGGGGAGTGCATAGATTTCTTTTGTGAGAGGGTTAAGTTCATAGGTATTGGCAACACAAATGAAAGCAGCAAACTCTTCATGAGAAAAAGGAAATTTCGTACTGGTACAAGTTTTGATAATTGTTTCTCGAAATTCATCATGAGAAAAACCATATTTCTGTGCCATGGCTGTTAATGGATAATTGGTCATATTGAATCCCTCATTTATGCGCAATCCACCTGTGGCGTGAATCACGCATTTGTTAAAAGTTGTTGTGCTGTTAGAGTTTTGTCTTTTCAGCTCTTAAGAAAGAAACTGATATTTCTTGATAAAAGGGGGGCGCTCTTAAAACGCCTTTAGGAGTTAGATTACGTCACAAAGGCGTAAACGGTGTTGCTGTTCGTAGGTACCGTACATTGTATCTTCATATTCTTGCTTTGCAACCTCATCCCAAAAAGCATCAAAGGCATCGCTCTCTTCTACAAAAGGATGTTCAATTTCGCATGGTTGAAGGATATCATTCTCCCTGATGTATGCTTCTGCAATTTCTTCGCTAATATCTTCACAGTGCTTCATTGAATTGTCTATACGAAGGATTTTTGTTGCACCCTCTGTACCATACAGAACTTTCAAGATTTCGAATTCATCGTAGAACGGTCCTGATTCAGCAAAGTGTTCATCGCCATTGTAGATAACTAACAAAATTTCATCTGAATTCACAAAAATTGGCTTTTCCATAATCTCCCCCTCTAATGCCTGTTGGCAATTGCTTGTGTGTGGTTTATGGGAATAAATGTAGCGAATTTAGAAACTAAGTCAATAAGAAAATGTAGCGAATTTAGAAATTTTTTAAAAATTTATCATATTAATGTTTTATTTAAAGAAAAATATAAGGGTATTAAATTTATATTCTAGCTGGCTTAATCCAATCTATAGGTGCACACCACTCTAATTCTATATCTTTAATATCAGCATATTTGTCATTTATACTGGATAAAACCCATTTCCCTTTTTCTTTTCCTAGGCGTAATACCTTGACGTAAACTTTCCCACATTTAGTTTTTATAATAGCTCTATTATTAATAAGGTTTTCTGGTGGGAGATGATGAGAATAAAAGAGAAGACTCCCTTCCTCAATGGCTGGAAACATAGAATCACCTACAACACGAACAGCGACAGTTCCTTTGGGAGCTGAAGGCGGTGCATCCACTTCTTCTAAATGCCCAGAATCTATAGCAGTTATTTCTCCGCTTGCTCCTACATACCCAATCAAAGGAACTAAGCGATTGTCTGGAATGCAAGCGCCAGTAAGTTTTGATATTTCTAGTAATTCTCGGGCAGAAACATCTCTTGTGCCCTTTAGCATTTTGTTTACAGCAGCGCGATCTATAGATCTTCCTAAAGAAATTGTTAGCTGTCTCGAAAGCTCTGATTGACTTAATCCAGATTCAGTTAAAGCGTCTTGTAACCATTGAGTAATTCTTGTTTTCATCTTTTTATTGTAGGTATGTTGTATACAATCGTCATTTTCTAATTTAACAACATATAATTTCATTTTTAAGTTTCTTTCTTGACAATGTTTTCATAATCGCTACATAATATGCTATGAAACAATTTTATGAAGTAATAAATTTATTGGGTGGAGCTCGTAGGGTTTCTCAGCTTCTTGGGGTTCATAGAACACGTGTATATGTTTGGCTTCGTCCCGTATCAAAAGGAGGAACTGGTGGAAGGATTCCGATAAGGCATATTCTCACTCTTTTGGATGAAGCTGCAAGAATTGGTGTACCGATTAAAGCAGAAGATTTTTTATCGTTTTCTCATAAAACGCAATTATGTGATTCCGCATTATCTTCAACGCGAACATTCGTTGAATGTCCTCCTGTTCACATGAAAACATGTCAACAACGCAACATATCAAAACAGCACAATTCACACTCTTAAAATGAGGAAAATAAAGGAAGGGGAAATCGGGCATGTCAACTAAGTTGCCTTGGACGAAGCTTAACGCGGGTGAATGGATGAATGAGGTTTCTTGTTTATCTCCAACAGAAAAATGTATCTATGTGATGTTGCGGTTTCAAATGCTTTACACTGGCGAACCTCTTTTAAATGACTTAAAGGCATTAGCTCTTTATGTTGGTTACCCAATGAAAACGTTTATCAAAGCATTAGACCTTTTATTGCTTAAGAAAAAAATTATCAGCTTAGCAGATGGTCGTTTATGGAATTTAGATGTTGAAGCAGAATTAAGTGATAGTAAAGAAAAATCAGAATCTGCATCCAAAGCTGCTAGTGTTAGATGGCAGAAAGCTAAAAACAAAAGTGATAACGATTATTTAAAAGAAGCAAACAATTCCGCATATAATTCACATATGCGGACTGAATGCGGAACCGCATGCGATGCGCATAGCGTTCGCAATGCTAATAACATTAACAATAACATATATAAAAAAACTAATACTATCGTATTAGCAAAAAAAGAAAATTTCGAAGATTCAGAAACTGCTCTATCCATTCAAGAGCCAAATGGCAGTGATGCGTTGTTCGATACACTTTCAGCTCAAAACGAGATTTCAGATGCAGATAGTTCTTCAGAAATCACTGACGTTGTGAAATTACCTCCCGTTCACGAGCAAGAGAACATTTCACCAAAAGCTAAAAGAGCCAAAACTGATCGAGGTTGTCGATTGCCTGCTGATTTCGAGCCTGATTACGATTTTGCAATTCAGGAAGGTTTGCCTCCAGAACGCGTAAACTTCGAGATCGCAAACTTCAAAGATCATTGGAAAGTTGCGACAGGGAAGAATGCTGTCAAACGTGATTGGCCAGCGACATGGCGTGTCTGGGTGCGTAGGACTGTCGAGAATTTAGCGAAAGGAAACAACTATGGAAAAGGAACTGGTTACCAAACAGATCAACAGCGTGGCTGGGGGCACCGCGTCGCTGAACACATCCGCAATATCAAACATTCTGACAGTGCGTACAGGTTTCTCTTCGAGGATGACGCAAGACCCACCATTCCATTGGCTCCCGGGACAAAAACCATCGATTGCAGAAGCGGAGCAAGTCATTGCCTTGGGTAATGAGGCGTTAAAACAACTTGATGAGCAAGCTTCTGAGCAAGAAATCAGTTTAATGTTTGATGTGCTGTCTGGTGCTCGTAAAATCTCAACTGCAGCAGATGAAAAGGCTACTGCACTTGGATATTTTTTTGCACTTGACGGGGTGAGCCAGTGGGGACTTAAGACGGCAATAAGAGACGTGATAAAAGGTAAAGCAGAAGGTTTTTCGACAACGTTTATGCCATCAGCAACAGATTTGTTTCTTTATTGTGAACAGCTTGAAAATGGCGTTCGAAAAGCAGTTCAAAACATATTTCAGTACTTAGAAAGATCAGAGGTTAAACCAAAACCAAAAGGAGAGCCGATTTCTGTAGAAAAATTTGATGAACTGAGACGGATGCTTGATGCTTCAGATTCCGTAGAAGCAAAAGCGTATTTTGCCAAAGCACAGCGGGATAAAGCAGCGTGAGAGTATCTTCATTTAGCAAAATAGTGAAAAGTACTGATCGTTTTGTATTAGATATGCGTTTAAATCGATAAAAAGGCATCTAAAATACTAAAAAAGTAGAAAGCCGTGGGTCAACCTTTTTCACTTAACGAGCGATAAAGAGACTCTCGGTTTAGTCCTGTTTCGTTGGAAATTGCTGTCATTCCTTGTTTGCGCGCAATAATCCCTAACACATGTGAAACGTAGCCACTATCTTTGGTTTCTAAAGCATCTTGTAAGAGTTCTTTCAAATCTTCAGGAGTTTGAAAAAACTCGCTGGCATCAAAGGGTGTTATTTTCATCATAACTTCATTTTACGAAATAAATCCGATAGTCTAGGTTATAATTAGTTTTGAAAAATAAAGTAAAATTACGTTATAAATACACACTATCTAAATAGATCGGAATGATTCCATGTACGTTCAAACCGTATTTCATTATCATTAATTTTGTAAATCAAGACCCAATCTGGCTCAATATGTACATCTCGAAAGTTACACCAGTTCCCTTTAAGGGGATGATCTTTATAACGTGATGGCAAAGATTTTCCTTCTTGCAATAGTAGCATTACTTTTTTGATTTTTTCCAAATCTTTACCGCGTTTTGCAACTGTTTTAATGTCACGTTTAAATTGATTTGAACGGATTATTTTTAACATTAAATCCCCAAATCACGAAATAGGTCATTTATATCTTTTGCGACGTAGACATCTTCTCCTTTATCACTTTTTTCCAATGTCTCAGCCGTTAATTTATTCGGAGTGTGCATATCAAATGGTAAACCTTGTTCAGTTACAACTTTAGTTAAGGCAATCCGCATAAAATCGGATATAGTGAGACCCATAGTTTCTAATATTGCATTAGCTTCTTTTTTTAAATTTTTATCTATCCGTGCGCGGACGACGTCTTTTGAATTTGTTACTGTGTCCATCATAATGTTGTTCTCTATATCACATCTTTTATTATATAGCACAATTGAGCTACAAATACAGCATTTTGAAGAGAACAATGAGTTTTATCATTTTGTGTTGGAATATTTTAACTTATATCAATAAATTTCTTTTGATAGTTGATACGATACGCTATGCGTTTATAGTAGTCACGTATTTATTAATTAGTGTTATAAAATGTAAATGTTATATGTTAATAATTAATAATATCACTTTGAAAATATTAGAAAAAATAATAAAATCATGTTAAAATAATATCCATATAAAGCGCAAACTTAATGGATATAAAAATATGCTTAATAAGGTGACGTTGATAGGGCATCTTGGTGCTGATCCAGAAAGTAAAACAATGTCCTCTGGAGTTGAAATAGTCAATTTTAGCGTGGCGACTTCTGATAGCTATAAAGATAAAAACACCAATCAGAAAATAGAGAAAACAGAATGGCATTCTGTGGCTGTTTTTAATCCCCACATTGCAAAAATTGCCCTTCAGTATCTCAAGAAGGGAAGCAAGGTATATGTTGAAGGGCGATTACAGACACGTAAATGGCAAGATAATAAAGGTATTGAGCGTTACACGACAGAAGTGATTGTACCGCAGTTTAAAGGCGAATTGTATTTGCTTGATGCAAAGAAAGATCATGATCCAACTGTAGATCCGACACAAAATCACACTGTATCTGCATATGATGATGTTCCATTTTGATTGAGAAAAATATGACAAAAAGAAAAAAACATGTAAAATGTGGACGCCCACGGATTGAAGGATGTGTGAGAGAGAAAAATGGACGTATTTCGCGTGCAAAAACGCCATTTGTTGCGGTTGATCGGTTGGCAATTGAAATGCGTGCAAAGCACTTTGGTTTGACTGCGGAAGATGCAAAAAATCCACTTTCTGGTACTTATATCGGGCGGCTTTGTTTGCAAGGTGAGTTTAGCCAAGAACAATACGATGCTGCACAACGATACTTACAAATCAGAAATGATTATTTATGTGCAAAAGGTTTATCTGGAGCAGTTTATAATGAAGCGCTTTCGTCTTCTAATGATGAGGCAAGGGAAAAATGGGTAAAAATAGCAACAGAACAGTTTTTAGCTGTGAAAGATATTATTGCAGAAACCCAAAGTTTACATCGTCAGTATAATCTTCATGCCGCACTACAATACCTTGTTGTAGAAGATCAACCGCTGCCATATCTTGTGAATTCATTGCATATTATTCTCAACGAGCTTTATAGATATTTTACGCAAAATCGTGTGAATATGTAAATTTTAAGTATCATCTTGAATATTAATAACAGCTTTTTTCATTAAGAGTATATATCACTAAACTTTTTATATATAACAAAAAAATATTATTATCGTTTTTGACAATTTCATTACATATTCTATTGGTATTTCTTAATGGTAATCCAAGTAATCGACCGAATCAACATTTCTACCATCAAAACGAAATATCACACGCCAATTTTTATTGACAGTAATTGACCAGTATTCTTTTAAATCACCTTTCAGGGAATGCAATCGAAATCCTGGTATATCCAAGCTCTCTGGCGATTCGGCTTCTCCAAGTGCGAACAAAATGCGTCTTAATTTTTTAACGTGAGAAAGTGGAATGCCATTTATAACATCATTATAATAAAAGTCTCCAAGCCCTTTGTGCTTAAAATTCAATATCATTAATGTTCCTAAAATAGCTATTGTTTTTAGAAAGAATCATAATATCGCATATCATATCGTGTATAGATACAATATACAACAAAAATCTCCTGCTAACTTTAGGAAAATATCATCTTTAGTACTCTTCACCTCTTCCCAAAAAGCGCTTCTCATTCATGCCGCAGCTGTGGTAGGCGATAAAGAATATACATTAGGCTGAGAGCGTTTTCGTGCCTGCGCTAAGTCATAACTTGTCTGCATGTTTAGCCAAGTGCGCGCAGTACTAACACCAACCGTTTCAAGTCTAATCGCTAAGTCAGAACTAATGGCAGCTTTTCCATTCAAAACTCTAGAAAGAGCTACGCGAGACATACCTAACCGTTTGGCTGCTTCGGTAACAGATAAGCCAAGTTCCTTAATTACATCTTCACGTAATAATTCGCCAGGGTGAGGAGGGTTTTTCATATTGTCATTGACCTTATCATCCACTTTATTCTATGTAGCTTTACACGTCACAGCTCCTTACTGTGACGTGTAAAGCTATTAAGAGCTATTATATAGCAGATGAAAAATATGTAAAGTATTAAAATCAAATTCTGAAAATTGAAATACATTTTTAAAATATATATTTTATATTAAGATATTGAAATTAAATTATTTATTGAAAATTTGTCTACTTTTCAAAAGCATATTTTAAATTTTTAAACGTTCAATTTGGATAGCAGGAATAAAAAATACAATATTTAGATTTTTTATATTGACAATCTATAAAAAGTCGTATTTAATGACGTTGCTGTACTGGCGTAATTGTGTCTGAAATTACAGTAAGTTTACAATCTCTCTTATAAAATTGATATGATTGTTTATTGTTTGAAGCCCTGCATTTGCGGGGTTTTTTGTTATCTTATTCACAAAAGAAACACACATGAAAGCGACTATTGCAAAACCTGCAAAAAGAACGCCACCAAAAGCTGGTATGGGGCGAGTGAAAGGTGTTCCGAATAAAACGACACGTATTCTTAAAGAAGCAGTGATTAAAGCTGCTGAACGAGCGGGTAAGAAATATGGTGATGATGGTTTAATTTCTTACCTTGAGAAGCAAGCACTTAAATGTCCAGCAGCCTATTTATCATTGTTTGGGAAGATTTTGCCTCTCCAAGTAACAGGTGAGGATGGGGATGCCATCAAGATGGTAGGGCGTGTTGAAATTGTTCCTTTAATCAATGACAACCAAGCAAATTAAGATTGTACCAAAGCTTATACCGATTTTTATAGGTAAGGCAGGTATTCGTGCGGCTTGGGGTGGGAGAGGGTCTGGAAAGACAAGATCATTTGCATTGATGGCGGCTTTAAAAGGTTATCAATTTGGCATGCGAGGAATATCGGGTACCATTCTTTGTGCCCGCCAATTTCAGAATTCGCTTGCTGAGAGTTCTTTGGAGGAGATTAAACGAGCTATTGAGAGCCATGATTTTTTAAAGAGCTATTATAAGGTTGGAGAATCGTCGATTAAATCGATCGATGGTCGTATAGCTTTTCAATTTTCAGGTCTTGATCGCAATATAGCAAGTATCAAGTCAATGGGGCGTATTTTGCTCTGCTGGGTTGATGAAGCAGAACCAGTTACTGAAACGGCTTGGCAAACGCTCATTCCAACATTGCGTGAAGAAGGAGAAGACTGGCATGCAGAGCTTTGGGTAACTTGGAACCCGCTGCGTGAAAATGCTCCAGTTGAGAAGCGGTTTCGTTTTTCAGACAATCAGTCAATTAAGCGTGTTGAGATAAACTGGTTAGATAATCCGAAATTTCCGAGGATTTTGGATGAAGTACGGCTTGATGATCTTAAGAACCGCCCCGAAACCTATAAACATATATGGGATGGAGATTATCTTAAGGCTGTTCAAGGTGCTTACTACCAGAAAGAAATGTTGGCAGTTGAACAAGATGGGCGAATAGGGCGTGTTGCACGTGATCCTTTAATGCAAATGCGGGCATTTTGGGATATTGGCGGAACAGGTGCTAAAGCAGATGCTACAGCAATATGGATTGCACAATTTGTAGGCAAAGAAATAAGGGTTCTTGATTATTACGAAGCACAGGGGCAGCTGCTCTTTCAGAGCATATAGGTTGGTTGCGTCGCAATGGCTATGAGAAGGCATTGATGGTTTTGCCACACGATGGAGCGACCAAAGATCGCGTTCATGATGTGAGCTTTGAGAGCGCCTTAAATGATGCGGGCTTTAAAACGCAAGTGGTTCCTAATCAAGGTGCTGGAGCTGTGAAGATGCGTATTGAGGCAGTACGGCGTATTTTGCCATCTGTTTGGTTTCATGAAGAAACAACAGTTGCTGGTCGCAAGGCACTAAATTGGTATCACGAAAAATGGGATGAAAAGCGCGGCATTGGTTTGGGTGCTGAACATGATTGGTCGAGTCATGGAGCTGATGTCTTTGGACTGATGTGTATTTCTTATGAAGCACCACGCACCAAACCTCAACAAGAGCGCTATCGCGCCATAGAAAGAGAAGCAGCATCATGGATGGCATTCTAAAGGATGACTCTAAGAAAACAACAGATTTAGATCAGTATGATCTCTATCGACGTTTAAAATCTTGGTATGCAGAAGATATTGAGCACGTTAATAAATGTCGTGAACAGGCGCGTGAAGATTTTGATTTTTATAATGGGCGCCAATGGGCTGAAGAAGACCTTGCAGTTTTAAAAATGCAACGCCGCCCCGTTATGACCTTTAACCGTATTGCTTCACTTGTGAATGCAATTGTTGGAGCGGAGCGTAATAATAAACGCGAAGTGCAGTTTCAGCCACGACAAGTAGGTGCAGCAATACCAAATGAATTGCTTACTGGAGCAGCAGAATGGTTTCGTGACGAAGCGGAAGCTGAATATGCCGATTCTGATGCTTTTCAGGATATGGTCATTTGTGGCATGGGCTGGACAGATACACGTTTAGATTATGAAACAGACCCTGAAGGAATGCCTACTGTTAGACGTTTAGACCCGCTGAAAATGGTATGGGATGTCAACGCTGTTAGACCAAATCTCGTTGATGCACAACGTATGTGGTATGTTGATCGCAAACCAATCGAGGATGCTAAAAGCCTTTTCCCTAATGTGGCTTTTGAAGATTTGAATGCCGATTTGGCTGTAGAGTGTACAGCAGGTACTGAGGAACATCATGTGTCGCTTGATGCGTATGATGATCATTCTAATGCAGATTTTTTATCAGAGCAGTTTTCTGGAAAACGGTATGTTACGCTCGTTGAATGCCGTTGGTTTGAGTACGAAATTTATTACAAGGCGCCTGATCTCCAAACAGGTCAGATGCGTAACTATAGCAAGGGAGAGTTTAAGCAAATTCAGATGATGGTGCCACAACTACAAGGGGCGCGCTTCAATAAAAAAGTGGTTAAGCGTGCTTTTTTAGGACGTCGCCTTTTAGCGAAGCCTGATAGACCATTAGCACCTGATGGGCAGCTTGGGTGGGAATGTATCACGGGTACACTGGATAAACTTAAAAACCAGTTTTACGGGATTGTTCGTCCAGCTAAAGACCCACAAAAATGGTCGAATAAATATTTTAGCCAAGTGATGTACATCCTCAATAGCCAATCTAAGGGTGGCTTAATGGCAGAACGGGGTGCTTTTGATGATGAGCGCCAAGCACTAGAAAGTTGGGCGCGGACAGATACGATCACGTGGTTAGAAAAGGGGGCATTGACTAGCGGGAAAATCCAACCAAAGCCAAGTGCACAATTTCCTACAGGCTTTTTCAACTGTTCAATGAATCACGTGAGGCGATAACCCATGTAACAGGATTGTCAGCTGAGTTTATAGGAACACGAGAGGTTAACCAAGCAAATGTTCTAGAAAATACACGACGGCAATCAACACTTAATTTGCTTGCAGGCTTATTTGATAATCTAAAGCTTTATCGGTGCAGACAGGGAAAGATTATTCTTTATCTTATCCAAAATTATCTCTCTGATGGTCGTTTGGTGCGTATTTCTGGAGCAGAAAATGCTCAATATGTGCCGTTAACTCGTGAAGCTGTAACGACTCTTGAATATGACATTATTGTTGATGATTCACCCACTAGCCCAAATGAAAAAGAGAAGACGTTCGCGGCGGTTACGCAGATGCTGCCGTTGCTTGGTGGTTTCATAACACCTGAGATGATTCCAGATATTCTAAAGCTTTCACCGCTGCCAGCAACGCTTGTAGCAAGTTTAACTGCAAAGGCACAACAAGCACAGACACAACAGCAGCAGCAACAGATGATGCAACAAAGCCAAGGGGCACAATTAACACCAGAGCAACAAGCAAAGCTTGCCGTCTTACAGCAGGAAGCACAGGCTAAGAGCACACTTTATCAACTCGATGCGCAGCAGAAACAGGCGGCATTGCAGCAAAAAAATATTGAGCTTTTCTTGAAGCAAGAACAAGCGCGGATGCAGCTTGAGCTTCAACGAGCAAAAAATGAAATAACGCAGCGTGATTTAGAGCGCAAAGCTCTGCAAACACAGCTGGAACAATATCGAGCTGCGACGATCAGAGCAAAGACTTATTGAAGGAACAGAATATGGAAGAACAATTTACTCCTGAAGAACAAGCAATCTACGATGAGCAGTTTGTCGGTGATAATCACGATGTTGAGATTGTTGAACCTGAACAAGTTGCAGAAGTTTTTGATGTAGAGCAAAATTCTGAACAATCACCCACAGAATCGTCTCAACAGCAATTAACTCACGAAGCAATAGAGCAAGAGCGGCAAGCACGCCAAAAGGCAGAGAAAAGTGCTGCTCAGTCTCATGAGCTAGCAATTGAGCTTGCGCAAAAATATGCTGCAATGCAGGAGGAATTTGCTCGACACACTGATGAAAATGTTTCTGCATTAGAAGATGATCCAAAAGCACATATTGCATGGCTTAGTCAAAAAGTATTGGAGCAACAGAAAGTACTTGATGATTTTTCTCATATGAGAGAACAGCAAACACGTATAAGCCAAGAGCAACATGAGCGACAGCAATTAGGGGATTATTTCGAGGCAGCAAAGGCACAAGTACAGGATAAATATCCAGATTTAGATAATATCACGGATTATCTCTATGAAATAGCAGACAATTCACTACAAGCGCAAATAAGCCTCTATCCGCAATGGAAAGACCCTATGGCAAGGCAACAGCAAATTGGTGTTGAACTGCGCCAAATATGTCAGCAGTGTCAAAAAGCTGGTATAAATCCAATTGAGATGCTTGTGCAAAAAGCAAAAGCTTTTGGATATAATGGCTCAAAAATCAAAAATGAAATTGGGATGAGTGATGAAGTCGGAGCCCTTCAAGAGCGCAGCACAGCAGCGCGTACATTGGCAGCGCGCAGTGGACAAGCTCCAATAGGTGGCGTTGATGCGAGAACGCTCTTTTCCATGCCAGAAGAAGAATTTGCAGCATGGGTTGAGAAAAATCCAGAAAAATTTGAACAAATTATGAGCAGGGCGTGAAGAAATACGCAATGGAACAGCAGAGATAATTCGAGTGATTGTTATCGCTTGGGTTATGCCGCAAGGCAGTTTTAAAAACCAAGAAAGGCATTGTTTGAAATGGCAGTAACACAAGTAAAGCTCAATGATCCATTAGCCGTTGGCGTTTGGGCTAAGATGCTAAATACAGAGACTTCAAAAGCGTTGCAAATTGCTCCGCTGATGGGAAAAGACAAAAACAGCATTATTCAAGTTTTGGATGTATTAGGCAAAACCGCTGGTGATTCAATCACAAGTGGATTGCGTGCTCAGCTTATGGGTGATGGTGTGAGCGAGGGGCAAACGCTAGAGGGCAATGAAGAAGCACTTCAATTTATGAATGAAACAGTGCGCATCAATGAGCTTGCTCATGCTGTGCGCGTCAAATATGAAGGCACGATTGACCAGCAACGTATTTTATTTAATTTGCGTCAAGAAGCAAAAGATGGTCTTGTTGATTGGTATGCAGATCGTTTGAGTTTAATGTTCTTTATTCAGGCAGCAGGCTATACAGCACCATGGATTCAGTTTGAAGGTCGCACAATCACAATTAAACCAGTGCATTATGGTTTTAATGAGCCATCAGAGCCAAGCAAATTGCGTGTTATTCGTCCAAATGGGAAAAAGACGGATGAGGAACTCACAAAAGATGACACCTTTAAATTAGCTCTTATAGATGTAGCTGTGCAACGTGCTAAACTCGCTAATCCGCGCTTGCCTCCTGTTCGTGTTGATGGAAAATCAGCTTACGTCATGTATTTACATCCAACACAGGTAACCCAATTGCGTACGAACACACAAGATGGACAATGGTTAGATATCACCAAAGCGGCTTATGATGGTTCAGGGGCTAAAAATCCAATTTTTGATGGTTCTCTTGGAATGTATAACGGCGTGATTTTGCGTGAAGCAGAACATGTGCCTAATGGTGTCAATTCAAAAACGCAAGAGCCTGTTTCATCTGTTCGACGTGCTGTTTTGCTTGGTGCACAAAGCATTATCATGGCTTATGGACGTGTTGGCAATGGTACAACAGGAAGCAATGGTGCAACGCGTTATAAACTTGTTGAAGAGCTGTTTGATTATCAACGCGAATTTGGTGTTGCTGCAAAAACCATTATTGGCATGAAAAAGTCACGCTACACCTTGCCTCATTCTAATCAAGGGGGGCAAGATTTTGGCACTATCGTAATCCCTTCTTTTGCGGAAGCCAGCTAATAAGACCAACTTTATTGAAAAGGACTAAATTATGGAAGAACAACAGCCTATTGTACGTCCATCTTCTGGCATTAGCGCAATGACTGATGAAGGAATGCCACTTATTTTGCAAGGTTGTAACACTCATACGCAAAAAGTAAACGTCTTTCGAGCTCGTGTTAAATATACTGATCGTGGGTTAGTTACGAAAATTGGCACTTTACCCCAAGATGCTTTTATCAAAAGCATTACGGTTTATACACTAACCGATTTTGGAGGAGCTACAGCCAAGTTTTGAAAAGAGCCAAATAGCAATGATTACGGCAATGCAACACTTCTAACTCCTAACATTGAAGAACTTAAAATCCCTCTAGCTGAGCGGTGTGTTCCATTAGAATTTGAAAACACGATTTATATGACACGAAGCAAAAAAAGCACCAAAGGTGACGCAGAAGTTATTGTTGAGTTTTATACAAATCGTTAAAAAGTGGGAACGTTTGTTCCTTGCTTTTCTTGAGACGTTTAGAAAAGGGCTAATATGGCAATAATAATAGAGACAAGCGATCCCATTACAGAAAAAGAAGCTGTTGTTCCTCAGGAAAAAAATTTCACCCAAATATTAAGTGATATTCAGGATGAAATAGATGACCAAACGAATGAATATGTTGACCAAGTTCAAAAGGCGATATTTTCAGCTATTCGATTTTGTGAACGGTTGCCATTTTATTTTAATGAAAGCCGCGAGGTTACTTTTGCAACGCTAAAGGGAAAACGCCGCTATGGAGTGGAGGCAAATCCTTATATTGCAGATGCTACGCGTATTGTTGATGCTTATATTCATGAAAATAATCAAATAAAATCAAAGCTTTTACGTGTAGACTCGCTTTTCATTGAGAATATGGATAACAGTTTTAATGAGGGTACGCCTACACGATATGCCTATTTTGAGCAAAAGCTGATTTTATATCCAATACCAGATCGTGCCTATTCTATTAGGCTCATTCTTGATCCTGTAAAAGTCAAAAACATTGAGACTATGCAAGAAACCTCAATATGGTTTTGTGAAGCATATGAATTGATTAAAACCCGTGCAAAATATGAGCTTTATACAAATATTATTAAAGACCCACAAATGGCAGCAGCAGCTTTCGCTATGTTTCAAGAGCAATTAGATGCACTTAAAATTGAAACTTCGCGGCGCAAAAATTTATTCAAAATTCAACACACGGATTTTTAATGACTTTTATCCCTATTGCTGAATATAGACCAGATACTGCATTTATTAATAACAACTATTCTAATGAAATAGTGAATGTTTTGCCTGCTCCACAATCTTATATTCCGTTTCTGACAGTTGTGCCAGCATCAAGTTCTTTTCCTGATGTAATCTTGTGGGTTTATGCTGTACGATTATTAAATGGTGTGCGTATAATAGTTGTATCGCCAACAAAACTGTATGAGTTTGATAATAATACACGTGGGTGGAAAGATATAAGCAAGCTTAACACTGAATACCACGCTAATGAAACAGCGCCTTGGTCTTTTGCTTCCTTTGGCGATCACATTATTGCCGTTAATAGCAACGATCCACCACAGATGCTTTCGTTGAAAATGGATGAAAGATTTTGTGATTTAGGCTGGAATCCTCCGCGTGCTGGTGTTGTGCGTGTATGGGGTGATTTTGTTTGTTTGATGAAGCTTACAGATAAGCCAAACCGTGTTCATTGGTCAGGTTTAAACGATGCTGAATTTTGGACTGTAGGACAAAAAAATTGCGATTATCAAGATTTTCCAGACGGTGAATATGTTCAAGGTTCTAATGAAGCAACCAATCCGCTTATTTTTATGCGATCGGCTATTTATCGTGCAACCTTTGTGCCTGGTTCTAAAATAATATTCAGCTTTGCAAAAATAAAAGATAAAGTAGGGGCAAAAAGCAGTACGGCAATTGCAAGTCGCGGAGACTATACTTTCTTTGTTTCTGATGATGGTTTTTATCAAATCAATAGTGCAGGTGAGATGCTGCCTATCGGCTTTGGCAAAGTCGATAAAACCATTTTTACACTTTACAATAATTTTGCCATTGATGACATGAAGGCATGTATTGATCCAGTATATTCACGCGTCTATTTTTCTATCAATGATGATGTTATGGGAATGAATATTTATGTTTATGACTGGATTCTTCAAATATGGAGTGTCATTAAAGATCAGAAACTTCTCTTATTTCCACTCTTTGCAACCGGTTATACATTAGAAGGTCTAGATGAAGTTGCAGACCGTCTTATAGATTTGCCTGCTTCTCTTGATAGTAAAATATGGCAAAATGGTGCACCAGTGTTGGGAGCATTCACTCAAGACAATCGATTTGGCTTTTTTTCAGGTTCTCCAATGGAAGCTGTTATTGCTTCACAAACCGTTGGAGATACAGGCAGACAGATAAACCTTATGACTGAGGCTTTTGTTCAAACTGATACTATGGATGGTTGTTTAAGTGTTAGGTCTGCTTTTATCATTGATAATAGAAATAAATTAAATTGGGCTAAGGAACGTTACGCAGGCTATAACAACGGGATGTATAATATTCGGTCTCGAGCACGTTATCATGCTTTGCGTCTTAGAATACCAAAAGGCACGCCGTGGACTCATATAACGGGTTTTGATGTTACGCTTAAACCCGCAGGCATCAGATGAATTTTAAGATTTATAATACAGAAAAATGGAGCGCTGAACAAATGGCTCCTTATTTTGATCATGTAATAAAATAAATATCTTACTTTAATAAAAAATTCCCTGATGATTATAATCCAGAGACTATTTTAAATGACATTTTAAAGGGAGAAAAAATCCTTTGGATTATTGTTGATGAGCATGAAAATTTTATGGCTCATGTCACAACGCAATTACAAAAACTCGTCACTGGTACGCTGCGGGCGGTGATTGTAACGCTTGGGGGGAAAGGTGGAGAATCTTTAACCCAACCTATTTCTGATATTGAAGCCTATTATAGGGGAAAAGGGGCGAAAGAGCTTATCATTATAGGTCGCCGTGGGTGGGAAAAATCTCTTAAATCTCACGGATATTTTGTTAATCTTTTAGAATATAGAAAGCAGCTTTAAATATGGGAAAAAGCAGTAAACCAGCCCAACAAAATACTACACAAACAAATGCACCACCTGCATGGGCGACAGGTATTTTTGAAAATGCAGCTCAAGATGCAATGAATTTTTATAATCAAGGCAGCGGAAAAAATGTTTATGATGGTGATCGTGTTGCGGGTTTAAGCAGTCAAACAATGAACGCAATCAATGGGCTTAACAATAATGTTAATAATTATAATAACAGCACTTTGAATGGGTTAGCTACGGAGCAAAATTCAACAAGCAAAAATCTAAGTAATATGGCTTCTGGACAGCAAGTAGGAGATAATCCTTACTTTAATGAAGCACTGCAAAATACATTAAATCAAGCAACAAACTCTATTAATAGTTCACTGGCAGGAGCGGGGCGCTACGGTTCAGGTGCGCATATGGGTGTTCTTGCTAACGAATTGGGAGGCGTAGCAACGCAAGCTTTGTCTCAGCATAATCAAGATATCAACAACATGATGAATGCTAACAGCCTTATTGATCAAGCAAATCAAAACCAGTTGGCGGGTGCTAATAACTTTTTTCAAGGTCAAGGTCAGGCAAATATAAATGCGTTGACTGGGGGTAGTTTGATTGATGCAAATAATCAAATGAAATTAGATGCAGATCGGCAAAAATGGGAACAACAGAACAACCTTGATTGGGATCATTTAAGTAAGTTGCTTGCAGCTGGAGGAGCTGTTGCTGGGAATTACGGAACGCAAACGCAACAATCGACGTCTACTTCGCAATCAAATCCATGGCAAACTGTTGGAAATATTGGAAGTATTCTTGGTGGGTTTGCTGGGCTTAGTGATAGAAGAGCGAAAGAAAACATCACAGAGATTGGGCAGAAAAATGGATATAAACTCTACGAGTACAACTATAAGGGACATCCAGAGCGCTATCGCGGTGTAATGGCACAGGAAGTTTTAAAATTAAATCCTAAGGCTGTGTTCTTGAATAAGGCAACATGATTTCTGCACGTTGATTATAGCAAGCTTGGCTTTAACATGGAAAGGGTGCAGTGATGTTTTGGCAGGAAGAATTAAACGAGCTAGAACGTGAAGAAGATCGGCAACGCAAAATATTAGAGCAGCAAGCGCGAAACCAACAGATATCTTCTCAATACGTTAAAGCAGGACAATATAAGCCTAGTGTTTTAGAGCAGGTTGCTTTTAGTACTTTACCTTTTGAAAATATTGACAAATTCGATAACTCACAAAAAGTCAGTCTTGCAGAGCTTATTCGGGGTTCTCACACAGGAACAGAAGATGTTAAAAAAAGAGCCAGTAGAACTAATTACGTCGATGGAGGATTTAAATCCCCAAGAGCCTTCTTTACTGGATTATACGCTTCAGTTTAACAAGAGCTTTGTGCCTGAAGAAGAGAGATCCAATAGTAATTCTAGTAATGATTTTGCGGATTTTTGCTTAAAGATTAAAGCAGAGAGTAATTCTTTTTCTTTGCATGAAAGAAGTAAAGGATTTCGTTGGTTTTTTTGTTTTAAAATTTTTACAGAGATTCGTACGCATAGAAGTAAAAATGGGACAATTTTTTTATTAGATGAGCCTGCAAATAATTTACACATTTATCCACAAGGAAAAATATTAAATTGCTTACAAAATCTGCCACAAGCAGAGCATAATAAAGTAATTTATTCGACGCACTCTCCTTATCTCATTGATGAGAATAATCTTGTCAATTTATTTTCCGTGTATAATGAGGCAAATGATTTTGAAGAATCTAAAATTATCTGTGAAAATTTTTTCGAATTAAGTCCAACTCCCAGAGCGGCGAGAAGTATTGATCCTGTTATACAAAAATTATGTATTAATGAGGTTAAAAAAGGAGGTATTAAATTGATTATGGGCAAACTGAATAAGCTTGCTGAGCTTGCGGGGAAAGGAAATCAGATTATAGAGTTTGTAAAACAAATCAGCGAGCTTTATGCAAAGTTTTCTTCATAATTTTAAAGTTATGGTTTAAGATTGTAATTAAAATAATAAGAGCTTTGTTCAGATGCTTACATCATTTGGTAAAATTTTACGCGAGCTTCGTATTGATCGCTTAGAGCGTCTCTTCGATATGTCTAAAAAACTAGGTATTTCGTCAGCTTTTCTATCCTCTATAGAAATTGGCAAAAGGTCTATACCAGTTGGCATGGAAGAAAAGATCATTGAATTATATGCTTTAGATAAAGAGATAGAAGTCCTTTTAAGAAAAGAAGCTGATTCTTGTCGGAAGATTTTTGCAATGAACCGTTCTGATTCACTTAATCATCAAACTACAGGTATGTTTGATAAAGTGATTAGTGATCTTTTACGAGAGGATTTAAAAATTGAAGGAATTAATGGAAAAAATTGGTAAAAAAGAATGTGGTTTATAGAGATATGATCAAAAATCCTATTCCCTAACCTTATTTTTTAATCCCGAACCACTATAAAATATTAATAAAATCAATAAGATATTTATAACAAAAAGTATAATGGTACGCCCAAGGGGAATCGAACCCCTGTTTCCGCCGTGAAAGGGCGGCGTCCTAACCGCTAGACGATGGGCGCAAACCAGTGATGAGGCTTATAGAGAGGATCTTTTTACTTCGCAAGCCCTGTGCTTAATTTTTTTAAAAAAAAGTGTATTTTATTGAACTATTTTTACATATATTTGAGCTATTATTAGTCAATTTTTTGGAGAAGATATTGTCTAATAGTTTCCATTGCCTTAGATAGTTGTAGCTTTGATATTGCAACGTTAAAAAAAACGTATACAACAAGAAGCATAATGTTTAGTAGTCAAACATTCGGGGATCTTTGGGGAGCATTTATTAATAATCTTTCATTGATGAAGTTATGTTATTTGCATTAATTTTAAAAAGTATGATTGTTTGCGTTTTTTATGGTTTTTGATTCAACAGATGAAGCTTCCTGTTTCAAGGGTTTGTATGAGTAATTGGTATGTCCATGCTGATTTTCATCGGTGCTGTTTGTGTTATTTATGATTTTAGGAATATTTTAAAAATGAAGATAAGAAATGGATAGTTTGAATAATGACAGAAGCTTTAAAAGTTGGCATTGGAGGTATTGGTACGGTTGGCAGTTCGGTTATTCGAATTTTACGTGAAAAGGAAAGTAGTTTGTCTTGCCAATGTGGGCGACAAATTAAAGTTGTTGCTGTCAGTGCGCGTAATAAAGATCGTGATCGTAAAGTGGATCTAAGTTATGTGAAGTGGTTTGATTCACCTGTAGAGATGGCTGCGTCTCATGAAATTGATGTTTTTGTTGAGCTAATTGGTGGTGAAGTAGATGTTGTGCATGAATCTGTTAAGAAAGCGCTGGAAGCGGGACATCATGTTGTTACTGCAAATAAAGCACTTCTTGCTAGATATGGAATGGAATTGGCTTTTACAGCAGAGAAAAAAGGTGTTTTTCTTAATTTTGAAGCTGCTATTGGAGGAGGGATCCCTATCATAAAAGCGTTGAGGGAGTCGCTTGTTGGTAATCATGTGTCACGAATTTATGGAATTCTGAACGGAACCTGTAATTATATATTAACACGTATGTTTACGGAAGGTCTTTCATTTAAAGATTGTTTAGCAGATGCACAGAGGCTTGGTTATGCTGAAGCCGATCCATCCTTTGACATTGGAGGAAATGATACTGCTCATAAATTAGCTTTATTAACAAGTTTGGCATTTGGAACTTCGGTTTCGTTGGATGATGTTTATGTTGAAGGTATTAGTAATATTTCACAGATTGATATCCGTGCAGCTGACGAATTAGGGTATCGGATTAAGTTATTGGGGGTTTCGGTAAAGACCGATTCTGGAATTGAACAACGTGTTCATCCAACGATGGTGCCAATATCGTCAATGATTGCACAAATTCATGGTGTGACTAACGCTTTTGCTGTTCAGAGTGATTTGTTAGGTGAATTAATATTTTCTGGTCCAGGTGCTGGGGGAGAGGCGACGGCGTCAGCGGTTATCAGTGACTTAGCTGATATAGCGAAAGCAAGTTCTGGATTCCAGTATGTTTCTGCCCTACGGATGCCTGTTTTAGCGCTTTCTCCTCATAAAAAAGCACAAATTACCAATCATGCGGGTGGTTATTTTATTCGTTTGAATGTTTATGATCGTGCTGGTGTTTTTGCCGCGGTCGCGAGGCACATGGCTGATAATCATATTTCATTGGAATCGATAGTTCAAAAAAACCTCGTAGAAGGGCAAGTTGGCAAAACGAAAACGATTATTTTAATAACTCATGAAACGACAGAGGTAAATGTACGGCAAGCACTTGCATCTATTGAAAAAGATGGTCATCTTGTTGCTAGATCTCAGTTTATTCGTATTGAACGTATGGTGTAAAATCGGCAATTTGTTGTATAATAACTGTGGAGAGCTATTTTTTTCTTTTATAGAAAGTTTTATTTTAAACATTTGATAGTGAATATTGATATTTTTTACTAGGATTTTTCGTATGGTTGCAATGCAAAAACCTCAAAGTAGGCTTAGTCGTATTTTAACTCTTGAATTAGTGCGTGTAACTGAACGTGCTGCTGTTGCGGCGGCTCATTGGCGTGGACGTGGTAACGAAAAGGCTGCAGATCAAGCTGCTGTTGATGCGATGCGTAAAGAACTGAATCGTTTGCCTATTGATGGTACTGTGGTAATTGGTGAAGGTGAGCGTGATGAAGCTCCTATGCTTTACATTGGAGAGAAGATAGGTTTTCAAGATGGATTGGCGGTTGATATTGCTCTTGATCCTCTTGAAGGAACTACGATTTGCGCTAAAAATCTTGCTAATTCTTTGGCTGTGGTTGCAATTGCTGAAAGAGGAAACTTACTTTATGCTCCTGATGTTTATATGGAAAAAATTGCAATTGGTCCTGGATATCCAAAGGGAATTGTCGATATAGATGCGAGTCCCGTAGACAATGTTTGTTCTCTTGCAAAAGCCAAGGGAGTGGCAGTTAATCAGGTGACTGTTTGTATTATGGATCGGCCACGTCACGCAAAAATGATTGATGAAATACGCACAACGGGAGCAGCAATTCGTTTAATTGGAGATGGTGATGTTGCTGCCATTATTCATACGACTGATCCAGATGAAACAGGAATTGATATTTATATGGGGATTGGTGGAGCACCAGAAGGTGTGTTGGCTGCAGCAGCTTTACGATGTATTGGTGGACAAATGCAAGGACGTTTACAGCTTGATACAGAGGAGAAAATTGTACGTGCACACAAAATGGGAATCGATGATCCAAACAAAGTTTATACGATTGAAGAGATGGCGAAAGGCGATGTTTTGTTTTCTGCAACTGGTGTTACAGATGGTAACATGCTTTCTGGTGTTAAGTTTACTCCTCATTATATTCAAACAGAAACTATTGTGATGCGGTCACATACTGGTACAATCCGGAATATCAAAGCAAGGCACAGAGACTACTCAAAATTTGATTGATATTAATAATTGCATAGAGTCAAGGAGGAAATTTTCAACAAACTTCCTATGAAAGATCTTTAGGATACGTTTAAGGAAATAATTTTTCATTATGATAATTGAACAGGGTACACCCATCCATTTTTATCCTCTTTGTTTCCCTTTTGGAGATCAACTAATTGCGTTCTAAGTTGTTTTGTAATTTGACCAATTGTTTCATTTCCGATAACAAATTCCCCACCTTTGTATTTGAAACGGCTAATTGCCGTTATGACGGCAGCAGTACCGCAAGCAAAAGCTTCTTTAAGTTGACCGCTTTGTGCGTCTTTTTTTAATGCTTCAAAAGAGTAAGGACGTTCTTCTATTCTTAAACCCATTTGTTGAGCCAGTTTTAAAATCGAATTACGTGTTATTCCTGGAAGGATGGTGCCATTAAGCGGGGGGGTTATAAGAGTGTTGTTCTCCATAATGAAACATACATTCATCCCACCAAGTTCTTCAATCCATTTATGCTCAATCATATCAAGGAAAAGAACTTGGCTGCAATTATTTTGCGCTGCGCTATCTTGAGCCAGCAAACTTGCTGCATAATTCCCACCACATTTTGCATCACCTGTACCACCAGGTCCAGCACGGCTGTAATTTGTTTCAATCCATACACTGACAGACTTTTCTTCTCCTTGAAAATACGATCCAACTGGGGACGCTATGATGCAAAAAATATATTCTTTAGAAGGACGAACTTTTAAAAAATTTTCGTTACCAAACATGAATGGACGTATATAGAGGCTAGCATTTTGCTGATCAGAAACCCATTTTTGATCAATTTTTATCAATTGATTAATTGCGTTCAAAAATATGTCTTTTGGTAATTCTGGCATAGCTAAGCGTTGAGCTGATTTTGCAAAACGTTGTGCATTTGCATCAGGACGGAATAATAGAATACGTCCATCTTTAGCACGATATGCTTTCAATCCTTCAAAAATTTCTTGCGCATAATGCAAGACAGTACTCGATGGACTAATTTCAAAAGGTTTGTATTGAGAAATAACTGCATTATGCCAACCTTTTTCTTTTGTCCATTCTATAGTTACCATATGGTCAGTAAAAAATTGACCGAAACCAGGATTCTTTAAAATTTCCTCACGATCTTTATCAGGTAGAGGTGATTGGTGCTTTTCTATTTTGAATGGAAGGGACGGTGCGAAAGATTCCATGAGTAAAACCTGTAGGAAGATATCTTATTTTTATAGCTTTTATTTCTAAAAAAGTAATAGAGAATTACAATATTATCAGCAACTTCTTTGTGTCAATATTTTATTGCAGAATTAAAGGACAGAACTCTTGAATAGGTGTTTTTTGATTGTATTTTCATAATCTTTTTTAGTTTTTATCAAGTGATTTGGAACCTTCACATGTATTAATCGTTTTTTGAAATAAGATCATGAATGATTTCATATGTGTATACAAGTAACTAAATAGGGAGACTTATAAAAGGAACTCATTATGACTGATGAAAATTATCCAATTTACGAGAAACACACAACTGAAGAAAAGAAGAATAGCGAACAACACAATTTAATTGGTAAGGGAATTCTTGTTATTGTTCTTACATTCATTGTTATTTTATTTATTTTAGGATATTTCTTTGAAAAATCTTCTAGGTATGACAGTACGTCCAATCATTCTACGACAGGATCAGATCAAACAGTAATAACACCAAGAAAAAGTTTGAATGCAATGCCCCCACAGCCTCCTGTCGATAAAGATACGGTACCGTCTGTATTTCATGAAAAAGATCTCCTGAAGTGAATACATAAAAGATGGGTGTAGTCTTGGTATCTTAGACAGACCAATCAACATTAATTGAAATAGTGCAGTGATCATTGAAGTTATTACACTTTTTTAACGTGTAATGAAACAACTACCTCCGGAATTCTTTACCTCTTCACAAAGACTTATAGCTTCGTTGCGATTTTGAGTTTGGACTCGAACACGGTAATATATTCCCTTTCCTGGTATAAGAGCGGGATAAATGTTTAAATGATGAGAACCAATAATGTATTGAAACTTAGATTTTATATTTTTTAGAGAATCTCTGGCTAGTTCAGCTGTTGGTTGAGATGCAAATTGCACGTAGTAACTTTCTAAACTTTGTGTTGTTGTTTGGGGAGATGAGGTTGGATGAGGAGTAGTGTGTGTTTTTGCCCTCGAAATGAATTTTGGCTTATAGGGAACTGGTATAAATGAACTTTTTGCTTTTTTCTTAATATCAGGGACAGAAGAATTTTCGGAAATTATTGCATCAATATTGTTCGAAGAGTTATGTTCTGTCTCTTTGTTACTTCTGTCAGAAAATTGTGAAAAAATAGATGGTTCGTCTTTTGGCTCGTCTATCGCAATTGAATCAATGGTTTCAGAATCATCAGTATATTCCTTATCCATTTTATGCGCTTGAGTAAGTGCAATCGTCCCATCTTGATTTACAATAACAGTTTGTACTTCTCGTGTTGGTACAGTCTGATTAGTGGCTTCTGCTACTGCATTTTCAACATCAGATTCATCTGATAAAGAGGATGAAATATTCTCAGATGTTTGTTTTTCTAATGTTGTTAAACTTTCTGGAGATTCAGAGTTATCAACCAAAAATGTCTGTGTATTTCTTTGTTTTTCACGTTGTTCAGTTGCTTGTTTATAAATGTCTAAATTATGAGCATCATCATTTTCTGTTTCAGTGATTTCTTGCTTGAATTTAAAAGGCGCACTATCAGCACGAATAATTGGTATATTCTCTGCTTGTTGTGACGGGGTAAAAAAGTAAAAGTAGCTGATAAAACAAATCGTAATCAAAATGAATAAAATAGCACTTTTTTTCAAAAAATTATTAAAAATAAAAGATTTTTGGACGAGAGATGATTCATTATTTGCAAATATTTCGTCTACATTTCCGTACGGCAAATTCTCTTGAAAAGAAGAAGTAGAGTGTTCTGCATTCTGAGCAGAAAAATAATCATCGTTCTGTTTTTGAATATTCATAGGAGAATCTTTTTCAAGATTTTGCATATGCTGATGAAAAAAATCATCAAAGGTTTCATTTTGTTTTTTTTGTGAAAAATCTTCCACTGAAATATTTCCTACTTTAAATACATCAGCAAATTCTTCCCTTAAACTATCAGAGGGCATACCACACTCTGGTGCTTCATATGGAACTTCTGGAACCATAATTGGTCCAGTTTGTTCTACGACTTCCTCTGTAAATTGGTATACATCAACATTTGGAGGAGGAGAATTTTTGTAAGTATGATTATACGAAGTTTTCCTTTTGCTATTATGATCGGAAAGATTTTCAAAATTTCTAGAATACCGAATGTGGGTATCGTTGTGTTTTGATTTTTTTTCAGCATTACCTTTTTGGTTCAAAAAAAATTTTTCATAAAATTGAGGATGATCAGCAACATGATTTTCTCGCGTAAGGCCCTTTACATCAAATGATTTATCGACTTTTGTTGAATCCAAATTGGATGGCGATTGAACTATTGATGCAGTTTCTTTCGTCTTTTCTTTCCTGTCATCTGGAATCTTATGTGGATAATTTATGGAACTATTATAGGAGATTTGGTTATCTTGTGTATCTCCTTCAAAAAAAGGATCAATATGAGGTTGCTCCATTTTATTTTGAGGTGATTGATTTTTTTGAATAGGCAATGGAGAAAGTGCATCTAAAATTTTTTCTTCATCAAGATCGATGGATGAAGAATGTATTTCGTTAGATAAAAAACTCTTTTGCCTTGAATTATCAAGAGTGGTAATTCCCACCTCATCCATTGAAATTGTTGCACTGCCACTTGATTTTAAGTCCAATTGTTTATTTTGATCATCATACGATAAATCACCAGTTAAAGTCTTCTCAAGCTCTGCTTCCAAGAAAGGCAGATCAAAATCGCTATCATGAAACAGAGATTCAGGAGACTGAAATTCCGACTGATCAGTCTGTGAAAGAGACAGATAGCTTTGATTTTTATTTTGTTTATTTGAGTTAAAAATTTGTGCAAGATCTTCTAAAGGATCATGTCGTTTACGATCTTGGTTTATTTCGTGCGCATTTTTGCGATCGTTATCGCTCATAATTTTTCTCACATGACGATTTGCATTTAGGTGCAATAAAATTCTAACTTACCATATTTTCAAAATTATAACCTTTTCCTTATTACAAAAGGAATGTACGAAAAAGCATATTGAAAGAGCAATTATTCTAAAACCATTCAGAAACTCATTTCATACACATAATTTTAATTTAGAGTTTATTTTATGCATTTGTAGAACTTTTTCAACGCATTTCTGTTGGTGCTTCTACTCCTACAATTTTTAAACCTGATGATAAAATATTTATAGTTGCCTGTACTAATCCGAGTCGGGCAAATGACAACTCTTTATCATCAGGTTTAATAAAGCGTAAGTCTGGATTGTCACTTCCTTTATTCCAGTGAGCATGAAACTTTGCTGCGAGATCGTAGAGATAAAAAGCTAATCTATGCGGTTCTTTATGAACCACTGCTTGTTCAATGGTGCGTGGATATTCAGCAAGTTTACGTATTAATGATATTTCATTATCATCTGTTAGTCGATGGAGGTATGCAATCATCGTGTTGTTTGAAAAATTTTCAATGAAAAGAGTGTCTTTCGCTTGACGAAAAACCGAATAACAACGTGCGCTTGCGTATTGTACATAGAAAATAGGATTATCTTTTGACTGTTCTGTTACTTTTACAAAATCAAAATCAAGAGGCGCTTCGCATTTACGATATAGCATCATAAATCGCACAGGATCACAACCAACTTCTTCTACAACATTACGCAGAGTAATAAATGATCCCGCTCTTTTCGACATGCGTACAGGATGTCCATTGCGAAAAAGCTTTACTAATTGACATAAAAAGACGCTCAATTTAGCTTTATCATCGGAAATTGCTTTTGCCATTGCCTCTAGTCGCTTTACATAGCCAGCATGATCTGCACCTAAAATATAAATCATTTCATCGAAATGACGGTTAAATTTGTCACGAAAATACGCAACATCGGCAGCAAAATAAGTGTAAGAACCATCAGATTTAACCAAAACACGATCTTGATCATCTCCGACATCAGTTGAACGAAATAGAGTTTGTTCATTTGCTTCCCAGTTTTCTACATTTTGTCCTTTCGGTGGTGGCAATTTACCTTTATATATGTAACCCTTCAAAGTAAGGTCGTTTATTGTGCTACGGATGGCGTGTGCATTATTTTCATAGAGTATTCGTTCGGAAAAAAAGATGTCATGGTAAATGTTAAGAGTGGCCAAATCTTTTCGAATCATTGACATCATTGCATTGATCGCGCGTTCTTTCACTATAGATAAGGCTTCTTCTTTATCCATGGTGAGTAATGTATCACCAAACTCTTGAGTAAGAGTTTGTCCTAATGGTATTAAATATTCACCAGGATATAGTCCTTCTGGAATTTCATCAATTTTTTGTCCAAGGGCTTCACGATAACGTAGTAACACAGAATGGGCGAGCGTTTCAATTTGTTCACCAGCATCATTAATGTAATATTCTTTTGTGATGTCGTAGCCAACGAATTGTAGAAGGTTAGAAAGAACATCTCCAACAACAGCACCTCGGCAATGTCCTACATGCATTGGACCTGTGGGATTTGCAGATACATATTCCACGTTGATACGTTTCCCTTGTCCAATTGGAATACGACCGTAATCTGTTCCAGATTCAAGGATAGATTTAATTGTATTTTGCCAAAACAATTTTGTAAGCTTGATATTAATAAACCCAAGACCAGCAATTTCAATGCAATCAATGGAATGGTCATTTCTAAGAAGTTCTGCAATTTTTTCTGCAAGGGAACGTGTATTAAGTCCCGTAGATTTTGTAAGTACCATGGCTGCATTGGTTGATAAATCTCCATGTGAAGGATCACGTGGGGGTTCAACGGTAATTTTAGATAAATCTAAATTACAACCATTTTTTCCTTTTATATCAGATGATTCGAGTATTTTTTTAATTTTTTTCTCGAAGTTTTTAAAAATATTCATATTCAATTTCCATAGTGCATTTCAAATCAAATTAAATGAGATTATCTATATGGCCAAAATGAAGATGGTACGTAACCAAAATGATAATAATGTTTATGTAAAGCGTAGTTATCGGTCATACCAGATAGAAAATCAGCAATGAGACGTGCTAATTCGTGATCAGTTAAGTTAGTTGTTTTGCTTTTCCAGTTTTCGGGCATTTCACTAGGATTTTGGTAATAATAATCAAACAGTTTTCTAACAATGTTTTTTGCTTCATTGCGTTTAGTGATAATTTGATTATGATAATAAAGATTTTCATAGAGAAACTGCTTCAATTCTTTTTCGTAAGCAGCCATCGTGGAAGAAAACGTGATAATGGTTTGATTTGCATTATAAATGTCTTCTATGCTTTGAGGCTTGATGTATGATAAGTTTTCTTGTGATTGTTTTATAACATCTTCAACCATAGCTGTTATTTGTCTACGTACCAATTCATAACCGCATTGAGTTGGGTTAATTTGTGAATATTTTTGTTTTATATCCTTTAGTAAAAATGCAGTTAATGCAACATCTTCAAATTGTTCAATTGTTAAAAAATGTGAACGTAAACCATCATCAATATCATGTGCGTCATATGCAATATCATCGGCGATAGCAGCACATTGCGCTTCTAATCCAGCAAAACAATTAAGATTAAGATCTTGTTTTTTATTATATTGTAAAATATCTAAAGGAATGTCTTTATTTTTAGCGTGAGAACCTGAGAGAGGACCATTATGCTTTACAAGTCCTTCAAGAGTTTCCCAAGTTAAGTTAAGTCCATCAAAATTTGGATAACGTTGTTCTAGTTTTGTTACAATGCGGAATGCTTGGGTGTTATGATCAAATCCGCCATAATTTTCCATGACCTCATTTAGAGCCTCTTCTCCCACATGACCGAAGGGTGTATGTCCAAAATCATGAATAAGAGCAATAGATTCAGCAAGATCTTCATCAAGACGTAATACATGTGCTAACGTACGTGCGATCTGAGAAACTTCTATCGAATGTGTAAGACGAGTACGGCAGTGGTCACTTTCATCAGCAATAAATACTTGAGTTTTGTGTTTAAGACGCCGAAATGCATTAGAATGTATAATACGATTTTTATCTCTTTGAAAAAGTGATAGGATGGTGTTTTCAGTTTCTGGAAAAAGTCTACCGCGGCTAGTTTGTGGATTTGCGCTGTAGGTTGCTCGAAGTTGATAATTGAAGTTCATGTCCCCTTTATTCATCGTGAGTTGCCCATTTTCTCATCTGAATTTATATTGGTTTATTGTTGCTAAGTTATTACTTATTTAAGATACTCTTTTTTTATAGTTTAATGCAAGGATATATAAAATAAGGATGTATCAAGTAATGGGTATAAATATTTCGGATTTCGCTGCTAAGCGAATTGCACAGATACTTTTAAGTGAACCAGATAAGATAGGGTTGCGTATCTCTGTTGAGGGGGGTGGGTGTTCTGGTTTTTCTTATAAATATAATTTAGTTTCTAAAAGTAGTGAGGATGATTTCGTTTTTAAAAAAGATGGAGCTGTTGTGCTGATTGATCCTATATCTCTTCCTTTCATGGAAGGAGCTGAAATTGATTTTGTTGATAATATTATAGAACAGTCTTTTCAAATTCGTAATCCCAATGCTGTTTCGTCGTGTGGTTGCGGGATAAGTTTTTCAATTTGAAATGATGGTTTTTTGATATTGCTTCTTGAAAAGGCCATTGCTTTAGTTAACAATATCAGAATGAGAATTTTTTTTAAAATATTACGGCAATTTTTGTGGGTACATGTGATACTTGTCTCATTGATTTTTTGTGATTATGGCCTCTCTGAGGGGAGAAAGAAATGGCAATATTATAAGTTGGCACAATCAGCAGGCTTTGTTTTAAAAGTTCAAGATCGTGAGAAAAAACACCTAGATTCCCCCGCACAGCTAACATTGCATGCTCGATTAATAAATAGCAAAGAAGACATTATGAAGGGGCTTGTATGGCGGATTTATGCTCCTATTTTAGGGATTGATGGTAAATTGCCACTGATTGAAACCTTTGAAGGGGGGAGTGCGTGTTTTGATTTAGAACCAGGAAGTTATCTTGTTCATGTTTCATTTGGTCACGCAAGTGCGGTGCAGCGTGTAAACTTGGAAAGTGGGCAGCGTCTTGTAAAGAACTTTGATCTTAATGCTGGTGGTGTTATTTTAAATGCTACACTACTTAATGGTGTTATTAACGAAAATGAATTGCGTTTCACTATATATGAGGATGCAAAAGAGAACGATGAAACTGGTGTAATTTTATCGAATATTAAACCTCAATCAATTGTACGTTTAGAAGCTGGCCACTATCATGTTGTATCTCATTATGGCTCTGTTAATGCTGTCGTACGTTCGGATATCCAAGTAGATACGAGTCAAATTACTGAAATGAGTCTTGAGCATCAAGCTGCTCAAATTGTTTTAAAGTTAGTACGCCAAGAAGGAGGGGAAGCGCTTGCAGATACGAGTTGGTCCATTACAAACGATTCTGGGGATATTATTTATGAGACAGTTGGTGCTTATGCTGCGCTCATTTTAGTTGAGGGACAGTATATTGCGATTGCTAAAAATAAAGATCAAATTTATCAAAAAGTTTTTTCTGTTATCTCTGGTCATGATGAGGATGTGAATGTGATCGCAAACACACAAAATATGCAGACAGGTAGTGTACTAAAAGATTGACAATTTTTAATGTAGGCAAATAGTTATTGAAAATGGATTTACAGTTTTGATTTTAGAGATTTCAACAATTGGTGTATTTTTTGCTGGTGCATTGTCTTTTTTTTCACCGTGTGTTTTTCCGTTGGTTATTCCTTATTTGTGCTACATGGCAGGAATTGGGATTGAAGATTTTCGTTCGGAGAAATCTCATAAAACAGTACCTATACGTTTGACACTTTTATCTTCTGTTATTGCTTTTGTATTTGGTTTCACAACAGTTTTTGTTGCTTTAGGTGCCGGTGCAAGTACGCTTGGTAAATTTGTTGGTTATTATCGTGATTGGTTTGTTATTTTCGCTGGAATTATCATTGTAATTTTTGGTTTAAATTTTTTAGGTCTTTTAAAGATTCCTTTTTTATCTCGCGAAGTGCGGTTTCAAACGCGTAAAATAGCTTCTGGACCGTTAGGAGCTTACATTATTGGTTTGTCCTTTGCGTTTGGGTGGACGCCGTGTATAGGTCCAATTTTGGGACCTGTCATAACGCTTGCTGGAATGAAGGAAACTGTAGGAGAGGGAGCTGTGCTTTTGGCTGTTTACGCATTAGGTCTTGGGGTGCCTTTTGTACTGGCAGCTTTGTTTTCTAGTTGTTTTGTGAGATTTTTAGGAATTTTCCGTGTTCATTTAGGGAAAATAGAAAAAATTATTGGTATTTTTCTTGTAGCGATTGGGATTTTGTTTTTGACAGATTCTATGCAGACTGTTTCATTTTTGCTTTTAGAAAATTATTCTTTCCCGAGTGAGGTTGCAGTTCTTCATTCGCATGATATGATGAATTTCCTTTGTTAATCTTTAATTTTAAGTATTTTTATGTCTAGAAGTTGTCTTTCTATTGTTCTCGCAGCGGGTGAGGGAGTTCGCATGAAGTCCTCTTGTCCTAAGGTACTTCATAAAATTGCTGGATTGCCGTTGGTATGCCACGTCTTGAGGCAAATAAAATTTGCAGGTGATTCACAGTTGGCAGTTATTGTTGGGTTTGGTGCTCAGGCTGTTGCCGAAGTTGTTCAATCATTTGCAAAAAATGTTATGATTTTTGAACAGAAGGAACGTTTAGGGACGGCTAATGCTGTTTTATCTGCTCGCTCAATTTTGCAAAAAGGGGTAGATGATGTGCTTGTTGTTTTTGGTGATACTCCCTTGATACAGTCAGATATTTTGGTGAAGATTCGTGCTCAGCTTGCCACTGGAGCGGATGTTGTTGTCGCTGGTTTTCATACTCAGAATCCAACAGGTTATGGGCGTCTCATTGAAAAAAATGGTAAACTTATTGCGATTGTTGAAGAAAAAGATGCCAGCGATGAAGAAAAAAATATTTCATTTTGCAACGGGGGCATATTTGCTATTAATGGTAAGTACGCACTTCCTCTTTTAGATAAGGTTAAGAATAATAATTTTAAAAAAGAATATTATTTAACAGATATTATTTCTATTGCTTCGCATGAGAGATTAGAGGTTCGTGTTGTTGAAGTTCCTTTCAACAATATTATAGGGATCAATAATTGTTTTGAACTTTTTGAGGCTGATTCTTTATGGCAAAAGCGTAAAGCGCGTGATTTAATGTTGTCTGGAGTTACCATGCTCAAACCGGAGAGCGTTTATTTTTCTTATGATACAGAAATTGAATCTGGGGTGGTTATCGAACCAAATGTTTATTTTGGGTTGGGAGTGAAAGTGCAGTCTGGTGCAGTTATTCGTGCATTTAGTTATTTAGAAGGGTCTGTCATTGGTTCGGATTCGCAAATTGGGCCTTATGCGCGTTTGCGTTCCAGAACAAATCTTGCACGGTCGGTAAAGATTGGAAATTTTTGTGAAATTAAAGAAGCTACAGTAGGAGAATATACAAAAATTAATCATTTAAGCTATGTTGGTGATGCAAAAATTGGTGCACACACTAATGTTGGAGCTGGTGCTATTACTTGCAATTATGATGGTTTTCATAAGTATGGAATTACAATTGGTGATAATTCCTTCATTGGTTCTAATTCAGCGCTTGTTTCTCCGTTGATTATAGGGGATGGTTCCTACATTGCTTCAGGAAGCGTTATCACTGAAGATGTTCCCGCGAACAGTGTAGCTTTTGGGCGTGCACGACAAGTTATAAAGGAGGATCGTGCAGTGAAATTGCGTGCGCGCTTATCAGTGCGTAAACAAAAAAAGTAATCATTCTCAATCTATTTTTGTCTTTATGATGATCTAATTATTGTGTGTGAGGCCAATTTTAAAGTATAGCTTATATCGTAGTTTGGTATAAATTTTTTGTATAAATAATTTTTGGTGCTTTCAGTGAAAGTGGCGTAGTTGCTGTGTGGGGTTATATGAAACTGGGATGTAAGTTGGAGCTTTTTGATGTGCGGAATTATCGGAATTCTTGGAAATAAGAGTGTTGCATCCTCTTTGATTGATGGTTTAAAATGTCTAGAGTATAGGGGGTATGATTCTTCTGGTATTGCAACAGTGCATAATGGGTATCTTTTTTGTGTGCGTGCTGAAGGTAAGCTTGTCCACTTAGAAAAAAAATTAAAAAAAACACCTTTAAAAGGAAATTTAGGAATTGGCCACACACGCTGGGCGACTCATGGGAGTGCTTCAGAGCGAAATGCTCATCCCCATGTGACTGAACGACTTGCGGTGGTTCATAATGGTATTATTGAAAATTTTATAGAATTAAAAAAAGAACTCGTTGAGGATGGCTGCATCTTTGAAACGGAGACGGATACAGAGGTTATTGCTCATTTAGTAACGCGTGCATTAAAAAGCGGTCTTTCTCCACAGGAAGCGGTGCGTACAAGTTGGAAAAGGTTGCGGGGTGCTTTTTCTATTGCTCTTATTTTTAAAGGTGAAGATAATCTGATGATTGCCGCTCGCTTTGGTCCGCCATTGGCAATTGGCTATGGAAAAAATAATTTTTTTGTTGGATCGGATGCAATTGCTTTGGCTTCTTTTGTAGATCATATAAGTTATATGGAAGATGGTGATTGGGCTGTTCTTACGCGGGAAGGTGTGACAATTTACAATGAAGATAATCAACCTGTAAAACGTCCTATTATAGCATTATTTGATGGATCTTTATTGGTTTCTAAAGGTAATCACCGCCATTTCATGCATAAGGAAATGTTTGAACAACCTGAAGTTATTTCTCATAATTTGGCACACTATTTTGATCTTGGTAATTATACTGTTCGTTCACAAAAAGATTTTATCGATTGGAAAAAGGTTAATCGCTTGCTTTTTGCAAGCTGTGGTACTGCTTATTATTCAACCTTAGTCGCACGCTATTGGTTTGAGAGTTTTGCTGCTTTAAATGTGGAGAATGATGTAGCTTCAGAATTTCGATATCGTGAACCACCTGTAACTTCAGACATGGTATCTGTGTTTGTTTCTCAATCTGGTGAAACAGCTGATACGTTGGCATCTTTACGTTATTGTCGTGAGAATAATGTGAAGACAGTGACAATTGTGAACGTTGGGCAATCAACGATGGCAAGGGAAGCTGATTTTGTTTTGCCAACATTAGCGGGACCGGAGATTGGTGTTGCCTCAACAAAAGCCTTCACTTGTCAATTGGTAACTCTTGCTGCAATGGCGCTTGGTGCTGCTAAGGAACGTGGATATCTTTCAGAGGATACAGAACACCAATTTGTTCAGCAATTGGCGGAAATTCCGAGGATTTTAAGTGAGGTGTTAAAGCTAAATGACAAAATTGAATATATTTGTCGTGATTTGATAAACGCAAAAAGTGTTCTTTACCTTGGGCGCGGGACCTCTTATCCTATTGCTTTGGAGGGCGCACTTAAACTGAAGGAGCTTTCTTATATTCACGCTGAAGGTTACGCAGCTGGTGAGTTAAAACATGGCCCAATTGCGCTTGTGGATGAGACTATGCCAGTTATTGTCGTTGCACCTTATGATAGGTGGTTTGAAAAGACTTTTTCTAATGTGAAAGAGGTAACGGCACGCAATGGTCGTATTATTTTGATAACTGATAAAAGAGGAGCTGAAGCAGCTTGTTTTGATTCTTTGTCAGTTATTATTTTGCCAGATGTTTTGGAATTTATTACGCCTATTATTTATGCTTTACCTATTCAATTGATTGCGTACCATACAGCTGTTTTATTGGGAACAGATGTTGATCAGCCCCGTAATTTGGCAAAATCTGTTACTGTTGAGTGAAAAATAATTGAGGAAACGAAAATATATGAGGGAATTTATACGTGATAGTAGTGTAATAATTATTTATTTTTTGTAAAAAAAATTAAATAATTAACCTGCACGTAATAATCGTGTCGCCTCATTAAAACCAAAAATATCAAGTAGTAGACACAAGGCTTGACCTTGATTTGAAGAAAAATCGGTGTTATTTTGTAAAAATAGGCGTGCATTTTTTCTTGCTATTGACAAGAGATCACTGTGTACCGCGAGGTTTGCCATGTGAAATTCAGGTATACCAGATTGTTTTGTTCCTAAAATCTCACCTTCTCCTCGTAAACGCCAGTCTTCTTCAGCAATTTTAAAGCCATCTTCTGTATTGCGTATGATATTGAGACGTGTTTCGGCTGTTTTTGTAAGTGGACTTTTATATAGCAAAATACAAGAAGATTTTTTTTCTCTTCGTCCGACACGTCCACGCAATTGATGCAGTTGCGAAAGACCAAAACATTCTGCATGTTCAATGATGATGATTGAAGCATCTGGAACATCTACTCCTACTTCAATAACTGTCGTTGCAACTAAAATACTTATATTTCCATATTTAAAGGATGCCATAGCTTTTTCTTTTTCATCTGTGGACATTTTCCCATGTATCATACCAACACAGTTCCCAAATCGTTCATGGAGAGCAGCAAAGCGTTTTTCAATTGAAGTGATTTCGAGGGTTGTGGATTCTTCTATTAACGGACAGATCCAATAGAGTTTTTCACCTTTTTTTAGTACGATTTCTATACGTTCTATAAGTTCATTAATACGCTTTAAGGAAATCATTGCTGTTGTGATTGGTTTTCGTCCTTTCGGTTTTTCCATAATTTGTGAAACATCCATGTCACCGAAGGCCGTTAGGACTAATGTACGTGGAATAGGAGTTGCTGTCATTACCAGCATATCAGGTTTATGGCCTTTGGATGTGAGAGCAAGGCGTTGGTGCACACCAAAACGATGTTGTTCATCAATAATGGTTAAGGCAAGATTATTATAAATAACACTATTCTGGATTAGAGCATGGGTTCCGATGATGATGGAGGTTTGTCCTGATAGGATGCGCTCTAGAATGCTTGTGCGTAATTTCCCTTTTTCTCGTCCAGTTAAAAGGACTGTTTCTAGTCCAATTTTTTGGGCAAAAGGAGAAATTGTATCAAAGTGTTGTCGGGCAAGAACTTCTGTAGGAGCCATTAAAGCTGATTGTCCTGCATTTTCAGCAATCTGCGCTATTGCCATTAGGGCAACTACAGTTTTTCCTGCTCCTACGTCGCCCTGTAAAAGTCTTAACATTGGCTTTTGTGAAGCAAGATCGTCTGCAATATCTCTTATTGCTTTATTTTGTTCATTTGTTAGTTGAAAGGGTAATATTTTCAATAATTTTTTAGTATAAGAGCCTGTTGATGGACGTGATGTGCCTGATAGAGATTTTATTTTTAAACGTTCTAGACCAAGGGCTAGTTGGTACGCTAGTAATTCATCATAAGCGAGACGTCTACGTGCTGCACTTTTTAAGGATAAATCATCGGGATCTATAGGAGTATGAATGCGGCGTAAAGATACAGAAAAAGAAGAAAAATTTTGCTGCTTTTTAATATTTTCTTCTATCCATTCTGGCATAGGAGGAATGTATTCAAGTGCATTTTGTATTGAATGCCTTAGTATTTTTGCTGATAATTCTGCGGTAGAATGGTAAACGGGTTCTATCAGTGGTATCTTATTTGATTGTTCACTCGGTGTAATATGATCTGGATGCACCATTGAAAGTTGTTGATTAAATCGCTCAATTTTACCTGATACTATGACTTTTTTCCCCTCTGGTAGTTGATTTTTTAACCAAGAACGACGAGCATGAAAAAATACTAAATCTATTTTTCCTGTTTGATCATAGGCGGTGATGCGATAAGGTATTCGATTGCGGCCTGTTGGTGGTGGCTTATGTTTATCTATGACAATTTCAAGGGTTGTGATCATCCCTTTTTGCGCGAGAGCAATGTTAGGACACATTCTACGATCTATGACAGAATGAGGCATTAGTTGAAGAAGATCAATAAGAGTTGGTTCGCGTTTTGTCGAATTAATGTTTAAGAGTTTTGCCAATAGAGAACATATTCTGGGATTAATCCCTGGGAGGGTTCTAACAGAAGCAAAAAGAGGTTTAATAAGATTTTGGTGCATAAAGAAATTTAGCTTGCCTATTTTATTTTTTCTAGTGCTTTAAAGCATCCTTTTGTGACAAATTATTGAACAGATCAGCGTAACTTATTGTGCTTATTTTTTCAATTTTAAGTGTAAAAAAATGAATATTATAAAAATACAGTAAAGAGGAGGGGCCAATATTGATCATGTCTTATTCTATTTATTGTTTTTCGTTTTTATAAATTTGTTGGTAAGAATAATGAACGTTTTTTTGATTGAACTCTTGGTTTTGTATGAATAATTTGAAATGTCTTATGGATAGATGGACGTTAGATTTACAGATTTTTGAGTGTGATGCACTAAAATCTTACTATTGTACAGACAGGGTTAATAGTTATGATTTGGCATTTGCATTTAATAATGGGAGCTTGTGAAGGTGTTGGAGGACAAAAGAAAAATACAAAATATCGAACATTCTCTTCCCGACTTTATTCATTTGAGGATTCATTCAGCTTATTCGTTGCTGGAAGGAGCCTTAAAAATTCCCCAAATTATTCAATATGCAATTTCTGATCATGCACCATCGATTGCTATTACAGATACAAATAATTTATTTGGTGCTTTGGAATTTTCACAGTACTGTTTTTCTCATGGTATTCAACCTATTATTGGTTGTCAGTTAGCCATTGATTTTTGTGATGAAAATGATAATTCGCGTTTGGGTGGCAGATGGTATCGTTCTTCTGGTTTGTGTTCCATAGTTTTGTTAGCTGCTAGCGAGATCGGTTATGCTCATTTGGTTCGTCTTGTTAGTCGTGCTTATCTTGATAAATATGATGCTGATCCTCCTCATATTAAGTCCGATTGGCTGTTGTCGCACAATGAGGGAATTATTGCTTTAACTGGTGGTCGGGGCGGATCTATTAATTTACCTTTGGTAGAGGATAGAAAAGAACGAGCCATTGAACGATTAACTTACTTAAAGGAAAATTTTGGTGATCGTCTTTATGTAGAATTACAACGACATGGTTCCTATGATAGGAAAGTAGAAAATGCGCTTATTGAATTGGCTTATGCACATGAGATTCCTCTAGTTGCAACCAATGAGGCTTTTTTTCTGAATAGGGACGGGTATGAGGCTCATGATGCGTTGATGGCAATTGCAGAAGGGCAAATTGTCTCTAATCCTGAGCGTAAACGTGTGACTCCAGATCATTATTTAAAATCACAAGATGAAATGTTAAAACTATTCTCTGATATTCCAGAAGCTTTGGAAAATAGTGTCGAAATTGCACTGCGTTGTCATGCTGCTACGCCAGTTCGAAAGCCAATTTTACCTCGTTTTATAGGAAAATCGGGAGATTTTAATTTTACTTTAGAGGCAGAAAATAGAGAATTATTAAATCAGGCTAAAGATGGTTTAAAAATGCGACTTGAGACAATTGGATTAGCTGATGGGTATACGGTTGCAGATTATGAACAACGACTTGATTATGAAATTTCAGTTATCACGCGTATGCAATTCTCTGGTTATTTTCTTATTGTTTCGGATTTTATTAAATGGGCAAAAACTAATGATATTCCCGTTGGTCCAGGGCGTGGATCTGGTGCTGGTTCTCTTGTTGCCTATGCATTAACGATTACTGATGTTGATCCGTTACGTTTTTCTCTTCTATTTGAGCGATTTTTGAATCCAGATCGTGTATCTATGCCAGATTTTGATATTGATTTTTGTCAGGAAAGACGAGAAGAAGTTATTCGTTATGTTCAGAAAAAATATGGTCGTGAACAAGTTGCTCAAATTATTACATTCGGTAAATTACAGGCACGTGCAGTGTTGCGTGATGTTGGCCGTGTTTTGGAAGTGCCTTATAGTCAAGTAGATTATCTTACAAAATTGGTTCCTGCTGCTCCTGGAAATCAAGTTGATTTGTCTGATGCTATTAAGGATGAACCAAAATTTGAGCAAGAAAAGAAGAGGGATCCAGCTGTTGGACGAACATTAGATATCGCGCTCCAATTGGAGGGACTGTATCGCCATGCATCGACCCATGCTGCTGGTATTGTTATTGGTGATCGTCCGCTATCAGAGCTTGTCCCAATGTATCGTGATTCTCGTTCTGATATGCCCGTAACTCAATTTAATATGAAATATGTTGAACAGGCTGGATTAGTAAAGTTTGATTTTCTTGGATTAAAAACACTTACTGTTTTAAAAATGGCTGCAGATTTCGTTGTACGAAAGGGTATTAAAATTGATTTGTCACATATACCTTTAAATGATGAAATAACTTATGCCATGATGGCACGTGGTGAGACAGTTGGTGTGTTTCAAGTTGAAAGTTCTGGTATGCGGAAGGCCCTGATAGGGATGAAACCAGATCGTATTGAAGATATTATTGCACTTGTCGCGCTTTATCGTCCAGGTCCTATGGAGAATATTCCAATATATAACGCGCGCAAACATGGAGAAGAGAAAATTGCTTCTATCCATCCAAAAATAGATCATCTTGTTAAGGAAACACAAGGTGTTATTGTGTATCAAGAACAGGTGATGCAAATAGCTCAGGTACTTGCTGGTTATTCTCTTGGGGAAGCAGATTTGTTGCGTCGAGCTATGGGTAAAAAAATCCACAAAGAGATGCAAAAGCAGCGCACGCGCTTTGTAAATGGAGCTATTGCTGGTGGTGTTGATAAGGATCAGGCTCATATTATCTTTGATCTTTTAGCAAAATTTGCAGATTATGGTTTTAACAAATCACATGCCGCTGCTTATGCGATTGTTTCTTATCAAACAGCCTATATGAAGGCACATCATCCAGTTGAATTTTTGGCTGCTTCTATGACGCATGATATGACCAACACGGATAAGTTAAATGATTTTAGGCGTGAGGCGTTAAGATTGGGTATCGAAGTTATTGCACCTTGTGTGCAAACATCTCATCGGATTTTTGAGGTTGGAGAGAATTGTATTTATTATTCTCTTGCTGCTATTAAAGGTGTAGGAGAGTCTGTCGTTGATCATATTGTATCTTGTCGTGGGGATAAAATATTTAAGGATTTAGAAGATTTTTGTAGGCGTGTTGATCCTCGGATTGTTAATAAGCGTGCTATGGAAAATTTGATTTATGCTGGTGCTTTTGACTGTTTTAATATTGCACGTGAAGTTTTATTGGGTAGCCTTGAAATTCTTCATGCGCGTGCGTTGCGTATGATCGATGACAATTCCATTAAGCAGATTAACATATTTGGTATGCAAAATGGGTTAAAAGATCCTTTGATATTGTCGCAAGTTGCTCCTTGGTCATTAGCGGAGAAACTTTATAAAGAATTTCAAGTGATAGGTTTTTATTTTTCTGCTCATCCATTGGATGAGTACCAAGATATCCTTATAAAAAAGGGGATTCAAACTTGGGCTAATTTTTCAATGGCGGTGAAAACAGGTAGATCTTTTGCGATTCTTGCTGGGACTGTTGTTGCAAAGCAAATTCGTAAAACAAAATCTGGTAAAAAAATGGGAATTATTCAATTTTCTGATACGAGTGGGCAGTATGAGACAGTTTTATTTTCTGATGGGCTTTCAATTTATGAGGATATGCTAGAGCTCGGAAAGTCTTTTATTATTTCTGTGAATGCAGAGGATCACTCCGAAGGAATTAGTTTGCGACTTGAAACAATGCAATCATTGGAAAATGAAGCACTACGGGTTCATAAAGTGATGCGCCTTTTCATAAATACTGTTGATATTCTTCCACAAATTAAGAAAGTTTTGAACGACAGTGGCAACGGAGAGGTAGTTCTCACTCTGTTTCAAGAAAATAGGTTTCGAGAAATTGAAATTATACTTCCGAAGAGATACAAGGTAGACTCATACGTGGCAAGTTCTTTAAAGAGGATTCATGGAGTTATTGATGTGAAATTATCTTAAGGTTCGCGATGTAGAGTCTTTTTCTTTTTAGTTTATATCCTTTTTCATTATCAAATCCATAGCATCGTACATATAAAGCCAATCTAGACTAGACATAATGCTTTCTGGAGTACAGAGTTTCATTATGACGTTACGTATAGCTGCTGTGGGGCCTTTTGCATGATACGCTATCTCGTTTAAGTATCCTCGTTTTTTCACTGATGTAATGCGGGGGGTACGTATTTTTTTGTAAAGCAATAAGGATTCGTTTAGTGAGAGATTTTTAATAGAGAGTGTTTCTGCTAATGTAGCAGCATCTTCTATTGCCATAGCAGCGCCTTGTGCTGCAAAGGGAAGGGCAGCATGTGCGCAGTCACCAACAAATACTTGCTGTTCGAAGCCTAAAAAACGATCATGTTTCATTTGAAAAAGTGGCCAATAGCTCCATTCATCAATATGATCAAAAATTTGTAAAATTTGAGAATTCCAATTTTTAAAAATGGATTTAAGATCTTCTTTTTTTCCTCTTTTATCCCATTTTTTTTCTGAATTTTTTCCATGAGTTATGGCTACTAAATTGAGAATTTTTTCTGATTTAATAGGATAAATGATTAAATGGTTTTTTGGTCCCATCCAAGCAGTAATTGTTTTCATATTTTGGAATAGAGAACGAAATTTTTTAGGAAGATTTTCAAACTCTGTTGTTGCACGCCAGGCAATAAAACCGCTAAAATTTGCCTTTTCATAAAAAGGAGCTAGTTGTCGTAATGTTGACCAAACTCCATCACATCCAATGAGAAGAGGTGTTGAATAGAGATTGTGTTTCTGTATTTTAGATAAAAAATTTGTTTTTACGTGAATATTTTTTGTTGAAGTTTTGCTTAATGATACAACGGCTTCACCCATTTTACATTGGACTAGAGGATTTTGAATAACAGCATCGTACAAGGTTTTTTGTAAGTCAGCTCTGTGGATTGTAAGATAAGGAGCCTTCCAATTTTTTTCAGATAAATTGATAAGATTGGCACATAGGTGTGTTTTTAACGATATACCGTCTCTTAATTCGAGAAAGTTTGGTATTGTAGCTACTTTGATGAGTTTTTTAAGAATTCCCCAGCGAGAAAGAATACGCGTTGCATTCGGAGTTAACTGAATACCAGCACCGATGGTATCAAGTTTTTTCTGCTTCTCAATAACAGTGCTTGCAATACCTTTATGAGCAAGTGCTAAAGCAGAGCTTAAGCCTGCAATTCCTGCTCCTATGATGATTGGTGATCGGTTCATTAGTTATTAAAAAGGCAAAAAATAATTACAATAAATTATTGGGAAAATAAATGCATCCTTGTGGATTTGTTTGATTGTATGGCAGTGACGGATCATAACGATAAAGCGTTGAACAATAAGGGCAAACTTTTTCATCAGCTGATCCCATATCGATGAAAATATGGGGATGATCGAATGGATGTGTGGCACCCACACACATAAACTCTTTTACACCAATTTTTATTATTTTATATCCAAGGTCATTCTGAAAATAGGGAATGCTGTGATTAGACATTATGTGTAAACTCCGGATGAAGTACTTATAGGGTATAATTTTACTGATGTTCTATATTTATTAATCTGTAATAAAGTTTATTGTAATGCAAGATACTTATAAGATCATTTTCAATGAGAATATTCTGATTTTTCATAAAAGTATAAAAAAATCAGAAAATATCTTTAAAAGATTGGCTAGAATATAGGGCACAGATGATTATAGATCAGATTTCTATAGAGGATATAACGGTGAAAAATCCAAAACGATTTGTCAATCGAGAATTTTCATGGCTACAATTTAATAATCGTGTATTGATGGCAGTTTTTGATTCGAAGTATCCTTTATTAGAACGTGTAAGATTTCTTTCCATTTCTGCAACAAATCTTGATGAATTTTTCATGGTTCGTGTTTCTGGTCTCATTGCTCAAGTTCGTGCAGGGATTACGGAGTGCAGTGCAGACGGGAGGACGCCTCAGGAACAATTGGATCTTGTGTTAGCTGAAATTTCTTATTTGCAGAAAGAACAACAGCAAGCATTGGACATATTACATCATGAATTAAAACAGAATAATATTGAAATTATAGACTCTAATGATCTCTCCAAAATTGAAAAATCGTGGCTTAAAAGGCACTTTATTGATGAAGTTTTTCCCCTTTTAAAACCATTGTATATTGATCCTACCTGTTCTTTTCCATTTATCCCTAATTTAGGTTTTTTTATAGCACTTCACTTATCACGGTACAGTGATATGGATCCTATAGTAATATTGCTATGCGTTCCAAACACATTGAAGCGTTTTGTGTGTCTTCCCTCAAAAGGTGACAATTTTCGTTTTATTGCGTTTGAAGATGTTGTCAGTCTTTTTGCTCACAATGTATTTTCTAGGTATGAAATTTGCGGCATTGGTACATTTAGGGTGATCCGTGATAGTGATATTGAAGTGGAAGAAGAGGCTGAAGATTTGGTTCGTTTTTTTGAAGTTGCACTCAAAAAACGTCGTCGTGGACAGGTCATTCGAATTGAGTTTGATGCAAAAATGCCTGAAGATCTACGCCAGTTTATAATGGATGGGCTTGCTGTTTCTGATGACTGTAAGAGTGTTATCGATGGATTGTTGGCACTTAATATGGTATTGGAGATTTCTTCTGTTCCACGTGCTGATTTGAAATTTATTCCTCATAATCCGTGTCTTCCTAAATATTTTCAGAAGTATAATGATGACTTCTTTTCAGTTATTCGTAGTGGGGATATTGTTATTCATCATCCTTATGAGCCATTTGATGTTGTTGTACAATTTTTGCGTCAGGCTGCGGATGATCCTAGTGTTATCGAAATTAAACAAACCCTTTATCGCACATCGAATAATAGTCCAATTGTTAGTGCTTTGATTGATGCTGCAAGACGAGGAAAGTCAGTTATTGCTTTGGTAGAGCTGAAGGCACGTTTCGATGAGGAGGCCAATATTCGCTGGGCACGAGACCTTGAGCATGCAGGAGTTCAAGTATTTTTCGGTTTCATTACGTTAAAAACACATGCTAAGATGTCCCTTGTTGTAAGACGTGAAGGAAGCCGTCATCGTTTTTACGCTCATCTTGGTACTGGGAATTATCATCCTGTTAATGCTAAAGTTTACACTGATCTTTCTTTTTTTACCACTGATGATGATATTGGCCGTGACGTTGCATTGCTTTTTAATTACATTTCTAAATGCGAGCGACCAAATGAATCAATGAAAATTGCATTTTCTCCCTTAACGTTGCGCAGTCGTATTCTTGAACATATTGAAGGGGAGATTATCAATGCACAACAGGGACGGTCTGCTGCTATTTGGATGAAAGTTAATTCACTAGTGGATCCAGAAATTATTGATGCTTTGTATCGTGCCAGTCAAGTAGGTGTGCAAATTGATTTGATTGTGCGTGGTATATGCTGTTTACGTCCTAGAGTTTTAGGAATTTCTGAAAATATTCGTGCAAAATCAATAGTGGGACGTTTCCTTGAGCATAGTCGCATTTTTTGTTTTGGGAATGGAGAGGATTTGCCAAATGAGAACGCACTTGTTTACTTTGGTTCGTCTGATATGATGCCCCGTAACCTTGATTATCGTGTTGAGATATTGGTTCCTGTTTTTGATAAAGTAATTCGTCAAAAGATTCTTTTGCAAATTATGTTAGCTAATATTATTGATAATCAACAAAGCTTTGATATATTGAGCAACGGAACATCCAAACGTGTAACACTGAAAGAAGGTGAGAACCCATTCAGTGCGCAGGATTTTTTCATGGCTAATGCAGGTATTTCAGGGTGGGAAAAATCTTTTTGGTCTTCTGTTTCGCACTTAGTTGCATTGCACAGGCAGAAATATAAAGTTCATAAAGATTGATCCGATGACATATATCAACGCTCAAGGTCGGTTAAAAGGTCGTAAACCTGTTGCCGTTATCGATATTGGTTCGAATTCTGTTCGTCTTGTCGTTTATGAAGGTCTTGTCCGTTCACCGACAGTTTTATTCAATGAAAAAATTCTTTGTGGTCTTGGTCAAGGTGTTGCAAAGACTGGATTTTTAGAAGAAAAATCAATCGAAATGGCGTTGCGGGCATTAAAACGGTTTCGTGCTATTTGTCGGCAAATTGGAGCAGATAGGATCTATACTTTGGCGACTGCAGCAGCGCGAGAAGCAAAAAATGGGTTAGCATTTATTCAGAATGCTGAAAATATTTTACAAAGTAAAATACATCTTCTTTCTGGGCATGAAGAGGCTACCTATTCTGCATATGGGGTTCTTTCTACTTTTTACAAGCCAAAAGGAATTTCTGGTGATCTCGGTGGTGGGAGTCTTGAACTTATAGATATTTATGATTCAAATGCAAATGAAGGGATAACTCTCCCATTGGGAGGTTTACGGCTACAGCATATGTCAAAAAATGATATTTTTGTAGCTGCAGAGATTGCACGTGAGCAAATTTGTCAGTCTTCTATCATGTGTAAAAGAGGTATGGTACGTTATTTTTATGCGGTAGGTGGAACTTGGCGTAATTTAGCTAAATTGCATATGATAACTAAACATTATCCATTGCCTGTTATGCATGGCTATGAGGTTGATTCGGATGAGATGGAAGATTTTTTGCGTTTCATGGTAAATGGAAACATTGACAATATGAAGGGGATTACAGCTATTTCAAAGAATCGTCGTCAGCTTTTATCTTATGGGGCGATCGTTCTTATTGAGCTAATTCGATCTATGAAATTTAAAAGTATAATTTTTTCTGGTGCTGGAATGCGTGAGGGGTTTCTTTATTCACAATTATTGCGAGAGATTCGTATTTTGGATCCTTTGATTACAGCATGCACTGAAATGGCTATTTTACGAGCTCGTTCGCCAAAGCAGGCAGAAGAATTGATTGATTTTACTGGAAATGCATTTGAAGTTTTGGGAATTTCAGAAACTGAAAATGAACGTCGTTACCGTAAAGCTGCTTGTCTTCTTGCCGATATAGGTTGGCGTACACATCCAGATTACAGAGGTAATGAAGCGGCTAATCAGATAGCTTTAGGATCTTATCCAGGAATCTCTCATGAAGGTCGTGTTTACGTTGCATTAGCTGTCTTTTTTCGTAATACTGGTTCATTGATCAGTAAAGAAGTTCCAGCTATTTTTCATTTAGCCACACACAACATAGTTGAAAAGGCATGTATTCTTGGTGAGATTATGCGTGTTGCTAATCTTTTTAGCGTCTCTACTTCCGGTATTTTACCAAATTTATCATGGTATAAAAAGTCAAATCATGTCGTATTGCATGTTCCGATACGTTACGCTGATTTAATAGGAGAACGTCCTCTTAATCGATTGAAAAAATTGTCAAAAATAATAAAGGTACCTTTAGTATTTGAAACATCTTAATTTTTTCAAGTCATAAAAATAAACTTGCGTATTGTAAGCTGTTCAAGAAACCTTACTGCATGTTCAGCTAAATTCCATCTAACCCAAAAAGATAATTTTGATATTTTTTAGTGTTAATTTTCAGTACCAATGGCTATTTTTTATGAGTTAGAGTTGTTTAGTGTTTATTTTTCCGTTGTTAAAATAAAGTCCTATCTGACCATTCAGCATCTGTTCAGCTTTTTGGCCAAAAATTTCATAACGCCAACCATTCATAGCAGGGATATTTTTTTTAACACTGCCATTTGCAATTTTTTCTAAGTCATTGGAAGTTGCGATAATCTTAGGTGCAATTTTGTTTTCATTTGCGACGAGCTTTAATAATACCTTGAGAAGATCAATTACAGCTGCTGTTGTATCATTAATGGGATTATGTTTGGGAAGGGTTGGTAAAGTAATAATATCCATTTCTAGTCCTTCGTGGACAGCTTTTATTAATGTTTGTGTGATCGGTAGTTTATTCCAGTTTTTGTTAAGACTACGCAGACGCTTAAATTCAGATTCATTTTTTGGTTGTTGAATCGCAATTTCGATAAGGCATTCATCTTTCATTATACGTCGACGTGGAAGGTTGTGTTTCCGTGCTTCTCGTTCACGCCAAGCTGCTATTTTTTGTAATACGGCAAGTTCTCTTGGTTTTTTAATTTTTCCTTTTACCTTTTTCCATGCTTCATTTTCTGGGATATCATAAGTTTCTGGTGCTAACAGGATAGCTATTTCGTCATTCATCCAATGTGAACGTTTGTTTTTTTCTAGCTGCTTTTTTAATGCGAGGTAAACATCTCTTAGATAAGTTACATCTGCGAGTGCATACAGCAGTTGTTTTTCAGAAAGAGGACGGCAGCTCCAGTCTGTAAAACGGGATGATTTATCAAGATGATGACCTGTGCAGCGTTGTACAATTTGATCATAGGATACAGAGTCACCGAATCCGCAGATCGATCCTGCTACTTGTGTGTCGAAAAGGGGATAAGGTATGGTATGTCCAAGATGATAAATCGTTTCGATATCTTGGCGCGCAGCATGAAAGACTTTGACAACTTTTTTATTTACCATTAGATCAAAAAATGGTTGTAGATCAATATTTGGTGCCATTGGATCAATAATGACAGCTATATCCGGTGACGCAAGTTGTATTAGACACAGCTGAGGCCAAAAGGTTGTTTCACGTATGAATTCAGTATCCACTGTTACAAATTCAGATGTTTGTAAAGCAGTAACAGCAATTTCAAGATCTTTTGTTTGTGTGATAAGCTTCATCATTCCATTATAGCCAAATAAATTATTTCGTTATAGTTAGATAAATTAAATTTGCCTTTTATTGTATTTACTGTATTTTTTCGAGTCTTTGTTGTTATAGCTTGACAAATGGCTTTTAAAAAGCATTTGTAGCGCGTGTGAAATGATATAATTAAAGGTAAAAACTATGCACCGTTACCGCAGTCATAATTGTGCTGCTCTTCGTAAATGCGATGTTGGAACAAAGGTTCGTCTTTCTGGATGGGTTCACCGTGTTCGTGATCATGGTGGAATTCTCTTTTTGGATTTACGTGATCATTTTGGAATTACACAAATCGTCATCGATCCTGCTTCTCCCGCTTTTAAGATTATCGAGAAGGTGCGTTCTGAATGGGTTATTCGTGTAGATGGGGACGTATGTGCGCGCTCCATTGAAGTTATTAATGCATCTCTTCCAACAGGAGAGATTGAAATTTTTGCAAAAGATATCGAGATTCTTTCAAAATCTGATGAGCTTCCTTTACCTGTTTTTGGTGAGCCTGATTATCCAGAAGATATTCGATTAAAGTATCGTTTTCTTGATCTGCGTCGGGAAACTATGCACAAAAACATAATGCGTCGTACTGAAATTATTGCTGCCATTAGACGGTGTATGCAGGATAATGGTTTTACAGAATTTACTACTCCACTTTTAACTGCATCCTCTCCAGAAGGGGCACGTGATTTTTTAGTTCCAAGCCGTATTCATCAAGGAAAGTTTTATGCATTACCGCAGGCACCGCAACAGTATAAGCAATTGTTGATGATGTCTGGTTTTGATCGTTATTTTCAAATTGCTCCATGTTTTAGAGATGAGGATCCACGGGCGGATCGTCTTCCAGGTGAATTTTATCAATTAGATGTTGAGATGAGTTTTGTTGAGCAGGAAGATGTTTTGGCGATAATGGAGCCCATTATACGTTCTGTTTTTGAAGAATTTGCGAACGGAAAGTCTGTAACACAAAGTTTTCCTCGTATTTCGTATAATGAAGCGATGCGAAAATATGGCTCTGATAAACCTGATTTGCGTAATCCAATTGTTATGGAAGATGTGTCTCTACATTTTTACAATTCTGGTTTTAAAATTTTTGCGCAGATTTTAGCAAACGATAAAAATGCACAGGTTTGGGCTATTCCAGCTAAAACAGGTGGAAGTCGTGCTTTTTGTGATCGCATGAATGGGTGGGCACAGAGTGAAGGACAGCCTGGGCTTGGTTATATTTTTTGGAGAGAAGAACAAGAAAAGTTTGAAGGGGTTGGGCCTATTGCTAAAAATATTGGTGAGCAGAGGACTGAAGCTATTCGTTTACAACTTGGTCTTAAAAGTGGTGATGCTTGCTTTTTTGTTGCTGGAGATCCGAAGAAGTTTTCATCTTTTGCAGGGGATGCACGTGCACGAATAGGAGAAGAATTAGATCTTGTTGATCGGGATTGTTTCTCTTTAGTATGGATTGTGGATTTTCCATTTTTTGAATGGAATGAAGATGAAAAAAAAATCGATTTTGCACATAATCCTTTTTCTATGCCTCAAGGCGGAGAGAGTGCTCTTGATAACGATCCTCTTACTCTTAAAGCTTTTCAATATGATCTTGTTTGTAATGGTTATGAGATTGCATCTGGGGGGATTCGTAATCACTCACCGGAAATGATGCTTAAAGTTTTTAATCTTGCGGGTTTTTCAAAAGAGATTGTGGAAGATCGCTTTGGGGGGCTTTATCGTGCATTTCATTATGGAGCTCCACCACATGGTGGTATGGCGGCTGGTATTGATCGTATTATTATGCTTTTGCAAGGGGTAAAAAATTTACGTGAAATTTCATTATTTCCTATGAATCAGCAAGCATTCGATCTTTTGATGAGTGCTCCGTCTGATGTTTCTTCTACCCAATTGTGCGATTTAGGAATTCGGATGACTCCTATTGCTAAAAATAGTAGTTAATAAGATTAATTGCTATGGTGCGTTGATGCTCAAAATTCTTATTTTTTACGTTTTGTAGAACCTATTTTGTGTTCACACGAAGCGTGATGGTAGGAAAATAGGTCTTTGAAGCGAATAGAGAAAAATCTCTGTATGTAATAATAATTCGATAAATTTTTATAAAAAGGTTATTGTTCTACCGGATGATAAAGTCTTTAAAAGACATGCTCATAAGTACGATGTTGCTGTTCTTTTTCTCAATTACAAAAGCTAAATCACTAATTATTTATATAATAAGTTTGTTTGTGATTATGTGTCTACACGAACAAGCACCTATGATAAGGTTGTAGTCAGTCTTAAAATTTTAATGAAATCTTTTAGGATTGAACACGTCTTATTTTATATAAAAGGCAAAGAGTAAATTTATTATCTGGATAATTGACCTTAAGAGAACAAAATTTACGGATTAGTATGAATGATTTTATTTCCAATATTCTCTGATGTATGCACAGAAGGTTGTAAGATATACAACAGAAAATCTCTAAAGGATTTTTGTATAGTTAAGCGCAATGATTTTTATTCTAGTAATACTTATATTATTGTACAATAAAATCAAATAAGACATTATTTATTAACGTTTTTACTATATTTATATCGTAGATAAATCTTAATCTATATTACTATTTATATTATATTTATACATCTATTATCATAGTATTATTTTTTAGAGTATTGTCATATCATATAAATATATTTTGTGTATATTTACTAATATTTAAATTTTATAACTAAAATAATACTATATAATTGTCTATTTATAAAATAAATTATTTTAAATATAAGTATTAAATTTTATTATTCATAAATTAGCTATTACAGATAATATCTGAAGTATTTTTATTCAATACTAAAATAAATAGTAGAACGCTAATTTTGAAAAAAAATCAAATTGATATAACCTTCTGTTCATGTTTTAATCGTAGCGTGTGTCTCTGCGTAATTCATTTATGAAAGATTGCATTTAGAACACTTTGTAGAATAGAATAATTATTATCATCTTAAGAATTGCTTTCTTAGTTATGTCTGACGAAATAATTTTACCTTTTGATAAAGAACATATTGAGCCAATAGAATTACGCTCTGCTTTACAGGAACGTTATTTGGCTTATGCGCTTTCCACCATTACACATCGTGCATTGCCTGATTTACGTGATGGATTGAAGCCTGTACATCGGCGTATTATTCATGCGATGCGTTTGCTCAAGCTTAATCCTCAGCAATCTTATGCTAAGTGCGCGCGAATTGTTGGTGATGTCATGGGAAAATTTCATCCTCATGGTGATGCGTCTATTTACGATGCGTTAGTGCGCTTAGCACAGAGTTTTTCTGTTCGTTATCCATTGGTTGATGGACAGGGAAACTTTGGAAATATTGATGGTGATAATGCTGCTGCTATGCGTTATACGGAAGCGCGTATGACTGAGGTAGCTGAGTTACTACTTGAGGGAATTAATGAAAATGCTGTCGATTTTCGTTTAACTTATAATGAAGAGGATGAAGAGCCTGTTGTTTTACCTGGATCTTTTCCTAATCTTTTAGCTAATGGTTCTTCAGGAATTGCTGTTGGAATGGCGACATCTATTCCACCTCACAATATTGTTGAGTTATGTGATGCAGCTTTACACTTGATTTCTTATCCTGATTCTAATGATGAAGAGATGAGTAAATTCATTCTTGGCCCCGATTTCCCAACAGGAGGTATTTTAGTTGAATCTAAAAAGAGTATTGAAGAATCTTATCGTACTGGGCGTGGTTTTTTTCGATTGCGCTCGCGTTGGCATCAGGAACTTGGAAGTCGGGGGTCTTATGTAATTGTTGTTACTGAAATTCCATATCAAATTCAGAAAGCACGTCTTGTTGAAAGAACAGCAGAATTGCTACTTGCTCGTCGTCTGCCAATGCTTGAAGATATTCGAGATGAATCGGCAGAAGATATCCGTATTGTTCTTGTTCCCAAAAATCGTGCTGTCGATTCTGAGCTTTTAATGGAGTCTCTTTTTAAGTTAACTGATTTTGAAGTGAGATTTCCTCTCAATCTTAATGTATTAACTTTGGGAAAAGTTCCTAACGTTCTTTCTTTGCGTGAAAGTTTGCAACAATGGCTTTCACATCGTCAAGATGTTCTTATTCGTCGCTCAAGGTATCAACTTGATGAGATTGATCGTAGGTTGGAAATTTTACATGGATACCTTATTGCATATTTAAATCTTGATGAAGTAATTCGAATTATTCGTGAGGAAGATGATTCCAAAACGGAGCTTATGATGCATTTTGAATTAACGGAAAATCAGGCTGATGCAATTCTTAATATGCGGTTACGTTCTTTGCGTAAGCTTGAAGAATTTGAGATTCGCAAAGAATTTGAAATTTTGAAGGATAAAAAAGAAAAATTACAAAATTTATTGATTTCTACTACTAAGCAATGGAAGATAATTTCGGAAGAAATCAGAAAAATTCGTACAATTTTTGGGCCAGAAACTTTTTTAGGGAGAAGGCGAACAACATTTGAAGAGGCTCCGAAGCGTGATATCGATGATATTAATCAAGCAATGATTGAAAAAGAGCCTGTCACTATTGTTATTTCTGAAAAAGGGTGGATGCGTGCATTGAGAGGGCATTTAAGTGATTATAAATCACTTTCTTTTAAGGATGGCGATTGCTTGAAGTTAGCATTTCCGGCATTTACTACAGATAAAATTGTGGTGGTAAGTACTGGTGGAAAATTTTTTTCTATTATTGCTAACGGTTTACCTGGGGGACGTGGGCATGGAGAGCCAATTCGTATTTTGGTTGATATAGATGATGATCAGGATATTCTAACAGCTTTTGTGCATTCTGTGCAGAGAAAACGGCTTTTGGTTTCGTCCTGTGGCAATGGTTTTATTGTTCCTGAAGTTGAAGTAATTGCTAATACCAGAAAGGGAAAGCAAGTTATGAATGTAAGGTTTCCTGATAAGGTGAAACTTTGTATTCCAATCGAAGGTGATCACGTTGCGTTAATTGGAGAAAATCGTAAAATGCTCATTTTTGCTATTGAGCAAATACCAGAAATGAATCGTGGAAAAGGTGTGCGACTGCAACGTTATAAAAATGGAGGCATTGTCGATGCTAAAACCTTCAATTTGTCAGAAGGTCTGAGCTGGAAAGATACAGCTGAACGTAGCTTTAATCGTCAAGCTGATGAACTTGCTGAATGGATGGGTGTACGTGCTGGGGTAGGGCGGTCACTTCCAAAAGGATTTCCAAAATCAGGAAAGTTTACCAATTAGTTGATATACATAATCTCTTGATGACTTGAGAACATGAAAATTGTGTGTTTAATTTTTACATTTTTTATCTTCATTAAACATTGTACTGTTTGAAAAGGCGCCCATTCTCTGCCCATAAGATAAAAATTATGGCTATGATGCTTAGGAAGAAAAATCCCGCAGCATTCGGAGTTGTTGTTTCATTAAATTCCTGCGAAATGAGAAAAGAAAGACCTGCAGCAATAGAAGTTTGAAGAAAGCCAGAGACAGAAGCTGCGGTTCCAGCCATTTCTCCGAGAGGTTCAAGAGCGAGCGTATTAAAATTTGCCATCATGCTACCGCATGCAAACATTAGTATGCATTGTAGCAGCATGTAAAAATAGAAGGGAATAACACCATCTGTTAAGATGGCGCTGATGAACCAAACACATGAAATAATGCAAAATAACAGGAGCATGCTGTGGGAAATACGTCGCATTCCGATGCGTCCAACAAATAAGGAGTTTAAGAAAGATGACATAATTTCGAATGCAGCACCTGCTGCAAAAGCAACAGGAAACCAAAGCCCTAAATTATATATTTCTTCATAAATTTGTTGTGATGTATTAATTGTAATAAATAGGCATCCCAATATAATGGAAGCAGCGAGCGTATAGCAAAGACTAGAACGATTAGTGACAACAAATCCAAGGTTATGTCTAACTGAAGAAAATGAAAGAGAGCGCTGCACATGGAGGGTTTCTGGTAAGCGCAGATAAATCCAAATTGTCAAGGAAAAACCAATAATGGCCATGAATGCAAAAATAAATTTCCAACTTACAAATAGCAAAATTATTTGTCCCGTTGCAGGTCCAATCATTGGTGCAATGAGGAAAACCATCATAACTATAGATATGACTTCTGCCATTTTGCGACCGCTATAGATGTCGCGTATAACAGAAATCGTAAGCACACGCATGGCTGCTCCTCCAACTCCCTGGAAAATGCGCAGAACGAGCAGTGTAGGCAAACTTGATACAAACGCACAACAAATTGCTGCAAATGAGTAAAAAGCAAGACCAATAAGGATGAGTTTACGTCGTCCATAGCGATCGCTTATGGGACCAAAAAATATTTGTGAAACGCCATAACTTATAAGATAACAAGAGATAATATAATGCTGATGATTTTCGTTTGTGACATGCAGATTTTTTAAAATATCAGGCATAGCTGGCAGCATAATATCAATGGCTATGGAGTTAATAGTCATAAGTGCTGCAAGGATAATGACAAACTCTTTATACCCAATCTTTTTTTTAATTGCATCTATGTGTTTTTGTCTGTCTATTGAATGTGGCATGTAAATATTTGAGAAATAAAAAATTCGTTAAATAACAGGTTACAAAAATTTAAAATATAACTTCGTAGAGGTTAAAACATATAAAGGATTTCCTATGATAGGTTAAAAGAAATGTTTTTTTCTTTCAAAAGATGTTGTAGCTCATTGTTTTGAAACATTTCTTTAACGATATCACAACCACCAACGAATTCACCTTTCACATAAAGTTGTGGAATAGTTGGCCAATTTGAGTAATCCTTTATTCCTTGACGCAATTCACCAGAAGTTAAAATATTAATTCCTTTATAGCTCAATCCCAAATAATTAAGAATTTGGACAACTTGTCCAGAAAATCCACATTGCGGAGATTCTGGTGTTCCCTTCATGAACAAAATGACGTCATTTGTTTTAATTTCGTTATCAATAAAATCATGGATATCTGTCATTTTTATTCCTCAGTTAGAGATTTTTTAGAATATATCTTGTCTAATCGCATTAACAAAATGAATGCAAGAAATTTTTTGTATTATTCAGGAACGTTTGTTTGAAGTGCTAAAGCATGAAGCAAACTTCCCATATTACCTTTGAGAGCATTATAAACCATTTTATGTTGCTGAACACGATTTTTTCCTCGAAAACTTTCTGAAGTAATTTCTGCTGCGTAATGTTCACCATCTCCGGCAAGATCATAAATCGTTATTTTTGCGTCAGGAATGCTTTCACGAATAAGAGATTCAATTGTATGTGCGCTCATAGCCATGGTTATTCTCCTTATGATCTGTTCACTCTCTTATATAAGAAAAATATAAGACTGATGAAAATAGATAACTATTTATTTTTTTCCATAAATTCTGGAAACCAACTCTCATAAGTGTGTGTTAATTTTGATATTGAAAAATTTAGTACATCTTTTATATCAAGTGCGTCACCTTCAACTTTACCAAGTTCCATCACATTGATTTTATTTGTTTGCGCAAATTCTTTAAAGCTGTCAAGCATATCAGGCTTTATGGCTAACAGATAGCGTCCTTGGTCTTCGCCAAAAAGTTCAGCATGATGTGGTGACTTATTGCTTAATTCTACTTTTATTCCTTTCCCTGCTTTGATTACCATTTCTGCAAGAGCGATAGCCAATCCTCCGTCGGAAAGGTCATGGGCAGCGCGTATAAAATTACGATTGATACTCTCTCTAACAAATTTTCCATGTTTTTTTTCAATTTGTAAATCCACAGGAGGAGGGGCTCCTGTGTCAATATTTATAATGTTATGTGCATAGATTGATTGTCCTAGATGTGAACCACAAGATCCAACTAAAACAATAATATCGCTGTTTTGCATACCATCGATTGTTACCATTTTTGACCAATCATCAAGGATACCTACACCGGCTATTGTTGGGGTAGGAGGAATTGCTCTCCCGTTAGTCTCATTGTAGAGAGAGACATTTCCAGAAACGATTGGAAACTCGAGTACCTTACAAGCTTCACCAATGCCTTTAATGGAAAACACCAATTGTCCCATTATATCAGGTTTTTCAGGATTGCCAAAATTAAGATTATCTGTGACAGCTAGTGGTGTTGCACCTGTTGTACTTAAATTACGCCAACATTCTGCCACAGCTTGTTTCCCACCTTCGTAAGGATCGGCTTCGCAGTAGCGAGGTGTTACATCAGAGGAAAATGCAAGTGCACGCTTGCAGTTATTGCTGATGCGTATGATTCCTGCATCACCTCCTGGGCAAACAAGGCTATTTCCTTGGATAAGCGTATCATACTGTTCATAAACCCACCGCCGTGAGCTTTGATTAGCAGAGCCAAGTAACGTAATAAGTGCATCTCCAAGATTTTCAACTTTTTTTATTTCTCCTGCTTTAAGTATAGGTTTTTTATCCGGCTCTATCCAAGGTCGATCATAAACAGGAGCTTCATTACCAAGCTCTTTGATAGGAAGGTTGACTACTTCTTTTCCCTTATGTAGTACGCGGAAACGCAGATCATCTGTTGTCTTTCCAATAATGGCGAAATGAAGTCCCCACTTATAAAAAATTTTAGCTGCTTTTTGTTCCATTTCTGGCTTAAGAACCATGAGCATACGTTCTTGGCTTTCAGAAAGCATCATTTCGTAAGCTGTCATGTTTTCTTCACGAACAGGAACTTTATCAAGATTTAGCTCTATTCCAAGATTTCCCTTGGCTCCCATTTCAACTGCGGAAGATGTTAGACCTGCTGCTCCCATATCTTGAATAGAAACGATGGCTCTAAGTTCCATTAATTCCAAACATGCCTCAAGAAGGCATTTTTCTGTAAAAGGATCACCTACTTGAACAGTTGGGCGTTTTTCATTAATTGAATCATCAAATTCAGAAGAAGCCATTGTTGCTCCACCAACACCATCACGTCCTGTTTTTGCTCCAAGATAAACAACAGGGAGGTTTACTCCTTGTGCTTTGGAGTAAAAAATAGAGTCTATTTTCGTAATACCAGCAGCAAATGCGTTAACAAGAATGTTGCCGTTATAGCGCTTATCAAAATTAACTTCTCCACCAACAGTTGGTACACCAAAAGAATTGCTGTAACCACCGATTCCAGAAACAACACCATAAACAAGATGACGTGTTTTCGGATGATTTGGATCTCCAAATCGTAGTGCGTTCATTGCGGCAACAGGGCGAGCACCCATCGTAAAAATGTCTCGCAGTATGCCACCAACACCCGTTGCGGCACCTTGATAGGGTTCAATATAAGAAGGGTGATTATGACTTTCCATTTTAAAAACAACGCAATAACCATTTCCAATATCAACAACACCAGCATTTTCACCAGGGCCTTGTATGACATATTGCCCTTTTGTTGGTAAAGTTTTTAGCCATTTTTTAGATGACTTGTAGGAACAATGCTCGTTCCACATTGCAGAAAAAATACCAAGTTCAGTAAATGTTGGTTCTCTACCAATTAAAGTTAAGATACGCTGGTATTCATCAGTTTTTAAACCGTGCTGTGCAATTAATTTTGGTGTTATGGTGATATCATCATGAGGATTCATAGGTATTTTATTCCATTAAATTAATTAAAATTTAGCGCTTATTTTTTGAAATCTAGTTGCTTTGGTTATGAGAAATTTTGTTTTTTGAGAACAGGTTGATCGATAACTACATGAGTAGAGGTTTCACTTCATATTTTGGAGCTATTTTATACTAGTAGTCGATGAAAAAATCAGTAATCCACAGTGGTATCCATTATTATGGTCATTTATTTGTCAATTCTAAAGCACTTTGAAAAAGCAAACGACCATCCGTTCCTCCATGTGCAGCTTCAATAAAGTTTTCAGGATGAGGCATCATACCAAGGATGTTTCCCATTTCATTCATAATACCAGCAATATTTTTTACGGAACCATTAGGATTTGTATTTTCTGCATAGCGAAAAACAATTTGTCCATTATTTTCCATTTTCTTTAATGTTTCATCATCCGCAAAATAATTTCCATCATGGTGTGCAACAGGACAACAAATAGTTTGCCCTTTAAAATAATATCTTGAAAATCTAGTAGTTGCATTAACTACTTCAAGTTTTACTTTACGACAAACAAACTTTAAAGAAGCATTGCGCATCAGAGCACCAGGTAATAATCCAGCTTCTAATAAAATTTGAAATCCATTGCATATGCCTATCACCGTGACACCTTTTTGTGCCTTCTCACGAACAGCTTGCAAAACTGGCGTTCTTGCAGCAATAGCACCACACCTCAGGTAATCGCCATAAGAAAACCCACCAGGAATAACAATTACATCTACATCTGGAATTGTTGTATTTGTTTGCCAAATTTTTAATGGCTCAACTCCCGTTATATGCTGTAATGCTGCAACCATGTCTCGATCGCGATTTAATCCAGGTAATTGAATGATAGCGGTTTTCATAGAAGGAGGCACTCAAAGAAGTTTTATTGTATAAGTTTCGACGATAGTGTTTGCAAGTAATTCTTCGCACATCTGCTTAAGTCTTTTTTCTGCAGTTTCAGTCGGCATGTCGTCAAGTACAATATCAAAGACTTTTCCTTGGCGAATCGATTGAACTTCACTAAAAGATAAGCTGTTCAAAGCAGTAACAATGGCTTTTCCTTGAGGATCAAGGACGCTTTTTTTTAAGGTAATAGTAATGCGTGCTTTCATTCTTATTTCCTGTCGCTAAGAGATATCCTTTCTTTTATGAAGGATCTCCATACTGAAAAGGATGATATATTACGTCATCTTCATTTTACTAAAACTGGGCCGCTTGGTCGCAGGGGCTCTTTTTCATTTATGAGACCAAGGCGTTTTGCAACTTCTTTGTAGGCATTGATAAGCCCTCCCATATCACGACGAAAACGATCTTTATCCAATTTTTCTTTTGTTTGCATATCCCACAAACGAGCAGAATCAGGGGAAATTTCATCAGCAAGAACGATACGCATTGTCTCTCCTTCCCACAAACGGCCAAACTCTATTTTAAAATCAATTAATTGAATATTAACGCCTGTAAAAAGCCCAGAGAGAAAATCATTAATGCGAATTGAAAGCTGCATAATATCCTCTAATTCTTGTGGAACAGCCCATCCAAAAGCAGTAATATGTTCTTCAGTCACTATCGGATCATTGAGGGAATCATTTTTGTAATAAAATTCAATGATAGATTGTGAAAGGGAAGTCCCCTCTTCTAATCCTAAACGTTTAGCAAGAGAACCAGCAGCAACGTTACGAACAACAATTTCCAAGGGAATGATCTCGACTGCTTTAATAAGTTGTTCGCGCATATTTATACGCTTGATAAAATGTGTTGGAATACCTAAACGGCCAAGATGACTAAAAATATGTTCCGAAATACGGTTATTTAAAACTCCCTTTCCATCGATAACTTCATGCTTTTTTGCATTAAAGGCAGTTGCATCATCTTTAAAAAATTGGATATAGGTTCCTGGTTCTGGGCCTTCATATAAAATTTTTGCCTTGCCTTCATATATACGGTGGCGACGATTCATTTTTATTCTCTACTTGTTTGAGAAGTCTTAAAGTAATTATTAATAAGTGATACTATCCTAGTTAACAAAAATTCTCAATGATTGCTGTAGTAATTCTTGCAATTTTATTGTCTCTATTTTTTGAAAAAACAAGACTACATAGGAAAAACGAGGAAATTGTCTTAAAATTAGGTCAAATTTTTGCCAAGAAGTGAGAAAGCACCATCAACCCTTCAGGCCAAGGACCATGACCGGATTCTATATTGATGTGACCAGATTGTCCAGCGTCCACGAAAAAAGATCCCCAATCATGTGCAAGATTTTTTGCTACTGAAAATGAGCAAAATTCATCATTTCTGCTTGCTATGACCACAGAAGGAAAAAGCAATTTTTTGCGATTGTATGGACCAAATGTCTCCAAGTGTTTTTGACGTATTTTTTTATTGGTTATATCTGGAGGTGCAACTAAAAAAGCACAACATACTTTTTTTGTATTCTGTATGCTTGCATGGAGAGATGTAGGAACCCCTAAAGAGTGGGCAATAATAGCAACGGGTCTTTGAGCTTGCGCAATGGCGATTTCAACTTTATTGACCCAGTCTTCACAAACAGGCTTTGACCAATCATCTTGTTTTACACGGCGAGCTGTGGATAACTTTTGTTCCCAGCGAGTTTGCCAATGTTCGGAACCAGATCCTTTATAACCAGGTACAATGAGAATATCGAGTTGATTTGCTTTCATAAATTGTTTTCTTCATTATAACGTATTGTATCTTATAGAGAAAATGAAATATATTTATTTTTCAGCATGCAGTTTTTCTTCTGATCCAAAGACACGTTCAAAAATTGTGTTGACATGTTTTGTATGATAGGAAAGGTCAAATTTTTTACGGAGTTCTGATTCATTTAAAACTTTTGTAACGTCTTTGTCATTGAGCAATTCCTCTAAAAAGTTTTTCCCTTGTTCCCAAACTTTCATGGCATTTCGTTGAACAATTCTGTAAGAATTTTCACGGCTCATTCCAGCTTGTGTAAGCGCCAAAAGAACCCGTTGAGAATGAACAAGACCACGAAATTTATCAAGGTTTTTTTGCATATTCTCTGGATAAATAATTAAGTTTTCAATTACCGATGTTAGTCTATCAAGAGCAAAATCAAGGGTAATGGTAGCGTCAGGGCCAATATAACGCTCAACGGATGAATGAGAAATATCACGTTCGTGCCAAAGTGCTACATTTTCCATGGCAGGTATTGTAAATGCGCGTATCATTCGTGCCAATCCAGTTAAATTTTCTGTTAAAATTGGATTACGCTTATGCGGCATGGCGGAAGACCCCTTTTGTCCAGGTGAAAAATACTCTTCTACTTCAAGAAGTTCCGTTCGTTGCAGATGACGTATTTCTACAGCCAATCTTTCAATAGATGAAGCAACGACACCAAGTGTTGCGAAAAACATAGCGTGTCTGTCGCGCGGTATAACTTGGGTAGAAATCGGTTCAATACGCATGCCTAATGCTTTCGCCACGTGCTCTTCAACGTATGGATCAATATTAGCGAAAGTTCCTACAGCTCCCGATATTGCACAAGTAGAAATCTCTTCACGTGCGGTGAGAAGACGTTTGCGACAGCGTGAAAATTCAGCATATGCGAAAGCAAATTTAACACCAAAAGTTGTTGGTTCAGCATGAATTCCATGACTACGTCCAATAGTGATGGTATTTTTATGTTCAAAAGCACGCTTTTTCAATGCTTCAAGTAGTCTGTCTATATCTTTGAGAAGAATATTGCTGGCACGCATTAGCTGAACATTAAGCGTTGTATCGATGATATCTGATGATGTCATGCCTTGGTGAACAAAACGAGCTTCTGGACCAATAAATTCGGCTAAGTGTGTTAAAAATGCGATAACATCGTGTTTTGTAATCGATTCAATTTCATTAATGCGATTTATATCAAATTTTGCTTTAGTTCCTTTTTCCCAGATAATTCTCGATGCTTCTTTAGGAATGATACCTAATTTAGCTAGTGCGTCACAGGCATGAGCTTCAATTTCAAACCAAATGCGGTATTTTGTTTCTTGTGACCAAATCGCTACCATTTCAGGACGAGAGTAACGTGTTATCATAATTTTTTCCTTATTGTGAAGCTATTGCGGTTTGACGTAGTGCATTAATACGTGTTTTATAAATCTCTTTGTTTCCATTTTTATAAATTGCGGAGCCTGAAACAAACACATTGGCACCAGATTTTGCAGCTACTCCAATGGTATCAACAGTGATACCTCCATCGACTTCAAGATCAATAGGCCGATTAGCGATCATTCTTTTAATACGTTTAATTTTGTCTTCCATTCTCGGAATAAAACTTTGACCTCCAAAGCCTGGGTTGACTGTCATAATTAGGATAAGATCTAATTGGTCAAGCAAGTAACTCAGAACATCTTCTGGTGTACTTGGATTGATTGCAATTCCTACTTTTTTACCCATTGCTTTAATTATTTGTATTGAACGATGAAGATGAAGAGTTGCTTCTGCATGAATTGTTATAATATCAGAACCGGCTTTTGCGAAGGCTTCAAGATAAGGATCTACTGGCGTGATCATTAGGTGAACGTCAAATGTTGCTTTTGTTAATGAGCGCAGTGCTTTGATAACATCTGGTCCAAAAGTGATATTAGGCACGAAATGTCCATCCATGATGTCAAAATGGATCCAGTCTGCTCCAGCATCAACAACATCTAACACTTCTTGTCCAAGTTTTGAAAAATCAGAAGCTAAGAGTGAAGGCGAAATAAGATAAGGACGAAGCATTAAAATCTCCCTGATTGGCTCTGCTTTAGCATGTAGTTCTGTATGTTAAAATATTATTTGTGTTATGATGTAAATAAGAATGTGTTATCAGTGTTTATTGAAATATTTCTTGAAATTTCACTTATATGAGTAAAAGGATAGATGCGATATGTAAAGCATGTTTAATACTTTGAATTCCAACATATTGTTATTTCTTCTTCAAGATCAAAGGTATCTTCTAAAATATTAGGATAGTATGAATTCGTTTTATAGATTCTGTATGTATTATGAATACTAAATGGTGTTCAAAAAAGGTGCGTTAAAGTTTTTTATTGACGATTTTTTCAAATACTTTTTGATTTATTAATGGGTCTCTTTATCGCAGTTCCCCTTTTGAATACAAGTTTTCAGATGCTGCTGAATGGGATATTTGTGCAAATTTTTGTCAAAAATTATCATGAGATGGTGACGTATTATGCAAAAAAATGGTTGAAAACTTAAACAGTGACTTTGCACATTTTTGTATATTGTTATAGAAAGAGGTTTTGCACTTGTGTTGATCGGTATTACACAATATATAGACCGCGCATACCATATATGGAGGTCTTATGGCATGAAAGAAAAGGTTGGTTGTCAATATAGTCCCAGTGAAGATGAACCTTTTATGAACGAGCAGCAAAAGGCGTATTTTCGTGCTAAGCTGATTTCTTGGAAAAACGATATACTGAGAGAATCTCGCGAAACTTTGGAAAATTTGCAGGAAGAGAGTGTTGGTCAACCCGATTTGACTGATAGGGCGTCTTGCGAAACTGATAGAACAATCGAGTTACGTGCTCGCGATCGCCAAAGGAAGCTCATTTCAAAGATAGACGCTGCTTTAGAGCGTATTGATAATGGTACTTATGGATTTTGTGAAGAAACTGGTGAGCCTATTGGTATAAAACGCCTTGAGGCTCGACCAATTGCGGTGTTGTCGTTGGAAGCACAAGAGCGTCACGAACGGCGTGAAAGAGTCTACCGTGACGATTAAAACTGACTGTATCGATAAGCAATAAAAAATATATGATCTATAAGTTTGATTTCTTTATTTGTTTTGAGTAGGTATAAATAATGAGGGCTCTTGTCGTCCTTCAATTTCTGCAGTTATTGCTGAATCTTCTAAATTTTGATGACCCATAAAAAGGTTAGAAGTACTATTTTGCATACGTCCTGTTTCATTTACAGGAAAAGATATTTTTTCTGTAAGGTCAGAGGGTAGGCTTGTTGCTGTTGTTGGTTGTTTTTCTCTCTTTTGCTTATAGGCACCTTGGGATGTGATGTGAGTTCCAATGATATTAGATTCTATGACAATATCTGTTGAGCCTCCAATAAGAATTAAGTGTTCTGTGTTATCACAGCGTATTAGAATAAGGCGATGGGTGCGATCGATTGCGATTGTATCGCATATCGTTAATCGTGGAAGAGGCTTCCTTTTATTTTTGTTGATTCTTTCCTTATTTAAATGACGTAAAAACATTATAATTACAGTGATAGCTGCAATGACTATTATGAAAAGTATAAAATTAAAAGCCAAGTCATCTGGAAATGTATCTATTTTATTTGATAACCAGTCGTGCATGTTATTTCTCCAATTTTGTAACGGAAATATTATTTTTCATTTATATAAACTTGTAAACATATTAAAAAAATCACTTAACATAATACAGTATAAGGTGTTTTCACATTGAGTAGCCAGTGTTCGGTAAACGATATGGTATATGCTTTCTAATAGCAATTACGGAAGTAATTTTCAGCATAAAAAAGTACCCCAATCAAGGCAAATAAAGATGGATAAAGGTTTTGAGAATATTAAAAAAGTATCATTGACTTCAGTAGATTGGAGGGTTGTGGTTTTTTGTTTGATTTTGACAACAGTTTTTTTACTCGTTATTGGTACGGTGGTTTTTTTTTATCCGAAGAGTTATTTACAAAAGGATATGTTGGTATCTTTTTTTGCTTTGATGGTTATAGGTGCTTCTTTATTCGTTTTGGTATGGATTGGAATTTTAAGGTATAGCGCAATAAAGTTGGACGATTGTTTTGATCTTAGTATCTTCAATAACACCGATGATGCAGTTGCACTCTCAGATTTATCGGGTTTTGTTTATTATTCTAATGAAAATTATCGAAAAATTTCTACTTACAGTCCTGAGTCTTCTTGTTACGCCGTTATTGCTGATCTTCCGGGTGCTGGCTCTCTTTCTTATCGCTTAAAAATTGCTGTGAATAATGATTCAACAGTTCAAGAAGAATTAAAGTTGGATGAACCAATTTTTATAAATTCTACACAAAAAAATCCTGTGTGCTACAATATCTCTGTTCAACCGGTGATAAAGAAAAAAAGAAGATTTTTATTTTGGCGTATTACTGATATTTCACGCATACAGGAACATCGTGAAAATTTTTTTTCGAACTTTCAGGAAGTGATTAATCACCTAAATCATTCTCCAGTTGGTTTTTTATCTATTGATACACAAGGTACAATTCTCTACGCGAATGCAGTTTTTGCTAAATGGTTCTCAATAGATTTGGTTCATTTTGCTGTTGGTCAGTATAATTTCGATAAGTTATTTAGTTGTGTTGAAATCAATGATTCATGGCATAATATCTGTTTGCAAAATAACAAATATCAGCGTTCAGGTTGTTCGACTCCTTATACGTTTTCATTATATTTGGATTTAGGGACAGATAATCAGAAAATATTGAATTGTTTTATGTGCTCTTCCTTTTTGGAGAATGAAGTTATTTATCGTATGGTGCTAGTGCCACAGAATATACGAAATAAAAAAGGGGATTTTCAATCATTACCAAAAGTGTTGCGGGAGTACTTCGATGTTTGTCCCTTTGCGATAGCAGCGATAAATCAGCAGGGACAGTCGGTTTATATCAATGCTGCTTGTTCAGCATTAATGGGATGTACGGATAAAGATGTTAATTTTTATGATCTTATATCATATCGCGATGGTGCGCAGCTAAAGCGTGCACTTCAAAAAATTAAAATCAATAAAAATTCGTCAGTTTCGATAGAAACGTTCTTAGAACATAATAAGGAGCGTTATTTTCGGCTCCATATTATGCCTTTGATGTCATATCACATTGATGAATTACAAGATTTGGTAATTATTTCTATCATAGAGATAACAGAGCAAAAAACGCTTGAAGATAAAGTAACACAAAATCAAAAAATGCAGGCTATTGGGCAATTAGCCGGTGGCATTGCCCATGATTTTAATAATGTTTTGACGGCAATTTTGATGTCCTGTGATCTTCTTTTAAATACGCATCGCAGTTCTGATCCAGCGTATGCTGATATTATCAATATCAAAAATAATGCTAATCGTGCTGCTGCGCTTGTACAACAATTATTGGCTTTTTCTAGAAAACAAATGCTTCGTCCTGAAAAAGTTGATTTTACAGAATTGTTATCAGATATTCGCAATCTCATTTTACCACTTTTAGGCAATAATATTCGGTTAAACATTATTCATGGGAGAGATTTGTGGAGCGTTGAAATTGATCAATCCTCTTTTCAACGTGTTATTATGAATTTGGTCATTAATGCGCGTGATGCTATGCCTGATGGGGGGGTTATTACGATTGCAACGAATAATATTACAAAACAGCAAAGTGCTGAATTTGATAATGTTGGTTTTGCGATAGGTGAGTATGTGCAGTTAACTATTTCAGATACGGGAACTGGTATATCAGATGCTGTGCAAGAAAAAATATTTGAACCATTTTTTACAACAAAGGAAGTTGGAAAAGGAACAGGCCTCGGTTTATCAATGGTCTATGGAATTATAAAACAAACAGGTGGTTATATTTACTGTGAGAGTAAAGAGGGGGAAGGAACTGTGTTTCATATTTTTCTTCCTCGTTATGTCCATGATACTGGTAATGGACTTTTGCGGAAGATTAAAAAAGTAGAAAATCAGGAAAAAAATACAGATTTAACAGGGTCTGCAACTATTTTACTCGTTGAAGATGAAGATGCTGTTAGAATGGGTGGAGTAAGAGCGCTTCAAATGAGAGGATACACTGTTTTGGAGGCTGCTAGTGGAATTGAAGCGCTTGCTGTTCTTGAAAAAAATAAAGGAACCGTCGATATTATCGTTTCTGACGTAGTTATGCCAGAAATGGATGGGCCAACTTTGCTTAAGGAGGTACGTAAAATTTATCCAGATGTAAAATTTATTTTTGTTTCTGGGTATACAAAAGATGCTTTTACCAAAAATCTTCCACAAGATGCTGCATTTAGTTTTCTATCTAAACCATTTACACTAAAACAATTGGCTTTAGAAGTCAAGAAAACACTCGGAGAGTAAAATAAAAAATTGTATCTTCTTAGATCTTTTGTGTAATTTACATCTTCAAAGGGATAAAAGTTGTTGTTGGGGATCTGTTGTTTTATCGTTTCCCTCAATGAAAGCTTTCAAGGCTTTTGGATATAGTTTATGTTCTGCTTTAAGAACCCGTTGAGACAAGCTCTCAACGGTATCATCTGGGCATACTGGAACTGCAGCTTGAGCAATAATTTTCCCTGAATCCATGTCTTCTGTTACGATGTGGACAGTGCATCCAGTAATTTTGACACCTGCTTGTAAAACTCTTTCATGGGCTTTTAAACCTTTAAATGAAGGTAAAAGAGATGGATGAATGTTTAAAATTCTTCCTTCGTAAAATTTTATAAAACGTGCTGAAATAAGACGCATATAACCAGCAAAGCAGATAAGATCTGGCTTATACTGAGCCAAAATCGTTAATATAGCTTCTTCGTGTGCTTCTTTTGTTGGATATTTTTTTTTATCAATAATGTGAACAGGTAAATTATTATTACGTGCTTTTTCAATGCCGGTAGCGTGGGGATTATCGGAAATAATGGCAATGATCTTAGCAGGATATTTATCTTGTTTGCTTGCTCTAGCTAGAGCAACCATATTAGATCCATTGCCAGAAATGAAAATGACAATTTGTTTTTTCATAAATGAAGTCTACCTTTGAGGATGATTCCATTATTTTGGCGTTTTGTTAAAACACCGAGTAAAGTAACTGTTTCTCCTTGTTTTTCAAGTTGTTGCATAATTTTTTGAGCTGCATGTTGCGCAACCATAATAACCATGCCAATACCGCAATTAAATGTTCGTAGCATCTCTTTTTTTTCTATTTTTCCTTGTCCAGCAATCCATGAAAAGATCTTTGGAACATTAATAGTGGAAAGATTAATTTCTGCGCAAAGGGATAACGGCAATACACGTGGAATATTTTCTAAAAATCCTCCACCTGTAATATGAGCAAGAGCTTTGATTCCTTCACAATTTCGGATAATTGGAAGAAGAGATTTTACATAAATGCGGGTTGGTGTAAGAAATGCTAAACCAAGGCTGGTATCTGGATTGAAAGGAGCTGGATCCTCCCATTTAAAGCCTCTTTGCTGAATGATTTTTCTAATAAGAGAAAAGCCATTAGAATGAATTCCAGATGAGTTAATACCTAAAATAATGTCACCTTCTATAAGATTTTTTGCAGGCAATAGTGCGTTACGTTCTACTGCTCCTACGGCAAATCCCGCAAGGTCGTAATCTCCTTTTGAGTACATATCAGGCATTTCAGCAGTTTCCCCTCCGATAAGAGCTGCTCCTGCTTGTTGGCATCCAGCTGCAATCCCTGAGATGATTGCAGTGCCCTGTTCAAGGTTAAGCTTTCCAGTTGCAAAATAATCGAGGAAAAAGAGAGGTTCAGCACCTTGAACAAGTAAGTCATTAACGCACATAGCTACGAGATCGATACCAACTGTATCATGAATACCTGTTTCAATGGCAATTTTTAACTTTGTCCCAACTCCATCATTAGCGGCTACAAGGACAGGATCTATAAACCCTGCCGATTTTAAATCAAATAGACCACCAAATCCACCAATTTCTGCATCCGCTCCAGCTCGTTTTGTCAAACGTATGTATGGTTTAATTTTTTCTACCATAGCATTACCTGTATCTATATTTACACCGGCATTTGCATAAGTAAAACCACTGTCAGATTTATTTTTGATTAGATGGTTGCTCATTCGAGGTTCCCTTATGGAAAATCAGATTTTGATATCATGCAATGCCATGATAGACTTATCTCTGCAAGAGGTATTGATATTTAGTATTTAAGAAATAAGTAATTTTGCTAAGAATTAAGTAGCTTTGTTTGATCTGTGTTGAAAAATCTTATAATCTTCTACAAGATTTTTTGGGGAAATATTTATGAGCAAGATACCAGAAAATCACGATGATTCTGCTTCAAGATTGAAAAAAAGAGCCAATAGATACAAAGAACATGGCCGTTATATGGCTCATGTTCCTGCATATGCTCAAGTGCCATTACCGAATAATATGAAAAAACAAATTTTTTTCTGGATCTGTACATCGATTCTTTTCATACTTTTCATGTTTGTTTTTGGATCAATTTTACTTCCTTTTGTAGTGGGGATAGTGCTGGCTTATTTTCTTAATCCAATTGTCCAATTACTTGAAAAGATAGGTATTCGTCGTGTTTTTGGTACTATTTTGATTACTTTATTTATCGTCGTTGTTTTCGTTGCTGCGCTAGTGATTTTGATTCCTATTATTAGTTGGCAAATACAGCAGTTTATGAGTAATGGGTTACCAGTTTATGTCGGTCGTATTCAAGCTTTTTTCTCTGAGCATGATTTTGGTTGGGTAAAACGTTATTTTGGAAGTGATCCAAGTGAATTGCAGAATAATATTAAGGGAATTTTAGGACAAAGCTCTGATTTTATTACATCTCTTTTAAATTCGTTGTTAAAATCTGGAAAATCTATAGTTAACATTATAAGTCTATTTGTTGTAGCACCTGTGGTTGCGTTTTATATGTTACTAGATTGGCCACGTATTGTTGAAGCGGTTGATTCGTGGATACCACGCGATCATCTCGAAACCGTTCGTAGTATTTTTCATGAAATGGATAGAGCTGTTGCTGGTTTTGTTCGTGGACAGGGAACTGTTTGCTTAATATTGGGTGGATACTATGCTGTTTGTCTTACAGTTACGGGACTTAATTTTGGTCTTTTAATTGGTTTGTTTATTGGTCTTATCAGCTTTATCCCTTATATTGGTACAATGATTGGTTTTGTATTATCTGTTGGTGTTGCGTGGGTTCAGTTTTATCCTGCAAATTGGGAGTGGATAGTTGTTATCATGACTATTTTTTTAGTTGGCCAATTTATCGAAGGCTATATTCTTCAGCCAAAACTTGTTGGTTCGTCAGTTGGACTTCATCCAGTTTGGTTGATGTTTGCACTTTTTGCTTTTTCTTCGTTATTTGGCTTTACTGGTATGGTAGTTGCAGTTCCTGCAGCGGCAGTTGTTGGTGTTTTGGTTCGCTTTGCTCTTCATACTTATCTTAGTTCTCAGATGTATTCGCAAAGTCAAAATTTGGAGATACTAAAATGAATAAGCCAGAAATTCAGTTGCCTTTAAATTTTTTTCATAAGCCTGTTTTTCAATTTGATGATTTAGTGGTGACGAACAGTAATCGTATGGCTTTTCAACTTATTGATCGCTGGCCAAATTGGAGATTGCCTGTTGCAGTTTTGGTTGGAAAAAGAGGATCTGGGAAAACACATTTTTCTAATGTATGGGCGCAAAAAGCTAATGCTTTAGTTGTTCATCGTGATAAAATTGATACGGCTGTCGTTGCTTCTTCTTTAGGAAGAGCATTTTTGATTGAGGATATTGACTCCGATGAAATAAATGAGACAGAGCTTTTTCATTTTATCAATAGTATAAAACAAGCAAATCTTTATGCAAGTAAGGCTACTTTATTGATGACTGCACGTACGTTTCCTTCCATGTGGAAGCTAAAATTAAGTGATTTAAAAAGCCGTCTTAATTCTGTTATGTTAGTTGCGATTGATCAGCCTGATGATGCGTTATTGACAGCAATAGCTTTTAAACTTTTTTCTGATAAGCAGATTATTGTCCATTCAGATGTTATTCATTATCTTGTGAGTCGTTGTGAACGCTCTTTGTTTTCGTTGAGGCGTGTTATTGATTCTATTGATCGATTAGCATTACAAAGAAAAAGAAAAATAACTCGTGCTGTAGTTGGTGAAGTTCTCAATATGCAAGTTTAGTAAATGTTTTTTTGGGGGGATAGGGGGGTATAAAATTTTTAATGCAGGGTGCTGCACTATAATCTCTGGGTCGGTGAGGTGAAATATTATACCTGCTAATTAATTTTTTTAAGAGCGATGGTAATTGTGGATTGTTTTTATAATTTCTATTAATAAATACATGGTTTAGAAAAAAAAAAAATAAAAGTGTGTTTTTCTCTTGCACTTCTATCATGAAAATTCTAGGGAATGTGCGTTAGATAAGCATAAGTGGCGGAGCGTAGCGCAGTTTGGTAGCGCACCTGATTTGGGATCAGGGGGTCGTAGGTTCAAATCCTATCGCTCCGACCATGTTTCTAGAGGATGTTTTAGAAAGTAATCGGATTGGGTACGTGTAAAAAATCATCATTGAAACGTTTTTGGTGATTTTGTAAAGGGAGAAAGAATCATGATTGCTCGTATTTACAGCCCTGCGAAAACGGCTATGCAGTCGGGCAGAAATCGTACAGAATCTTGGTTTTTGCGGTATGAGCCGGTTAATGCAAAGATGCTTGAGCCTCTTATGGGACATACAGCGACATTCGATATGAACAATCAAATAAAGATTCGATTTAATATGAAGGAAGAGGCGATTGCTTTTGCTTTAAAAAATGCTATTCCCTACCGCGTTGAAAAGTCGCATAAACCAGTTAGACGGATTATTTCTTATTCTGATAATTTTCGTAGTGATAGGTGTCAACCTTGGACACATTAATAGGGTATTATTGGAAGTTGAGAGAAAATGATCATTGGGTCCCGTAGCTCAGCTGGATAGAGCAACGGCCTTCTAAGCCGTGGGTCACAGGTTCGAATCCTGTCGGGATCACCACATTTAAATAAAATAAACAAATTGTATAGGAGTGTGGAATTTTTCCTGTCTATTCTGTTTCGTTGTGTAATTTTTGGGGCTGTATTAGCTGTATTAAGGGTTATTTTCTATGTTTAGCTGAATTTCTGTTTTTTGTGAGTTTATTCTGCTAAAATAAGGATATCAAATGTGTATTTCTGGTAGATTTTAAAAGTTTTTTCATTGGTTTGAATAAAATTCAAAACGAATTATTTTTACTATAAAATATACAATATGAATAAATACTTATTTTTATCTGTATTTTTCATTTTTGTAAGAAAGAAAGTTTAAAAGAAATGATTGTCAGGATATATAGAAAGTGTTTGTGTTCGTGTGTTTTTACAGCGACAGTTGTTTTTTATTTTTTATCAAACATAAATGTTAAAGCATATCCTGATCAAAAAGTACCATTTTTGTGTGAAAGAAGGACGCTACCTTATAGATGCAATGATGGTAAAAATCATATAATTAGCAATGGAGTGTATAGTTTTACAGAATTTTCTAAAAAGGAAAGGGGAGAAGAAGACGATTTTTTTACGTTACCTCATGTCATAATAGCGCAGGGGGCTGGTACAGCTATACAAGCGATGAATATGCAAATTAAAGGTACTTATGGTGTATTGGCATCAAAAATGGGAAAAATAATCCTAAAGGATTCAATTTTTGAGAATGTGCCAATAGGTTTGGTGGCCGATGATGGAATAATTGAGGTAAACGGTGGATCAATTGGAGCTTCAAAGCTAGGTGTTTATGCTGAAAATCAAGGATCATCTGTTATTTTAAAAGACGCAAAAATTAATGTGGAAGGTCAAAAAAATAATAGAGGAGTAGCTCTTTTTAGTAATAGTAGTGCGAATATTAAGATGACTGGTGGATTAGTTGATGTGGTAAATGCTGATGCACTTTATGTTTCCTCAATGGGTAGTATAACTTTAAAGGGAGTTACTATTGCTGCAAAAAATAAAAAAGCGTTTGGTGAAGAAAAAAATTCTCATGCAGCTTTAAATATAAATCAGTCTTCTTCTATTGATTTGAAAGATATTAAGATTCTTTCTACCGATGTTCAGGCTTTGAGGATTGGATCAGATGCTAATGCACAACAACTAAGAGTTGATTCAGGAAAAAACATTTTAGTTTCTCGGGTTAGTATTGAAGATTCGATCATTAAGGTAATTGGAAATACGTGTGGCATGTGTTTGGATATGGATAATGGAGAGGATGATCGTAGATCAGGCGTTGTTTTTTTTAAAGGAGTCAATTTTGAAGTGTTGGCAGGAACGGCCATTCGTAGCAGTAGAAGCAATGGCTACATTGCTGCGTTAAATGGTACAAATATCTCTGGTGATTTATTATTAAAGATTGAAAATAGGTCTTCTATGGCGTTTTTAATTGATTCCTCTTCACTTACAGGAGGGGCACGTGTTTCTGATGATTCCATTGTTGAACTTTATTTTACTGGAAATTCAAAGTGGCTTCTAACAAAGAAGAAAGAGAGGGATGCGCAAGACAAAAATCATATAACTTCTTCTATTTCATTTGTAAAACTTACTGATAGTTCTATTGCCTTCGAAACTCCAACATCTCCAATATATCAGATACTTCGCATTGGGAACGGATCAGGAAAAGTTTATAGTGCGCAAGGTGATGCACATCTTCATTTTAATACGTATGTTAACAGTGATGGATCTTTTGATGACCAAAAGACTGATAGGTTGTTGATTCACGGAGATGTTTTTGGAAAAAGCACAGTTCATGTGCAAATTATGATGGGAAATCAAAAAGAGTCTGGAGATAAAAAAAAATCTCAAGATGTTTCGATCATTCAAGTTTTGGGAAAAGCACAGGAAGACTCTTTTCTATTAAGTGGTGGTTATATAGCGCTAGAGGGTTTTCCTTATCAATATTATCTTCGTGCGTATGGTCCAAATTCTTCTTTTGGGAATGCACATGCTTCCAAAAAATTAATTGAAGGTAGTGGGGAGTTCTGGGATTTTCGTCTTGAGAGTAGATACATTCAGCCTGATAAGGGTTGGTTTACTATTCCTGATTCCAAGATCATTTCTTACTTAAAACCAAGAGTAAGAGAGGTTGTTCCGCAAGTTCCAACCTATCTTCTTTTACCAAATTTTTTGTTTCATGCTGGTTTAGTTGATATACGAAATTGGAATAAGCAGATTAAGTTTACACGAAGTAATTTTAGTAACTTATTGAAAATAAATAAAAATTCTTCATTTTCTGTTCATAGTTATAGTAGTAGAAGCCATTATAATTCAAGCCTATCTGCACGTGAGTATGGCTATGGGGGAGACATTGATTATAATGCCATAACGACAGACCTTTTATTGAGAACGATTGAAAATACATCCAATACTACATCTTTTGGGGTTGCGGGGACTTATGGAAGACTCTTTCTCCGTCCAAAAGACGTTAAACAAAGTCAAAAAAGTACATTTGATAAATGGTTGCTCACAACGTACGGTAGCGTGCAATATGATAATGGTTTTTATATGGAAAATTCTTTATCCTATGGCTTGTTTCAAGGTGATGTTTTCACCCTTGCACGAGGTAAAACAGCAACATTAAAAGGAGATGTTCTTAATATTTCATTGTCTTCTGGTAAAGCATCTATAATAGGATCTTCAGATTTTATTTTTGATCCACAAATTCAAGTTATTTATCAACAGCTAAAATTTAATAAGGCACGTGATATCGGTAATTTTGATATCGAAGTTGGGAATCCTAGTCAATGGGTGATGAGAGTTGGTGGACGTTTAACAAAGAATTTTGTAGAATCTGAAAGAGATCGCGTTGTCTCTCTTTATGGTAAAATCTATTTTGCAGGTGATTTTGGGAAAAAGAGAGTTGTGTATTTAAAAGATACTTTTCAGTTAGGATCCTTTGGATCTTCTTTAGAAGCTGGTATTGGCATCCATTCTAAATTATCTCAAAAAATTGTATTTCAAGGCGATTTTTTATACCAAAGTAGTCTCACAAAAGGTGGTTTTTCTGGAGTTCATTTTTCTGGTGGATTACGTTATTATTTTTAGATTATCCTTCTATAAGGATATGATTTATTGTTTCACTTTTAAAGATAAAAATGGTGCCCCCAGAGAGACTCGAACTCCCGACCCCCTGATTACAAATCAGGTGCTCTACCAACTGAGCTATAAGGGCACAACCACACCGGAAGTAGCATAAACTGACAAAAATAAAAATAAAAAATTATTAATTCTGATACATATTTCTAAAAAACTATAAATAAATTATAGAATAATTATTTTTTTATCATGTTATCGTTTATAAAACATTTACGAATCCGAAGAAGAGGATTGATCAGCGAGATATCTTTCTAACCAGTGTATATTGTAATTACCGTTAGCAATGTCTTTGTTATCAATGAGATTGCGAAATAAAGGCAATGTCGTTTTAATTCCATCAACGACAAATTCGTCCAATGCACGTCGCAGACGCATTGTGCATTCTAGGCGTGTACGTCCATGAACAATTAGCTTCCCAATTAAGCTGTCGTAGTAGGAGGGGATGCGATAACCTGAATAAGCTCCTGAATCCACTCGAATTCCTAACCCCCCAGGTGTATGAAAATGAGTAATTGTTCCGGGTGAGGGTGCAAAGTTGATGGGATCTTCTGCGTTGATACGGCATTCAATCGCATGACCAAAAAAGCATACGTCTTCTTGTGCAACCGAAAGTCCTTGTCCAGAAGCAATTTGAATTTGTTCATGAACTAGATCTATTCCTGTAATTGCTTCAGTTATAGGATGTTCAACTTGCAAGCGTGTGTTCATTTCAATGAAGTAAAATTCACCATTTTCATAAAGAAATTCGATGGTACCTGCTCCGCGATAGCTGAGTTCTGCACAAGCTTTTGCGACGATATCACCAATTTTTTTTCGTTCATTTTCATTAAGTGCAGGTGAATGAGCTTCTTCCCATATTTTTTGATGTCTTCGTTGAAGTGAACAATCACGTTCTCCTAAATGGATAGCATTTCCTGCTCCATCACCCATAACTTGAATTTCGATATGACGCGGTTTTTCTAAATATTTTTCAATATAAACTGCATCATTACCAAAAGCTGCTTCAGCTTCTGAGCGTGTTGTTTTAAGAGCAATAGAAAATTCTTTCTCAGAATGTACAACTTTCATACCGCGTCCACCACCACCGGCGGAAGCTTTTATAATAACTGGATAACCAATCTCACAGGCAATGCGCAATGCTTCCGTTTCATCAGTAATAGCTCCATCTGAACCAGGAACTGTAGGAATTCCAAGTTTTTTAACAGTTTTTTTTGCTTCTATTTTATCACCCATTGCTCGTATGTGGGCGGCCGTTGGGCCGATAAATGTAATGTTATGAGCTTCTAGAACATCTGCAAATTTTGCATTCTCGGAAAGAAAACCGTAGCCTGGATGAATAGCATCGGCTCCTGTTATTTCGCAAGCGGCAATAATTTGTTGAATGTTTAAATAAGAATCACGGATTGAAGGAAGGCCAATACAGACACTTTCATCGGCAAGACGAACATGCATTGCATCAGCATCAGCGGTCGAGTGAACAGCAACAGTTTTTATTCCAAGTTCTTTACAAGCTCGTAAAATGCGAAGAGCAATTTCTCCTCGATTAGCAATGAGGATTTTTTTAATCATGTGTATTCCTCGCTTTACTCAACCACAACGAGTGGTTCACCAAACTCAACTGGCTGACTATCTTTGACAAAAACGGCAGTAACTCGGCCTGATCGCGGTGACAAAATTTGATTCATTGTTTTCATTGCTTCAATAATAAGCAATGTTTGTCCTTCAGAAACATTCTGTCCTATTTCAATAAAAGGTTTCGCTCCTGGTGAAGGTGCAAGATATGCTGTTCCAACCATTGGAGATGTCACTGTGTTTTTTGATTTATCCTCCTTTGGAAGAGATTCAGTTGTTATGTTGGGAAGAGAAATTGCCGTAGGAGGGGCAATAGGAGTACGGATTGTTTGTTCTGGAATGGTTGAGATACTTTGGCGTGACACACAAATACGCAGTCCATTCTGTTCAAGTTCGATATCAGTTAAATTCGTATCATTTAAAATATCAGCAAGGTCGCGGATAATTTTCGTGTCGATTACGGTGTTATTTGTTGCATCCATCTTTTTTGTTGCCATTTTATTTTAAACTCCTTGATCAATAAAGATCGTCTTTTGTAAATCGAGTATTTTGAGACTGCTTATGATCTTTAAAAGATTTTTACTAAAACTGATTTTCCTTTATTCTTTGTGTTTATAATCCGTTATATGTTGTAATTTAAAATCAGTATTTGCTAGGAAAAGTGCACTTATAAGCTTGTTAACAAAAAAGAGAAAGAACAAAATAATTTAATTTACAGTATGCTTCATGAAGCCAATGGGAAAAAAGTTATTCATTGTATATTTCTTATTGCTTCTTTTAAGATATCTTCGCTTACAGCTCCAATGAGTATTTTATTGCCAACAATATAAAAAGGAATTCCAGTGATATTTAGTGCAGAAGCGATTTTTTTGTTTTCTTCAAAGAAATTTTGTAAGCTTGGATCTGCTATTGCATTTTTCAATTTTTTTTCATCTGCTCCTAACGAAACTGCTATCTTTATGGCGTTAGTTTCATTTGCACGATCTTGATTAGTTAAAAGTGCTTCATAAAATTGAGAATACTTCTCTGGAAATTCTTTTCTAAAAGCATAAGAAACAGAATGTGCCGCTACTGAATCTGATCCTAAAATCGGTAAATCTTTGATAATAACTCGCAGATTTGGGTATTCTTTTATCAGGTTAGCTACACGTGAATGGGAGAGTTTACAGTATTTACAATTGTAATCAAAGAAATCAACGAGAACTATTCTTCCCCTAGGATTTCCTAAAATAGCATCATGAGGAGAATGAAAAATTTCTTTTTCAAAATTGCTGATAATTTCAGCTTGTTTTTTTAATCTTTCTTTAAGCATCAACTGCATTCGAGACATAATTTCCGGATTATTGAGTAAATAGTCTCTTATAATTTTTTGAACATCTTTGTCACTGATAATTGGTACAATCTTTTCCTTCATCTTAGACAAAAAAACCGAATCTTTTAAAAGTTGTGTTTTAAGATCTTCTAAATTCAAATGATTTAATATTTTTTCATTTGCTATTGCCTTTGATAAAGGCAAAAAAAACAACATATTCAATGCAATAGTTATTAAAAAAAATGTAATGAATGCTGTTATTGGATGCTTTGGTTTGCGAGTCATCTACACATCTTCATATTTCTGCTTGTCGTAATATTTGACTGGATTATATGAAAAGTATCGCATATGTGCAATAAACACTTAAATGGTAATGTAAGTATATTGGGTTTTTTAGTTTAAAAAACATCATTTTTATTTTCTCTAAATGGATTTCATTAAATGCGTATTTTTGTGGAAAAATGCGTTGTTATTCAGAATATTCGTATTTGCTTTTTTCGCCATTCTATCACGCATGAATAAATATAATATGGAAAGTGAAATTATGAAAATTGTAGTACATTATGCCTTGTTTATTATTGAAAAAAAATAAAAGGATTCGGATTGGAAAAAGATGCTATTGGATGTGGATTTAAAGTGAGGATGAGTCGAAATGAATGATCTTGATAATTCCTCGATCTATCATTCGTTTCTTAAGAATATCTGAGATGTCGTGCATAGATGAAGATGTTAGAGTTAAAACAGGATATTATTAAAATTAAGTTGTTTATAATTATATTTGATATTTTATAAGTGCGTTTGTGGTCATATATCCAAGGATTATTCTTTTGAAGTTGGTATGCTTGATTTTTAGTTTATTTATATCAGTCTTTGAGGAGGGGAGATCAATTTTATGAAGTAAAAAAATGGATCTCTGCGTGTGAGTGGGAATCTATTAACAAAAATATGAAAGTTCTCTTATGGTCTTTTACAATTCTCCATCACCAGTAAAATTTGCTGTGGCACCAATGTTGGGTTGGACAGATCGACATTGTAGGTTTTTTTATCGTCTTTTAACAAAAAAAGCACTGCTTTATACAGAAATGATTGTAGCAGATGCTGTCATTTATGGTTCTTGCGATCAATTATTAGTTTTGAACAATGAAGAGCATCCGATTGCACTACAATTAGGAGGGGCAGACCCCCAAAAATTGGCGAAGGCTGCACAAATTGCAGAAAATTTTGGTTATGACGAAATAAATCTTAATGTTGGTTGTCCATCGAATCGTGTTCAAGCGGGTGCTTTCGGCGCTTGTTTAATGCTAAATCCAGGCCTCGTAGCAAAAGCTGTGGAAACAATCAAGAAGGTAGTTTCTATACCTGTTACGATTAAATGTCGAGTTGGAGTAGATGATCAGGATGAAGAGGAAGCTTTAGATTTTATGGCTAACCGTGTCTGGAATGCTGGGTGTGATGCACTTTGGGTACATGCACGTAAGGCATGGTTGCAAGGATTAAGTCCAAAAGAAAACCGAGATATTCCTCCGCTTAATTATGAAAGAGTTTATAAATTAAAGGATAAATATCCTAATAAATTTATTGGCATAAATGGTGGAATTAAATCAATTAATGAAATTAAAAAACACTTAACTTTATGTGATTCTACTATGGTTGGACGGAAAGTTTATCATGATCCGACTTTATTAAAATATATTGATTCTGAAATATATGGTGAGTCGCAAAATAACCTCAGTGATAATGATCTTATTGAAGCTATGTGCGATTATGCTTCTCAACATGTTTCATCAGGAGGGCGGCTTTCGCATATAACGCGGCATATGATTGGCTTGTTTCATGGACGGGATGGAGGTCGCAAATGGAGGCAAATATTGTCGAATGATGCAATAAAAAAAGATGCGGATGTACACATTCTAAAAGAAGCTTTTTCTGCTCTTATGTAACAGTAACTTACCATAAATAGAATGAATCGTTGATTTAAAAATAAATTAAAACAATCTTGTTAATAACATATAATGTGTTTAAAACATTTAAAAAAATAACAAAATTATCCATAGCCTATTTATATCATAGAGTTTTATCATACACTTAGGCATTGTATATCTTAAAAGGTTTTTTTATGACCGTTCATCCGTTCGATGATTTTCGTGCTTTACTTGTAAATTTACCTGTTGCGGATAAATTTTTTATAAGTCTGGCAAAAAAACGGCAAGATAAATTAGCAAAAACTCTAGGAACACTTGGAAAGTTTGGAGATATTGCTGTTTGGTATGCTGGGTGGAGAGGTACCGAAAATCCTGTCATAATAAAACCTTTGGTGGCTATTTTTTCTGGAAATCATGGTATTATTGATGAGCATATCACGCCATTGCCACAATCTATGACAAGAAAAATGGTAGAAAATTTTACATCTGGTGGTGGTGCTATTAATCAAATTTGTACAGCTTATGATCTTGGATTAAAAATTTTTGATTTAGCGTTGGAATATCCCACTATGAACATTACAAAAGATGCTGCAATGGACGAACGTAGTGCGGCTGCTACAATGGCATTTGGGATGGAATCTATAGCCGGTGGGACGGATCTCTTATGTATAGGCGAGATGGGAATTGGCAACACAATTATAGCTTCAGCTTTGTGTTGTGCATTATTTGGTGGAGAAGTTGAGGAATGGATAGAAAGTGATATAATATCCGATGGGAAATTTTATCAGCGCAAAATAACAGCAGTTAAGACAGCTGTTTCTTTGCATAAGAATCATCTTGATGACCCTTTTGAGATAATGCGTTGTTTAGGAGGGCGTGAAATTGCTGCTATGGTAGGTGCTATTTTAGCTGCAAGAATGGAAAAAATCCCAGTTATTTTGGATGGTTTTGTAGCAATGGTGGCTGCAGCAGTTCTTCAGAAAATGCATCCAAGAGTTCTCGACCATATTCTTATCGGACATATTTCTTCTGAGCCCGTTCATCGCAAACTCTTAAAAAAAATTGGGAAAGAACCTCTTTTAGATCTTGGTATGTGTCTGGGGGAAGGGACAGGTGCAGCTATTGCTGCTGGAATTGTTAAAGCAGCTGTTTTAACTCATGCACAAATGACAATTTTTGAACAAAAAGATTTTACTGCTTAAAGATAGTTGTACAATCACAAAAATTAAAAAAATCTTAATAGCTTCATTCATTTATTTTTTCATGTACGTTTATGTAGTTCAATGGTAATTCTGTTGTGTACTTAATTTGTTCCATTGCAAAATAAGATGAAACATCATGGATATCAATTTTGGAAATTAATTTTTTATAAAAAAGATCATAGGCTTCAATGCTAGGAACAACAATACGCAACAAATAATCAATGTCTCCGCTCATTCGATAAAATTCAATTACTTCACGAAATTCTGCTACAATCTTTGAAAAGCGTTTAGACCACTCGTGACTATGTGTATTGGTACGAATAGAAACAAAAACAGTCACGTGTGCATTGACCTTTTGAGGAGAAAGAACAGCGACACGACGTTGAATAACACCATCTTCTTCAAGCTTTTGAATCCTACGCCAACAAGGAGTGGTGGAAAGTCCAATTTTTTTGGCTATATCAGCGACAGGAAGCGTTGCATTTTCTTGTAAAAGATGTAAAATTTTCCGATCAAGCTGATCCATATCTCTCTATCAATGTTTAGTTTTAAAAACTCTGTTCATTAGACTGAGAATGACTGTTACAAAGTCGCCACAAAGCCAAGGTAAACGCATCAGACTCAACCCCCAAAATCTATGCAAAGAAAGAGCGTTTTCCCAATTATCAGCGACTTTTAAAATCTCTCTACGACATTTTATCTTTGCACTATTCCAATTTTTTGCACAGAATCCAACAGCAAAAGCAAACATTACCTGATACACAGTTAAAAACATCCTCTCACGATGATCTTGAACACCCAAATTGAAATGATAAAGCAAACTTTCCTGTACCGACCCCCGTGAATAAAGCTCTATAAAACAACAAAAACCAAGTGCTTATTATAAGATTTATCATTTATTACGTCAAGCAAATTACACAATTTCTACAGCATTGTTACTGAAGAGAACAGAATCCTTAAAATACACTGGGTACAATGCTTGCACAATAATTGCAATTGAAACTATTTAAAATAAACAGATTATGTGTTTCACATAAGAAAAATAATGAAGATATCAGATATGAATACAGAAATTACACGTTAGAGAAAAACATTCTCCCTTTATTCTTAATTTAATTTTCTCTAGGATGAGATCTTCGCCATTCTCTCGGATACTGAAAGCTTGATTTCCATATACCTTTCTTTTCTTTTTTTGCTTCTTCTTCTTCCTTAGGATAATCGTGATAGCTTACTGCCCAACCATTCTGCACAATCTTTGCGTTGATATTTTCTACTTTATTTGTTTTACATGTTGCAAGAATGCGGTGATATTTATCCTTTTTGTTCCAATAACATATAATCTGCTGATTTTCCGTGAGGCTTTCTAAATATTTTTTTGATTCAACACCACATGGATAAGACGCCTCTTCAACACCGCAAAATTGATTGAGCTCAGGAGCATCAATTCCTGCAAGGCGAATCATAACAGAAGAAATCGAAATTGAATCGCCATCAATGACAAGTGCTTCACCTTTTATAGATGCTTGAGAAGAAAATGCTGTCTTCGCATAATCTTCTTGAGTGTACTTAAAGTAAACAACGATAGCGATAAAGAAAGCAAAAGCTGTAAAAAAGATACCGAAGATTACGAATTTAAAATCAAATTTACTTAAATTAGAATGTATTTCTTTTCTCATAATACCAAAATCATATTAAAAAGTGTTTTATTTTAAATAATACATTTACAACAAATAACCTGTATAAAGATCCCATTATTCCTACAAAAGGAATCTTTCGTCAAAGTAACAAAATCTTATATGTTTAGGTCACTTCATACTATATGTAAAACTGATGATACATTATGGCATAATTATGAATTCAACCAGAACAAAGGAAAGAAATTCTCCAAAAAGATTCTCTAAATGTATAACATCTGCAAAAAAATAAATAAAAGAAGCCCCTCTACTTCAAAAAAAAACAAAAACTTAAACACTTATTAAGTGTAATAAGAATTTATACTTACTTTAAATTAGAAAAAATCCGCAGACAATATGACATATGTTGATTATTTAATTTTTGTTTCTTTGAATTCAACGTGCTTTCTGACAACTGGATCGTATTTACGTTTACTCATCTTGTCAGTCATTGTCCGGCTATTCTTTTTTGTCACATAAAAAAAACCAGTATCTGCAGTCGAAAAAAGCTTAATCTTAATGGTTGCTGCTTTAGCCATAACTAAAAGTCCTATTTACACCAAAAATGGTATCATTCTACTATCAAAATCTATTTCTAATGCAATCAGATTGTATCGTGCGAAACTACGTATATTCTAAAAAAAGTCAAGAGCTGATTAATTTTCTCATAAATTGAGTAAGTATCAGAATAATGTATAAGCCAAAAAGACAAGTTATTGTAATTGAAAAACCAAATGGTTTAAAGATATCCATGACACGTCCGATGATAGCTGGCCCGACAAGCATACCTATTCCATAACAAAAAATAAAAGCAGAATTAGCAGCAGCAAGCTTGTGTCCTTTAAAACATGTTCCTAGTCGTGCAAGTCCTATTGTATAAAGTCCAGCAGATACGCCTCCGAGAATAACAAGATCGAGCATTAGAATCCATTTATATTTCACTATCCATGGAATCGTGAAAGTTCCGATTAGGCCTAAGATGGCGCAGCTTATAAGAGGGTAACGGAAATCTTTTGTATAGTCGCTTATAATGCTGATAGGAATTAGGAGCAAAATATTACCAAGAGCAAGCATTACTATAAAGTGCGCTGCATCATTTTCACTGTATCCAACAGATAAACTGAAGGATGTTATAAGAGTTAACGCTCCCATTTGAACAGCACCATAAATGAGTGCTGCCATTGTTGAGGTAGGAACACTAAAAATATAAGAAATAAATGGTATGTGTTGATTTTCTTTGAATTTTGGGCTCAAATTCCAAGCGATGAGAATTGGTATTGCGGAGAACATCATAAAAATACAGCTTATAGCAAAGGGCATAAATCCCTGTGTTCCTATTTTGATTTGCAGCATTGAACCCATTCCAAATCCAAATCCTAACGTAATAGTGTAAATAGAAAGAATTAAGTTGCGTTTTTTAGGTGGAGAGCAACTGTTAATCCAAAATTCTGAAAGGATAAACATAATTGTCATTGTAAAGTGTAGTATGAGCTTTAAAATGAACCAAATCCATATTGATTTAAAAAAATAAAATCCCAAAAAGCTCAAATATCCAAAAGCGATCATCAGTAATATTGTTTTTGCAACACCTAAGTACAAAGCTATTCTGGACGCAAATATAGCTGCTATGATTGTAGCGATTCCACCAACTGTTCCGCTATATCCGATAATACTATTTGAAATGCCTTTTTCAGACATCAATAAAGAGACAAGCTGCGTTCCCATTCCTAACGCTATTCCAACGGTACCAATGGTTGTGATTGCGGCGGTGATTGCACGCAGAGAATTATTGTCATGTTCATTTTTTACCATGGGATAATTTAATTGTCCCCTTTTTTGCAAAACCAACAGAAAATTAACTTGGAATCAGAAAAATAATAAATTCGTTTATTGCGATTTTTCTGGATTATTTAGTATATACTTTTTTTGGGTTCTTCACATGGTGATTATTAAATCAAAAGAAAAATACACTGATTTGTATGAACAAGGATACGAAGAAGAATAGTACCATATGAAGATAATTATGATATGTAACGAGCATTCTTCTAGTTTTTGAGTTTTATCACCATTTTCATAATCGTTAATATTTAATTAGAACTCAATTTTTAAGGTTTGATTATTCTGTTTATGATTTTTTTAATTGTTTCGCTACAGAACAAAAATTGTAATTTTGATTTTTATATGCTTATTTTTTGTATTGTTATTTCTTAATAAAAAGTACGGCTTCGTTTTTTTATCATAAATTTATTTTTATGATGGAATATTGGAGAAAAAGCGATTGGGCGAGGATCTGTTAACATATCAAATGATAAAGATGCAGAGAAAGGTTGTACTTCTATAAGTGTTACCATTACTTCATCACCAAGTTGGTAGCCTTTACAATTGTTCTTTCCTATAAGGGCGTGCTGCGTTTTATCAAAATGATAATAATCATTTTTAAGTGTAGAAGCGTGTACAAAGCCATCTGTATTGAGTTTATCAAGTGAGATAAAAAGCCCATCTTTTGTAACTCCAGAAACTCGACCTGTGAAAGTATAACCAATTTTATTTCTTAAGTAGTGTGCAACGAGTCGATCAATAGTTTCTCTTTCAGCTATCATTGCACGACGTTCATGTGAAGAAATTTGTGTGGCAATTTCTGCAAGATTTTTTTCTTGAGAATCGATTAGTTGATCGTTTCCAAATTTTAGCACTTTAATGAGTGCTCTATGGATAATGAGATCAGCATAACGGCGGATTGGTGATGTAAAATGTGTGTAATTATGCAAATTTAAACCAAAATGACCAATATTTTTAGGATTATACTCAGCTTGAGATTGTGAACGTAGAATAACTTGATTTACTAATTCTCGTTGTTTTGTATTAGAAAATTTTTCTAGAATTTTGTTAAGTCGTGCTGATGTAAGCTCGGTTCCTCTAGAAAGAGATATTCCCAAACTCTTGAGGAAATTTCGCAGTATTTCCTGTTTTGCAAGAGAAGGTTTATCATGAACGCGAAAAATGAGAGTTTGATGGTTTTCTTTTAATGTTTCAGCAGCTGAAATGTTAGCTTGTATCATAAATTCTTCAATCAAGCGGTGTGCTTCTAAATGTGTCTCCATCACGACATTTTTGATGCATCCATTTTGATCAAGAATGAGCTTTTTTTCTGCTATCTCTAGTTCTAATGGTTGTCTGCGATTGCGTGCAATTTTCAGGCTATTGTAAGCTCTCCACAATGGCTCTAAAATGTTTTTGAAGAGGGGAGCCGTTTTTTCTTTTATATCTCCTTCAATTGCGGATTGTACTTCTTGATAAGAGAGGTTTTCTGTGACATGCATCATAATACGGTGAAAACTATGTTTTCGCTTTTTACCATTTACATCAAAAATCATGCGCACAGCTAGAGCTGGTCTGTCTTTTCCTTTACGTAAAGAACATAAATTATTAGAAATGCACTCTGGCAGCATGGGTACAACGTGATCGGGAAAATAAATAGAATTTCCTCGTTTTAATGCCTCTTGATCTAAAGCACTCCCCGTTTTGATATAGTAAGATACATCTGCAATTGCGACAACAATGATCCAACCGCCACTATTTTCAGGATCTTTATCTGTTGTAGCATACACTGCGTCATCATGATCTTTTGCATCTGGTGGATCAATTGTGATCAGTGGTAAGTGCCTCCAATCCTCACGATTGTTGATGTTTGCTGGTTTTAAATTTTTTGCTTGATCAAGAACATCTTCAGAAAAAATATGGGGGATGTCTCTTGAAAGAAGAGAAATCATTGAGAGTGTTTTTTCACCACTGATATGTCCAAAGACATTTTTTATTTTTGCCTTTTTTAGTCCATAATTGGTATTTTTTTGAATTTCTACTTCAACGAGATTACCAGATTTTATGTCTGTTTCAGAAGATAGATCAATCATTAATTCTCTAGTTTTTCGTTCTATAGGAATAAATTGCCACTGACCATTTTTAAATTTTTGAACTATGCCAAATGTATTTTGTTGAACTTCTTCAACTTTACGAATAACTCTTCCTGTATAAGAAGAAATTTGAGAAGTTTTATTGCGAAAAATTTTTACAAGAACATTGTCTCCAACACCAATACTTATTCCCTTTGTACGATGAAGGGGAAGTATTTCAATATTTGGTTTTGACCCATTTTCCCATTCCAAAGGCTGTGCAATGAGGCTGCCATCTTCATCACGGGAGTTAATTTTTACTAAGGTAATCGATGGTATTTTTTTTTTGTTTTTTAATTTTTTATGGTGTTGTGAGATTAGTCCATGATTTTTTAAATCCCGTAATATATCTTTTAACCATATGCGAGAATCACTTTTTAAATTAAAAGCTTTTATGATTTCACGCTTACTTGAACGGTCTGGATTGTTACTAATAAATGATATAATTTCTTCCTTCTTTGGCAGTTGATCTAATTTAATTAATTGAAAATATTTTGTATTTTTATTTTTAGTCAAAATTTATATCTCTTTTTTTGGAGAAGAAGTTTTTCTTGTAGTTGTTTTTTTACTGGATGCTTTAGCTGATATAAATTCTAATGCTTCTACAAGGGTCACACTCATTGGATCTTTATTTTTGGGCAATGTTGCATTAATTTTACCCCAATTAACATAGGGGCCATAGCGTCCATCACGAACAGTGATTGCGCCTCCATCTGGGTGGTCCCCTAGTGTTATCAGCGGTTCAAGTGCTGTTTTCCCTCTCTTCGTTTTATTTTCTTGTTTTTCGGCAAGTACTGTAACAGCGCGATTAATGCCGATATCAAAGACTTCATCCGCGTGAGAAAGAGGGGCATATTTCCCATCATGAGAAAGGTAGGGCCCGTATCGTCCAATTGTGGCTGTGATTATTTTTCCTGTTTCTGGATGCATCCCAATTTCGCGGGGAAGAGACAGTAAAGATAAAGCTTTATCGAAAGTCATATTTTCTGAGCGCCATTCTTTCGGTAATCCTGCGCGCTTGGCTTCTTTTCCTTCACCAAGTTGAATATATGGTCCAAAACGCCCATTGCGGAGAGAAATACCGTTTTCTGTTTTAGGATCGATACCAAGAATAATAGGCTCATCATTATGTGTAGCTTCATTTTTTTCCCCTGTATCTGTTCCGAGTTGGTGGGTATATCTGCATTCAGGGTAGTTAGAACATCCGACAAATGCACCATAACGGCTTAATTTTAGCGATAGCTTCCCATTTGTACAAAGAGGGCAGGAACGGATATCACTTCCATCTTCGCGTGGAGGAAAAGCAAGGGAGCTCAATGTTATGTTTAAAGCATCAATAACATTCGTTATGCGTAATTCTTGGATATTCACAACAGATGCATTAAATTCGTCCCAAAAATCGCGTAATACTTCTTTCCAGGATAATTTTCCATCCGATATCAGATCTAATTTTTCTTCAAGGTTTGCTGTAAAATCGTATTCTACATAACGGTTAAAGAAGTTTTCTAGAAAAGCTGTAACGATACGTCCTTTAATGTCAGGGCTAAGTTTTCTTTTATCAATTATGATGTAGCCACGATCACAAAGTGTTGCTAATGTAGATGCATAGGTTGAAGGACGACCAATTCCTAATTCTTCAAGTTTTTTGATGAGTGAAGCTTCAGAATAACGAGGAGGTGGTTCTGTAGTATGTTTTTTAGATTCAATCTTTTCTTTTGTAAGAGCTTCACCAGAGTTTATTTGTGGCAGAGATGTTATGTCATTTTCTTCGTTATTTTTTTCATTTTGTTGATCCGTATAAATGGCAGTAAAACCATCAAAATTGATGACAGAACCTATTGCACGTAAATTTGCCTGATTTTCTCCTTGCAGTGCTTCAATTTCAACCGTTGTACGTTCAATTTCAGCAGAACACATTTGGCTAGCTACTGCCCGTTTCCATATTAATTCATAGAGTTTTGCTTGATCACTATCAACAAAATTGCGTACTTGATTTGGAAAGCGTTGAAAATCAGTTGGGCGAATAGCTTCGTGTGCTTCTTGTGCATTCTTTGCTTTTGTTGAATAGAAACGTGCTTTTTCAGGAACGTAGTTACTGCCGAAGGATTCAGCGATTACTTTTCGTGCCGAATCAATAGCTTCTGATGCCATTTGTACACCATCGGTACGCATGTAGGTAATAAGTCCTGCTGTTTCACCATTAATTTCAACACCTTCATAAAGTTTTTGAGCAATTTGCATAGTACGAGAAGCTGAAAACCCAAGTTGAGAAGAAGCAGCCTGTTGTAAAGTGGATGTTGTAAATGGTGGAAAAGGATTTCTTTTTATTGGTTTTGCTTCAACACTTAATACACGATATTTTGCACCTTCTAGGATAAAGCAAATCTTATCTGCTTGTCCTTGCGATTGAATATCGAGTTTACCAATCTTTTTTTGATTTAACATCATTAATTTTGCATGAAAACTGTTGTTTTGGATGGTTTTCAATTGTGCCGTAATGGACCAATAATCTTCTTCAATAAAATGTTCTATTTCCGATTCTCTATCACAAATAATACGCAAGGCAACTGACTGAACACGACCAGCTGAACGTGCACCCGGAAGCTTCCTCCACAAAACGGGTGAAAGTGTAAAACCAACAAGATAATCGAGAGCTCGACGAGCAAGGTAAGCATCTACGAGTGATTTATCAATATCACGTGGATTATTCATAGCATCAAGAACGGATTTTTTTGTAATTGCATTAAATACAACTCGTCTTACGGGTTTACTATTTAAAACTTTTTTTTGATTAAGAATATCCAGAATATGCCATGAAATAGCTTCTCCTTCACGGTCTGGGTCTGTTGCTAATATGAGGCTGTCAGCTTCTTTAACTGCTTTTGCTATTTCATTTAAACGCTTAGTTGCAGCAGTATCAATATCCCATTTCATGGAAAAATCTTTATCGGGTAATACAGAACCGTCTTTGGCAGATAAATCACGAACATGCCCAAATGATGCGATTACTTTGTATTGAGATCCAAGATATTTATTAATTGTTTTTGCTTTAGCTGGAGATTCAACGATAACGATATTCATAATTTTACCCGAATGTTGAAATAAAAATTGCTTTTATACCCCTCTTTCACAGGAATAGCTAACGACAATTGATTAAGAGGATATAAAAATATTACATTATACAACTTTTGATTGTTATTATTGAAGTACACCCTATATGAAGCTACGTGACTTATTTTGCATGGATAGTAGAAAAGATACACAGCAAAATACTAAAATAACATCTATTGAGATGGTGGGGTGGGGAATGCTCAAGGATAGAAGATTATGTTTATAAATCACTTAAAAATTATCCAATATATTACAGATATGTCAAAACAAATGAATCAAATGGCACGTCAAGCACGTAGTCCGCTTTTAGCATTACTTTTAGACATGGCAGCCAAAGAAGGACAAAGTATTATCAATAGTGCTGAGTCTCTTGGGGAAGATAAGAATTCGACAATGACACATAACCACTCGAATGTCGAATAAGCTTTCCGGCAAGGTCAAGCTCAATCAACAAAAGGTAAAGCTTTTGTAGTGGAACACCTGAATGGGTGCTGAGCGTGTTTAAGTCAATTGGAGTTGTTGAGAGGGAGGAGAGGACGGCTGCGCGTTCTTCTTCGCTTCCTGTTAAAGAAGGTTTGTCTGGTTTTATATTAGGCAAGATTTGATTTTCCTGTTGAATCTCAAAGGGGGCTGATTCCTCAAAAAAATTAAGTTGAAGATTAACAGTATCTGGGATAAGTGGTGTTAGTGTTTCTACAATATCAGAGGGGTGAGTGGTTAGTATCGCTCCATCTTTTATGAGATTGTTTGTGCCAACTGACCTTGGATCAAGTGGAGAGCCGGGGACGGCAAAAACCAAGCGTCCCATTTCACCAGCTTGACGTGCTGTTATAAGAGATCCTGATCGCATGGCAGCTTCAACAACCAAAAGGCCAAGTGATAAGCCTGCAATAATGCGATTTCTTCTTGGGAAATCGATGGCGCGTGGTTTCCAAGAAATAGGCATCTCACTGATAATTGCTCCACCATGTGCGATAATATCTTCATATAATTTTTTATTTTCATGGGGATATATGTGGTCAATTCCACCAGCCATAACCGCGACTGTACCTGTTAATAGGCTTGCTTGATGGACAATACTATCAATGCCAAGAGCTAATCCAGAAATAGTGGTAAAGCCAGAATTTCCAAGAAAATAGGCGAATTGATCAGCTAATTTTTTTCCAGCTGCTGAGGCATTTCTGGAGCCTACAATTCCAACAGAAGGTTTTTGAAAAACTGAAATTGTACCTTTTACAGCTACAAGAGGTGGTGATGCATCTGTTACCTTAAGAAATTCTGGATAATCTGGTTCTCCCACACCAATAAATCGAATACCAAGTCTTTCTGCTTCTTGCATCTCTCTTTCAGCATCTTCTAACGTTGCTATTCGTAAAGATGAACTAAGACCGCCCATTCTACTCAGCTCAGGAAGCGCATTTAGAGCGTTTTCTGCTGTGCTATAATGCTTGATTAAATGACGAAAACTAACCGCTCCGATATTCTCACTACGCAACAATCGCAACCAGTTTAGACGTTGACGATCAGTGAGCAGAATTCCCTTATTGATCTCTGTCTTAGATGACAATTTTTTTTTCTTTCTTCCTTAGTAATCTGCTAATATTCGCACTATGTTTCACAACTACCAATAGGCTCATTATAATTAGCATAAAGTGAGCGTAGATATGAGGGTAGGAAAAATAAATAAATATTGGAGTGATGACAACCGCGATGAGAGAAGATAGTGAAGAATAGCGTGTAAGTAAAAAAACTATTATCCACGTAGTAATAAATATCATTGCAGCTGGCCAATAAAATCCAAAACATATACCTAGATAAGTAGCAACACCTTTGCCTCCTCTAAATTTAAGCCAGATTGAAAAAATATGCCCTAATAGAGCAAAAAAACCTGCCAAAATCACAATTTCTGTTGGATAAATTAAAAATTTTACAAAAAAGACGACAACGGTTCCTTTTAATATATCGCAAAGAAGGGTAAGAGCGGCTATTTTTTTCTTTCCGGTTCGTAAAACATTTGTAGCCCCAATATTTCCAGAACCAATTGTTCTTACGTCACCTAGTTTAGCAAATTTTGTAAAAAGCAATCCAAATGGGATTGATCCAATGAAATAGGATATCAAGAGGGTAAACCACGTACAAAATCGAAAAAATACTTCTACTTCATTCATTTAAGAATCCCATTAATCTTATTGAGCAAGTTTAAAAACCAATTGTCCTTTAACAAAGGTTTGGAGAACACGCCCTTGAAAGTAAGCCTTTTCAAAAGGTGTGTTTTTTGAACGTGAGTATAACTTATTTTTGGATACGATCCATGGTTCATAAAGATCAACTAAAATAAGGTCTGCAGGAGCCCCTTTTTTGAGTGTTCCTGCATTGAGACCAAAGAGTTTTGCAGGTGCTGTTGATAAAAGTTCGGTTAATCGCAGTAGAGATATAGTTTCGTTATGATAAAGGCGTAAGGCTGCACTCAATAAAGTTTCCATTCCAATGGCACCTGTGGTTGCATCATTAAATGGTAAACGTTTTGTATCAGAGCTTTGAGGATCATGAGAAGAAACGATAATGTCCACTGTTCTATCTTTTATTGCTTCAATCATCGCTAAGCGATCTTCTTCCGCTCGTAATGGGGGCATTAAACGAAAACAGGTACGATATTCACCAATGTCATTTTCATTAAAGGATAGGTGATTAATAGATACACCTGCTGAAATTTTTGTATTGCGTTCTTTGTTTATACGTATAGTCTCAGCTGATATAGCTGTTGATATTTGTGCAGCGTGGTAGCGTGTTTGTGTTAATGCTGCTAGTCGCAAGTCTCTTTCAAGAGGAATTATTTCTGCTTCGCGAGGTATCCCAGAAAGGCCCAACCAACTTGCTAGAAGTCCTTCATTCATAACACCTTGATTTATAAGATCTTTATCTTGTGTTTCGTGTATCAGAATGGCATCAAAATCACGCGCATAAGTCATTGCAAGCCGCATAACAGATGAGCTTTGAAGAGTTTTTTTTCCTTCACTGAAGGCAATTGCTCCTGCATTTTTTAGAAAACCAAATTCTGTTATCTTTTTTCCATCAAGACCTTGAGTGATTGTTGCAACTGGGTAAATATTGATTAACGATGTTTCTCTTACTATTCGTGTAATGAATTCAACAAGATCTGCATTATCAATGATTAGATTCGTGTCTGGCATCATAAGAAAAGAGGTAATTCCACCTGCTGCTGCTGCTTGGCTTGCCGAGACAATTGTTTCATTATGTTCGCCTTTTAGTTTTTGGATAAAAACATTGGCATCAACAAGGCCAGGTAGAATCACTTTATTTTTTGCGTCAATAATTTTTGCGTTTTCTGGAGTTCCTTGATTCAGAGCTTCTTTCCCAGCAGTTGCAATTAATCCGTCTTCAATAATAACTGTTCCAATTTCATCGACGTTGCGAGAAGGGTCAATAATACGGGCATTTTGAAAAACTATTGGCTTCGTCATTTTTTTTCTTTACCTGCGTTAAGACGTGAATCTAGTAGGGCATCCATAACAGCCATACGAACGGCTATGCCCATTTCTACTTGTGTGTGAATCATACTTTGCAAGCCATCTGCTATATGAGATGCAATTTCTACTCCACGATTTATTGGTCCAGGGTGCAGAACGATGCAGTCACTTTTGGCATAAGATAAATTTTTTTCATGCAAACCAAAATAATGAAAATATTCAGGAATTGAAGGAATAAAAGAATTTGCCATACGTTCATACTGTAGGCGCAGCATCATAATAACGTCGGCATTTTTTAGTCCTTCTTTCATTGTGTTAAAAACCTCAACACTCATATTTGCAATTTCTGTAGGTAAGAGCGTTGAGGGAGCAACAACACGAACACGCGCTCCTAAAGAATTTAGGCTGAGAATATTAGAACGGGCAACACGAGAATGCAGAATATCACCGCAAATTGCAATTGTTAGTCCTTCAATACGGCCTTTTTTTCTCTTAATAGTCAAAGCGTCTGATAAAGCTTGTGTCGGGTGTTCGTGTGCACCATCGCCTGCATTTATGATGCAGCAATCAACTTCTCGAGACAATAAAGCTGCTGCTCCAGCACAATTATGGCGAATGACTAGTATATCCGGTTTCATTGCATTAAGGGTTATTGCAGTATCAATTAGTGTTTCTCCTTTTTTTATAGATGAATTGTCAACGGATATATTCATTACATTTGCTCCTAGCCGTTTTCCAGCTAATTCAAATGAAGATAGTGTTCGTGTGGAAGGTTCAAGGAAGAGATTAATCTGGGTTCGGCCATATAAAATAGATTTGTTTTTATCAATTTTGGGGGAAAGGATAACATTCGCATTTGCACGATCAAGCAATATGTTAAGGTCTTTTACCGTTAAATCTTTAATACCCAACAGATGTTGATAGGGAAAAATGGGAAAAAAAGAATTTTGAGTCATAGCATTCTTTTCTATCTCTCTTTAAAGAGATTAAATAAGGACTTGTTTGAATATGATAAGTGTTTTTGTAACTCCAAAAATATAAATAGTCTATGACGTGAATAATTTAAATAATAGGAATATACCTATGGGTACTGGATCTTCGCAAAATACTCGCCAAAAAAATGCATTTCTTAGTGATACACTTATGTTTCGTGTTGCTTCTACTCTTCCCACAATTCTGTTAGCAGGATTTGAAGAAATAGGAAATTTTGTGGCTTGTTATGAGGCGTGGAATCTTTCTTATTTGGCGAATCATTATAGGCCAGTATTGCGTTATAACGATGAATGGGGGAAGTCAACCGAGCAGTTAGAGATACATTCTTCTTACAAAGAGCTGCAGCAATATGCTAGGCAGATTGGTTTAGCTACTTCACTTTGGGAAAATAACGCTTCAGAAAATGGGGTGCGTTATCAGGCACGTGCTATTCGCTTGGCTTTATCTGCTGGTCTAGAAACAGGACATCTAAATGAAGTCATTACAACAAGTGCAGCTATTGCGGTGTTAATTAGTGATACTGAATTATTTAAAAAATGGCAAAATGTACTCTTGTCACGTCAGTATGATGTTTCATTGAAGCCCATTAATGATAAAAAATCTGCTTCTCTTACCTGTGCTTTTGATGATGTTGAAAAATGTGAAAAATACTTTTTTTCTTTTCCAAGTATTCAGAGAGTTGCTTTCGATAAAAAGATGGGACGTGATCTGTATCGCTTAAATGTTGTAAAAACTAACGTCATTAATCCTATAGTCGATGGATATCTTGTTAGTGCTGAGTTAGATGGTCAGTTAAGTTGTTTTTTAGTTCCGCGCGTTCAAGAAAATGGTGCATTAAACGGCACTATATCGGTTCGTAATTTGGTGCGACGTTCTGGAGAATTTTCAACACCAGAGGGTGTTGTTGATTTTAGAGGCAGTTATGGTTGGCTTTTGGGAACTTCCGGTGAGGGTATTAAGGTAATCAAGGATATTGAAACAATGATGCGTTTCGATCAATCTATAATATCTGCAGGAATTTTGCGAGCGGCACTTCAATTTGGCATAGATCATTTTCGACAAAGGATGCCTAATCAACTTTTACCACCGCTTACAGAACGTATTTTTGCAGATATTGCACTTGATATTGCGGCTTCACAAGCATTGGTTTTACGTTTAGCTCGGGCATTTGATAATGCTGCGAATGATCGCTCTGAAGCTGCTTTTGCACGCATCATGACGCCAATAGTTTCCTATCATGTTAGCCAACTCGTTGTTCCTATTATTGGTGAAATTATTGCGCAGATTGGTATTGAAAGTTTTATAGAAGGTAATCCATTATCACAAATGTTATATAATGGTCCTGCGCGGGTTGTTAGAAATTGTTCTTCTAATCAATTGGTAAAAGATGCAATTCTGATAGCTCAGAAAGCACCTGGATTATTTCAGAAATTATTGGAAAAAATTGCAATTGATATTGGACCAGCAGGACCAAGAGCAATTGAAATTATTAAATCTGCGGTCAATATGGTATCAACAAATGAGGGAGCAGGTAGGTTTTTTGTTGAACAAATGGCATATGCTTCTGCTGCTGCATCCTTACGCAATATAGATATAGAGAACATTGCAAATGCTTATATGGAAAGTCGTCTCGGAGGACAGTGGAGATCTTCCTATGGAATGCTAATTGCACGATATAATGCAGGACATTTACTAAATGTTCTTTATCCTTCTGTTTGATAGAGTATCTTGATTCTATCAAGAGCGCCTTGCAATATAAAAGCAGCAGCAGCAGAATCAATACAATTTTCTCTTTTAGTGCGTGAAGCACCTGTTTGCAGAAGATAATGCTGTGCAGCAATTGTTGATAGTCGTTCATCCCAAAAAGCAAATGGTACTTTTGTGTGTATTGCCATGTTACTGACGAAAGCTTTTGTCGATTGAGCTCGAGAACCGCTACTTCCATTCATATTAAGAGGTAAGCCGATAACGGCAACTCCTACGTTTTCACGATTAAAAATTTCAACGAGTACATGGGCATCTGATGTAAATTTTTTTCGTCGTAGTACAGGGCGCGGATTTGAAAAAGTTAAACCAATATCGGAAATCGCAATTCCGATGGTTTTCGTGCCCAAATCTAAGCCCGCTATTGTTTGCTTAGGTAAAAGGTGTTCAATAACTTCATCTATGTTAATAACAGCCATGCAATTTATATTATAATTAAGATTTCTAAATATTTTAGGTTTGCACCTATATTTTTGGTATATTAATGTTCTTGCGATTGCAAATACAGCTTTGTATAGTCAGAATATAAGGGTGTAAATATGGACGTAAAAAGCAGAAAGGCGTAGTATGTCTGTTGATAAAGAAACAGTCAAGCGTGTAGCGCGCTTAGCGCGTATTGCTGTCAGTGATGATGAAGCAGAATGTATGACAAAGGAGCTCAATGTTATTTTAGGTTTTGTGGAGCAGCTCAACGAGGTTGATGTTAGCGGAGTTTCACCATTAATGTCAGTGATTCCGATGACTTTACGAATGCGTGAAGATGTTGTTACAGATGGTAATAAAGTAGCAGATATAATAGCAAATGCACCGATTGCAGAAGAAAACTTCTTTCTCATATCGAAAGTGATTGAATAGCCTTTTGTGTTTTAAAAATTTGAGAATAAATTATGACAGATTTAACAACCTTAACAATTTCACAAGCCCGTGATGCCTTAATAAAAAGAGAGATAACAGCAGTTGAATTAACGGAAGCCTATTTAAGGGCAATAGAACTAGCTAATCCGGTTTTGAACGCTTACGTATTTGTAACGGCAGAACGTGCTATAAAGATGGCTGTTGAATCAGATCAGCGTTTATCTAAAGGGCAGGGTGGCACTTTAGAAGGGATTCCATTGGGAATTAAAGATCTTTTTGCAACACAAGATGTTCATACTCAGGCATGTTCATACATTCTTGATGGGTTTAAACCACAATATGAGTCGACTGTATCCGCCAATTTATGGAAGGATGGAGCAGTTATGTTGGGTAAGCTTAATATGGATGAGTTTGCTATGGGATCTTCTAATGAAACATCGTATTATGGTCCCGTTGTTAATCCATGGAGAAAAAAAGAGTCTGATGAAAAATTAGTACCAGGTGGTTCTTCGGGTGGTTCTTCAGCTGCTGTTTCAGCATGGCTTTGTGCAGGAGCAACTGCAACAGATACAGGCGGATCAATACGTCAGCCAGCTGCATTCACTGGAACTGTAGGAATAAAACCGACTTATGGACGTTGTTCTCGATGGGGAATGGTAGCTTTTGCTTCATCACTTGATCAAGCTGGGCCTATAGCAAGAAGTGTTCGTGATTGTGCAATTTTACTTAAATCAATGGCTTCTTTTGATAAGAAAGATTCTACTTCGGTTAATTTGCCAGTACCTGACTATGAAAATTATGTTGGGAAATCAATTAGGGGAATGAAAATAGGTATTCCGGAAGAATATTGTCTTGAAGGAATGTCTTCTGAGATTGTAGAGCTTTGGCAGAAAGGAGTAAGTTGGTTAAAGGATGCAGGCGCTGAAATTAGCGATATTTCATTGCCTCACACAAAGTATTCTTTACCAGTTTATTACATTGTTGCTCCTGCGGAAGCGTCTTCTAATTTAGCGCGTTATGATGGTGTGCGGTTTGGTCTTCGCGTACCTGGAAATGATGTTACTGAAATGTATGAAAATACTCGTTCGGTTGGTTTTGGTTATGAAGTAAAGAGACGTCTTTTGATTGGCACTTATGTTCTTTCATCTGGGCATTACGATTCTCATTACCTTAAAGCTCAAAAAATAAGAGCACTTGTAAAACATGACTTTGATCAATGTTTTGCTTCCGGTATCGATGCTATTTTTACACCCGCAACACCAACACCTGCTTTTGGTATTGCGGATAAAAAAATAAAAAATGATACTGTGGCTATGTATCTTAACGATATTTTTACTGTACCAGTTAATTTAGCTGGGCTACCAGGAATTTCTGTTCCTGCTGGTTTATCATCAAGTGGTTTACCATTGGGTTTGCAATTGATTGGTAAACCGTTTTCTGAAGAATCTATTTTTCAAATAGCTCATATCATAGAACAAGCAGCAGGAATATTCAGTCCTAAAAAATGGTGGGAACCTCTCTGATAGAAGTAAACCTTTTGGTTTTAAAAAATTTTTCCTCGAATTTTATAGAATACTGTTTCAGAACTCAGTGCTTGTAAAGCTATTGCTATTTTATGTTGCAAGTTTATCCACCAAGGTATGCTTCTTTAACGCGTGGATCAGAAAGCATAGCTTTTCCCTCACCATGAAATGAAACATGACCAACTTCTAAAATATAGGCATAATCAGCAATAGAAAGTGCTGCAAATGCATTTTGTTCAATGAGAAGGATTGTTTTTCCCATATCATTAATTTTCCGAATAATTGAAAAAATCTCTTTTACAAGAAGGGGTGCTAAACCCAAAGATGGTTCATCTAATATCAGCATGTCAGGATTGCTCATAAGAGCGCGACCAACAGCAAGCATTTGCTGCTCACCGCCTGACATCGTTCCTCCAAGTTGCTTGGATCTTTCACGTAAGCGAGGAAACAAATTAAATACCCATTCAATATCACGAGCGACGCTTGATTTATGATGCCGAATATAAGCACCAAGACGAAGATTCTCTAGAACGGTTAGATGTGGCATAATACGCCTTCCTTCGGGACTTAAAGCAATACCTAATCGTAAAATTTTTTCAGGAGATTTTTTTATGATTGATTCGCCTTTATACGTAATTTCTCCATAAACGGACCGATTAAGTCCCGTAATAGAGCGTACAATGCTGCTTTTTCCTGCTCCATTAGCACCAATTAAAGTCACTATACTCCCTTTTTTAATCGACATAGAAAGATTTTTAATAGCTTTAATGGCACCATAATGAACGTGAAGATTTTTTATTTTAAGAATATCCATGTGTATCTCCGCCAAGATAAGCTTCAATAACTCTAGGGTTATTATGAATGTCATTTGGTGTGCCATTAGCGATGCAAGAGCCATATTCTAGTACCCAAATATGCTGGCAGAGTCCCATAACAACTTTCATATCATGTTCGATAAGAAGAATTGTAAGATCAAACTCTTTTTGCACTCTCGCTATGAATTGTCTCAGTTCTTCGCTTTCTTGTGGGTTCATACCCGCGGCAGGTTCATCAAGAAGAAGTAATTTTGGTTTTGTTGCCAAAGCGCGCGCAATTTCTAAGCATCGTTGCACTCCATAAGGCAAAGTTGTTGCTAATTGGTTGGCAAGATGATCAAGTTGCAGTCGCTCAAGAAGTTCTATAGAATTTTTGTGAATTTCTTTTTTTTCTTTAATCGCTTTTGGAAATAACAAAGCTGGAGTAAACCAAGGATATTTTTGTCGAACATGGGCCCCAACCATAACATTTTGTAAAACTGTTAATCCTGAAAAGAGGCGTATATTTTGAAATGTCCGCGCAATACCTCTCCTGCAAACAATGTGGGGAGGAAATCCAGAAACTTTTTTGCCGTAAAAAACAATGGTGCCACTTGTAGGTGCATAAAAACCAGAAATCATATTAAAAACTGTTGTTTTCCCAGCACCATTTGGACCAATTAATCCGGTTATTTTTCCTTTTTCAATTGCCATATTGATGTGATTGGAAGCTACGAGTCCGCCAAAACGCATAACTACATCATTGAGTGAAAGAATGATATTGTTCATAATTTTTTCTCAGTATTAGAGATTTTTTGTCGTGTCAAAAAACAATAAATTGAATTCCATGAGAATTCACGTTGTCCCAACAATCCTTTTCTCCAAAATAAGATAATTATTAATAATAAAAGAGAAAAAATAACCATACGAAGTCCTGGTATACCTGGAATACACATAAAACCAAGATCTAAAGGACTTTCAATAATGCGCAGCCATTCAAGCATGGTTGTGATAATAATGCTGCCAATGATACTCCCTGTAATTGAACCAAGACCTCCAGCAACAACAATCATCAAAATATTAAATGTTAGGAGAAAGCTGAACATTTTGGGATCAATTGTTGAAATAAGAGCGGCCATTAACGCTCCTCCAACACCTGCAAAGAATGCACCAACAGTGAAAGAAAAATTACGGTAGAAGAAGGCATTGATTCCCATTGTTTTTGCAGCAATTTCGTCGTCACGAATAGCACGTAGTACATTACCGGTATTACTTCGGAGCAAAAAAATAACGAAGGCTACTGTAAATGCTAACCAACCGTAATTCCACCATAACGTGGCATTTTGAGGTATTCCTTTAATTCCTAGTGAACCATTGGTTAAAGATATGGCATTTGTGATAACAATGCGAATAATTTCGGCAAAACCAAGCGTTGCAATTCCAAGATAATCACCACCAAGACGTAATATAGGTAAGGCAATTAATAATCCAACCATTGCTGCACACAATCCTCCCACAACAATGGCTGCAAAAAATGGCAATTGCAAATGATGTAATGGTTCGGCTATGGGCTCAAGAAGCCACATCATTTCTTTTTGCTCTGGAGTAAGAAGCAAAATTGCACATGTATAAGCACCAATAGCCATGAAACCAGCATGCCCAAGGGAAAACATACCTGTGAAACCGTAAATTAAATTAAGAGAAATTGCTAATATCGCGTTAATAGCAATGAGATTAATAATGCGAAGCGTATATTCGTTAAAATTGTTGCTAGCATAAAGCAAAAAACACACAAAAAACAATATACTAATACAAGATAGAAAAAACGTTGTTAATTTTGTCATTAAATTTTCTCCTGATTTCTTTTACCCATTAAACCAGTGGGCATAATCAATAAAATCAGAATTAATAAGATAAAGGCGAAGGCATCTCGATACCCGGATAAGGATGGAAAGAATGCAACAGTCATAATTTCGATAGATCCGAGCAATAATCCACCAAGCATTGCTCCTGGAATTGATCCAATTCCTCCAATCACAGCAGCAATAAATGCTTTTAGCCCAGGAAGAATACCTATATAAGGTTGAATTTGAGGATAACGTAAAGCCCACATAATCCCTGCAATAGCAGCAAGAGCGGAACCTATACCAAATGTAAATGCAATAACTTTGTTAACAGAAACACCCATTAACCGAGTAGTTTCTATATCGTGTGAAATTGCACGCATAGCAAGACCAGGTTTTGTTTTGTTAATAATCCAGAGTAGCAAAATAATAAGGATAAGTGAAACGATTGGAACGATCAAAGATATTGGCGCAATTCTAATAACTTTATCTGAATCTTGTCCTAGACGCCATAGAATTGGTGTTACAAAAAAATCTGGCTGTTTTACCCCTTTTGGAACACCACCAAAAAGTACGGTAGCAAGATTTTCAATAAAAAAAGAAACTCCTATTGCACCTATAAGTGCTGAAATACGAGGAGCATGTCGGAGAGGTCTATAGGCAAATTGATCAACAATAATACCAACTGCACTGGTAATAAAAATTGAAAAACAAACCGCTATAATCCAAACAGGTGTAAAATCTTGAGGAGAAATTTTAAAATAATAAATGAAACCTAAAAGGATAACGAAAAAGATAGTGATCCAATGAATTTTAGGCTGTTTTCTAAAATCCACAAATACTAAATAATAAGTGAGTACAGCAAAAAATATGAGAAGAACGGCAACCCAAGCAGGCATAAAGCTAATTGTGGAGAAGAAAACAAAGTATGCTCCTAGCATAAAGATATCGCCATGGGCAAAATTAATTAATCTCAAAATACCATAGACCATAGTATAACCAATCGCAACAAGCCCATAAAGAGATCCTAGCGCTAATGCATTAAAAAAATATTGGATGAACATTTCGGTGCTCATCTCTTGTCCTTCCACATTTTGTTAGGTTCATATTGATATAAAATACGAAACCTTCAGGTAAATCGATTGAAGAGAATTTTAAACAATTCTCACATTTTTATTAGAGTTTCTTTTGTTTTTTAAAAGGTGGGATTAACTTCATCCAGATAAATGCGTTTTCCATTTTCTATCTTTATTATACCGATAGGCATTTGAGGGTTATGGTTTTCATCCATAGACATACTACCAAATGGTGTTTGAAAATCTTTTAATTTGCTAAGCTCCATGGTGATTTTTTCACGATCTACACTACCGGCATTTTCAATGGCTTTGATAAACATCATGTAACTTGTGTATCCTAAAACAGAGTTAATATTCGGCTCCTGATCAGGATAAACCTCTTTCCATTCCTTTGTGAATTCTTGTGCAGCTTTCGACATGTTTGGCATATCTTCACTATAAGGAAGTGTGGTATGTAAAAAACCTTCTGCAGCTTTTCCTGCAATCGTAATAATTTCTGGGTTATCCATTGCATCGCCACCCATGATTTGAAATTTTGCACCAAGCTCGCGCGCTTGTTTCATAATGATGGCACCTTCTGAGAAATAAGATGGGATAAACAAAATATCAGGCTTTTGTGCTATGATTTGGGTTAAAAGAGCTGAAAAGTCCTGGTCCCCAGAATTATAATTTAAATTTGAAATAATCTTTCCCCCCAGTTTTTTAAAAGAACGGACAAAATAATTTGCAAGACCAATAGCATAATCGCTTGATATATCTTTCAGTATAGCTGCTTTTTTTGCATGTAAAGACTGGATTGCATAAGTTGCAACTCCTATTCCTTGATAAGGATCAATAAAGCACGCACGAAAATAATATTTCTTATTTTGTGTAACAAGTGGATTCGTTGAAGAAGTTGCAATGGTTGGAGTCTTTGCTTTTTCAGATATCTCTCCACCAGCTAACGACAATGAAGAACCATAGCTTCCTATAATGCCACTAACTTTTTCACTTGCGGTTAAACGTACAACAGCATTGGCCGCTTCAACTTTATCAGATTTATTGTCGACAACAACAAGATCAATTTTACGACCTAATATTTCTGGAACTTTCTTATGAGCTAGCTGTATCCCTTTAATTTCAAGTTGACCACCAAAAGCATTTTGACCACTTAATGGGAGATAGATACCAATCTTAATGGACTCACTAGCATGAACATTTGTAGTAAAAGTTGTAATTGTGGCGATTGCTATTAAAATTTTTCTTAATTGCATCGTGCGCTTCCTTAGTTAAGTAGCAGTTTCGGCATTTTATCGCATTTTATCTCGAACTTTTGCATAACACGAGTAACACACAATAAACATGCTGATACAAAGTATTTCTTTTATCGCCTCTTTTGCGATACGTAAAGCATATGATAAAATATTATTTGAATTATGAACTGATATTGAATTTAGATATTGATGTTAAGCTCAAATTAATGTGAAAATAATGTGACAAAATGGGGAAATCTTATCTTGGGGCTTGCGTGTTGGTATAAGAGCGATGTTTACTCAACATGTAAAGAATCAGTTTCGTACATTAAAAATCTGTGGGATTATGTTCTATTATGACGAGTAAGGATGCATTAAAAGATTATTGCCTGTCCAAGGACAGTTTAAATTCTTGCGGTGAAATTATTGAAATTAGTGGCGTCATTAAGTGGTTTGATGGCAGCAAGGGATATGGGTTTATTGTGCCAGATATTCCCGAGTCTTCTGATATCTTATTGCACGTTACTGTAATGCGGAAGGATGGATTTCAGACTGCCTTGGAGGGTGCCAAGGTTGTTTGTGCTGTGGAAAAAACTGAGAAGGGGTTGAAGTGTGTTCAAGTAAAATCGATAGACTGCTCATCGGCTGTTCATCCTTCCGAGATTCCAGTACGTACGCATGTTGTTGTTACCCCAGAGAGTGGTTTGGAGCGCGCTATTGTTAAGTGGTTTAATCGAGATAAGGGATTTGGTTTTCTTAGTCGAGGGCAGGGAACTGAGGATATTTTTATTCATATGGAAACGTTGCGACGTTTTGGCTTAGCAGAGCTTCGTGCTGGTCAGGTTGTTCTGGTACGATTCGGTAAGGGAGAAAAGGGCTTGATGGCCGCAGAAATTTATCCGGATATGGGGGGGCCATTTTCTACGCATTAGATTCAATTGTTCTATATTTTTTTTTATATGTAAGTTTTGCGAAAAAATAAGAGATTGTTTTTGTAAGGATAGAAGTGTTATTTTTTTTTGAAAAGATAAAAATCATTCATTTAGTTTTGTTATTTACGTTTGGAAGTAGTATAGCTGTAGCGGGAAAACATATAGAAATTCCTGTTCATCCTGTTCCTTTGGAAATACGAACAAATCTAGGAAGTGTTTTTTATAGCGTAGAGCTTGCTTTTACACCGTCTCAGTCAAAGAGTGGTTTGATGTATCGAACTAACTTTCCGCGTGATCGTGCGATGCTTTTTAAAAATCAGGCGAACGGCCAACTGAGCGATACACAAGAACTTCTTATGTGGATGGCAAACACACCTTTGCCTCTAGATATGATTTTTTTAAATGCTGAGGGGGTAATCGTTTCAATTGTTGAAAGGGCTTCTCCATTCTCAACGGATATAATTTCATCGAAGGTACCAGCGACTTTTGTTATTGAAGTTAATGCTGGTGAGGTTTTTGATAAACGGATAAAAAAAGGACATCGGGCTGTCCATCCCGCAATTTGTGGAGAATGTGAAAGAAGTAAGAATGACAGCTAGAGATGTTTGTTTTTTTGAAGCAGATGGTTTGCGGTTTGCTTATCGCGAAGAAGGAGCTGGGGTACCTGTTTTATTGATTCATGGTTTCGGATCTTCAGCGCGGGTAAATTGGTATGAAACGGGTTGGTTTCGTATCTTAGCTGAGGCAGGGTTTCATGTTATTGCCATTGATAATCGTGGACATGGTGATTCTGATAAGGGATACGCTCCTTCTTTCTATACGCCGCAAGCTATGGCTGGTGATGCAGTTAAATTATTACAGTATTTAAAATTACCTAAAGCTCATGTTATGGGATATTCCATGGGTGCTCGGATTGCTGCATTTATGGCTATTTTGTATCCTACATATGTGCATACTGTTGTCTTTGGTGGTTTAGGTATTGGTATGGTAACAGGGTCGGGAAGCTGGCAACCTGTTGCTGAGGCTCTTTTAGTGGAAGATATTTCAACTATTACCAATCCTCGTGGTTTAATGTTTCGAAAATTTGCAGATAAAACAAAAAGTGACAGACGTGCTCTTGCGGCTTGTGTTATTGCATCAAAACAGGAGTTAACAGAATTTGAGATTTCTCAAATTAAGCAGCCTGCACTTGTTGCTGTTGGCTCATTAGATGAGATTAGTGGTGAAGCAGAGCCGTTGGCTGCTTTATTACCCCATGGTGAAGTCTTACAAATTCCGGATCGGGATCATATGTTTGCTGTAGGAGATAAAATTTATAAAGAAGGAGTTATCGATTTTTTTTCTCGTTATCCCATCGTTTAAGAATCATCTACAATTTTTTAAATTCGCAAAAGATATTGTATTCTCTATTTGGATAAAATGAAGAGTTTATTCAGAGATTTTTTTGGTTGTGGTATGAGTATTGTATGCAAAGGTATTGAAAACAGTGAGAGAATAGCGGTTTTCTTGTTTATATTGAGGTTGTTTTTCATGTATTGGGCTGCTTAAAGGAGATTCTTTTTTTTGATTTGTAAGATGTGTATTGTGATTACATTTCAGGGTGATAGGTTTTTATGTAGGGTTTTTTAAAGACATATAAGTTGGTTCTGCTTTAATTTATGTTTTTAAAGACTTAAATTGAATTTTTGTTATTTTTGTAGAATGATAACAACTATCATTTTACAAATGGTGGTTTACTGATGATCTTACGAAGATAGGAGTGCATGGTGGATGCTAATGAAATAAAAAGACTTGATAATTATTTTAAGAATACATTCAAAAATTCATCATTGCAGGTTAAACCACGACCTAAAAAGGATGATTCTTGTGAGGTTTATATTGGGGATGAGTTTTTGGGTGTTATTTATCGAGATGAAGATGAGGATGGGTTGTCATACAATTTTTCTATGGCTATATTAGATATTGATTTAGAAAGTTAATGTTTTGTTAATAATTAAGTATAAAATCTTTTTCTGATAGTTTACATAAGCCTTAATGCTTTAAGGCTCGAATGGTTGTTTCGTCCGATAATAAGATGATCGTGAATAATAATTCCCAAAGCGTTTGCTGCATCTTTTAATCTGTGTGTCATGGATATATCTGCTTGTGAAGGTGTGGCGTCGCCAGAGGGGTGGTTGTGAACTAAAATAAGTCCTGATGCAGATAGTTCTAAAGCTCGCGAAATTACTTCACGAGGATAGACAGGAGTGTGGTCGATAGTTCCAATTTGTTGTATTTCGTCAGCAAGTAAGCCGTGTTTTTTATCAAGAAATAAGACACGAAATTGTTCACGTGTTTCATGAGCCATGACAGCTTTACAATAAGCTAATACTTTATCCCACGATGAAAAAATATCACGCTTAGATAATTGTGCGTGGGCAAGGCGTCCAAAAACATCTGAAATGATTTTTAAATCGATAGCGGTTGCTGGGCCGCATCCTTGAACTTCTTGCAGACGATGTATGTTAGCACCTAATACATCTCCTAATGAGCCAAAGCGTGCTATTAAATTTTTAGCTATCGGTTTCGTATTTGCTCTAGGTATAGTACGGAAAAGCAATAATTCAAGATATTCATAATCTTCAAATGCATGGCCTTTTGTTTTTAAATAGCGCTGACGAAGACGTTCACGATGCCCTTGATTATGTTTTTGTGAATTTTTCTGAAGTTTTTCGTGTTTTATTTCTGATATAGGGTTTAGTGAAGGGCTGGCTGTTAATGCAAGATGATTGCTTTGGATTTTTCTTTTTTTATTTGATTTTTTTGTCATGATATTCTGACGTTATATTATTAAGTGCATAAATTTTGGATATAAAATATGTTCTTAGGAGATTGAGTAAATATTTCACATCCTTCATTTGTTACGCCAATTGTATGTTCATACTGTGCTGTTAGAGATCTATCACGTGTAACAGCCGTCCAACCATCGGATAAAATTTTAACGTGTGGTTTACCAAGGTTGATCATTGGTTCAATTGTAAACATCATTCCCTTTTTCAGCTCTATTCCTTCCTTAGGATTTCCATAATGTAGAATATTAGGAGCATCGTGAAAAAGCTGTCCGATTCCATGTCCGCAAAAATCTCTTACAATTGAACAACGTTCAGATTCTGCGTAGCGCTGAATGGCTGATCCAATGTCACCAGTTGTTGCTCCTGGTTTGACCATAGCAATTCCCCTCATAAGACTTTCATGCGTTATTTTTAGCAAGCGTTCTGCAGAACGTCTAATTTTTCCAACAGGGTACATGCGGCTTGAATCGCCATGCCATCCATCGAGAATAAAGGTCACATCGATATTAACGATATCTCCGTTTTGCAAAGCTCTTGTGTTTGGAATTCCATGGCATACAACATGATTAATAGATGTGCAGCATGAGTGACTATATCCATGATAATTTAAATCTGCAGGAAGAGCTCCTCGTTCAGCACCAAAAATGAATACAAAATCATCAATTTCCTGAGTCGTTGTTCCTGGTTTAACGATGTCAGCAAGGGCATCAAGACACTCTGCAGCAATGCGGCCAACTTCACGCATTTTCGCAAAAGCGTAATCATCAAAAATGCGAATTTGTCCGTTAAATTTTAAAGGTATTTTATTATATTCAATGTAATCAGCCATTGTTTCTTTCATTTTCTATTTTTACTCGATTAATTGGAAAATACCTACTGTATTTACGTGGCATTTTACAGCATAAAATTCTACTTCTGATTTTAATGCTAAATTAAATTTACGTCCATAAACAGGATTAAGATCGTGGCAAATTGTAAAGGCTGAGCAATCTTCTCGTTAAATTACATATAGCATAGCATCTCGCTTTCCTTGTTAAACAATTTTTATAAGTCCTTCAAGGTGACGTATTCCGCGTTTTGTTTCAGTATCAGGAAATTCTGCTAATTCTTTTTTACGGATAAAATGAACATTTTTGACTTCTAGATAACATTCATGAATGTGTATCGCTACGTATGATTGACCATAGCGTTGTTCCTTCAAAATTGTTTTTATCCACTTAATTCTGGTAACAATCTATTTTGAATTGCTTCTAATGCCAGTTTATTGGGCAAAGCCGTATTGATACCAACTAAGGTGTTATATTTGCTTCGATAATTTCTAATCGATATGGGTATTTTGATTGGATTTCTTTTGGTATAATAACCAGACGTTGGCATCAGGAGTTATTAAGTTAAGCATTGATCCTGTGTTAGGAACAGAAACAGTGAAGATGTATTGATCGTTTTGCTTAACATCAGCAAGAAAACGTTTATAACGATGGACAAGTTGTGCAGGAAGGAATTCAAAACCAAAGAGCATGTTTTAAAATACAAAAATACACGATTTCATAATGCAATTTATAAAACCTTACACCAAGCAACAGAAGATCACAAAAAAGTTAAAAAAATTTCACGGTCAATGTAATCGGTTATCATCTAATTGAATAACATTAATCCAGTTATTTATTTTTATCAAAAATAAGCATCTTCAAACCACCGTAAGTCCAAAGATTTTAATATATATTTTAAAATTAAAGAATCAAAAAGAACAGGCATACAACCCCAAAATAGCAAGCAAAAAGATAAATCTTATCATAGGGAACATAAATGATACCTTAAGGATATTTATGTGTCATTTTGATTAATGCAACTTCCAAACATGAAACAGCTCAATGGTTTCTATGATAGTTATAAATTTTTTCTCACGTAAAATTATGACGACTTATCCAGAGATTCTGATCATTAATGTTTAATTTTTCTTTTATAATCTACTATTATTCACCGTTATTTTAAGATTACAGTAAACTTTTTTTGTTGCTACTCTAAATCTGTAGATTTTGAATGAAAAAAATGATGATAATTTTTTTATTCAAAAATTGTTTCATGTAATATTTCTTTTAGAAGATTGAGTTCAAACAATTGGGGATAGAAGCATGGTTGATGAAATTAGGTGAAATGTATGGCTGGAACAAATAAGAATCGCAAAAATTTAATGAATGGTCCAATTATCATTTTAGTTGAGCCACAGTTGCCAGAAAATATTGGTATGGTAGCAAGAGCAATGGCGAATTTTGGACTTTCTAAGCTTCGGTTAATCAGGCCTCGAGAAACGTTTCCAAATGAAAAGGCAATAGCAGCTGCTAGTAAAGCAGATCATGTTATTGATGATGCAGTAGTTTTTGATACATTGTGTGATGCAATTGCAGATTTACATTATGTTTTTGCTACGACGGCGCGTGAACGGTGTGGTTTTAAGACTGTAAAAAGCGCTGTTGAAGCAGCGAGTATACTACGTCAACGTGAAGCTATTGGACATAAAACAGGTATTTTATTTGGAAGAGAAAGATGGGGTTTAAAAAACAATGAAATCAGTCTTGTTGATGAAATTATTACTTTCCCAGTTAATCCAGCTTTTGCGTCACTTAATATTGCACAAGCAGTTTTGCTCATGTCTTATGAATGGATGAAGTCTGGTTTGCAAAATGCGTATGATACAGCATTTCGCACGGTAGAGATGGAGCCGGCTGACAAAGCAACATTTCATGGTTTTTTATTTCAATTAGAAAGGGCGTTGGATGTGCGCGGATATTTTAGGCCACAAGAACGTAAAGAGGTGATGCTTGCAAATATGCGCTCTGTTTTTACACGCGCTAATTTTAGCCAGTCTGAAATTTGTTTGCTTCGTGGAATCGTATCTTCATTGGATCATTTTTCGCCTCAGTTACCAAAAGGTAGTGGTGCTCCTGAAAGTCGAGAACGTAAAAAATTCAAAGTAAGTGTGAATAGCAATGGATGAACGGCCTTTGCTTTTTTTTGATAGTGGTATTGGTGGTTTAACTGTGTTAAGGGAAGTGCGCGTTCTTATCCCTAAGGCTCAGTTTATCTATGTTGCTGATGATGCAGGATTTCCTTATGGAAATTTGGAAGACAGTATCTTAAAAAAACGCATTTTAAAAATTTTCAAAAATCTTTTGACACTTTACAATCCTATTTTGTGTGTAATTGCTTGTAATACTGTTTCTACATCAATGATAGTAGATTTGCGAAAAAAATTTCCTCATGTTTTTTTTGTAGGGACGGTTCCGGCAATTAAATTAGCAGCTGAACAAACAAAATCTGGGGTTATTTCAGTATTAGCTACTCCCAAGACAGTCAAAAGTGCGTACACACATGAATTAATCAATACTTTTTCTGGTCAGTGTCATGTTCAGCTTGTTGGCAGCGAAAAACTTGCTGGGTTTGCTGAAGATTATTCACGTGGAAAATCTGTAAATTCTGAAGAATTGCGTGCTGAAATTCTTCCATGCTTTGTTAAAAAAAATGGTAAATTTACTGATATTGTTGTTTTAGCGTGTACACATTATCCTTTTCTACTCAATTTATTCCGTGAACAAGCGTTATGGCCTGTTGAATGGATCGATCCAGCTAAAGCTGTGGCTAAACACACAAAATCATTATTTTTAGAAAAGACACGTGATAAAAATGTAAAAAAACATCGGGATTTTGCATTATTTACATCGCAAAATATAACTTCGTCAACGGAATATTTGTTAAAAAGATTTGGTTTGGATATAATGAAAAGAGTTGACTTTAATATTTCAGGTCAATAAAGTTATACCGTCTTTTCTTTTAAGAAATTGGCATTAATTGACGTGTCCCGTGGATGATTTTGCAGATTATGTGTTAGGTTGTCCTGTCAGTCTTTCGTTTAAAGGCAGAGGAGGGCGCGTTTCCTTGAAATGTAATTGTGATTTTGTATACTAATTAAAAGGAAATGCGATGAGTAAGCGCGAAACAACAAAGTATAAAATTGATCGTCGTATGGGAGAAAATATTTGGGGTCGTCCAAAATCTCCTGTCAATCGTCGTGATTATGGTCCTGGTCAGCATGGGCAGCGTCGAAAAGGAAAACTTTCTGATTATGGTGTACAATTGCGTGCTAAGCAGAAATTAAAGGGGTTTTACGGTGATATTTCAGAGAAACAGTTTCGTAAAACTTATGAAGAGGCTTCTCGTCGGCGCGGTGATACTGGTGAAAACCTTATTGGTCTTTTAGAGTCTCGTTTAGATGCTATCATTTACCGCGCAAAATTTGTGCCTACGATTTTTGCTTCTCGCCAATTTATTAATCATGGTCATGTTAATGTAAATGGCCGTCGCACCAATATCCAATCATACTGTTGTAGGCCAGGTGATGTTATTGAAGTTCGTGAAAAGTCTAAGCAGCTTGTTTTAGTCTTGGAGTCCATCAAATTGGCTGAACGTGATGTTCCTGAGTATATTGAGGTAGATCATAATCAAATGAAGGCAACGTTTACTCGAGTTCCTGCTTTTGTTGATGTTCCTTATGCTGTACAAATGGAGCCAAATTTGGTTGTTGAGTTTTACTCTCGTTAATTTTTTGCCTTAAAAGAGGAGAGTTGCTTTTTTTGATTTTTTTCTTTCGAATTTAGAAAAGTGTTGTCGTTTCGTAGATGATGTTACGTCTAATCTGTTGCCATTTTTAGAGATGATTGATTTTTTTGGCTTTTTTTCTTCTTTAGATAAAAATGGTATAGGTTTAGGGAAATTTATATGCATTATGGCTATGGAATCTCTCATGTACATTATGCATATTATATCGTGTCTAATATTTTTATTTAAATATGCTATGTAATTTCTATTGTGATGTTTCGTAAAAATTGATGGATAGTTGTTTTTTGTGTCTTTTTATCAGTACCTTTCTGGTATGCATGAAAGATTTTCTTGGGTAGTGGGATTTTCGTACTCTTTTTTAGTTATCTGGGTAACTTAACATTTCTAGTATGAGTGTTTTGCCATAATTTTAAACTGCAATATCGTAAGAGTTTGATTGTTCAATCTTTACGGTGATAAGTTTTCCTGCATGTAGTGATTTTCGTGAAGATATGTGCACAGATGCCATCTATTTTTAGAGCATCATAGTTGTTTTCCATAAAACGATGCCGGCTTTTTTTACTTTTTCAGAAATTTTTAAGCATGTATATATAATGGTTAGAGGAGAAAAGCGAATGTTCTATGGATGGATTAGATCGGTGAGGAGACTATGATACGTTAGGATGAGCTTTGTGGCTAATACTAAGATCGGCACCTAGAAGTCAGTTACAATAATTTTCTCTTTTTTGATGCTTGAGAGAGATTTCATAACTTCCAGATCTGAGTCTCGTGATAATTCTCTCAGAATATACGAGTGTTTTGGACATCCAAGAGAAATAAAAAATTAATATGGAGAACTTTCTTTATTTATTTGTTCTACTGATAGGAACACTGTTATATTAGAAGTACACGAGGAAATTTTAGTATTTACGAATAAGCCCGATCAATTTACCTTGTATTTGCACACGTTCAGGCCTATATACTCGAGTTTCGTAGTGGGGATTTGCAGCTTCTAATGCAATAGAGGATCCTACGCGTCTATAGCGTTTCAAAGTAGCTTCTTCTTCGTCGATGGATGCAACAACAATTTCTCCTGGTATTGCTGTATTTTGGCTTTTGACAATTATAATGTCTTTATCAAAGATGCCAGCTTCAATCATGGAATTATCTTTTACTTCGAGTGCGTAGTGCTTGCCTAGGCTAACCATGTCTGATGATATTGAAAGCGTATTTATTTGTTGTTGTATAGAAGAAATAGGCACGTCAGCAGCGATGCGTCCCATAATAGGAACAACAATATTTTTTTTAGCTTCTACATTAAAATCCTTTATTTTTTTCTTATTTTCTGATGTACTGGGAGAAATTTTACGAGCTGAAGAAAGATTAAATGTTATCTTGTCAGGTAGTCGGATAACTTCTACCGCGCGAGTGCGATTTGGTAAACGATGAATAAATCCTCGTTCTTCTAGCGCGGTAACAAGCCTATGAATCCCAGACTTCGAAGAAAGTTCCAACGCATTTTTCATTTCATCAAAGGAAGGGGGAATACCAGCTTCTTTCATATGATTGTGAATAAACAAGAGAAGTTCATATTGTTTACAAGTTAGCATTTAACATTCCAACTAAAAATCGAGAACGAAATATCTGTGTTCTATAGTCGTTTTATAATTTTTCATGAAATAAATCAAAGATCTTTACGTAATTTTGTAAAGTATTATTAAGAATGTAAAAATATACATACAATAAAATTAAGAATATCTTTTATATGTATATTAATGTACAATTATTATATAGAGTAAAATTGAATTATACACATAAATTTATCGAACATTTTTAAACAATGTTTATTATTCTTCTAAGAAGAATGCAAAGATACTTTTTTGATTTATCTAATTGAAGAATAAATCATCTCAAGAATCATTTCATATATTATTTTCTGTCATTAATGTTTAGAATTGCAATTTAAATTATGCTAATTGAATTTCTGATAAGTACGTTATGTAGAAAAAATATTGATAACTGAAATAAGGAACAATATTTTTTTTAAAAGGTGTTGACCAAATGGAAAGTCAACTTTATGTTCCACTCACTTTCCACAAACTGAAGGGTTTGTTTGGGAGCGCGTAGCTCAGTTGGTAGAGCAACTGACTTTTAATCAGTAGGTCCAGGGTTCGAATCCCTGCGCGCTCACCAGTAGGTAGTATTGCTTATTTCTTAAAAAATTATGGTCAATTATTTTTATGCTGTTTTCAATTTTTGTCACCACACTGAGAATTTTACTTCTGGTTTCGTGGTTTCGATGAAAAAGTCATACATGCTTTTATGATTTATGATGTAAAATTGTACTTTTTTGAAATATTTGAACATGCGTTAGGTAGCATTTATCTTTCTTATCAGATAATAAAGAAGTTAATATTATATTAATTTTTGCAGAGGTACCTTTTTAGGACACCGTTTCCGTGCTGTATGGTAAGGGAAGTTTGCAGATATGGGGTTTCTTATTGCATACAAAAAATGTGATGTGATGTTTGCGATAAATTCTCAATCAAAATAAGCGGGATAAAAGATGTTAAATAACAAAGAAAAATTTACTTCTATTATTAAATTAATATTTCAACTTTTTTCTATGATAGCAATTTCCCAGTTGGTAGCGTCGTGTTATGCAAACAAAATGGCAACTTTTCCAGTAAAAAATTTTTCTAGTAAAGAGGTTAGAACAAAAATTGTTTCTTTGCCTGAAAAAGATTCTGGTGGTCGTGGTAAATTACAAGCAAAGAGTGTTGGGCGGACTATCGTTGGTAAGCCTTATAAAATTAAAGGAAAATGGTATTACCCTAAAAGTGATCCAACCTATAAAAAAATTGGACAAGCATCATGGTATGGCTCGTATTTTCATGGACGCTTAACTGCAAACGGCGAGGTTTATGATATGAATCTTTTAACAGCTGCTCATCCCACGATGCCTTTACCTAGTTATGCACGTGTTACTAATTTAGAAAATGGAAATTCTATCATTGTAAGGGTAAATGATCGTGGTCCTTTTATGAAAAATAGAATTATTGATTTATCAAAACAAGCAGCAATGATACTTGGTTATGAAAATGCTGGTGTGGCGAATGTTGAAGTAGAATATCTTGCTGAAGCACCAGCTGATTATTATGATAGTGACTATTTGATGGCTTCTTATATATCCGGAAATGATACCCCATCTACATTGATTTTGGCAAATGCTCTTGAAGAAAAAGAAGATACTATACTTAAGGGAAGAGATGTGAGTAAAAAAAATCAGGGATACAAAGAAGTGGTTGAAAAAAAATCGTCATCTATTTTAGTGACATTGCCTAAAATTGGTCCTGTTTTGGTCCAAAAACCGATATCTATTGATCAGATTGTCTCTGTTTCAAATAAGTTTATCAAAAAAGATAAAAGTAAATTAACTGTGGCAATTTTGAAAAGAGGGGTTATGTTTTCTAAGTAGGCAAGATCATTCTAATGGCAGATAATGAGAGGTGATTTGTTATATTTTAGATGTATTTGAAATGCTGAGATAGATCCTGTGTAAGACGCAAAATAGTGTATCGATTGCTTCTTGATTTGCAAAAATTAGTTAAATTCTATTACTAATATAGAGGATTTTTTATTCTTATTTTTAAATTGGTTATGAGATGATATGCGTATAACATTAAGGATTTTATCCATTCTACTTTGGATGCTAATGCTTGGTAAGTTTGCGCAAGCGCAAGATTTTCATATTTCTGCATCACGGGTACTGTTGTTAGATGATAGTACAGATACAATACTTTTTGAAAAACAGAGTGATGTTGCTTTTTTTCCTGCGTCATTAGTAAAGTTGATGACAGCTGAGGTTGTGTTTCATAAATTGAAAGAGGGGAAATTAAGTAGAAAACAAATATTTCAGGTAAGTGAAAACGCTTGGCGAAGAGGAGGAGCACCTTCTGGTACAACTACTATGTTTGCGAATGTAAGGACAAAAATCAGTGTTTCCGACCTTTTACGTGGTTTAATTGTTATAAACGGAAATGATGCAGCTATCGCTCTTGCAGAAGGGATATCAGGAAGTGAAGCCGATTTTGTAAAATTGATGAATCAGAGAGCTAAAGAACTTGGACTATTACATAGCCATTTTGTTAATGCGACAGGTCTTCCAGAAAAAGGTCAGTTCACAACTGTACGTGATATGATCACATTAGCGCGTCATATTGTTCATGAATATCCTGATTATTATACACTTTACAATGAACCTTATTTTACTTGGAATAAAATTTTTCAACGTAACAAAAATCCTCTTATTTCTAAGAAAATTGGTGTAGAAGGCTTTGGCTTTGGTTACAGCGCACAAGAGGGGTTTTCAATGGTTGTTGTACTTTATAAGAATCGCCGACGTATTTTTTTAGCGATTAGTGGTTTGCATGATGGTAAGGGAAATACAAAAGAGATAGAACGTGTTCTTCAGTGGGGAATGACTGATTTTTATCTTGAAAATTTTTTTTCAAATGGAGAAATTGTTGGTAAGGCTTCTGTTTATGGTGGATTGCAAAATTTCGTTCCACTCGTTATTAAAGAACCTGTGAATGTTATGTTGTTAAATAAAAAAGAAAATAATGTTAATGTAAGAATTAAATATAGGGGGCCATTGAAGGCTCCTATTGTTTTAAATCAGCAAGTTGGTGTTATTCAAATTTTAGCGAATAAGAATCTTCTTCTTGAAAAACCAGTTTTTGCTGGAATTAGCATTCAGGAAGGAAATTTTTTTGTGAAAGCAAAAAATGCTTTTTATGAAATAACTGTTGGGTGGTTGCGTAGGTACTTATAAACGCATTTAAGTGAGAGTTAAGATTTAATACGTGTCAGGCTATTTTATTACATTTGAAGGAGGAGATGGAGTAGGAAAGACGACTCAAATTTCTTTACTTGCTCAGTATTTTTGTAGCAAGGGTTATGATGTTATTACAACACGAGAACCTGGAGGAACTGAAGGTGCAGAAGCGATACGTCATGTCTTATTATCGTGTAAAGGGCAACATCATGATCCTTTGATTGAGGCGATTTTGTTTGCATCAGCGCGTGCTGATCATGTTAGTAAAATTATTGCTCCTTCTTTACAAAAGGGTAAGATTGTTTTGTGTGATCGTTTTGTTGATTCTACGCGTGTTTATCAAGGCCTCAATAATAAAGTAAGTGTGCACATTCTTTCTCTTCTAGAACGCGTTGCTACAAATGGAATAATGCCAAATATTACGTTTTTATTAGATATGCCTGCAAAATATGGTATGGAGCGTGTCAATCTACGGAGAAAAAAAATTAAAACAGTTGATATCTTTGAAAAAGATAACTTGAAAATACAGGAACAAAGACGTCAAGCTTTTCTTCGGTTAGCAAAACAAGAACCTCATAGATTTCAAGTGCTTAATGCAACACATTCAGTATCGATCATTTCACATCAGATAAAAGCTATTTGTCGTCAGGTAATGTTGGATCATTTTTTATGAATGGTGTAGAGTTTTTACGACAATATGATGATATTGCTATGGTCTTACTGCCATTACAGAGTAACGTTATCTTTGGACATAAGGTGGCTCGTCATTTTTTAGCGCAAATGCGTAAGGAGGGAAGGCTACATCATGCATTATTGTTCGAAGGGGAGAGAGGAATTGGAAAGGCTACATTAGCATACCATTTTGCTTGGAATATTTTAAATTCTCAAGAAGATGATTTTTTGCAACCAGAACCTAGGTCCGTTGTATGGCGTCAAATGATGCAGGGTAGTCATCCCAATTTGTTGCATGTTTCACGTAGTTTTGATTTTAAAACACAAAAATTTAAAACGGGTGTACTCGTTGATGATATTCGAAATGTTTTATGTTTTTTAAATCAAACGTCACATGATGGGGGATGGCGTATTGTTATTATTGATCCTGCGGATGATATGAATAGAAATGCAGCCAATGCAATTCTTAAAACTCTTGAAGAGCCTCCCGCGAAGACTTTGTTTATTATTATTACGCACTCTTTAGGAAGGTTATTTCCAACAATTCGTTCACGATGCCAACGTATTTCCTTACGGCCATTGTGTGATGATGAGATGAAACAAGCTATAGCGCATATTTTCTCTAATCAAATTACATTGGATGAAAAAGATATTGAAATTATTATTCAAAAATCTAAAGGAAATCCTAGAAATGCAGCTTTACTTATTCATCATGGTGGGATTGAAATTATAAAAAAAGTTGATGCTTTTTTTGAACAATCTTTTTGCGATTTAGCTGTTGTACACACTCTCGCTCAAGAGCTTTCACATTCTTCTTCTGAGATTCAATTTCAACAATTTTGTGATAAAATTCTTGATAAAATTCAAAGAACAGCGATTATGTTTGCTGAAAAGGGAAATCTTGTGTTCTCAAAAAAATGTGCTCAAACGTGGCAAGAGACCAACCAGAAAATAGGAGAAATGCAATTATTTAATCTTGATAAAAAACAGTTTATTATAAATTTGCTTTTAAAACTTTATAAGATCATGCGTAACAGCAAGCTTTTTCCGTGACAACAGGATTAACAGACGTTATGTTGTTCATCTTTTGTTGCGGTTTTATAATGAGCATGACATGTGTGATACATATTACATAACAACTCCGATTTTTTATCCTAATGGTACTCCACATATTGGACATGCCTACAGTGCAATTGCAAGCGATGCTTTAGCTCGTTTTCAACGACTAGATGGGAAAAATGTATTTTTTTTATCTGGCACGGATGAGCATGGCTTAAAGATGCAACAAACTGCGGAATCATTAGGAATAACACCTAATCAGCTTGCAGACCGTAACAGTGCTACATTTCAGAAAATGCTTGAAGTGTTGAATTGTTCTAACGACGATTTTATTCGTACGACAGAAGAGCGGCATTATAGAGCTTGTCAAGAAATTTGGAAAAAAATGGAAAAAAATGGCGACATTTATCTTGGCCATTATGCTGGTTGGTATTCTGTTCGCCAGGAGGCTTATTACGAGGAAAAAGATACAGAAATTGGAAAAGATAAAATACGTAGAGAAAAAGAACTAGGTTCTCCAGTCGAATGGAAAGAAGAAGAAAGTTATTTTTTCAGACTTTCTCGTTATGAAAAAGCCCTTCTTGAGTATTATAATAATTATCCTGATTTTATTGCTCCTGCTGAACGGCGTAATGAGGTTATAAGTTTCGTTAAATCAGGTTTAAAAGATGTATCTATTTCGCGAGTAAATTTTGATTGGGGGATTTGTGTTCCAAGTAATTCGAAACATGTGATGTATGTTTGGGTTGATGCACTTACAAATTACCTGTCAGCAATTGGATTTTTTGATGAAGATTCAAAAAAACGTGATTTTTGGCCGGCTAGTGTTCATATCATTGGTAAAGATATTATACGTTTTCATGCAATTTATTGGCCAGCATTTCTAATGTCTGCTGGAATTGAGTTACCTAAGCGTATTTTTGCACACGGTTTTTTGCTTAATCGTGGTGCAAAAATGTCAAAATCTGTTGGAAATGTCGTTGATCCTTTTGCAATAATTAATCGTTATGGTCTTGATCAGGTACGCTATTTTCTTCTTCGTGAAGTTCCATTTGGACAAGATGGTAGTTATTGTCATGACAAGTTTGTTAATCGTATTCATGCGGATCTTGCAAACGATCTCGGAAATTTGGTACAACGCTCCTTATCTATGATAGCAAAAAACTGTGATACAAAAATTCCTACACCGGATTTATTTTTGGTTCAGGATAAGCAGCTTTTAGAAAAATCTCTTCATGTACTCAAAATTTTGCGTAAGACTATGCTTTCCCAGGAAATTCATCTGGCGCTTGCAGCAATTTTTTCAGTCGTTGCAGATACAAATCGCTATTTTGCTTGTGAACAGCCTTGGAATTTAAGAAAAAATAATCAGGGAAGATTTTCTACAGTTCTTTATATAGTTGTAGAAATTTTACGGCAAATAGCAATTATGCTATTGCCCTTCATTCCACAATCCGCGAATAAAATTCTCGATAGTCTTGCGATTCCTGAAGAAGACAGATTATTGCATCATATAGTTGATTTAAAAATTCAAGAAGGTATTAAATTGCCACAGCCGAAACCGATTTTTCCACGTTATCTCTTTGAGAAAGATGATACTTAACATGATGATTGATACACATTGTCATCTTGATTTTGAAGATTTTGCGCAAGATTTAAATGGTGTTGTTCAACGAGCATTAGATGCTGGTGTTGAACGTATGATAACGATTTCAACACGTGTTAATGAATTAAATAGAATTTTAAAAATTGCGCAATCGTATGATCAAGTGTTTTGTTCTGTTGGTACGCATCCTAATCATACGCGTGAAGAATCTAATATTACGGCTGAAAATTTAATTCACTTGTCGAAGCATTCGAAGGTTGTTGCGTTTGGGGAGACTGGGCTTGATTATTACTATGATTGTTCCTCACCAAAGGAACAAAAAAAAATTTTTGCAGAGCATATTATTGCTTCTAGAGAAACGCAGTTGCCTGTTGTTATACATTCACGTAGTGCTGATATGGATATGAAGCAAATATTGTGTGAGCAGATAAAGGAGGGATTTTTCCCATTTATACTTCATTGTTATTCATCTGGGATGGAACTTGCCCATGTTGCTATTGAACTCGGTGGTTACATATCTTTTTCAGGTATTCTTACCTTTAAAAATGCTCATGAAATTCGTGAAATAGCAAAGATTGTGCCTCATAAATATTTATTAATTGAAACAGATGCACCATTTTTAGCTCCAATTCCTTATAGAGGAAAAATAAATGAGCCGTCTTTTATACGTTATACGGCAGCAATTTTGGCTGAAACTGTTGGTTTAAGTATTGAAGAAATAGAGAAAATAACAACGCAAAATGCTTTTCGTGTATTTAGCAAAATGAAATAAGGAAGGGGTATGTTTGGTCGGTACAAATTTACAATATTAGGCTGTGGTCCTTCTTCAGGAGTGCCGCGTCCTAATGGGGATTGGGGTGCTTGTGATCCAAATAACTCTAAAAATAAACGCTATAGAAGTTCTTTATTAGTTGAACGAATTCACCCTTCTGGAAAAAAAACTACAGTCGTTATTGATACTGGTCCAGATTTTCGCTCACAAATGATTGATGCACAGGTGAAGCATCTTGATGCTGCCATTTATACGCATTTTCATGCAGATCATACTCATGGTATTGATGATTTACGGAGTTATGCACTCGCACAAAAATGTTTGATAAATGTTTATGCAGATGTATCTACGTTAGAACATTTGAAAAAGTCTTTTGGTTATTGTTTTCAAGCACCAAAAACTTCATCGTATCCACCAATTTTAACAGCGCATTTAATTGATGAAGATAGCAAATTTGTAATTCATGGACAGGGTGGAGAAATAATTGTTAGTTCACATTTGCAACTTCATGGTAAAATTCATTCTTTAGGTTTTCGTATTGGAAATGTTGCTTATTGCACTGATGTTAGTCAATTTCCTGAAAAGACTTTATCAAAATTGATGAATTTGGATGTTTTAATCATCGAGGCTCTTCAATTTGAGTCCCATGCAAGTCACCTTTCTGTTGATCAGGCATTAAAATGGATAAAGTATCTAAAGCCTAAACAAGCTATATTGACGCATATGGATCGATTTCTTGATTATGATGAAGTGATAAATTATGTTCCATCATATGTTAAACCTGGATACCAAGGACTTATTTTTGAAACTGATATAAGATAATTATATCGTTACAGTATTTTACTTTAGTTAATACTTTATCTTTAAGTAATACGTTAGAATAATATATTCTGAATATTAATAATACAGTACAATTGACAAATTTTTGACACAATTGTGCTGCAATAGCGATTACTGTGACAAAAATATGGTGAAGTGTTTATTTCATTCATATAAATGTCGCGTAATATATATTATGGAATTTTTAGTAATATTAAAGCATGTTTGCAAGTCAACTGTTTTTATTTAATTTTTATAGAAAGGATGTTGTATATGGCAACAGCAACTTGGGGATTAATAGCAACATTGGTATGGATATTTGCGGTAAAAAAACCAACTAGCATTTGGGATTTGTGGTGGGTACCATTTTGTTAGTCGTGCAATATCGTCGGATTAAGATTATTAGTTCGACGATATTTTATTTTTTGTTAGCAATCTGTTACAATGTTGTTTATTATTTTGTTTCTCTTTAAGATAATTAAAGTAATTTTTAATATTATAAAAATTAAAAATAGTATTCCGTGTAGCAGCGCAAGTAATTGACAAATAGAATTATTGAAATAATAAATTGATAGTGTCTCAGTAAGGGCTGCAATACACCATAAAACGATTCCCCATGGTGAGTACATCCAAAGTCCAACCAATGCGATAGGATAAATGATGGCCAATGCACTTGATAAAAGTTGCCATTGCCATAGCATTAAGTCAAAGTGCCACAAAGGTTCTGAAAATACCCCAACAAGACATATCCAATAAAAGGTGCTTAAACAAAAACAAATTATTGCTAAAAATCGTAAATAAAAATTATAAATTAGTAAAAACATATTTACTGTTAAAAGTTGTTTTTTATGATTGCTCATAAGAGTAGTAATTCTTGATTAACGGGTTGAAAATAAAAATTGACTATATCATCTGTTACATCTGAAAGTTTATTCGGTTCCCATTGAGGTTTTTTATCTTTTTTAATCAGCATGGCACGCACACCTTCACGAAAATCATGTGAATTAACCATATGGTATGCGATACGATTTTCAATTTTTATACACTCATTTAGAGTATTAAATGAATTTTGTTTCATTTGTTTCCAAATAACTTTCAGACTTGTTGGAGAATGCGATAATAAAATATCATAACATTCTTTAGCAAATAAAAATCCTTCATCGCTCTTTTTACGAAGCAGATCCATACATTCTGTTAACGTATGAGTAGCGAAGCAGGTTTTGATAATACAACGCTTTTTATAACTTGTTTCATAATCTATTGTAACTGCTAATTTTTTTAAAGATAAATTAGGATCCCCCTGTTCAATAATATCTTTTTTGATCAAATTAAGTTTAGATGAAGGGACTGCGTGGGTTGCTAATCCTAATTTAAAACAATCCCCCCACTTTATGCGAGCTCCTGTCAAAGCAAGATAGATTCCAAAGTGATCAGGAAGAAGTGGCAAGAAAAAGCTCGAACCAATATCTGTAAAAAATCCAATCGCGGCTTCCGGCATAGAAAAAATTGTATTTTCTGTAACAATTCTATGTGATCCGTATATAGAAATGCCTACTCCTCCTCCCATCCAAATACCATCCAAAAAAGAAATATAGGGTTTTGGAAAATCTTTAATATATGCATTTAGACTGTATTCATCGTTAAAGTATCGATGAGAGGCAGCTTTCTCCATATGATAAATTTCTACGACATCTCCACCAGAAGAAAAGGCACGCCCCTCTCCTTCAACCAGGACGCAGGAGATATCACTATCTTTTTCCCAAGTATTAAGAGATTTTTTTAAGGCAGAAACCATTTCATGATTAAGAGCATTTAATGCAGATGGACGAGTGAGCCTTATGATTCCAGCTCGTCCTTTTTTCGTAAAAGAAATGTTACTTCCCGCTCCAAAATTAATTTGCATATCGTATCTTTTCTTTTAAACAGGTATTTTATCATTTTTGCTGACTTTTCAGCATTCCTAATTGAGGAAATAGTTGCATGATAGCACCAATACAATACAAATAAATACTTGTTATTGAAATTCCTATTTTAACCCAACATGGAGCATTAAGTTGATAAAAAAATGCAGCAAAACCGAAAAAGCACCATAACAGGAATATTGGAAAATTTAGCATGCGTAAACGGATAACTCTTATGGGATGAATGAAGTAAATTGGTAAAAAAGAAATAATTGCTGATAAAATGATAATAGTAAAAGCAATCCACTCCCCTGGTCTCACTACAAACAGCATAAAAATCATCATATTCCAAACTACAGGAAATCCTTTAAAAAAGTTTTCTTTGGTTTTCATTCCAGTATCTGCGTAATAAATTGCTGATGAGATAACAATGATAGCGCTCAATAAAAATGATATGCTTGAACCCATAAAACCACTTTGATAAAGGGCAAAAGCTGGAATTAAAACATAGGTTACATAATCAATGATGTTATCCAATAATTCTCCAGACCATGTTGGAAGAACATATTTAACATCTAGTTTACGTGCAATTGATCCGTCGATACCATCAACAATCAGGGCAAGTCCTAGCCAGCAGAACATGGCAGTCCATTCTTTTTCGGATGCAGAGATAAGAGAAAGAAATGCCAAAAACGATCCTGAAGCTGTTAGCAAATGAACAGAAAAAGCCTTCGCTTGCGGCATTGTTACCTTTTTGTGGCGTAATAAATTAGTTTTTGGTTTAATTTTTTGAGTTAATCTGCGCTTCAAGATTTTTTTATCCTATTTTAAAAGGTCTTTAATTTATCTACCGATCTGCATTTTATCTCTATGATATAATTCATATATAAAAAAGCACAAAAGGATTATTTTTTATATCACATTATTTATTACGTAATATAATAGGAAAATTTTGTGCAATAAAAAGAGATTGTTTTTTAATGTGCTGAAATTGTTAGTCGATGAGAAGGGTTTTAGAAATTGTGACATTTGAAAAAAATAAATCGAAGAGTGTTGCTGTGATTGGTGCAGGTCCGATCGGTATGTTGGCAGCGTTAAGTCTTGCATATAAAGGATACTCTGTTTTTCTGATTGGACCGAATACTCATGCAGATGAGTTACGAACGACTGCTCTTATGATGCCTGCAATTCACATGCTTGAAAGAATTAATGTTTGGAATAATATAAAACCGTATTCTGCTATTTTGTCGTCCATTAGAATTGTTGATATAACGTCCAGAACTGTACGTGCTCCTACATTAAATTTTTGCTCATCTGAAATTGGTGAAGAAGCTTTTGGTTATAATGTACCTAATGTAAATTTAAATGATGCTTTGGTTTCCTGTATTGCAAATACACCAAATATCACGAGATTTTTTTCTTCAGCAGAGTCTTTTCATCATAAAGAGAATTACACACATATTGTTCTTGAAGATGGTAACGTTATTAAGACACCACTTGTTATTGCAGCCGATGGACGAAATTCTTTAACGCGAAGAGCAGCTGGCATAGGTGTAAAACAATGGAATTATTCGCAAACAGCACTTGTCTTAAATTTTTCTCATAATTTTTCTCATCATAATACATCAACTGAATTTCATACAGAAGAAGGTCCATTTACGCAGGTTCCATTACCCGGATATAGATCCAGTCTTGTTTGGGTTGTTAATTCTTCTTATGCTAAAGAGTTATTGAATATAGAACCAAAGACTGTCATACAAATAATCGAAGACAAGATGCAATCAATGCTTGGAAAATTAACATTGGAAACACCAGTTCAAGCATGGTCTCTTTCAGGGCTTATTTCCTATCGTTTTGCAGCTAATCGGACAATTTTAATTGGTGAGGCAGCTCATGTTTTTCCTCCTATTGGAGCGCAAGGATTAAATTTAGGATTTCGAGATGTCCAAACTTTAATTGATCTTCTACCTAGCGAAGTATCTAATTTAAACTCTGAAATGGTTATTACGCGCTATAATCAATATCGTAGGCCTGATATACTTACTCGCAGTGTATCAGTTCACGCGCTTAATTTTGCTTTACTTTCTCATTTATTACCCGTTCACATTATGCGAAGCATTGGTTTTGGATTATTACGAAATTGTTCACCATTACGTAATTTTTTTATGCGGGAAGGAATGTGTCCTAGTTATGGGTTTCAAGAGATGATGCAAATGTTTTCTTCTAAACTTGATCATATTAATGTAGTAAAAAGTTAACGTTATTAACATAAAATGTATCTAAAAGATTGTGTTGTTTTAAATTATTCTCGTATCAATATTTATCAGCTAAATTTTTATGAATAACATTTCTTTTAATAAAATTCTCAAAAAGAGAAAATCCATCATTAAGCATAATATTGAAAATATTATAATTTTTTGGAACTTGTTAGTCGTGCAAAAGTTAATTCATTGTATGAGTTGAATACTCAAAGGCATCGTTCAAATTAAATGGTAACAAAGTGAATTTAAATAAGATTTTTAAGTCGGGTGTTTTTTTTTCTGTTGTTGTATGTATTTCATTTATATACATGATTACGAATTCAACAGGTAAGGTTCTTCATGATCCCTTTTGTCAAGGTTCTGAATATTTTTTTACTCAAGGCGTTATAAAAGCAGGACAAAATTCATTTACTGCTTCGCAAATTAAAAATTATCTTATACGAAATGGTTTTAAAAATATTAAACAATTACGTTTAGATGACAAAGGAGTTTGGCGTGCCCTAATAGAATTTAATAACTGCTATTTTCTCATATCAATAGATTATTCTGGGACAATTGATATCCAAGATAAAAGAAAAAAATATGATTAATTGTAAAATTAATAACAATGTTAATTCAAACAACTATAAGAAATATTTTTTCAAGAAATTTTATTATTTTCTTAAAGATCCTGCTCTCGTTGGAGGATTAAATGGTAGTGTATCAGGAGCAATTGCTTCAGTTCTTGCTTTTTACGGTTATCTTTCTCTTCCGGGTTTTGGCCCAGTCATAGCAAGGGGTATAAGTATAGCACTTTCTACAGGTATAATTATTGGTACAATAATAGGATTAATTATGGGAATTATTGTTGGATCATTTTGTATTTTTTTGTGGCGTTTATATACATTGTAATTGTTTACGATTTTTAAAAATTTATAATGAAAAAAGTTAATAACTAGGTACGATTTCATGTTTACTTATTTTCAGTAGTTTCAATATGAATTTTTATTTATTAAAAAATAGAGTCGTTAACAAAAGTTAACTTTTTTGTTTTAATCCATATTAAATTAATTGCAAAAGGTGATATATGAATAAAATTCTCTCTTCTTTATTGATTGTTTTTATATTTTTAACTTTCAGTTTGTTCACGTTTTTTGCTTCTCACGCTAATGCGTTAACAACATATACACAAGTAAAAATTTATAAATTAAAAGAAAATAACGTGAAAGAATCTATAGGCATTGTAAACATTGAAGAGAATTCACATGGATTGATTTTTACACCAGATTTGCTTTCTCTTCCTGAAGGTTTGCATGGTTTTCATGTACATATGAATCCTTCATGTGATACAAAGGATGGTGTAATTGGTGCTGCTGCAGGGGGACATTATGATCCACAAGATACTAATAAACATCTTGGACCTTATAATGTTAATGGACATTTTGGTGATTTACCTGCACTTTATGTTGATGATAAAGGTCGATCAACAATGAGTGTTCTTGCACCACGAATTAAAAAACTTTCTGAAATTAAAGGTCGTTCATTAATAATTCATATCCATGGAGATAATCAGTCAGATGTACCATTACCACTTGGCGGAGGTGGCGCACGTTTAGCATGCGGGATCATAGAATAATCAGGATAAAATTCTTACAAAAATATGATTCATAATTACTGGCATTGTCTTACAATGTAAAAAAATTAATTGACTTAACAATGTAAACTGCAGAATTATGTATTTCTGCAGTTTGCGATAAGTGTTTTTAATAATTTAAAAGAGCTTGTTTAATACCATCCGACAGCAACTTGTGCCTCTTCTGACATGCAATCAGGTGTCCATGGTGGATCAAATGTCATAATTACCTCAACATGTGAAACACCTTCGACTGTATTTACAGCATTTTCAACCCAGCATGGCATTTCAGCAGCAACAGGACATCCTGGTGCAGTAAGAGTCATCTCAATTTTTACGGAGCGATCATCTTCAATATCAATACGATAAATTAAACCTAACTCATAAATATCAGCAGGAATCTCTGGATCATAAACTGTTTTTAAAGCAGAAATTATATCGCTTGTCATTCGTTCAATTTCATCTGCTGGAATTGATGATACACATGTATCTGATGGTGTAGAATCTTTTTCTTTTTCTGTATCCTGAGGTTCTGTGGAGTCATGTTTCTTAATTGATTTATTCATTAAAAAAACTCCTCGCCTTTTCTAGTGCTTTCACTAATTGATCTATATCTTCATAATTGTTGTACATTGCTAATGATACACGACAAGCAGATGTTAAACCAAAATGTTGCAATAAAGGTTGCGCGCAATGTGTTCCTGCACGTATAGCAACACCTTGTTGATCAACAAACATAGCGATATCATGTGCATGAATACCATTTATTTCAAAAGATATAATAGCTCCTTTGTGAGGAGCATGACCATAAATACGCAATGATTTAATTGTTTTAAGCCTTTCTTGCGCATAGGCTAGAAGTTTATTTTCATGAGAATGAATAGCGTTCATATCTTTTTTCATCACGTACTCAATGGCTGCAGCTAATCCAACCGCTTCAGCTATCGGAGGAGTACCTGCTTCAAAACGATATGGAGGTAAATTATAAGAAACTTTATTAGTGGTTACATCTTCAATCATCTCTCCCCCCCCCTGAAAAGGATGCATTTCTTGAAGCCTATCTTTTTTGCCGTAAAGAACACCAATACCTGTAGGACCGTAAAGCTTATGACCAGTAAAAACATACCAGTCACAATCAAGATTTTGAACATCAACTGTTAGGTGTACAGCCGCTTGAGATCCATCCACAAGAACGGGAATACCATTTTCATGTGCGAGCTTGACGATTTCTTTAACAGGAAGAATTGTCCCCAGTACGTTGGACATATGGGTAATAGCTATAAGTTTTGTTTTATGGCTCAAGGATTTTTGAAAATCCTCAATGTGCAGAATACCATTTTCATCAACTGGAATAAAAACAAGTTTAATCTTTTTTTGTTCACGAATAAAATGCCAAGGAACAATATTTGAGTGATGCTCCATGATGGTAAGAGCAATTTCATCATCTTCATTTAAGTTAGGCATGCCCCAACCATAAGCAACTGCATTGATAGCCTCTGTTGCATTTTTTGTGAATATAATTTCATTTTTTGTTTGGGCATTTAAAAAAGAGCGAACAGTTTCACGAGCGTCCTCATAAAGTTTTGTGGCTGTATTTGATAAAAAATATATTCCTCTATGGACATTTGCATAATGATATTGATAAAAATTATCTATAGCACTTAATACTGATTTTGGCTTTTGAGCAGATGCAGCGTTATCAAGATAAGCTAATCTTTTGCCATAAACATTACATTGTAAAATTGGGAAATCACGTCGTATTTCTTCAACATCATAACTCAATGTTTTCACGTCAAACTCTATTTTCTTTGCTTTAGACATTATTTTCTAACCATTGATCGATAATATTAACTATGGTATTTTCGATATTAGCGTGCTTGATGTTTTCAATTAATTCTGAAACAAACCCCTTTATCAAAAGTTTGCGAGCAGTTTGAAAAGGGATTCCACGTGCCATCAAATAAAAAAGATGATTGTGATCAATTTTAGCAATTGTTGCTCCATGAGCACAAACAACATCGTCAGCAAAAATTTCTAGCTCAGGTTTTGCATTAAATTCTGCTTCATTTGAAAGTATAAGAGTGTTACACGCCATACGCGCATCTGTGTTTTGAGCTTTTTTAGCTACACGTATTGTTCCTTGAAAAACACCATGCGCTTCGTCTGTAACAATATTTCGTATGATCTCAGTTGAAGATGATTTTTCTTCAATATGGCGTACATTCATCGTAAGATCACTATGTGTTTTTCCTGATAATAAATTCACTACCCGTAATTGAAAATCAGAATTTTTATCCTGTAATTCAATGTCCAACTCTTGACGATTAAGTTGACTGCCTATGTTTATGATATAAAGTGATAGTTTGGCATTCTCTTTAAGCACAGAATACAAGCGAGAAAATTGTAGAGAATTAAACCCTCTGTCTCGTATAAGGATCCATGTTACTTTGCTATGTGCTTCTATGTGCAGTGAAAACATTGTACTTACTAGGCTTTCTTTATTATTGCCAATTTGGCGTTCAATGATAATGGCTTGACTGTTTTCACCAATTTTAATGTTTGAAAAAGTATGTGATTGCCCACTCATCTGGACATTTTGTAATTCTATTGGTCTATCTAATTTTGTGTTTTTAGGAATCTGAATAAGCCAACCATCTGTAACAAAAGCTGTATTTAATTGCCCAATAAAATCTTCGTCAGAAATGATATGATCTATTTTCCCGATATTTTCTTTTAGTTCATCGACAAGACGTTCTACTGTAACATCTGTAATTTTTGACTGTTTTAATGTTTTTCCATTTTCAATGGACAATACAGAATTTTCTGAAAATAATGGACTAATCAGTTGCACATTATTTGTTTCTGAAAAATGGCTAATAGATTTTAATAAAACACGTAAGTTAGTATAATGCCAATTTTCAATTTTACGTGAAGGAAGCAATTTTTTTTGGAATAATCTAATAGCTTTTTTACGGACTTCCTGCACAGCTTTATTGCCAGGTAAAGAAGCAATGCGTTGATTAAATTGATCGAGAATATCTATTTCAGCTGTGGTCAATTCTCTTTGTGAGTTTATATCCATATCTTATCCTTAGCTGGCTTCGTCAATAATATCAGCATATCCATTTTTTTCTAAATAAAGTGCCAATGATTTATCTCCACTTTTAATAATACGACCTTTATAAAGGACATGAACTGTATCGGGAATAATATAATCAAGCAAGCGCTGATAATGTGTAATAACTAAAAATGAACGCTCTGAATCGCGCAATTTATTAACACCATCTGCAACAATTTTTAATGCATCAATATCTAAACCAGAATCTGTTTCATCTAATATACAAAGTTTTGGCTCAAGAAGAGCCATTTGAAGAATTTCAGCGCGTTTTTTTTCGCCACCTGAAAAACCTACATTCAAAGGACGTTTAAGCATTTCCATATCTATTTTTAGCTTGGAAGAAATTTCTTTAACACGTTTAATAAATTCAGGAATTTTAAGTTCTTTTTCTCCACGAGCTTTGTATTGAGAATTTATTGCAACCTTCAAAAATTCCATCGTTGCAACACCGGGTATTTCCATAGGATATTGAAATGCAAGGAAAATACCAAATGCAGAACGTTCTGCTGGATTCATTCCTAAAAGAGATTGTCCATTATAAAGAATATCTCCTTCTGTTACTTCGTAACTATCATGACCAGCAAGCAAATAAGATAATGTAGACTTTCCAGCCCCATTTTGTCCCATAATTGCAGCAATTTCACCATTCTGAACGGTTAAATTTAAACCGCGAATAATTTCTGTATTTGTTTCAGAAATACGGGCGTGCAAATTTTTTATTTCTAACATAATTGAATCCTGTTCTTGTAATTTATATGCAGCGCACTATTTCTCATTCAATGAATAAATTAGCCTACGCTTCCTTCAAGACTGATACCAATGAGCTTTTGTGCTTCAACGGCAAATTCCATCGGAAGTTTCTGAATGACTTCTTTTACAAAACCGTTAACGATTAATGCAATAGCTTCTTCTTCAGAAATTCCTCTTTGCATAACATAAAAAAGCTGATCATCAGATATTTTAGATGTTGTCGCTTCGTGCTCGAATTGAACTGTTGCATTTTTTGCTTCAATATAAGGTACTGTATGAGCACCACAGTCATTGCCAATCAATAAACTGTCGCACTGAGTAAAGTTCCGTGCATTTTTCGCTTTCCGATGTGCAGATACCTGTCCCCGATATGTATTATTTGAAAAACCAGCAGAAATACCTTTAGAAATAATACGGCTTGATGTATTTTTTCCTAAATGAATCATTTTTGTGCCAGAATCAATTTGTTGATAACCATTAGCAATAGCAATAGAATAAAATTCTCCACGTGAATTATCACCACGAAGCAAGCAAGATGGGTACTTCCAAGTAATTGCAGAACCGGTTTCAACCTGAGTCCAAGAAATTTTAGAATTATCGCCTTTACAATCTCCACGCTTAGTTACAAAATTGTAAATACCACCCTGCCCTTCTTTATCACCAGGATACCAATTTTGCACAGTAGAATATTTAATTTCTGCATTTTTTAAGGCAATAAGTTCAACAACAGCTGCGTGAAGTTGATTTTCATCGCGTTGAGGAGCAGTACAGCCTTCTAAATAAGAAACGTAGGAATTTTCATCCGCGATAATTAATGTTCTTTCAAATTGTCCTGTGTTGCGTTCATTAATCCTAAAATAGGTTGAAAGTTCCATGGGACAACGAACACCTTTTGGAATATAGACAAATGAACCATCTGTAAAAACAGCTGCATTAAGAGCTGCATAATAGTTATCACCAGCTGGAACAACCGCTCCCAAATACTCTTTAATAAGAGAAGAATGCTTAATAATTGCCTCTGAAATAGGACAAAAAATGACGCCAGAACGCGCTAGTTCCTCTTTAAATGTCGTGATAATAGAAACGGAATCAAAAACTGCATCAACAGCAACTCGTCCTGATGCATAAATGTTGTCATCAAGAGTAGAACGATCTGTTTGTTTTCTTACTCCTGCTAAAATTTCTTGCTCTTTGAGGGGGATCCCTAATTTTTCATATGTTGCCAATAATTCAGGATCAACTTCATCTAAAGATTTGGGACTTATATGATTTTTAGGAGCAGCATAATAATAAAGCTCTTGAAAATTTATTTTTGGATATTTTAGGCGTGCCCAATGAGGTTCTTCCATTTTTAGCCAATGGTGAAAAGCTTTCAAACGCCATGTTAACATCCATTCGGGTTCACATTTTTTAGCAGAAATGAATCTAATAATATCTTCATTTAAGCCTTTTGGTGCCTTGTCCATCTCAATATTTGTTTCAAAACCATACTTATATTGATCCACGTCTATATCACGAACCTGACGTATTGTTTCTGGTATTGCCAGCATTGGCTTTCTCCACTCTTCATCTATGTAAAAATCGATGATAAAAAGTTTTTTTGTTATAAAATCAAAGAAAGAAACCTATCTCTTATTAAACTATAGATAAAACAAGACGATTTCAATCAGGATTGATTTTATTTTTAAAATAGTTCTAAGTTTTTAATTGTAAACTTTATTTTTTTGATTATATACGATTTGAGAAAAAGCAAATAAAAAATCATCAATATCATTAGATGTTGTATTTCGTCCCGTTGAAACACGAATCGCACCATTAGGAATATGATATCCCATTGCTTTCAAGATATTGCTTTGTTTTACTTTTCCTGAAGAACAGGCAGAACCTGAAGATACAGAAAATCCTGCTAAATCAAAACTAATTTGCATGGTTTCAGCTTTTATATTTCGCACAGAAAAATAAGTTGTATTTGGTAAACGTTGGACATTTTGACCAAAAATTTCAACATCTTTGCTGATTTTTTTTAGTCCATTTTCCAATTTGTTGCGTAAATAAATTAGTTTTTTTATTTCCTGTTGAGTAAGGCAATCGTTTATTGCTGCTCCAAAGGAAGCAATGAGCGGTAAAGCTTCTGTTCCACCACGTAATCCTTTTTCCTGTCCACCCGCTACAATAAGAGGGGAAGGCATAAGATTCCCACCATATGAAATGAAAGCACCAATTCCTTTAGGACCTCCAATTTTATGAGCTGATAGTATAAAAAAATCACCCCCTAATTGATTTATATTGATAAAATTTTTATCGATGTATTGTGCCAAATCAACTATAAGGATCCCCCCAAAACTTCGAACAATAGCGCTTATTTCTTTAATTGGTTGAATAACACCAGTTTCACCATTCGCAGCTTGAATAGCTACAAGAGGTAAGCCTTGTATTTTATCATGAGAATCTAATAAAATCCTTAAGTTATCTTGTTTAATTAATCCATTATGATCAATAGGAATAACGGTAATCAGTTCTTTAGAGAAACGCCCACCTTCTGCAACAGATGGATGTTCGCTTGCACCAATATAAAGATGAGAAAATTGAATTTTCGATTGTTTATTATAATAAAAGGGAGTTAATAGAGTTGTGGCTGCTTCACTTGCACCGGATGTAAATACAATATGGTCTGGGCTGGTATTAAGTTTATGAGCAATTTGTCGACGTGCTTTTTGTAATAAAGCTTTAGCGGCTCGTCCTTCAGCATGAACAGACGATGGATTGCCAAATATCTCCAAAGATTCTAGTAGTACCTTTTGTGCTGTTTTTTTGAGAGGTGTTGTTGCATTATGATCAAAGTACCGGCGTTTTACAGCCATCTTAAATTCCAACCATTAATCTTAATTAATTGATTAAAAACAGTGCAATTTTTTTTAAAAAGATGCACTTAAAAACAAAGTGCTTAATGATTAAATAAAATTACCATATGAAGTAGATTTTATGCTAAAAGTCAGCCAAGGTCAATGAGAGCATTCATAGCGTTTAAGGAGCATTTCCATGCCAGAAATTATTTTTAGTGGTCCAGCTGGCCGTCTTGAAGGACGTTATCAGCCTTCTCAAAATAAGAATGCACCGATTGCAATCATTTTGCATCCCCATCCCCAATTTGGTGGAACAATGAACAATAAGATTGTTTATGATTTATTCTACATGTTTCAAGAGCGCGGTTTTACTACATTGCGTTTCAATTTTCGCGGTATTGGTCGAAGTCAAGGTGAATTTGATTATGGAACAGGAGAGCTTTCAGATGCTGCCGCCGCACTCGATTGGGTACAAACACAGCATCCTGATTCTAAAAATTGCTGGGTAGCTGGATATTCATTTGGTGCTTGGGTTGGTATGCAGCTTTTAATGCGTAGACCAGAAATTGAAAGTTTTATATCTGTTGCTCCCCAACCCAACATTTACGATTTTTCATTTCTCGCTCCTTGTCCTTCTTCTGGGCTTATAATTCATGGTGATATCGATAAAGTTTCTCCTCCCAAAGATGTTCAGAACCTTGTAGATAAATTAAAAACACAAAAAGGTATCACTATTACGCAAGAAATATTAAAGGGTGCAAACCATTTTTTTAAAGGGTGTAATAAGGAGCTTATTGAAAAGTGCGCACAGTACTTAGATGACCATATTGCAAAGGATTTTCTAGATCATCGGCGCGAAGTACTTGCAATTACCTAAAACTTTTAAGAACGAATGTTTGCATTATTTCTTATCGACAACATTTTGCGTTCTATTGTGAGTTATGCGTTGTTTATGATAAGGATAGCGAATTGGTGCCTTTTTGCATAAATTAGTATTCCTATTGATTAGAAAGTAAAATCCGTGTCTGTCTTTAAATCTGATTTTTTACGTGTCATGAGTGAACGTGGGTTTATCCACCAAATTTCAGATGAAAAAGGCTTAGATGATCTTTTTTTAAAAGAGATCGTGACTGCTTATATTGGTTTTGATCCAACGGCTTCTAGTTTGCATGCTGGAAGCCTTCTTCAAATTATGATGCTTTATTGGTTACAAAAGACAGGTCACCGTCCCATTGCTTTGATGGGTGGAGGAACGGGATTAATTGGTGACCCATCCTTTAAAGATGAATCTAGACTCCTCCTCACACAAAATGATATAATGAAAAATATCGTTGGTATTAAAAAGGTATTCTCTAATTATTTGACATTTGGAGATAAGACAACGGATGCACGCATTGTTAATAATGCTGAGTGGCTTTGTAGTTTAAATTACTTAGAATTTTTACGTGATGTAGGAAAGTATTTTTCAGTCAATCGCATGCTATCTTTTGACTCTGTTAAACTTAGGCTAGAACGTGAATATTCTTTATCATTTTTAGAGTTTAATTATATGATTCTGCAGGCTTATGATTTTATTGAACTTCATAAACGTTATGGATTGCGGATGCAAATGGGTGGCTCTGATCAATGGGGAAACATTGTTAATGGCATCGAATTAGGACATCGCTTAAAAACACCACAATTATACGCACTAACTTCACCATTACTGACAACTTCTTCTGGTGCAAAAATGGGTAAATCTTTGAATGGTGCTATATGGCTTAATGCAGACATGCTTTCACCTTATCAATTTTGGCAATATTGGCGCAATACAGAAGATGCTGATGTTATTCGTTTTTTAAAGCTTTATACTACATTACCAATGAGCGAAATTCGTAAACTTTCTGCATTGCAAGGAAGTGAAATTAATGAGGCGAAAAAAATTCTTGCAACGAAAGTTACCGCAATGTTACATGGGGAAAGCCTTGCAGATGAAGCAGAAGAAACTGCGCGGAAAACTTTTGAAGAGAAAGCTGTTGGAAAAAATCTTCCAATTATTGAGATAAATGCGGCAGAGTTAAAAATTGGAACCGGATTGTTAACTCTTTTAGTAAAAGCGGAATTGGCAAAATCTAATAGCGACGCACGCCGATGTATTCAAGGAGGGGGGGTGCGTGTAAATGATAAAATTACTGAAGATGAGACTCGCCTCGTTGTTGAGGGAGATGTCAATGCAGATGGTAAAATTAAGCTTTCTTTTGGTAAAAAGAAACATGTTTTGATTAAGCCAATATAGTTGATTGGTGTTTTTATACCAGATATATAAATAAAAGAAAGATTAAGATGATGACACAATTAATGAAAGGGACCCTTGCTCCCGATTTTGAATTGCCGCGTGATGGTGGGGGTAAGTTGCGCCTTACAGATTTTCAAGGGAAAATAGTTGTTTTATATTTTTATCCGAAAGATGATACCAGTGGATGTACAAATGAAGCTCTTGATTTTACACGATTAAAAGAAAAATTTTGTGAAATTGGAGCTGTCGTTATTGGAATGTCTCCAGATAACGTTGATAAACATAATAAATTTAAAAAAAAACATAATCTTGATGTCATTCTTGTAGCAGATGAGGACAAGACAACTCTTATGGCTTACGGGGTATGGGTTGAAAAAAGCATGTATGGGCGCAAATATATGGGAGTTGAACGTAGTACATTTCTTATTGATTCAACTGGAAAAATAGTAGAGAAATGGTGTAAAATAAGCATATCTGGACATGCAGAAAATGTCTTATCTGCAGCTTCAGAGCTGTATCATAGCAGTTAATAAATTTGATTAATTTATAAATACAACCTTCGCTTTTTGTTATTTTTTTTGAGTATGAAAAACAAAAATTAACAAGAAATTCAATGAGCTTGCAAAATTTTAGTAATACTGTGCAAGTTAGTCAATGTTGCTTATTTTTTGATCCTTTTTATGAACGCGTCGTGCAAGTGCTGCTTCTATGAATGTATCTAGATTCCCATTAAGTACAGACTGTGGATCAGTATTTTCAACATTCGTACGTAGATCTTTAACAAGTTGATAAGGTTGAAGGACGTAAGATCTTATTTGGTGCCCCCACCCTATTTCTGTTTTAGAAGATTCAATGGCATCGGTTTTTTCTTCCCTTTTTTTGAGTTCTTCTTCATAAAGTCGTGCGCGCAACATAGCCCAAGCTGTTGCTCTGTTTTTATGTTGAGAACGCTCTGTTTGACACTGAACAACGATCCCTGTTTTCATATGCGTGATACGAACTGCTGAATCCGTTGTATTAACATGTTGTCCCCCGGCTCCTGATGCGCGATATGTATCAATACGAACATCTGCTTCTGATACATCAACATCAATATTATCATCAATTACTGGATAAACCCAAATACTTGCGAAAGAAGTGTGGCGCTTTGCATTTGAATCAAATGGAGAAATACGTACTAAACGATGAACTCCAGATTCTGTTTTTAGCATACCATAAGCATTATATCCTCTTACTAAAATAGTAGCTGATTTTATTCCTGCTTCTTCTCCATCATGAATTTCTAACATTTCAACTTTCATTTTATGCTGTTCTGCCCAACGTGTATACATGCGTAAAAGCATGGAAGCCCAATCTTGACTTTCAGTGCCACCTGCACCAGCATGAACTTCTAAATAAGTATCATTTGGATCAGCTTCTCCAGAGAGAAGTATATTAATTTGCTTTTTATCAATATTATTTTTAAGTTTGCGTATAGTTCTTTCAGCGTCAGCGATGATTTCTAGGTCACTTTCTTCTTCACCCATTTCGATTAACGCAACGCACTCCTCCAATGTTGTCGTAAATGAATGAACACAATTTATTAAATCTTCAAGATGCTGACGCTCACGCATCATATCTTGTGCTTGTTGTGTATGGCTCCAAAGTGCTGGGTCTTCTGCTCTTTGATTAAGATACTCAAGACGTTTTACTGATTTATCCCAGTCAAAGATGCCCCCTTAGCAATTTTATTGCTTGCCGAATTTCATTGACTAATGTTTCTATTTCTGACCGCATAGAATAACACCTTAACCATATCTTTTATATTTGCCTTAGCCATGATGCCTAATTTTTGTTTATATACATCCATCATGTCAAAAAAGATTATTTATCAATCAGTATAGTCCACCAGTACCACTTTCAAGGGCTTTATTAACTTGTGGAGAAGTAGTAATTAAGGGAACACCTTCTTGAAAAAAGCTGGTACCGCCAATTACTTGATATATATCAGCAGGACCAGTTCCTGGTTTAAATGCCTCAATAATAACATTCGGATCCCCTACTTCGGCAAGCATGCCTGTTCTACGATTAATCGGCATCAAAACCATACCATCTGGCATTTTAAATGGTATATCTGGCTTTTCTTTTAAAGCAGCTTCCATAAACTCAGCGAAAACAGGAGCAGCCAATGAACTCCCCGTTCCTTGAGATCCTAAAGGTGCTGGTTGATCATAACCAATAAAGATTCCAACAACAAGGTCTGGAGTAAAACCCATAAACCAAACATCTTTAGAGTCATTAGTAGTTCCCGTTTTAGCAGCTATATGTCGATTAAGATATTGCAAACGTGCAGCTGTACCGCGCTTAACAACTCCCTCCATCATCGATGTAATTTGATAAGCAGTCATGGGATCAAGTACTTGATCTCGTTCATCAACTAATATTGGTTCATTTTGATTATCCCATGATTGAGCATTACAGTTTTTACATAGACGATTATCATGACGATAAATAGTTTTTCCATAACGATCTTGAATCCGATCAATAAGAGAAGGTTTAATGGAACGCCCTCCGTTGGCGATAACCGAATAAGCCGTAACCATTCGTAAAACCGTTGTCTCTCCAGCTCCTAAAGCCATAGGAAGATAAGGTTGTAATTTATCTACAATACCAAAACGTTCCGCATATTCAGCAACAAGCGGCATTCCCATATCATTGGCAAGTCGCACAGTCATGAGATTACGAGAATATTCGATTCCAAAACGTAATGTTGAAGGTCCAGCAAATGTACCACCATAATTTTTAGGTTGCCAAACCTCACCATTAGTTTGACGAACTTCGACAGGGCCATCCAAAATAACTGATGACGGTGTGTACCCATTATCAAGTGCTGCTGCATATACAAAAGGTTTAAAAGCAGAGCCAGGTTGACGATAAGCTTGTGTTGCACGATTAAACTCGGAAGCAGCAAAAGAAAATCCTCCAATCATTGCGAGGACACGTCCAGTACGAGGATCCATAGCTACAATCGCACCTTCAACCTTTGGGATTTGCTGTAAACGATAAATATTATCGGTATTTGGTATTTTTTTTACAAAAATAACATCTCCAACATGAAGGACGTGGGATAAATCCTGAACAGTTTTTTGAAAACCGTTTTCATCAATAATATTTAATGCCCATTTTGAATCTTCCGAAGACAACGTGGCAATTTTTCGCTCTTTTGATGGTAAACCAGAATCTTCGTATCGTGGTTGTAACCCAATCTTGATTTTATTGTTGCTGGTAGAAAGCACAACTGCTAAATTCCATTCAGGAACGTCTCTTAATTTAGAGAAATTTGCAAGTTCTAAACCCCAATCAGATTTTTTATTGATACGATTATAAGGTCCACGCCATCCTTGTAAACGGTCGAATTTAATTAATCCATTTTGTAAAGCACGCCGAGCAATAAGCTGTAAATGTGGATCAAGAGTTGTGCGTATTGACAATCCACCTTCGTAAAGTATTTTGGCTCCATAACGATGCAATAAACGGCGACGTACTTCTTCAGTAAAGTACTCAGCAGCAAAGACGTAGCTGTCGTTTCCACGTCCTGTTACCCCCAAAGGTTTTTCCTTAGCTTCTTTACCTTGTTCAGGTGTTGCATATCCATTTGCAACCATTCTGTCTATCACCCAATTACGACGATTGATGGCGCGTTTTTCATTTTTAAATGGATCATAATTTGCTGGCCCTTTTGGAAGAGCTGCCAAATAAGCGGACTGCTCTAGAGTAAGGTCATTGATAGACTTATTGAAATAGTTTAAAGAAGCTGCTGCAATACCATAGGTGCCACGACCAAGATAAATTTCATTAAGATATAGCTCAAGAATATGATCTTTTGAGTAAGTTCTTTCGATACGCATCGCTAATATCGCTTCCTTCAATTTACGTTCCAACGTTGCATCTGAATTTAAGAGGAAGTTTTTAGCAACCTGCTGCGTGATAGTTGAGGCACCCTCTGGACGTTTACCAGAACCAATATTGCGAATATTATTAATTAAGGCTCTAGAGAGTCCTTCAGGGTCTAGACCAAAATGATGATAAAAATTTTTATCTTCAGCTGAAATAAAAGCATCTTTGAGCATTTTGGGTATTGATTGGATTGGTACATAAAGGCGATGTTTTGTAGCAAATTCTGCCATAAGACTACCATCAGAAGCATGAACACGAGTCATCACGGGTGGCTCATATAGCGAAAGAACTTCATAATCAGGAAGCCCACCTGCTTGACTATTTGTTATTATTCCCCATATTATGGATCCCAAAAGCACAATAACAGCGATAAAATTAATAAAAAGATACTTCAGAGTCATCATTGAAACAGTTATTATTATCGTCAAAATTGATCAAAAGGAAAAACCTTATCTCATTAAGTACAGGATTTTATTGGCGTTAAGTTAAAATGAATAAGATATTTGACATTATAGTCTAGCACTAATATCTTATTTTTTTATAAATTTAAAGAGATTGCATGATTTTTTGCTTATATTTGGCAAACTTGCGAATAGAATGAGCGATAGAAGCAGCTATTTTTTGTCTCCATTGGGGATTATTCAACAATTTTTCATCTTTTTTATTGGATAAATAACCTATCTCGATTAGGATAGACGGTATGTCTGGGGCTCTTAAAACTTGAAAATCAGCATATCGATGGGGATTGTTTATTAAGTTAATATTACTCTTTGATAAATCAAAAATAACACGGTTTGCGAAATTGACTGAAAATGTGTGTGTCTCACGTTGTACAAGGTCGATCAAAATGTCTGTGATTTCAAGAGATTCTTCTGCAGGTAACCCATCAAGCATATCGACCTTATTTTCACTTTCAGCTAAGGATTTTGCAATTGCATCGGATGCCTTATCCGATATGGTATATACTGTAGCACCACGAAGAGAATGAACGTTAATGCTATCTGCGTGAATCGATATAAAAAGATCCGCTCCGAATTTTTGAGCCTTTTTAACTCTCTCATTCAATCTTAAAAACATATTGGAATCACGCGTTAGAGCAACAGTGATATGGGAATCTTTCTTTAATTCATCTCTTAATGCACGTGCGAAGGCTAACGTTATATTTTTTTCTAAAATTCCCGTAACACCCTTTGCACCACTGTCGATTCCACCATGGCCCGGATCAAGAACAACGCGAAAATTACGCGTTGATTTCAGTTTTATTTTTTTAGCTAAATTAGTTTCTTGTCGATTTTTAAATGCCTCATTAAACTTTTTTTGTGTACTTTTAGCAATATCGACCACTAATTGCCATAAGCCATCATTTAATTTTTGTGTCGTGCTTTTTTCAATGAAAAAAGCAGTTTTGCTCGTAAAGACAATACGTGGTGTTCTCTCATCAGAAAAACCATAATGTATATTTGAGAGCATGTTCGATAACATATTCTGTTTATTTGAAGATATATCTCGCTCTAAAAAATCGAATGTTGGCAAATCAATAATCAAACGTGCAGGCTGATTTAAAACTTGTAAGCAGGCATTTGGCTTAGCATTAAAAATTGCAAGAACACGCGTAACCTCATTATCACCAATAGTTCGTAAATCAATAAGTCTCAAAACACCTGCAGCCTGAGCGTGTGTTTGAAATGCCCAAAAAAACAATAAATAAAATATGAAGCGCAAAACAATATTCCAATCAGCTATTCTAGGCTTTTGGACAGAAAATATCCTTTATTATTAAGTGAAACACTCCACATGTAAAGCAATAATTAACTTCATTGTACAGAAAATAATATGTCGAATCTAAACTATGTTATTTTAGGGAATGCTGCATTTTCAGCAGTAAACAATAAAAAAATTAAATCAAAAAATAACTAAATTTAGAAATTACAGGGTATTTATAGTGAAACGTGATCATATTGTTACTTGCAAAAAACGTGATATCAACATAAAAGAGTGTTTACGCCTCCTAATCGATAGTGGCCATCTAGTATTAACTTAAATTATCTGTAGTTCATATTTAGTTGTCTTTAGAAGGTTTATCGCACATTGTAAGCATTTAGGCTTTTTAAATAAAAGTCTTTATGTCTCAAAAGTCGGGATTGCGTTATTTAAGATTCACTGGTTCGGATATCCGAACTGCTTTCAAGATTGTTTTGCCGGAGACTTACGAAAACATGAGTCATCCAGAACAGGTTAGGATAATGATTACAAATGCAATGAAGGGAATAATGCATTTACATGTGATAATTCAACCTGTTACGCTACTTTTTCCCTTTTATGGCAGACAACTCTTTAGATTTGCGAGCAATTGTGTTGTTCGTTCAAGTAAAGTTGTGTATGTCGCCTTCAGGATTTTAACTTATGTCAAACAAAATGCTTATCGATGCCTCCCATCCGGAGGAAACACGTGTTGTTGTCATTCATGGCAATAAAATTGAAGAATTTGATTTTGAATCAGAACATAAAAAACAGCTTAAAGGAAATATTTATTTAGCGCGTATTACACATGTTGAGCCATCACTTCAGGCGGCCTTTGTAGAATATGGCGGGAACAGACATGGTTTTTTGACATTTTCAGAAATTCATCCTGATTATTATCAAATTCCTGTCGCTGATCGTCTTGCTCTTCTTGAAGAAGAAGAATCGGCTGTTGGAGAAAGTCATATAGATGATTTTACTGAAGAAACAAATAAAAAAAAATCTAAAAAAGTAAGAAAAAATAAAAAAAACAATAATATAGCTGCAAACATTGAAAATAATGTCATATCTGAATCAGTAACTGTACATGATACAGAAACAGAAGATGCGTTTGATCTGAATGATTCTAATGATGATATTGAATTAGTTGGTGCTGAAGATGCACGTGAAGAACTTCCTACCTATCAGCGTAAACAGGGACGTCACCAGTATAAGATTCAAGAAGTTATTAAGCGGCGCCAAATTTTGTTAGTGCAAGTTATAAAAGAAGAGAGAGGCAATAAAGGTGCAGCGCTTACGACTTATTTATCCCTAGCAGGTCGTTATTCTGTTTTAATGCCTAATACAGCGCGGGGTGGTGGTATTTCACGAAAAATAACCAATATACAAGATCGTAAACGTCTTAAGGAAATTGTAAAAGAATTAGCAGTTCCAAAAGGTATGGGAGTAATTTTGCGAACGGCAGGAGCGAATAGGACAAAAGCTGAAATTAAGCGTGATTATGAATATCTCACGCGATTATGGGATACTATTCGCACTTTGACACTCAAATCAACGGCTCCCACTCTTGTTCATGAAGAAAGCAATCTTATAAAGCGTTCTATACGTGATCTTTATAGTAAAAATATCAATGAAATTCTTGTTTCTGGGGATCAAGGGTATCGTGAAGCAAAAGACTTTATGCGCATGCTTATGCCAAGTCATGCAAAAGTTGTTCAACCTTATCGTGATCCTACACCTATTTTCACTCGTAATAGTATCGAAACTCAGCTTGATAAAATGTTACATCCACAGGTTTCTTTAAGATCTGGCGGCTATCTTGTTATTAATCAAACAGAAGCGCTAGTTGCCATTGATGTAAATTCTGGTCGTTCCACTAAAGAGCATTCTGTTGAAAAAACTGCATTACAAACAAATCTTGAAGCTGCAGAAGAAATAGCTCGTCAACTACGTTTGCGTGATTTAGCAGGTTTAATAGTGATCGATTTCATTGATATGCTTGAAGAACGCAATGTTAAGATGGTTGAAAAAAAGCTAAAAGATTGCTTGAAAAGTGACCGTGCACGCATTCAAGTCGGTCATATTTCACATTTTGGTCTTCTTGAAATGAGTCGTCAGCGTATTCGTTTATCGGTTTTAGAAAGTACAACGCAGCCCTGTCCACATTGTGCTGGAACAGGAATTGTACGCTCTGAATCATCAATCGCTTTACATGTTATGCGTTCAATTGAAGAGTATCTTCTGCATAATCCTCAACATAACATTATTGTGCGCACGCCTGCTGCGACAGCGCTGTATGTATTAAATCATAAACGTAATATACTTGTTAATTTGGAAACGCGTTTTAAGCTCAATATTAGTATTGAGGCAGATGATAGTATTGGAACACAGCATCTTATTATTTCTAAAGGAACAATGGCAGATATCGTCACCCATCTTCCGTTAATTTCAGAAAAAAATCCATCTTTAACAGAGAGTGAATCCATCAAAGATAAAGCACCTGTTGATATTCAGCAAGGAGAGCAACGAAAAAAACGTCAAGGTGAAGTGGTTAATGATGATTTTTTCTCTGATACTAATAAAAAAGAGGATCTTCTCAATAGTGAAGGTACTCCTCGTCGAGGACGTCGTCGAGGACGTCGTGGTGGTCGCCGTAATCAGGACAATAATTTTTATTCTTATCGTATTCCTTATGCAGAACCAGTTGGAGATTTTGCTAAACAGGCATTGGAAGAGATTAAAGCAATATACCGAAGAAATCGTGTTTCAGTTGTTAAATCTGCTGAAATTGAGGAGATAGGAAATGATGCAAAACATCTTGTTGTACAACACACTGAAATTGCAGAAGTTTCCGCAGTTGATAAACCTAAAAAGCGTAGGGTACGCTCTTCAAAAACAGTTCAAAGAAAAAGGATTTTTAATAATAACCAAAATACAGAAACATCAACATTTCCTGAAGAAAATTTCATAATTGATTTGGTAAATAAAGTTGAAACAAAAGAAATAAATAATCTGATATCTGATACAGAAGAAAAAAAATCTGGAACAAAAAAAATAACGCATAAAACACGAAAAAAATCGGTTGTAGTATCTGAGAAAAAATTTGTCACAGAAAAAAATGTGGAACAAAATCCTGCCGAATTTGACATAATACTGAATGACTCTGTTATTACAGTTACATCATCAATACCTGATGATACTCCAAAAACTGAACGTGTTGGTTGGTGGAAGCGTAAAATTCTTTCTAGAAGTAAAAATTAATCATTTAAAAATTAAAAACCGCCACGAAATATTTTGTGACGGTTTCAACAAAAATACAGAAAATATCCTAAAAGATCTTTCTATATCATATCCTTATTTCTGTTTTGCTTTTTCTTGTTCAGCTCGCATACGATCCTCGATTTCTTTTTGCTTTGATTGAATAACTTGTTGCAATTTTATTTGCTCTTGTTGAAAATCTTTTTCTTCCATGCCAGGGCCTGTGTATGCAGCTGTAAAACCACTAAGAGAAAATTCAATTGGATTTGCCGAGCCTCTAAAATTAACAGTAGTTACAACCATTTTTGAATTATTTTTCATTGCAGTAATGAGTTTTTCATCTAAAGCGTCATTTGCAATACAACTTGATCCATTGCAAATAATATAAGGAACTTTTTTGGAAAAATCATTTCCAATTTGAATATGAACACCTTCTGGTAAAAAACGACCTGTAGGAACTTGAATACCTATACGTTTTTCATTTTGTTTTCCCTTTATCTCGACCAAATTAAAAGCCGTTAAAGGTTGTCCAGTATTTGATACAACAGAGTTCATTGTATTACAAATATCAACATCATGTTGCTTACTGCAAACTTTATACCAACCTTGAGATAAAGTCTGAGCATCTGCAGAAGTGTAGGCTGTAAGAAATAAAACAAAAGTTCCAGCCAATACTGAAACAGCAGAACAGATATTTTTATACGACATCATGACGCTAATCCTTTCAACGCGCTTTTATGATAATTCCAGATTAAGGACATTGAACGTGATTTAAAACAAATGTGCTAAGTTGAGTCAATTAAATGATATCCTTTTGTGTACTTTTTACCTAAATAAAAGATTAAACTTTCTTAAAGATCATAAAAAATAAGTCAAATTACCATACATTTGCATATAACATTTACACTTAATACATAAAATTGTTTAATTTGTTATATTGGTTTTTACAAAATTATTTTCTAAAATACTTTATAAAGTAAAAACGCATAAAATATAATTATCATATCATAATTACAATATAATATTCCATATCGCTTATAATATTAATATTAATAAATTTATTTAATATAATTACTCAAATAATATTAAAATAGTAAAACTAAAATAATTTTTGTATATTATTTTTAATATATAATATTATTAAATAAATTTATAAATATATACATTTAAGGTATTAAAAAATAATATATTTTATTTATATAGATGATAATCTTGAATTAGTAAAAAATTATTTTAAACAAAATTTTGTTCTGCTATTTTTACAAGCTGCATCATAATAGTCGTGGCTCCGACAATTCTTTCATTTACTGTGCTCCAATTACGAACAAGAACAATACTCTGATCTGATCGAATTTTTGCCATCGAACCTTGTTTTTTTATCCATTGAATAAGAGCAATACTATTCTCAAAATAATTATTACGAAATTGTATGACCATACCTTTTGGACCAGCATCCAATTTTTCTACATGCGCTTTTCGACATAAAATTTTAATATAAAAAACTTTAAGCAAATATTTTACTTCCAATGGCAAAGAACCAAAACGATCAATTAATTCTGCTTCAAATTCATTAATTTCTTCCAAATCATTAAGCTCTGATAAACGACGATAAAGTCCCATACGCAGTGATAAGTCAGGCACGAAATTTTCTGGTATCATTGCTGGTGTGCCAAGTAAAATTTGAGGAGACCACTGTTGATCGTCATTTTTTTCACCATTTTTAAATTCAGAAACAGCCTCTTCAAGCATCTTTTGATATAATTCAAATCCAACTTCTTTGATATGTCCTGATTGCTCTTCACCTAAAAAATTACCTGATCCACGAATATCCATATCATGGCTTGCTAATTGAAAACCAGCTCCCAATGTATCAAGTGATTGCAAGATTTTAAGACGACGCTCAGCAGAAGTTGTTAAAATTTTACCAGCAGGAAATGTAAAAAGTGCATAAGCACGCTGCTTTGAGCGACCCACTCTACCACGTAATTGATAAAGAGCAGAAAGCCCAAACATTTCAGAACGATGTACGATTAATGTATTAGCTGTTGGAATATCAAGACCAGATTCAATAATTGTTGTTGACAGTAGGACATCATATTTCCCATCATAAAATGCATTCATGATATCATCAAGCTGCCCAGCTGGCATTTGCCCATGAGCTATAACAAATTTGAGTTCAGGAACGTACATTTTTAAGTATTCTTCTACGAAAGAAAGATCAGAAATACGAGGGCACACATAAAAACTTTGGCCACCACGATAATACTCTCGAAGCAGAGTCTCACGGATAACGAGTTCATCAAAAGGTGAAATAAAAGTACGAACAGCCATTCTATCAATGGGCGGCGTCGTTATCAGTGAAAGTTCTCGTATCCCTGATAATGCTAATCCCAAAGTTCGTGGTATAGGTGTTGCTGAAAGTGTAAGAACATGAATATCACTTTTAAGCTCTTTTAAACGCTCTTTATGCTTAACACCAAAATGTTGTTCTTCATCAACGATAAGAAGTCCTAATCGTGCAAAATTAACAGCACCAGTTAATAATGCATGAGTTCCAATAACAATATCAATGGTTCCATCTGCGATGCCCTTTTTAACTTGTGCAAGTTCTTTAACTTTCACAAGTCTTGAAGCGTGACCAATTTTAACGGGTAATCCTTGAAAACGTGAGGTAAAAGTCTTATAATGCTGCCGTGAAAGTAGTGTCGTTGGAACGACAACAGCAACTTGATAGCCGTTTAGTGCTGCAACAAAAGCACTACGGATAGCGACTTCTGTTTTTCCAAAACCAACATCTCCACAAATTAATCGATCCATAGGCTTTCCTGATGCTAGATCATCTAAAACAGCATCAATTGCATCTATTTGATCTTCTGTCTCTTCATAAGGAAAACATGCAATAAACTCATCAAATAATCCGACTAACGGGATCAAAACAGGTGCAGAGCGTGTAGTGCGTTCTGCAGCTATACGGATCAATTGACCAGCCATTTCTAATAAGTGTTTTTTTAACCGTGTTTTACGTGCTTGCCAGGCAACACCCCCCAGCTTATCTAACGTTACATCTGTTTCCTCTGATCCATAACGTGAGAGAAGATCAATATTTTCAACAGGTAAAAAGAGCCGATCACCTCCAGCATAATTAATTTCTAGACAATCTCGTAAAACTCCGGTCGTTGTGATTGTTTTTAGACCAACAAACTTTCCAATACCATGATCAATATGAACAACGATATCACCAGAATTTAAAGAAGAAATTTCAGAAATAAAATTTTTACTATTTTTACGCCGCTTTGGCGATCTTATTAGTCTGTCACCAAGAATATCTTGTTCTGCTATAATGGTAAAATCTTCAGAATCAAACCCATGCTCTATCATTATAACAGCTGCTGATACATGATCATGTGGCATTGTTTTAAAAGTTTGCAACGATTTTATAATATTTATTTTTTTTAATCCATGTTCATCAAGAACTTGTACTAAACGAGTGAGGGAGCCCTCACTCCAACAAGCCAAGAGTATTTTTTTACCAGCGGAACGCAATGATGAAATATGATCAACTACACTTGAAAAAACATTTTTTTCTTGTGCACTACGCTCTTTTATAAAATCGTATCCTGGCAAAATATTTGCGTGAATAACATATTTTTCAAAAGTTTGTGGAACATTAAAAGGCGTAAAATCAATACGTTGTCCAAATTGTTGAGCATATTCAAAAACATATTCTGGTGTTAGATAAAGTAAATTTGGTTTTATCGGATGGTATGGAATAGAGTTTTTCTCATCTTTTTCGTTCTCTTTACGAGAATCGTAATAATCTTCAATAAGACGATAGCGTTCAGTAAGTACCTCTTCTATAAGATGCTCAAAAACGATGAGTGAATTTCCACAATGATCAAAAAAAGTATCAAGATTTTCATAAAAAAACGGTAGCCAATGTTCCATACCAGGAAAACGACGTCCTTGAGAAATTGCTTCATAAAGCATGTTATTTTGTTGTAATGCACCAAACGTACGAATGTAATTGCTTTTAAATTTGCCAATCAATTCGGGTGTAAAAACAATTTCACTCATTGATTGTAAAAAAAAATCAGTCTTTTTACCTATTGTTCTCTGTGTTTCTGAATCAAATACACGAATAGTTTCCAAAGTATTTCCAAAAAAATCAAGACGAACTGGTTCTTCATCCATAGGAGAAAAAATATCAATAATACCTCCTCTTACAGCAAATTCACCAATATCACGCACAATAGAAACGCGCTCAAAACCATTAAATTCTAAAGATTGAATAAGGTTTTTCATGTTAGTACGCTCACCAACACGTAAATGAATAATCTGGGATTCAATTATTTCGCGAGGAGGCAATTTTTGTATAATTGCGTTTGCTGTTGTTAATATAATTGCAGCACGTGGAGTTGCACGTAAATTTGATATATGCGCTAAAGCTGAAAGTCTGCGTGCCATAACAGCAATTCCAGGTGATACGCGATCATATGGTAAACAATCCCACGCGGGGAATTGAATAACAGGTAAATCTGGTTCGATAAAATTTAAAACTTGTCGTAAATAAGAAATTTTTATTCCATCACGAACAACATAGACAAGCGGTCTATTTTGAGCAATTTCTGAACTTAATTTTACAAGTGCAAAAGCCTCAAACCCATCACTAATCCCATCAAAAATTGCATGAACAGGAAGTTTTTTAGGAATGGAATTTTTTTTGAATATAGACATTGAAATTAATTTAAATTCGGACAAGTATGATAATTTATAATGTCATGAAAAAGTGGACTATCAATTTCAGGTGGTAGTGGGACTTTTCCCGTAACCCATGTCAGTAAATCTTGATCATCAAAAGACATAATATATTCTAGTTCGAAAACTGTTTTATCACTCATTTTTACAATATGAGCATTCACATAATGCCCTAAAATTAAATCCATTTCACGAATCCCTCGATGCCATGCACGAAAAATTAATCTTCGGCGATGAACATCTAATTGATTTTCGTTAGCAATTGAATTTATCATAAATGCCTCCTTGAATAGCTAAAAAGCAATATAAATTATAGCATCCAATTTTGAAAATAAATTTCGTATTTTATTACTAAGGAAGTTCAATAATCTTTTTTTCTTTTAATGTAATTCGACGATGCATTTTTTTAGCTAAACCATAATTATGCGTTGCAATAAGAGCAGAAAGACCAAACTGACGAACAAGAACAGATAAAGCTTGAAATACATAAGCTGAAGTTACAGGATCAAGGTTTCCAGTTGGTTCATCTGCAAAAAGAACTGAAGGATTATTTGCTACTGCACGCGCAATTGCAACGCGTTGTTGTTCGCCACCAGATAATTCTGATGGACGGTGTTTTGCACGATGCGAAATGCGCAAATATGTTAACAATTTAAGTGCACGATTCTCCGCAATGGACCTTTTAAGTCCTGCTATCATTTGTGGTATCATAACATTTTCTAAAGCTGTAAATTCTGGAAGTAAATGATGAAATTGATAAACAAAACCAATATCATTTCGTCTGATAGCTGTTCGTTCATTGTCGGAGCGTTTTGCGCAAGAAACTCCCCGTAATACTACATCACCAGATGTTGGTTTCTCCAATAGCCCAGCGATATGAAGAAGTGTTGATTTTCCGGCGCCAGATGGTGCAATAAGTGCAACAAGTTCTCCGCGATTGAGAACAAGATTGGCTTTATCTAAAATAACCAATCGTTTATAACTGTCAAAAAAATGTTTCTCAATTTCAACAAGCTCTAAAATAGCTGTCATTATTCATACCTTAAAGCTTGTATAGGATCTAATTTGGCAGCTTTCCATGCTGGGATAAGTGCAGCAAGAAATGATAAAAATAATGACATAATAGCAACTATAGCTGTCTGTCCCCACTCAATTTTTGCAGGAAGTTTTGTTAAAAAATAAAGCTGGGGATTAAAAACATCAACATTAAACAACCAAGATATAAAATTTTGAATCTGATTGATGTTAACAATGGTTATCATAGCTAAAATTAAGCCTAATATTGTTCCAACAGATCCAATAACCATGCCAGTCATAATAAATATATGCATGATTTCTCTTTTTTGTGCACCCATTGTGCGTAAAATTGCAATATCATAGCTTTTGTCTTTTACAAGCATAATTAATCCTGAAATAATATTTAAGGATGCAACAAGAATTATAAGAGAAAGAATAAAAAACATAACGTTTCGTTCAATTTCTAGAGCTGAAAAAAAAGCCTGATTGCGTGTACGCCAATCAATTAAATAAATTTGCTGATCAAAAGTCTTCATTATCATTGACTTTATCTGATCGACAGCATCAGGATTATGCAAAAATAACTCTAAAGATTGTATCTTATCTCCAAAATTAAAAAATATCTGTGCTTCATGAAGAGGCATAAAAATAAATATTGAATCGTACTCAGACATGCCAACTTCAAAAATTGCAGTTACCTTATACGATTTAACGCGCGGAGTAATTCCAAAAGGTGTCATATCACCATCAGGAGTAGTAATGCGAAGATACTGCCCAACTGTAAGACCTAATTTTTCTGCTAAACCGCTTCCAATCGCAACACCTTCTCCCTGATCAAATTGAGTGAGTGTACCAAATTTAATGTTTTCAGATACTGTTTTTATCTTCATCAAATCTTGTTCACGCATACCACGAACTAAAGCTCCAGATCCTCCTTCAAATGCACCTTGAACAAGTACTTGACCTTCAACAACAGGTAGAGCAAATTTAACACCATCCATAGACTCCAAAGAAGAAGAAAATCCGTTATAATCAGAAAAACCAGAATTAATTGTTTGAACAATAAGATGTCCATTCATTCCAAGAATTCTGTTAAGAAGCTCTGTACGAAATCCATTCATCACTGCCATAACAACAACAAGAGCAAAGACTCCTAACATAATTCCAATTAAAGAAATTATTGAAATAACAGATGTAATTGCATGTTTTTTATTAGGAATCATATAACGAATAGCAATCATCCATTCATACGATGATAACAATTTACCTTTTAACTTGCTCATTACATTGCCTACTACATTGCAGAAAATTGATTTAACGCAGCCTCAACTGTTAAATATTTTTTAATTCCTGTCTTTCGATCTTTAATTTCTACCTCATTTTGTGTTGCATTTTTAGGACCAACAATTATTTGTGTTGGCAAGCCAATCAAATCCATTGTTGCAAATTTTGATCCAGGACGTTCATCTTTATCATCTAACAGTGGATCAAAACCAGCACGTATTAATCCTTGATATAAAAATTCACATATATGAGTACATTTTTCATCATCTGGTTTCATATTAATAATGCCAAGGTCAAATGGTGCTATTGATTTTGGCCAAATAATCCCATTTTCATCATGAGAAGATTCAATTACTGCTGCAACAAGACGTGAAGGACCAATACCATAAGACCCCATGGAAACAAGATGCTCTTTTCCATCTTGTCCCATAATTTTTGCTCCCATTGGAGCAGAATATTTTGTGCCAAAATTAAAAATATGTCCTACTTCAATACCGCGAGCCGAAAGGCGATCAGTATCAGAAATCTTAATCCATTCTTCTTCATTATGCATTTCCTCCGTTGCAGCATAAAGAGATGTCCACTCTTTTATAATATTTTCCAAAAAAATCTTATCAGTAAAATCAACAGAATCAGATGGAATAGGTAATTCAAGAAATTTTTTATCACAGAATATGGCACTTTCACCCGTTTCAGCCAAAATAATAAATTCGTGACTGAGATCACCACCTATGGGACCTGTATCAGCACGCATAGGAATTGCTTTTAATCCAATACGAAAAAAAGTGCGTAAATAGGCAATAAACATGCGGTTATAAGACATCTTTGCGCTTTCGTAATCAAAATCAAAAGAATAAGCATCTTTCATTAAAAATTCTCGTGAACGCATCACACCAAAACGTGGACGAATTTCATCACGAAATTTCCATTGAATTTGGTACAGATTGAGTGGAAGATCTTTGTATGAACGGATATATGAGCGGAAAATGTCTGTTATTACCTCTTCGTTGGTTGGACCATAAAGCAAATCACGTTCTTGACGATCTTTAACTCGTAACATTTCTAGGCCATAATCATCGTAACGACCACTTTCACGCCAAAGATCGGCAGATTGAATTGTTGGCATTAATATTTCTATTGCACCAGCTCGTTCTTGCTCTTCACGAATAATTTTACAAATTTTATCAAGTACTTTTTTACCTAACGGAAGCCAAGAATAAATTCCCGATGTTTGCTGACGGATCATACTTGCTCGTAACATAAGACGATGAGAAATAATTTCTGCTTCTTTAGGGTTTTCTTTTAAAATAGGAAGGAAATATCGAGAAAGACGCATTGAAATTATTAACTCCTAAGCAAACTGACTAAAATAAAAAATTAAATATGCGACACATTAATCTATAGCTGCATTTTGAGTATTTGCAAACACAAGGATCATATTGTTTTTAAAATTATATGCTATATTTTTTACTTCATTCAGTTTATGTGGTGAAAATTATACAACAATTCTTTAACCATTTTTTTTAATTAAGAAGAAATGAAACAATATCAAAATTATTTTATTTTGATCGATGCAAAAAAACTGTACAGATAGGCTTTTTTCGCCAAATTTCATTAACAGATGCTCTCACTGCGCGATGAATTGCTTTCTGAATAATTTCGTCATTTTTCCTTTTAGAACGTGGAATATTATTAATAGTATCTTCTATAATATTTAAAAGAATATTTTTAAAATTTTCTCCGTTTTCGTCTTTTTTGGGCAAACCAAGTGTAGACAAACAAATATTACCTAAAAGATCGTGTTTCGTGTTCATATGAATAGAAATAACAATATGACCAGCATAACTTAATTTACGACGTTCACGAATCCCTAATTCATCTTCATTGCCGATGAGAAAACCATCTTTGTAAATACGTCCAACAGGAACTTGATCAATAATTTTTACTGGCTCTGGTGCTAGACGCAATATATTGCCATTTCTAATTTCAGAAACAATTTGAATACCAGCCTGACGTGCTAGCTCTGCTTGAGCAGACAAATGAATTGCTTCACCATGTACAGGAACGAGTATTTTTGGTTTTACCCAATCATACATCTGTAAAAGTTCTGAACGGTAAGGATGTCCTGAAACATGAACAAGAGCATCTTCGTTCATAATCGTCTTAATTCCCAAATCTACAAAATTATTTTGTATATTGATAATAGCTTTCTCATTTCCTGGAATATTTCGCGAAGAATAAATAATTATATCACCAGAAGAAAGTGAAATATTTTTCATTTTATTTTGTGATAATTTAGCTAAAGCAGCAGATGGTTCACCTTGACTACCTGTCACGATTAAAACAATATTTTTTCTTGGAATATAAGCGTAATCATCTTCTGTAATAAATGGTGCTAAACCATCCATATAACCAAGTTCTTGTGCAATAATAAAGCTTCTCTTGAGAGAACGGCCAACGATAAGAACTTTGCGTTCAACAGATTCAGCTGCTAGAGCGATTGAGCGTATTCTACCCACATTGGATGCAAAAGTTGCAATTGCAACCCTTCCTTCAGCTTTTGAAAAAATTTTAACAAAACTTTCCTGAATTTTTTGTTCTGATGGTGATATATTGTCCCTACATGCATTGGTAGAATCACAAAGCAGTGCTAAAATACCCTTCTTCCCTAAAGCGCGAAATCTTTTTTCGTCCGTTATAGTTCCAAGTGAAGGTGTATGATCGATTTTCCAGTCACCAGTGTGAATTACGGTTCCTAAAGATGTTGTAATTGCCAAAGATACGGCTTCTGGAATAGAGTGATTTACAGCAATGGCCTCAATACCAAAGCAACCAATTTGAAAATTATTTCCAGATTGAAAAATATTTAGTGGAATTTTATGATATCTAAAATATGATTGTCTTTTACTTTCTAACAGCCCTGCTGTAAAAGGGGTGCAGTAAATTGGAATTTTAATCTTTGGCCATAAATCAAGAACAGCACCATAATGATCTTCGTGAGCATGTGTTAAAACAAGACCTCTGATATTATGTTTTTCACCTTCCAAAAAACGAATATCTGGCAAAATAAGATCTGTTCCTGGTAATTCAGATCCAGAAAAACTGACACCCATATCAACAAGCAACCATTCATAAAGACCTTTGTGACCAAATCCATAAGCAGCCAGATTCATCCCTATTTCCCCTACACCTCCTAAAGGTAAAAAAACAAATTCATTCTCGTTGGCTGCAACCATAAGTATCTCCCAAATCACTAAGATAATCTATAATCTTATGATAAAATTAAATTTTAAAATTAATAATGATATCTATTCAGATGTAGAAAAATAAGCGTCTCCAGCAGTTATGAACTCTTGCTGACCATTTTTTTGTTTTACAATGCAATTAAAATTGTAATCAAGACCATCAAAAATACCTTCAATGACTTTATTATCATTAACTATTTTAACATTTTTTCCGATATGAGCAGAATATAAAAGCCATTTTTTACGAACTTTTTCACAACCTCCCGGTTGTTTCCAAAGGAGATAATTTTTTGCAAAACATTCAGTTAAAACTGTAAACAACTGTTCTGCATTAATATTCAAACCAATGTTTTTTAAACTTGAAGTTGGATATGGAGCTTCTTCATAGTGATGTTTTACATTTATACCAATGCCAATGATCAATGCGTTTTGTTGTGGTGTTAACTTAAAACTTTCAAGTAAAATCCCGGCACTTTTTGCTCCACTCAAAAGAATATCATTTGGCCATTTTAACTTAACAATATTGTCTATTTTTTCTTCATCTTTAATAAATTTTCTTATTGTTTCTACAACACTTACTCCAGAAACAAATCCGAGCTGAAAAGAAGTTTGATGGATAATATCATCTATTAATAAAAGACTGGAATAAAGATTTCCTTTCGGACTATGCCACATTCGTCCTCTTCTTGCTATTCCGTGAAATTGCTTTTGTGCAACAATCCAAAGATAACCAAGACGACCAGCAAATGCTCTTCTCTGAGCAACAAGATTTGTTGAATCAACATTTTCATAAAATTCAACGTTGTATCCTTGTTTTTGTGCAAAATTTGATAAAATATAAGCCATATTCATTAAAATAATACTGTAGCCGCTTTTTCTGCTAACTCAGCAAACCAAATTCCAAAAAATGTATAAAATAAAATAAACAAGACAGAAAAGCTAAGACAAAACTGAAGCTCACTTGATAAACTGACAAGACAAACCTTTGTATCGTCAAACCACATTATTTTAACAATTCTCAAATAATAAAAAGCTCCAACAACAGATGCCACCATACCAATAACAGCGAGAGGAGTAAGACCAGCATGAACAGCTGCAGAAAATGTATACCATTTACCAAAAAAACCAGCCATAGGTGGAATACTTGCTAAAGAAAAAAGCTGTATTGTCATCAAAACAGCCATAAACGGATTAGTTTTTGCTAATCCTGAAAGATCGTATATATTTTCAACATTTTCATTACTAGATCGCATTCCAAGAATAAAAGCAAATGAACCAAGTGTCATAGCAAGATAAATAGTCATGTAAAGAATAACCCCCTTTATTCCAAGGACATCTCCAGCCGCTAAACCAACAAGGGCATATCCCACGTGACCAATTGACGAATAAGCCATTAAACGTTTAATATTACTTTGCCCAATTGCAGCAAATGCTCCAAGTACCATGGATGCAATCGCCATAAATACTAAAATTTGTTGCCATGCAGGCATGGGGCCATCAGAACTATCTAGTGGAATGAATGCATAAATAACAATACGAATAATTAATGCCATTGCAGCAATTTTAGGAGCACCAGCAAAAAACGCCGTAATTGGTGTTGGTGCTCCTTCATAAACATCAGGTGTCCACATGTGAAATGGAACTGCAGAAATTTTGAAAGCTAAGCCAGCCAAAACAAAGACAATTCCGAAAACAACACCTAATTGTAAATTTTCACCTTTTAAAGAAAGAGCAATTTCACGAAAACCAATTTGGCCAGTAAAACCGTAAAGCAAAGAAATTCCATAAAGCAATAATCCTGAAGATAATGCTCCTAAGACAAAATATTTTATCCCTGCTTCAGAAGATTTTACGTTATTACGATTAATTGCAGCTAAAACATATAAAGCTAGAGACTGCAACTCCAATCCTAAATAAAGTGACAGCATATTTCCAGCTGAAATCATAAACATCATGCCAAGAGTTGCCAAAAGGACCAACACTGGAAATTCAAATATGTCAAATTTTTGAGAACAGGTAAAACCAACAGACATAATAAGAGAAAAAAGCGCACCAATAAGAGTCAAAATTTTCATATATCGACTAAAGGAATCAATGATAAGAGCGTTTGTTTGAAATAAACCAACATTGGGAAAAACAATAATAATAACAATCGTTGCAACAAGGAGAGCAATTGATAAACCAGTTACAGTTAAATATGAACTGGAATCAGAATAAACACCTATTAAAAGTAATGTTATTGCTCCAAGTGCTATTAAAATTTCTGGAAAAATTAGTACTAATTGAGATACTATTTCTGTTTGCATAAACATTCTTCTCTTATCTAGTGTAATTTATTGATAAGGGTTTTTACGGACAATGTCGTCGTTTTAAGAATAGGAGTCGGATAGACGCCAAAAAATATTGTAAGAATAACCATTGGATAAAGAAGAAATTTCTCTCTTAAAGAAAGATCCACAAGTACCTTTAAACTTTCTTTATCTAAAGATCCAAACATTACACGACGGTAAAGATAGAGTGCGTAGGCAGCTGATAAAATAACACCAGAAGTAGCAAAAGCTGCAACCAATTTATTAATTTGAAAAACACCTATTAAAGTTAAAAACTCTCCCAAAAAGCCTGAACTACCAGGTAAACCAATATTTGCCATAGTAAAAATCAAGAAAACAACAGCATATTTGGGCATATTATTCACTAAACCACCAAAATCTGAAATTTCACGTGTATGTAAACGATCATAAATAATACCAACACAAAGGAATAAAGCTGCTGAAACAATTCCATGCGATAGCATTTGATAAATTGCACCCTGAATCCCCTGTTCATTCGCAGTAAAAACTCCCATAGTCACATACCCCATATGTGCTATTGATGAATAAGCAATGAGTTTTTTTATATCACTTTGAACAAGAGCAACTAACGATGTGTAAATGATAGCAATAAGTGATAATGCAAAAACAAGAGGGGCAAAATCAGCCGAAGCAATAGGAAACATTGGTAAAGAAAAACGAAGGAAACCATAACCGCCTAATTTCAGCAATACGCCAGCTAAAATAACAGAACCAGCTGTTGGAGCTTCTACATGAGCGTCAGGCAACCATGTATGAACTGGCCACATCGGCATTTTTACAGCAAAAGAGGCAAAAAAAGCAAACCATAACCATGTTTGCATATGAGTTGGAAACTGGTACGTAAGCAACGTAGGAATATCAAGTGTTCCAGTTTCCCAATACATAACCATAATAGCAACAAGCATAAGAACTGAACCAAGTAAAGTGTATAAAAAAAACTTCATGCTTGCATAAACACGACGTGCCCCACCCCAAACACCAATGATAATAAACATAGGAATGAGACTTCCTTCAAAAAAGACATAAAATAAAACCGCATCAAGAGAACAAAAAACCCCAATAATTGCAATTTCAAGAAGTAAAAAAGCAATCATATAAGCTTTTAATCTGTCTTGAATGATTTTCCAGCTTGCTAAAATACAGAAAGGTAAAAGAAAAGCTGAAAGAACTACAAAAAGAATAGAAATCCCATCAACACCCATATGGTAACAAACACCACTGCCTAGCCAACTAAATTTCTCTACCATTTGAAAATTAGGATCTGTATTATCAAATCCTACCCAAATTACTAAAGAGATAATAAAAACAAATACGCTCGTAAAAAACGCTACATTACGTATATTGCGCCTTGCTTCTTTGCCGTCGTCTTTGATTAACAATAGCAAGACTACACCAACAAGTGGCAAAAATGTAACTGTAGAAAGAATGGGCCAATCGGTCATTAGTGTAAACCTCCAATCATCATCCATGTGATTAATGCGGCAACACCTATAAGCATCGCGAATGCATAGTGATAAAGATAGCCTGTCTGCATTCGGATAACTCTGTTTGTAATATCAATGACCCGAGCGGCGATACCATTAGGTCCAAAACCATCGATAATCTTACAATCACCTACTTTCCAAAAAAAACAGCCAATTTTAAGAGATGAACGAACAAACAGAACATTATATAACTCATCAAAATACCATTTATGACAAAGAAAACGATATATCGAAGGCATCAATTTAGCCATTTTTTTTGGAATTGAAGGAACAGAAACATAAAATAAATGTGCTAATATAAATCCCAAAACCATCACAATAAACGGTGACCATTTAACCCAATTAGGAACCTTGTGCGCTTCATGAAGAATATGGTTATTGCTTCCTGTAAATAGAGCATCTTTCCAAAATACATCATATAAATCACCAAAAAAATAGGGTTGAAAAATCACACCAGCAAATAACGCTCCTATGGACAAAACAAACAATGGAATCAGCATAATTGGGCCTGATTCATGAACATGATGCATAACATCAACGGTTGCACGTGATTTGCCGTGAAATGTCATAAACACAAGACGCCATGAATAAAAACTCGTTAATAAAGCAGAAACAACAAGAAGCCAAAATGCATATCCTGAAGCAATATTATGCGATGCAAAAGTAGTTTCTATGATAGCATCTTTAGAAAAAAAACCAGATGTGCCCAAAAGAGTTCCTGGAATCCCAACCCCTGTTAACGCAATAGTTCCAACTATCATCATCCAATAAGTTATTTTTATATGCTTGCGTAATCCTCCCATTTTTCGCATATCCTGTTCTTCTGATACAGCATGAATTACAGAACCCGCACCAAGAAATAACAAGGCTTTAAAAAAAGCATGAGTAAAAAGATGGAAAATAGCCGCTCCATAAGCTCCAACACCAAGTGCAACAAACATATAACCAAGCTGTGAGCAAGTAGAATAGGCAATAACACGTTTAATATCATTTTGTACTAATCCTACAGTTGCAGCAAAAAATGCTGTTGTTGCTCCAATAGCAATAATTACTGTTAAAGCAGTTGAAGAAAGTTCAAAAATTGGAGACATCCGAGCAACCATAAAAACACCAGCTGTTACCATAGTCGCTGCATGAATGAGTGCTGACACAGGTGTTGGCCCTTCCATTGCATCTGGAAGCCATGTGTGCAAAAAAAATTGCGCTGATTTGCCCATAGCGCCAATAAATAATAAAAGACATGTAATAGTAACTGCCATTTGTTGACTAAGGTGACAGCCTAAAAATGTTATATTCTCTACAAAATCACCATTTTTAGCTTTTTCAAAAATAGAAGAAAAATTGACAGATTGAAATAAGATGAAAAGGGAAAAAATTCCTAAAAGAAAACCAAAATCTCCAACACGATTAACCACAAAAGCCTTCATTGCCGCTTTATTAGCAGAGTTTTTTTGAAACCAAAAACCAATTAACAGATAAGAAGCAAGACCAACACCTTCCCATCCAAAAAACATCTGAATTAAATTATTGGCTGTAACCAACATCAGCATCATAAATGTAAACAAAGAAAGATAGGAAAAAAATCGAGGACGAGAAGAATCATGATGCATATAACCAACTGAGTAAATATGAACTAATGCTGAAACATTATTTACTACAACAAGCATAATAGCTGTTAGTGTATCAATACGAAATGCCCAGTCAAAGCGCAAATCGCCAATAGTAACCCAGTGTAATATCGACGTATCAACCACTTGATTATGACCAATAGCAATATTTAAAAAAGCAACCCAAGACAATGCAGCTGTAACAACCATAAAGCTACACGTAATTAATTCACTAGAGCGAGCCCCTATAGTTTTTCCACAGATAGAAACGATTAAAAAACCCAAAAGTGGAAGAACGACGATTGCATAATACATCATCCATCAGCCCTTCATCATATTGACATCTTCAATCGCAATAGAACCACGATTACGGAAAAAAACAACAAGAATTGCTAGACCAATTGCAGCCTCAGCAGCAGCTACAGTTAGAATAAACAAAGCAAATATCTGGCCAATGAGATCATGAAGAAGTGTTGAAAATGCAATAAAATTAAGATTAACTGAGAGCAATATAAGCTCTATTGACATAAAAATAGTAATCACATTCTTTTTATTAAGAAAAATGCCAAAAATACCTATTGTAAATATCGCGGCAGAAACAGTTAGATAATGAGCAATACCTATATGCATAGCGCTTCCCTTTTAAATACCTTTTCCTGATTCAACTTTTTTGATTTCAATAGAATTTTCTATTGTTCTAGAAACTTGCACTGCAATAGACTGTCGTTTAACACCTAATTTATGACGAAGTGTTAAAACAATAGCACCAATCATTGCAACCAGTAAAATAATTCCAACAACATGAAAATAAAAAATATAATCCGTATACAGAACATCCCCAAGTGCCTGTGTGTTTGTTCGCTGTAATAAATCTGGCATTGGTTGCGTAACGTTCATTTTTAAAGAAGGATAAAAGTAGTTACTCAAAAAAACAATAATAAGCTCAACAGCAATGACAAAACCAACTGCAGAACCAATTGGAACATACCGTAGCGCTCCACTTTTCAATTCAACAAAATCAACATCAAGCATCATAACAACAAATAAAAATAAAACTGCTACGGCACCGACATATACTACAAGTAAAATAAGCCCTAAAAATTCTGCTCCAGCAAGCAAAAACAAAGCAGCAGCATTAAAAAATGCCAATATTAAAAATAAAACTGAATGCACCGGATTCCGTGCAGCAACAACAATAAACGCACTAACAAGCATAATGAATGAAAATAAATAAAAAAACACTGCTGCTAAATCTGTTAGCACGGACTTCTCCTTAAATTAACAAAACAACAATTTATCGGTAAAGATTATTCGACCACTCATCTAACTATACACTTAACGATAAGGCGCATCCATAAATATATTTCGAGCAATTTCTCGCTCCCAACGATCTCCATTCATTAAAAGCTTTTCTTTATCATAATAAAGCTCTTCACGTGTTTCTGTCGCAAATTCAAAATTTGGCCCCTCTACGATAGCTTCAACAGGACAGGCCTCTTGACAAAAACCACAATAAATACACTTAACCATATCAATGTCATACCGAACAGTTCTACGAGTACCGTCATTGCGCCGTGGCTCAGCTTCAATTGTAATAGCTTGAGCTGGACAAATTGCTTCACACAATTTACATGCAATACACCTTTCTTCACCATTTGGATAGCGGCGCAAGGCATGTTCACCACGAAAACGTTGAGAAACAAAACCTTTTTCATAAGGATAATTAATTGTTGGTTTTGGTGAAAAAAACTGACGCATTGCTAAGAAAAAAGCACTCACAAATTCCAACAAAAGGAGTGATTTTGCAGCCTGAACAAGACCTGACACGATAAAAATCTCCTCTTAAGCGAAACCCGCAAACTTTAAAAAAGAAGCGGTCATGATAACCATTGCCAATGAAATAGGAAGAAAGACCTTCCAGCCAAGCCGCATTAGCTGATCATAGCGATACCGTGGAACAAATGCTTTAACCATAGCAAACCAAAAAAATACAAAACAAACTTTCAAAATAAACCAAACTACACCGGGTATCCAATTAAGCCACCAAACATCTAACGGAGGCAACCACCCCCCCAAAAAGAGAATTGTTGTTAACGCACACATTAAAACGATAGCAACATATTCACCAAGAAAAAAAAGCATATAAGGAGTTGAAGAATACTCAACCATATGACCAGCAACAAGCTCAGACTCAGCTTCAACTAAATCAAAAGGAGGACGATTTGTTTCTGCAAGCGCAGAAATAAAAAATATAATAAACATTGGAAATAAAATTAGCCAATTCCAATCAAAAAAACTACTAAAAGGAATTCCCAAAGCTATACCAATCCCGTTATTTTGTTTATGAACAATTTCTGTAAGATCCAATGAGCCACTTACTAAAATTACAGTTACGAGGACAAACCCTATTGAAACTTCATAAGAAACCATCTGCGCAGCTGAACGAAGGGCTCCTAAGAAGGGATATTTTGAATTTGATGCCCACCCTCCCATTATGACACCATAAACCTCGAGAGAAGAAATTGCCAAAATATAAAGTAAACCAACATTAATATTTGCAACAGCCCAACCCTCATTAACGGGGATAACTGCCCAAGTTGATAATGCGAGCGTAGCAGAAACAAAAGGAGCCAAAAGAAAAACGCCCTTATTGGCACCAGAAGGAATAATAGGCTCCTTAAAAGCAAATTTAATTAAATCTGCAAAAGATTGCAATAACCCCCATGGTCCTACTACATTTGGACCACGGCGTAACTGCACGGCTGCCCAAATTTTTCTATCTGCATAAAGAAGGTAAGCAACTAATATTAGAAGAATAACCAAAAGGAGAAGCGTTTTTCCAACTATGATGAGTAATGGTAATAACCATGTCATAAAAAAATCATACATAATTATTCCTTTTTCTCTACTTTACAGTTTGCGTGGAACGGCTATTTGCAAGAGATGAACACTGAGCCATAACTGCAGAAGCACGTGCTATAGGATTTGTCAAATAAAAGTCTTTAATCACAGAAGAAAATGCTTGTGTTTCCAAAGCAACCACCTGCGACCCAAGCGCTTTAAGATCACTCAAGCCATTAGAAGGTGCTATATCATCAATAGCACAAAGATGAGGATAATCATTAAATAAATTACGTCTTAATTGAGAAAGAGAATCAAAGGGAAGCTTTCGTTCTAAAATATTGGATAAGGCGCGTAAAATCGCCCAATCTTCCTTTGCTTCACCTGGAGCAAATCCTGCCCTGTTTGTCATTTGGACACGCCCTTCTGTATTTACATAAAGACCAGATTTTTCAGTATAAGCTGATGCTGGTAAAATAACACTAGCAGCATGAGCACCGCAATCACCATGACTTCCAATATAAATTATAAAAGCATTTTTATTAGTTAATTCTACTTCATCAGCACCAAGTAAAAACAAAACATCACAATTTTTAATAATATTTGCAGCACCAATCTTAGAAGTAAAAGCGATATCCAACCCCCCAACAACTGATGCCGCACTATGCAGAATACCAAAACCATTCCACTCTTCACTAAGAGCTCCAACATCATCAGACAATTTTGCGAGATTTCTCAAAACGGACAAACCTTCTTTTCCTGAAATAGCGCCTTCCCCCACAAGAATAAGTGGTCTTTTAGATTTTTTTAATACATTCAAAAATTTATCTTCACCACGAAAAAGAGCACTTAGCGCATCAGTACCAGTCCCGAGATGAGAATAAGGATAACGTAAATCGACTTTTTCCCCAATTAATGCGATTGGAAATTGTCCCATTCGTTGACGCTTTAAAATACGTGCATTTAAAACAGAAGCTTCATAACGAGGATTAGATCCGACAATAAGTAATGAATCAGCCTTTTCAATTCCTGCAATTGTTGGATTAAAAATATAACTCGAACGCCCTAATTCAGGAGATAAAGCTATTCCTCTTTGACGACAATCAAAAAAATTTGATCCTAATGAAATCAGTAATTTTTTAAGCGCATACATTTCTTCAATGGATGAAAGATCTCCTGCAATTGCTCCTATTTTTTCTGGCAAAGTCTTTAAAATAACAGTTTTAATTTCTTCAAAGGCTTCTGTCCAACTTGCTGGTTGAAGTTTTCCATTTTTGCGAATATATGGCTTATCAAGACGTTGCGTACGCAACCCATCCCAAATAAAACGCGCCTTATCAGAAATCCATTCTTCGTTTATGTCTTCATTTGTTCGCGGCATAATCCGCATAACTTCACGTCCACGAGTGTCAATCCGGATAGCACTACCGATTGCATCCATTACATCAATTGACTCTGTTTTCACTAATTCCCACGGACGTGCATGAAATGCGTACGGCCTTGAAGTTAACGCCCCAACGGGACAAAGATCAATGACATTCCCCTGCAATTCAGATGTCATAGCTTTTTCAAGATACGTCGTAATTTCAGCATCTTCACCGCGACCTATTAAACCAAGATCAGAAACACCAGCTACTTCAGTCGTAAAACGAATGCAACGTGTACAGTGAATACATCTTGTCATAACAGTTTTTACAAGTGGTCCAATGTATTTATCTTCCACAGCACGTTTATCTTCCAAGTAACGAGAACAGTCACGTCCATAAAGCATTGCTTGATCTTGAAGATCGCATTCTCCCCCTTGGTCACACACAGGGCAATCCAAAGGATGATTAATGAGAAGAAATTCCATAACACCTTCACGCGCTTTTTTGACCATTGCAGTGTTGGTAAAAATTTCTGGAACTTCACCGTTAGGACCCAATCGTAAATCGCGAACTCCCATAGCACAAGAAGCTTGAGGTTTCGGAGGACCACCTTTAATCTCAACCAAACACATACGACAATTTCCAGCAATTGATAAAGTTTCGTGAAAACAAAAACGTGGTATTTCTGCTCCAGCAGCCTCAGCTGCCTGAAGCAACGTGTAATAATCAGGAACCTCTATTTCTTTACCATCAACCTTGATATTTATCATCATTCATCCAGCCTGCGGATAACTTAACCAAATTTTCTTTATTGTTTTTGTAGAAAACTTCTAATATGCTGTCTCTAAAATAATATTTCTACTTTGAACTGCATTTCGTGTGTAATCGTCAATTCTTTTCTCAATTTCCGAACGAAAATTACGTATCAATCCTTGTATAGGCCAAGCTGCAGCATCACCAAGCGCACAAATAGTATGCCCCTCAACCTGTTTAGAAATATCTAACAAAAGATCAATTTCACGTTTTTGCGCTCTTCCTTCAACCATACGTCCTAAAATACGCATCATCCAACCAGTACCTTCACGGCACGGCGTACACTGACCACAACTTTCATGTTTAAAAAAAGCTGCTATTCGCCAAATTGCTTTGATTATATCCGTTGATTTATCCATAACAATCATCCCTCCTGTACCAAAAGAAGATCCCACATCCCGCATTCCATCAAAATCCATAATCGCATTAACCATATCTTCAGCACGAACAACAGGGCAAGAAGCTCCTCCTGGAATAACGCCTAAAAGATTATTCCAACCGCCACGAATACCTCCAGCATGCTTTTCAATTAATTCACAAAAAGAAACTCCCAAAGCTTCTTCAAATGTACATGGTGTATTAACATGTCCGGAAACCATAAATAATTTTGTTCCAACGTTATTTGGGCGTCCAATTGATGAAAACCAAGAAGCTCCTCGGCGTAAAATCGTTGGAACAACAGCAATAGATTCCACATTATTTACTGTTGTTGGACAACCATAAATTCCCATATTTGCGGGGAATGGAGGTTTAAGCCGAGGCTGTCCTTTTTTTCCTTCAAGACTTTCAAGAAGAGCTGTCTCTTCACCACAAATATAAGCACCAGCACCATGATGAATAATAACATCACAAGCATGCCCATATTTTGTTTTCTTGCCAAGCAAACCCGCATCGTAACATTCATCAACAGCTGCTTGAAGCGCTTCACGTTCACGGATGTATTCACCACGAATATAAATAAACGCAACATTTGCCTTCATAGCAAAAGTGGCAATAACACATCCTTCAAGCAAAGTATGGGGATCATTTCGTAAAATATCACGATCTTTACACGTTCCTGGCTCTGATTCATCTGCATTCACAACCAAATAATGAGGACGACCATCACTTTGTTTTGGCATAAACGACCACTTCATTCCGGTTGGAAAACCTGCTCCACCACGACCACGCAAACCTGATGCCTTTACTTCATTAATAATCCAATCACTTCCTTTTTCGATGATTTCCTTGGTGCCATCCCAATGTCCACGCAACATTGCAGCTTTTAACGATTTATCCTTTAAACCATAAATATTGGTGAAAATGCGATCCTTATCAGTCAGCATACTCCACCCCTTTTTTTCTTGCCCGTAGCATTTTAGCATTTCCTCAAACGCAATTCTTAAATATTTCCTATACTTCTATTTTAAATTATTATGACAAACAAAATAACAGGCGCTGCTTCAAGAAAAATATTTCTAAGCCCCCATTTTTTATTACTCACTGCTCTTTTTTGAATATTTGAGGATTTTTTTCTTCGTTCCATCATCATCAAGCAAAGAAGTCAAACCACTAACTGGCTCTGATGATTTACGCCCATTTTGTGAACCAACCATTATCTCAGCACCTCTTCCAGATTCAAATGCATCAATAATTTCCTCAAGACGCTCCGCTGTAAGATCTTCATAAGTATCTTTAAAAATCATAACCATCGGAGCATTCACACAAGCACCAAGACACTCCACCTCTTCCCATGACAATGTTCCATCCTTATTAGTAATAAAAGGATCGTGATGGATTTTTTTCTTACAAACCTTAATCAGTTCATCTGATCCTCGTAACATACAAGGAGTTGTACCACAAACCTGAATATGCGCTCTCGTTCCAACCGGCCTGAGCTGAAATTGAGTATAAAAGGTCGCAATCTCCAAAACTCGTATATAAGCCATAGAAAGAAGATGAGCTATGTGTTCAATTGCAGCACGCGTTACCCAACCGTTTTGTTCTTGAGCACGCATTAACAACGGAATTACGGCCGACTGCTCACGACCTGCAGGATATTTTTTTATAGTACGCTGTGCCCACACCTGATTCTCTTTCGTAAAGGAAAATTCCGTAGGCTGATAAATATCTTCTGCAAGACGACGTACGGACATTAGCGATCAATCTCCCCAAAAACAATATCTATCGAACCTAAAATAGCTGTAGCATCCGCCAACATGTGACCTCGAGTCAAAAAATCCATTGCTTGAAGATGGGCAAACCCAGGAGCACGTAATTTTACACGGTAAGGCTTATTTGTTCCATCTGAAATAAGATACACACCAAACTCACCCTTGGGAGCCTCTACAGCAACATAAACTTCGCCAGGAGGAGTATGAAATCCCTCTGTATACAGCTTAAAATGATGAATAAGCGCTTCCATTGAACTCTTCATTTCACTTCGCTTTGGCGGAACAATTTTGCAATCTAAACACGAAACCGGCTCATTTCTTTCGGTACTGAGCAAACGATCTACACATTGACGCATAATTCTTGTGGATTGACGCATTTCTTCCATGCGAATGAGGTAACGATCATAGCAGTCACTGTTCTTCCCAATAGGAATATCAAACTCCATTTCATTGTAACACTCGTAAGGTTGACTTTTGCGCAAATCCCAAGGCACACCGGCTCCACGAATCATTACACCAGAAAAGCCACGCGCCCAAGCTTCATCAATACCTATCACGCCAATATCAACATTACGTTGTTTAAAAATACGATTTGGCGTTACAAGAGCATCGAGATTGCTAAGAGCAATAAGAAACGGATCAATAAAATTACCAATATCTTCAATTAAAGATTCAGGTAAATCTTGATGAACACCACCTGGACGAAAATAATTCGCGTGAAGACGAGCACCACATGCACGCTCATAAAAAATCATTAATTTTTCGCGTTGCTCGAATCCCCAAAGCGGAGGTGTTAAAGCGCCAACATCCATTGCTTGTGTCGTCACGTTAAGCAAATGATTAAGAATACGCCCAATTTCAGAAAATAAGACGCGTATCAACTGCCCTCGCTTAGGAACATCAACACCTAATAATTTTTCAATAGCAAGCACAAAAGCATGCTCTTGATTCATCGGAGCAACATAATCCAAACGATCAAGATAAGGTCCTGCTTGAAGGTAAGTTTTCGTTTCCATCAACTTTTCAGTGCCACGATGCAACAACCCTATGTGCGGATCTACACGCTCAACAACCTCGCCATCCAATTCCAAGACCATGCGCAAAACTCCATGCGCTGCAGGATGTTGCGGACCAAAATTGATATTAAAATTTCGAACATTAACTTCAGCCACAGCCAAGCCCTTGCTTTACTAAAATTAAAATAAATTTCACTATAAAATCGATTACATCAAAAAATAAACCTTAACACCACATTTTATCAGATGTAGCGTCATTTTTCATCACTTGCTTTCTCATCGCATGGAAGAACACATTTACCCCCTTCCCAAGGAGAAAGAAAATCAAAATCACGCATCTCCTGTCGTAAAACAACAGGCTCATAAACCACCCTTTTCACTTCATTATCATAACGACATTCAACAAACCCCGTTACAGGAAAATCTTTCCGCAAAGGATATCCTTCAAATCCATAATCGGTTAAAATACGTCTTAAATCTGGATGACCTGAAAATAAGATTCCATACATATCGTAAGCCTCACGCTCGTACCACTCTGCTCCAGGATAGATTGAGCATGCAGATGAAACAGGAGTGTGCTCATCAGTATGAATTTTAATACGTAACCGTAAATTATAGCGAGGAGATAGTAACTGATAAGAAACGTCAAAACGCTTATCGCGAGACGGGTAATCAACACCACTAATATCCGTAATGGCAATAAATTGACAACGAGAATCATCACGAACAAACATTAAAACATCTGTAATTGCATCAAGACGCGAAACAACAGTCAATTCGCCAAATGCAAGAACTGTCTCTTCAATCTTATTTCCTAATTTATTTTTCAAATAAGCAGCAAGTTCGATTAACAATTCACTCATTACAAAAACCTTTTACCGCTCTAAAGACCCAGTACGACGTATCTTTTTTTGCAGCAGTAATATGCCATACAACAATGCCTCTGCTGATGGAGGACATCCTGGGACATAAATGTCTACAGGAACGATGCGATCACATCCACGAACCACTGAATAAGAATAGTGATAGTACCCACCACCATTTGCACATGACCCCATGGAAATTACGTAACGTGGCTCAGGCATCTGGTCATAAACCTTCCTCAAAGCAGGTGCCATCTTATTTGTTAAAGTACCCGCCACAACCATCACATCCGATTGACGAGGTGAAGCACGTGGCGCATACCCGAAACGTTCATTATCATAATGAGGCATTGAGCACTGTATCATTTCGACAGCGCAGCAAGCCAAACCAAAACTCATCCACATTAAAGAACCTGTACGTGCCCAAGTAATTAAAGCATTAGCCGACGTGACCAAAAATCCCTTGTCTGATAATTCAGCGTTAACATCACGAAAAAAATCATCATCAGAACCTATTAACTTACCTGTATTGGGATCAATAATCCCTTTCGGTTTCGAAGAAACAATCGTTGTGTTACCAAAAATTAATCCCATTCGAGTGCTCCCTTCTTCCACTCGTATATAAACCCAACCGTCAAAAATGCTAAAAATACAAACATAGACCAAAACCCAAATGTACCAATCGCGTTAAATGAAACTGCCCAAGGGAAAAGAAAAGCGACCTCAAGATCAAAAATAATAAATAAAATAGAAACCAGATAAAACCGAACATCAAACTTCATACGAGCATCATCAAAAGAGTTAAATCCACATTCATAGGCTGATAATTTTTCAGGATCGGGAGAACGATAAGCTACAACGTAAGGCACAATCAATAAAACTCCAGCAATAACAGCTGAAATAATCATAAAAATTAATATCGGCAAATAAGAGCTTAACAAATGAGTCATGATCCTCTTCCGCTTCAATATGGTGTTTGAATTAACCCAACCACCCAATATTGTCCAGACTTAATAAACAAATATAGGATAGCTTCTTCTTAAATTTCACCTGTACAGCTTAAAGGGCATGCCATGTGGTATTTTTATTGGATAGGTACAGCAGAGAAAAAAAAGACGCAAGCCCCCATTCATAGAAATCATATGAAAACAGGAAATTTAACCTAAAAAAGCTAACATCATAACCATACATCACATTAGGAAAAAAATCAAAATGGCGCGAGTGACGGGGCTCGAACCCGCGACCTCCGGCGTGACAGGCCAGCACTCTAACCAACTGAGCTACACCCGCGCATCTCTCTCGACCTAATCCGAACCAATTCGCAATTAGCATAAGCGGTCGTGTAAGAGGTTCATTCATTTCTGTCAAGCAAACTTATGCATTTTTATAAAAAAAATCAAAATAAACAACAAAAAATAAACTTTATTATTAAAAATATCGATAAAGGATATCTTTCTTCTTGCGTAAAAAAAAAAAATTTTCTAAACATGGCGCGTTCAAACGTGCATTTTATGTCGGGCGATTAGCTCAGCTGGTAGAGCGCCTCGTTTACACCGAGGATGTCGGGAGTTCGAGTCTCTCATCGCCCACCATTTATTTTTTCATGTTAGTCTGTTAACTTCGCTTGGTTTGGGTGGACATGTGGTCTAGTGTGGTATAAATGGTGTTATTAGAGTGATACGATAGGTACTGTTCAAATAATTGATCTTTTACAGAAACGTTGTAGAAGAATATATTTAATTTTGGAGGGGTGGCCGAGCGGTTTAAGGCACCGGTCTTGAAAACCGGCGTTCAGGAGACTGTACCGTGGGTTCGAATCCCACCCCCTCCGCCACTAAATTTTTATATTCATATAATTTATTGATTCAATATATATTTTTTTTTAGGTTGTAGCTTGCCACATCGTTTTGCACCAATTCATTTTTTACAGATGTAACTTGTCATCTCGTCATCTTGAAGTTGTTGCTTTAAGCAGGTTGATATTTCGGTATTATTTTTTTCTGCAAAAATAGCACAACCAAATTCATAAAATGATTGGTACAGTTTTCTATTTGTAATCCCCTCAAGAATCTTTTTTACACATTGTTTATCCTCTTCAGTTGGCACTGGGGTTGTTGGTAAATAATCAGGAAAAGATATAGGTCTTTGTTCTATTTTTATACAATCGATAGCTATGCATCCAAAAAAGCCATTAATCTTATGAAGAAATTCATCTTTTTCATGAAGTAATTTCAATGCAGTAAATCCTTCACAAGCCACAACAAGTGTTGCTGGTTGAAAAGGATCACCAACATCAACTCGATGCTTCTAAATAATTTTTAATGGCATTGTGTGCTCACCAATATCGGATCCCACAATCTGTAACCAATGCTCCAGAGCTACATTGATCCCTGTGCGCTTACATAAAACTGGATCAAGCATTTTAGATGCAATTTCAAAAAGAGAATGAAAATGATGCTTTTGAAAGTGTTGTGCCATTTCTACTATTTTCTCGATTAATGCTTTTCTTTCAACTTTATACTAATTGATTTTTTTCAAAGACCTTTCAAAACCCATCAAAGAGTCTTTTTTTCTGTTAAAAATCACAATTTGTGATGATCAGTTTTGGCAATAGCATTATTTGAACTGCAACACGTAATAAAATGTGGTGACCTCTTTTATATGGAATTAGCTAAAGGTTTTTCAAATCTCTGGCGCGTCATTTAAAGAAAGCAGAAACTTGCCTTTTAATTGCGCAAAAATCGTGGACATCGCCTTATAATCTTCCTGCTTAAACAAATCCTTTCCATAGTAATCCTCAACACCCCAATAAAGCGGATCAAGGTAAAACAAAACATTTGATTTATCATAGCACAGCATAAAGTCTGACCAATCTGTATTTTCAATCGCACCCCCTACCAAGCGGCAGTAAATAAGCTCTAATAACGCTTCGACTTTAAAAGGATTAAATCGTGCACCACGGCTCGTTTCAACGCAAAACGTGCGCTTGACCACCTTGCCGCTAAAACTCAACCGTTGTAAATATAAAAACCGAACAGCATGTTCCAAATCGGTTAAATCCTTTTGGCTTTTATCGTGAGAAACGTTGAAACTCCTCACGGCTGCTAATCCAGAACTTTAACAAATCTATAAAGGGCGGAATCTTTTCAATGATTAAGGGTTTTGGCTAACCTTCTTTTGTCACCAATATAAGCAGCTGCTGGTGTGACAGAAGCAACAGATTTTAATGTTTCAGAATAAATTGTGTCCATACTTTCTTAACTTCTTTCATCCATAATAGTCGCCTTCTCATTGCTTTGAGTGATAAGAAGCAGAATATGTTCTATCAAATAAATCTGGACGTGCATGATAATGAATATCTATAAATTTTAATCGCTTACGCCAAAACTATGTAAAACACTCACTCATAATTTTTCTTTCCAGAGAACTGCACAACCTTCTTGAATTCGAATATTTTCAAGCCGTTCTCCATCCTTTAGTGCAGCTAAAATACGTGCTTCTGTTTTATCAACATTTTCAGTAAGCTGAATAATTTCAGATAACTTTGCGCTAAAAAGAATTAATACACCGTTATCATCAGCAAAAACCCAATCTCCAGGAATAATTTTTATTCCCTCAATCATTAAAGGCACTTGCACAACTTCTATGCGCACATGGTTTTTACCAAAAACCATATAAATATTTGTTGTAAAAAGAGGATAATTCAGAGTCCTAATTTCAGCAATATCTCATGCAGAACCATGAATAACAATTCCTACAATTTTTTGCTGTATGGCCTTCTGAGGCAAGGTGTTTTCTCAACTGATACAATCTTTTCTGCCATTATTATCAATCACTGCGACAAATCCTGAAGGCACATCACCGATATAATTACCAGCATTCAAAAATGTTTGATTTTCTAGAATAAAATTCTCATATTGTACCGTAAATACAGATCAAACTATTCCGATATTATTTGTGGTTTAATATTAGATAAAGCTACTTGCAAATATAAACTATCTAGAGCATCAAAAATGGCTGCTGTATCTAATGCTAGCAATCGCCTTTTAAATGTCTCTATACTTTCACCAAATATCATTTGCTTTTCTCCATTTGCAAATATCTTTTTAGATATCAACCAAGCTGCATATTCTTGTCAAATTATATCTAAAAGTGGCCTCGTATAAGGAAAGACAATATGATCATCACCATAATCTTTCATGCGTATAGTCATAGTAGCATGTCCAATATTCTCCTTTTTTTTTAATGTTTCCAAAGAAGGAGATAAATCAATTTCGACCGCAAGCTGTAAAAGATTTTTTGTATTTTTTTCTATTAGTTGAAAAATATTTTAAAAGTAGTGGATCATTTGTAAACCAATGAACGCCTGCATACATTGCTAATTGTTCACGAGCTGTAGTAACCCCTTTACCAACCAAATATTGATCAAATTGAGTTTCAAATTGTTCAATTATATGCTGCGCTAAAGGTGTCGATGACTGACCAACGAGCTGTACAAGAACATAAGGGATTCTCCATAAAAAATGCCGTTCAAATGGTTCATTTTCGAGATGACAATCAACCCAATGCGCAATTTTGCTTTCATCAATTCCAATCAACGTCCATGCATATTGGGCGCGAAATACAGAACAATATTTCTTCCCACTATGTTCTAAATAAATTTCTAAAAGTGAAAGAGCTTGCGTAGGAGGACCAGGCAAAGCAACAATGGAACTCTCACTATAAGAGAGATAAAAACCTGGAGCCGTACCTATAGCATTATCAAGAACTTTTGCTGTTTCAGGAAATAAAGCTTGACGTTTATTACTATTATCTTGTAGTATAAATAATTGTTATAGTTGGTTTTTTATCGTTTGCTAAACGGCTTCGTTATGAACTAAATTCTTTTGCATGGCTTTGGAGATAGCATCGTGTATTTTATCGTCAGATGTCGGTCCTAATCCTCCACTTATAATAATAAGATCTTCTTGCCCAAGACAAGAAATTATTGTTTCATTAATTTACTGTAATTGATCAGCAAAAACAAAATGACGTGTTACTTGGATATTTCTCTTTTCTAAGCTTTGAATCAAATCTTGCAAATTCGTATTCAAATATTGACCGGAAAGGAGTTCATCACCAACAGTAATTATCGCGGCACGACAAACAGTGACAGGATTCACAAGAAAATTGAGAACGGCTTGTGCCATTTGATGTGTAGAGGCTAGACCTCCTAAATCATAGGTAACAGTTTTCCTCGCACGAATAACTTGATCAACACTATGAGACAATTGTTGTGCCGCATCCTTAAAACCTAAATGATCTAAAAGTAAAGCAGTAGTATAAAGCATAGCAGAAGGATTTGCTTTATTCTGTCCAGCAATGCGCGGTGCACTTCCATGCACAGGTTCAAAATAAGCAATCTGATTTCCTACATTTACAATGGGTGCAAGTCCTAATCCGCCCATTACACCGGCAGCAAAATCAGAGAGAATATCACAAAACATATTTTCAGCAACAATCACACCAAAATATTCTGGCTTGGTTACAATCCATAAAGCAACCGCATCAACATTATGAATATCCGCTTCAATTTCTGGATAATTTTGCGCTACACGTTCAAAAATTTCTTGAGCAAATTGACTACTTTCTCGCATAACATTTGACTTATCTGCAAAAGTAACCCGCTTTAAATTATGTTTTCGTGCATAAGAAAAAGAATATTCAAATAACCGTTCTAAACCAAAACGCGTCTGTAAACGAACCGTCCATACCGCCTCATCATAACCATATTTTTCTAAATTATGATGTTTTAACCATACCTCTACTTCAGGAGATACACCACGAAAATCTAATCCTGTGTATAAACCTTCCGTATTTTCTCTAATAACACAAAAATTAAATGGCTTTCTTGAACCGATGATATATTTTACAGGTCGTACATTTGCAAATAAATCTAATTTTTGGCGAAGCTGAATAACATGAGAAACATAAGAAAACTTTTGTGCTTTTAAATGCGGTGCAAGCTCTTTTAAAGCTGCTTCTTTCCCTTTACTGGTAACAGCTCCAAGCAAAACAGCGTCACTTTCAGCGATCTTTTTCCAAGTTGCTTGAGGAACGGGATCTCCTTCCTGTTTCCAACATTCCCAACCAATATCTCCATAAACTAGTTCGATAGGTAACTGTAATTGCTCTAAGATCATTAATGCAGCATCACAAACCTAAGAACCTACCCCATCACCAGGTAATACAAGAATTTTCTTTTTCATAATCTATTAATCCATTCATTAACAATTTCATAAATCACAAAAAAATTATCATTCAATGGGCACATACCAGCATTAGAAATAATTTTGTATTCATGGTTTATGCGATGGCTTTGAGTTTTATTGTCTATAGTTGCGAGTTGCGATTTTTCGCCTACTAAAGCTAAAAATTTTCCATCATATTTAACAATCTCGTTTCTCACATCCATATCTAAAAATAATTTAAAGCCTCTTTGCATACGTTCAATCGCTATGTTTTTTGGTCATCAAGAATTTCCAGTAAAATTCTTTTTTAATTACTCCAACAGGTTGCACAAAAATATCTAATACTTCTAAAGCTCTTGATAAATCACCATTTTTCAATAAAGCAAGAAGATGTCCAAACCGTTGTTGTAAAAGAAATCCGGATAACCTAGCGCACTTATAGCAAGCGTAGCTTGTACATTAGAAAGTTGCGCTACTAACATTTGTTCTAATGTCCCAGCCATAACAAATCCTACAAGCAACAAAGATTCCTGAAAGTGGCTTTTGAGTTTTTTTGTAATTAAAGGGATGACTTCTGATGCAGAAAAGCATCCAAAAAAAGAGATAATGTGTCTAATAGAGTAACCCGGAAGCCTTTTTTTAAAACAAATTTTTAAGCGGATAACAAAAAAACTCCTTTATCCCATATTGTCATTACGGGTGCAAGAATAACAGTATGTAAATTCATATCGTTTAAATTCCATGAGTCGTTTGTTTTACAGTCCTGATAGTAGCCAGCCTTTCTCCTATACCTAAAGATGTTTTAGTCTCTAGCAAAGCTTGATATTCAACGCTTAAATTATTTAAAGCTAAAAGAAAATTAACAAAACTGCGATATATAGGTGAAAAAAAGGAGTGACTTTTCAGATTTTCTGCCTGTTGCAAAACTTTACCTATATCATAATGCGTTTTCTTTTTATGAAAATTTAAAAGTGCTAACCATAACTCTAAAGTAAGATTTCCTGTACCTTTTCCCATTCCCATTAATGAACTATCGATAAAATTTGCGCCTGCTTCTACAGCCGCTATGCTATTTGCCATAGCCATACCTAAATCATCGTGTACATGAAAACCAACCTCTAAAGGCGTAATACTTTTTATTTTTTGTACTAATTTCCTTATAGTATCAGGTAAAAGACTTCCATTAGAATCAGCCAAATAAAAAATATTAGCTCCACAATTAACTGCCTCTATTGCCATACTATGTGAATAATCTACATCTACTTGGCTTATTCTTGTGATATTTATACTAACGGACAACCCTAAAAAAAACTAGCATAGCGGCACAATTCAAATGTAAAATTAATGTCATTTTTGTTTAAACATAATCGTAAAAGTGTAATTCCACAAGCTTTTAGCTTACGAATATCTGATTGATTTATATTATGCGGATGCGCACAATAACAACAAGCTTAGCGTCATGAACAGCATTGCGTAATAACTGAGTATAATCATCAAAACACAAACCTGTTTGATCTATATTATCCATAGGTTTAAACGAGCCTTTTTGACAACCAATCTCAATATATTCAACCCGAGCTGCTCTCAAATTTTCAACATGCTCAACGATCTCAATGATATAGTCTAGTGAAAAAGAAATTTGATTCTTATAGTTACCATCACACAAAGTGACATAAGCGTAACATATCTCCCCCAATTCAGTTGTTTAGCTTAGTTTTTTAAAATCATAAAATAATTTGCTTTCCTAATATAAATTATAAAACCTAATATACAGAACATAGCTAATAAAATAGCAACACCCAAAGGATTATGTTCAGATATTTTTCCGATAACCGCTGCACTAAATGCAGCGCTCCCTAATTGCAAAGTTCCCATAATTCCAGACGCTGCTCCAGTAGCTTGTGGATGTGATGAAATAGCCAATGCTGTTCCTAATGGCAACAAAAAACCATTGCCGAAAGTAAGAATAGAAATGGCTATTAAACTCGTTACAAGTGGCCATGGACTTATATACATTTGTAGAGCAAATAATATTCCCCCTATGACAAAAACAATATATCCACGTCGGATAACACATTCCATAGGCTCTCTCTTCAAAAATCTTCGCGCTATCAAATTACCTAAAACATAGGTTAAAGAAATACCAATGTAGCTATAACCAATATATACAGTTGATAGACCCAAAGCTGTGAGAAAAAAAGGCGATTCTACGATATAAGCAAAATAGGAGGCATATGCAAAACATGGTATCAGTGCATAAAAGATAAACTGCTTATTTTTAAGAACTTCTAAACTGTTTTGAATAATTCCTATAGGAGTAAAAGATTGACGTTTTGTATGAGAAAGAGTCTCTTCTAATACAAAATAACAAAGAAAAATGGACAAAACTATAAAGAAGCTTAGAAAGATAAAAATTGCTTGCCAATTAAAAATTTGTAATAAGAATCCCCCAATTAATGGTGCAAGTGCTGGTGATGTTCCGACAAAAGGAAAAATAACTAAATAAAGTTTTCCTGCTGCGGCTTTATCCATCAAGTCGTTAATAATGGCACGACTTAAAACAATACCTGAGCAAGCTCCAAGACCTTGTAAAAAGCGTAGTACTAAAAAGGCTTGAATATTGATTGTGTAAATTATACCCAATGTGCTAAATAGCCATAAAAATAAACCAAACAGAAGTGTTTTTTTACGTCCAAAATTATCACTGAGTGGTCCATAAATAAGTTGTCCAACAGCTAATGCGAGTAAAAAAATTGCCACTGCATTTTGAATTTGAGATTCAGTTACTTGGTAGTATTGGCGCATATCTCCAAGTGCTGGCAAGAAGATATCAGTGGAAATCAAACCTCCTACTGATAAACAGACGATAAGTACAATAAATAATAATGTAGGTTTATAATACATAGAAAATACACACTTAAATATATCATATAAAATTATATAATTCATTATTTTAAAATATAATTACAATTATATTTTATATTTGTATACAAAATATATATAACAATAAATTACCTTAAATCATCATGTTATTAAAATATAAACTGTTTCTTAAAAAATTGTATTAATCTTTAAAATTACCAAAACTATTTAAGTATATATTTAAAAATTTGATATTTTAATTTAACAAAAATATTAAATACTTCGATATACAAAACAAATATGAAAAAGCTGCCCTAGATAACTAAACTTATCTAAGGTAAAATCATAGTAAGAAGTATTCGAATTGCCAATATTCAAACAGCCATTTCAGTGTTTATCATGCAAAAAGCATGCTAAACAAAATAACATTGTTTATACAAATACCTATCGTAGTTATAATGTTATATTAATCATTTGAAATGGTATGATATAAATCAATACAAAAAATACCATAATACTGGATACTGGCCAATGTGTGCATATTATGTTCTAAATTAAACAAAGCACTAAAATGAGCATCACGGCAATGTTTATCTATATTGCTAAATGGAGATGATACAGATAAATTTCCGGCTACTTGTTCAGATACGGTGCAATGAATTTAGTGCTTTTACGTTTTATGTGGTAAAGACAACAGCACGCAAGCTTATCTTTAAGCGTCAATCTCGGATGATCAAAATCGACTCCTGCATTTTGCATATTAAATTAACCATGATTCGCTGATATGGTTTACTAACAAAAGTGGTAAAAGAATGGTTTTTTGCATCCCGTTCTTAAAAAATAAACTGGATCACACGTTTTACTTCTTCTCACTTAATGAAAAACATACCGTCAAACTACAAACATTGAGGTTTACAATACTGAATTTTAGAAAAGTTATTATACGCAAACAAAATTATCAAAAGCACTTCATCTGCTATGAATTTTTAAATTCAAATAATATCAACAAAAAATTCCAATATTGCATTTTTTTTATTTCTAAATCTAAATTAGGCAATTATGCGTTACACCGCACAATAAAATCCTTTTAATAATAGAGAAAAAATAAATGAAAAAATATATAAAAAGAAAAAAATGTTTAGTATAGAAATACTAGATGCTATATACATTACATCAAAGATAGTTATAATCATAATAACTATCGCCTTTGTTTTACCTTCCGTATTCTAGCATTTCGTGATTTTGTACAATTAAAGAAAACTTGTGTAAACAAGGCTTCCTTAATGGATTTTTGCTGCATTTTTTATTTCCAATAACGCTGGAAAAATTAGTTGCACTTACAATTTAAAACTCTTCACAATGAAATAAAAAATTTATTAGTGTATATTTTAAACTTAAACATACTTTTTTATGAAAATATTTACTTCTTGCCATATACCTATCTTGTAAAATTACATGGTGGAGACAAAAAATATGAGCAATATACTGATCGAAAACATTAAAAAACGCCGCACACAATACATTTTAGGAAAAAAATTATCAATCAATAAATCTGAAATCGAGTTTTTGATCAAAGAAGCTATTCGCTACACACCATCATCCTTTAATTCTCAAAGCTCTCGTGTTGTAATTTTATTTGGAGAAGAAAGCGATAAACTCTGGAATATGACCAAAAATGCCTTGCGCAAGATTGTTCCAATTGAGTCTTTTTCACAAAGTGAAACCAAGATCAACAGATTTGCTGCTGGTGCTGGTACGATCTTGTTTTACGAAGATCAAGATGTGATTAAAAAGCTGCAAGATCAGTTTGCTCTCTATGCAGAAAATTTTCCCATTTGGTCAGAACAATCAAGTGGCATGGCACAATTTGCAGTTTGGACAGCATTAGCTAATATTGATATTGGTGCCAATCTACAGCATTATAACCCACTGATTGATGCTGATGTTGCTAGTGCATGGAGTATCCCTGCCAACTGGAAACTACGTGCACAAATGCCGTTCGGCTCTAATGAACAGCCTTTCCCTGAAAAAACCTTTATAGATGATAATGTGCGCTTTAAGGTATTTGGATAATTTTTTAAACAAAACTTGATTAACTCACAAAAAATATCACCCGTTCTTAGCAATCGATAAGATTCTTGCTACTGGCGACTGTAGACCGTGTCTCTACAAATTATCAACCCCCAAAAACATCGTTTCCGTATACAAATCACCTTGATAAGACTTCGAAAATTTCTTTAGATTATATCTAGCGAAGAGTGATAAGTATACTTAAACAAAATCTCACTGAGAACGAATCAATATTTTTTAGACAATCTTTATAAATTTGCTAAAAAACTATTAAAAAAACGGAACAAAGAAATTATTTACGGTGATATTGTATACGGAATTACGTCTAATTCATAATATCTTCAATTACAGCGTAGAGAAGAATTAAAACCTTGCCCAGCACTACACTAATACACTTTCGGACAAACATACTGTCGTAATAAAAAGAGCACCAGTTCTACATAAATGTAATCTTAGATTTATAGTAATGTCTTCATAATTAACATCGATCAAAATTAGCACTTATCAAATAATAAGGTTACTATACATACTAAATCCATCTAGACATGGATTACTTCATAAATGGATTCTAACAAAATTTAAGATGCTTTTTAGATAAAAAGGATATCCTATATAGTGGGATAGAATAACTTTGGAGATATCCGTATTTCAAAGGTATTAACTGTCTTAATTGTGCCTACTTTTTCTACAATAAGAATACTAAAATAATTTTTAACTATTTTCTTAGCATCCTTGATGCCATCAATAATCGGTTTGTGAATTTAATGCAATACTAACGAATGAAAAAAAGCACACGCAACATGGAGTGAGGTTCTAAATCAATATCAGTGCTGTGCAGACCTTATTTTTAATTTGGTAGAATCTGTAAAATCCTATGCATCTCACTAATAAACTGTTTTTACTGCTGTAATTAAAGCGCATGCAAAAGGTACACAAGTAAATGTTAATATTGATATGTTGAGTAACCAATAAATAATGCAGCAATATCTCAATAATTAAGTAATTAAGCAAATTTATTGAGCACACTCTCGTGTCTTATGGCTATTGTCGAAAATAATCCTAACCTAAAAGCAAATCAAAATTTTCTCTCTCTTCAATCACAATTAGAGGGAACTGAAAACAGTATTTCTGTTGTTCGACGTGACTATATAGGAGCAGTGCATATACATAATACTGCACTAATACTGCACTAAAAACAATACCAACAATGATTTAGGCAAAATCATGGTTTTATGATGCCAAACCCATACAAATTTTTACGATTGATTCTAATGTTTTGAAACACAGTAAATTTTATTAAGGTAAAATTTGTTTGTTGCTTAATTACTTGATTTCAGTAAATAGTTTCATGTCTTGCTTTGCAATTGTTTTTTTAGTTAGAATGTGGATGAACATATTAATAACAAAATACTTAAACACCGTCTATGACAACTGAATTAAAACATATTGATCGTGGTTATCTATCGCATAATTTCAAAACAATTTGCGACAATTTGCCTGTTGAGTGGAAAATAAGTGACAGCTTGGTTGAATATCTTGAGGCTTTACGTTGTATGCAAGAGCGTGTAGAAAATATTTTAGCAAAAACTGCACATGAACAAATTTGGCTTCTTGAACATCCTCCCCTTTACACAGCCGGCACAAGTGCAAACAAAAAAGATCTTTTGGAACCTAATTTGTTTCCTGTTTATGAAGCTAGTCGTGGTGGAGAATTTACATATCATGGACCTGGACAGCGTGTCGCCTACATTATGCTAGATCTTAAGCGTAGGAAACAAGATATCCGTGCCTTTATTGGTGCTCTGGAAGAATGGATAATACGAACACTTGCAAAATTTAATATCAAAGGTGAGCGTCGTGAAGATAGAGTCGGTGTTTGGATTAAACGACGCGATTATCCATCAACGCAAAATACTCTTCCTCATGAAGATAAAATTGCAGCTATTGGCATTCGTGTACGTAAATGGGTCAGCTTTCATGGAATTTCTATTAATGTTGATCCTAATTTAGAACACTACTCAGGAATTGTTCCTTGCGGAATAACGAATTACGGTATAACCAGTCTTTTTAATTTAGGCACTATCGCAACGATGCATGATATTGATATTGTTCTAAGACAGGAATTTGAGAAAATTTTTGGACAAACAATTGATGCCCCATAAGTTCATTAATTTTTAAAATAAAAAATAAGCATAAAGTTTTTTAACGTGAAAATTTATTCTAAATTAGGTAAATAGTTAGGCACTATGAGCAATGATAAAAAAGATCTTTTTAGTATTTTGAATAATACTCAGTCTCGGGTAGAAAAAAAATTAAAAGATTCAATTTTACCAAAGACGATAATTTCTAATGAAAATACACAAAAAGATAGCTATAATGCTTTTTCTATTCGTGTTCTTGAAGGACTAGAACCCGTTCGGTTGCGCCCTGGAATGTATATAGGAGGCACGGATACCAAAGCTCTCCACCATTTATTTGCTGAGATTCTTGATAATGCAATGGATGAGGCTGTTGCAGGTCATGCAGATTTAATCGATGTATCGTTAGATAAAAATGGTTATTTAACAGTCACAGATAATGGACGTGGTATTCCTGTTGAAAATCATCCACAAATGCCTGATAAATCTACTCTTGAAGTAATTATGACACAGCTTCATTCAGGTGGAAAATTTGATGGAAAAGCTTATCAAACTGCTGGTGGATTGCATGGAGTTGGAATTTCTGTTGTAAATGCTCTTTCTGACTACATGGAAGTTGAAGTAGCACGAGAACGCAAACTGTATCGACAGCGTTTTTCGCGTGGTGTTCCTCAATCTGGATTAGAAAATCTTGGAGACGTTTATAATCGTCGTGGGACACGAGTCTGTTTTCATCCTGATAGTAAAATTTTTGGAGAAAAAGCTGCTTTTGATCCAGAAAAAATTTATAATATGGCGTGTTCAAAAGCTTATCTTTTTGGTGGAGTAAAAATTCGTTGGAGCTGCGATACAGTTATACTCGAAAGCAAAAAAAATATTCCAGAAAAAGCTATTTTTCACTTCCCAAATGGGCTTAAAGATTATCTATTAGCATCGCTGAAAAATGAGTATAGAGTAACGTCAGAAATTTTTTCTGGAAAAACAAAACAACAAAATGGCCATGGTTCAGTTGAATGGGCCATAGCTTGGCATGGTGGTGATTCTTGCGTACATTCTTACTGTAACACTATTCCCACTGGAGAAGGTGGAACACATGAAATAGGACTTCGACAGGCTCTTTTACGCGGATTAAAATCCTATGCTGAATTGATAGGAAATAAGCGCGCTGCCATCATTACGTCTGATGATATTATGATTTCAACGGTTGCTGTTCTTTCGATTTTCATTAGAGAACCTGAATTTGTTGGGCAAACAAAAGATCGATTAGCGACAATCGAAGCTCAACGTATTGTTGAAAATGCGATACGTGATCCTTTTGATCATTGGCTGGTAAATTCTCCACATGAAGCAACAAAACTTCTTGATTGGGTTGTTGAGCGAGCTGAAGAACGAGTTAAGAGACGACAAGATAGAGAAATAAATCGCAAAACCGCTGTGCGTAAATTACGTCTACCTGGAAAATTAGCAGATTGCAGTCAAAATTCTGCAACAGGCGCAGAATTGTTCATTGTAGAAGGAGATTCAGCTGGTGGTTCTGCTAAACAAGCGCGCAATAGAGCAAACCAAGCAATTTTGCCTCTTCGTGGAAAAATTTTAAATGTAGCCAGTGCCGCTCGTGAAAAAATGAGTTCCAGCCAAACAATCAGCGACATCGTACTTGCACTCGGTTGTGGAACACGTTCCAAATATCGTAAAGAAGATCTCAGATACGAACGTATTATCATTATGACAGACGCAGATGTCGATGGTGCCCATATCGCTTCACTCTTAATTACCTTTTTCTTTCAAGAGATGCCTGATCTTATCCATCAAGGACATTTATATCTTGCTGTGCCTCCTCTTTACAGAATATCACAAGGAGGAAAAGTTGCCTATGCGCGCGATGATGCTCATAAAGATGAATTACTAAAAAATGAATTCACTGGAAAAAGTAAAATTGAAATTGGGCGTTTCAAAGGCCTTGGTGAAATGCGCGCTGAACAACTGAAAGAAACAACTATGCATCCCCAAAAACGAACTCTTTTACGCATTTCTATTGATGAATCTCAAATACAAGAAACTAAAAATACGGTAGAAAATCTAATGGGAACCAAGCCAGAAGCACGATTTCGGTTCATACAAGAAAATTCCACTTTCGCTTCCAATCTAGACATCTAATTTTTGAAAATATATTTTCAAACTACTGTCGCTGCGTCTATAACCCGTAGCTGTGGATTAATTGTGCCATTCCAATAATTTAAACTGAGATGACCAGCAAAGTGGATCATTTGTCCTATATTTTCAGAAAGGAAATAACCAAGCGGTGTCCCAACTGAACGAAAAGCTATTCCTTGTAATTTTTTACCTTCAAAATTAGAAATAACAAAACGTAGATGCCCCTTCCCTACTTCACATAAATTAGCTAATCGATGAGAAGGAAAAACAAAAACAGGTGCTGCATTCCCTGAACCAAATGGACCTGCTTTTTCAATCATATCAAAAAGATCTTTATTAGCTCCAGAAGCAGAAAGACAACCATCTATGCTGAGAGATCTCTCAATTCGCAGCTGTGAAACAGTTAAAGAAACTTTTTTTTCTAGCCATTCTCGAAAAATTTCAACTTTTGTTGATTGGATCGTGATTCCAGCTGCCATGCTATGTCCTCCGCCTTTTTCTAGCAAATTCAATGCAACTGCTTCATGAACAATAGATCCTAAATCAATTCCACTAATTGAACGCCCCGATCCTATACCACTACCATCAGGTTTTAAAGCAATTGTAAAAACAGGACAGAAAAAGCGCTCTTTTAAGCGTGATGCAAGAAGGCCAACAATTCCTGGATGCCATTCTTGATGCGCAACAACAAGCGATGATGGTATTTCTGTATCTTTGTAAAGAGAATCAATATAGGATTCTGCTTGGGTTAATTGAAATCCCTCAATTTCTTGTCGCTCTCCATTAAGCTGGTTCAACTTCTCTGCTATTCTACCAGCCTCATCATTGTCATCACAACTGAGTAAATGTGCTCCTAAAGTCTGATCTCCGATACGTCCTCCGGCATTAATTCTAGGTCCTAACAAAAATCCCAAATGAAAACTATTAAGCGGCTCACTTATGCGTGAAACCTTTATTAAAGCTGCCATACCAGGATTATACATAGAGCGAGCAACTTGAATCCCCTTAGATACAAAAGCACGATTAACGCCTTTTAATGGAACCAAATCACATAAAGTTGCCAATGCAACAAGATCAAGCATACTTAAAAGATCAGGAATCTTCCCTTTGTAATTTCTTTTACGCAACAGGTGATTAACCCACGCTAACGCAACAAATACAACACCGGAAGCACATAAATGTCCCTGCCCAGAAAAATCATCAGGACGATTTGGATTGACAAGAGCAACAGCTTCTTGATGAACTTCTGTCATCTGATGATGGTCTAAAATCACAACATCAGCACCTGCAAGCCTTGCAGCCTTAATTGCGTCAGGACTGTTCGCACCACAATCAACAGTAATAACTAGGTTAGCACCACCCTGTACCAACGTTCTCATTGCTTGTTCATTTGGACCATATCCTTCGACAATGCGATCAGGAATATAAATTTTTACATTCATGCCAAAATAACGAAAAAACCGTACTATGAGTGCTGATGAACAAGCACCATCAACGTCATAATCGCCAAAAACAGCAATATTTTCTTGATTCATAATGGCTTTAACTATTCGTTCTGCTGCACATTGCATATCAACAAAGCTTTTTGGATCAGGCATTAAAGTCTGTAAAGTTGGGTTAATAAAAGCAATAGCGTCTGATTCATCAACATCTCTTGCTGAAAGAACACGAGCTAATTGATCGGGTAAACCAAATTTTTGAGAAATCGCACAAGCATTGCTTATTCCTTGAATACCAAGAGCATCTAGCCAAGCATAACCACAAGCAGAAGATTTAACATTAAGAAAATAGCGGAATTGCTGCATCATTATTTATTTTACAATGTAAATAAATAAAATACAATCAAGCATTGAAGATGAGACATCAATTATGGTTCAGAGTATGAATAAATCTTTAAAATAAATAAGGTATTATAATACCTTTATTATAATATACTGTTTTATAAGTTTTTTATTTCTCTTGACGATCATTAAAAGACACTATATCAGAGAGTGTAGTAAGCGTCGGGTATTCCGCTGTGATGGCGTTTTTCAAATAACGTAGATCATCTTATTTAAATGATTTTAACAAAGGGTAATATTATGGCAACTTTTTCACAAAAGCCAACAGAAGTGGTGAAAAAATGGGTTGTTATTGATGCAGAGAATCTTGTTTTGGGTCGTCTCGCTGCATTTGTTGCTAATCGCTTACGGGGTAAACATAAAGCTACGTTTACCCCACACGTTGATGATGGTGATAATGTCATTGTGATCAATGCGGATAAAATAGCTCTCACTGGAAAGAAGTGCACAGATAAAAAATATTATTGGCACACTGGCTATATTGGCGGAATCAAAGAACGTACGGCTCGTCAGATCCTTGAAGGTCGTTTCCCTGAGCGTATCGTAGAAAAAGCTGTGGAACGTATGATTCCTCGCGGACCACTTGGACGACAGCAATTAAAGAATCTGCGTGTCTATGCTGGTAACCAACATCCACATTCAGCGCAGCAACCAGAAGCTCTTGACGTTGGTGCTCTCAACAGAAAAAATAGAAGGATTGCTTGATTATGGCTGAAATTAATTCTCTTTCTGAGCTTGCTACAATGTCAAATATTATAAAATCTGATGAAAGTGTTGCTTCTGTTCGGATGCAAAAACTTGATTCACAAGGACGTGCCTATGCAACAGGAAAACGTAAAGATGCTGTTGCACGGGTATGGATTAAGCCAGGCTCTGGAAAAATTACTGTCAATGATAAAGAATTTGATAAGTATTTTGCCCGTCCTGTTCTTAGAATGATTCTTCGTCAACCGATTGTTGCAACTAACAGAGATACTCAGTTTGATATTGTTGCAACAGTTGCAGGAGGTGGTCTTTCTGGGCAGGCTGGTGCAGTACGACATGGAATTTCAAAGGCTTTAACTCATTATGAGCCTGCGCTTCGCACAATTTTAAAAAAAGGTGGCTTTCTAACGCGTGATAGTCGTGTCGTTGAACGCAAAAAATATGGTAAAGCAAAAGCACGTCGTTCTTTTCAATTCTCAAAACGTTAATTTTATTTTCATACAAATGTATAAAGCTCTGTTAAAAGCAGAGCTTTTATTTTTTGCGTGTACATCTTTAGTTGTTTCACAAAAATCGTTTTTTCTATATTTCTTATTGTTATTTTGTAAAAATTTTTTACAAAATTAGTCCAAAAAACGCTTCACTGTTGTGATAAAATGAGGGACAGAAATGGGCTTCGACATATATTCTTCACACCCACTTGCGCGAATTCGTTCTTCATCACCCTTCATTGCAAAAGCTGTAACAGCAACTATAGGAATAGATTTTAATTCTTCATCATTTTTTAACTTTTTAATAACATCTATTCCAGATACTTCAGGCAATTGGATATCCATAAGAATAAGTGAAGGCATTGATGAACGAGCCAAATCCAGTGCAATCAAACCGTTTCGTGTTTCTATAGTTTCATAACCACTCACTTTTATAAGATCACGAAACAACTTCATGTTAAGCTCATTATCTTCTACGATCATGACTTTTTTTGACATTAATTTGACTCCATTATTCTTAAATAAGAAACATGTATAAATTTAAGTACATTATCTCTTAATCAGAATAAAATGCAGACCTTCCAAATTTAAAGGTCTTTTGTTTCCGATTTTACCACTCTTTTTCAAAGAGATGTGGACTTTCAACAATAAGCCTTTCTCGAGCTTTTTGTAACCACTCAATAGTTTCATTAATTTTTGAAGAATAAGAAAACTCTTGATCACTCAATAAACATTGCTTCTCGTTGTTTTCATAAAAACACTGCATTTGAGATTGAATAACTCTGATTTCTTGAAAAAATAAGCGACTTGTTTCTTTAAAACCATTATTAAGAGAAAAAAGATGATCTGAAATAGAAGCCAAAATTTGCTTTAAAAAGCGCTCATCTTCTTGACGTTTACGATACTCTAAAATAAGTGCATGACTTATTTCGTACAAATGTTTTTTTATAGAGTCAATTTGGTGCAGCAAGTCCTCTTTTTCACCAACATTGTCTTTTTTTGCCCTAGAAAGAATATCATGAATATCTAGCAGTTTAACCGCAGAATAAGATAAACAATCTATTAACGCAGTTGTGTGGTCATAACGCTTTTTTGTAACCATTGCAAACTTACCTAATGGTTGTTTTTTTTACATTCATCCCACTATTCGCCCTAATGTTATAAGACTATTCTAAAGAAAATGCTAAAAAATGTCATTTTTTGTTTAGCAAACGGCCTTTTTTCATATTTAACGCCAAGATAATGGAGATAAAAGATGTACTGGTGCATAAAGAATAAGTCGTGTTGTTTTTTCTAATACACTACTGCTATCAGCAAGAATTGCCTGACTAGGTGATAATTCTGTTCCTTCCATAATAGTTGAAGCCAAAGATCCTTCCCGAGAGAGAGCCATCAATGTTGGTGAAGATGCGAACACGCTATGTGCTCCACCGTCAACATGAGAAAAGTCAAGAACAGCTATTCCATTTTTACGCAGTATTTTTATGTCTGAACCATCTCCCACACGAGGATGTCCCCCTGTAAGGCGCCCAGAAACAGCAAGAGCTTTATCTGCACGCGATACTAAAATAGCTGTGGGACGAGGTAATTGTTTAATATCATTAAGTTGACGCTCAAATACATCAAGATCGATGTCCGGTGCTGCCATTAAAAAACTTGTAATCCGAAGAATTGGCCTATATTTGCCTTGTAATGCTAAAGTCCTAAATGCTTCCATTATTACAAAGTTGCCCATAGAATGGGCAATAACTGAAATTTGATCAGCATCAGTTTCACTAATAACTGTTAAAAGTTCTATAAGCCCATCGCGTGCAAAATTAGCACTATCACGATCATAAATATAAAGCGGTACTGATCCAGCAGAAGGCCACGAATAGTGCACAGTAACAACATTCAGGGAGTAATCATGGGTGAATTGAGCTGCACGAAATACACCATCTGCAAAATTGTTATTATAACCATGTATAAAAAGAAAAATTTCTTTCCTTCCGTTCTTCTTTTCCGCTAAAGCAGCATTTAATTTTTGCTTAAACTCTTCCTTGCTATCATATTTTCTCAGTGCTACCGCTGCAAAATGCTTTTCGTAATTTGGTTTATACGCATTTGTTTCAATACAACCATTCACATGGTTTTGTGGGATTCCTATATCGACACGATTATAATTTACCTTATTTGATCGCTCTGCCCCATAAGGCTGAGAATAATTATTTTGCATCATACGACTTGTTGCTACATAAACTGGGACGATAGCTTTTGGAGGAATCGGTGTTCCTTCAACTTCTCTTTGCACTGCAATCATAGATGGCGTTGCGTGAATTCCATGCCACAGCACAGCACGTGATTTGCTGCATGCAGTTAATAAAAAAATGCAAACAAAGAGCATAAAATATCTTAAAAAGATCGTACTTCTCATAGTAAAATACCTAATTTCATGAAAATACAGTTGGCTTCCAAATTTATAAGCACAAAGGCAAAATTTCTAAGGATCTAAACACTTTACAGAAACGCACTAACAAACTATTATGAGAAGAAAGATCCCGCCACCATGCACGTTGCACACCATCATACAATGCACACATAATTTCTTCTTGATCAGCACCCCACCCAAAAATTATGAAGGATGCAAATGGTGCGGTCGAGAAGACTCGAACTTCCACGGGCTACCCCACAGCGACCTCAACGCTGCGCGTCTACCACTTCCGCCACGACCGCACATAGCGAAGCAAAACGTAATGGTTTTGGCTTTAACAAATCACACGGTAAGGCACAAGCTCATTTTTACTTTCTAGTGAATTATTTTCAAACTTATTAAAGCTTTATGCAAGTTGTCCAAGCACAAACCTTACCATTTATCGGCAAACCATCGTCATGAAGTTAGCCTGAGCAACTTGATCTAGCTTGTAATAACCATGAAAATTTGTCGTAATTGTTGCAGTTCCTTGCTTTTTTATTCCTCGCATGACCATACACATGTGCTCTGCCTCAATCAATACTGCAACACCGCGAGGTTTTAGATTTATATTTAGGGCATCAGCTATTTGAGCTGTCATAGCTTCTTGCGTTTGCAAACGACGGGAAAAAACATCCACGATACGTGCAATTTTTGAAAGACCAATAATCTTTGTTTCAGGAATATAAGCAATATGAACCTTACCAACAATTGGAATCATATGATGTTCACAATGTGAATAAAACGGGATATCCTTCACTATCACTGATTCATTATATCCTGAAACTTCTTCAAAAACCGTTTCCAAAATATCTTCAACTGATTGATTATAACCAGTAAAAAGCTCTTGATATGCTTTAACTACACGTTCCGGAGTATCTAAGAGACCTTCTCGATTTGGATCTTCTCCTATCCATAATAGCAACGCACGAACCGCCGATTTCACTTCCTCAAAACTAGGACGTTTCTCTTCAGTCGAAAATGGCTCTAAAGTAACTCCTTTAGCAGTATCACACATTAAAAAACTCCAAATCTACTACGTATAAAGCATTTGCTACATATCCATCTTATTTTGTATAATCTCTCTATAATTGAATTAAAAGCTTAAATGATCACGGATCTCACAATTTCAGGAAATGCCTCATGCTTGATAGTGTCTATAACGATAAAATACTTAAATATGCTGCGCGTATAAGTAGAATTGGTCGCCTTGACAATCCAGATGCAACATCAAAAAAATACGCACGTCTTTGTGGATCAACGATTACTGTAGATTTGAAAATAGAAAATTGTGTTGTTACAGATTTTGCTCATGAAGTGCGCGCATGTGTACTAGGACAAGCTTCAGCTTCGCTTCTGGCGTGCCATATCATAGGTAAAACAACACAAAGTATTAAAGGATTACATGAAATTATTTATCGTATGCTAACAGAAAATGGCCCTCCCCCCTCTTTTCCTTTTGAGGCATTTGCTTGCTTGCAGCCAATTAAAAAACATAAGATTCGCCACACATCAACAATGCTCATTTTTGATGCCGTTATGGATTGTATTAAACAAATTGAAGAAAAATAAATGCCTAAATTACACTCTAAACAAAAAAAAAGATATACACGAAATTACACGGGTATTTGGCAAAAAACACCTGGAAGGTTGCTTGGTCTTTTATTGATACGTTTCTATCAAATAACACTTTCCAATTTGATAGGAAATCAATGTCGCCATGCACCAACTTGTTCAGAGTATGCTTATGAAGCAATCGCACGCCATGGATTGTGGGCTGGCGCTTGGATGGGGTTCTTTCGTATCATACGTTGTGGCCCATTTGGAACTAGTGGCTTCGATCCAGTTCCAACCTCTCTTGAAGATTTTTACTGTTTTTATAAACCTTGGCGCTACTGGAAAATTTCTGCGAAACACAACAAATAGCTCTTTTCTTTTTTTATGTCTATTGATAGAAAATTATCTCAGTTGTTCTTAACTGATTATCGCTTCAATTTCATGGAGCCATCCGCAATCGTTAGCGGAATTGGATTAAAGGAGTTTTCTGTGTCTTTTTCTATTTCTCTTTCGTTTCCAGATGGTTCACAACGTAATTACCCTGCCAAAATAACTGGTCTAGAATTGGCAGAGTCTATTTCTAAATCGCTTGCAAAAAAAGCAGTAGCCTATAATTTTAATGACGTTACTCGGGATCTTTTAGACCCACTGGAAAAATCTGGTCAAATTGAAATCATTACCCGCGATGACCCACGTGCCCTTAAATTGATACGTCATGATTGTGCGCATGTTTTAGCTGAAGCTGTGAAAGAGCTTTTTCCTGAAACGCAAATTACAATCGGCCCAGTTATCGAAAATGGTTTTTATTATGATTTTGCATGTAAACAACCTTTTACATTAAATGATCTTACTATCATTGAAAAAAAAATGCATGAGATTATTCAACGCAATAAACCTTTTAGAAAAGAAATTTGGTCTCGTGAAAAAGCTAAAAAGATTTTTTCTGAAAATAGAGAGCCTTATAAAGTTGAGCTTATTGACTCCATCTCAGATGATCAAAATGTGAAGGTTTATTATCAAGGAGACTGGTTTGATCTTTGCCGTGGTCCACATATGCAGTCTACCGGACAAATTGGAAATGCATTTAAATTAATGAAAGTTGCAGGGGCATATTGGCGTGGCGACGCTAATAAACCCATGTTAACGAGAATTTACGGTACGGCATTTGCAAATGAAAATGATTTAAAATCTTATCTGCATATGCTAAAAGAAGCTGAAAAGCGCGATCATCGACGTTTAGGTCGTGAGATGGACCTATTCCATTTTCAAGAAGAAAGTCCAGGAATGATTTTTTGGCACTCAAAGGGCTGGAAAATGTTCCAGAATTTGATTAGCTACATGCGCCGGCGCCTTGATGATCACCAATATGCTGAAGTCAATGCGCCACAAGTCCTCGATAAATCGCTTTGGGAAACATCTGGGCATTGGGGATGGTATAAAGAAAATATGTTCAAAACAATTCCTGCAACTGACAATTGGGATGATGAATGTATTTATGCTCTTAAGCCAATGAATTGTCCAGGTCATGTACAGATTTTTAAACACGGCTTAAAGTCTTACCGTGATTTGCCTATAAGACTCGCTGAATTTGGTCTTGTTCATCGTTATGAACCATCAGGTTCTTTACATGGACTGATGCGCGTTCGCAGTTTTACACAAGATGACGCACATATTTTTTGTACTGATGAACAATTAGCCGATGAATGCCTTAGCATTAATGATCTCATTTTATCAACTTATGCTGATTTTGGTTTTAAAGAAATCAGTCTAAAACTCTCAACACGACCAGAAAAACGTGTTGGTTCAGATGCATTATGGGATCACGTTGAAAATATCATGATATCTGTTCTCAATACAATTGCGAAAGAATCTTCAAGAAACATCAAAACAAGTATTCTTCCGGGTGAAGGAGCATTTTATGGACCAAAATTTGAGTATACATTGAAAGATGCAATTGGTCGCGAATGGCAATGTGGAACAACACAAGTGGATTTCAATCTTCCTGAACGTTTCGGGGCTTTTTATGTTGACAAAAATTCAGAAAAACGCCAACCTGTTATGATCCATCGAGCAATTTTTGGATCAATGGAGCGCTTTCTTGGAATATTAATCGAAAATTTTGCTGGGCACATGCCGCTTTGGCTCGCTCCTCAACAGATTGTTGTTGCTCCAATTACTTCTGAAGAGAATGAATATGCAAAAAAAATAACGGAAAAAATCAAGGCTGCTGGTCTTTTGGCAGCAGTAGATCTTCGTAATGAAAAAATTAATTATAAAATACGTGAACACTCTTTACAAAAAGTTCCCGTAATTCTCGCATGCGGTAAACGTGAATCAGAAACAAATAGTGTAAGTATGCGTCGTTTAGGAAGTACAAATCAGAATTTTTTATCTGTCGAAGAAGTAATAAAACAGCTTTCAGATGAAGCAACGCCGCCAGATTTGCGTCTCCCAGCTAATATTTAAAATAAGTAAAAGATAAAAAAATTGTGAAATAAAAATTTTTAGCGTCATCGTTCCCTGTCAAGAACACGTTTACATTCGATTAATTCAAACAGAGCCTCCTGTAACAGAGCCTTATCCGTCTTGTCTTTGTAAAGGCTAACAGCTCCAACAGATGCATCTTCTTCATTTTTCATAAAACCCAAAAGCCCAAAAGAAGACCTTTTTGGCTTATCACGAGTGATTTCTGATATTTGTTTCACATGTTTCTTTTCTATCACAGCATTTATAGCATCAATATCGCCACTGCCAAGTGAAACAACAAAAGCAATGCCATTTTCCTTTAAAAGACGCTGTACACCTTTTATAGTATAACCATGACTGTAAAGTAACTGTTTGATACCATTTAGTAAATTGATATCATTTGGACGATAATAACGTCTCCCACCACCACGCTTCATTGGTTTAATCTGCGAAAAACGAGTCTCCCAGAATCTTAAAACATGTTGCGGAAGCTCTAATAACCCCGCCACTTCGCTAATTGTGCGAAAAGCATCGGAGCTCTTATCCATTTTGGAATACCCTACCTAAAATTATATAAATGATTTTATAGCTGCTAACCAAGACTCAATTTCTCAATAAGACTGTTCAAAAATAGGACTGTAACAAATATAAAATTCTTTAAAGAATTTCGCAATAATACTACAAAAAAGTTCGCTTATATGACATCATCTTTTTGTCTGGAACGGTGTGAGTCTAAAATCCTTTGTTTAAGTACATTTGCTGCCTTGAATGTTACCACACGTCGTGGTGAAATAGCTGCTTCAACACCTGTTTTCGGATTACGTCCAACACGTTTATTTTTATTGCGAACCTGAAAAGTTGCAAAAGAGGATAATTTAACAGATTCACCTTTTATCAGCGAATTGCAAATTTCACCTAATACTAGCTCAACTAAAGCTGCTGACTCAGTATGTGACAAGCCCACTTTTCTACAAACCACGCTTGCTAAATCTGCACGCGTTACTGTTTTACCTGCCATTATAATTACCCGTTCAAATATCTAAAATTATAATATATCAAAGTGATTTATACGTTTTATTTAAATACGGTCAAGTATCTATAAATTTACAAACGAATAAGAATTGCTCCCCATGTAAACCCACCTCCCATAGCCTCTAGCATAATGAGATCCCCTTTTTTAATTCTTCCATCTTGAATAGCCGTCGCTAAAGCCAAAGGTACGGATGCCGCCGACGTATTACCATGTTGATCAATAGTAATTACAACTTTATCCATAGGAATCTTTAGTTTTTTGGCTGACGCTTCGATGATACGTTTATTAGCTTGATGAGGAACAAACCAATCTAATTGCGAAGAATTCATTCCAACAGCAGCGAAACATTCATCAACCACATCTGTTATCATGCCAACAGCATGCTTAAAAACTTCTCGCCCTTCCATGCGTAATAGACCCGTAGTTTGTGTTGTAGAAGGACCTCCATCTACGTATAGTTTATTTATATACATGCCATCAGAGCGTAATTTTGAAGATAATATGCCACAATCACAGGAAACACTACTTACAGCATCTTGCGCCTCTAAAATGATGGCACCTGCACCATCACCAAACAAAACACATGTCGTACGATCTTTCCAATCTAAAATTCGGGTAAATGTATCGGATCCGATAACTAAAATTCTTTTTGCTGCTCCACTGCGTAAATAAGTGTCTGCCGTTGTTACAGCAAAAATAAAACCAGAACAAACAGCTTGAACATCAAAAGCAAACCCGTGATTCATTCCCAAAGCATGTTGAATTTCAACAGCAGATGCAGGAAAAGTATGGTTTGGTGTAGAAGTTGCTAAAATAATACAATCAATGTCTTTTATCGTTAAACCGGCATTTGCAAGAGCACCTTGAGCTGCTTTAGTTCCTAAAGAAACAGTCGTCTCATTTTTATCGGCAATATAGCGTTGACGTATTCCTGTACGTTGAAAAATCCAAGAATCTGATGTTTCAACAAGTTTTGCAATCTCATCATTCGACAAACTTTTTTTAGGCAAAGCACTTCCAACACCACACATAACTGATCGAATCATTCGATTTTAACCTTTTCCTGAGATTTTTAATCTTGTATTATGAACACTGATCATACGACTTTTTAACCAATCATCGATTCATCTTCATCTTCTTTGTCAAATAGTCTTGTTTTTTTTTCATGAAATCGCCGCAAATCAGCGGTTATTTTTTTTAAAAGTCCATTACTAACCATCTCATAACCAACACGGATAGCAGAAGCAAAACCATCCGCATTAGCTCCGCCATGACTTTTTATGACGACACCGTTTAAGCCTAAAAGGACTCCACCATTAACCCTATCGGGATCCATTTTGTATTTCAATGTACGAAAGGCACTCCGCGATAAAAAATAACCAAGATATGAAAAAATGGAGCTGCACATAGCAGTTTTTAAAATTTCTCCTATCTGACGTGCAGTTCCCTCTGCTGTTTTCAAAGCAATGTTACCAGAAAACCCTTCCGTTACAACCACATCTACAGTTCCTTTTCCAATGTCATTTCCTTCAACAAATCCCTTATACTCTAATCCTTCTAATTGTACTTCACGCAGTATAGTTCCTGCTTTTTTAATTGCATAAAGCCCTTTAACCTCTTCAACACCTACATTCAGAAGACCGACACTAGGCTTTTCTACATGATATAAGGCACGGAACATACCAGCTCCCATAACTGCTAAGTCAACCAAGTGGCTGGCAGATGCTCCAATTGTTGCACCAACATCCAAAACAATGCTTTCACTTCGAAGTGTTGGCCAAATTCCTGCAATTCCAGGACGCTCAGCTTCAGCCATCATTTTTAAACAAAAATAAGACATTGCCATAAGAGCACCAGTATTGCCGGCAGAAATACAAGCATCAGCTTCACCATTTTTGACAGCTTCAATCGCATACCACATTGATGATTTACCTCTTCCAGCGCGAAGAGCTTGGCTTGGCTTCTCATCCATACGCGTATAACTTTCTGTAGGATAGAATCTCGATACGGCAACCAAGCAAGGATATTTTTTTAAAACTGGCTCAACAATTTCACTCACCCCATAAAACAAGAAATAAATATTTGGCAAATGTTTTTGCGCAATTGCTGCTCCTGCAACCGTCACTTCTGGACCGTGATCCCCACCCATTAAATCTACAGAAATTTTAATCACGCCTACACATCCTACATTTTTAATTTATGCTTCTAAAGTAATATTACGATTTTGTCATCGAACAACCAACTACAAAGCGTATTACACAAAAATTCTTCGCAAAAACATTATTTGTCAATTGGTATACAATTGACAATTTTTTTACGTATTTACAATCAGAGCTAGCTATTTCAAAGCAGAAAATGGTGATGATTTTTGTCCAATTTCATCTGAATTTTCAATTATATCCATACTTGCACCCTCTTTGCGTGGATAATGATTAATTGATAACTCAAAAAATTCCTCCATAATTTCACCAATGTCAATTTTATCTCCATGAAAAATTTCTGGTGTATCCAACCCATCAGAATCTAAAAACAATTCACCTGTATTTTCAAATATTTTGGGCTTGGTTAGATTTGAATCTTGTGGAATAAAAACAATCTCTATATCTTCATAGAGAGTGTTTTCTAATGGTTCTAAGGTAACAACGCATAACTGTATTATCTTTGCTCGAAAAAAACCTTTTACGCGTACCCCACGCCTTTTCCAAGGAAAAATATGGAATTCTCCTTCACAAAATTTTACCTCTGCTAAATCATGATTATAGGCCAAATGTATACATTCTTTCTGATCAGCACAAATACGCGCCTTAATGCCTTTAGTGGGTAATGAGCGCACTGAAACTGGATAAGACAAAGCAAATTTCATTTGAGAAATATTCTGAACGCCCATTGCAAACTCCAAAAAAACAGAAGCATAATGTATGCCATTCTTTTATTCAGATATGTCAATTCATACGAATTACATTTTTTTCTTTTCTAAAAGAATCCTGTATGGCATAATTTAATTTATAGCAAGGAACCTCGACGTAAGCTATGGTAGATTAAGCTTAAATTAAAAAAAACTCGGGATTACCTTTTTGTCATGTATTCTAAGTAGAAGATGGAGATATCGTTGTTTCAAGTACCTCGGATGGTGTCCTTGCTCGGATGCAAGTTATGGGTTGGTTTTTCAATGGCCAGCATGATAATGATTGCTGGCTGTAGGTTGGTTGATTCCTCGGGTTTGAATCAAACATATAAGGAAGGCTACGTCTTCGATCAGAATACCCTTAGTTTAATTTCTGTTGGATCAAGTCAAGAACAGATTATGCTAACTTTAGGAACTCCTTCGTTAAAGACAGAATATAATAATAATGAGGTTTTTTATTACATCTCACAAGTTCGATATCGTGGGGTACAGTTCATGAAAGCTAAAATCGTCGATCGTAAGATTTTAGCCATTTATTTTGATAAAGATAAACAAGTTACTAAGATAGCCAATTATGGATTGCAAGATGGTCAAATATTTGATTTCATTTCACGAACAACACCAGCTGCTAAAGCTGAAGAACAACCTTTCTTAACTAAAATCATCAAAGATCTATAAAGTTTTCAGATTCTAATTTTCAATACACAAATCTCAATAAAAATGAGATTTGTATTGTTGTTGTTTCCTTTAGCGAATTTCTTTCGCTATACCATCAAGGACCGCGTTAACGAGCTTTGGTTCATCACCTTCAAAAAATGCTTTTGCTATATCAACATATTCACTTACAATAACAGCAACAGGCACACCTCGACAATTAATCAACTCCCATAAACCACCACGTAAAATCGCTCGTAGTGTGGAATCAAGACGTGAAAGTGGCCACTCCTCTGAAAGCTGTTGATGCAACATAGGATCAAGCTGTTTTTGATCATTTACGACACCATCTATAATAGAAAAAAACCATTGAAAATCAGCATCAAGATATTGATCTCCATCAATATCTTTTCCTAAACGATAAGCCTCATACTCAGCTGCTGTTTCCATAACACCTGTACCAACCATATCCATTTGATAAAGTGCCTGCACTGCTGCAAGCCTTGCCGCCCCACGTTTATTAGCAGAACGTGGAAAATATTTTTCTTTCGTGTTAGCCATGTCAGCCATATTTAATGATTCTTTCCAAATCTTTTTCTTAAGGAAATCATGCATAAAGCAGCTTCCGCGGCAAAACCACCTTTATTCTTTTTATCTTGTTTTGCGCGTTCCCATGCCTGTTTTTCATTTTCAACGGTCAGAATACCATTTCCAATTGCCAAGTGCTTATGGACAGTTAAATCCATCAATGCTCGACAAGAATTATTAGCAACAATTTCAAAATGATATGTTTTACCTCGAATAATACAACCAAGCGCTACATAACCATCATAAGATATTTTGCTATTTTTTTCAGCTAAAACTATCGCACCTGGTATTTCTAGTGCCCCTAGTACTGTCACAATATCATAGCTTGATTCGGATTTTTTTAAAGTATTTACTGCACCAGCGAGCAGAGCATCAGAAATTTCATTATAAAAACGCGCTTCAACAATTAACAAATGTGAATTTTTACGTATTATTTTTACCATGGAGGAAACCTTATTAAATAAGATAAACAAAAAATTTAAATTTTGATGATTAAAAATGTTAAAAGATACAATAAACTCTTTAAATCTATTTATTTTTTGTTACTAAAATCAGAAAGTTTGGCAGCATAACGAGCAATTTGATCAAGTTCTAAATTAACTTGATCACCAATTTTAGCCTGTCCCCAAATTGTCATTTCCAATGTATGTCGAATAACAAGGACATCAAAAATATTATCCTTTATGCAATTAACAGTCAGAGACGTTCCATTAAGTGCAATAGAGCCTTTACTTATAATAAAAGGCGAAAATTGAGGAGCAATCTGTAGATAAAAACGAGATGCATCACCTTCATTTTTTTGATCAATGATTTCAGCTAAACCATCAATATGACCAGAAACTAAATGCCCACCAATTTCATCACCAAATCGAAGTGATCTCTCCAAATTAACAAAAGTCCCTTTTTTCCATTGTGAAAGATTGGTTAATCGCAATGTTTCTTCCCATGCTTCCACCGCAAACCAATTCGTGACAGATTGTTTTTGTGCTCTCTCGACAATTGTCAGACAAATCCCTGAACATGCAATTGACGCACCAACTTCTAAACTCTCTACGTCATAGTGCGTAGAAATATTTAAACGTATGCCTTGTTTTAATGGTTGAATGTCTTCAACAAGGCCGATATCTGTTACAATTCCTGTAAACATAATGCCTTATGCCTCCATTTACAAAAATGATCTTTTCCAAACATTCTCGTTTCAATTTTATTAAATTCTGAAAGATAATTTTCAAAATAAGGAGCTTCAATACGATCTTTTCCTAAAAAAATAGGTGCATAAAAGCATATTACGTGATCAACACAACCAGAATTTAAAAAACTTTCTCCTGTCTTCACTCCTCCCTCAAGCAAAACACTATTGATTCCATGTTTATAAAGCAGCTGTAAAATGCGAAGTGGTGACATATCACCATTGTTTACTTTTACTGAATAGACAGATACACCACACTGTTTTAACGCTATTTTTTTATTTTTTTTTGAAATACTCTTATCACAAATAACCCATGTTGGAATTTTGTTTGCTGTTTGAACAACTTTTGTAGAAAGTGGAATCCGTAAATCTTTATCTAAAATAATACGAGTAGGAGAACGCATTTCTAACCCAGGCAGACGGCAACTTAATTGTGGATCATCCGCTAACACAGTTCCAATACCAACAATAATAGCATTATTTTGAGCCCGTAAAATGTGGGCGTAAGTCCGTGAAATTGTTCCACTAATCTCTATCCTACCCTGCCCCTTTTTCCCAACGCCATTGTCTGCAGAAATTGCCATTTTTAAAGTAACTGAACACCGCTTCATCTTTCTTATGTACAAATGAGTACATAAAGCTTCAAAAGCTTTTTCGGCCAAGACTCCCTCAACAACATTGATGCCAGCCGCGCGCAAAAGGGCAATACCACGACCATCAACCCGACTATCCAAATCAGTAAGAGCAACAACAACTCGTGAAATACCTGAATCAATAAGTGCATTAACACACGGTGAAGTCTTACCGTAATGAGAACAAGGCTCCAAAGTAACATAAGCAGTAGCACCACGAGCTAAAGAACCAGCCATTTGTAAAGCTTGTACTTCAGCATGTGGCCTCCCGTGAACAGCTGTCACTCCATATCCAACAATAGATGTGCCTAAATTAGGATCACTCCGCGTAATTAATGCACCAACGGAAGGATTTTCACCAGTAAGACCGATGTGACGTTCTGCCAAACGGATAGCCGCTGCCATAAACCGCTCATCTTGCGCTTTTTTATTCATTAAAATAGGCTTCTGTATCCGTTATACCTTCTGATAGTTCATCTATAATATTACGAAAATCGCTTGGATCGCGAAAATTTCGATAAACAGAAGCAAAACGAATATAAGCAATACCATCAATGTTTTTTAATGCTTCCATAACAAGATGCCCAATTTTTTCTGAAGCAATTTCAGGCTCTCCCAAATTTTCTAATTGGCGGACAATACCAGAGATTACCCGTTCAATATAATCAGGATTAATATTGCGTTTTCTCACAGCCACGTCAACTGATCGCATCAATTTATCGCGATCAAAAGGCTCACACCGACCGCTTTTCTTAAAAACTAATAGCTCACGAAGCTGAACACGTTCGAATGTAGTAAAACGCCCACCGCAAACAGAACACACGCGTCGACGTCGAATCACTGTTCCATCTTCTGCGGGACGTGAATCCTTAACTTGTGTATCTTCGTATTGACAATAAGGACAACGCATTTTCTATACCTTTAACAGGTGCAAAGATTAGAATAAAGAGGAAAATTATCTGTCATATCTTTCACCTTCTTCCTGATTCTCATTTCAATTACTGCATTGTTCTCATCACTTTTTGCTATCTTAAGACCTTCAAGAATTTCTGAAATAAAATCAGCTACTTGAATAAATTCATCTTCAGAAAATCCACGTGTTGTTGCAGCTGGTGTACCTAAACGAATACCCGAGGTTATAAAAGGATTTTCAGGATCAAAAGGAATACTGTTTTTATTACAAATAATACCAGCTCGTCCTAAGGACAATTCTGAAGATCTTCCCTTCAATTTTTTAGAACGCAAATCAACCAATAACAAATGATTATCCGTGCCACCAGAAACAATGTCAAAACCATTACCCTGCAGCCTCTTTGCCAAAACCTTAGCATTGAAAACAACGTGAGCAATATAATCTTTGAACGTTGGTTGTAAAGCTTCTCCTAATGCCACTGCTTTAGCAGCGATTACATGCACAAAAGGCCCTCCTTGAAGACCTGGGAAAACAGCTGAATTTATCTTTTTAGACAAGCCTTCATCATTCGTTAATATCATACCACCACGAGGACCGCGTAATGATTTATGTGTTGTTGTAGTCACAATATGTGCATGTGGTATAGGTGAAGGGTGAACTCCACCAGCAACCAAACCTGCAATGTGAGACATATCAACCATCAAATAAGATCCAATTTCATCTGCTATTTCACGAAACCGTTTCCAATCCCAAATCCGTGAATAAGAGGTTCCTCCTGCGATAATAAGCTTTGGCTTGTAATTTTTTGCAAAGCGTTCAACCTCTTCCATATCAAGAAGGTGATCCTCTTCGCGTACACCGTAAGAAACAACATCAAACCATTTTCCTGACATATTAACGCGAGATCCATGTGTGAGATGGCCACCAGAATCCAGACTTAATCCCATTAATGTATCTCCAGGCTGAAGCAATGACAAAAACACGGCTTGGTTCATTTGGCTTCCTGAATGAGACTGAACATTTGCAAAAGAAACACCAAACAATTTTTTGGCTCGTTCAATTGCTAATTTTTCGATTTGATCAACATAATGGCAACCGCCATAATAGCGATTTTCTGGATAACCTTCTGCGTATTTATTGGTTAAAATAGATCCTTGTGCTTCAAGAACTGCTCTTGAAACAAGATTTTCTGATGCAATCAGTTCAATTTCACTTTTTTGACGCTCAAATTCACACTTTATTGCATCAAAAACCGCGACATCAACAGTATGTAAATTATCATTAAAAAAGCACTTTCGTGCGCTCTCTGCTTGCTCAGTCATAAAATACATCCTAACATTCTAAAAATTAAGTAGCGAACAGTAACACAGCAAACCGTGCAAACCAAATATTTTGAGTTATTTTTATTAAAAAATGAAAATACAACAAACACTTCTCTTATTTTTTATAATCTATTTTACAATCTAAATGGATTTTTTTCTCACAAAAATAAATAATGCAAAGTGAATATGCGATTTATGCTAGCATATTACCCATTTCATATTCCTTATCAATAAAATTATCCATAACTTAAATAAATTCAGTAAACTTAGTCTAGAAATAGTTTAAGTTGGAAATAATCTAGGATGAAAATAATTTGAACTGATTTACAGTATAAAAATTTGAATATGGTAATAAAAAACTAATTCAAGGAAGATGGAATGACAGCAAAAGTTTTTATTGATGGAGAACATGGAACAACTGGGTTACAGATACAAAAGAGGTTATCTGAGCGTTCAGATTTGAAACTAATCTCTCTTTCTTATACAGATCGGCACAACTTTGATACTCGACAAGATTGTCTTAACCAAACAGATATTGCTATTTTATGTCTTCCAGATGATGCTTCATATAAAACAGTTAACCAATTAAAAAATAATAAAAAAATTAGAATTATTGATAGTTCAACAGCTCATCGTATTGCTCCAAATTGGGTATACGGTTTTCCTGAAATGACAGCAAAACAAAAAAAACGTATTCAAGCTGCGCGATACGTAACTAATCCAGGATGCTACGCCACTGGCGCAATTGGCTTAATCCGACCACTTCGTGAAGCAGGTTTACTAGACGCTTACTATCCAATCTCAATTAACGCAATATCTGGCTATACAGGCGGTGGTAGAGAATTGATTGAGCAAATAGAAAATCAATCTCGACAAGATCATATTCAAGCGAATTATTTTATTTATAGCCTCAATCTTCAACATAAACACGTTCCAGAAATTAAGATGTATGGGCAAATTAATCAAACACCAGTCTTTGTTCCAAGTGTTGGTCGCTTTCCTCAGGGAATGGTTGTAAATCTTCCACTACACTGTAATCTATTCACAAAATCAGCTAACTGTTCTGATCTACGTGAAATCTTTAATGCTCACTATGATGGGCATGACACAATATCGGTCGCATCACAAGATGAAACCAATTCTCTTTCCAAGATTGACCCAGAATATCTAGCCAATAAAGACGGAATGAAGATTTTTATTTTTAGTAACAAAAGTGAAAATATTTTCAATTTATGTGCTCTGTTAGACAATCTAGGAAAAGGCGCATCTGCATCTGTTATTCAAAATCTCAATCTCATGCTTTCAGATGGCTGATATTTTCTGGGATGATAAATTTTCATTCAATGATGCAACAAGACCCCTTCGTTGCTCGCCAGTGCATAACTGAAAAACATAACACAATCAATGCAACACTTTGATGCACAAGTGCCAAACTTATTGGGTCTTCATTTAACAATGTAACAATACCTAAAAACGCCTGAAAAATAACCATAACACATATAGAAAATGCACGACGAGAATGAGAAGAATGTGGAATATTTCTCCGCACATACAAAGCATGAACAACCGTCATAAAAACTAAAAAATACGCAAAAAAGCGATGACTAAATTGAACTGTTAAAGGATTTTCGAAGAAATTAAGCCAAATTGGACTATAATTCAACAACCCATCAGGTATAATTTGACTGTTCATAAGCGGCCATGTATTGTAAACTTTACCAGCATGAATCCCAGAGACTAAAGCACCTAAATAAATCTCAATCAAAATGAAAATAACAAGCCATCCTGCAAAATGTTGAATCATCTGATTTGCTGGTTTTTCCTGTTTTTCTATAAGCCCTTTAGATAAATAGGTAACAAAAATAATGATAAAACATGCTGTTATGAGATGAAATGCTAAACGATACTGGCTGACACTTGTCAGGCTACTTTGTCCAATACCTGATGCCACCATCCACCAACCAATTGCACCTTGGATCGCAATAAGAAGCGGTACAATAGAGAGTGGAAGAAGGATGTTCTTTTCAATACGTTTTGTAATCCAAAACCAAATTAAACCAAATAAAGCGACAAATCCAACGAGACGCCCAAGGGCTCTATGCACCCATTCCCACCAAAAAATTGCCTTGAATTCACTTAAAGTCATACCATAATTAAGCACTTTGTATTGCGCTATCTGTTGATATTTTAAAAACTCTTCTTGCCATTGATCCTCACCAATTGGTGGGATTATACCGTGAATTGGTTTCCACTCGGTTATAGATAATCCAGATCCTGTTAAGCGAGTAGCACCTCCCGCTAAAACAATAACCAAACAAAGAAAAACAATAAAATAGAGCCACGCTTGTATCTGCTTTCGATGTTTTTTTTGCAACGGTGTCAAAGCGACATTATTTAATTTCTGTGCTGTCATCTCCACCTACCCGACATTTATCCCAGATATCCCCGACAAAAATAATTTTCAAACCACCCAACGCTGTAACTTTAACAAACAACGAATGTGCAAGCTAAACATTTTAATTAACATTCCTATTTTGCAATATCTACGACACGATAACACGATAAACAGTTTTTGTGAACCTACTCACCATACGCACCATCCAACTCTGTTCGTTAAGAGAAACACTGCAAATATAGTAATCTGTTATTTTTGCAAATTGCTCAAATCCATATTTAGGTTCATCAGCTATTTCTAAAATAATAAAATCATATTCTTTTTTTAATTCTTGAAATAATCTAGGAATATTGTTTGAAAAATCTTGAGCACAAACAAAACTTGTTAAACCTTGTGGAAGAATATCAACTCCAGTGTCATAATCACGATAAATAACATCATGTACCTGCGCATTTCCCGTTAAAATATCGCTCAATCCTCTATGTGGACCAATCACTTTCTCTATTTGCTGACCAGAAATGTCTACCAATAGGATCGTTTTTCTTTCTTTTATAAGATGAAGAGATAATTTCGCTGCTGTTCGTGCAGCTTCTGGACCAATTATAGAAACAACTATTGGAATACGCCACATTAAAAAATTGGATAATTTTTCTATTGTAACAAAAGTTTCAAAGTTTTCTGTCTCCTTAGACACCAAAACATTCCTATCATTTTTAGAATCTTTTTTTTCTGGTGATTTTTTTTTTGTTTCAAAGTATAACCGCAATAACAATATGCTACCTAAGATAGTTGCTAAGATTCCGAATATGCTAAAAATAATAGTTTTTCCATGAATAGCTATAAAAGAAATTGGTATTACTGTTGTCGGAATGACCAAACGAATTTTTATATTTGACAACGAAGAAGAATTACTAACTTTATTGTTTTGTGTATCTATAAATTCTCTTATTTTATTCTCTAATTCACTAAATATTTTATCCAAAGATTTAGACTGATCTTTTACAAAAAGGCCAATCCTTTTTTTTATCTGCGTTTCAAAGTCCCTAGCAATAATCTCATCTGAATGAGTTTGATGAACAATTTGTAAAATTTTATTATCTAATTGATTAGAAATAGTTTCTGATTCTGCAATCATTGCCCTGATTTGAGGATGCGTCCAACCTAATTGTACAGCCATATGCGCTTTTTGTGTTTCTAAAAGATTACGCTTGGACTCTAGCGCAGAAACCGCTGAATTTTTTGCAATAAATGATAAAGATAACAAAGATTTTCCGTTTTCACGCAATGCTTTAATGGCTGTATTCAAACTTGTTAAGTGAATACGTGCTAAAGTTGCTTCCGTTAATTGTACATAAAGATCATTGAGCTCCGTTTGTTTTGCATCATAGCGTATAAAGGAATCAATAGATAAACGAATTTTTTTTACTATGTTTAGTATTTCAGCACTACTATACTGTCTATCGGCTTTCTTATCCGCCAATAATGTTTTTTTATTTGCTGCAATAATTGTTTTTGAAAATATAGTAAACCAAGATTCTAATCCATAACGAGCGGCATTCACAGTTTCAGCTTCAAAAGAAAGATCAATTAAATCACCATTACGGGATAAATGAAGATTTTCACAAAAGTTTCTCCTATGAGAGTTAGATGAAGAAAAGTCCTTATTACTTGAATAATTTAAAATTATAGGTTGCAAAAATAAAAATGCGATAGCATCATTTTGCTCATTAATAGGTAATATTTTCCCAACGGAATCAGATAATGAAAATGTTAAAGTAGCTCTGTAAATCTGCGGTTTTATAAAGTAATATAACAAAACAAAATACAGACATAATAATGCTAATAGTAAAATAATTAAACTATTTCGCAACATTTTGTGTATAGAATGTTTCTTATCACACTTTAAAATCATATTTACTTAAACCAACAAAATACTTAATATTTATTTACTTAAGAGAAAGTAGTAACTATCTTCTTAATTTTTAGTATTATTAATGTGAGATAAAAAACATTTAGCAACATACAAAAAAATTTTAATTTATATTTTTTTTATACGATCAAGTTGTTTTTTTGCTTCTGAAGTAAGCACGGCCCTAATGGTAACAGATCCATCATCATGTCCTTTTCGCACTACTTCACTGGAGTTTTCATAAAACCAATCAATAAGCCGCATCTCATCAGCTCTCAACGTGCACTCAACGCTTTGTATTTCTCCAAATATTCGCTTTTCTATAGCTATTAACAGCCGATCTATTCCCTCCCCCGTGAGTCCAGATACCATTGCTTTAGAATTTTGCAAAATTTTTTCACCTGTTGATAAAATATTTAGTGCATGTTTGTCCATCATATCAATTTTATTCCAAATCTCCATGATACGTCTTGTATCATCAGTATTTATACCAAGACTTAAAAGAACTTCTAAAACATCCTGTGCATGTGCATGATGATCAGAATCTGATATATCCTTTATGTGAAGAATTAAGTCGGCTGCGACTACTTCTTCAAGTGTTGCTTTAAAAGCCGAGATCAAGTGCGTTGGTAAATTAGAGATAAAACCTACCGTATCAGATAAAAGAATAGTTTTCCCATGCGGAAGAGTAACCCTGCGTATAGTTGGATCAAGTGTTGCAAATAACATATCTTTTACTAATACATTTGCACCACTTAAACGATTAAAGATAGTTGATTTTCCTGCATTTGTATATCCTACCAAAGCAACAAGAGGATAGGATGCTTTTTTTCTTTTTGATCTATGAAGAGTTCGTGTTTTAACAACTGTTTCTAATTCTCGACGAATACGAGTAATTTTATCTTGTAAAAGACGCCTATCTGCTTCAATTTGAGTTTCACCAGGACCACCTAAGAAACCACGACCACCACGCTGTCTTTCTAAATGTGTCCAACTACGAACCAATCTGCTTTTTTGATAGGATAAATGCGCCAATTCGACTTGTAAGACTCCTTCTTTTGTTCGAGCGCGATCTCCAAAAATTTCAAGAATTAATGCCGTTCTATCAATAACTTTGCAACTCCATAATTTTTCCAAATTGCGCTGCTGTGCTGGCGTTAAAAAATTATCCACAATTGCAAGATCAATATTATAATCACAAATATAATGAACAAATTTTTCTGCTTGACCACGCCCAAATAAGGTTGCTGGACGCGGTATAATAATATTAATTACCTCATAATGAATAACATCTAGATTAATAGCACGCGCCAATCCTAACGCCTCTTTAACCCGAGAAGAAACTGAATATTCGCGCGAAATATTCTCACTTCCATATTCATGGAAAATAGGCACTAAAACAACAGTACGCACTCGACCTGTAACTCGAGAAAAAAAACCTGCAGATTTCCCATTTTTATCCATCATGATAACTTACACAATACCTTACAAGGTGATAAGAAATCTACAATTAATGTGGCTTATTTATTCAGAATTTTCACCTTCAAACATCTGGACAGACTGCCCAGGCATGATTGTGGAGATAGCGTGCTTATAGACCAGTTGCGCATGTCCATCACGACGCAAAAGAACACAAAAATTATCAAATGACGTTACAATTCCTGTTAATTTAACGCCATTAACAAGAAAAATTGTAAGAGAAATTTTCTTCTTACGCACTGTGTTTAAAAATATATCTTGCAGGTGTTGTGATCGTTCTGGCATTATTTTTACACCTTTATCTCGAATTGTATTAAATATCCATACATGCATATCGAATGAAAAATGCATAATTGTCAACGTTACAGTATTAAAATTTAATAAATACTGCCTATCATCGATAACAAAAACATCATTTCTAATAATGGCTATCATATGTAACGAAATAAATCATCAGATATGAAAATTTTCTGACATTTACCTTTTATACTTTTTTGTCAAATATAAACTTGACAAAAAAGTACAAAAATTCTGATACTTATCTGAGATAAAATAAAACTTCACGCATTTAAAATAATATGAATCTTTTGAAAGAAGGTCAGTATCCAATCTCTCAACTTAAAGTTAACAGAAATGAGTACAAATCGTCAATTTATCAATCAAATTACGCTAAGATATATATACATGAGATCCTGTGTGTAAATGTGACTGTACTCCAAAAACATTTCAAATGATCATAATTTCTAAGAAAATCAAAACATCACAAATTCGAACATAAAAAGCCTCTGATTTTACCCATAAAATAAAATTGTAAACAGCCTTTTTGTTTTTTTGTAATTTATTATTTAATTGTTTTTATTATATTTTATATCATATTTGTATAGATAGCAAAATCCACGTTAACTTTATCTTTATAAGTTTTCAAATTTTTGCCTTGAACGTATTCCTTTCTAAATAATTAACAGCTAGTATGTGACAATGTCTGAAAAGGAACGGGGATTCTTTTCCTTCTGTAAAGTACGAGGCAAGTATGGCACGTAGAACCAAATTACAAACGTTTGAAATTGAAGTTGAAGAAGCTCTGGCAAAAGCTATGGATTCTGATTTTAATGACACGTTATCCGAAACGATATCACTAAGTGATTCAAAGAATGTTATTAATGTAGATGAATTGGTTCAAAAAATTACGATGCCAGAAGAAGATATTTTTACTGAAAATGATGTTTCAACGCCTACCTTGCAGATTGAAAATAAAACCGTCGCTAATGAATCGGATTCTGGAAAACCTTTTACTCAAAAACATGAAACTGATCTTTCTGGAGGAACTGTACATAGTACGTTGTTGTCTAAACAACTTCTCGCCGCCAATGATGATACAACCCTCCCCATAAATTTTGAGCTATCACAACAAAACTCTATTTCACGGATTTACTGGAGCACAACGGCTCTCAGTGCGTTATGGGCAGTAGGAGGTATCTTTATTGCTCATAAGCTAGCTCCCGCTGGACTTAGTTCTTTATCAAATTTTTCTTCCTTTTTTACATCTCCAACTGGATTGGCTGTAGCAATAGGAACAGCAGTTCCTATTTTTATATCTTGGGGATTTTCTCAATTGACCAAGCGTTCAAATGAATTGCACAATATTGCTATTTTAATGGCAAATGCTGCACAACGCCTCAGTGAGCCACAAATTATATCTGAAAAACAAACCGTCGCGATAGGACAAGCTGTCCGTAAAGAAGTTGCCGCAATGAATGAGGGAATTGAGCGTACCCTCAAACGTGCCGTCGAACTTGAAGCTATCATACAAGGTGAAGTTCATAGTTTAGAACAAGCTTATGCTGAAAATGAATCACGCATGCATGCGCTAATAAAAGAACTGAGTAATGAACGTATGGCTATATTAAACCATGCTGACCGTGTGCAATCAACGATCAAAGGAACGCAAGAACAGCTAAGTGATGAATTTGGTTTAGTCACATCGCAAATTGCAACTAATGTTGGAAAGCTTGCAAAAACCCTTTCTCAAACATTGCAAGCGCAAGGAGAAGATCTTGTTGCAAAACTTTCTTGTGCAGGCGATGGTGTAACGAATGATCTTTTTGAAAAATTTAATAAAACAACAGCACAAATTCAACAAAAGAACACAGAATTTTTCTATGATCTCGAGAAAAAAGTTAATAATTTTTCAGAACATCTTGGTAATAATGAAAAAAAAATAGAAAGAACCTTTAGTGAAACGGCAGTCAAAGCTGAAATGCAAATCGCTAAAATTGCAACGCATATACAAGCTGCAACAGATCAAACTTTGCACAACGTCGATGAAAAATTTAAAACATTAGATAAGAGAATTATTGATCTTAATAATCAATCTTTGCAAAAGCTTGACGACAAAATCGAACAGCTTGGCAAGCGAGCATACAAACTTTCTTCTAAATTTGATGACATAACTTCAGAAGCAATAAAAGCTTTTGAAAGCCGTTTAGCAACTGTTGATCTTTCTCTCAGAGAACATAGTGAGTCTATAATCGAGTCCTTTATTAATCGCAGTCAAGACCTAAAAGAAAATGCTGAAAAATTAGGTAATTTCTTGGAATCTCACACATTGCAAATTAATAAAAGCTTGAGAGAAAGAACGTCGGATATTAATGATGCTTTCACAAATGGACGCGACAATATCCTTTCTGCAATTGACAAAAGTAAAGAAATACTGAGAGAAGAAATTAAAAATGTTGATAATGCAATTGTTGATATTGTTCAAGAACGCTCGCGGGATTTTAAATCTCAATTTGCTGATCAACGAGCAATGATAGCAAATGTACTCGATGAAGGAAAAAACAAAATCGCCGATACATTAAGCAATCAGATTGATATCCTAGCTCAAAATACCTCAAACATCGAGAATGTCTTAATAGGAAATGTTCAAATCTTTGATAAGCATGCCGATAATCATGTTACAAGTATAGTTCAATGTACAGAAAAACTGCAGGAAATTATCGCAAAAAGCTGCAATACAACAAAAGATGCCTTAGAAGCGCAGGCTAGAAATATTGATATTCGTGCTGATGCTCTACGTGATTCTTTAGCCATTAACAGTTTTTCTCTGAATGAAGTTCTCGCAGATCAGGCGCGTACGCTTGAACAACGTATGGAAACAATACATAATCTTATAGAAAAAAGTGATATACGTGTCGATGTGGCATTAAGGCAACAGATCGATCTAGTTGAAAATGCAATTGTTTCTAATCATAAAAATATTACTGAAACTGTTCGAGGGCATATAAAAAATCTTGAAGGTCACACCGAAGTTTTAAAAGATACACTGTTCCAGTCTCATGATACATTCTTTGGAGCCCTTGGAAAACATATGGAATCATTTGACAAAAATTTGGAGATTCGTGCCCACAAGATTTTTGAATGTGCCTCTACATTAGAAGAAACATTGTCTGAAAAGCTTGATCGAGTATGTGAGGCTGTTAAAACGCAAACCTCTATTCTTGAAGAACGTTCTGATGCATTACAAACATCCATTATTTTTAATAACGAACAAAGCCAAGCCGTTCAGTATGCGCTAGAATCAAGTGTTGATAATATACGTACTACATTAGAGGATTCAGTTAATACCGTCACAAGTGATCTGCATAATAAAATTGTTGAAGCTTCTGATGCGCTCTCTTCTAGAGGTGAACAGATAATTTCATCTGTTGCTCATATTGCTGAGAAAGCAGAAGACATTATCGCGGAGTCTGGTAATCGCATTGTATCAAACGTTAAACAAACCGTTTATGAGACCAGTGAAAAAGTTCTGTCTGTTCTGTCTGAGCAGACAGCTCATACTGCAGAAGCTTTTACGATGGCAGGTCATAATGCACAAACGTTGTTGAATGAAACAATTCTCACTTCTGCCACAGCAATTGAACAAGTGTTGAGCGAACGTTGTAATATTTTGCACCATTCCATGGAGGATCTTAAAAACAATTTAGGATACCAGATTTCTGAAGTAAGTAATCGCTTAGAAGAAGCCAAAAGTCAGACAGAGAATAAAATTTCGGAGCACGTTAAAAAATTAACAGAATTAACTAATTCTCTGAATCAAACAGCTCAGAATACGACTGAATCAATTAACTATTTAACACAGCATGTTAGTGAGCAATTGTCCTTATCAACACAAAATGCAGAGCAAAGAATTCATGAGCATAACAAATCTTTAGTAAATGCCTTAGAACAAGCTAATTCTGAAACCATTCAAGCTGTAATGACTGTGAAAGAAAATCTTGTCAATGACGTCTCGTCTACCTTAAAAAAATTGAACCAGTCAATCTATAACATCCATGATAGCAGCAATATTTTGATATCAGCAGTTCAAAATATTGAAGGTCATTTTGATAAAACTACAAATAATTTTCTTCACAATACTAATCGAATGGCAGAAAGTTTGTCATCTTCAAGTCAAACACTTGACAACAATGTAGAAATTCTACAAGGATTATCAAAAAATACATTTGAGAAAATTGGTCATATAACCAGCAATTTTGGTGAACATGTTAAAACTCTTTCTGAAACTGTTCATGTTCTTTCACAATCCGAAAATACTCTCAGCGTTACGCTTGAAGAAAAACATAAAGTTTTATCTGCGTTAAGTGATGATCTTGTTTTAAAAACTGAAAAAATAAACCAGCTTGTTGGCTATTATGAAAATATTCTTAATATAGTGTCTGAACGCACTGATGAAAATGTACGTAATTCTGCACATTCATTTCAACAATCTCTTAATCATGTGATTCAGGAAGCTTCAACACGCTTTGCAGAAGCAGCGGAGGATATACGCCGCTCAGCTGATGAAATTCGTTCTGAATTTTCAAAAATTAATAATGATATAAATGAAAATATTCAAAAATTTCCTGAAAAAACAAGAGAGACAACAAAAGCTATTTGCAACACCACAAATGAACAAATTGCTCCATTAGAAGATTTTTCAAATATTGCACAAGAACGAGAAAATAATAAACAAATCTTGCGGAATAAATTTGTACCGGATGTTTTTTCCTCACCAATTCCTAATAGGAAGTATAGTACTGTTCACGAAAAGGCTAAAAAAATAGTACCTCCTAAGCCTAGTTTGCAACAAGAGCAAAGCAAAAAAAGGCAAAATAAATGGGTATCAAATCTCCTGAAAAGAGTTTCGCGTGAAGAAGAGTTGTATGAGGAACCCATTAATGATCCTATTTTTTCATCGGCACAAACGAAGACACGTCCCACAGGTGGATCGCTTAGTTCATTCGCAATCAGCATATTACAAGCAATTAATCATGACGCCGTTGTTGAGTTATGGAATCATTATCGTCGCGGACAAATTAATATTGTGGAGGAACAACTTTATACCTCAAATGGCAAAATAATATTTGAAAAGATCAGAAAGAAATACGCTTGTGATGTTGATTTTAAGCGTTCTGTTGATATGTATATTGTGGATTTTGAAAAATTATTACATGATGTATCTCGAAATTCTGGTGATATCAGCTCAATTCGAAAATATCTGATATCTAATACCGGAAAGGTTTATACTATGCTTGCTCATGCAAGTGGACGAATTCAGTGATAAAAGATAGATAGTCAAAACAAAAAGAAGCTGTTCTACTTTTATTTACTGTATTAAGATACAAAAATTATATATTGAAGTTTTTATAAATAATTGATGCAGGATTGTTACAAGTGTGGCCTTGGAGATTTTGGTCGACATGGGTGATGTTCTAAATTTCTTTTTACCACTGCTGTCTCCTTTTCTATTCTTAATTTTAGTATATAGGTGTTAGATAAATTTTGGTTTTGTTTATCAAATTAAAAGTGTCTCCCCTGCCTATGAAATGATCATTGAAAAAAAAGCTAACCTATCTTTTGTATGGTCTCTCTATTTTGAAAATATTGCAAAAAAAATAACAGATTGGTAATGTGATAATCAATAATGATATTATTATAATTTTGCAAAATTTTACAAAAGAAAGATAAAATAATAATGCCAATATCAGTGAAACTGCTAATTCATGCAGCCAACGTGATCTATAAAGTTGATTTGATAATCCAGAAATCGCTTATATCAGCGTTTTTTCATTCACGTCAGTCGAATGTTAGTGAATAGAACTCTCTCAAAGATCTCGAAGATTACAATAAATTTATATTAGTCTGGATATCAGAAAAATGTCTACAGAAAAGAATAACAACTCTAATTTACTCAAAACTGAACTCGATAGCACAGCTCTTTTTTATCACCAGTATCCTAAACCTGGAAAATTAGAAATCCAAGCAACAAAACCTCTCGACAATCAGCGTGATTTAGCACTTGCTTATTCTCCTGGTGTTGCTGCACCATGTTTAGCAATTCATGAAGACCCAAATCTCGCAGCTCAATATACTTCTCGTTCTAATTTAGTCGCTGTTATATCAAACGGAACTGCTGTTCTTGGATTAGGAAATATTGGAGCACTTGCTTCAAAACCAGTTATGGAAGGAAAAGCTGTTTTATTCAAAAAATTTGCAAATATTGATGTTTTTGACATTGAACTTGATGCACCTGATGTTGAACAAATGGTAAAAACCATATCAGCACTAGAACCAACATTTGGTGGTATTAACCTTGAAGATATAAAAGCTCCAGAATGTTTTGAAATAGAAGAAAAACTTCGTGCTAAAATGAATATTCCAGTTTTTCACGACGATCAACATGGAACTGCAATTATTGCTTCTGCTGCTATATTAAATGCATTAAATCTTGCTGAGAAAAAAATTGAAAATGCTAAAATAGTTACTTCTGGCGCAGGCTCTGCTGCTTTAGCTTGTATTAATCTTTTGGTTCGCCTTGGAGCAAAAATAGAAAATATTTGGCTAAGCGATCTAGATGGTGTTGTTTATGAAGGACGTAAAACGCTTATGGATCCTTGGAAAATCCGTTACGCGCAAAAAACTAATGCACGAACGTTGTCAGAAATCATTGATAATGCTGATATTTTTCTGGGTGTTTCAGCAGGTGGTGTTTTGAAGCCAGAACATTTAAAAAAAATGGCTCCTAACCCATTAATTTTAGCACTTGCTAATCCAACACCAGAAATTATGCCAGAAGAAGCACGTTCTGCTCGGCCTGATGCCATGATTTGCACAGGACGCTCTGATTATCCCAATCAGGTTAATAATGTCCTTTGCTTTCCGTATATTTTTCGTGGAGCATTAGATGTCGGAGCTACTGCAATTAATGAAGAAATGAAAACAGCGGCAGTCTATGCTATTGCATCTCTAGCTCGTGAAGAATCTTCGGATATAGCAGCACGTGCCTATTCAAAAAAACCACCAAGTTTTGGACCAAATTATTTAATTCCATCACCCTTTGATCCACGCCTGATTTTACGTATTGCTCCTGCTGTTGCCAAAGCAGCAATGGAAACCGGTGTAGCAATGCGACCAATTAAAGATATGGCCGCTTATCATGACATCCTCAATCGCTTTGTGTTCCGTTCTGGTTTAACAATGAAACCCGTTTTTGCAGCAGCTAAAACAGCAAAGCGCAAGCGTGTTATTTTTGCAAATGGAGAAGATGAACGCGTGCTTCGTGCTGCACAAATTGTTCTTGAAGAAAAAACTGCAATTCCAATTCTTATTGGTCGCCCACACGTGGTGGAAGCAAGATTAAAACGCTTTGGCTTAAAAATTCGTCATAGTACAGATTTTGAGCTCATAAATCCAGAAGATGATCCGCGCTTTCGTGACTATGTGAATTTATTTCTTCATTACACAGGGAGACGTGGTGTCTCACCTGACGTCGCCAAAACGATTGTCAGAACGTCAACGACAGCAATTGCAGCGTTAGCTGTTATGCGTAACGAAGCTGATGCTATGATTTGCGGGTTAGAAGGACGTTTTGAGCGTAACCTTGAACTAATTGAACAAATTATTGGACTAGATCCTAAGGTTAGTCATTTTTCTGCTGTTAGTCTTCTTATCTCTTCGCGCGGAACCCTTTTCCTCACAGATACTTATGTTAATGAAGATCCTTCAGCCGAAGAGATAGCAAAAATGACAGTACTAGCAGCTCAAGAAGTTGAAGCATTTGGTATAACACCAAAAGCAGCATTGTTATCACACTCAAACTTCGGCTCTAAAAACACAGAAAGTGCACGTAAAATGCGCCGTGCAACCGAGATTCTTACTACATCATATCCACATTTAGAAGCTGATGGAGAAATGCACGGTGATGCAGCACTTTCCAAGATTTTTCGTGATCGTGTTTTCCCTGATTCACGGCTTAAAGGAGAAGCAAATCTGCTTGTTTTTCCAACGCTTGATGCTGCAAATATAACGCTTAATATATTGAAAAGTTTAACAAATGCACTTCATGTCGGCCCGATCTTAATTGGTGCCGCACGTCCTGCTCATATACTCACACCCTCAGTGACTTCACGGGGAGTTGTTAATATGACAGTTCTCGCAGTTCTTGCTGCGAATAGAAATAAAATTTAGAGTCGAATCAATGAATTTAAAATAGAATTTTTAAAACTTTAAAATTCATCATCTCATATACTGTAAACTATTTTTTATATAAAAAGCAACAAGTTATGAATTAGGCTTTCTTTTCTAAAAAAAGAGGAGAGTTTTTTTATCGATGAGACATAGTAATATTTTTGGTAAAATCATAATTATTGATGGAAAAACTATTAGAAATTGTTTTGGTATTAAAAAATCTTAATAATAATATATCTTGATATGCAAAAAAGTTATATTACTAAATAAAATATTACGAAACGTAATTTTGTTTAACTAGTTTTGTAATTTTTGGCGGAGTTCTACCGATTCACCACATCCACATGCTGAAACCTGGTTAGGATTCTTGAATACAAATCCAGAACGAAGTGTTGTCATTTCATAATCCACCTGCGTTCCTAATAAAAATAACACTGCATCTTTAGCTATGAAAACACGAGCACCATCAATTTCAACAACATCAGCATCTGGAATCTTCTCTTTTACAAGAGTAACGGTATATTCCATACCAGCACACCCACCTTTCTTAAGACCAAGAAGAATACCATAAGCATCTTTTTCATCCATAATGGCTTTAACACGATCAATTGCTGCTTCTGTCAATTCTATCACAGAAAAACGGCTCATTTTTTACTCTTTCCTTGCTCAATAAGAACCTTAAGCAACTACATTTACAATTTTTCAGCACGACATATTAAAATAAAATAATGGTAAATAAACTAAAATATTATTACATTTTAGTCTTTATTCCTGACAATGCATTTATAAAACTTTGTTTTATTTTTTTTGTTCACATGGTAGATAAGGAACTGATTCTAAATCAGTACTCAGATGATTAAACTTAATAACTCAATAATCGATAAAAAATTATCGCATTATAAAAGTGCTGTTTTTTACAGCTTCTCCTTAAAATAGAAAGAAAAATATTTTAAATTTTGATGTCTTATTTTCTTGCTTTTAAAAAAATGCTTGTTTAGTCATTTTACACGGATCGGGGCGTAGCGCAGCTTGGTAGCGCACTTGACTGGGGGTCAAGGGGTCGTGGGTTCAAATCCCGCCGCTCCGACCATTTAAAAAAACAATTTATCGGAAAATGAAAAGCATAATGTTTCTCTGGACCAAGTGCTTATTGTTATGTAATATATGAGATTTTAAAACTTCTTCCGACTCATAACAATGACACAACAAAATAATTGTTATGCATTTGTACAGAAATAATCGAAACTCTTCTTTACGGGAGTAATAAAAACGCGAGATCTGTATCTCGCGCTGCTTTGTTATCTAAACAAGTTTACAATTTCTAAGCTTTTTCAATCTCTAAGCTTTCTGCACACACATTTTGTTCTTTGCTATTTTTTACTACATATGGGGATGCATGAATGGCTATTTTTTTTGGTTTTAGCTCAGCTGGCATTTCTCTTTTAAGCTGAATATGAAGAAGACCATCACAAAGTTCTGCTCCAGTAACTTTAACATGATCAGCCAAATGAAAACGCCGCTCAAAAGCGCGCGAAGCAATGCCTCGATAAAGAAATTCTCGTTTTTCATCATCATTTTCAGAAATTTTCTCTCCTTTAATGACAAGTAAATTACGATGCATTTCGATATCAATTTCATTCTGAGAAAAACCAGCAACAGCCATAGAAATTCTATAAGAATCTTCTGTTAAACGCTCAATGTTATACGGTGGATAAGAAGAAATATCGTCAGGCTGTGTTCTGGAATCAAACCAATTATTAAAAAGATGATCAAAACCTACTGTTGAACGATAAAATGGTGAAAAATCTACTTGACGCATAATATTGCCCTCCTTTAGAGCGACTATTACCTTTGGTTCACAAAAGGGGGTTCCAAATGCAAACTTCATCATGAACCAGCAGCCCCATTATGGCGACCACACCGTCTATTTGGTAATCCTTCTTTCCTATTTCAACTCTTTTGTGTTTTTATTTGTAAAAACATACAAAAAAATATAATCTTTTCTCTTGCACATTCATTATAATTAAAGCCTTCTTTTTGCGTTATCTTGCACTAAATGGTAGAAAATACACTGTAAAGGATGTCAATTGAAAACACCTCTTCATTACTTCAGAGATCAGAATTTACCCCTTTTCAACATCCATAATAGCTGCTTTGAAATAGCCATTGATCGTGAAATTCGTTTTGCAATAACACGCCCTAAAACAGAAAGCTATAAAGGGACAGTTGTTATTCTAGAAAGTTATGTAAATGCTATAGAAGAATATTTTTTGCCAATGAGTGAAATTTCTAAGCGCGGTTTTTACACCGCAATATTTGACTGGTTTGGTCGAGAAGTATCGCATACTAACACAACGAAACAAAATTGGCACAAATATTTTAATATCAATAATAATATCAATGATTTAGATAAATTTCTTCAAAATATCGTGTATCCTAACTGTCCCCCACCCTATTATATATTAGCCTACGGCATGGGAGGCTTGATAGCTCTTAGCGGATTGGATATCGTTAACAATTTCTTTAATAAAATGCTCTGCGTTTCTCCTCTTTTTGCTCCACTCGGCTATAAAGCAAACAGCTTTCAACACAAATTGATGCAATTTTTTTCTGATGTAGGTCTTGGATTTCTGCCAGCTAAAGGCAGACAACAACTAAAACAACAAAATATGCAATTCCAATATACCAATGAGATGTCTTTATCTTCTAATTTTTTGTTACCTACCCCAACATTCCGATGGATGTCATCAACACTGAATGCAATTAGTATTGTAAAAAAAAATATACTTGATGGACGCTTAAGAATTCCCACACTATTTGTCCTAGCCAATAAAAACAATATTGCAAATAATGTTGAAGGAAGAAGATTATGCCAGAATACACATCTAACAGACAGCATTACAATTGTAGGTGCTGAGCTTAGCGCGATCATACACGGAGAACGCTATAAAAAACAATTTTGGGCAGCATTTGATGCATTCATTTCTTATAGAAAATCCATAATGTAACACTCTGTAATATGATTATAATCGTACATAGCTATCAAAACAAAACTTTAAATCGTATTTTTATTGCATTGCTGAATAATCTTATTTTTATTTCCCTTTTTTTAAATCATACGTACTTTAGATTTAAGAAACTTAACATTAATATTCTATATCCTTTATAAATACGAAAAAATTAACTATTTTACCATTCATTCTAATTATGAGCATGTTATCGCTTTTTTCATAAATACGCTGTATTGTACGGAAAAGTGTGAAAAAACTCTGACGAATGGAGCAATTGGAACATAATCATGAAACGAATCTTGCTTGCAGAAGATGATAATGATATGCGTCGCTTTCTAGCAAAAGCTTTAGAACGTGCAGGTTACGAAGTCGCAGATTTCGACAATGGTGCCAGTGCATATGAACGCTTACAAGAGGAACCATTTTCTCTTTTACTTACGGATATTGTTATGCCAGAAATGGATGGAATTGAACTAGCACGGCGTGCAACTGAAATTGATCCTGACTTACGAGTAATGTTCATTACAGGATTTGCAGCTGTTGCATTAAACTCAAATAGTGATACCCCACCTGATTCAAAAGTGCTCTCTAAGCCATTTCACTTACGTGAATTAGTTAACGAAGTCGAAAAAATACTTATCGCTGCCTGAAAAGACATATTTAAAATTGTTAGTGTCTAGTTAAATAAAAAATAAAATTAGGCATTGACGTTTGTAATTCTATGTGGTGTATGCAGCATCATCGGATGGGCGTGTAGCTCAGCGGGAGAGCACTACGTTGACATCGTAGAGGTCACAGGTTCAATCCCTGTCACGCCCACCATTTGTATTCGTTATTTCTGTCTTTTAATAAAGGAATAGGGATTTACATATTTTCTATCTTAAAGTCCTATACTGGTGCGATTTTATCCCTTTTTTAATTGAAAAACGCTTGAAGCATATAGGTAATCTCTTAACCCGTTCGCATCTATGCTTCATTATCTGAACCCTGACCATAAATGCTTATCATTCTGTACCCTAAGAACTCTCTTACCTATACCATCAAGATCCCACTCTGTAATACCCCAAAAAGGTAAAGTCGTTTATGTTAAAGTGAGATAATTATTATGTGAACGTTATAAAAAATAAAGATAGCATTATCTGATTATTAAATTGATATATAAAATCAGGATTAATGAAGTAGATTTTTATAAATTTAAATTCCTATATTTAAAATATATTCTATTTAAATAACTAATACATAATTATTTTTAATAAGTAATATTTAATATGATATATTATCATCACATTTTTTTCTTTTATTATTATTAGCAAAAGATTTTTTAGTCTGTGTGTATACTATTATTATTGTACAAATTTTACAATATTTGAATAATAACCAAAAGCGTTTTCAAAACCATAAAGCAACTATTATCGAGAATATAGGATATTATTACCTGTTGCTTATCATTGCTATAATCCTTGTTTGTATTTTCACGCATCTTTTTTAAAATTATAGAATTTAAGTACATAAAAACATATAATAAGTAAAAAAATCCAAATAACACCTACGATTAAAACTGTTCGTGTATTCTCAAAAAACCACAACAAAACAAAAATAAAGATCATAAATAAAATAGAAAAAATTGATCCAATTGGCCAAAAAGGTATTGGAAATTTTAAATTATGTTGCATTTCTTTAGACATTTTAAGCCGCATAAAAATCTGAGAAAATAGGATCATCATCCAAACAAAAACTGTCGCAAAAGTCGCCATTGCTGCAATGAGAAAAAAAAGTCTATCATGAAAAAAATAATTTAGAACAACACCAAGAAGGAAAATGCATAAAATCAATAAAATAACAAAAACTGGTATACCATTTTTTGATAAATACTGAAATTTTTTTAATGCATACCCCTCCTGCGATAGCCCATGAATCATACGACAAGCACCATACATTGCACTATTCATTGCTGAAATAGCAGCTGTAACAACAACAACATTCAGAATATTAGCTGCTGATGTAATTCCAAGACTTTCAAAAATTGAAACAAAAGGGCTATGCATAAGACCAATCTTATTCCAAGGATAAAGTGACATTAAAACAGCTAAAGCCATAACATAAAACAACAAAATACGAATAGGAGTGGAATTAATTGCTTTTGAGATGGTCTGACAAGGATTCTGAACTTCCATTACAGCCATTCCAATGATTTCTATGCCACCAAAAGTAAAAACAACAACACTAAAACAAGCTAAAAAGCCGAACAAACCGTTTGGAAAAATACCACCATTTTTCCATAAATTTTGAATGCTAACAGAAGAAAAAGTATGGTTTGGACTCCAACTATATAAAATAATTGCCATTCCTAAAATGATCATAGCAACGATAGCTGTTATTTTAATAGAAGACAGCCAAAATTCTAACTCTCCGTACACTTTCACAGCTGCCAAATTGATTCCAGTAATAATTAGTGTAATGCTAAGTGCCCATATCCAAGGAGAGACATCAGGATACCAAAACCCCATATAGGTTGCAAAAGCTGTAATGTCAGCTAAGCCAACAAGTATCATTTCAAAAACATATGTCCATCCTGTTAAAAATCCAGCCAATGGTGATATATACCTTGCTGCATAACGAGCAAAAGAACCAGGAAGCGGATTATGAATAATCATCTCACCAAGAGCTCGCATAACCATAAAGATAACCAAACCAGCAATGCAATAAGCAACAAGAACACTCGGACCAGCGAGATTGATTGCCTGTGCAGACCCATAAAAAAGACCTGTTCCAATAGCAGAGCCAAGAGCTAAAAAGATGATTTGTCGCTTACTCATACCCCGTTTCAGTTCATTTGTTAACATTTGCTTCCTTCTTTAAAATACCACCATCCCCTCCATAAAAATAAAATTCATTAATTAAGTAAGCATTGAAGCCAATTAAAATATAAAAGCCTTCAATAAATTCAATGTCGTAAAATCTTGCTTTCTTCTTTTTACAAAAAATTCAGCATAACCTTCTGAGTTATAAAGTAACCTACTTTTCAACGCGATAGGAACAGGACATAAAAAGATTCTATCTCCTTCTTGTCCTCACAATCTAAAAGCTGTCTATGATGAAGAAATTTTTCATGATGACACTATTTAATGTATCCTCACAGTGCTTAAATTTAACGTGCGTTGCGTTTAGCAAAAAAAAAATCTGGGAGCAAGCACCATTAAGATTATCCTCCTCAATGAGAATGAGAAAAATATTTTGTATCATTGCAACATTGTATTTGTAATACTGTTATAGAATCAAAAAACCCTTCTAAAAAATCTTAAAATAAGCGCTCTTCTTCCCTAATTAATCAAAAATTAGATGTTATCTTAGTTCCAATTTCGGAAAAATTTTCTCTGGTAAAACAGATAATAAGCATCCTTTATTAACAAGTAAATGCCCCTCATAAGATCTGGAGCCATATAACGATCATTTTCAAGGATATCAATATTTTCACGCAACCGCTTTACAACAGACTGTAATAACGAACTTGTCTTTAATGGAGCGCGGCATTCAATCCCTTGAGCTGCAACAAGCGTTTCAATAGGCAATGATGCTAAAAATATTTTCGCTCATTGTAAATAACCGACGTACACCATGGCAAACCATTGAAACATGATCTTCTTGATTTGCTGAAGTTGGTATCGAATCAACAGATGCAGGATATGCCATTTGCTTATTTTCAGACATTAAAGCAGCTGCTGTTACTTCAGCAATCATAAAACCAGAATTGAGACCCGCATTTTGAGCTAAAAAAGCTGGAATCCCATAAGAAATAACTGGACACACCATAAGAGCAACGCGTCTTTGAAAAATTGATCCTATTTCAGGATTATCCGTAACTGCATTTGCTTCAATAATAAGCGTTTTTGCTGCTGCTTCAAGAATATCAAAACATGTTCCCCCATAACCTGTTGCTGGTAACGTATACAATAAGGATCCTGAACTCGGTGATCATCACACAAATGTACAATCCGAATTACTGAACTTTCCGCAAGTTTTTTTAGTGTATGCGATACAACAATTTGTCTATAATGGCCACGGAACAGGTGAATATCAGAATGGAATGGATCCGTTGAACCCATAATAGCATTCGTTGTTAATGCGCCCGCGAGGAATCCACTACATAACGCAGGATAATCACGAAAAAGGCCTGCAAGAACAAGTCCTGTTGATGTTTGTGTTCCATTATTTAAGAGCAATACCTTCTTTTGCTTCTAAGGTAATAGGCTATGAGCGAGGGGAGCAAGATCACCAGATGCTCCAACAGATCCCTTCTCAGGGATAATAGGAATTACTTCATTTGCAAGCATATTTTCCAACAAAGATACTATCTCTAGACAAACACATGAAACCCCTCTCCTAATGAAATAAGCTTTAATGTCATTACCAAACGCACAATATTATTGGCTAAAGGCACTCCAACACCGAAACAATGTGACAAAATAAGATTTCTCTGTAAAATTGCTACTTCGCTTACATCAATTTTAACAGAAGCTAATTTACCAAAACCAGTATTACCATAAATTGGCTCTCCTCCTGCAACAACTTCAGCAATACGATCTTCTCTCTTCTTAATATTCACATGTGTATTATCATGGAGTTTGCCTACTTCACCGTTCCAATAAATAGTTTCTAGTTCACGAAGCGTAACATTTTCAAGATTTAGCACAATAGCCATAATTTTCTCTCTTAATTCTTCTTGAAATTTGATGCATAGCATCATTGATCAGCTATAAAACAAAAAACAGGATAATTCCCTCATAACGCTTCATGCAGCAACATAAATCCGTTAAACTAAAAGCTTCATTTCTCAAAAATACAGCCTCCATATGAAATCTCATAAAGCATTTATTAACCATATAATAATCAAATTAAATATCTTTTTTATTCAATAAAATCTTCTTGTATCACGTTGAATATCTTAGATAATCACTTTTCCAAGAATTATGCAAAAGCCATCCTAATATTTCATATCATCAAAAATGAGTTGGCAGATAGGTTTTAAAACAAAAAAAGGCTAATTGACTATACTTTTTTACAATTGTTGGTGCACCCGACAGAATTCGAATCTGTGACCTCTGCCTTCGGAGGGCAGCGCTCTATCCAACTGAGCTACGGGTGCTTAAAACAAATTATAAAAGCAATTCTGGCCTTTTAACTGATCGTGCTTTTATCTTCAATGATGAATTCCTATTTCATAAAAAAATACATACTCTAGATACTAACGTAAAGTATGCGATTTTTATTATCCGACCAATATACTTTATTGCTTTTATATTTACTTAAAATAAATTGTTTTATGAAGATCTTTTCTTTTGTAAAAAGAATTTTTATATACAGCTTCGAAATCTTTTTAAAATAAGCTACAAAATCAAATTGGAGATATCGGAATAGTTTTTAATGATCACATTGCCAAACCGCTTTCATTTTATTTCTGCCGAGACAAAAGAATCTATAAACGCTACCAAGGAGTTAATTTCCATTTATGGTCATTCTTCTCTTGAAGAAGCTGATGTTGTTGTTGCAATTGGCGGAGATGGAACAATGTTGCAAACAGTGCGCGATGTTATGAGCACAGGAAAGCCTATTTATGGTATGAATCAAGGTTCTGTGGGATTTCTTATGAATGAATTCCATAAGAAGGAACTACCTAATCGCGTTGCTGCAGCACATAAAGAACAAATACATCCCTTACGCATGATTGCAGAATCTCAATCTCAAGGGTATATTGAAGCGCTAGCAATCAATGAAGTATCTCTATTTCGCCAATCTTATCAAGCGGCTAAAATTCAAATCAGTGTTGATAATAAGATACGCATGGAAGAATTAAGCTGTGATGGTATTCTCATTTCAACACCTGCAGGATCTACAGCATATAATTTATCAGCTCAAGGTCCTATTTTACCCCTTATGGCTCCTCTTATGGCACTTACACCTGTTAGTCCCTTTCGCCCTCGACGCTGGCACGGAGCATTGCTTCCAAATACTGCAACAGTGCGTTTTGATATGCTTGAACCCGATAAACGCCCTGTAAATGCCGCAGCAGATAATGTAGAAGTAAAATCCGTGCATTCAGTTACCATTTCATCCGCAACTGAAGTAACAGCTTCTATTCTTTTCGATTCTAATCATTCATGGGATGAAAGAATTTTGTCGGAACAATTTCGCTATTAATTATAGTATGTTTACTATGCAGATACAGTCACTATAGTTGACTTTTTTGTAAATGCGTCTTAACCATTCCTAATAATGTGAAATGGTTAGTTTCACTAAAATAACTAGGTTTAAAGCAGAATAATTGATAAGAAAATGGTATCACCTTCAAACAGTTTTGATGACTTAGGTCTTTCTGTAAAGGTTATTGAAGCAGTAAAATCCGTGGGGTATACAACTCCAACACCTATTCAAAGTGGAACAATTCCCCATGTACTGCAAAAAAAAGATGTTTTAGGAATCGCCCAAACAGGGACTGGTAAAACTGCTTCTTTTGTTTTACCTATGCTCACATTGCTTGAAAAAGGTCGTGCAAGAGCACGGATGCCTCGCACTCTTATATTAGAACCAACACGAGAACTTGCAGCTCAAGTTGAAGAAAATTTTGATAGGTATGGGATAAACCATCGTTTAAATGTTGCACTTTTGATTGGTGGTGTTTCTTTTGAACGCCAAGATCGTAAACTTGAACGGGGCGCTGATGTTCTCATAGCAACACCAGGACGTCTTCTTGATCACTTTGAACGTGGTAAATTACTCCTAATGGGTGTTGAAATCCTTGTTATTGATGAAGCTGATCGCATGTTGGATATGGGTTTTATTCCTGATATTGAACGAATCTGTAAATTGACTCCCTTTACTCGTCAGACCTTATTTTTTTCGGCAACAATGGCGCCAGAAATTGCAAAATTAACAAAACAATTTTTACATTCTCCTGTATCGATAGAAATTACAAAAGCATCTTCAACGGCCACAACGGTTACACAATGGCTTGTTAAATCTGGAAGTAAAGCATGGAATAAAAGAGCTGTTTTGCGGGATCTCATTCATAATGAAGGTAACGAATTGAAAAACGCTATTATTTTCTGTAATAGGAAGAAAGACATCTCTGAACTTTTTAGATCCCTTGTCAAACACAGCTTTAGCGTTGGAGCGCTTCATGGAGATATGGATCAATACTCGCGAACGAACACGCTTTCCGATTTTAAAAATAATAAATTTAAGCTTCTTGTTGCTTCTGATGTTGCTGCACGTGGTCTGGATATTCCAGCAGTGAGTCATGTATTCAATTATGACGTTCCTATGAATGCTGAAGATTACATTCACAGGATTGGTCGTACAGGACGTGCAAACCGCAGTGGAAAAGCTTTTACGATTGTTGCAAAAGAGGATCAAAAATATGTTAGTGCTATTGAAGAAATAAGTAATAAAAAAATTGAGTGGCTTAATGGAGATTTATCTACTTTAATACCTGATGATCAGGAGAATAGTGTCGTTTTTAAGACAAAGTCACTGAAGAAAGATATTCCCAAAAAACATACTAGACAAGCCAAAAATTCCTCTAAAGACAAAAAAGAAGATTGTAATAAAACTAATAAGGAAAACTCATCGGAACAACGCTATCATTGTAAAAATAAAAACAATACCTCTCTTGGATTTGGAGATGATATTCCAGCTTTTATGCTTATAAAAATCCGCACTTAAACTGAAGCTTTGCTTTTCTAGTGCACATAAAAGGCGAGTAAACTTTATAATTTTTCCTCTACTTGACTACTTAATCTTTGTATTATTTTTTCACGTCCCAAAAGTTGTAAAAACTGCCCCATTTCTGGGCCAGAATCCATTCCCGTAAGAGCTTTACGCAATGGCATAAACAAGGCTTTTCCCTTACGACCTGTTTTTTCTTTTAATGCTGTTGTCCACACTTTCCAGCTTTCATCATTCAACACACCTTTAGGCAATAAATCGACAGATTGACGCACGAATGCACGATCTTCAAGTGCAATTGTGTAAACACTATGATCATCATGAATAATTTTCCACCACAAAACAGCATCATTTACTTTGTCAATGTTACCTCTTATCACATTCCAAAAATATTCTGCTTCTTCACCATCAATAGAAAGATTTTTCAACCGAGTTTTAACTTTTTCATAAGTTAATTCATGAACAAGATGGCTGTTTAAAGAAAGCAAATCCGTGATATCAAATTTTGCAATCGATTTTGATGTATCTTGAAGACTAAAATGCTCTAAAAGAGTTGCCTGATTGGGATAAGGCTGCACATTTTTTGAAGTTCCAATCAAAACAGAAAGACATTGAACAGCTATAGATTCAATTCCCTCTTCACGTAATGAACGAACGGACAGATCATCATTTCGTTTTGAAAACCCTTTTCCTGAAGCCATTGCTAATAAATTAACATGAGCAAACATCGGCGGTTTTGTATGAAGAGCTTCAAAAAGAGCAATCTGTACACCTGTATTAGTGATATGATCATCCCCACGAATAATGTGTGTAATAGCCATGTCTATATCATCAGTCACAGAAGGCAATGTGTAAAGATAGCTCCCATCTTCACGAATTAAAACGGGATCTGAAAGGGAAGATAAATCAATTGTCTGCTTTCCCTTTACAACATCATTCCAATAAATTTCTGTTCTCTTTGACTGGAATGGATTGGCTTCAAAATTAGGAAGAAGAAAACGCCAATGAGGTTTACGCCCTTGAGATTCTAAGGCTGACCTATCCTCTTGTGTCAATTTTAACGCTTCACGGCCATAAATCGGAGGTCGTTTGCGCAAAAGTTGGATTTTACGACGTAGCTCCAATTCCTCTGCCGTTTCATAGCAAGGATAAAGCAAACCACTCTGTTTTAAAGTTTCTGCAATTTCATTATATCGATTTACTCGCTTAGACTGATAATAAATTTCATCTGGCTTTATACCGAGCCATGCAAGATCAACCATAATGCCGTCAACATATTCTTGTTTAGAACGCTCAAGATCGGTATCATCGTAACGCAAAATAAATGATCCATTGTTCGCCTGCGCATAAAGCCAGTTAAACAATGCCATACGAGCATTCCCAATATGAATGTGGCCTGTTGGTGATGGGGCAAAACGAACTTTTATCATTTAATAACGCTCAACTCTTATCACGGAAACGATTGACTATTGGATAACGACGGCTACGACCAAAATTTTTGGAACTGATTTTAACACCAGGTGCAGATTGCCGCCTTTTGTATTCAGCTGAATAAAGGAGATGTTCAATTTTCTCAACCGTCTCTCTTAAATGCCCACGTTTAACAATGTCGCCAATGCTCATGTCATGTTCTACAAGAGATTGCAAGATATCATCTAAAATAGGGTAAGGAGGAAGAAAATCTTCATCTTTTTGATTTTTCCGAAGTTCTGCGGAAGGCGCTTTCTTTATAATATTAAGTGGTATTACCTCTCCTTTTGGACCCAAAAAGTTTTGTAAATAATGCTTATTTCGCCACTCTGCCAATGCATAAACCTGCATTTTATAAATATCTTTAATAGGATTAAATCCTCCGTTCATATCACCATAAAGTGTCGCATATCCTACTGCCATTTCTGACTTATTCCCTGTTGTTACAACCATTGAACCAAACTTATTTGAGAGAGCCATCAAAATAGTACCCCGTATACGACTTTGGAGATTTTCTTCTGTAACATCAGATAACAACCCTATGAAAAAAGGAGATACTGTATTCAAAAAAGCCTCAACGATTTGCACAATCGGTATTACTTCATAATGGCATCCTAAAAAATTGGCACAATCCTCAGCATCCCGCAGTGATTCTTGCGAAGTATAATGATAAGGCATCATTACAGTACGCACCCTCTTAGAACCAAGAGCATCTACTGCTATTGCAGCACAAAGCGCTGAATCAATTCCCCCAGAAAGACCAATAACTACATCCTTAAAACAATTTTTATTAACGTAATCTCCTAAACCTAAAACACAAGCCTGATAATCGGCTGCTAAACCACTAAAAAGATTTTCTTTAGGGCCAGAAATGCACTCCCACCCAATATATTGTCGTTGCCAACCGATTAAAGCAATATGGCTCTCAAAATGTTTCATTTGACACACTACTTTACCTCGTTCATCTGATGCAAAGGATCCCCCGTCAAAAACTAGCTCATCCTGCCCACCAACTTGATTGGCATAAACAATTGGTATGCCAGACTGGATAGCTTGTGCACGAACAATTTTAATACGTTCTTGTGTTTTACCACGATTATAAGGAGATCCATTAAGAACAAGAATAATCTCTGCCCCTTTATTCCCAAGTTCCGTACAAATAGAAAAATCATTCCAAATATCTTCGCAAATCAATATTCCTAATTTTATTCCATGATAAACAACAATTTCAGGATGCGAACCAAGAGAAAATACGCGTTTTTCATCAAATTCAGCATAATTTGGCAAATCAAATTTTAAAATCTCAGCAACTATCTGTCCTTTATCAAGAAGTACGGCACCATTATAGATACTATCACCACACCTTAAAGGAACACCAATTATAATTCCGATACCTCCTTTTGTTACCTGTGCTAATTTTTCAACAGCCTTTCTACACTCTTTTGTAAAAACAGGTTTAAGAACAAGATCTTCTGGTGGATAAGCACTTATGAAAAGCTCCGTAAATAAAACAAGATCAGCCCCTTCTGTTTTAGCTTGATGATATGCCATTTCTGCAAGAGAAAAATTTCCTTCAATATCACCAACAACAGGATTTAACTGAGCAATTGCTACCCGAAAATCGTTTTTCATAAGCTCTTTTATCATCTCACACAAATCTAACAACCATAGCTTTGTTTCTAGTATCAAAAAATTTTTTTTTAATCTATTTTCTCATGAATACTAAAATAACATAGATGCTTATTATAATCTTCTGTTTAACCATTTACGACAGCAGATAACGGGCTGATAGCGCGATTTTTTTTAAGAAGTTCTGCCACAAGAAAAGCCAACTCTAACGCTTGATCTGCATTTAACCTTGGATCACAGTGTGTATGATAACGATCAGACAAATTTTCTGCAGAAATATCGCGAGCACCACCTGTACACTCAGTTACATTACGACCAGTCATCTCAATATGAATACCACCTGGATAAGTTCCCTCCTCATGATGTATTGAAAAAAACTTCTCCACCTCCTTTAAAATATAATTAAAAGGACGAGTTTTATATCCATTTACAGTAACCGTATTGCCATGCATAGGATCGCATGACCATATAACTTTATGATCCTCTTTTTTAACTGAACGAATTAATTTTGGAAGATAATTTTCAATCCTATCGTAGCCAAAACGCACTATAAGAGTTAATCGACCTGACTCATTTTCTGGATTTAAAACACTAATCAAACGCAAAAGATCATCAGGTTCCATAGAAGGACCACACTTCAATCCAATAGGATTTTTAATACCACGACAATATTCAACATGTGCATGATCAATTTGACGCGTACGATCACCAATCCATAACATATGACCAGATGTTGCATACCAATCTCCAGAGGTCGAATCAATTCGTGTCAAAGCCTCTTCATAACAAAGCAAAAGTGCTTCATGACTCGTATAAAAAGACGTTTCGCGTAAAGAAAAGTTTGTTTTTGACGTAATTCCTATGGAACGCATAAAATTAATTGCTTCAGAAATACGTTCTGCTAGCAACTTATAACGTTCACCTTGAGGACTATTCGAAACAAAGCTTAACATCCATGTATAAACGTTTTCTAAGTTAGCATACCCACCCTGTGAAAAAGCACGCAACAGATTGAGTGTTGCTGCTGATTGACGGTAAGCCATAGACATTCGTTGTGGATCAGGAGTACGGGAATCTTTACTAAATTCGATCCCATTAATAATATCTCCCCGATAAGCAGGAAGCTCAATTCCTTCCTTACTTTCTATGTCAGAAGAACGTGGCTTCGCAAATTGACCAGCAATACGACCAACTTTAACAACAGGCTTAAAACTTCCAAAAGTTAAAACTATAGCCATTTGCAAAAACACACGAAAAAAATCGCGAATATTATCAGCTTCATGTTCTGCAAAACTTTCTGCACAATCTCCACCCTGCAATAAAAAAGCCTGCCCCTCTGCAACTGCCGCCAATTCATTTTTTAAATCACGAGCTTCACCAGCAAAAACTAAAGGAGGATAACCACATAACTTCCGTTCAACATTCTCTAACGAAAATTTGTCTGGATAAACTGGAACTTGCCTAATTAGCTTTGCTCTCCAAGAGTCAGGTGCCCATTTTTTTATCATTATATTTTCTCCAGAACTCTGTTTGATAATTATGTACCACAAAGAGCGTTTTTATTTACTACAAAACTTACTGTTCAATTTTCTACTTTTTCTCCGTTTTTGTATGTATAACTTGGCTGATACATAGTTACCAATTCTTCAGCCATAGTTGGATGTACCGCCATAGTTTCATCGAATACATCCTTTCTTAATTTTCCTTTAAGCGATATTCCAATAAGCTGAGCCATCTCACCAGCACCTTCTCCTAATATATGAGCACCAACAACAATACGACTTTCACCATTTACAACCAATTTCATAAACATCTTCTCTGAACTACCAGATAAAACATTACGCATAGGCCGAAAAACAGTGCGATAAATTTCAAGATATTTATAACGACGTGCTGCTTCTTCTTCTGAAAAACCAACCGTTCCAATCTCTGGTTGTGAAAAAACCGCCGTTGAAATTAAATTATAATCAGGCACACTGGAGATATTCTCAAATGCGGTTTTAACAAAGCATATTGCATCATGGATAGCAACAGGTGTTAATTGTATATGGCCTGTTACGTCACCAACAGCCCAAATATGAGGTACATTTGTTGTTAGTCTTTCATCAACAACAACCGCACCAAATTCATTCAACTCAACTCCTGCACGTTTAAGTCCTAAACCAATTGTATTTGGTACACGTCCAACCGCAGACATAATCTGATCAGTATTAATAATATTTCCGCTAGATAAGATAACATTATAACCATCACCGGCGACTTTAATCTGAGAAGCTGTTACTCCATAAATAATAGAAATTCCCTTTTCAATCATTGAATTACTAAGCAACTGTCGCAAATCATAATCAAAGCCACGAAGAATCAAATCTCCTCTGTGGAGTAAAGTTGTTTTTACACCTAATTCATGAAAAATATTAGCAAATTCAACACCAATATATCCACCACCAATAATTATTATTGATTTTGGTAATTTTTTAAGATCGAATGCTTCACTCGAAGTAAGGCATAAATCACCACCTTTGATAGTGGTATTTGGTGCAGTCTTTGCGCCAGTCGCGATTAAAATTTTTTCAGCCGTTACTCTTTCACCCGTCGCAACAAGCTCTAGTGTGTGATCATCTACAAACACGGCGCGACTTTCGTAGATGTGAACATTATTATTTTTTAACCCTTCACGATACAACTCCTCTAATCTTGATATTTCTTTATTTTTAGCTCTAACTAATTTTTCCCAATGAAAAATTGGAGTCGTATGTTCCCACCCAAAACCAGTACTCTTCATAAACTCTTGAGAATATTGTGATGCATAAACATAGAGCTTTTTTGGAACGCAACCACGAATAACACAAGTTCCTCCTATTCGATACTCTTCCGCTATAGCAACGCGCTTACCAAGCCCCCCAGCAAGACGCGCAGCACGCACTCCGCCAGAACCACCCCCAATAACAAATAAATCAAAGTCAAAAGATCCCACAAATTATTCCTTTTTATACAACATCTGTAGTAATAAACTGCCACACTCATTAACAAATAGAAATCTCTAAATACACAAGTATAATACTTTATATAAAAACGGTAATGTTAAAAGCTACAACCTTCTTCAAAACGGAGGGAAACCCGCCGTCTTAAAGAAGAAATGAGTCATTAGCACTATGATGATAACAAAAAGACTATTTTAATTTTCCTAAGGAACTAGATTCCGAAGGAGAAGAAGATTTACCCAAACGAAGCGTTTCAGACATATCATTTTTCACGTTTTTTACCAAATCCTGCATAATAGAAGAACGCCATGTCTCAAATATAGAATAAGAGTCACGCGCAATATTTGGAGCTTCTGTCAAAAATTTTTTACCAGTATCAGAGCTATAAAATGCTGCAATTGCATCAAGCTCCTCCCGAGTAAAATATTTTGCGTACACATGAGCAATTTCTTTTTCTAAATCTGAACGCCGTTTAGCTAAAGCAAGTGCTTGCTTATCGACAATTTCAGAAATAGCAGATGCCAAATTTGGATCATCCCCCGTCAATTCATTTTTGAGATCACGTGCTGCAGTCGGTAAAAAATTATCAAATTGGTCAGTTGCACGAAGAGCCTTGATAGATTTTTTAGCTGAAGTTAAATGCTTATCACCCACGCCTTGTGCGTTAATTATTCCAATGTTCATAATCAAGACGAAAATTATGCTAAGCCATGCTGTACAACGCTGAAGAGAGAATATTTTTTCCATTTAATAATTATCCTGATAGTTAGTTGCGATTCAAATTTGTTGTTCTATTTAAACTTTTTAATTCCCCCTTTTATCATGCAAATTTGCTGTACAAAACTATTAACTTTGCTATGTAAGACCATGGGTATGTAGACTGTCTTTTTTAAATTAGATAGCTATAAAATTTTTATTTGGCCATCTGCCATTGCTACAATGGCACGCGAAGCTAATCCTAAAAAAAGCCCATGTTCAACAACACCAGGAATTGTGTAAAGTGCATCTGATAACGATTTTGGTTGCAAAATACATCCCCAAAATGCATCAAGAATGAAATGACCACCGTCTGTTTCAAAAGGATTTTCTCCATTCATTCGTAAGATAACTTCTCCAGAAAGTCCTAAATCATTAGCTACCTTTTCGATAGCCTTACGCGTAGCACGTACACCAAATGGATTAATTTCAATTGGCAGTGCTGAAGCGCCAAGCGTTTTTACTATTTTCGTTTCATCCGCTATTACAACCATAGTACGAGATGCTGCTGCTACAATTTTTTCATGCAACAATGCTCCTCCTCCTCCCTTAATGAGAGTCATATCTGGACTGATTTCATCTGCTCCATCAATATCAAGATCAAGTTCAGGTACTTGCTCTAAAGTAGTGACAGGAACTTTAAATCTCTGACATAAATGCTCAGAATGCCTCGAAGTAGTGACACATGTCACATGAAGACCATCCGCAACACGCTTGCCAAGAAGCTGGATGAATTCATTAACTGTAGAACCAGTTCCTATGCCAAGACGCATATTGTCTTGAACATACTCAAGCGCCTGAGTAGCCGCTATTTTTTTTAATTCTTGAACGTTCATTAACACCTTATCCTTTTACAAATCAGCAATACCCAATACAAATTTTCTATTACTTCAATTTGTTATAGGTCTTCTCTCTACTTTCTGACTGAAAAGTGCTGATTGCAACAGAGACATATAATGATAATAAAGTAATTAACAGTTTGTCATGTCTAAATAAAGTTAATTGCCCACAGCGTGGTAAAATAAGATATCACAGCATAATGAAATAAAATATATTTGTGTCCCTTATTTTATTTGTATTTATGCATTTAAATTGTATGAAGAACGTAGCAAGCTGTGCAATTTTCGTGAATACCTCTTGTGCATATTCCACGGTCTATAAAATCCCGCAGAAGACCAAATGATATCCCCACTTTTAGTCATCATAACACTTCCTCTGGATAACAATTGTTGAAGTGTAAATGTTATTTTTGGATTCTTTTGACATGTTTGATTGCTTGTTATAAATGCCTTAATCATTATATCTGCTTCTACACATTGATCCATCTCTTTATATAAAACAACCACTTTTAAGCCGTTTTCTAATGTGGATGTACAAGCATGATTATCACAAATGAATTGCTCACGCAATGAAGGACCATATTTTGTTGGCTTGATTGTCTCATCTACACGAAATGATTTTTCCAATATGGACTTCGTAAACTTAGGGATACGATAACGATCAGTATATAATTTTTTTTTATTTACTACACCCACAAAATTCATATCATTTGCTATAATTAATTGTACAGATGAGTACATCATGCAAATACAAAAACTAATAAAAATAAAGAAACTAAAAAAGAATCTAATAGGTGTTTTAAAAAAAGTCAGACCAACCAAACCTATACTAAATAAAATTAATGCAGATGGTGGTATAAACCCAAAGTTTAAAATAGGAGAAATAGCTTTTACAGCATGAGATATTTTTATCACAAGATCAATACCAAAGCCCATAATTTGTAAAGGAAACCATTCAAGATCTACAAGCATTACAAACGCTGCTGTTAATCCAAATGGTACGATAAGAAGAGATATAATGGGTAAAGCAAGAGCATTACTTATAGTGCCAAGAAGTGCAATATTAGAAAAATGATAAGCAGCATAAATCCCACTAGCAGCACCTGCAACAAAAGAAGATATGCATGTTGAGCTAACTGATAAAAAAATAAATTGAATTACCTTGCCACAAACATAAGATGGCGTTGTTTTTTGACGTCGAAAAGATAAGATTCTTTTCCACCAATCAAAAAAAGCAATCAATGCTGCGGTTGCAGAGAAGGACATTTGGAAACTAGGACCTAATATTTCGTGCGGGGAAACAGTTAAAGTTATTAGACCTGCAATCGCGAAATTACGCATTGTTAAAGCAGAGCGATTGCATAATACAGCAATCAACATAACAGCAATCATCACGAAACTTCTTCTAGCTGACACGGCTGCTCCAGACAATATCAAGTAAAAAAAGGTGGTCATTAATGCAGCAATGGCAGCAATTTTTTTAGCAGAATAATACGATGAAAAAAATGGAAAAAAAGCTAGAATTCCCCGAATACTAAAGAGGATCATACTGCTCAATAGCGCCATATGCAAACCTGATATTGATAAAATGTGTGATAATCCAGCTACGCGTAGCGCTTCATTTGTATCGTTTGTAATACTCCCCCGTTGTCCTGTTATGAGAGCAGATGCAACACTCCCCTTTTCACCGCCAATCGCCATCTCAATCCTTTTGGTCATTTTCATTCGTAAATTTTCAATTTTTTGTAAAATTGTATCTAAGATGGTATTGGATTGCGGAACTGATATCTTAATTGGATTTCCTAAATAAATCCCTTGGGCACCAATCCCTTTAAAATAACTATGAAAACTAAAATCATAACCTCCAGGATATACTGACCCAGATAATGCGCGAATTTTGACTTTTCCCAATAATCCATCACCAACAACTAATTTAGGTGGTAAAAACCTTGCTATTAAACGAACCCGTTTAGGCTCATGATTTAATACCGGATTCTTTGTACTCAAAACATCTACGTTTAAACGATATCCTTTTCCTCTTGGCATTGAATCGATAGAAGCGATTCTTCCTGTTAATGTTGTAATAATCTCACCGCTCAGCATTGGCGTAGACATACGCCATGTTTCTATTTTTGCAACTAAAGCGCCTAAGATAATACAAAACAAAAATCCTGTTATAAGCCATATTCTCCAATAAAAGCGCAAAACGTACGATAATCCGATAAATATGCCAATCAATATGATAAATTGTTCATAGCTTGGTTCTCGACTTAAACGGAAATAAAAGATAATGCCTACTGAAAAAAATACTAAAATCAATGAAAAGAAAAGACCAGAAACAATCTCTTTGTTTACGCAATCCACAAACCATTTACAGAAAAAAAATCTTATTTTTTCAAAAAGCGTGAATGAATTTCTTTTTAGTTCATTACCACATGTATTTTTTGTATACTCAAAGATATAGAAAGGACTATACCAGATAAAATTTATTTTTTTTCTTTTTGGAATTTTTTTTTGTGATAGATTTTCACAAACTTTGCTCTGATTTGACATTTTCTCCCCACTTTACTTGTAGTGCATCTGTTGCATAGCTTATTACCTATGCTAACATGACACTTTTATAAAGTTCTACAAATACTAATATCCTAATCCAGAGGAAAATATCCGTGTCTGTTATTACCCGTTTCGCCCCTTCACCTACAGGTTTCCTTCATATTGGAGGTGCCCGAACTGCTCTCTTTAACTGGCTTTATGCAAAGCATACTGGTGGCAAAATGCTTCTGCGTATTGAAGACACGGATCGACAACGCTCAACAGAAAAAGCCGTAAAAGCAATCATAGATGGTTTACACTGGATGGGGATTGATTATGATGGTGATCCTATTTCTCAATTTAAACGAGCGGAACGTCATCGTCAAATTGCCAAAAAATTGGTAAAAGATGGCAAGGCCTATTACTGCTATGCCTCACATGAAGAATTGGCTGAAATGCGTAAGACTGCCCGCGCAGAAGGTCGTCCACCACGTTATGATGGACGCTGGCGTGATCGTGATATTTCTAAAGCTCCTCGGGGAATCAAACCTGTCATTCGCATCAAAGCACCGCAAGATGGAGAAACAGTTTTGCATGACCGCGTTCAAGGTGATATCCGCTTCCCAAATAAAGATTTAGACGATTTTATTATTTTGCGTTCCGATGAATCTCCAACCTACATGCATTCTGTTGTTGTTGACGATCATGATATGGGCATAACGCATATTATACGTGGTGATGATCATCTTACAAATGCAGCTCGCCAAACAGTCATTTTTAATGCTATGGGATGGGAAGTTCCAATCATGGCGCATATTCCACTCATTCATGGTGAAAACGGAGCAAAATTATCAAAACGCCATGGTGCACTGGGAATCGATGCCTATAGAACAATGGGATATCTCCCCGCCGCTTTGCGAAATTACCTCGTTCGTTTAGGGTGGAGTCATGGTGATTATGAATTGATTTCGATTGAAGATATGATTTCTTGGTTTGATATTGATGATATTAACAAAGGTGCCGCTCGTTTTGATCTAAAAAAATTAGATTCTATAAACGGGCATTATATGCGAGCAAGTAGTGATAAATACCTTTTTGATGCTGCTCTTAATATTTTGCCAGAAATTGATAATGGATTGGAAATGCTTAAAAATTTGGATGAGAAACGCCGTTCTCAATTTTTATCAGCTATACCACATTTAAAAGAACGTTCAAAAACACTATGTGAACTCATTGATAATGCCTCTTTTATTTTGAATCAACGGCCATTGATTCTTGATGAAAAAGCAAGAACACTTTTAGATAAAAGTGGAAGAACCATCCTAGAAGGTATTTATTTCGCTTTAAAAGCATGCCATGATTGGGATATAAAAACTCTAGATGAGACTCTTCGATATTATGCAGAAACAAAAAAATTTAAATTTGGAACTGTTGCCCAACCGCTTCGTGTGGCTCTTACAGGACGTACAACATCACCAGGACTTTTTGATGTTCTCGTATTATTGGGCCGAAACGAATCTCTTAGCCGCATTCATGATCAACTAAATACAATCGTATGTTGATATAACATATTATCGGTGTGCCTAATTTTGTAAAACTGCAAAAAAATGTTTTTAGATTGCATGATCTAACTTTTAGAGTAAATCTACACCAGTATAGGTAGAGGAAAATTCAATTCTCCATATTCCTATCTGAGATAGCAGTACTTGTTTTAGGGATAAAGGATCTGAAAGGAATATTTAATGTCTGTCAATAAAGCACATATTACTGTGAACGATAAAAAAATAGAATTACCAATTCGTGAAAGCACTATTGGCCCTAATGTGATTGAAATTGCTTCTCTCTACAAAGAAATAGGTGCTTTTACTTACGATCCAGGTTTTACCTCTACCGCTTCTTGTGAATCAAAAATAACTTATATTGATGGTGATAAAGGAGTATTACTTTATCGTGGTTATCCTATTGACCAATTGGCTGAAAAGGGAGATTTTTTAGAAAGTTGCTACCTTTTGCTTTATGGTGAACTGCCAACAAAGCAAGAAAAAGCTGATTTTGATTATCGTATTATTCAACACATGATGGTAAATGAGCAATTTGCACGCTTCTTTAATGGATTTCATCGCGACTTCCATCCTATGGCTGTTATGGTTGCATGTCTTGGAGCCATGTCTGCATTTTACCATGATTCGATTGACATCACAGATCAAAAACAGAGAATGATCGCTTCTATTCGTCTCATTTCAAAAGTTCCGACCCTTGCTGCTATGGCTTATAAACATAGTATTGGACAACCATTTGTTTATCCGCGTAACAATCTCAGTTACGCTGAGAATTTTCTTCACATGTGCTTTTCTGTTCCTTGCGAAGAATACAAAATAAGTCCAGTTCTTGCTCGAGCTATGGATCGAATATTTATTCTTCATGCCGACCATGAACAAAATGCTTCGACGTCTACTGTACGTCTTGCAGGATCATCTGGTGCTAATCCATTTGCATGTATTGCCGCAGGTGTAGCATGCCTTTGGGGACCAGCTCACGGTGGAGCTAATGAAGCATGTCTTAAAATGTTACAAAACATAGGTTCTGTTGAAAAAATTCCTGAATTCATTGCACGTGCAAAAGATAAAAATGATCCTTTTCGTCTTATGGGATTTGGTCATCGAGTCTATAAAAATTATGATCCACGGGCAAAAATCATGCAACAAACGTGCCATGAAGTTTTAAAAGAACTAAATGTTCAAGATGATCCACTTCTTGACATTGCTGTAGAGCTTGAAAAAATTGCTCTAAATGATGAATACTTTATTGAAAAAAAACTTTACCCTAATGTTGATTTTTATTCTGGAATTACATTGAAAGCTCTGGGTTTTCCAGTTGAAATGTTTACTGTTCTCTTTGCATTAGCACGTAGTATCGGATGGATTGCACAATGGAAAGAAATGATTGAGGATTCTGCACAAAAAATTGGTCGACCACGACAACTTTACACAGGTTATACAAAACGTGAATATATTGCTATAGATGAGCGTACAAAATAAAAAGTAAAATAAGCAATTTTAAAATTCCATAGTTAAATTGAGTTTTATTGCATGTAATCAGTAAATTAGAGTAAAATACTTTAGTTTGGGTTGTTTATCCATAATTACAATTATATTCATATTATCATGGATTCTGATAAAGGTTATATCTTTTAAAAAGGTGTAAATGGCATCTACAACGCTCTTTATAGGTTTACTGGAGAAAGAATAATTTTATAAAAAATAGATAAAAGGATTCCGCGTACGGTTTTTTAAAACTGTAAATAAATATGGTATTTGTCTAATTTCCCACTTGATGAATACCGCGATCATACACAAATTTTGTTCTACATATTTTTAAAATAGCATTGCAAAAAAATTAGAAAATCACTTCCCTAAAAATCCTCTGCTCAACTTCTGAAAATTCTATAAAAAAGATGAAATACCTGCTACAGTTCTTTTTTATAAAACTACATAATAATATTGTTTAAATTTATATAATATTATTATTGATGATATCAATATATATACATATATTGTTTATTCAATTACACATTAAAAGAACAATATTTTCTTTAATTATATTTAAAATATCTATTTGAATTAAATTTTACTCTACAACATTTTATCAAAATAGAATATTTTAATAAAAATTGTAAATTTATTTCAAGATATGCTCAATAAATAAACAAAATTTCAAGTTTATCTTCCATTTGTTCACAGTAAATGTATGATAAAATGTCTCAAATTATGAATATTTTTTGTTTTTTTTGTGTTTGTTGTATTTTTACAATATCTATTCGAAACGAATTTATATATAATACTTTTTGTGTATAATATAACATTAGGAGAAAATCATGAATATGAAATATCTTATTGGGATCTGTGCAATTTGTTGTAGTGTAACATTTGGAGCACATGCATTTGATCGTATTGAGGTTAAAGAACCAACACCTGCTGTTGCCATTCTTTCTTCTTCTACAATGAATTTGAAATTCAACAAAGAGGTTAGCGCTTCAGTACATAAAGTTGTTACGCACATTCCTTTTTTTAGAGTTTCTCCAGAACATTTCCATGACTTATTCAAACATGGATCCAGTTTAATAACTGCTATAGTAGGAATAGTACGCTCACTTATACGCATTTGTACTGAAATGGTAGCTGCCAAATCATAACCTAAATCTTTAGTAAACTATGAAACTAATTTATCAAAGAACTTGATCTAAAATGAAATTTTTTGCCTTTTATTTCTGAATTATGTTCTTTTATGCTTACCGTCAACATTGGTTTACTATCTGAACAAAAAGATAAAAACACTATTAATAGGTGAAAGGAGTTGAACAATGAACAAAAATTTTAGATTTTGGCAGATTGCTGTTCCCCTATTTTACCTCATTTTATCTATAACACGATCACAACGTGTCAGATGGCAATAATTGTAATTGAGATGATATTTAAAGGAAAAATTCTCTTTTAAAATGTAAAAAATCTTGTCGATAAATGAGAATGAAAATTTCTGACTATATTGATTATATTAAAAATATGAAGGGTATTTTAATTTAAACAAATACCCCTCTGTTTTTCTGGTCACAAAAGATTAGTATCATTCCATGTGGATACTTCAATATTCTGAATAATATATCAATAATTATATAGGAAAAATCTTAAAGTTAAGATTTTTTGTTAACCTAGGAATGAAGGTTTGCAACATAAAAAAGTAATAAAATCAATAATGAAATTATTGTCTTATATTTATTAGGCTAGTATTTATAATTTTCATTGCAGTACATTATTCTACAGCAAACAATAATGCAGCAACAGCACGATCTTCAGCTAAAAGAACATTAAATGTACGGACTGCTGCACCTGTGCTCATTGTATCTGATGAAATATGTTTCTCCCATAAAAGTGCTCGTAATTCTTCTGGCAACCGTAATAACTTAACTCCAGTACCAACTAATAAAATCTCAATTTTGTCTGCCTCGTCTAAAACACGAGATATATCCTCTTGAGTAGGAACAGGACCGACCATATTAATTCCATAAATACCTGATGGAACACAAATAATGGATCCCCTATGAGACATATCAGCAAAACGAAAACCACCATTCCCATAAGAGTCAATGGGTTCTCGTCTTGGGAAATGAGCCTCACGAATTTGAATTGCCTGAAACATAAGTAAATTATCCTTTATTAAAAACAAAAATTACATCTTTCTTCCATTTCCGAAAATTAGCAAATAATCAACATTTCATATTGATATATAAATAAACATCTGCATAACAATGTTTATTGTAATTTTTGATAACTAAAAACTATCCTGATAAAACAACAAACAAAACAAGACACAAAAGATGCTTTAAAGACGTAAAGACAGTATCTATCCAAATCCGTTTATTCAATGAAGGAAAATTATTTTAATCCCATTCGCTTTAAAAAATAATCTTATATCACATAAAACAACTATATTTTCTAAAAAGTACAAACACTCCAATACCTTGCAAATGAAACAACTCTATGCAAAGAAACGTCGTACATTCTATAAACTATGAAACAATTTACATAATGAAATGGCTTTTACATAAAAAGCCACCCCCTTTATAAAATAAAAGCTAATTGTAAAAGAATTTAATTATTTTTTAAATTCCCCTCTTTTGTTGCAGTTTTTTTCTTTGTAGATGTGCTCGCATTTTCCTTTGCTACAGACTTAGCTTTAGTTTTAGACTTTGGTGATTCTTTTGTTTTAACATCAAGTTTTAATTTTTCTTCTGGAACTGGTTCCCCTTTAACACGCACATCAGATAATGTTGAGCGCAGAACACGGATGCGTATGTTATCACTAATTTCAACTTCTAGCTCTCCACGATCATCATAAACTTTCGTAACCTTACCAATAACCCCCCCTCCGGTTATAACCGTGTCGCCACGACGCACAGCATTAAGCATTTCTTGTCTCTTTTTCATCTGCGCACGCTGAGGCCGAATGATAAAAAAATACATAATTCCAAAAATTAGAATAAATGGAAGAAAAGTAATAATTGAGGTTCCACTAGAAACACCGCCCGCAGCTTGAGCATAAGCGTTGGTAACAAACATTTTTATCTCCTATAGATTAAATTTCAGGTATTTTTCGCTTTTACTGAAGTAGGCCTTTAAATCAAAAAAGCTTACTTTAAAGCACTATGTACAACAACAACTAAACAACGTAATCATAATCACATTAAAAGGCAATAAACCCCTCACAGGCAGAAGGTAATGAACAAAAATTTTAACAGATTTATTTTTCCTTTTTCAGATTTATCTGAAAAATATGAGTATTTTCGTTAAATTAAAAATAGATAATGAAAAATAATCTCATCTCTTCATAATTAAACCAATTAATCATTCTCTTTTAAAATTTGTCAAGCCTTTCCATTTAAACGTTATTTAAGCTATATTAAATTGATTGTTTCCCCTAAAATTCACATAGGATAATTTTCTTAAATAGGGCATTATCAATTAATTTTCTAAATACTCTATAGGACTTACAGGCACAGAATTTTTACGTATCTCAAAATAAACACGTGGAGTTTTAACATTCCCTGAAATACCGGACTTAGCAATCTCGTCACCGCGCCGTACCCTTTGCCCCTTATTGACAACAATCTGACTGTTGTATCCATAAATGGTGATAATATTATCTTCATGTCGAATCATAACAACATTCCCAAGTTCCTTTAGTCCATCACTAGCGTAGATAACGATACCATTTTCCGCTGCCTTCACTGATGATCCTTCAGGTGCAGCTATGTCTATTCCTCTATTAACCGCTGTACCTTTCTTTTGTCCAAATTGGCTTAGTAAACGTCCTCGAACTGGCCAACGCATCTTAGAAATTCCTGTAGCCTGCGGGGTAATGGCGTTGTCTGTATTTCTATCTGTACCTAACCTAGATTCATGATTTGATGGTACCCTCTTCTTAGATTTTAAAAATTTCTGCTCCGCATCAAGTTTATCAATTCTTGTAGAATGTGTGGTTATTACGGGCTCTTTATACACAGGGGTAATTTTTTTATGTTGTACGGAAGACGTAACTGATGACTGAAACGAAGGTTTTGTTTTTGATGAAACTAAATTATTCTTTTGAACACTTGAGTACTCTGCCGCATGATGCGTTGGAATCGTGAGTATTTGGCCAATATAAATAGAATTATCATTGATACCATTTGCTAATTTTAACGTATCAACGTTGACTCCTATTTGTTGAGAAATGCTTGACAGCGTATCCCCACTTTGGACAACGTAAGAATTCCTGTGAAAGACAGAAGAGGCATTTATTTGTGAACGAGAAAGTGTTCCAAGTCTTCGTGGTGGTGCTCCCATGATTCTTTTATTAGAAGAAGAATCCACACCGTATCTTGGAGAACTATATGGAACATTATTATGGTCTAATGAATCATTGCTTGATTCTATAGGTGGCAGCTCTGTACTTTGTATCGTACCGTTACCGCTATATGGTGAAATTTGCGAACCTGCAGATATAGTTGCAGAAGTATTTTCCCAATTAGAGACCGCATGATTAGAAAATATACCGGAAAAACGCTCAGTACCAGAACCACATCCAACAAGCACCACTGTTATCGCTAAAAAAGATATTTCACAAAAATTACGACGAAAAACACTACCCAAAACTTTTAAATACATAGTTTTGCCCACTCACCAATACCCAACTTTTCCCATTAAAGCCCCTGAATATTACATAAGAGTTAAAATAAGGTATTTTACTCATAAATATTCTAAGAATAAGATCAAAATGAATTTATTATCAACTGAAGAGAAATATTTTGCTCATCACTATTTAATCAAGAAATCACAGCACTTCCGCAATACCCTCAATGAAAGGTTGGTATCGTACTTGAAACATTTCTGATCGCTCAACTTTACTGCCAATTTTTGTATAACGTGTAACCATTTGTACACCGTCATCTGGCCCTATAGCTTGAATAAGAATTCCATTTTCAGCCAAAAGTTCTAAAAAACCTTTTGGCTCATCAGGACGTGATGGCCAAATTAAAATACGATCAAATGATCCAAAGTCTGCAATGGTACGACTTCCATCAATTTGATGAATAACTATATTTTCGATTCCCAAAGTTTGAAATTTTTGTCTTGCTAAATTAATAAGTGTTTTATAACGATCAATCGTTGTTACACGACCACTAAGACACGCCATAAGAGCGGTACAAAATCCAGAACCCGTGCCAATTTCTAAAACACGATGTTTTTTCTTCAGCGATAATGAAGAAAGAATCAAAAGTTGTTCTTCCAAGCGTTCTATATATTCGCCACATTCAATCGGAATAATCTTATTATCATAAGCACAATCAAACCATGGAAAAGAAACAAATTGTTGACGTGGAATTTTTTCAAATGCTGCAAAAAAACGAACATCATCGATTCCTTTGCTGCGCATTTTGATCACAAGCCCTGCCAATTCTTCATGAAATCGTAAAATATCTTTCTTCCCCATAGTGTCATCCGACCTTCAATGGAATAAATATCTCATTGCACACATAAAACATTTTTAAAATGAAAAAACTCTACATCTTCATCACACTATCCATCGATAATCAACGTAGATTGGTATTCCTTCTGAAACTAAGCAGTAATACAACGCATGCCCCTCATATAGGGCTGTAAAACATCTGGAACAATAATCGAACCATCAGACTGCTGATAATTTTCCAAAATAGCAATAAGACAACGACCAACGGCTGTGCCAGAACCATTAAGACTGTGAATAAAATGTAATGTTTTATCATTTTCTTTACGATACCGAGAATTCATACGTCTCCCTTGAAAATCTCCACAGAATGAACAACTGGAAATTTCACGATAGCATCTCTGACCAGGAAGCCAAACCTCGATATCATAAGTTTTTTGCGCAGCAAAGCCCATATCACCAGTAGAAAGAAGTACTGTACGAAATGGCAAGTTAAGCCGTTTTAATATATCTTCTGCGCACTCCGTCATACGCTCTAGCTCAGTTAAAGACTGCTCTTCAGTGGTAATTGATACCATTTCAACTTTCCAAAACTGATGTTGACGAAACATACCACGATTATCACGTCCTGCTGCACCTGCCTCAGAACGAAAACATGGGGTTAAAGAAGAAAATCTCAGTGGCAAATCTGATACCGCAAGAATTTCGTTACTGACCAAATTTGTTAGAGGAACCTCCGCTGTAGAAATAAGCCATCGATCATCTATAGTTCGAAAAAGATCGTCAGCAAATTTTGGCAACTGAGCTACACCATAAACAGTTTCACCACGAACAAGAAGAGGAACAGAAACCTCAGTATAACCATGCTCCTCAACATGTACATCAAGCATAAATTGACCTAATGCGCGTTCAAGACGTGCTAGTTTTCCTGAAAGAACTGTAAATCTTGCACCTGATAAATGGCTTGCTTTCTCAAAATCCATCTGCTTTAGATCTTGACCAAGATCAAAATGTTCCTTTGGTACAAAGTCAAATACCGGAACAGTACCAAAATGTCTAATAACAACGTTATCATTTTCATCCTTTCCCCTTGGAACATCGGCTAATGGAATATTGGGAATTTCTGAAAGAGCCTTTTCCAAATCCTCAGTCAACCGCTTTTCTTTTGCTGTGGCAGAAGAAAGAAAGACTTTAATTTCTTCAACTTCAGCTTTAATGCGTTGAACCATTTTTTGATCACATTCAGATAAAGCCTTCCTTATTTCTTTTGAAGCCGCATTACGACGCTCCTGAGCAGACTGAACTTTCGCAACATGCAATCTGCGCTCCAGATCAATGTCTATTAGCATTTTAGCTCGCGGCTCAATACCTCTATTCGCTAGCGCCTCATCTAATTTTTCCGGGTTTTCACGAATCCACTTAATATCAAGCATTGAAATTCCTTATTCGCATCGTTTACATTAGTTTATTATCGCACAAGATATAAACTTCTATTAAGGGTATTTTCTTTTATTTTCTAGACAGTAAGTGTAGAATCGAGATTATTTATTCAAAATAATGTAGTATGCTGACATGTATTAACTCATATATACATATAAAAACGTTTGTGTATATATATAACAATGTGTTTTTATCAAAAAACTTAAATATCAGATATTTAGAAGCTGTACACCATAAAAAAGAGCAAAAATATCAATAACTTTTATTTTTGATGCTAATTTAAATTTAGCATTTTAATACTCAGTTGTCATAGCAGTTTGCTAAAACCTTCATCCAATATAAAGGATGATAAAAACTCAAGTAATTAGTGATAACTCTTGATAATTATACAATTAGAATACACAGACGCGTATACACAAAAATAGTACAGAGAATGGCTGCAAATCTGTCACATTCATATTTTGTTAATATCTCAATTTTTTATCACGCTATCTTTTATCCTTGCGTAAGGGACGCTTTTTTAATGCAAAATCTATATTTATGTTTAATTTAAAGAAGAATGGTACGAAATCACATATAAGATAAGAGCTTATTTATGAATTATCGGCATATTTATCATGCTGGCAATTTTGCTGATGTTTTTAAACACATTATTGTCACCCGTATTGTGGAGTATCTTAAGCGCAAAGAAAAAGCTTTTCGCGTTATAGATACGCACGCTGGAACTGGAATTTATGACTTATCATCCCTAGAAGCGAATAAAACAGGAGAGTGGCGCGAAGGTATCCAACGAATTCTATCATCTCCTATCCCAGAAGATTTGAATACCCTACTCTACCCATGGTATGACGTTATTAACACACTCAATAAAGAAAAAAAAGAAATCGTACTTTATCCTGGATCTCCTGTTCTTATTCGTCAATTATTGCGCAAACAAGATCGATTAACTGCTATCGAACTACATCGCGAAGACTACGCATCCTTAGCAAAAAACCTCTCTGGTGATTATCAAACGAAAGTTCTATACTTAGATGGTTGGCTTTCCTTGAACTCTCATCTCCCCCCTAAAGAAAAACGTGGATTTGTCCTAGTTGATCCTCCCTTTGAAAAAAACGGTGATTTTTTCCGTCTGACTGAAGGATTAGTGAAAGCACATCGCCGTTTTTCTGGTGGCATCTATGCCTTGTGGTACCCTGTTAAACATGACCAAGAAATTAAAAACTTTCTACATGCTCTTCGTAACACAGGAATTCCTAAAATTTTACAACTTGAAATGCGCGTTCGAAAAAATTCAATATCACCTACAATGAGTGGAAGTGGAATGATTCTTATCAATCCTCCTCATCTTCTTGAAAAAGAAATCAAGAAACTTAGTCCTTTCCTTATAGCTCGTCTAGGACAAGATAAAAATGCACAAATAGTCCATAAATGGATTCAAAAGGAGAATTTGTTATGTTAGATTTTTTTATCTCTTAACCACACTCACCTTAAAATACACATCGTTGTGAATAATAAATAGAAGCGCGGATCATTTTTTTGACACGACCCGTCTCTCATCAGACTATAACATTATAAACTTATTTTTTAAGTCGCTTAATGGATGAAGCTAGCAAACTAAAAAGATGTTTTAATACTATGTTAAAATTTTTTACAAAGAAAATAACCTAAAATCAAAAAACCTTAGCAAGGGTTGTACGTTATTTATAAAATAAAATATATAAATTTAGGAATACCCAATAAAAAAAGATTTTGTATGGGAAACACAAAGCATTTCTGGAGAGACTGAATGGTTTTGAGAAATAGCATAGATTATCTCAAAAATGAACGAGAAAATACGCCTTTTCTCTCTAACATTACATGGGAAAATGTCAACAAGGAAAACAATCAAAACCAATGCAAAGGTACCAACCTTATAAACGAATTTGTTAAATATCTTCCTAATAAACCTGGAGTTTATCGAATGTTTGATGAGAACGGTAATGTTCTCTATGTCGGAAAAGCTCGTAATTTAAAAAAACGCGTTTCGAATTATGGACGTGAACAGGGACATAATAACCGTATTACCCAAATGATTCGTGCAACATACCACATGGAATTTGTTGTTACTCATACAGAAACAGAAGCACTACTCTTAGAAGCTAATCTTATAAAAAAACTGCATCCACGTTTTAATGTGTTACTACGAGACGATAAGAGCTTTCCCTACATCATCATTACTGATGACAATAGAGCACCCGCGCTTTATAAGCATCGCGGTGCTAAAACGCGAAAAGCTCATTATTTTGGCCCTTTTGCTTCTTCACATGCGGTTGCACAAACAATTAATGCTCTACAGCGCGCCTTTTTATTACGTACCTGTACTGATTCAGTTCTTGAAAATCGCACACGCCCATGTTTGCTTCATCAAATTAAAAAATGTTCTGCACCCTGTACTCATAAAATCAGCGATAATGATTATATAGAGCTGGTAAAAAAAGCAAAAAAATTTCTTTCTGGAAAAAGCCAATCAGTTAAAAATGTTATGGTTCAAGCTATGCAAGAAGCCGCAAAAAATCTTGATTTTGAACGAGCAGCATCATACCGTGATCGTTTGTCTGCTCTCTCTCATATACAAAGCCATCAGAATATTAACCCTCATACAGTGAAAGAAGCGGATGTATTTGCAATTGTACAAAAAGAAGGAAGAATCTGCATTCAAGTATTCTTTTTTCGCATGGGACAAAATTGGGGAAACAGAGCTTACTTCCCTAAAGCAGATCATTCTTTTTCTAATACCGAAATTTTAGCAAGTTTTCTTGCTCAATTTTACGATGATAAACCCATCCCTCAACTGATCCTTTTATCTGAAGATATAGAAGAAAAACAACTTCTTACAGATGCATTCAGTCTAAAAGCAAATCGAAAAGTGTTTCTCTCTTTACCAAAACGAGGCGAGAGAAAAAAACTTGTTAATCATGCGTACATAAATGCTCAGGAAGCGCTCGAACGAAAGCTTGCTGAAACCACAATACATTCAGATTTACTTCGAGGTATCGCAAAAATATTCAAGATTCCTCATATCCCGCAACGAATAGAAGTTTATGATAATTCTCATATCATGGGAACAAATGCAATTGGTGCGATGATTGTTGTCGGTCAAACGGGATTTATTAAAAATCAGTACCGCAAATTCAACATTCGCTCAACTGATATTACGCCCGGAGATGATTTTGGCATGATGAAAGAAGTTGCTATGCGAAGGTTTTCACGCCTCATTAAAATGCATGGTAAACCTGATGAGAACAATAAAACAAAAAATGAAGATGGAAATCTTTTTCCAGTCTGGCCTGATCTTGTATTAATTGATGGAGGTGAAGGACAAATCAACAGTGTTCATACAATATTGTCTGAATTAGGATTAGACAGATTTATCAAAATTGTCGGGATAGCTAAAGGCTCTAATCGTAGAGCAGGACTTGAACGTTTTTTTATAAAAGGAGAGACGTCCTTTACACTTCCCCAACGTGATCCTATCCTTCATTTTCTGCAACGTCTACGTGACGAAGCACACCGTTTTGCAATTGGGTCTCATAGGATAAAACGCAAAAAAGAAATATTTAAAAATCCTCTTGATGAAATAAAAAATATTGGCGCAAAAAGAAAGCGTGCACTATTATGTCATTTTGGAAGCACTAAAGCTATTGTCAACGCTTCTATAGAAGACTTAACAAAAGTTATTGGAATTTCTGCGATAACTGCACAAAAAATTCATAATCATTTTAATAAAAAATAGGCTTGTCTCACAATCTTTGCCTTGTTACGTTAGTAAGACATACCATACTTCATAAAAAATTAAAAACAGCTCTATGAAAAATCATACTTTTTCTTTTCCGAATATTTTAACTTATGCACGAATTATTGCAGTTCCTATGGTTGTTGCATGCTTTTTTTTAGAAGGCAGATTGCAGTCAAGTGATATAACGCGTTGGGTTGCAGTTTCTATTTTTGTAATCGCATCCATCACAGACTTTTTTGATGGTTATCTTGCTCGTATTTGGGAACAAACATCTAACATCGGTCGCATGTTAGATCCAATTGCAGATAAGCTTCTCGTATCTGCATGCCTCCTGTTGCTCGCAGCAGACAGCACTATCGCTGGTTGGACATTGTGGGCAGCTATTATTATTCTTTGCAGAGAAATTCTTGTATCAGGATTACGTGAATACTTAGCTGAATTGAAAGTAAGCGTTCCTGTTTCTCGTCTCGCAAAATGGAAAACCTGCGTACAAATGATCGCTATCATATTTCTCTTAGCGGGTCCAGCAGGCAATAAAATTATTCCTCATGCAGTAGAATTTGGCATTATCATGCTTTGGATAGCTGCTCTTCTTACATTATGGACAGGATGGGATTATTTTCGTGCAGGACTCAAACATGTCATACTATAAGAAGTCGCATTCAAATGCACTTAAAAACCAAAACTCCATGAAAAATCCTAAAATAGCTAATTTTAGGACTCTCCATCCCCAAATAGAAATATATATTTTTATCAACCAACAATTTCCACATCAGAAAACCAAAAAGCAATTTCTGTTTTCGCAGTCTCAGCACTATCTGATCCATGAACAGAATTTTCGCTAATAGACAGAGCATGTACTTTACGAATTGTTCCTTCCTTTGCATCCATGGGATTCGTAGCTCCCATTACTTCACGATTTTTAGAAATTGCATTTTCGCCCTCCAAAACCTGTACAACAGTCGGTCCAGAAGACATAAATTCTATTAATTCATTAAAAAATGGGCGCTCCTGATGAACTGCATAAAATTTTCTAGCCTCGCGTTGGTTCATCCACACGCGTTTAGATGCAATAATACGGAGACCTGCATCTTCAAGCATTTTTGTAATTTCTCCTGTCAAATTACGGCGCGTTGCATCCGGCTTAATCATTGAAAAAGTACGTTCTACAGTCATTTGACCACCTTTATTTCAGTTTACAATGTTATCGAGCTGTTCTATAGCGAGCGAAGAACTTTTTGCCAAGTATGATATAAAAAAATCACGTCAATTTTTAAAATTATGCAATTATTCAACAGTGCAAGTTTAAATATCATAAAAATTAGCGTACTTTATTTCTTCTAATATTCTAATAAATTTACCAGCAGAATATTAATAGCTTCTGCATAATAAAAAAAATTTTGCTCTCCTAATTTCTGTTTTGTAAATAGTTCCAATACAAATTAAGACATACCCTCCCTATGAAGGTATGTCTCATTACGACAAAAATTGTATATTTTCTCTTGAAAAGAGTCCTACGAGAAATTCTAAATATACAATTTGATTATAGGTTGTATATTTATCACCAGAGACAAAATACAGGATTAAAAACTGTAACGCATACCAAAAATACCTTGAAGAGACTGCTTTATTTTGCGTCCTTTAAGATAATGGACTTCAGCATAAAGATTTAATTTGTCACTAACAAAACCACTCAAACCAATTCCAAATTTTCCTATATTTCCAGACAAATTCGTGATAAATTTATGTTTTTTATTAATTGTTGTATGATTGTTCTTGATATTCTCACGCAACCAAGCTGCTGTAATATACGCAGTAGATGGGGCATTTTCATGAGATCCAAATTCATAACCCACAGATAATCCAAGCTCACTACGGAGTGAAATTGATGGACTCATATCACCGGTCATATCATTCGAAAGCTTTATTCCCTTGCCTTCAACTTTTAGCCAACTTAATTGGGCATAAGGCTGAAACCAACTTTTTTGTGATGTTTTAAAACGGTAGCCTGTCTCAAGAGATGTTCCCATTGCCCATTGCTTATAATCTCCTTGAATGGATATGCCATTCGTTGAAACAGCACAAAGATTATTATCATAATGGCTGTACTTAAAAACATTATCTACATACCATCCACTATGATCAAAATAAGTCGCATAAGCTCCAACACTATAGATATTAATGCTGCTTGTACCACCTCGAGCATGGGATACACGTGCTTTGTCATAACTACCGAAACCACCAAGATAGAATTCTCCATTTGCAAATTCACTTAAGCCATTAATACCCAACACTATTCCTGTTTGCTCAAGCTTAAAATCTGTATGACCTGTAGCAGTATTCTCCCTACTTTTAATCGCATGAGTCCACAACGCTGTATTTTTCTTACTTCTATCTAAAATTCCCCTCCCAGAACGGACTGCTTGCAGCTCACTGTTAAAAATAAGCTCTGGAGCTACTGACATTGATAAAACTGCATCGGTCGAGGGAGTAGTAAAAAAATTCTGCTCCAAATATGGGAAAAGATGATCCTGATTATCTAAATTATCTGCAACAGATACAGCATCTAAAGAAAAAACAGATCGTTGCTCCGATTCTGAACCAAGACTATTTTTTTCCAAATCAATCCTATCAACAGCCGTATTGTCAGAAGATAAAGAAACTACAGGAAGACGAATCTTTTCCGAAAAACGATTTTCGCTATTTGGAATAATCACTCCGTCTCTATGAGAAACAGAAGACAATGGAACAGAAGCCGATGAACTTTCACTTAAATGCCGAGGAGGTCTCCTCCTGTTGGATGGCTTGGTAGAAGTTTCTTCAGTGAGCAAAGAAGAAGAAAGATCTGAGTTTTTGATTTTTTTACCAAGTCGCTGTAGAGAATCATGGCGCCTCCCTTGTCTATCGATACTCGCAATAGATAGCGCTTCTGAAGAAGATACTTGAGTTTTTTTCGTTACACGCTGAGGACGTAAGTTCGAACGTCTTGGATTATCACTACGTATACCCAAATACCAGATTCTCTCGTTACCACTCTTTGCTCTCTGCAATAACTCATACATATACGTTCCACCATCAACCGCAGTGGTTTCTTTACCAGAGTGATTTGCTAGGGTAAAATTTGCTCCTTCTCCAGTGCTCTTTTCTGTTATCAAATTCAGCTCAGTAATGAAATCGCTCCTTCGTGTGATAAAATCTGTAATTTCAGCGCCAGAATCAAGAACACTTATCGTATGACTGCCACTCCCATTATCAATCATCAAATAATCACTCCGACTATCTTTGCTACTAATGTTCAGTTGAAAATGTAGTCTCCCTGAAAGATTCTCGATGTGAAGCAAAAAATGGTGTGGATCATAAGGAACAGAAAAAAATTGAACAGATCCTCCATCTCCACCTAAGTTTTTAACACTCATTTGGGCACTATCTTTGCCATTTCGTGCCCCGACAAGAAACAATATCTCATCATTTCGTCCGTCTATGGAAAGATTTTCTTGTGTCATATAACTTGTGGTATCACCAAAATACAAATTAAGCTTCCCATGACCATTTACCTCTGTTTTTCCAGCTAATTTTGCTCCAAAATATACCCACGAACTTGCCCGATCCTTGATCATCAAATTTTCCACGTACCCACCAGGATATACCACTTGAAGCGCGTCATCCTCTAAAATTACGCTACTAGCTCTACCTCCTGCTAAAACATTTTGCCGACCATTTTTAAAGGCTTGAGTATTTGATGCATATCCTCCCTCTTGTCTATACCCTTTATAAAGATTTTGTTCTCCCCCTCCCATAATTTTAGTATTCCATGCATTCCCGCCATCATACACATTCTGTTGTCCTAATTTTCCATCTTTACCACGAATAACAACATCATAGGCACTGCTTCTTCTGGATGCTGTACCCATAAAGCCTTTTTCTTCGAAAACAAACTGTTTACCCCCATCAATCAAAGTTGTCATCGCATTTCCACCACGCGTAACTATCTGCTTCCCACCTGGATCAATAGTAGAGCTTACAGAGGATTTACTGTTCTCAACAATCTCTACACCACCATCTTCAATTTTAGTATTAGTGCTTACAAAGGGAACAATCAGAACGTGACCTGATTGTACTATCTTTCCACTAAATTCCATTTTTTTTAGAAAATGGTTCAAAGCCTCGTCTGAGCCCACAGCAGCAGCTTGCACAAAGCTGGTACTAATCATTAATATTGAAAAACTTAATTTGCATTTACACCGCATAATTCAAACTCCACGTTCAATAATTAGAAAAATATACCGCGGTTATATAGCTAGCTTACTTTAGATTATATCATAATGTGTTTTATTTATGTTTCATATCTTTATGTATTCCTGTAATATCAGTATCTTTATTTAACAATTATAAAAAATAAAAATCATCTTGTGTCTTTTTAAAAGAAACAAGCTGCAATAACATGAAACAACCTATAGAAAGCGCATGATTATATTTACGTCCACGCATTTTTAAAAAGCACAACTCTACTGATAAACACCTCGCCTGCATAGCAATCATACTTATGAAGTGGATCAGAGAATAAAATGTATATTTAAAAAGTATAGTGTATACCAAAAATATCTTGAAGCGATTGCTTCCTCTTACGTCCTTTCAAATAATGTGTTTCTGCATAAATATTTAACTTAAAACTTCTCAAGCCATCCCCCACCAAAATTTACCTGAGTTTCCAGATAAATCAGTAATAAATTGATGCTGTTCATTAATTACCGTATGGTGATTTCCTGTACTCTTATTGTGTACTTTCTGTTGTCCAGATGTTGTATCTTTGCCATAAATTACAGTGTTATAAGCACTACTACTGTTTTTTTATCACCAACAATCCCTTCTCCAAAAACAAGCTGTTCCCCTTGATAAACTTTAGCTCCTTCTGCTCTCCCTCCATTCTCAATCCTTTGTTGTCTCCCTTTGTAAACGATAGTATTTTTTGAAAAACTTTGTTTTCCAAAGATTTAACACTTTTAGTTCCAGCATATTCGACTTTGGTATTTTCACTGAAATCACTTTCATAGACATAGGTCTGTCCGCAATCCATAACCGTATTGTTAACCGATTTCCCCATCTTTCCTGTGTCACAATTGTTGGTAATATGAACTCTACCGTTATTACCAAGCACAAAATCTTGTAGAACTGCTATATCCTTAATGAAGATGAGTTCTGGATCCTTTTTAAATACTGTATCGTCATTATCTAGATTTTTTAAAATGAACATTTTGTTAGGATTTATCACAGTAAAGCCACCTCTGGGCATGTTATCTTTTGTGCGCTTTTCTATTTTTGCTTTCTTATCAAGACTATCATGAAGTATTTCCTTACTTACATGATATCCTGAAGAACGATAAAAAGATTTTACTTCACTTTCATTTTCACTAACGATCTACATAAAGCATCTGCTAATTACAGGCATCAGATAACCCAATTTACACCTACATTACATTGACCATATCTCCCCCCCCCAAGCACAAAGTGTAATTAGATCTGCAGCATTTATTTTCAACCTAGAATTATTACTATTTTCTTTGACCTGCTATTGACCTAGTCAAATTTCTCTATCGTATCTTGTTAATCAACTCTTTAATTTTGTGTACAAAAAGTACAATAGCGATACCTAATTAGTTATTTTTATTTAATGACAATCAAGATACAAATAGAATTTTTTCATTCTGAACCATATTATCAATTGAGAGATGCTCCTCAATAGAGATCAATTTTTCCATTTTTCCTGAAAACATCGTTCTATAAATGATCTTATATACAACTGTATATATCTATCGCAAAAAAACAAAACTATGAAGTAAAATAAAATCTTATGTTTGAAATATAGTATCCTTCCAAAGGCTTATATCGATCAATACTATTTAAAAAAGAATTTTTTCTCATTCTTTCTTATCCTAAATAATCAGCATGGTTAATTTAGATGTTTTTTTGAGCCCTTTCCTATTCTGCTAACCTTTCTACTCCATCATTATAATTCGATTAATTACGACAACAACTTTTCAATACCTTTCTAATTTTTCAGAGCTTCTCACTAAAACTTTCAAAGATATAAATGAACCCTTCCAAAGCCATTGTTTTGTCTATATTTGTAATCTTTTAAAATTTCTGATCACTAATGAAAAAACTTTATTTTAATTTGAACATTTTGCGCCACACAGCTTTAAATAAAAAATTACACAAAATACTGCAACATAGTTGCTCGTTTTATACTCTTAGAATTATGGATTACCGTATAGCAAAGCATCAAGTATGCTAATATCTTATAAGCAAAATATCGTGTACGTGCTCTCAGTTTATTTACAACAAAAAATATAAAATTAATTTTTCACACTTGAAAAGTGTCTTAATTTTATCCATAAAAACATTTTTTGAACATTTTTCGGATATTAAATACCACCTTTGCAGTGCTGTAGTTGATTTTTAGACAAATAGAAAATGTAATACTATATGAGAGGAGGAGTTGAGACCAAATTTTAAATGACCGCGCCATTTTATAGATTTATAGAAATGCATTGTTAATCAAGAGTAGTGTTTTTATTGCGTTTTATTTAAATGAATTTATTATACAATCACTGTATGTTTATCATATTTTATTAATTGTTTTAATGCATTAAGGTTATAGGAACATTGACTCGACATTGGTAAAAAGTTCTTGTAATTTTGGTGTGTTCATTTCGTAGGATACTGATTTCATTATTTGATTTGTTATACACTGAAAGGGACATTTTTTCATGTCTACAAACTCAGAAAAACAAAATACAAGCAAAAAAAATTCTCCTGCACGGATTTTATTTGCAAGCCTTATCGGTCCAACAATTGAATTTTTTGATTTTTATGTTTTTGGGACTGCCGCAGCTCTTATATTTCCCTACGTTTTTTTTCCAGCCCAAGACGATCAGCTCGCTATTTTGCAATCTTTCCTTATATTTGGTGCGGCCTTTTTTGCACGCCCATTTGGATCAGTCGTCTTTGGACATTTTGGAGATAAAATTGGACGAAAAGCGACACTCATTGCAGCTCTTCTCACAATGGGGATATCAACAGCTATTGTTGGTTTACTTCCTACCTATGAAACCGTTGGTTGGTGGGCTCCATTCCTTTTGACGATATGTCGTATTGGCCAAGGAATGGGATTAGGAGGTGAATGGGGAGGTGCTGTTTTGCTTGCAACAGAAAATGCTCCCCCAGGGAAGCGTGGCTGGTATGCGATGTTTCCTCAATTAGGGGTTCCGATTGGTCTGTTCTCATCTATCATTGTTTATTTGGGTCTATTACACTTTCTTGATAATGATGAGCTTTTAACATGGGGGTGGCGTATTCCCTTTGTTGCCTCGGTTGTCTTGATGATTATCGGGCTATGGGTTCGTCTTTCAATTCACGAAACAGTTGAGTTCAAAAAAACTCTTGAACGTAAAGAGCGCGTTAAAGCTCCTATAGTGGACGTCTTTTTGAAATGTCCAAGAATCCTGTTTCTCGGAACGTTTGCGGGAATGACGACATTTGTTTTATTTTATATAGTTACTACGTATTTATTGAGTTATTCAACAAACCATTTGGGGTTATCATTTCAGCAGGCCCTCCAGGTAGAAGTTGTTGGTGCCGTTTTTTGTGGAATTTTTACCGTCATAACTGGAAGGATTGCCGATCGTGTTAGACGCAGAAGTTTGATGATTTTTGTCACAATAATTACAGGTATCTATTCTTTTGCATTTCCTTACTTTTTGAACTCTGGAGTTGTAGGAATTCTGTTGATGTCTGTCATTGGTTTATCAATCATGGGAATAGTATACAGCCCTCTTGGTGCTGTTTTGGCTTCACCATACCCAACGGCAATTCGTTACACTGGATCTTCTGTGACCTTTAACTTAGCTGGCATAGCAGGAGCCTCACTTGCACCTTATATCGCAGAATATTTGAGGCAAAATTTTGATACGTCCTATATCGGCTATTATTTATTTCTTTCTTCTTTTATTTCACTTATTTGCTTTATTGGATTTAAAGACGATGAAATATCCAACTAAAGCATGGTAAAAATAAATAATACAATGATTGGCGGCAAAAATGCCGCTAATTTTATTTTTAAAGGTATTGGCTTAGGCACACTTAACCACAATATTCCAGCAAACAGGGCGCTTAAAAAAAGAAATAGAATGTCTGCAATATTACCAATATAAGAAATAGGAAATATTCTTGACAAAATATGTGTTGTGCCCAGCCATGAAACACAAAAAAAAGCAAACATAACAGCCCATAAAATAAGTAAAATCCTGTCAATAACCATCATCATTTCATTCAATTTTTTACTAAAAATTACATCCAATTTTTTATAAATATTGGATTCTTCCTTTCCTCACAAAAAATAAAAATTATATAGTACATAAATTAAACCAGCTTTTTCCAACAGCGATCTTCAGTCTGTCGCCAATAAATTAAATTATGATTTTCCATTTTGTATTTTTCCCACTGAGAACGGATAAGATTCAATTTTTCATGGTTTTGACCATCAAATATTACCACGAGCCGTTGATAAAAACTGATATCTGAGCAAATAGCGCCCTCTGTAAGAAAACGTATTTTTGAATTATTTGGATTTTCTTGTCCTGTAGTCAAAAACACGGGCTGAAAATTTGGATATTGATCACATTCAGTTCCATGACCAATAAAAGCTTCATCGGAATAAGTCCATAAACGTGTATCTATAGAATCTCGTTGTTCCTTACTTGTACATTGAATTGTTACTCTACCAAAACGATCTAATGCCCGTTCTACAAGCGTTGGCAAAATATCTTCTAATATTGACTGCTTTAAATGATAAAAAAGAATATCCATACTCCTAACCCTTATCTCTCCATAAAAAGCCAACAGAATTCCTATATTTCAAAAATAAAGAAATATAGTTTGAAATATCTCCTTTTATTTCGTACATCTTATAAGGAAAAAAACTAGTAACAATGTTTATCGATTTACCTTTCGAATTTTCTGTACACTATACTTGAAAATATAATACAATGATGACATTGTAGGTCTGGATTGTTTGAGTACTTGCTACTATTTAATTTTGTGAAAATGCGTATAAGGTGTGCAGAATATGAAAAGTTTTTATTTTTTTCTATATTTAAAAACCTAAGGCATTGTAAAATATCTTCTTCTAAATCAAAGAGTAAAGATGTTATTCAGCCCCTATGCGTATTATCGAATTATATATCCTAAAACGTGTTTTTATCCTATTTTGTGCTGTCATGCTTGCAGCAACAGGCATAAGCTGGACAATAAAAGTTCTTGCGCGAATTAATTTTCTAACAACTAGTGGACAAACACTCTCAACAATCTTTTGCTTTTCACTTTTATTAATCCCTTCTGTTATTTTTCTCGTCATTCCGTTTGCATTAGTCATTGCAATTATAGCCACCCTTTCTACAATGAATAGAGACTCAGAGCTCACCATCATCAGTGCCTCTGGTTTTCCTAGACATACTGTTTTAAAACCAGTTCTTTTTCTCGCTATTATTGCATCATGTGCATCCTTTTATGTAGCAAATTTTGTTACTCCAAAAACTCATCTTAATATGCGGCATATGCTTGAAAATTCCAATTCTCATCTCGTTAACTTTTTCGTTCATGAAGGTAAATTCCAAAAATTAACAGACAATCTTTACATAGAAATTGGAAAATGGAATTTAGATGGAACTATTGATCATCTCTTTATTGCTGATCAACGCGACCCCAAAATTGATCTTTTTTACTATGCAAAAAAAGCGTCTATTATCAGCAATAAAAATGGTAACCTTTTAATCCTTAACAACGGTGAAATAGAAAGAATTGAGCACAAAAATAACAGCGTTTCGATTATTCAATTTAGCTCATATAATTTTAATCTAAGTGAATTCATCCCCAATAATAATGTGCTCACTGTTTATCCGAAAGATAGGACTCTTTTTGATTTGATAAATCCTGATCAAAATGATCCTTACTATAGGCTAAAACCTCTCCAATATAGAGCTGTATTGCATCGCAGACTTACAGAATGGCTTTATCCTATCGTTTTTTCATTAATTGCAACGGCAATCGTTGGAAACTCATCTTCATATAGACAAACTCGTATATTCACAAATTTTTCCGCAATTGTTCTCCCTTTTTTAATTTACTGGATAGGATATTTTGTTGCTGAAAAGGCCAATAGCAATCTTGCATATGTTCCTCTGCTGTATATCATGCCAGTAGGGATAAGTCTGATAATTCCTTTCATACTCTTTACAAACCGAAAAATTATTATACCCACAAAGTTTAACGACATTATTCAAATGCTTTTTCAAAAAATGATAGTAAAATTTGGATACCCAAAACCAAAAAATCCAACGGATAATGTATCATGATTGGATGGACTCTTGGATGGTATTTTTTTATACGTTATCTTAAAACAACCTGTTATTTCTTTTTAGGAATTTTAGTTCTCACTTTTTTGATTGATTTTACTGAAAATTCTGGTCGATTTGCTCATCTCCCTCATTACACAGTAAAAGGTGTGTTTCTTTTTTCACTTCTCCGTGTTCCTTTTATTATGCAACAAATTATCCCTTTTATTGCGTTATTTTCCGCAATGGTAATGCTAATTTCGTTGAATCGAAAATTTGAGCTTCTTGTAACTCGTTCAATTGGTGTTTCTGCGTGGCAATTTCTTATTCCCGCTTGTTTAGGAGCTTTTTTATTTGGATTATTCTCAGTTCTTCTCATAAATCCACTAGCTGCTTGGGGATCCTCAAAAGCAGAAAAAATAATAGCTCAATGGAATGGTAATAATGAAACAACATCTCTTAATGATACCCGTATCCCTTGGCTAACACAATATACAAATTCAGGCAAAACAACCATCGGTGCAAAATGTATCACAGACCAGGGAAAATCTCTTATCAATGCAATTTTTGTACAATATAATGAAAATGCAACAATTAAAAATTGGATTAATACTCAAAAAGCAACATTAATGAATGATGCGTGGCTACTAACAAATGGAACAATCTATAGAATGGGCCATACTCCTAAAAAATTTACTAAATTCTGGATAAAAACAAATCTAAAACCTGAATTTTTAACTGAAAATCTGGCAAATCCTGCAACTATCCCCTTTTATAAATTACCAACAAAAATTATGGTTTCACGTTTCTTTGGCTATTCTGCAAATAATTTTGACATGTATTTACAATCATTGATTGCATTGCCAGCACTACTCGTAGCAATGACTCTCATCGCAGCCGCAGTATCGTTGAAGTTTGTACGCTTTGGACAATCTGGAATATTGATTCTTGGCGGTGTAATTGCTGGATTCATTCTCTACGTTGTTTCTGTACTCGTTCAAGCTTTTGGAAATGCTGGATACATTCCTCCAATAATTGCTGCTTGGATACCAGTTGTTATCGCGCTATTTTTTGGAATCTCCTTTTTACTTCATAAGGAGGATGGTTAAGTGAAAACCTTAATAAGTAAAAAGACAACTTTAAAAAAAATAAGAAATTTAACTTTAAAAGTCATTATTTGTTTTATTTTAGGATTTTTTTTACCTTGTCATACACTTTCGCAAAACCTTACTTCTTCTACTCAAAATCACATTAAAAATTCAATACCCGCTCTCTTACTATCCGCAGACGAGCTCATCTATAATCATGATTCAGATACTGTTTATGCACAAGGAAATGTCAAAGTTGAATACGATGGAAACATCGTGATTGCCAAGAAACTCATTTACAATAAAAGAACAGGACGTATTATCGCACAAGGAAATGTTGAAATTATTCAAAAAGATGGGAATAAAATTTATTCCAATCAAATTGACATGACCAAAGACTTTGGAGAAGGCTTTATAAATTTTTTACGCATTGACACAGAAAATAATATCCATTTTATGGCTGCGAATGCTACACAAAGCGGCAATAATATAACGATCTTTGATCATGCTGTTTATACAGCATGCAGTAGCTGCTCTGATGAAAAGGTACTGTGGAAAATTAAAGCAAGGAAGATAATATGGAATAGAAATATCAAAAAAATTAGATTTGAAAACAGCTATTTTGAGCTTTTTGGGATCCCAATTGTAAAACTTTCAAATTTTGAGCTCTATGATCCAACCGTAAAGCGCGCCAGTGGTTTTCTTGCGCCTCGTTTCTTTTATGCTGATCACCTTGGTGTAGGTGTCAAGAATTCCTATTTTTGGAATCTCACACCCTACTACGATCTTACATTTTCTGTTACGGCCTATACACAACGGGGGCTTTTAACAGAAGGAGAATGGCGTCAACGTTTTGAAACAGGTGATTACAATATTCGTTTCGCTCACATATATCAAACCAAACCTTATAACTTTGATAATGATACAATTGATTTCCAACACACAAACCGTTACATGTTGGCAACAAAAGGAGATTTCCACATTAATCCACGCTGGTCTTATGGATGGAATGTTCTTGCACAATCCGATCAGGGTTTTAGTTATACATATAGACTTGAAAATTACAGTGATCCTGTACAAAACTCTCAGTTTTATTTGATTGGCCTTTCAGGTCAAAATCATTTTGATATGCATTTTTACCATTTCAAGATTCAAGACCCGATTTTGAATGATCCACATCATGAACGCTATCCTAGGCAACCATGGATTATTCCCAGACTCGACTATTCTTTTACATCAGATGAACCAGTTTATAATGGAATTCTTACCATTCATAGCAATATACGGTCAATTTATCGTCAACACCCTGATTTTATTTCTGATAACTGGAATAATCTTCCTGTTGGTGCGGTACAAATTTCTAACATTGTCGGAAATAATTTTCGTCTAACAAACGAATTAGAATGGAAAAAGCGCATCAATATGGACAATGGGATCATATTGAGTCCTGTTTTGGCATTGCGAGCTGACGTCATTGCAACAAATACATACAAAAACCGTGCCGATCATATAATAAATAATTCTTTATTAACCATTAGAAAATCGTCTGTTCGTAGCATGGCAACAGCAGGATTAGAATTGCGTTATCCTCTCCTCATTACATCTAATAACTCTACACATACTGTGGAACCAATAGCACAAATTTTTATTCGTAATAATGAACATTATATCGGACAAATTCCAAACGAAGACGCACAAAGCTTCGTGTTTGACGCAACGACTCTATTTCAACGTGATAAATTCTCTGGATATGACCGTGTAGAAGGTGGAACAAGAGCCAATATAGGTATGAGATATTCTGGAAATCTTAACAATGATTGGTCTCTTTATGGCATTATCGGACAATCTTTTCATCTTGCGGGAAAAAATTCTTTTGCAGAAAAAGATCTTATTAATGTAAGTGCTTATTCTGGTCTTGAAGAAACACGTTCGGACTATGTCGCGATGTTAAGCGCAAATCATAAAAATGGATTTATCCTAACATACAGAGGACGTTTTGATAAAAAGATAAGGAAAATACGCCGAAGTGAAATTGAAGTGTCGCAAAAATGGCAAAATTTTTCAGCAGCAGTTCAGTATGCATATATCCAAAGCCAACCAAGCTATAAATATGCAAAAAAACATCAGGAAATTTCTTTTCAAACCGATATTAAGTTGTCTAATTATTGGTCTATTAACAGCCATGCAGAATATGATTTAGCATCTGGTATGTTCATAAAGAAGGGAATCATCTTGAATTATACAAATGAATGCTTTAACTTGACGCTTGGCTATCAGCAGGTAACGGATTTAGAGAAAAGAAAACCTTCGCAAAATTTTAGTCTCTCTCTTTCGTTGCGTGTAGTTGCGGATAACTTAAAAAAGATAAAGTCAGATTTATGAAGTAGAATGTACAAAGCGTTTAATTTGCCATTTTTTACCGAAAGACATATTTAAGATGGTTAGTGCGATTGAGAAACAATGAAGAAGCTTACTTATATGAACAAATTTAAAAAGTGTGCTCTTGTTTTATTTTCTAGTGCTATTTTTAGCGTAAGCATATTGTGGATGCGGGAGCCTCTTATTCAACCAAGCTTTGCACAAACTGTGATTGTTGTCAAAGTTAATGGAAGTCCTATAACCAATTATGATATTCAGAAGCGTATTGCCTTTCTTAGGCTACAACAAAAGCAAGGAGATCTTTCTGCGAAAGCTAAAAATGAGCTTATAGATGAAGCGCTCAAGAATATCGAAGTTGAACGTCGCAACATTGAAGTTAGCGACGATGAGGTTAATAATGCCTTTGAGAATTTTGCAGCACAGAATAACATAGATATTGACCAGCTCAATCAAATCTTGACTCAAAGTGATATTACTGTACAGCACTTTAAGGATTATATCCGTGGACAAATAGGATGGGGACGTCTTGTTAATGCTCGCTATCAAGCTGAAACTGGTGTACTTACTGAACAAGATGCTGTGTACAGAGTATTAAAAAATGGTGGTGTAAAGCCTTCAACTAACGAATATACGTTGCAACAAATTATTTTTGTTATTCCTGCGCATCGCCGTTCTAAAATTTTTGAAAAACGTCAAAGAGAAGCGAATAATTTCCGTGCACGTTTTCAGGGGTGCGCAAACACTAAAAAACAGGCAGAGGGCATTTTAGATATTACCATCCGGAATTTAGGAAAGTTTTTGGAACCACAACTTCCTGAAAAATGGGAAAAAGATATTCATGCAACGCCTGTTGGAAAAATGACACAATTACGGGAAACTTCTTATGGTATTGAAGCACTTGCTATCTGCAAAATAAAAAAGGTTTCTGATGATCATGTTGCTCGCCTCATGTTTTTTCTCCAAGATAATCAGAAAAAAAATCCGCAAAAACTTGAAAATTTAAGTGAGAAGTATTTAAAAGAATTGCGGCAAACAGCACATATTCAAAATTCATAATGGTCACAATAATTGTTACTGGTGGTGATCCAGCAGGTATTGGATACGAAATTGCTATAAAAGCGTGGAGTTTGCGTAATGTACGTCAAATCCCTCCTTTCGCTATTTTAGCTGATCCAGATGTTATTTGTTCGCGTGCTCGTTTTTTAAAGATCGATATTAAAATAGAATCTGTCTTTAAAAATGATATTGTAAAAAACTTTCAGATTGCTCTTCCTGTAATACCACTTAGAAATCGACAAAGTGATCAATTAGGCTTTCCTTCACTAAAAAATGCTGCTGGAATAATTGAAGCAATTGAACGTGGTGTTCAATTAATTCAGAATAAACATGCAGGTGCACTGGTTACTTGCCCTATTTCAAAAAAAAGTCTTTCTGATGCAGGATTTGGTTTTTTGGGACATACAGAATTTTTAGCTAACTTGGCTTATCAAAATTCCACTAAACGCTATCATCCAGTTATGATGTTATCTGGGCCTCAATTGAAAACAGTACCAATTACTGTTCACGTTCCATTCAATGATGTGCCTTTACATCTTACCCATCAATTAATTGTTCAAACCGCATTAATTGTTGAAAATGATCTAAAAACTCGATTTAAAATAACTTCGCCTCGACTAGCTGTTGCTGGTCTTAATCCTCATGCTGGGGAAGAAGGTGCAATAGGAAAAGAGGACATTGAAATTATTACTCCTGCTATTGAGTATCTTAAGAAAAAAAATTTAAATATTGTAGGACCACTTCCTTCTGATACAATGTTTCACGAACAAGCACGAAAAACATATGATGTTGCCTTGTGCATGTATCATGATCAAGCTCTCATCCCCATTAAGACACTGGACTTTGCTACAACTGTTAATATCACTTTGGGGCTACCTTTTATTCGAACTTCTCCAGATCACGGAACAGCTTTTGATATTGCGGCTAAAGGCATAGCATCTCCAGAAAGTTTCATTTCAGCCCTCAAACTTGCAAATCAACTGGCAAAAAATAATTTTATATCATGACGATAGATAAGTTACCCCCTCTTCGTGAGGTAATTAGTACATATGGACTGCAAGCTCATAAATCCTTAAGTCAAAATTTCCTTTTTGATCTTAACTTAACATCAAAAATTGCTCATCAAGCAGGAAATATAGAGGAAAAACCTGTTATCGAAGTTGGCCCTGGTCCTGGAGGACTTACCCGCGCTTTACTTGCAAAAGGCGCCATCGTGACAGCTATAGAACTCGATGAGCGTTGCGTACCAGCTTTGTTAGATATAAAAAAGCATTATCCTCAAAAATTAAAACTTATTTGTGGGGATGCACTAAAGCAAAACTTTTCAAAACTTTTTGAAAACTTTACAGAAAAACCGCGTATTGTAGCAAATCTTCCCTATAATATTGGAACACAACTTTTATTAAATTGGCTTTTAGCTGAACCATGGCCTCCTTTTTACGAATCAATGACGTTGATGTTCCAGCGTGAAGTAGCAAAACGTATTACTGCTACGCCTCAATCTCTTCATTATGGGCGTCTTAGCGTATTAACCGGATGGCGCACAACTGCCAAAATTGTTTTTGATATCCCTTCTCAAGCTTTCATACCAGCACCAAAAGTTACTTCTTCTGTTGTTCATATCATACCACGCGTACAACCTCTCTCTTGCTCCGCAAAAAAATTAAGCTTTATAACAAAAGTTGCTTTTGGACAAAAACGAAAAATGCTTCGCCAAACCCTTAAAACTGTTGGAGGTGAAATGCTTTTAAAAAAAGCTGGAATTGATGGAACACGAAGAGCTGAAACACTATCAATTTCTGAATTTGTAACTTTAGCCAATTTAATTATATAAAAAAGCTAAATTTCTACCGATTATTCAATCTTTTCCAAAACAAGTCCATCAATGAAAGATTCTAAATAAGAAAATCTTTCACGTTTTACTGTTTCTGCCAAATAAATCGATTTAACAAATAATACAGACTGATTTAAATCCTCATTAATGAGGATATAATCATAAGAACGCCAATGCTGCATTTCTTGTCTTGCATTTTGCAATCGCAAATTAATAATTTCCTGACTATCTTCTGCTCGACGATATAAACGAGAATTAAGCTCTTTCATTGATGGTGGAAGAATGAAAACAGATACTGTATCCTCCGGCATCTTTTTTTTAAGCTGTTCAGTGCCTTGATAATCAATATCAAATAACATGTCTCGACCAGAATTTAACACACTTTTAACATTTTCACGTAAAGTTCCATAATAATTTCCATGAACTTCCGCCCATTCGATAAATTCATCTCTATCACGCTTACGTTCAAACTCTTTCTTCGAAATAAAATGATAATGGACACCATCCACCTCACTAGGACGTCTTTTTCGCGTTGTCACACTTATAGAAAGATCTAATTGTCCTTCTTCTAACAGTAGTCGACAGAGAGTTGATTTACCTGCTCCTGAAGGCGAAGAGAGAATAAATAAAAAACCGCGACGAAAACTAACTTCTTTAGTATTAAATTCGCTTTCCAAGAATCTCATAACATCACCCTGACTTATTTTTGCTATAACCTCTCAGAAGATTCGATCATAAAATTCTTACATTTTTAAAAATATTTATTTTTTTTGCTTTAATATACGCCACCTTCGGACATTCATATTATGCTCATCCAAGGTTTTAGAAAAAACATGGCCACCTGAACCATCAGCTACAAAATAAAGCATATCACTGCTCGGTGACTGCGCTACGGCTTGTAAAGAATCTCGACCTGGATTCGCAATAGCTGTTGGCGGCAACCCATGAACTTTGTAAGTGTTATACGGCGTTAATTTTTCAAGATCTGAACGATAAATTGTACGACCTGAAGGCTTTCCCTTCCCTCCGAAGAGACCATAAATTACTGTTGGATCAGATTGAAGACGCATACGCTTAGCAAGGCGGTTATGAAACACCGCCGCAATTTGACGCTTTTCCGATGCAACCCCCGTTTCTTTTTCAACAATTGATGCCAATATAACAAATTCATCAATGGATTTGATTGGTAAATCAGGCGAACGAGTCTTCCATATTGAATTAATTAGTTTTGTCTGCCCTTCACTCAATCTTTTGATAATTTCTTTGCGTGTCGTGCCTCGAATAAAGCGAATAGTATCAGTCATTAAACTGCCTTCGGGAGGCAAAATTTCTGGAAGATCTCCAATTAAAACTTCATTAGCAGCTAATCGATCAAAAACTTGTTGAACTGTTAAACCTTCTGGCACTGTAAATGTATGTTCAATCGATTTTCCCTTTACAAGAATATCCATAATATCCTGCATCGAAGCATGAGATGGAATTAGATATTCACCAGCTTTAAGACGAGCAATTTTTTGATGATAACCAACCCCGTAAACGAAAATATCAGATGATTGAATGAGACCACGCTTTTCAAGAAAAGAAGCAATTTCACGAATTCCTGATCCAGGATAAATGAGAATAACTTGTTCTCTTTCAAACATCCCCTTTCTTTCAAAAATATTTTTTCCGATATAAAGTGAAACGCTTATAGCCAAAATAAAAACCATAATCAAAGTCAAAAAACAATGACCGAGAATAACAAATGGATGACGTACAATAGACGAATTTTTTCGCGTTTTATGCACTAATTTACAGTTATTATTTTCTAAATAGATCAAAGAAGAACCATCTATGTCTCCTAGCGGTTTTTCATTTTTTGTCTCGGACATAACCCATCCACCCCAAAAACTTTGATACTATATTGTAATTTCTTACTTAAATTCCGTAATAAAAAACTCAGAAAAAGATAATATAAAAACAAATAAAAAATATTTATTATTTTCCAAAGCGTCGAAATACTAAAGATGCATTTGTTCCACCAAATCCAAAAGAATTTGAAAGAACCGTATTAATCTTTCGTTCACGTGGTTTATGTGGAACAAGATCAATCTTTGTTTCAATTGATGGATTGTCAAGATTAAGCGTTGCTGGAGCCATATTATCTCTTATAGACAAAATACAAAAAATAGCTTCAGCTGCGCCAGCCGCGCCAAGCAAATGTCCAATAGACGACTTTGTTGATGACATTAATACTCGTGGTGCATGATGACCCAAAACACGCTCAACAGCTGCAAGCTCTATAACATCAGCCATTGTTGATGTTCCATGAGCATTTATGTAATCAATGTCACTAACATTTATCTGCGCACGCTGAAGAGCTGCTACCATACTTCGCTGCGCCCCCTCACCACTCTCCGAAGGAGCCGTAATATGGTAAGCATCACCAGATAATCCATAACCAATAATCTCAGCATAAATACGAGCACCCCGTTTTTTTGCATGCTCGAGCTCTTCTAAAATAACAATTGCAGCTCCCTCACCCATCACAAATCCATCACGATCAGCATCATAAGGACGTGATGCCCGCTCTGGATCAGAGTTACGGCCAGTGGAAAGGGCACGACAAGCAGCAAAACCAGCAAGGGATATCCTATTTATAGGAGATTCCGTTCCCCCTGCAGCCATTACATCTGCATCACCAAGTGCAATTAAACGCGCTGCGTCACCGATTGCATGCGCACCCGTTGAGCAAGCTGTCACAACTGAATGATTAGGACCACGAAGACCATACTTTATAGAAACATAGCCAGAAGCAAGATTAATTAAGCGCCCTGGAATAAAAAATGGAGAAACACGACGAGGCCCCTTATCACGAAGCGTATAGCCAGCCTCCACAATCCCCTCAATGCCACCAATGCCAGAACCAATCAACACACCCGTGCGAATCTGATCCCTATCACTTGTTGGATTCCATTCAGCATCTGCAAGAGCTTGATCAGCAGCGGCCATTGCATAGACAATAAATGCATCAACTTTACGCTGCTCCTTCGGCTCCATATATAAATCAGCATTATACGTACCATTTGTCCCGTCGCCTAAAGGAACACGCGCAGCAATTTGACACGGCAAATCAGATACGTCAAATTCCGTAATGCGACGGACACCGCTTTTTCCTTCAAGAAGGCGCCTCCAACTATACTCGATGTCACCAGCCAATGGAGACACCAATCCCAAACCAGTAACGACAACACGTCTCATTCTTGTTAACCTTGAATTGAAAGTCTACCTCTCAAAGTCAGACCTATAAGATAGCTCTCCAAAAACATAGGCAAAAGCACAATTGCTTTTGCCTTCCAATTATAACGAAGAAGCTTTATTAATAAATTTTACCGCATCACCAACCGTGAAAATTGTTTCGGCAGCCTCATCTGGAATTTCTATACCAAACTCTTCTTCAAAAGCCATAACGAGCTCAACCGTATCAAGACTATCTGCCCCTAGATCATCGATAAAATTTGCATTTTCTACTACCTTATCTTCATCAACCCCAAGATGCTCCACGATAATCTTCTTAACGCGCTCTTCTGTATCACTCATAATCGAAATCCTTACAATTTACATTTATTTTCTATAATTGGTTAGTCATGTTAAATTATCTAATCAAGCAATAGATGCATTACTTTGAAAATTTTAACCACAACCTAAAACATCCTGTGGATATCCTCTACAGAATATGGTCAACACCCCATTCAAATATGAACAATCAATCAACTTCCACGTAAAAAAAATAGATCTGCTTTCCCACTCTCCTCCGCTACTGTTTAAAATAATATACCCTACAAATCAATGCAGAATAAAAAAAATATTAGATCATTGCCATACCACCATTAACGTGTATCGTTTGACCTGTCACATACGCCGCTTCATCACTTGCTAGATAAACAGCAGTAAAAGCTACCTCTTTTCCAGTTCCCATACGCTTCATTGGAATAGCCGACATAATAGTCTCTTTTTGCTTATCGTTAAGTTTATCAGTCATTGCAGATTGAATAAATCCCGGAGCAATGCAGTTAACCGTAATGTTTCGTGATGCAATTTCTTGTGCTAATGCTTTAGAAAAGCCTATCAAGCCAGATTTTGAAGCACAATAATTCGTTTGTCCAGGATTTCCAACAACACCAACAACAGATGTTATGTTAATAATCCGCCCATAGCGACGCCGCATCATGGACGATATCAACTCACGCGTCAAAATAGAAACAGACGTAAGATTAATCGCTAATACATCGTCCCAGTCTTGTTCTTGCATACGCACAAAAAGACCATCCCTCGTAATGCCAGCATTATTGACAAGAATATCGATGCCCCCCATTTCCCTTTCTGCTTCTTCAGCTAGTTGCTTAACAGAATCGCGCTCAGAAAGATTAGCAGGCAACACAACAACACCTTGTCCAAGATCTTTTGCAACTTCTTTGAGCTTATCTTCACGCGTTCCATGAAGCCCAACAATCGCTCCTTGCGCATGAAAACAACGGGCAATCTCTTCACCAATTCCTCCTGATGCTCCAGTAACAAGAGCTTTACGACCAGTTAACCTAAACATTTATAGACTCCTTAAAGATCAGACACCAAGTAGACGTAAAGCCCCTTCTATTTCCTGAGCTGTACTGATTGTCAATCCTTTTATATCCCTATTAATGCGGCGAGCTAAACCTGTTAATACTTTTCCAGAACCAATTTCAAAAAATGTATCCACCCCTCTAGAATAGATCCACTCTATTGTTTCACGCCACCGCACTCGTCCTGTAACTTGCTGAACAAGAAGCATAACAATGCGCTCTAAATCACTTTCTGGAGAAACAGAAACATTCGCAACAAGAGGAACAACAGGAGTAATTTTACTAACGGATAAAAGTGCATTCTTCATGGCATCAGCAGCAGGCTGCATTAAAGATGAATGAAAAGGCGCAGAAACTGGAAGAAGAAGTGCGCGTTTTGCCCCCTTTTTCGATGCAATTTCTACAGCCGCTTTAATTGCATTTATTTCACCTGAAATAACAATTTGCCCACCACCATTATCATTAGCAATCTGGCATAATCCTTTTCCTGAAACAATATTACAAATTTCTTCTACATCTTGTTCATCTAAACCAATAAGTGCCGCCATAGAACCTTTACCAACAGCAACAGCATCCTGCATAGCATTTCCACGAATACGCAAAAGTCTTGCAGTATCGGTAATGCTAAATGTACCAGCAGAACAAAGTGCTGTATATTCTCCTAAGGAATGACCCGCAACAAATTTTACCTTTGCTCCTATATCAAGCCCAAACTGTTCCATAACACGGATAATAGCCATGGATACAGCCATCAATGCCGGCTGTGCATTTGATGTTAGTGTTAAAGAGTTCACAGGCCCTTCAAAAATGATATCCGATAATCTCTCACCCAAAGCATCATTAACTTCTTCAAAAACCATACGCGCTGCAACAAATTGCTCTGCGAGAACTTTGCCCATACCAACAAGTTGGCTCCCCTGCCCTGGAAAAGTAAATACTGCCACCATGAGTGACCTCCCAATAGTTCGATTATTTTTTTGATTTTATTCACTAAAAGTAAAAATCAAGACAAAATAGTTTATTTAAAATGAATATCCTTCTTGAAATTATATTTCAATGGTGGAATTTGGTATAAAAATTGAGGGAAATATGGCGCAATACATCGAATAATTCCAAAACTTACTAAAATTCCTACAATTGTGCCAGCAAAAACATCAAAGGGATAATGTACACCGACAAAAACACGTCCCCAACATATTAAACATAAACACACCACTGCAAACTTAGATATAATTTTATATCGATAAAAGTAGAGATTTGCAGCATAGCATGCAATAGCTAAAGCATGATTACTTGGAAAAGAAGCTGTTGCCTTATGCTGAATGAGTGGAGATGCCATACCAACAACAAATGGACGTGGATGAAAATAAATAAGGGAGATAAAGTAGCCTAAAAAAAGAGCCATGCCAATACTTGCGCAAATACTTAACACAACACGCCGCTCCATCTCTTGACCACAAAACCATAATACAAAAAGATGAATAGGGATAATATAAATTAAAAATTTTGCACAAAAAATGCCAAACAAAACTGAAATTGACCATGATTGATAATTTCCAGAGAGAACTTCGAAAAGTGAAGCATCAATCTGATTTAAGAAATCCATTTTCATCTCCTTTTTCATTTTTTATGGCTCATATTGTCCCCCTTACGTATAAGTCATTTAATTACACTAAAATACAGTAGAATATATTTTTTATGCTGATAAACTTGCTATTTTAAAAGATACGCTGTAAATATCTGGTGTTCATTACTGGTGCTTTAACTGGAGGTTGAACGGAGGACTGGGAATACCCCAGTAAGGAATGTGATATTTCTGATCTCCCGTATCTCCGCTCTCGGATGTCTCGAATGCAACGCGTCCTTTCTTCTTTGGATTTCCAAAAAAGACAAGTCGCAGAGGCTTTGCGTTAAACCCAGTAAAATTTAATTGAAGAAAGGCAAAATGATGGCTCTTTATGAACATGTGTTCCTTGCCCGACAAGACATTGCGCCACAGCAAGTTGATGAACTTGTAAATGTCTACAAAGGTGTTATTGAATCATATGGTGGAAAAGTTGGGCGTGTAGAAAATTGGGGGCTTCGCCCTCTTACTTATCGTATTCGCAAAAATCGTAAAGCTCATTATGTACTAGTTAATATTGATGCGCCTTCCGAAGCAATTGCTGAAGTTGAACGGCAAATGCGCATCAATGAAGACATTTTACGTTACATGACTATTCGCGTAGAAAAGCATGAAAAAGAAAAATCTGCTATGTTTTCGCGTTCCGATCGTAATAGTCATCTTAGCCAAGATAAAGAGCGAATGAACTACCAGAATCGTCAACGTGAAGATGCTGTAGAAGGAGTAGAGTGATGACAGATAATAGTCAAACTACAACGCGTCGTCCCTTTCATAGACGTCGCAAAACGTGTCCTTTTTCAGGTGCAAATGCCCCAAAAATTGATTATAAAGATGTTAAATTATTGCAGCGTTATATTTCAGAACGTGGAAAAATTGTTCCTTCGAGAATTACAGCTGTTAGTCAAAAAAAACAACGTGAATTGGCTAATGCCATTAAGCGTGCTCGTTTTCTCAGCTTGCTTCCATATGTTATAAGGTAGTTTGTTGAATTTACTATACAACTTGATTTTTTTTAGTTTTTTTATTTTTTGATTCAACAGCAGTACGGTTTATCGAGATTGCGTAGCCGGGTGTTTGGAATAACGAAAGTTGGGGTATCATAATACCCCTAACTGCAAAGGCAGGACAGCGATAAGTGAAAAATTTCCTTGTTTATGAAATAATGACCGGTATTTTAGCTGGACTTTTTGTTGTCGTTATAGGGATGGCGATTATTAGTGTTGCGAATATCGCGCCTTATCTTTCTTTTCTTTTTGGTTGTTTCCTTTCACTTCCAATCTTCATTATTGCATTTTGTCAGGGAACATTAGCTAGTCTCGTATCCTTAATAATTGCCACTATTGTTCTTACTGGAGTTACCAATATTTACATTGGTTTTGGCTTCATGCTGCTGTTTTTTCTTCCTGCCGTATACGCATCTTGGCTTCTAGGGCTTGCACAACCAGCACAAAAAGAAAATTCCTTGATATGGTATCCGCTATCGTCTGTCATTTTTCATCTAACCAATTTTATTGCTCTTTTATCAAGCTTCACTGGACTCTATATTAAGATACACCCGTCTACGCCTATAATTGCGAAAGGAATTACTGAAAAAATAGCGCGTACTATGCAGCAATCACAGTCTATAAAAGAAGATGATATCATCACTTTTAGTGAACTTTTAATGACACATGCAGCAACATTGATGGCCATTTCTTTGACCATCTATAGCTTTGTATTTCTCATTGGTAATCTTTATTTTTCTACTGTAACAGCACAACATATGAAGTGGTTGATGAGACCACGTGATGATTGGGGAAAAACTTTTCGCCTACCAATTTCTGGACTCATCGTTTTTTTTGTTATGGTCATAGCATCAATGATTGACTTAGGTTTCACCTTTAATTTGGTCACGCGTATTTTTGCCACAACGTACGCTGTTGCTATATCAATCAGTGGATTAGCATACCTCCATAGCATTACAGAAGGAATAAGTGGTAGAATTATTATACTTGCTCTTGTTTATACTGCAATTTTTACCATAGTTTTTGCTCCTCCTATTTCTTTCATGATGCTTTTGATGGGTATTTGGGCAACTATTCAGTACAATTTTCAATCACACGACAAACTTGGCTAAGTTTTGTTTATTCGAAAGGAAAAATTATGGATGTTATTTTACTTGAGCGCATTCCACGTCTTGGGCAAATTGGTGACATTGTCTCGGTTAAAGATGGTTATGCACGTAACTTTCTCTTATCTCGAGGCAAGGCTTTACGCGCTAATGAGGCTAATAAAAAGCACTTTGAAACACAGCGTGTGCAATTAGAAGCTCGTAATCTCGAACGAAAAAGCAAAGCACAAGAAATTGCTGTAAAACTAGATGGTAAATCATTTGTTGTTGTTCGTTCAGCTGGAGAAACAGGACAACTTTACGGATCAGTCTCAACACGTGACATTTCTGAGGTTATAACGGCTGATGGGTTTTCTATTGAACGCAATCAGATTGAACTAAATCATCCAATAAAAACCGTTGGTCTCCATTCCGTCACTATTAGCCTGCACCCTGAAGTTCAAATTTCTGTAGCAATCAATGTTGCTCGCTCGGTCAGTGAAGCACAACGTCAAGCAGAAGGAGAAACTCTCACTTCTGTCGAAGCAATATATGACACTCAATCGGAAACGTTAATAGAGAATCAAGAAAGTTTGTCTGTGGAAGAAATGAATGACAATAATGAAAAAGGTGTTAACGAAGAAAGTTAATTTACATATTTCTCTTATATTTAGTTACTATGTTTATTGATTAATATTATCTATTGCTCAATATCTAGATCTTAATTTTAGTCGACCTGTCGTAAAATACTCAGCCTAAAAACTGAGTATTTGTTGTTTTTATAGTAAAAATTATTTCCCTGTGAGGTCTATTTGAACCCTTGTTACTTTTGGAATACGAAATCGTAAGTAAAAAAATCTCAATATCTTCATACAATTTAAAGTGATTCTATTTGTTAAGGGTGACTTCACTTATATCAACAGCAAAATTTTAAAATACTTAAAGTTGGGTTATTTGTTTTTTAATGCTGAAGGTGCAATTTTGAGATATAAAAAGCTAAAATGAAAAAATGTATTATATACAGTATGTGTGTCTGTGTATGTATTTATGGGTAAAAAAAAATTCAAATTAAATGCATAATTTGACATAAAATAAAGATTTTTCATCCTATTCTTTTAATGTACATCATCTGATTTATTTTCTAAAATAATCGAATATAAAATTTTAGCGGAAAAATATTATGGAAGAAATAAGTGTTGCTAATTTTGGTTCTTCACAAAAAGAAGATTCCCCTTCTTTTCGACAACTTCCCTATAATATTGAAGCTGAACAAGCACTTCTTGGAGCAATTTTGGTTAATAATGATGCCCTTGATCGCGTTTCAGATTTTTTGAAACCAGAGCATTTTTTCGAACAATTGCATCAAAAACTTTATGATATTTTATTTTATGTTATCCAAAAAGGAAAAATAGCAAATCCAGTTACCATTAAACCATTTATTCCGTCTGATGAAAAAATCGGAGATATAACTGTATTCAATTATGTTGTTCGTTTAGCAAAAGAAGCAGTAACTATCATTAATGCTGAAGATTATGGACGTGTTATTTATGACCTTTTCATTCGACGAGCTTTAATTGATCTTGGAAATGAACTTGTCAATACGGCCTTTGATTCTCCTGTAGATCTTACACCAAATCAACAAATTGAAACAATTGAGCAAAGTCTGTTTGAACTGGCAGAAAAAGGAAAATATGGTAGTGGATTTGAAAATTTTAACGAAGCTATCAAAAAAGCTGTTGATATGGCAACTGCCGCAAAGAAGCGTTCTTCACGATTATCAGGAATAGCTACTCATATTAAAACACTTGATGAAAAAATGGGCGGATTACAACCATCTGATTTAATCATCCTTGCTGGACGCCCTGGTATGGGAAAAACTTCACTCGCCACTAATATTGCCTTTAATATTGCTAATACTTACAGTCGCAATACTCAAACAGGCGATTCCTCTATCAAAAATGAGGGAGGTATTGTCGGATTCTTTTCACTTGAAATGTCATCAGAACAGCTTGCAACACGTATTATTTCCGAACAAACCGAGCTTTCTTCCTCTGATCTCCGACGCGGTAATATTTCAGAAGAACAATTTGCAAAAATGATTCGTGCAACACGACAATTGCAAAAAACGCCACTTTATATCGATCAAACTGGTGGTATATCAATTGCGCAGCTTTCGGCACGCGCACGACGCTTAAAACGGCAACATGGTTTGGATGTATTGATTATTGACTATATTCAATTAATGACAAGTAATTCAAAGCGTTCATCTGAGAGCCGTGTTCAAGAGATCACTGAAATTACCACAGGTCTCAAAGCATTAGCGAAAGAACTAAATGTTCCCATTATCGCCCTTTCACAACTCTCACGTCAAGTTGAAAGCCGAACAGATAAACGTCCACAACTCTCAGATTTACGGGAATCTGGTTCGATTGAACAAGACGCAGATATTGTTCTTTTCGTGTATCGTGAAGAATACTACTTAAAAAATGAACAACCTAAGGAAGGCAGCCCAGAACATGTAAAGTGGCAAGATAAAATGAATGAAATTATGGGACAAGCAGAAGTTATTATTGCAAAACAACGTCACGGACCAACAGGAACTGTTCATCTTGCCTTCCAATCAGATTTTACACGTTTTAGCGATCTGGCAGATAGTCACTATCTTCCAGATCAGTACGGTTAAATCAATATGGCACGTATTCGTGTTCAATTTATTTGCCAAAATTGTGGAACAGTTCATTCAAGATGGGCTGGGAAATGCAACTCCTGTGGAAAATGGAATTCACTTATAGAAGAAAGTACGAATAATGGCATTGGCAGCGGTCCTGTACAAAATATTCGTAAAGGACGTATAGTTGCTCTCACATCTCTTTCTGGAAAAATTGAAGATGCTCAGCGCATTTGTTCTGGAATTTCTGAACTTGATCGTGTTACTGGCGGTGGCTTTGTTCGTGGATCAGCCTTACTTGTTGGTGGAGATCCAGGTATTGGAAAATCAACATTGTTGACACAAACAGCAGCAGCACTGTCGCGAAATGGGCATAAAGTTATCTATGTTTCAGGAGAAGAAGCCGTTGAACAAATTTGTCTTCGTGCACAACGTCTTGGCGCCACGAATACAGGAATTCATCTCGCTACTGAAACCAATGTTGAAGATATCTTAGCAACCTTAAGAGAACATAAAAATCTTGATACTGTTATCATTGATTCAATCCAAACTTTATGGTCGGATGCAGCGGATTCAGCACCAGGAACTGTTACACAGGTACGTATTAGTGCTCAAGCGATGATACACTTTGCAAAAAAAACAGGAGCAACTGTTGTCCTTGTTGGTCATGTTACTAAGGATGGACAAATTGCTGGACCACGTGTTGTCGAACATATGGTTGATGGTGTTCTCTATTTTGAAGGTGAAGGTGGTCATCATTATCGTATTCTCAGAACTGTCAAAAATCGTTTCGGGCCAACTGATGAAATTGGTGTTTTCGAAATGTCTGACAAAGGATTACGAGAAGTACTTAATCCTTCTGAGCTTTTTCTTGGTGAACGGAATGAAAAAGCACCTGGAGCTGTTGTTTTTGCCGGAATGGAAGGAACACGCCCAATATTAGTTGAAATTCAATCACTTGTTTCTTCTTCTTCACTTGGAACTCCAAGACGAGCTGTTGTTGGTTGGGATGGAAATCGTCTTGCTATGATTTTAGCTGTACTAGAAGCTCATTGTGGTATTCGCTTTGGAAAACACGATGTTTATCTCAATGTGGCAGGTGGATATCGTATATCAGAACCAGCAGCTGATTTAGCTGTTGCTGCAGCTTTAGTGTCCTCTCTAACTAACATTCCTTTACCAACAAATTATGTATATTTTGGCGAGATCAGCCTTTCAGGAGCTATCCGCTCAGTTGCACACTCAGAACAGCGTATCAATGAAGCGAAGAAACTTGGCTTTCAAGGATCTGTTCAACCAACTGTAATGGCCAACACAACAAAATTACACACTTTTCAACAAAAAACATTCTCTAACCTTCCTGAATTAATTGCCGCGATTTCCACAAGGAAAAAATAGTCTATACCACATATACGATAGCATAGAAAAAATTCTACAAAATGCAAAAGATCCCTGCTATAAGAACGAAAAATGGCATGATCAAAAATGCATTCGCATATCGATTTTTAAAATGCAATTTTATATATAAGGAACAAACAAATGATTATCACAGCTCTTGATGGAATTGTCGTAGCAATCATCCTGTTTTCTGCCTTGCTGGCCATGCTTAGGGGATTTTCACGTGAGGTGTTATCTTTAATTTCTTGGGCAATTGCAGCTATTGCAACACTATTTTTATTCAAGCACATATTGCCCTTCTCTGAACAATATCTTTCTAACAAAATGATTGCACTAATTGCAACATTGGTCACAATTTTTATTATTGTTCTTATTATTACTTCTATTGTTACAATGAAAATCTCAGATTTTATAATTGATAGCAGAATTGGTATACTGGATCGCTTTGCTGGCTTTATTTTTGGAGTGTTTCGTGGCTTATTTATCGTAGTCATTGGCGTATTGCTTGTTAATGCCCTCATAAAACCTGAACAACAATCCAGCTGGATGAAAAATGCAAAGACAAAACCTATCTTAGACTCGCTTGGTCAAAAAATACTAGAAATGCTACCAAAAGATCTTGATAACGCTATTGAAAATAGCAGAAAAAAAAATTAAAAATGTCGTTTCTGTATTGCAATTGCACATGATGTATCTTTATGAAAAGCTGTTCTGCAAAGATAGAAAACTGATTGTTATTAAATAATAAATTTAGGTTATGCAACATTGTTTTTTGTATCATGACTGAAAGGATAAGATGATAAAAACTGATGTTCTTTGTCAGAAATTTTCATTGGATGATGATGCTCTTCATGAAGAATGCGGAGTTTTTGGTATTCTTGGACACGAAGATGCAACAACATTGACAGCACTTGGCCTTCATGCTCTTCAACATCGTGGACAAGAAGCAGCTGGTATCGTTTCATACCATAACAAAATGTTTCACCAAGAAAAGCATTTAGGTCTTGTTGGTGATCACTATACAAATCCTGCAACACTTGCCCGTTTGCCAGGAAACCGTGCTATTGGGCATACTCGTTATTCAACAACCGGAGAAATAGCATTACGCAATGTACAGCCTCTTTTTGCTGAACTAAAAGCTGGAGGGATTGCTATTGCCCATAATGGCAACCTCACAAATGGACTTACATTACGCCGTGAGCTTATTGCCTCAGGTGCTATCTGCCAATCAACATCAGATTCAGAAGTTTTTCTCCATCTTATTGCCCGCTCACGTCATGAATCGTCATCTGATCGCTTTGTTGACGCTATTCGACAAGTAGAAGGTGGATATGCCATGCTAGCGCTAACACGTACAAAGCTTATTGCTGCACGTGATCCAACAGGAATTAGACCACTTGTTATGGGAGAACTTAATGGTAAACCAATTTTCTGTTCGGAGACTTGCGCACTAGATATTATTGGAGCAAAGTATATTCGTGACGTAAAAAACGGAGAAATTATTATATGCGAAATACAAAAAAATGGAGAAATTACTAAGAAAATTATAGAACCTGAAGTAAAAGTTCCAGAAAGGCTTTGTCTTTTTGAATATGTCTATTTTGCCCGTCCTGATTCAATCGTTGGAGGACGCAGTGTCTACACAGTACGTAAAAATATGGGTATACGTTTAGCACAAGAAGCTCCCTGTGATGGTGATGTTGTAGTTCCTGTTCCTGATGGAGGAACACCTGCTGCAATTGGCTATGCACAGGAAATTGGAATTCCATTTGAGCTTGGAATTATTCGTAACCATTATGTTGGTCGTACCTTTATTGAACCAACGCAGCAAATTCGTGCTTTGGGAGTTAAATTAAAACATTCTGCAAACCGTTCTGTTATAGAAGGTAAGCGCGTTATTTTGGTAGATGACTCTATTGTCCGTGGAACGACGTCTGTTAAAATCGTGCGAATGCTTCGTGATGCTGGAGCAAAAGAAGTCCATATGCGCATTTCTAGTCCAATGATTTTTTACCCTGATTTTTATGGTATTGATACGCCGAAAGTAGAAAATCTTTTAGCTAACCAATACCCAGATCTAGAATCTATGTGTAATTTTGTTGGAGCTAATTCACTGGAGTTTCTTTCAACAGATGGTTTATATCTTGCAGTTGCAGGAGAAAAGAGAAACAACGCCTGTCCTCAATTTACCGACCACTATTTTACTGGACAGTACCCAACATATCTTGTTGACCAAGAAAGTATCCCTAAAATTCATCAGTTATCTGTTCTTAAAACAAGAAATTAATAATGAGGAAATTGAATTTTAATCTGTTTGGTCGTGTTGCACTCATTACTGGAGCTTCAAGAGGTATAGGTTACCATTTAGCATTAGAGCTTGCAACGCGTGGTGCTCACATTATTGCTATTGCTAGAACGGTCAGTGGTCTCACCAATCTTGAGAACAAAATTCAAGAAAAAGGTGCTTCTGTAACCACAATTTCACTCGATTTACACCATATGGAAGATATTGATGCCCTTGGTATCTTCATTGCTGAACGTTGGAAAAAGCTCGATATCATGGTTGCAAATGCGGGAATTCTTGGAACACTAGCACCAATAGCTCAAATTGCAAACACCGTATTTGAAGATGTTTTTCAAATAAATCTTATGAGCCAATGGCGCTTGATAAAAGCGGTTGAACCCTTGTTGCGCCAATCTGATGCTGGGCGAGCGATTCTTATGTCCTCGAGTGTTGCTCATCTTGCTCGTGCTTCATGGGCACCTTACGCGGCTTCTAAAGCTGCCTTAGAAATTATTGCTCGCTGCTGGGCAAAAGAGCTAGAAAAAACCTCTATTAAAATCAATTGCGTTAACCCAGGTGCAACGCGCACTGCTATGCGTACACAAGCCATGCCGGATGAAGATTCACAAACACTACCTTCACCACAAGAAATCGCAGCAAAAATAGCCTACTTATCATCACCTTATTTAAAAGAAACAGGTAGACTCTTTGATGTTCGTAAAAATAAGTTTATGAATTACCATGTACCAAATTAACTACAATTACAGAAATAAGAATCTCAAACTAAATCCTTCTTACGTTCAAGCTTCAACTTTTCTTCTTCCTAAAAAAAGCACAGAAGTCTATATTTTTGGTAAAACTTCAAAATCAGCTTTTTTCCCTTCCAAAGCAGCACGTTTATTATAAGCAACAAAACTACAAGGTAAAAAAATCATATAGCCTACAGCTGTTATTAACAAAGTATGCCACGTGTAAGTAGCAAGAAACCCTACATAAATAACAACAATAAGCATGCTTGGAACAACGATGTCACGCCTTAAATTTTGATCAATTATTTTTGCACTCCATACCGGCAAACGACTAACCAAAAGAAAAGCAATCACCAAAGTATAAAGACTAAAAAGCAACGCCAAGCCCCAGCTTGGTCTCAAACCAAGAGCTCCTAAATAAACAGGTAATAAAAGCAGTAGCGCTCCTGCTGGTGCAGGGACACCAACAAAGTAATTTCCCTGCCATTTCGGCATATCAGCATTATCCAACATCACATTAAAACGAGCTAATCGCAAACAACAAGCAACACAATAGACGAGTGCTGCAATCCAACCAACCTGAGAAGCTTGAGTTAAAATAAAAGAATAAACAATAAGAGCCGGAGCAACACCAAAATTAATAACGTCAGCAAGAGAATCCATCTGTGCTCCAAACGATGAACTTCCATCAATAAAACGAGCGACACGTCCATCCGCACCATCTAAAATTGCTGCCAAAAGTACCATTAAAATGGCGGCTTCATAACAATTTTCAAAAGCTAGACGGATACTGCTCATCCCCGCACAAATCGCCAAAATAGTTATGACATTAGGGATAATATACCGCATCGGCGTAGGAGAACGCCACCGATTTGCGACATCATCATGCGACTCTTCAGGATTAAATGAAGAAAATAGTGAAAAATTTCCCATCGTCTTTCCTAATCAAATCTGAAGTCAAATGTAGTACTTGTATCATCAAAAGAACCTAAGACCGTTTCCCCAGCAATTGCTGTTTGTCCAACTGAAACAAACAATTTGACTTCTGTTGGGATATAAATATCAAGGCGGGAACCAAAACGAATCAATCCAAAGCGCTGTCCAACTGTAACTGAATCATTTTCTCTTAGCCAACAAACAATTCTGCGAGCAAACATTCCTGCTATTTGAACTGTACCAATTTTACCATGTTTACTGTCAATTACCATTACATTACGCTCGTTAAACTGACTAGACTTATCAAGCTCAGCATTAGCAAATTGACCTGGACGATAAACAATAGAATTTACTGTACCACTTACAGGAATACGGTTTATATGGCATGAAAAGATGTTCATAAACACGGAAATACGAATCATCTCCTCATCACCCAATCCTAAATCTTCAGGTGGAATACATTTCTCAACAAATGAGATACGTCCATCAGCAGGAGAAATAACCAAATTTGAACTCAAAGGTACAACACGCTCTGGATCACGAAAAAAATATACACACCATACTGTTAAAATAAGCCCAAACCAAAACAACGGTCCCCATACCCAACCAAGAATGAGCGACGCAACAAAAAACACCACAATAAAGGGATAACCTTCTTTATGAATTGGAACAAAGCCATTAAGGACAGATTGTAGAATACTCATATAATTTCCTATTCATAGATATAATTTAATATGTAATAAATTTTTTATTCTTATTTGTTCACCTAAATTTATTGCTTTAATTACAAGATTATAAGCTATTTTATTCATTTTATTTTTTACGATTAACAATGCCTAACTCATCCTCTTCACGCATTCTACGTAGCTTTTCTTCTGCTTGTGATGCTTCAAGCTGTTTATTCCACATTGAAGCATATAAACCTTTTTTGCGCAAAAGATCGGCATGAGTTCCATTTTCAATAATACGACCATTTTTAAGAACCAAAATCTCATCAGCGTTTACAACAGTAGAAAGACGATGGGCAATAATTAATGTTGTGCGCCCACGACTTACAATATCTAATGCCTGTTGAATCTCTTGTTCTGTAGCTGTATCGAGGGCTGCTGTTGCTTCATCAAGAATAAGAAGCGGAGGAGCTTTTAATAATGTCCGCGCAATAGCCACACGCTGTTTTTCTCCGCCTGACAGCTTGAGACCACGCTCACCTACCATAGATTGATAACCTTCCGGAAGTGTTTCAATAAATTCTGATATCTGTGCCATTTCAGCAGCTTGTCGCATATCCTCGTCTGTAGCATTAGGACGCCCATAACAGATATTATATGCAATCGTATCATTAAATAACACTGTGTCCTGAGGTACCATACCGATAGCCTCACGCAAACTTTTCTGAGTTACATCACGCACATCCTGTCCATCAATTGTGATTGAACCTGACTCAACATCATAAAATCGAAAAAGTAATCGAGAAATCGTCGATTTTCCAGCTCCTGATGGACCAACAATTGCCACTGTTTTCCCCCCAGGAACTTCAAAATCAATATCTCTAAGAATCTGACGAGCTGAATCATAGGAAAACCTTACCCGATTAAATCGAATCTTTCCATCAACCAGTACTAGTGGTTTTGCATCTGGTTTATCCACGATATCCTCTTGAACATCTAAAAGATCAAACATGGCTTCAATATCTGTTAAGCCTTGCCGAACTTCACGATAAATGAAACCAATAAAATTTAGCGGAACAGAAAGCTGTATTAAAAATGCATTGATAAAAATAAAATCTCCCAAAGTTTGGGTTTCATGAAAAACTTCATGAGCCGACATTAGCATTAAGATCGTCATTCCAATGCCAAAAATAAGAGCTTGACCAAAGTTAAGCCAGCTTAATGATGTCCAAATTTTAGTTGCAGCTTTTTCATAACCTGCCATAGAAGAATCAAAACGATGAGCTTCTAAAGTCTCATTGCAAAAATACTTAACCGTTTCAAAATTCAAAAGAGAATCAATAGCACGTGTGTTGGCCTCGGTATCCGCTGTATTCATTTTTTGCCGAATACCGATACGCCAATCACTTGCCTTAATTGTAAACAAAGTATACAAACCAACTGTCACAACAATTATGGAAAAATAGCGCCCACCGTAATTTATGTAAAATACGAGTGCAGTCAAAACAAATTCCAAAACCGTTGGTACTGTATTAAGAATTGAAAATCTAATGATAGCTTCAATTCCCTTCGTGCCACGTTCAATAATACGAGAAAGCCCCCCTGTTCGTCTTTCTAAGTGAAATCGCAAAGACAACCCATGAAGATGCACAAAAGTCTTATAGGCTAATTGACGAATAGCATATTGTCCAACAGTTGCAAAAAGAGAATCACGTAACTGGTTTAGTCCAGCTTGAACAATACGCGCGATATTGTAAGCTAGAACAAGCATAATGGGAATGACCCAACTAGACGAAAACCACATAGGAAATGCAAAACTCACACCGAGTGAATCTGTAGCATATTTGAAAAAATACGGTACAGATATGAGAATTATCTTAGCCAAAATAAGAAAAAACGCTGCCCATATAACGCGTATTTTCAGATCTCTCCGATCTTTCGGCCACATGTAAGGCCACAGATTATAAAGTGTACGCAGAGTCTGCCCCGCCTTTGATGACACGGTTTTTGTCATTTCATTCCGTTTCATAAAGCTTTTACTTCTCTATCACACACTCAATAAACACTACAACACTCCCTCTCTTTGCTATTCTATGTTAAATTGTCTCTATTTTATACATTTCTGATAAGCCATACATAATTTTCGAGGTTAGACTGTTTTTGAAAAAGGAACAAGAAATAATCCAGAATAAAGTTCATTATTTTTTGTCTGTATTTTCATGCTATCTTTCTGCAAATATACTTTTAAATTTTACACAACTTTTAAAATTCTTCCCAAAATCGTACTGCTTCATTTACGATGTAACATACTCATCATAGAAACCCTACTTATCTTTTTCTTTTTGTAAAGACTCTTGAAATATGAATATTAGAACCGTTTTATTTCCCACACAGTTACACGCTCACCAGTCCGTGGATCTTTGTTATCTTTTAATAGAATCCCCTTCATCGCAAGCTCATCACGAATGGCATCAGCAGCTTCCCACTCTTTATTGTGGATAAATCGTAGCCTTTCTGCAATGCGCTTATAAATAAATTTTTGATCAAGAGAATTTTTTTTTACAAATAATGAGCATTCTTCTTCTTTAATCCAATCTTGTCGCAATAATCCTAATAAATTCATTCCATTTGCAAGAGCAACAGTATTTCCTGCCTTATAAAATTGTCGTAAAAAAGTAAATACATTCGGAGTATTGAGATCATCACACAATGCTTTTATGAAAGAATCATCCAAAACTTCATTTTTTTCGAAACATTCCCTTTTGCAACGAAGCAATTCATACCAACGATACAATTCGTGACTAGATTGTATTAAACGCCGATCTGTCCAATTTAACGGTTCACGATAATGCGTTTGCAACATCGAAAAACGTACTGCTAAACCAGCCCATTCTTGTTTATTTTCATCCGTTACAACATTATCGAGATCAAAAAAATTCCTCTCTAAAATAGAACGAATAGTTATAAAATTTCCAAGGCTTTTAGACATCTTTTTTCCTTCAATATGCAAAAAACCGTTATGCATCCAAAAATTAGCCATTCGTTCAGTTCCAAAAGCGGAACAACTTTGTGCAATCTCATTTTCGTGGTGAGGAAAAATTAAATCAATACCACCTCCGTGGATATCAAAAATATTTTCTTTTGGATCATCACACGTTAAGCCTCCACCGTAAGGAACCAGCAGCTTTGCCATCGACATTGCAGAACATTCAATATGCCATCCAGGACGGCCTAAGCCGGAAATTCCTGCTGGTGACCTCCATCCTGGTTCTCCTTTCTCAGATGGCTTCCATAATACAAAATCCATGTCATCCCTTTTATAAGAAGCAACATCAACACGTGCACCAGCTCTCATCTCATACAGAGAACGTCCTGCAAACGTACCATAATGAGGATCATGTTTCATGCTGCTCACAGAAAATAATACATGATTTTCTGCTATGTAAGCGTGCCCCCTTTCAAGCAATCTTTCAATTAAAGAGCACATATCATCCAAATGATCGGTTGCGCGTGGTTGACTAGTTGGCAATAAACAACCCAGCGCTATCGTATCTTGTTGAAATTGAAAATATGTGCGCTCAGTTAATTGGTGGATGGCATCGTTCAGCTCTAAATCTGGATATTCGCAAGCTGCTCTTGCATTAATCTTATCATCCACATCCGTAATATTACGTACATATATAACGTGATCGCTACCATAAACATGACGCAATAAACGAAATAAAACATCAAAAACTATCACAGGACGAGCATTGCCTATATGGGCATAGTCATACACTGTTGGACCGCAGACATAAAGGCGTACCTTGGCAGAATCTATGGGTATAAATTTTTCTTTTTTGCGTGTAAGCGTATTATAAAATCGCAATTCTCTCATAATCATACTCCATTAACGACACCATTACGTTGTATCCATCATCCATTGCAATACAAACCCATTTTACTGATAGAAATTACACTTTTTCCTTAATGGTAAATCTAGAATGGAAGCCTTTTAATAACGCGTAAATACACAGCAAACTAATGAAATTACATATTACATGCAGAAAATTCGAAATTTTTAACCCTATAAAATTTTGTAAAAATTTTTAATATTCCTATAATCATTTTCTTGCTGTCTCTTAATATTTTAAATTTCATAGCGTATTCCCTATCGATAATAATAAAAATATTTGTGTCATACATTTTGGCATATGTTCAATTGCACAATAATCCTATCTATAATGGTAAATGCGCAGAAATCTATTAAATAAGGAGAACTAAATTATAATGTTTAACGCATTGATAAGAATATATATTATAACATTTTTTTTAACCTCAATGCCATCTTTTGCACAACAATCCCCATCATATGATAGAAAATTGCTACGGCTAGCAGAAATTTTAGGATCTTTACACTACATACAAAACATTTGTTCTACTCCAACAAATAAGTGGTATAATCATATGGTAGCATTAATTGAGGTAGAAAACCCAGTACCGCAAAGGCGTGCTTATTTTTATGAAGCATTTAATGAAGCTTATCGTGCTTTTTCAGAAAATTATCATCATTGTACTCAATCAGCAATAGAAGCAAACAAAAGATACATTAAAGAAGGTAAATCTTTGTCTGAAAGTCTTATCATTCATCCAAATAATTAGCTGATAACAAAACTATTGTTCCCTCAATTAGTACAATCAAATAGAAATTATCATAATTACATTGCACTAATGACATTGGTGAGAAAATCAGTATCAGTGTAACGGGGTTAACTTCTGAGAAGCATACATTTTGTATCTTATCATGCAAAAGATTCTACAAACTTGATAGGCTCGCCTTGTGAAGGTGTAATAATTTCACCTTCCCACATGACACGCATACCACGAACAATGGTCCCAATCGGCCACCCCTTAACCCTTTTACCGTCGTAAGGCGTCCAACCTGCACGCGAACCAATTAATTCATTTGTAATAATCTCTTCCCGTTTAAGATCAACAATGGTCAAATCAGCATCATATCCAACAGCAAGGCGTCCTTTACGGCTTATGCCAAAAACACGACTTGGCCCATGTGAAGTCATATCAACAAAACGCTCAAGAGATATCTTTCCCGCATTTACATGTGTCAACATGATTGCTGTTGTTGTCTGTACACCTGTTATCCCCGAAGGAGAAGAAGGGTAAGGCTTGTGCTTTTCTTCAAGTGTATGTGGTGCATGATCTGAACCCAAAACATCAACAATACCCTGCTGAACACCATACCAGAGAGATTCAAGGTGGTTCCTCCCACGTATAGGGGGATTCATTTGAATCAATGTTCCAAATCGTTTATAATCATCAGCTGTCAAGGTTAGATGGTGCTGGGTAACTTCAATTGTTGCAACATCTTTATGATTTTTTAAAAAATCAATTTCTTCTGCCGTAGAAAGATGCAAAACATGAATGCGTGACTTTGTTTCATGTGCAATTTTAACTAAACGCTGTGTACATTTTAATGCTACAACTTCATCGCGCCAAATCGGATGTGATGCTGGATTATCTTCAACGCAAAGCATTTTACGCTCCTTGAGCCTCGTTTCATCTTCAGAATGAAAAGCTGTACGACGGCGTGTATTTTCCAAAATAAAACGCACACTTTCATCATCATCTACCAGAAGATCTCCTGTGGAAGAGCCCATAAATACTTTAATTCCAGCTGCACCAGGAAGTTTTTCGAGATCTGCTAATTCATGCATATTTTCACGCGTTCCCCCAACCCAAAATGCAAAATCACAATGCATACGATGAAATCCACGTTTAACCTTATCAGCCAATGCTTCTTCTGAAGTAGTTAATGGATTGGTATTTGGCATTTCAAAAACCGCTGTCACTCCTCCCAAAACCGCAGAATATGAACCACTTTCTAAATCTTCCTTATGCTCACCCCCTGGCTCACGAAAATGAACTTGGCTATCGATGATTCCAGGTAAGATATGAAGCCCTGTACAATCAATAACTTCATCAGCAAAGGCGCATGTAAGATCACCAATTTCAGCAATACAACCATTAATAACGCCAACGTCACGCTTGCTTTTTCCATCATGATTGACAAGCATTGCCCCTTTAAAAATTGTATCAAATGTCTTAGACATGGCTATACATACCCTCTAAATATATCTTTCCTATATCGATTAGGTAACTTTGGAAAAAAAGGCAAGAACCATGATTGAAAAACAAAATGCCGTTTTCTTAAACAATCGTAAAATTATTAAAGTTACAGGTGAAGAAGCAACACATTTTCTGCAAATTCTCATTACAACAGATGTCAAAAGAATTGGATCACAAGAAATTTTTCCTGGAGCCCTCTTATCCCCACAAGGAAAAGTTGTTGCTGATTTTTTAATCGGTAAGATAGATTATGGTTATTTGATTGATATTAATACATCTTTAGCCGATTCTTTTCAGAAACAGCTGCTTCTTTACAAATTACATTCAAATGTAGAGATTACACAACCATTACAAGAGGTTGTTACAGTTTTCTGGAACAATGAAATGGATATCTCAGATTGTAGCTTAAGTTTTGTTGATAAGAGATTTCCACAAAAAGAAAAAATAAGAAGAATTTACGGGGAAATACCTTCTTTTGCTATCGATTATAATAGTAATTGGGACAAAATGCGTATCCGTTATGCAATCGCAGAAAGTGGTAAAGATTATGAAATAGGTAAAGTCTTTCCACACGATATTAATTACGATCAAATAGGTGGATTAACATTTAATAAAGGTTGTTATATTGGACAAGAAGTTATTTCTCGAATGCATCACAGAAGCACAGCACGTCGCCGTGTTTTAGTAGTAAAAAGCCAAAACAAATTGATTCCAGAATCCAATGTAGAGGCAGGAACTAAGGTGCTTGGTTGCCTAGGGACATGCGCTGGAAATGAAGCCTTAACTTTAATGCGTATTGATCATGTCAAAGATGCTATGGATAACGGTATTCCGTTTACAGTAAAAAACTACCCTGTCACAATAAGTATTGCTGAAAATATGAACTTTACTTTTCCTGAAAGCACTGAGAAAATTAACTAATTGCTAAATATGCATTATCCAAAAACGAAGAAGAGTGTGTTTAGTGAAGGATGCTTTCAGAACAGCAAACTGATTTACTAAATTTTTCTCTATTTGATATCGAGATCGAAAGTATCGCGCATGGGCTCGTTTATATTACATGTTGGAATAGCCAAAAAGAAAGGAGAGAATATCTATTGTATTGTACAGCATTCACTTTTGGCAGAGACAATATTTTAAAATTCTTTTCAAAATAAAACAGCCATGCTTTTTTTCATTATGCACCAGAATACGTCATCGGTGATATAATTTCATCCTTTAAAGTTGTTATAGGGAAAAATACAAACCATAAAAAACGTATACAAAATGCCTAATGAACAAAATTTGAACCATACTCCACGTAACAAATTTAGTATAACTTCTCAATCTGTTTCAATAACCTCAACATCAAAAAATCTAGCTTCCTTATCCTTCTATTTTCGCCTTTACATCATCGATAATTTTTTTAGAATTACTAGATTTTTGATATTCGCTATAACTTACTACCTAAAAACTCACTGTTTAAATTGAGCATAAGAAATAAAAAGATGTGTATCGCCTAAGATGGGAAATATGCTAAAATAAGAGAAACAATCATATCTTTCTCTTTTAAATAAAAGAAATACACACCGATTATAATTTTTCAGCATACATTCTTTTGAGAATGCTTTTGTATTAAATTGAATTCAACTCTAATTTATAAACTTCTGTATCATTCGGAAAAGCGCGCGATCTAACATCATTTGCATAATTCTTGATCGCAGTCTCCACAACTTGTTCAATAGCACCATAACGGCGCACAAACTTAGGTGCATAAGCACCATAGCCCAACATATCTTCCATCACCAATATCTGTCCATCGCACTGATTAGATGCACCAATACCAATAGTGGGAATAGACAGTTTTTCTGTAAGCTTTACTGCTAAAGGTTCTACAACCCCTTCAATAACAACAGAAAAAGCACCTGCATCTTCAATCGCCGCACCATCATCTTCGATCTTTTTCCAATCCCCTTTCTTACCTCCCTGCGTCCTAAACCCTCCAAAACGATTTACCGCCTGTGGAGTGAGACCAATATGCCCCATAACTGGAATGCCGCGTTTGCACAAAAAATCAATTGTTTCCGCCATATAAACACCTCCTTCAAGCTTCACCGCACCACACCCCGTTTCTGCGAGAATACGCGATGCATTGAGAAAAGCTTGTTCTTTGCTCTCTTCATAAGAGCCAAAAGGCATATCCACAACAACAAGTGCCCTCTTAGATCCACGCACAACTGCCTGTGCATGCAAAATCATCATATCCACACTCACAGGAAGTGTTGTATCAAATCCATACACAACCATCCCTACACTATCACCAACCAAAAGAAAATCGCAATATGGATCCGCAATCCGCGCAGTATAAGCCTGATAAGCTGTTAAAGCGACGATCGGCTCTTGTCCTTTTCTTGACCGTATTTTAGAAGCAGTAGTACGTTTTATAGCTTTGTGTGCATTCATTTTTTAGCTCTTCTGTTGCAATATATATTGGTCAATAAGCCTAACATCCCTAAAGCGAACAGTTAATAATAAAACTGCAGGCTTATCCAGTCTTCCTTTGATCGTGCATAAAGTTTCCATATCTCGTAAATCAACTGATTCAACAATCGCACGCGATTCTTGTCGCAGAATATCACGAACAACTTTGCATAATTTATTAACAGATCTCTCACCTTGGTGATAAAGTTTCTCAGCAGCTTTACCGCTTTTAGGAATAATTCTTGCAGCATTACGATCCTCTAATGTTAAAAGCTGATTACGTGAAGATCTCGCCACACCATCATCTTCACGTAAAATAGGCACTCCAACAATTTCAATAGGAAAAGCTAAATCTTTAACCATACGACGAATAATCATGATCTGTTGAAAATCTTTTTCTCCAAAAAAGGCTTTATCTGGCTGAACAATGTTAAAAAGCTTAGCAACAACACTAGCAACACCACAAAAATGTCTCGGACGCAATCTTCCTATCAAAATTCGCGATAATTTTTCCACCTTAACAATTGTCTCATTGCCAAGTGGCCACATCTCTTCTACAGAAGGAGCGAAAACATATTCAACACCTGTTTTTTCTAATAAAGAATAATCACCTAACAAATCTCTCGGATATTTATCAAAATCTTCATGAAGATCAAATTGTTTTGGATTGACAAAAATTGAAACCAATACTCGATCACACATTGCCATTGCTTGCTGGATTAATGCAAGATGACCATCATGCAATGCGCCCATAGTTGGAACAAAACCAATGGAGTGTCCCAACTGTCTTTCCTCCGCAAGACATTTTCGTACTTTAGCAATTGTTTTTAGGATTTTCATTTTCATATTTGACTCACTTTAATCAAATCAACAAATCAATGTTTTTGTACGAAATCGTCGCTCAAACAATTGTATTAGATTGATGCGCACCGATGGATGCTGTATGTTCCTCGGCTCCCAAATATGCCTCGTTAAAAAAAATCCTGTTAAAACAAATCCGTTCATTATGTCGTTAAAATCAACAGGACGGGTAGTTCTTTGCACAAGAAACTGCGGTAAAATCAAGAGCTTCTCTTTCCAAGGACGTCCTGCTTCTTCGCAGACAGCACGTCCTGATTTTGGCGATACATAGCAGAGTCCTTCTCTGACACCCGTTACAACACAGCTAGATAAATCAATACCAAAACCAAGTTCTTCAAGGAGATGCATTTCAAAACGAACAGATAATTCAGCATTTACGAATGGTTCATCAAAATTTTGCATAAAAAGATATAAAATATCATACAAAATTGGATGCGGATCACGCTCAGGTAAAAGGCGCAAATGCAATGCTATTAACTGCAAGGAATAAAGTGCCTCCGGTAAGATAATTAATCGTGCAGCATGTAAATCAAGCGCCTCAAGTCTAAAAATCCCCAAATGTTCATCCAAGCGCGCCCACCATTCAGCTTCTACAAAATTCCCCGGTTGTAGAAGCGCCGCCATACGACGAGAACGTCCTCCTTTTACTACTCCCATGTAACGGCCATGCTGGCGCGTCATAATTTCAAGTATCACACTTGTTTCACCGTACTTACGTGTGCCAAGTATAATGGCAGGTTCTTTCCATTTCATCTTACTTTAAAAAATTTAATCCCATCTCACGATAACGCTCTGAATCTGTATCCCAATTACTACGCACTTTTACAAATAGAAAAAGGTGAACCTTCTGATCCAAAATTTCCATCAATTCCTTACGTGCTGCCTGACCAACTGCCTTAATTGCATCTCCTTTTGTTCCTAGAATAATTTTTTTCTGGCTATCGCGCTCTACATAAATGACCTGATTAATTTTGACTGAACCGTCTAAATATTCTTCCCAATTTTCTGTTTCAACAGTCGAAGAATAGGGAAGTTCATCATGAAAACGAAGAAAAAGTTTTTCCCGTGTGATTTCAGCAGCAAGTTGGCGCATGGGCATATCAGAAATTTGATCTTCGGGATAATGCCACGGCCCTTTTTGCATCATTTTGCTCAGTGCATGAAGCAAATCTTTACAACCAGAACCATTCAAGGCTGACACCATAAATGTCTGCAAAAATTCTACCCGTTTGTTAATTTTTGCAGTAAGTTCCAAAAGAAAAGGTTTAGCAACCGTATCAATTTTATTAAGAACAAGAATCTTATCCTGCTTAACTGTTTTTACAATATCCAACATTGCACAAACTTCATCTGAAAGGCCACTCTGAACATCTATCAAAATGAGAAGAACATCAGCACCCTTTACCCCCCCCCAAGCAGCAGATACCATGGCACGTTCTAGCAGTTTATGAGGACGAAAAACACCTGGTGTATCAATCAACACAATCTGAGCATCATCGTGAATGACAATACCACGAATCAAAGTTCGTGTAGTTTGTACTTTATGCGTTACAATTGAAATTTTCGTTCCAACTAACTGATTAACCAACGTCGACTTACCAACATTAGGTAGCCCAATGAGTATAACAAAACCAGAACGCGTTTTGATAACATCATCCATGATTATTTTTCACCGATGTTTTCCATATTCCCTCTCGTCGTAAAATTTTTTCAGCTGCCATTCTTTCAGCATATCTTTTAGAAGGACCCTTTCCAATTTCCGGTGCAAAACCAGAAATACTTACCTCTACGACGAAAACAGGATCGTGATCCGGACCATCACGCTTTACGACACGATAATGTGGCTGTGCACTTCCCTGCACATGAGCCCATTCCTGCAATTCTGTTTTCGCATCACGTCGACCAGCATCCATCTGTTTCGCCCGATTCTGCCAATATTTTCGAATGAAAGGACGAACACTTTCCAATCCCCCACCAAGGTATATTACAGCAATAAGAGATTCAACGACATCTGCATACATATTGGTGAGTCTTCGACCTTCTAAGCTTTTCATCTCAAAACCAACATGTATCATATCAGGAATCCCCATTTCCAGTGCAATATCAGCACACGTCTGTGCATTTACCAAACCATTCAAACGTACCGATAGCTCACCTTCACTCGCTCGTGGAAAAAATTCATACAGCATTTCTGCAATTAAAAGTCCAAGAATTCGATCACCTAAAAATTCTAATCGCTCATAATTCCCATTCTCTGGATCTTGTACACTAGAATGAGTTAACGCCCTTTTTAATTTATCTTTATCTTTAAAATGATACCCAGTCAGTCTTTCAAGCTGATTAATTATCGAATTGTTCATCTTTGATCCCCTGCTTATCAAGCGGTAAATCATGAACTGTATTAATGAAAGAAAACAAACGCTTCCAACGTATATCAAACGGCCAACGCCAAATTTTCCACGCACTTGAACCATTGCTGATAGAGAAAAAAATCAAACTTGCTCGGCCAACAAGATTTTCCTCTGGAACATAACCAACATCCAAACGGCTATCATCAGAATTATCGCGATTATCGCCCATCATAAAATAGTGTCCCTGAGGAACTTCAAAGACTTTTGTTTCATCAACTTGTGGGAAGAAACCTAAATCAAGTGTATCATAACTGACACCATTGGACATTGTTTCGCGATAAACATCAACAGGATAATTCACTTCTGTTATATCAGGATTATTAACTCTTCCAAGAAAGTTACGTGAAACGGCCTCATCATTAATATAGAGGACACTTTTACGAACTTGTACACGATCACCAGGAAGTCCAACGACACGTTTTATATAATCAATGTCTGGATTACTCGGCAAACGGAAAACAACAACATCGCCACGACGAGGCTGAGATGAAAAAATACGTCCTGAAAAAATAGGAGGAGAAAAAGGAATAGAAAAATGAGAATATCCGTATGCATACTTAGAAACAAAAAGATAATCTCCTATTAACAAAGTTGGACGCATTGAACCGGAGGGAATGCTAAAAGGCTGAAAAAAAAGCGTACGAATAAACGCAGCCAAAAAGAGAGCCTGTATTAAAACGAAAATAAAATCGAGGATTCCATCTTCTTTCTTTTTATGCGTCTTTTCTTTCTGAACCATTACAAATTACCTTCTTAATCATAAACACAATTTATCTTCTTCATCATATTGTTCGAACATCAAAAGAACAATATCTACCTGCATCTATCCCCTTGAAACTGCTTCAATAATAACAAATGCCTGCGCCCAAGGAAAATCATCCGTTATGCTAAGATGAATAATAGCCTCATGGTGAGGAGGTGATAATTTTTGTAATTGTAATTGCGCACAATTAGTTAATTCTATGGTTGGCTTTCCAGATGGCAAATTTATCACTCCTATATCCTTCCACCTGATACCACAAGCAATTCCAGTTCCTAAGGCCTTAGCACACGCTTCTTTAGCAGCAAACCTTTTTGCATAAAAAGAGTTTTTTTTAAAAGAGTTTTCAGATTTGCTCCTCTCAGCATCCGTAAAGATACGTTGAATAAAACGATTACCATAACGAGCCAATATCTTCTCGATACGTCTTATATCGATAAGGTCGCTTCCAAGACTAACTATCATATAATATTACCTGAGTTTTCTTGCCATGAGCATTTTTTTTTCATAATTTTCTGATATCGTTTTCGTTGAAAACGAGCTATAGCTCTGTAGACGCTTATGTAGGATAAGCTACCAAAAACAAAACCTAGAAGTATACCACCTAAAATCATCGGCCTCATAATCGAACTCCATGTGCCCTTAAAAAGCAAAGACATATTGGAGAGCGTTAAACCATCAAACAAAATGCGGATTTGAGAAAGAGAAATCTCATTCATATCGCTAAAGAGCGACAAACATAAATATCCTACCTTATAATCAGCCATTATGATCAAAAGAAATGTCAATGGATTAGAAAAAACAGTCCCAATTATCGCAGCAGCAAAATTACCACGCAAAATCCAAGAAAAAAATACTGCCAAGATAATATGCACTCCCAAAAGAGGAGAACATGCTAAAAAAATACCGATAGCAAAACCTAAAGCCACTTTATGCGGCGTTGCTGATATACGCAAAACACGCTTTCGCAGATAGCTAAATGAGCGAGAAAATGAACGACGTGGCCATAACCAAAGTCGAATACGCTTAATAAAATCTGTTGGTTCTCGACGGCGAAAAAGCATATGATTCTCAATATATGTCTTACGAAAAGAGGCAATTCTTATTGTTGCACCAAGTTCTTACACAAAAATAAAAAAATATAAAGACAGTAAGTATTTTTAAATATTTCGACTTCCTGGTTTGACTGCCGGAATCATAGCAAGCTCAGCGGGTAATGCATCACTAGAATAAGAGACTAGCTCGTACTCAGCAAGGGAAATTAACGGAACTCCAACATCAACCTTACCACCAGAACGATCAAAGATACATGCGCTTGCTAAAACGTCCGCTCCTACAGAAATTAAAGCTGAAACCGTCTCACGAATAGAAAGACCCGTTGTCACAATATCTTCGATGATAACAACACGAGCACCTTTATTGATATCAAAACGACGCAGCTGAAAAACACCATTAACACGTTCTACCCAAATAGAAGGAACACCAAGATGACGTGAAGTCTCATACGATGGAATAAGACCACCAATCGCAGGCCCAACAACATAATCAATTTTTTTATGAATACATCTTTTAATCTTTTCAGCTAATCCAACACATAATCTTTCTGTTAAATCTGCATGCATAAAAACCTTCGCCTTCTGCATATAAACAGCGCTATGACGACCTGATGTTAAAATAAAATGTCCTTCTAAAATAGCATCTGCTTGCTTAAAAATATCAATAACATCTTGTGTGTTCATTGCAAAATCTTTCGTTTTTATCCATGAACTCGGCGCACTGCGCTAACTGAATTTGCTTCTCTTAATTGAGAAAAAATACGATTCAAATGTTTTAAATCCCAAACTTCTAAATCGATCATAATTTCTGTGAAATCTGGTGCGGTACGGATAAAAGATAGATTTTGAATGTTGGCATCATTTGCAGAAATAACCTGAGTTGTTTCAGCCAAAGAACCAGGGCTATTAACGGCCAAAACATTAATCCGAGCGGGGAAACGTTCATTCATCTGAGTATCGATATCCCATCGCACATCAATCCATCGTTCTGGTTGATCATCATATGCCATCAAAGCCGAAGATTGTATTGGATAAATAATAATCCCTGCCCCTGGTTGCATAATGCCAACAATCCGATCCCCTGGGACAGCTCCTTCCGGAGAAAATCGTACTGGAATATCCCCACGTGTCCCCCGAATAGGCAATGCTCTGACCTGAGTGTTACTCTCCACTGTTTCACTTTTTTCATTTTCTGGAACTTTAAAAATCATACCCTGAGCATTTTCAATATTGAACCATCCCTCTTCTCCAGATTTAAAGGAAGATTTCTGTGTTATACGGTGATCCTGATAGTCAGGATAAACTGCTTTAATTACATCGGAAGAAGGCAACTCACCACGTCCAACAGCGGCCAATACATCTTCCACATCTTTGTGTGCCAAACGCGGTAAAACCTGCTTAAGTACATCCTTTGAGAACTGTTTTCCTACATATTCAAATGAACGCTCTAAAATACGATATCCTAAACCAGAATATTGCCTACGAACCGCTGCACGAGTTGCCCGGCGAATAGCTGAACGTGCCTTTCCCGTTACCACAAAAGCTTCCCACGCTGCTGGCGGGATTTGAGCTTGTGAACGTATAATATCAACCTCATCACCATTTTGTAATTTGGTCATTAGAGGCATAATGCGACCGTTGATTTTTACTCCCACACAGGAATCACCGATGTCGGTATGAACTGCATACGCAAAATCAATAGGTGTTGCACCTTGTGGAAACGCAATTAATCGACCTTTTGGAGTAAAACAGAAAACTTGATCTTGAAAAAGCTCAAGTTTTGTGTGTTCTAAAAATTCTTCTGGACTATCTCCATCTGACAAGGATTGAATTGTTTGACGTAACCATGCATAAGCATTTGTCTCACTTGACAATTTTGAATTCGAATAATTAGAACCATGATCTTTGTAAATAGAATGCGCAGCAACGCCATATTCCGCAATTTCATCCATAGCAGCAGTTCGAATCTGTAATTCAACGCGCTGCCTTGAAGGTCCAACAATCGTTGTATGAATGGAACGATAATCATTTTGCTTTGGAATAGAAATGTAATCTTTAAAACGACCAGGAACCATTGGCCACGTAGTGTGAATGACACCAAGAGAACGATAGCAGTCATTCACCGTTTCAACAATTACACGAAACCCATAAATATCAGATAATTGCTCAAAAGATAATGCCTTGCTTTCCATTTTACGGAATACTGAATAAGATTTTTTTTGACGGCTTTTAACATCAGCTTTAATACCATTCTCCAAAAAAAGTTTTGTCAATTCATTTTCGATTGTAGAAAGCAAATCGCGGTTTCGTTTCGATAATTCAGAAAGTCGATTGGTGATAGTATGATAACCTTCTGGATTCAAATAAAAAAAAGAGAGATCTTCTAATTCCTCGCGCATATCTTGCATACCCATACGCCCAGCAAGCGGCGCATAAATATCCATTGTCTCTTCAGCAATTCTTCTACGTTTATCATCACGCATAACACCAAGAGTACGCATATTATGAAGACGATCTGCAAGTTTTACCAAAAGAACACGAACATCGTCGGAAATAGCGATAAGAAGCTTACGGAGATTTTCTGCCTGTACAGCCTTCTTTGATACCAGATCAAGCTTATTAAGTTTTGTAAGCCCTTCAACTAGCTTGCCAATCTCAGAACCAAAAAGCTGGTCAATTTCTACCCGTGTAGCACTTGTATCTTCAATTGTATCATGTAACAGGGCAACAGCAATTGTTGCCTCATCTAACCGCATATCTGTCAAAATAGCAGCTACTTCCAAAGGATGAGAAAAATAGAGATCACCTGACGCGCGCTTCTGATGACCATGCTTTTGCATTGCGTAATCATAAGCTTTATTTAATAAATCCTCATCCACGTCAGACTTATATCGCCGAACGCGCTCCACAAGCTCACACTGACGCATCATAGATGCACATTCCCTATATTTTCACAGACACTCGCCCATTGAATATAAATATTTTCAGTGCCAAAGACGAGAAAAAAATCGCCACTACGTGACATCACGCTTCATTCCCACAGCAATGATACAAATTGAAACGGTTAATAATCATCACTTTTTTCAGGAACAACCAAACCTTCAATGCCTGCTAAAAGATCTTCTTCTGACATATAATCAAAAGAACACCCCTCTTCCTCCGATGAGGCACCAAAAACGCCATCAACTTCGCCGGAGTGAGAAATAAATTCTCCCGCCGATTCCGGCTCATCTACTTCCACATGCTTCTGCAACGAATGAATAAGATCCTCTTTTAAATCGGCAGAAGATAAAGTTTCCTCTGCTATTTCGCGCAACGCAATAACAGGATTTTTATCGTTATCACGATCAACCGTAATCTGCGCACCCTGTGAAATTTGGCGCGCTCTATGCCCAGCCAAAAGCACTAATTCAAAGCGATTATCAACTTTATCAATACAATCTTCTACCGTTACGCGGGCCATCTCTGCCCCTTTCTTAAAGATTCAAACATTCCATAATGGGTATAAAATATATACAACAATCAAAATAAAACACAAGAAAAACAACACAAAATTTAATATTTTTTTGCTAAAAGATCACTTTAAGAAAATTCTTGGGAAGGTTCCCAAAAGACATACAGCCTGTTCAAATAAACTGCGAGTATTATTATGAACAGAGAATCTAATGATATCAAGTTAGATAAAAAATATAATTTTTAATAAAATTACTCTCCTTAATTTTTTTTGACTTTTAAATTTTATAGACTATTAAAATTTATTGTTTTTTAAACAAAATTTAATACAGCACTAGCTTAATCGTAAAACTGTTATCAGCAACAGCAACACAAAAGTTTATCTTACAAGCTTACAAACAATGTATTATTCATTTTAAAATTTTTCTTATAAACAACTCGTTTATATTGATTATGAGATTGTTTATAATAGCATAATTGTAATGAGATTTTTTTATAAAGAGTGATTTATGTCTACCGATATGAATAATCAATTAATATCTCTTTGCCCAAAACCACCACAAGATTGTGATTTATGCCCTCGCTTACACAAATTTATCTCTGATTGGCGTATAAAAGAACCAGACTGGCATAATGCACCTGTAAGCCCATTTTTTCCCTACAAAGGCGCGATTACAACACGCCTTTTAATTGTAGGACTTGCTCCTGGATTACGTGGAGCAAACAGAACTGGGCGACCATTCACTGGCGATTACGCCGGACGATTACTTTATTCTACTTTAAAAAAATTTGGTTTTGCTCGAGGAACATTCGAAGAAAGGGCAAACGACAGTCTCGAACTAATTGATGCAGCAATTGTTAATTCAGTTCGTTGTGTTCCACCAGAGAATAAACCTACTGGCATCGAAATTAATACTTGTAGAAATTTTTTTTCACCCCTTTTAACAAACCTTCCTAAACTTAAAGCAGTTATTACCCTTGGTACTGTTGCTCATCATTCAACCATACGCGCCCTAAACGCAAAAATCTCAGCACACCCCTTTAGACATGGGGAAACGAGTAATATCGGAAGATTACGCATTTTTTCGAGTTATCATTGCTCACGATATAATACAAACACCGGACGACTGACAGATACTATGTTCCATAATATTTTTCATGCAGCTAGAATACATTTGGATCAATGCTGATTTTTTTTAACAAAGCCCTCATGTACAACCATGAAAAAATACAAAAAATCCTGTTATTTATGTCTTTTTAAAAGCCTTGCCTTTTCGCGCCCCCAATCGCGTTTTTTTTCCGTTTCACGCTTATCATGAAGCTTTTTCCCACGTGCAAGAGCTATCTCTAATTTGGCACGACCTCGTTCATTAAAATAAAGTTTAAGCGGAACAAGTGTCATCCCTTCACGAGAAACAGCATTACAAAAACGATTCATTTCTCTTTTTGAAATCAACAGCTTACGCAAACGACGTGGTTCATGATTAAAGCGATTCGCCTGAGTATATTCAGGAATATAGCTATTAATTAACCATAATTCTCCATTTTCAAAGCTAGCATAACTTTCAGAAATATTGGCAGAATTAGAACGTAAGGACTTCACCTCTGCTCCCTGTAAAACGAGACCAGCCTCAATATTATCGATAATTTCGAAATTAAAACGAGCTTTACGATTGTCAGCAATTATTTTTCGTACTGGTGCAGTCTTTTTTTTGTTCATGTTTGTGTCAAAATCACTTCAATCCACTGAGAAGACCTGCATGCTGTAAAGCGGTATCAATAATCTTCTTTGTTGGATCCGATAACGGAACAATTGGCGACCGAACAGTATCACAGCAAAGTCCTAACTTCGCAGCTGCATATTTAATACCTGCAGGATTTGGTTCAATAAATACTGCGCGGTTAAGAGGCATTAAACGATCATTTAATTCTAGTGCTTTTTTATAATCACCATGATGACAAGCTGAATGAAGTTCTGAACAAAGTTTTGGAGCAACATTGGATGAAACAGAAATACATCCTACCCCTCCATGTGCATTAAACCCCAATGCCGTGCAGTCATCACCAGAAAGTTGCACAAAACCTTTACCACATTTTTCACGTTGTTCACTAACACGCTCAATTTTGCTTGTCGCATCCTTTACACCAATAATGTTTTTAAAATCCTTACAAAGATCTCTCATAGTTTCCACAGACATATCGATAACAGAACGTCCAGGAATATTATAAATTATAATCGGGATAGAAATCGCATTCGCAACAGAAGAAAAATGCGTGTATAAACCACGCTGATTGGGCTTGTTGTAATAAGGGGTAACAACTAAAACTGCATCTGCACCTTTTTTTTCTGCATGTTGCGCAAGCTCTATAGCCTCGCTTGTATCGCTTGATCCCGCTCCAGCAACAACAGGAACACGTTTAGCAACTTGTTTAACACACAGTTCTATAACTTGTTTATGTTCTTCGCGGCTTAAAGTCGCCGACTCACCTGTTGTCCCGACAGCACTTACACCGTTGATACCTTGTGTAATTTGCCATTCAACAAAATTGCAAAATGCTTTCTCGTCAATAGCACCATTATTATCAAACGGGGTGATAAGTGCAGTCAAGGCTCCCTTGAGCATAATAAACTCCCTTGTAATATTAAATAACCTTTACGAATTGCCAACGAGAAAGCATAATCCCGCTCCATCATTGACGCAAGATGAATTTCATAGAAGCTAAAATCAATCTGTCTATTTTTTGATTCAGAATATTCCTATAGGATATCGGTCATACATTAACTCGTTTTTTATGCTTCTGTTTTATGAAAACTATAATTATTTACAAAAAGTGAGGTTGTAGGTCTTTTCTCTATGCACATATCCTTTTCTGTTTTTTTCATACAAAACTTTACTGTATTTATACTGGCCACAATAATTTCATTTTCAAGTACATATGCACAAACAACCCTTCAAAAAGAAAAATTACCAATCCCCTCGAAACGACCTAATTTCTTTACTATTACACGAGAAAAGCCTAAAAAGCTGTTACAAGAGATTCGTAATACAGCCCACAATCACCCTACTGCAATCAATGATACAACTTCACTTAATCAGCTTAAATATGGACTAGATGCACTCTCAAATAACAACGTTGTAAAAACAATTATCATTCGTAATGCAATAAAAAAAAATAATCTCGATCGTTGCATTTTAACATGGGCAATTGGTATATCAACTCAAACTAACATACCAAGTTCTGAAATACTTAATGCAATCAACGAACTCAAAGGATGGCCCGGAATAGCCATTATGGAGCAGAATGCCGAACGTGCTTTTGTTAACGAAACAAATTCAACACATGTAATCATAAAAAAGTTTTCTCATACTCCCCCTCTTACAGCACAAGGCATGTCTGCATTAACTAAATCACTTATTGCAACTGGACAAACCACCCGTGCTCAACAAATTGTTGCACCATGGTGGCATAAAACAAAGCTTAATACAAAAGAAGAAGAGCTTATTCTTAAAAATGCAAATACCTTGTTAAAACCTATCGACCATCTGAAACGTATGAAATTTATGCTTTATGCACATCGAATTAACTCAGCTGAACGTGTTGCAAAATTAGCTCACGCTCAATCTCTTTTTCATGCTTTTGTCGCTGTTGAAAAAAATGATCCAAGAGCCGCACAAAAATTACAAGCCGCAGAAAAATCATGGAAAAAAGATCCTCTCTTACAGTTTGCTAAAATTCGCCACCTTCGACGAAATAGAAAATACCATGCTGCAGCAACACTCATGATGCAGGCGCCAAAAGATGTGTTAAGTCTTATTAATCCTGATACATGGTGGATAGAACGACGTGCCCTTTCTCGTGAAATGCTAGATTTGAACAAACCTAACATTGCCTATCAAATTGTTTCAACCCACATTGGGATACTATCTTCACTGGCAGTCGATGCTGAATTTCATGCAGGATGGTATGCATTGCGTTTCCTTCATGATCCTAAATTGGCTATACACCATTTTTCACGTATTCCTCAATTATCATCCTCACCTCACTCAACATCCTGTGGATATTACTGGATGGGACGATCTGCAGAAGCAATTGGCGAACATGAAACCGCCAAAACTTACTTTCATCGTGCTGCCTACTTTAATGCAACTTATTATGGTCAGTTGGCAGCATCACGACTAAATAAGAAAAAACTCGAAATTCCCTTTCCTAAACCAACAACAATCGAAAGGAAACGTTTTAGCGCACGAAAAGCTATTAAAGCAATTCAACGACTTGAAACGATTGGCTATGCTAATCTCGCTAAAATTTTCTATAAGGAACTTAGTGAAAAAATAGAAAGCCCCGGTGAATTAACTCTCCTCGCTGTTATGGCAGAAAAAAATGGCGACTATCATACCAGCCTCAAAATAGGAAAAACTGCTGTTTTTCAAGGTAAAAATGTTGGTGCTCTTTCCCACCCTATCGGTGCTATTCCAACATCCGCCAATATTTCTCTAGCAGGACAAGCACTTGTCTATGCTATTGCACGCCAAGAAAGTGAATTTAACCAAATGGCTATATCAAAAGCAGGCGCACACGGCATACTGCAATTAATGCCCACAACAGCAAAAGCGCTTGCAAAAAAACATTCAATTGCATGGTCACAAAAAAAATTTCGTAATGATGTTAGTTATAACGCAACGTTAGGAGCCCATTTTTTAAGAGAACAGCTAGAACATTTTAATGGATCCTACATATTAACTCTCATTAGCTATAACGCAGGATCCCGCCGAGTCAATGAGTGGATAAACCGTTATGGTGATCCTCGAGGACAGCCTATTGATAAAGTCATCGACTGGATTGAACGCATCCCCTACACAGAAACACGCCACTACGTAATGCGCGTTATGGAAAATTATGAAATTTACAAAGCTAGGCTTATCGGAACAGCGGATATAAAAACAGATTTAATTTCTGGAAAATGGAAATAATATCGAAAATTCTTTTATTCTATTTTTTCATTTATAAATAACAACGTTATAACAAGAATAAAAAAATATGAAAATTATGTAATAATCAACTAAATATCAAAGAAACTCTAATAATTTTATTTACCTCTGACGGTGGTGGTGGTGGAAAAGTTCCAACGCGTTGGAGTACCTCCATAGCTAGTTTATCAAGTTCCTGATTACCTGTAGAGCGTACAATGCGGCTAGAAAAAATATTTCCCTGTTCACGCACTCTAAATTCTAATTGCGCTGTTCCTTTTGCTGCACCTGTGCGTTGTCCAACAGCATATTTTTTTTGCCTTTCCAATTGCTCCTGTATTTTTGCCAACCACTTCTCTGACAATGTACTCTCAAGCACTCCTGCATTCCAATTAGTCGCAGAGGAGGATGAGTGCATAACCTTCGCATTACTTCGCTTTGCTAGCGTTTTGGGTTTTGGTAACTGCTTCTTTACAAAGGATTTATCTTCCATATTTTGCGGAATAGGCTTTTCAAAAGGTTTTGACAAAACAAAACCGTTTTCTTCAGTATGCTGAGAATCTTTTTGTTGAATTTCTTCTGCTTGTTCCAATACCTCAAATTCTTGCTCTAAAGAATCAGGATTTGATGTTTCTGGAACTGTGTCAATATTCGATAAATTCATATCATTATCATTTAGAAAATCTTCATTAGAATTTAGATACACAGCCTCTTGTGTCAAAGTCAGCATAATTGTTGGAGAGAATGCACCTTTGCTTACGCCAATATTCTGAAAATAAAATTGCATTACTAACATTACATGCAGAAGTAAAGCGCAGATAAACGAACTAGCCCAAAGAATTAATAATCGCTCAGTATTAAAAAGATTCATAATTTCTTCCATCGCTATTTTAAGCTTATTTTTTGTGCTGAACCCCATTAAAACAGGGGATTTTTAAATTGCAACTTTTTTCTTGACTGATTTTGTCATGTTTAATATTGTCCCCATGTGATTTTGCGTTAGAGCTAAATCATGACTGCTTTGTTGGCTAATTTATGGTTGGCGAATTGGCATTTTTGGATGTACAATTTTAGGCCAAATAAAAGGTTGTGATGTATTATGCGAATAAACCCCCAAAATATCTATAAAAGATGTGTAGTTCTAAGTGCGTTGTCAGTTTGTATACCTTCGTTTGTCTTTGCACAAAATAATAATGGTGGTGTCGTAACAGAGCTTAAACCAATTGTCATTAAAGGAAAAAACTCTGTTTTGGATTCAAAAACCATTCTGACTAATCGTAAAACTGATAAAGATATTGATGAAAAACAAGTAAATGACGTTTATGATATTGTTCGTTTAGATCCATCCGTAACCTACAATCCCAAAAACGGCAGTTTTGTGATTCGTGGGTTAAGCGCGAATCGTGTCCTCACAACAGTTGATGGCATCGCTCTTCCATGGTTTGATGATATCGTGCGTGGAGAAGGTGGGAATACAACTTTTGGATTTGGTTCGCTTTCTAAATTAGATATTATTCAAGGGGCGGATTCAAGCCTTTATGGGTCTGGTGCTTTAGGTGGAACTGTTTCTCTGCGAACCCTTGATCCAGAAGATCTTATAACTCCAGAAAAAAATTGGGGAGGCCTTATAAAAGGTGGATATCATTCAGTTGATGATAGTTGGCGCGTAGATCAAGCTATTGCAGTACGTTCTCAACAGACATTTTTTCTCTTCCAAGGATCTCGTATGGAAGGTCATCAACGTCAAAATATGGGAACTGTTGAAGGGTATAGTGAGCGTACACGTAAAAATCCCGCTAATTATGATCAAAATAACTTGCTGTTTAAAGTTCATCAGCATTTTAATGATAATCACCGCCTTGGCTTTACAGCAGAGCGTTTCGGTTATAGCAAAGAAACTCATTCTTTGAATGCATCTTCACGTTATGCTCCTGGATCTGTTTATGATACCGATAATAAACATCGTGAACGCCTTTCTCTTTCCTATAACTATAAAAGTGATGGAGATTCTATTTTTGATGCGTTTCATGGGCAGATTTATTGGCAAAAACAGTTAAATAACCATATTTTAACTGGATATCGTATTAGTGCGCCAAAAGGAGACTACTTAAGAGATAATCTTCTGCGTGATATAAATTATGGTTTAAATGCTAATGTCCTTAAAGAAGTAGGTACAGATACCGTAAGTCATAAGTTAAAATTTGCTACAGATATTCGGTTTTCTAAATTTCATCATTATATGCTTGGTAAAGATAGTTGTCATTTGCCAGAGAGCGCACAAGGGTGTGCTTTTTTACCCGCCAATCGGTCAGAATCACCGGACACTAATAGTCAGAATTTTGGTTTTGTTTTCGAGGATGAAATTGGATTCTCTAATGGTCACTTTCGTGTAATTCCCGGAGCACGTTATGACTGGTACAAACATGTTCCTCAAAAAACAGCTTCTTACGATAAATCTTTAGGTTCTGATGCATATCCTCCAGAAAGAAGCGCTTCGCATTTTTCTCCCAAGTTACGAATGGAGTTGGATATTCGTGATAAATTAACTGTTTATGCTCAGTGGGCTCAAGCGTTTCGCGCACCGCGTGTTTCAGAACTATACCTTTCTTATATTAAGCCAGGACTTTACTACGTAAAGGGAAATTCAGATCTTAAGCCAGAAACAAGTAATGGATACGATCTTGGAATAAAATATGGAAATGCAAATTTTGGTAGTTCTATAAATGTTTTTAGTAATCAATATAAAAATTTCATAGATACTATAGATAAAGGAGCATCAGAAGAATTTAGGTTTTCACGTCGACATTATGTAAATCGTTCACGTGTACATATCTCAGGTGTCGAAGCAAAAGCACATTTGGCTTTTAGTAGGGGCTTCCGTAGTAATTTTGCCGTTTCTTATACACAAGGAAAAGATCTTGATAAAAATGTGTATCTTGAATCGATACCACCTTTAAAGGTAGTTGTTGGGATAGGGTATGCAGAAAAAACTTGGGGGGCGGATGTCATGCTTACTTCATCTGCTAAACGTGACAAAATTTCTAAAGGAGACGAGTATCAAAAAATTCCAGGATATAGCATTATTGATGTGTTAGGTTGGTGGAAGCCTTTCGGTGAAAAAGGACCCATTATGAGGGTTGGTGTTTATAATATTCTTAATAAAAAGTATTGGAATGTGTCAGATTTTCCCTCTAGTTCCTCTAAAAGTAAGTTATCCATGAGGGACTATTACAGCCAGCCTGGTCGTAATTTTAAGGTATCGTTTGTACAGAAATTTTAGTTGTTTTTATTAATAACGAGAGTGAGTTATGAGATCACGTAGATAGGATAATTTGTCGGTTTTCGTTATTTTGCTGTTTGTCGCTTTTAAATTTTTAAGGTGAGATTTTGATTGATGATGTAAGAGCATAAAGTGTGTTATGAGGAGGGTTAGCATTGTACACTGCCGAGATGATTGTTAATTTACGTGAAGAAAAAAAAGAGATGCGCAATCGTGATTTTGCGCTCTCTATTGGAGTGTCTGAGGCAGAGGTTGTTGCTTCTTATTGTACAATCGGAAAAGCAACGAGATTACATGTTGATATTGTCACTCTTCTAGAAAATGCTCCTAAGCTTGGAACGGTTTTAGTGCTAACTCGTAATGAGAATGCTGTCCATGAAATAACTGGATGTTTTGAGAAAATTGTTCATAACACTCATATTCCAATTACGCTCGGTGAAATTGATTTACGTATTTTTTCTAAACAATGGGCTTTTTGTTTTGAATATGACGTAATTATTCTTGGAGAATCTAGAAAAAGTATACAATTTTTTGATAAATGTGGCTCTGCTATTTTGAAGATATACTCTAAAGATACAACGAATATGGAAAAATGGGATAATCTCGTCAGAAAACTGGTACATGAGGATCAGTTATCTGTTCTTGATATTCTTCCACCTTCTGATTCTGTTCAATGCAATACAGTAAATCACGATGTTGAAACATTCCGTAATCGTTGGCGACAAATGACTGATGTTCACCAGCTTCATGGTATTCTTTCTGAATTAAAGATTAATCGACGTGACGCTATAAAATATGTTGAAGATGAATTTTCTGATGAATTAAAGATAGAAGCGGTTGAAATTATGCTCAATCAAGTTGCACAACAAAAAATACCAATTATGTGCTTTGTTGGAAATAAAGGGTGTGTTCAAATTTTTAGTGGGAAAATAAAAAATATTAAGCAAGTGGGATCCTGGATTAATGTTCTCGATCAAAAATTTCACCTGCATTTATTGGTTTCCGGAATTGATAGTGTATGGCGTGTTCGCAAGCCTACAAAAAACGATTATGTTAATTCACTTGAAGTTTTTGGTAAAAATGGTGAAATGATTATTCAATTTTTTGGCCTTCGAAAAGAAGGACAAAAGGAACTGGAAGATTGGAGATCTTTATTGAGTAATCTGCCCAGAATAGAAAAAAATGACTTAGAAAGGTAAAGCTAGCGTATGTTTACACCTCTCTTGCGCGTTTTTTTAAGCTTCTTTTTTGTTTGTCTGTTTTCTTTTTTTATTTTCTTTTCTAGACAAGTGATAGCTGAACCGGTAAATTCTTTCCCTGAAAATGCACGTATTGTTTCTATTGGTGGGGCATTGACAGAAATTGTCTATGCGTTAGGAGCTCAAGATCGGCTTGTTGCTCGTGATAGTACAAGTGTTTACCCGGAAGAAGCACTTAAACTTCCCGTACTTGGGTATATGCGTGCTCTTTCACCTGAAGGTGTTTTATCACTTTCTCCTGAAGGCATATTACTTGTTGAAGGAAGCGGTCCCCCTTCAACCATCGACATTTTAAAGAAAACATCAATACCAATAGTAATCATACCGGAAAATTATTCTCGCGAAAGTGTGGTAGAAAAGATTCGTCTCGTTGGGAAGGCACTTCAAAAAGAAATGCAAGCAGCCAAATTAATTGAAAAAGTAAGTCGTGACTTCGTAAGAAATGATGCAATTTTGGCAAAAGTAATAAAACCAAAACGCGTTCTTTTTGTTTTGTCCGTACAAAATGGACGGGTTATGGCGTCTGGAACAGGAACAGCAGCTGATGGTATGATAAAGCTTTCAGGTGGCGTCAATGCCATTTCTGATTATAAGGGATACAAACTTCTAAACAGTGAAGCGTTATTGAAATCAGATCCTGATGTAATCCTGCTCATTAAGCATGATAAAAAATCTGTAACAAATAATATTGATAAAATTTTAGCTATACCGGCAGTTCAAGCAACAACCGCAGCAAAAAATCATGCTATTAAACAAATGGATGCGATGTATCTTTTAGGATTTGGCCCACGAACTGCTAATGCATCGAGAGATCTTATTGATATACTTTATGGTTCAGATCACAATGGTAAGAGCTGATAAAATGGTAAATAGCGCATCTGTAGTACATACACCTGAAACAAAAAAAAATAAAAGAGTAGAACGTACAAATTTGCGAAAGATCTTACTATTAATCTTAGTAGTATTCCTTATATTCAGTGTATTAGGTGGACTTTTGAACGGTGCTTCAAATACTTCTTTCATTGATCTTCTTTATACGATTTATACGCAAAATTTTTTTGAAAGCAGTAAAACACGTAACTACCTCGTACTTATTGATATAAGGCTTCCACGTGTTATCTTGGGATTACTGGTTGGAGCAGCTCTAAGTGTCTCCGGTGTTCTCATGCAAGGACTTTTTCGTAATCCTCTTGCAGATCCTGGCATTGTTGGAGTATCAGCAGGTGCAAGTCTTGGAGCTATATTAGCAATTGTTATCGGTATCGCTTTTCCTTCTTCATTGGCACCTTTCCTAGAACAATACAAAGTTATCATTGGTGCCTTTTTCGGAGGACTTTTATCAACGATCATTCTTTATACGATAGCAACGCATCATAGCTGTACATCTATTGCAACCATGCTCTTAGCAGGCATTGCTCTTGGAGCCTTAAGTAGCGCTGTTATCGGAACATTAATTTTTATAGCAAATGATCAACAATTACGTGACATCACTTTTTGGAATCTTGGTTCTCTTGCGGGAGCAACATGGTTAAAAGTTTGGCTCGTTTTTCCTTTTATTTGCGTTGGAGTTCTTTTTTCTCCCTTTTTATCACGAGCGCTTAATGCTCTTTCTCTTGGAGAAGAGGTTGCTGGCCATATTGGTTTTCATATCCAACGAGTTAAAAACATTTCCATTCTTCTTGTTGCGCTTATGTGTGGTAGTGCAGTCTCCGTCAGTGGTGGTATTGGTTTTATTGGAATTGTTGTTCCACATATTGTGCGACAGCTTATCGGTTCTGACCATCGGTATCTTATCCCCTGCTCTGCTCTCTTAGGATCTTCATTACTTATTTTTGCAGACACGTTTGCACGCCTAATTGTTGCTCCTGCGGAATTACCTATCGGAATTGTCACAGCACTTTTTGGTGCTCCTTTTTTTCTTTGGATTCTCATATACAAACGGGGAATAAATTTTTCATGATCGAAGCGGTTAATGTTTGCGTTCAACGCGGAAAAAATAAAATTCTTAACAATATTAATCTCAAGGCTGAAAGTGGTTCTTTTACTATTATTATTGGCCCAAATGGATCTGGAAAAAGTACCTTTGTTAAGGCATTAAGTGGAGAAATTCCCTACAATGGAAAAATAGTTTTAAATGATTATGATATTACTCAAACAAAAAATTCAGAAATGGCCGCAATGCGAGCAGTTTTCCCACAGTCAACAACACTGGCATTTCCATTTTTAGTCCATGAAGTGGTAGAACTTGGCCTTTCCGTAAATAAATTTATGCTAACAAAAGATGAGTTGCAAGATCTTCCTCAAAAAGCTCTAGAATGTGTTAGTCTTTCTGACTATGGAAACAAATATTATTCTCAATTATCGGGGGGAGAACAAGCCAGAGTGCAGCTTGCCCGCGTTCTCTGTCAAATCTGGAACCCTATTCGTAATGGAGTTCCTTGTTGGATGATATTAGATGAGCCTATTGCTAATCTCGACATCCAGCATCAACTTATTGTTATGAATATTGCAAAAAATTATTCTCGTCGTGGTGGTGGCGTTCTTGCCGTCCTTCATGATCTTAACCTTGCCGCGCATTATGCAGATAAAATGATATTGTTGAAACAGGGAGAAATTTACTGCGAGGGAAATTCTTCTACTGTTTTGACAACAAAAAATTTGCGCGATACTTATCACTGTTCCTTAACCGTTTCTGAATTGCCTAAATCAAATGTACCTTTTATACTTCCACAAACAGCGTCCTCCCCGTAAATAATTGAATCTGAATCTAAAAAAATATTTAATAAGAATAAAATACACGGACATATTTGTTTTTGTCTAAATCGATTTTTTCCTAACAAATATGAGCATTACTCATTGCAAATATGAGATTTTTCTTTGTTCCATATTAAAAATTGTAATAGCTTGATGAGATATCAAAATATCTCACGAAAGTACGCTTTCGTTTAAAGGCTTTTAAATATTTTTTTCTATATCTTATTTAAAATTGGATTCGCGCATTATACTAGTCGACTAAAAAATTATCAAAGGCAATAGATAAAAGAAAAATAGTAGAAAATAAACATATAATCCGCTTATTTTAGCAATCGCATATTTACTTTGCTGTTTTTTGTTATACTCACATAAATAGAGAAATAAACAATGATAAACTTTTTATTTCTCTTAAAACATCTTATAGATTATAAGTAGGAGAACATAATGAAATTATTATCAGCGGCTCTTATAGTTATTTTAATACCATTTGTTCAATTTGCAAATTCCAAAACCCTAAAGATTGCGGGAGAAGGATCTTATCCTCCCTTTAGTTATGTTGACTCCAACAATGAACTTCATGGTTTTGACATTGATATAGCCTACGCGCTTTGTGAAAAAATGAATGTAAAATGTACCATAAGTCTTCAAGAATTTGACGGAATCATACTTGGACTGATTGCAAAAAAGTATGATGCTATAATCGCTTCCCTTGCCCCCACACAAGAACGACTGCAAAAAATTGACTTTACAGATGCATACTATAGCACTGCATTAGCTGTCATAGCAAATAAAAATTCTGGAATTAAAGAAATTTCCGCGAAAGCCTTCAAAGGCAAAATCCTTGGAGTGCAATCAAACACAACACAAGCCGCATACGCAGAAGATCATTATGCTACTAATGGTGCAAATATCAAACTTTATCCTACAGCAATAGAAGTTAACAGAGATCTTTTGAGTCATCGCCTTGATGTCATCATCTGTGATAAATTACAAGCATTGGACTGGATTAAAAATGAAGGAAAAGATTGTTGTCAACTTCTAGGAACTCTTCAAGGAACAAGACTTCCAATCGCAATAGGTATACGTCAAAATGACAATAATCTAAAAAATAAGTTCAATGAAGCAATAAAGAAGATCCGTATAGATGGAACCTACGATAAAATTATGAAAAAATATTTTTCATTCGATATTTATTAAATATCAGTATGGAGCTAAGATTAAAAGAATTGTTTAAAATGTTATTGGAATCTTTTGTAGGAGCACAAAATGACTGAAAATTTAGCGTTGCTGTCATTTAGCAATGGTGGATGGGGTATGGTTATACTTTCTAGTGCAGGGATGACACTCTCATTGGCCTTATGTTGTGGAATTTTAGGTCTTCCTTTAGGTCTTTTAGGCGCAATAATGATTAGATCCGATATCAGAATAGCTAGAGCTATAGCTACCCTCTTTTCATCAGTGTTTCGTAGCTTACCAGAGCTTTTAACTTTATTTTTGGTTTACTACGGCTTACAAAATGTTATCCAAGCTACTCTTGATTATTTTAATATTGAAATAGCATTTAGTATAAGCGCTTTCGTTGCAGGTATCCTTGCACTTAGCATGGTTTTAGCAGCTTTTTCCTGTGAAGTTTGGCTTGGAGCGTTTAACATCTTTGATAAAGGACAATATGAAGCAGCTAAAACTCTGGGACTTTCACGCTCAATAACATTTTTTCGTATTGTATTTCCTCAACTAGTTCGAAATGCTTTACCAGGGCTTTCAAATAATTGGCTTACTTTGTTGAAAGACACATCTCTCGTTTCTACCATCGCCCTTATCGATCTCATGCGACAAACCAATTTAGCGGTTGCAGCTACTAACAAACCGATATTATTTTATCTTGTAGCATGTTCAATATATTTATTATTTTCAGCATTTTTTTCTGCAATTTTACACAGTCTAGAAATACGCACTCAGGCAGGAAATAAAAAGGCGTTTATCTGATGATCCCTGAGTGGCTCCACTTTATTCTAAATCCTGTTCTCTTAAGTCGTTATGGACTTAAATTTATTGATGGATTTATTGTTACTTTTGAACTTGTTTTTGTTGCTTGCTCTGTTGGCTTTTTTCTTGGAATTCTGATTGCATTCGCACGTTTATCAAATAATAGATTTTTGCGGTATTCTGCGCATGCTTATGTTTATTTTTTTCGCGGATCCCCTTTATTAGTTCAGCTATTCCTCTTTTATTATGGACTTGGATCCATGATAGATCTTTGGCAACAAGTTGGTCTGTGGTGGTTTTTTCAAAGTGCATGGTATTGTTGCCTTTTCATTTTTGCACTTAATTCCGCTGCTTATCAGTCTGAAATTTTCAGAGGAAGTTTTTTGTCTGTGGAAACAGGACAACATGAAGCAGCAAAATCGTTGGGTCTGAGCAAATTTGTAACATTTTTTAAAATTATTTTTCCACAGGCTATGGTTGTATCATTGCGTCCTTTAGGAAATGAGATTATCTTGATGGTCAAATCTAGTGCTATTGCTTCGCTTGTTACTGTTTATGATTTGATGGGAATTGCGAAATTGACCTATTCTCGCACATTTGATTTTCAGGTTTATGTTTGGGCAGCTCTTATTTATCTTTTCATTGTTGAAGTTATTCACCGTTTTGTCGTTCTTATCGAACGTAGACTAACCAGATATTTACGGTGAATATCAATAATCATAAAAACCTTTACCAAACTAAAATATTGTATTAACAAACGAGAAAATATAACAAGATGAATCCAGAAAATAGCAAACCTATTGATAGCACTCAAAATCCTGTTATCTCCATTCGAAATTTAAGTAAATGGTACGGAAATTTTCAAGTATTGCATAACATTAACTTAGATGTTGAGATCGGTGAGCGCATCGTTATCTGTGGACCTTCTGGATCAGGGAAGTCAACTTTGATTCGCTGTATTAACCAATTAGAAAAAGCACAAAAAGGTTCGATTTGTATAAATGATGTCGATATTCATTCTTCTCCCATAAAACAACAAAGAATTGTTTTACGCAAAATAGGTATGGTCTTTCAGAATTTTAATTTATTTCCTCATATGACAGTTATGCAAAATTGTATTTTAGCGCCTATGACAGTTCAAGGACTTTCTAAACAGCAAGCAAAAGAACGGGCAATTCGCTATCTTGCACACGTTGGTATTGAAAAGCACTGCGAAAAATATCCGTTACAACTCTCTGGGGGACAGCAACAGCGTGTTGCCATTGCACGTGCACTTTGTATGGAACCTGAAGTAATGCTTTTTGATGAGCCAACATCAGCTCTTGATCCAGAAAGCGTTGGAGAAGTTTTAGAGGTTATGATCCAATTGGCAGATACAGGTATAACAATGCTTTGTGTTACTCATGAAATGGGGTTTGCTCGCAAAGTTTCAGAGAGAATACTCTTTCTAGAAAGTGGAAAAATCATCGAAGATACAATATCTGATGAATTTTTTACAAATCCTAAGAGCCAACGGGCTTGTGATTTTCTTGCTAAAATTACGCATTAATCATAAATACGTTTTTGCTTAAAAAATTTAAATGCTCTTGCTTTTGAAGGAGAGAGACGACTTTTTGAGCCGCAACAGCTCCTGATGGTTCTTTAGTTTCCATCTTTTGTTTAACTATTTCAAAAGAATCAAGTTGTACTCTCCGTAATAAAGGATTTTGTAAAAGTTGTTCTATTTGCCTTGCCAACATACCAGGACGCAGAAACTCGTTAAAATACTCAGGCACAACAGGTTCGTCAGCAATAATATTTGGAAGAGCTGCACTCCATAACGTTATTTTTGGAAGAATGAATAATTTAGAAAACAAATCAAGTTTATAGCAAAGAACCATTGGAATTTTAGCCAATGCTAATTCGAGTGAAACTGTTCCGAACGCCGCAAGTGCAACATCTGCATCTGCAAAAGCACGCCATTTTCTCTCTTCGCCAACAACAATCTCTACTTTGCTTTTCCAATCCTGCACAAAACAACGAATTTCATCAAAAAAATACGGCAATGTTGGCAAAATAATACGTAAATTAGGAATACGCTGTTCAAGAATTGCTATTGCTTTTCCAAAAATTGGCATTAAGTAGCGAATTTCTAATTTACGAGAACCTGGCAGAATAACAAGCGTGGAAAATGATTTCTTCCTACCATACAGACGTTTTTTCTCTGATTGAACATTTAAAAGAGGAGAATATGTCAAAAGACGATGCCCAACATAAGTAGTTGCAGGACCTCCTAAATCCTTCATAATTTTTTCTTCAAAGGGAAAAATAGCTAAAATATGATCAACAAATTTTCGCATAGCACTAGCACGTTCTGGACGCCATGCCCAAACGGTTGGTGCAATATATTGAATAATAGGAATAGAAGGTGCCAAAGAACGCACTTTTTTTGCGACACGATGAGTAAAATCAGGACCATCAATAATAATCAAACAGTCTGGTTGTTCTCGTGCAATAAATTTAGACAAATTTCGAATATGCATGAGAAGAGACGGAATATTTTTTAATACTGCCCCCAAACCTATTAAAGCAATATCATTAGAATCAAAAGCGCTTTTCAAGCCTAGTTTTTCTAGATGTCTTCCACCGACACCAATTAAACGAATATTACATCCCGTCTGTTGCAATAAACAAGAAATCAGATCTGCTCCAAGAAAATCAGCAGATTCTTCTCCCGCAATAACAGCAATTTTTAAAGAACAGTCATTCATGATCAAAATTTTCAAATGTTTCTATAAACAGTGAATATTCATTAGCTTTTGCTATTGTTTCTTTCACTGACAGAATCAAACTTTTATTTGCCTCCACTGCAACACCAGATAAACCACTTTTTACCATATTCATTATTGTCATGGGTCCAATTGATGGTAAATCAACTCTATGATCTTGTTGTGGCTTTGCGCATTTAACAAGGACACCTCCCTTAGGCGGAATTTTTTTTCTTTCTCGCATTTCACAAATTCGCCTCAACATACCATCAGTTCCCTCTGCCCCTTCCACTGCAACAACCCTACCATTGATAGCCACAGCAGCCTGCCCAATATCTAACTGACCTAAATATTTTGCTGCTTTTGCGGCTAATAAAATATCAATTTTCTCTTTTCTGGTAGCACGCCGTATAGTTAAATTAAACGCTACCGGAGCTAAAAGATCTGGCAAAATTTCGTGAACACCGACAACAAAAAAACCATATGCTTCAATAATATGTATAAAAGCTCTTAGCAACGCATCATCTCCAGACCTTAAAGCTCTAAACAATTTAGGTAAAGCTAAAAAAGTTGTCCAATCCAGTCGTAATTGCCTAAGAAGTGGTCGTTTTTCTACCCCACCTGCTAAAATGATGTTACAAATTGAAGCTTCTTTTAAGACTTTAATGAGCTGCGCTAATTCTACAATTGATAATTCGCAGTGCTCATAATGATAAAGAGCAGCATCTACTTCACCACGCAAAAGTACAAGGAAAGGATTTTGTCCACGTTTTTCAAGTTCTTTAGCAACAGTGACAGGAAGAACACCGCTTCCCGCTATAATAGCAGTTCGGCTAGAAAAAAAATCTCCGGCACTAAAAATAGACATTTTTAATCCTTATTTTCTTTCATTCTGTTACCTTCAAATTTTGGTGTACAATAAAAACGTTTTCCTTCTTCTTTAATAAAATGCACCACATCAAGAACAGGTTGAGAAGTAGAATAAAAACAAGAAACATCGCTCACACGTTCCTTAAATGGTTTGCTTCTATCAAAAAGCATAACAATCGCATGACGCAATGCATGAATATCTTTATGTTTGATGCCCGCACGTTTCATCCCAATAATATTTAATCCAGCTAATTTTGCTTGTACACCAACAGCTGTTCCGTAGGGGATAAGATCGCCAACTAAAGCAGAAACACCGCCAATGAATGCATGATGACCAATGCGAACAAATTGATGAACAGCAGAACCACCACCTATAATAACATAATCACCAACGGTAACATGACCAGCTATCATTGCATTATTAGCAAATGTTACATGGCTTCCAACACTGCAATCATGAGCAACATGCGCATAACAAAAAAACTGGCAATTATCACCAATAATTGTCATCCCTATACTAGAATCAGATCCTCTATGCATTGTCACGCCTTCGCGAATTGTACAATTTTTCCCAATGGAAAGAGTCGTATCCCCCCCCTTATGTTTATTATTTTGAGGTTCTGCACCTAATACTGCATGAGAAAATACTTTGCTATTGGCTCCTAATGTTGTCTTCCCAATTATCACAACATGACTAATTAAACTGCATCCATCACCAATAACAGCCTCTGAACCAACATAACAAAATGGTCCAATTAACACATTTTTACCAAGATGCGCTCCCTTCTCTACAAGAGAAGTTGAGTGAATTTTCACGCCGGACATTCTTAAATCCTTATTGTATATTATTTATTCTTATTCAGTAATCATAGCAGCAATCTCTGCTTCAGCGACGCGGAAATTCTCTACTTCAGCAATACATGAAAAACGCCTCATACTAGATCTTTTCTTTAGGAGCTGAACATGTATCTTCAACTGATCACCAGGTATAACAGGCTTACGAAATTTAGCATTATCAATTGTCATAAGATAAACTAAATTCTCTTTCTTGTTGCCCAATTTTAAGAGTGAAATTGCTCCTGCTGTTTGTGCCATAGCTTCTAAAATCAAAACTCCTGGCATAACTGGATTTATAGGGAAATGTCCCGTAAAATGTGGCTCATTAATTGTTATATTTTTAATGCCAATAGCTCTTTGCTCACCATAAATTTCAATTATACGATCAACCAATAAAAACGGATATCGATGTGGTAGTATTGATAACAACTTCTTGATATCTATGGCTTCTAAGCTTTTAGCTTCTCCAGTGTTGATCATATTAGCGTTTCTCCTTTTTTACTTTTGCCAATATTACGCAACGCCGCCACTTCACGAAACCACTGTTTAAACGGTCGCGCCGGACTCCCTCCCCATTTTTCACCATCTGGAATATCATTCATAACACCACTACCAGCAGCAATCTGAACATATTTACCAATTACAATGTGATCTGCAACTCCAACACTTCCACCAAGCTGAGACATATCGCCAATGGACGTACTCCCAGCAATGCCGCATTGAGCAGCAATGAGGCAATAACGTCCGATTTTCACGTTGTGGGCAATCTGTACTAAATTGTCAATTTTGCTTCCCTCTCCAATAACTGTGTCCTCAAATGTTCCACGATCAATCGTCGTATTCGCGCCAATTTCTACGCCATCTTGGATAATAACACGGCCAAGCTGTGGAATTTTTTCAACCCCAGAAACACTACCAATATAGCCAAAACCATCCTGCCCAATGCAAGCACCAGGATAAATATGAACCTTATCTCCTATCAGGGAATATTGAATCGTCACCCTTGGAGCAATATAACATTCATGACCAATGCGGCAATTTTCACCAATAACTGCAGTTGAAGAAATAAGAGTTCCAGAGCCAATTTCAACATTTTTACCGATAACGGCTCCAGCTTCAACACACACATCACATGCAAGCTTAGCACTTGGATGAATATGCGCATGCGGTGAAATTTCTTTCTTCCCAAACCAAGGCATCGGTTTAACAGAATCAGGAAATAAAATACGACCAATTTGAGCAAAATCACGTTGTGGCGTAGATGTTACCAAGATTGCCATAGATTCTGGAACCTTTAAAACAATTTCATTTGTACAAAAAACAGCAGCAGCAGAACTTCCCAATAAAGCATCAGAGAACTTCCGATTCTCCACGAAGACAAGGGAACCCTCCACAGCACTCTCAAGTGAAGAAAGAGTGTTTATAACCTCATTAGAAAACTCTGGATTAAGAAGCTTTGCACCCGTCAACTCTGCAACATTAGCAACCGTTAACCGCCGAGACGGCGTAAAAAAAAATGTATCCGCCATCAAAACACTTTCTCTCTCAGCTTAAAAAATTCTCATTAAAAACTCTCTTTCCGAAGAAATTTTAGATCAGAATTTAGTAAAAATACCAAAATTAAACTGTTGCACACGATCACCATCTTGCTTCACTATTGGCCAAGCATAATCAAAACGCAATGGACCAAATGGCGATTCCCACATCAAACTAGCACCTGCAGATACACGCCACGCACGTTTAATATTTGTAACCGGTGCCTCTCCCTCAAAAAGAGGTTTATAATTATTACCATATAGCGTTGCAACATCTGTAAATAAAGCACCACGAAACCCTAAACCTTCTGGTACCACAGGTATAGGAAACTGTACTTCAGCAGTTGCATTCATATAAGTTGTTCCTCCTAAGAAGTAGGCATCCCCCTTATTAGACGCCTGACGCGGACCTATACCATTGTACTGAAATCCACGAATCATATCCAGATCCATTTTAAACATATCAAAGATACGAACACCATCTCGTCCTACTTCATGAATATGACCAACACCAACAGAAAGCAAACTAACAAGATCAAACCTATCAGAAAGCGTTTTATACATCATAGCTTTACCTGTAGTCTTTAGAAATCTTGCATCCCCACCAAGCCCAGCATATTCTTGAAGAACACGAACGTACAATCCATTATGCGGATTTTTCATATTATCGATAGAATTATAAGTAAAACCATAACTAATCGATGAACGCTTCCAAGGACTATGTTTTACTGCTTGAACAATCGCACCAGAATATTTTTCATACAACTCCCTTTCACTTTCACTTGTTAGTTTGTAATCCTTACCAAAATCATATTCTTCCTGCACGTAAGAATAAGCTAAATTAGCGGATAATTGATCATTAATGGGGAGTCCAAATCGAAGTGCTCCACCTGTCTGTCGTACATCATACGCCTTATCAACCCTGTAAGTACTCCTAAAAAGGTCAATACCTGCAGACGAGCGATAACCCAAAAAATGAGGAGTGATAAATGATAAATTGTAATTACGAGACTTCTCTTGCCCCGCACCTAAGCTCAAGCGAACAAATTGACCAAGCCCTCCAAGATTACGCTCCGTCACAGATACTTCAAGCGAAGCACCAGGGCTTGTACCACCAGTCGTATATCCTCCAGAAAAAGAAAGATCTCCCGTCGGAGCCTCAGCCACATCTATAACTAAAATAACCTGATCAGACTGATCCGTTGGAACCATTGAAATATTAACAGAATGAAAGAATCCAAGACCTTCTAACCGACGCTTTGCCCTTTGCACCAAAGTCTGATTGTAAGCATCTCCCTCATTTAAATCAATTTCACGACGAATAACATAATCACGCGTTTTTTCATTACCACGTATTTCAATGCGCTGAATATAAGCCCTTGGACCTTGTTCAATATTATACAGAATTGAAATTGTATGATTAGACAAATCACGATTTCCTCGCGGCTCAACTTTGGCAAAAGCATATCCAGAATTAGCAGCCTCGTTATTAATAATTGCAACAGACTTTTCGACATTTTCCGCGCTGTAAATATCACCTGGAATTGTTTTAAGCGCTCCCTTTATCGACTGAACATCAATCCCATCCACATCGCTTTCAACTTTAACATCACTAATCTTGTAGCGCACTCCCTCATAAAGGACGAAATCAATCTTATATGCATTCCTCATTTCATCAAAAATTGCCTTGGATGAAATAACCCGAAAATCGGCATAACCATGATTGTAATAAAAACGACGTAAAGCTTCCTCATCTGCAGCCAAACGCTCAGAACTATAAACATCACCTTGCATCAACATAGCAAATATTCCAGAAGGCCTTGTTGAAATAACATCCCGTAAGCGGTAACTTCCGAAAGCATTATTCCCCTTAAAAGTGATATCACTAATCTTTGTTTTTCTCCCTTCAACAATGCTAAACACTACGTTAACACGTCCCCTTCCTAAATTAATAGTTTGGGAAGTAATGGAAACATTATTACGACCTACGGTTTTATAAGCCTCACGGATTGCCCTTAAATCATCAGAAAGCTTGGTAGGATTAAAAGGTTCATTTGGCTTTAAAGAAATGATACGGATGAGGGAAGGATTTTTTATAGATTTATTCCCTTGAAATAATACCTGATTAACAACCTCGTATTCCTTGACAGAAACAACTAACCTACTACCAACCTGGTTTATTTTAACATCATAAAATAAACCTAATTTAAAAAGCCGCTTTACCGCAGCATCAATGTCACCACTAAAAAAATTATCGCCAACCCTTATACCAAGGTTGTCTCGAATTACTTGGGAACTCACAAATTTATTCCCACGAATCTCAATAGTATCAAAAACAGATGCCTGTGCTTCCCTCATCGTAGCAAACGATACAAAAGCTACAGTTGGAAAAAAAATACCCACAGTTAACACCAATATAGATGCTGCATTTAAAAATTTTGAATTCGTGGTCATCGGCTTTATCTTACCCTATATTATTCCTTAAACATAACGCCCCAAAATTCACTGCAACCGCCATAATATTTACAGTGACACTCTCCCCCCCCCTTAATTACCAATTACAGCGCACAATGCCACAATATTTTGGAGACATGGTAAACGACTTGCAATTTGTGTTTCCTACTACTACCCAATTTCTAAAATGTTTTCCATAATTTAATTAAACAAACCAACAAAAATAATCATTTAAAAGAGCAAAAATCATAAATAAAAGAACAATAAAAAAACCAAAGTAAAAAATAATTTCCCGAATTTTAACGGAAACTGGCTTCCCCCTAAAAGCTTCAATAAGATGAAATAATAAATGCCCACCATCAAGCGGTGGAATCGGAAAAAGATTGATAAGCCCAATATTAATTGAGAAAAAAGCCATAAAATTCAACAAAGAAACAAAACCTGTTTCACTGACCTGCCAAGCAATTTTAACTGTCTTGGAAGGACCACTTAATCGGCAATAATCTTCTTTACCACCTATTAAACGTATAATAAAAAAAACTGTTTGCTTAACAATAAGTACTGAACGCTCCAATGCCTCTTTTGCAGCTTCTAATAAATTGTAATTAATGTGTTTTTTATAAGTTAAATCTAAATTCAAAGGATTATCTGGATCAACAGGTACCCCTACACCTATCACCCCACTTCGAACTCGATTACCAAATCCATCATCTCGCTCAATCACCATTGGCGTTATAACCGTCGTAAACACACGACCCATACGCTTTATCTTAAATTTTATAGGATCTCCACCGCGAAAAGTTACATAATTAACTAAATCTTCAAAACTCTTAACTTGTCGACCATCCATTTCAAGAAAACGATCACCTATTACCAAACCTCCCTGAACAGCGGGAGAATCTTTTACTAAAGAACCAACAACAGGTTCAATGGTCATACGTCCATAAACAAAGAAAAAAAATGTTAAAACAACAATGGTAAAAAGAGCATTAAATAGAGGACCAGCCAAAACTGTTGCTGCTTTTTTCCAAGCGTGAGCACTGGCAAATGAACCGTACACAACTGAAAATGATCGAGACAATGATATGTCTTTTTCATCTCCATCCCCAACAAATTTGACATATCCCCCCAAAGGAATGAGTGCTAAACGCCACTGCGTACCATTCTTATCTGTAAAACTTGCTACCTGCGGCCCAAATCCAAGCGAAAAAACTAATGCCCTAATACCACACAACCGCCCAATAAAATAATGCCCAATTTCATGCACAAAAATAATAATTATTACAGTGAAAAGAATACCAAAACTTCTTAAAAACAATTCGCTCATCGCAATTATTTGATTCAAAAGTTCCAAGATATTTTCTCCTAATTTAGACAATACAAAAAATATTGAAAGGCGTATCCATACCAGATATCAATGAACCAATGAGATAAAGAAGGAACGCAGCTCCTACTAGCCCATCCATACGATCCATAAATCCACCATGTCCGGGCAATAAGGAACTGGAATCTTTAACAAAAAATTTCCTTTTTAGCCATGACTGCCCCAAATCACCTACTTGTGAAATAAGGGATAAAACAAAAGTAAGGAGTGGTATAAAAAAATCTGTTAAACGCGTATCAAAAACCAAAGAAGCAACTAATATACCACCAAAAACTCCAACAAATGTGCCACAAATAGCACCTGACCACGTCTTATTCGGAGAAAACCGCGGCGCCAATTTAGGCCCTCCAAATGCACGCCCGCAAAAATATCCAGCAATATCTGTTCCCCATACTATTGTGAATAAAAAGATAACAGCCCAAAATCCTAACGTTTCATAACCCCTTAAAAGAGATAAAGCTACAACCGGAAAAGTTGCATATAAAAAACCAAAAAAAACCCAACCAACACTTCCAATAGCCCCAATAGACAACAGTGCTGCAAAAATTATCAAAATACAAAAAATTAATAAAGAAGGTACGTCTAATATCAAAAATAAACCAAAAACAGAGTAAAAAACATAAGCTAGTATTTTTTGTAAAATATTCCACTTTTCCTTCGTGATACTAACCCATTCGTAAAGAACGAAGCCACCAATTACCCATACAAATAAAAAAAATAAAGTGCCCCCAAGCCACGTTAGATACAAAACAATAATACCAAAAACAAAAGCTGTTAGAACACGAGAAACAAGGTTAGACAAAACAATATCCAAACAATAAAATAAAAAATGCAAACCTAAAATAACGCAGGAAAGAACCTCTTTTCAACAACGTTCCTATTTACACTCATACCTTTCAAATTCTACCTGTAATTTATCACAAAAGGTGCAATGTACCAACACTAAGGAATACACAACTATAGATCAATTACTTCTGTTTCAAAAACTTACTCGTCAAAATTAATCTAAAACATACTTTTAATATACTGCCTATCATTAAAAACAGAAAATACTATTTCAACCTACCATTCATTAGGGAATAAAAATAATTGAATCTGAATCTGATACTTATTTAACACCACAAAGCTAATAACTAAATTCTCAACAACTCACTAAAAATTGCGGACACATAAAAAATGAATTGTATAAGGAACAAGAACCTAAACTGTTTTTTCTGTATTTTTTCATAATGAAAAGTAGCAAATAATACAAAGAACCTTACCCTTTACGTGTATACTTTTCCAAAATAAAAACCTACTGTAGAATACATAATTGATCACCAATAGAAAACACTCATACTATCTTAGCAGATGATTTACCTTGGCCTATAATCCTACCACGTTTTTAAATAGAAATTTTAAAACCATCGATTTCATAAAACCAGCATAGCCGGTACAACACATAATACAAGAAATAAGTTCTCCTTACTTCATACCCCACTGCACCTATACTTCACTCTAATCTGTAACAAAAGATACGAAACAGCTAATAGCATTACAATATAACAAGACTAAACATGCAGAATTTCAGTTTCTTTTTCAGCTAAAATTTTGTCAATATCAGCAATTGTTTCATCAGTAAGTTTTTGAACCTTTTCAGATAAGCTGTGAGCTTCATCTTGACTAACTTCACCTTCTTTTTCTAGTTTTTTCAAATTATCCATGCCATCTCGACGAACGTGACGAGTAGCGATACGCGCCTGTTCAGCATATTGATGCGCAACTTTTACAAGATCTTTGCGGCGTTCTTCATTTAACTCAGGCAAAGGAATACGTAAATTTACTCCATCGGTTATGGGATTTAAACCAAGGCCACAATCACGAATAGCACGCTCTACTGCCCCCACCATAGTTTTATCCCATACAGAAACTGAAAGCATACGCGGCTCTGGAACAGAAATATTTGCTACTTGATTTATAGGAACGACAGAACCATAAGCATCAACTGTTAACGAATCTAGTAGGCTTGTTGATGCTCTCCCAGTTCGCAAACCATTCAACTCATGCTTAAAAGCAGAAATCGCACCACTCATGCGACGCTTCAGATCATCCATAACCGACGCAATATCCATACTTTTATCTCCTTTAATGATGATTTGAAGAATACATTCTACTCTGATACAATGGTAAACTTCCCCGTCCCGTTTAATACTCTAGCTAAACCACCTTCTTCATGTATAGAATACACAATAATAGGTACATTGTTTTCACGCGCCAAAGTAACTGCCGTTGTGTCCATAACAGACAATCCACGCTGTAAAATCTCAACATGAGTCAATTGATCAAAACGCTCAGCAGCAGGATCCAGCCTTGGATCCGCAGAATAAATACCATCGACTTGTGTCCCTTTTAATAAAACATCCGCACCAATTTCTGCAGCACGTAAAGTAGCGGCAGAATCAGTAGTAAAAAATGGATTTCCGGTACCACCAGCAAAAATAACGATCTTTCCTTGGTTCATGTAATTGATCGCTTTCCGCTGTGAAAAACTCTCACAAAGTTGCGGCATAGAAACCGCAGACAATACAACTGCCTCAACCCCTAACTTCGTTAATGATGTTCGCAATGCTAAAGAATTAATAGCAGTAGCAAGCATTCCCATATGATCACCAGTAACACGATCCACACCACGAGATGCACCAGCAACTCCACGAAAAATATTACCCCCACCAATGACAATAGCGACTTCTATGTTCATCGCTCGTACTTCAGCGATATCAGCAGCAATACGATCAGAAACTGAAACATCAATACCAAAGCTCTGTTCTCCCATAAGAGCTTCACCAGAAACCTTTAAGAGAATGCGTTTATACTGAAGCTTCAAAGTCATTGATAATTTCCCAAAAAAAACATTTACTTTTCGCTTTCTACACTACTAAAAATACTGTCTCACACGTTACTGCCAGCAACAAAATCATAATTTATGAACAACCCACAAAACTACTAACCTTTCACAGCAGCAACTTCTGCAGCAAAATCTGGTTCCTCTTTTTCCACACCTTCACCCAACGCAAAGCGGATAAAATCTTTAATTTTTATAGGAACACCGATCGATTTCTCGATATCCCTTAAAGCTGCCTCAACAGTAACATCAGGATTCATAACAAAAGGCTGAGATAACAAAACAACTTCTTCGTAAAATTTACGCATACGCCCCTCTACCATCTTTTTAATGATTGCCTCAGGCTTACCAGATTGACGTGCTTGATCTGAAAAAATTTCTCTTTCACGCTCAATGATACTAGAATCAATACCTTCCACCGTTAAAGCTAAAGGATTTGTCGCAGCAATATGCATTGCAACTTGTCGACCAAAAACAGCAGCCTCCTCCTTACTTCCTGTGGTTTCAATAGCAACCAAAACACCAAGCTTGCCAAGACCATCAGCCACGCTATTGTGTATGTAAGTAGCAACAACACCATCATCGACAAACAATTTAGCTGAACGACGGAATGTTATGTTCTCACCAATAGTACCGATTGCATCTTTAATTGTTTCCTCTACAGTCTTCTGAGAACCTGGATAAAAAGACGCAGAAGTAGCTTCAACGCTGCCTTGCGTACCTAAGGCAGCCGCTGCCACATTGCGCACTATAGTCTGAAATGCATCATTACGTGCAACAAAATCTGTCTCAGAATTCACCTCAACCAAAACTGCGCTTGCATCTTTTGACATGACTGCAATCAAACCCTCAGCCGCTACACGACCAGCCTTCTTATCCGCCTTAGCTATCCCCTTTTTACGAAGCCAATCAACCGCAGCCTCCATATCACCGTTGGTATCTGCAAGAGCTGCCTTACAGTCCATCATACCGGCACCTGATAATTCCCGAAGTTCTTTCACTTGTGCAGCAGTAATGCTCATAACTTGCCTCTTTTTATTCTGTAACGATGAAAAAACGAAAAAGGAAAATCCTGTATGTACCTACAGCTTTCCCCTTCTAAAATTTAAATACCTCAACAAACATCTCTAAAAATTATCACTCAGAAACCAAAACTGCATTTTCTAAAACAGGCTCTATAGGCACGTCTACCTGTGATCCCAAATCAATTCCCATTGCACTTTGCTGACGAGCAATACCGTCAAGAGCTGCACGAGCGACAAGATCACAATAAAGAGAAATTGCACGAGAAGCATCATCATTACCTGGTATTGGATGATCAATGCTATCCGGATCACAGTTTGTATCAATAATTGCAACAACTGGAATTCCCAAACGTTTTGCCTCCTGTATCGCAATATTCTCTTTATTTGTATCAATAATGAACACAAGATCTGGAACAGATCCCATATCCTTGATACCACCAAGCGCACGATTAAGCTTTTCACGATCACGCTCAAGATTTAAACGCTCCTTTTTGGTAAACCCCTGTGCCTCAGCAGAAAGAATTTTGTCCAATTTACGCAAACGATGAATTGAGTGAGAAATCGTCTTCCAATTTGTAAGCATGCCACCAAGCCAGCGCGCATTAACATAATATTGTGCCGAACGACTCGCTGCATCAGCAACAATATCAGATGCTTGCCGCTTAGTACCAACGAATAAAATGCGGCCACCTCGCGCTACAGTATCTGAAACAAGCTTAAGCGCTTGATGCAAAAGAGGAACAGTCTGAGCAAGATCGATAATATGAATATTATTGCGCTGCCCGTAAATATAAGGAGCCATCTTTGGATTCCAACGATGTGTCTGATGACCAAAGTGCACACCCGCTTCTAACAGCTGATGCATTGTGAAATCTGGTAATGCCATAAATCTATCCTTTCCGGTTTAACCTCCGCGAAAAAAGTAGGAAAACCTACTACCGGCGGACGCTCGCTAAATTTCCTTGCAAACACCCAAACTCCGCGTGTGGAATAAGATGACCATACTAATATTTGATTCTTTTTCAAGTTATTTTCTGAAAAAAATCAATGTGTGCACTCACCACCTCTTTTCTCATCTTCAAAAAGTTCAAGACTATTCAATTTTGCACGAACCGCAAAATTTCCGTAATCTATGCGAAGATTACGCATGACACCATTTTGATGTAGAAGGAAACTGGTATGATAAATCGGCAAGCCATCTTTATTTTCTATATCATCGAAATAGGAAATCGTAATAGGCCAATACCCCTCATCACTTAATTTACCAAATTTTTTTATTTCATCATCAGATGTTCCCGTTCTCTCATCCCCAATGATTATACTTTCCTTTACAACTTTGTCTGCTTTATTCGTCCCATCGAATACAGTAGTGTGATAGAAACGTTGATTTGCTTTTGCATGCCGAATAATATTTTTCAACTGAGTAATTGGAAACTCAGCCATCGTAAACTGATGTTCTTGTTCTTTTGGCTTGTTTAATTTAACTAAAATACCATCCTTAGTACGCTCAGCAACCCCTTCGGTACTATGCGCAGGATCCTGCCCAACCTGATCTATGACACTAAAACGAAATGTATGACCATCTCCTGTTTCATAACTTACCGTCTGTTGATCGGTCAAACGTGCAGGCATATCCTCGACGTGCACACGACTGATAAAACGGAAGCGTGTAGTATAACCTCTGCACACTGAGCCCGTAAGTTCATAAACCATTCTTCCATACATACCCAGAATTGCCATTTCACTGGAAGTACTGTCAAGCTGAAAATCGTAAATTGCCCGATGAGGCGCAATAAAAACAGGTTCCTCAGCTCCTACCACACGTAAAAAAGAAACATATAGAATTATTACAAATAATAGTCTGATCATTCCAAATTTCCAATTTATCTCATTGCATACCACCACATGATGAGGCAAAATTAACATCTTAATTAATCACACATTTCCTCGAATACAAAAACAGTTTATGCAAAATATGAAGCCGATATATTATAGTAGCCATGGAGTTTAAATTATGACCAACTTGATCGATAACAATCTAAAAAAATTTGACATCACCATTCCCAAAGCGACACAGCCCATTGCCAATTACGTAACAGTATCGCAAAGCGGTAATCAACTCTTTATTTCTGGACAACTCCCTCTTGTTGATGGAAACCCAGTAGCAGTTGGCAAGGTTGGTAAAACCGTTAACACAGAGCAAGCAAAAAAATCGGCCGAAGTGTGCGCTATTAACATCCTTGCGCAAGTAAAAGCAACCCTTGGTAACTTAAATAAAATAAAAAAAGTAGTAAAAATCACTGTTTTTGTTTCTGTAGATCCCTCTTTTACAAACATTCCTCTTGTTGCCAATGGCGCTTCTGATTTGTTAATCAAAATTCTTGGTGAAGCAGGAAAACACGCTCGTTCTGCTATCGGTGTTACATCTCTTCCTATGGATGTTCCTGTAGAAATTGAAGCCATTGTGGAAATCTAAATTTTAACAGCAACAACTTTTTTCTTCCTTCCGTTCTAAAATTAAAACTTTAATTAAAATTCGTTATAAGGATATTTTCATATGAAACAGATTTATGACAATAACAATGTCTTTGCTAAATTGATTCGTAACGAAATCCCTTCTGTTCGTGTTTACGAAGATGATGATGTTATCGCGTTTATGGACATCATGCCTCAAGCTCCAGGACACACATTGGTTATTCCTCGAAAAGGATCCAGAAACTTGCTGGACGCGGATACTGAAACGTTATTTCCAATAATTAAAGCTGTCCAAAAAATTGCTCGCGCAGCAAAAAAGGCATTTCAAGCAGATGGAATAACAATTATGCAATTTAATGAAGCAGCAAGTCAACAAACCGTTTACCACCTCCATTTTCACATCATACCTCGTATGGAAGGTATAAGCCTTTCTTCTCACTGCGATGTTGTAACACCTACAGAAATACTTGAAGAGAATGCAAAAAAAATTCGATCCGCTCTTTGAAAAACTCTTAAGTTGCAGAGCTTGTTTTTCCAACACGTCTTTTCGCAAAACGTGTTACTCTATCGCTCCTTGAGCAAAAAGGCACATTAGAAGATGAAATTTGTAACTGTAACTCCTCTTTCCTTCTATTTGGCTTATGTATTGACACGTGAACTATTCCACCATTGCGTAATTTTCCAAATAAAATTTCATCCGCCAACGGTTTTTTAATGTATTCGCTTATAACGCGAATCAATGGACGTGCCCCCATATGAGAATCATAGCCTTTGTTAGCAAGCCAAATCATTGCAGCAGTATTTACTTCAAAACTGATCCCTCGATCAGCAAGCTGTGCTTCAAGTTGAAAAATAAACTTTTGCACAATCTGACTAATAACTGCTCGAGATAAAGGTTCAAATGGAATGATAGCATCTAATCGATTACGAAACTCTGGTGTAAATAATCGATTTATTGCTTCTATATCATCACCATCACGATACACTTTACCAAAACCAATAGCCGACCTTACCATATCTGAAGCGCCAGCATTCGTCGTCATAATTAAAATAATATTTCGGAAATCAATTTTTTTTCCATTATGATCTGTTAATTTACCATAATCCATCACTTGCAATAAAATATTAAACAAATCTGGGTGCGCTTTCTCAATCTCATCTAATAACAAAACTGCATGAGGCCTCTGATCAATAGCATCGGTTAAGAGACCTCCTTGATCAAACCCTATATAACCTGGAGGAGCACCTATTAAGCGTGCAACTGTGTGCCGTTCCATATACTCTGACATGTCAAAACGTAACAGTTCAATTCCTAAAGAAGATGCAAGCTGCTTTGCAACTTCAGTTTTCCCAACACCTGTTGGTCCTGAAAATAAATAACTGCCTATTGGTTTTTCTGATTCGTGCAACCCTGCCCTTGCTAATTTAATCGATGATACCAGCGCTGAAATTGCTTTATCTTGTCCATACACAATGCGTTTGAGTGTCTTTTCAAGACTATTCAACATCTTCTGATCATCACTGGAAACTGTTTTCGCTGGAATCCTTGCCATAGTTGCAACAGTAGCTTCAATTTCTTTGATACCTATACTCTTTTTTCTCTTCTTTTTTGGCAAAAGCATCTGTGCTGCACCACTCTCATCAACAACATCAATTGCTTTATCAGGCAACCGGCGATCAAAAATATACCGGGAGGATAACTCTACAGATGCTCTTATTGCTTCATCAGTGTATTTTGTTCGATGAAAATCTTCAAAATAAGGCTTCAATCCTCGCAAAATCTTAATCGTATCAGCAATAGAAGGCTCATTAACATCAATTTTCTGAAAACGACGCTCTAGAGCCCTATCCCGTTCAAAAATTTTGCGATATTCTTTATAAGTTGTCGAACCAATACATCGAATAGTTCCAGAAGATAATGCCGGTTTTAAAAGATTTGCTGCATCCATATTTCCTCCAGACGTAGCTCCTGCTCCAATTAACGTATGAATTTCATCAATAAATAAAATAGCATCTGGATACTTCTCAAACTCTTTAATTACCTGTTTCAATCGTTCTTCAAAATCACCACGATAGCGTGTTCCAGCGACAAGACCTCCCATATCAAGAGAAAATATTGTTGCCTTTGATAAAACTTCAGGCACCTGATCATCAACAATACGTCTGGCTAACCCCTCAATCATTGCTGTTTTTCCAACACCAGGATCACCGACTAAAAGCGGATTGTTTTTTGACCTTCGACATAAAACCTGAATCATTCTTGAAACCTCCGCGTCACGGCCAATCAGTAAATCAATTTTTCCACTACGCGCTTTGCAATTTAGATTAATACAATAAGAAGTAAGAGCGTCCGTTAATTTTTCATTAGGATCCGAAATCTGCTGATCTAATTGCTCTTCAAGATCCTCAAGTAACATAGATAATCCATCATTATGCGTGATACCATGTGAAATAAAACGTACTGCATCATAACGTGTCATTCCCATTTCTTGAAGAAAATATACTGCATGACTTTCACGTTCAGAAAAAATTGCAACGAGAACATTGGCTCCTGAAACTTCATCTTTTCCCACAGACTGTGCGTGAATTACGGCACGTTGGATAACACGCTGAAAAAACGTCGTCGGCTTTGTATCTTCATTGGTTCCTATCTGAGTATTCAACTCTGACTGAATATAGTTAGTTAATCGTTCCCGTAATTCTTCCAAATTTACCTGACACGCCTGAATAACTGAACTTGCATCAATATCGTCTAATAAGGCAAGCAAAAGATGCTCCAATGTCGCGTATTCATGTCGTGCTTGATTAGCCATTGTCAATGCACGATGCAAAACTTCTTCAAGACTGGGCGTAAAAGATGGCATAGCCCCTCACTTCCATTTCATCACACACGGAAACAAATGTTTATTTTGACGTGCACACTTTACAAAATTATCAAATTTTATTTGAGTCATTTCAAAAGCGTAAATCCCATATTCGCTTATTTCATTCTGATAAGTATTAAAGATAATGCATATTGTTTTTTTGAATTTTCTTTCAAGAAAATTTTCAAAACAAAGCATGGAAAAATTCACAAATACACAATCGTTATTAAGAAAAAAAATGTAATACGACTCAGGAAGCTGAAATTCCTGTGAAACCTTGAACATAGCAGAGACATCACACACGCTTTTTTCCAAATTTTTGCCCTTTTTGTTATATACAATGCAAATTATGGAGTTTGTCGTTAATTTTTGTACCATTGCAATTTCCTGTGCACAGCACCTCGTTGCTGATTTTAAGCTCTTTCGTAACCATTGCAACAACTGCTTTCGTAACCATTGCAACAACTGTTTGTGTTAAAAAGAGCTTTCCTTTGCAGTCAGATTAAGTCAAATATAACAATGCACAAAATGATTTTTGTAAATAAATTGGTAACATCATTCATCTAACTTGCGTTAAAGACTGCAAACAAGAGGAACTTTGATAAGAAACTTCAAAGTAAATGAGGAAGTAGGACATAACACGTGTACATTAACTGCCCCCAAATTGCGCATTGCTGCAAGAAGGTAGCAATTGCTTTTATCGTTTTAGCCCTTTCTTATCATTGCGCATCAGCAACTCCAAAGGAAGCTTATCCCGATAAGTATGCTGCTATCGTTATCGATGCAAATACAGGAAAAACATTATTTCAAGAAAATTCAAAGCTAAAACGATATCCTGCTTCTTTAACAAAAATAATGACGTTGTATCTCCTTTTTGAAGCCATGCGTATGCGTCGTGTGACACCAAATACACCAATTCCCATTTCATATTACGCAGCAACACGTCCACCAACAAAAATAGGACTTAAAGCAGGACAAACAATTTCTGCGGAAGCAGCTGCGAAAGCGCTAATTACAAAATCGGCAAATGATGTTGCTGTTGCTGTTGCCGAATATCTCGGTGGTAATGAAAGAAAATTTTCTCATATAATGACGGAAAAAGCGCGTAAACTTGGTATGCTAAATACTCGCTTTGCAAATGCTTCAGGCCTTCCAGATATACGCAATTATTCTACAGCACAAGATATGGCTACTTTATCATTGGCTCTACGCAAACATTTTCCTCAACAGTATAAGTTATTTAGAATAAAGAGTTTTACTTTTCGCGGACAAACAATTAACAGCCATAACAAATTAATCAAAACGATGAAGGGTGTCGACGGAATTAAAACAGGTTACACACAAATGTCTGGTTCCAATCTAGCCACATCGATGAATCTTGAGGGACGTTCTATCGTTGCTGTCGTTATGGGAGCTAAATCTTCTACTGCGCGCGATAACCACATGGCCAACCTATTAAATCAATATTTACCGAAGGCAAGACGAATGGATAATGAACGTTTAATGGCCTCTTCTAACTATGATTTACCTACTGGTGCAAATACCCCTATACCAACTGTTAAAGCTGACTTAACTAATCTTGGTGATAAAATTTCTACAATTTTAACGTCAATTGCAAAACAACCTCAAGATTATAGCATAGTGGCTTCTATAAAACAGCCAATTGTACCAATTCCCAATCCCCCAAAAATCATACCCGTTAAAATTGATAGAATTGTTGCTGCTTCTGTATCAACAAATTCTGGGTGGGCTATTCAGATCGGCTCTCTTTCTGATAAAAAACAAGCAAAAAATCTGCTTTTGAAAGTGAAAAATACTGCCTACTCGGCTTTGAAAAATTCGTCTTCACATATGCAATTATTTGAAAAAGGTGGACGCCACTATTACCGTGCTCGCTTCACAGGATTCCAATCAAAAAAAGCTGCGTCTCACGCTTGTTCTGTTTTAAAGAAAGCAAATTTTAACTGCTATGCTGTAGCCTACTGAAAATTTTAAAATTCCGCGTTGAGGATAATACCATGACCCATAATGCTATTACTTCATTTCCTATAAAAACCCAATTGTTTAAGCCATCATCTTTCCTTTCATTGCGGTCTCTCCACGATGCTGCTGCGAAGCTTTCTGGTTTAAAGAACACTCCTGCAGTGCTAAATACGCAATCTCTTGTCAATCTTTTTTCTTGTCAAATAATTCGTAATCGCCGTATGATCATGCCTCCAGTTCGCATTCATTTACGCGTTTCAAGCCAAACTGGCAGTGTCCCTATTAAAATTCGCCTAGGCGCAACAAATATTTGATGTGATAAATAGATCCTAAAAACGTTATTGTAAATGAGGGGATTTGCGCACCGTGCATAATCTTTGATATAATGCAGAGAACACTCCATTAGCCCTCATAATAAAAAAGAAGAGGCTCTGGCCAAAATTAAAACGCGGAAAAACTTCACCCTATCGCAAAAAACTATCAAAAACCATTTCCAAAATTTGTATCTTTTTAGAATAACCTTTGAATGCAACCGGATAGCCATCTGATCGATAAAAATCTAGCTTATTTGATTGAATATCCTACCTTTAAAAATTAACAAAATATTGCGTTAACTGCAAGGCCAGCTTTGCTTGTCTCCTTGTAACGTTCATTCATATCATGCCCTGTCTGGCGCATCGTCTCTATACAAGCATCAAGAGAAACAAAATGCCTTCCATTGCCATGTAATGCAAGAGAAGAAGCTGTAACTGCCTTGACGGCACCCATTGCATTACGCTCAATGCAAGGCACCTGAACAAGACCTGCAACCGGATCACATGTCATTCCCAAATGATGCTCAAGAGCAATCTCTGCAGCATTTTCAATTTGAAACGGTGTCCCACCTAATGCTGCTGTCAACCCAGCTGCAGCCATTGAAGATGCAACTCCAACTTCACCCTGACACCCAACATCAGCACCAGAAATAGAAGCATTATGTTTGATGACACCACCAATAGCTGCTGCCGTCAATAAAAAATTATGTATTCCTTCTCTATCAGAACCATCACTAAATTGAAGATAATAACGCAAAACCGCTGGTATCACACCAGCTGCACCATTTGTTGGTGCAGTTACAACACGACTACCTGCTGCATTTTCTTCACTCACTGCTATAGCATACGTAGAAAGTATATCATTTGCTAAAAGTGGATTGTTATGATTTTTTTTTCGATTTTCCAAAAGCTTATCGTACAATTTTTTTGCACGCCTTAGAACACGTAATCCGCCAAGCAACTCACCTTCCTGTGAAAGCCCTCTATCAATGCAGTTTGTCATAGCTGAAAAAATTTCATCAAGTTTCTCTTCAAGAGAAGAACGATTCATCCTTGTCTCTTCATTTAAGCGTTTCATTTCAGCAATTGAAAGTCCTGATTCTTGTGCCATTTTTAACATTTTACTAGCAGAATCAAAAGGATAAGGTACTTTAGATGATTCTGGTTGTGAATTCTCATTTAGATTGTTTAACTCATCTTCGGTTACAACAAAGCCACCACCAATGGAATAATAAATCTTCCGCAAAAGAACATTTCCATCATCATCAAGCCCTTCAAACGCAAGTCCATTGCTATGCCCAGGTAAAACTTTTTTTCGTTCAAAAATAAGATCACTATAAAAATCAAACCGATAAGCAGGATGGCCTATTGGTTGCACTTTTTTTTCACGTTCAACCTTTTCTAATAGTACCCCCATGCAGTTAGGATCAACAGTAGATGCCTCTTGTCCCAAAAGCCCTAAGACAATAGCTCTGTCTGTAGCATGGCCAACCCCAGTGTAAGCCAATGAACCATAAAGATAAGCACGTATATGAGAAATATTAGCATGAGAAGATAAAGAAAAATCTCGCGCAACAATCTCGTGCAAGAACATATTAGCAGCAGTCATTGGCCCCATTGTATGAGAACTAGAAGGACCAATACCAATTTTAAAAAGATCAAAAACAGACAAAAACACCAATCACCTCAAAACTAAGTACAAATCCAAAGTATAGGTCTTTTTACCGTGTTTGTCTTATTTAAAATTAAATTGTGAGATAAGCTAAAAAAATAGCAGCAACGAATATAAATGTCGCCCGTCTTGCTACCACCCAGCACTCTCTCTTTACAATGCTTTCCATGAAAAACCTTTGAAAAATTAACTCTTTTCAAATAATTATTTTTTAATGCACCAAGCGTAATCAAATAAACATTGATATACAACACTAAAATTAGGTAAGAACTCAGAAATTTATACTAAAATATTTTTTATCATACCTAAAAACCTTATAATTAATTTCATAACAATATTCTATAGGCGTGATTAATTATGAACGTGATTTAACAAAGTGCACAAAGTTTTCTATTGATTCTCGCTCAGTATCAAAATTGTTTTCTGGTGCATTCGTATCACGATATCCAAGTGCCATACCGCAGATAATATTCCGATCGGAAGGTATTGATAAAAGTGTGCGAATTTGCTTATGATAATCAGCGAAGGCTGCTTGGGGACAAGTATCTAAGCCAAACCCGCGCGCTGCCAACATAATGGTCTGCATAAATATACCCATATCAAGCCAACTGCCCATTTCCATGTCTTGATCCATTGTGAATAAAAGTCCAACAGGTGCACCAAAAAATGAAAAATTTCTTGCCTTCTGGTAAAGTATCTTTTCATGCTCTCCCTTCTGAATCCCAAGACTCTTATAAAGATCCAAACCAACTTTTCGACGCCGAGAGAGATAAGGCTCGCGCCATTGACGTGGATAATAATGATATCCACGCTCCCCTTTTACACCTGATAATACAAGCCGCGAAAGTTCTTGCCCTACCTGCTGTAAAACTTTTCCTGTTAATACAATCACCTGCCAAGGCTGTAAATTTGTACCAGATGGTGCACGTGCTGCAAACTTTAAAATCTCTTTGATTATTTTTTGTTCAACCTGTCGGTTCGTAAAAGATCGAATTGACCTCCGTGACAGAATAGATTGAAAAACATCAATAGAAAAATCTGTCATCGCTTTTACTTTCTTTTTGCAAAAAACTAAATCCAAATATATTATTTACCTAATCTAAAAAACATGCTGCTAAGATAGCCTTACACCACTCCTCATCCTATTTAATTATGTAATAAGTTTGCTATTAATTTTACTACTTATGAAGACTCACACAGTCTATTTTTTTATAGAAAAGAGATGATTGAGAAAATAAATCAATGAAGTGAAGCTTAAAATTAGAAATCATACCTTTTGCAAAAACAAAGATATTGTAAGTACAGCAAGTTATGAAATAACTCAAATATGATAATTGCTTCATTGCCTTCTACAGTAACGCTCTCTTAAAACATACCATTTGTATATTATAAGAATTTTGAAACGCCCAAATTATAATTTGGACGCTTCTTTAAAAGCACACTAATTACTCAGCAACTGCATCAGTCATCATATTTGTTAACATGGCCTTAGCTGCCTCATTATTGCTAGACTTGCGTTTTTCATCTACAATCAAATCATCACGAACTGCAGCAATACGGCGAATTTGAGCAATCGTACCACCTGTACCCACAGGGATAAGGCGACCGACAATAACATTCTCCTTAAGCCCCTGCAGAGTATCGATTTTTCCAGAAACCGCCGCTTCAGTAAGAACCCTTGTTGTCTCCTGAAATGATGCAGCAGAAATAAAAGATGGAGTTTGAAGAGACGCCTTTGTAATTCCAAGAAGGATAGGATCACCAGAAGCTGGTTTTTTTCCTTCCGCAATCAAATTATCATTAACTTCATCCAACTCAATACGATCAACATGATCACCTGGAATATAGCCAGAATCTCCAGACTCAGTAATTTCAACCTTTTGCAACATCTGACGAACAATCACTTCAATATGCTTATCGTTAATTACCACACCCTGCAGGCGATAAACTTCTTGTATCTCATTAACAAGGTAAGATGCCAAAGCCTCAACACCCTTAATTGCCAAAATATCATGAGGTGCTGGATTACCATCAAGAATGTAATCCCCTTTTTCAATTTGATCACCTTCTTGAAAATGAAACAACTTACCCTTTGGAATTAAATATTCTACTGGTTCAAGAGTCTCATCGTTTGGCTCAATGATAATACGACGCTTATTTTTATAACCACGACCAAACCTAATTGTACCACTAACCTCTGCGATGATAGCATGATCCTTTGGACGCCGTGCTTCAAAAAGCTCTGCAACACGTGGCAAACCACCTGTAATATCTTTTGTTTTAGCACTTTCCATTGGTAAGCGTGCAACAACATCACCAGCCTTAACATGAGAACCAGGCTCGACAGAGAGAATAGTTTCTGCCGACATCATATAACGAGCTTCTCCCCCCTTATACAACTTGGCTATGGTCTCGCCTTTTTTATCTTCGTGAATGATAATTGCTGGTTTTAACTCGGCACCGCGCGGATTAGCACGCCAATCAATCACCAAACGCTTTGTAATACCCGTAGATTCATCAGCTGTTTCAGTAACTGATAAACCATCAATCATATCCTCAAATCCCACATAGCCATCAACTTCAGTTAAAATCGGACGCGTATAAGGATCCCACTCAGCTATACGCTGACCACATCTAACTACATCACCATCATCAACGAAAATATGAGCACCATAGCTAACACGATGTACAACACGCTCTTTTCCAGTTTCATCTTTGATGATAATAGCAACATTGCGCCCCATCACAACTAAATGACCTTCAGAATTGCGAACAACATTGCGATTACGAATCTCTACCATACCTTCATAAGATGCTTCCAAATAAGATGAATCAACAACCTGCGCTGTTCCACCCAAGTGGAAAGTTCGCATGGTAAGCTGAGTTCCTGGCTCACCAATTGACTGAGCAGCGATAACACCAACGGCTTCACCTTGATTAACTGGTGTTCCACGCGCTAAATCACGACCATAGCACTTTGCACAAACACCAAGACGCGTCTCACAAGTCAAAGCAGAACGAATTTGAACAGACTGAATTCCAGCCTCTTCAATCCTAGCAACATCAGCTTCTTCAATCATTGCACCACCTTCGAGAATAACTTCCCCGGAAACTGGATGCAAAATATCAACAAGCGCTGTGCGACCAAGAATCCTCTGACCAAGAGAAGCAACAATTTGTCCTGCATCAACAATTGACTGCATAGTCAGCCCCTTTGCAGTCCCACAATCAACGGCCGAAATGATTGCATCTTGTGCAACATCCACAAGACGTCGCGTTAGATAACCAGAATTTGCGGTTTTTAATGCAGTATCAGCAAGCCCTTTACGCGCTCCATGGGTAGAATTAAAGTACTCGTTAACAGTTAAACCTTCTTTAAAGTTTGAAATAATTGGAGTTTCAATAATTTCACCTGATGGTTTTGCCATTAACCCACGCATACCAGCCAATTGCTTCATCTGATTAGCAGAACCACGCGCACCAGAATGCGACATCATGTAAATTGAATTCATCTGCCGCTGACGACCCGTCTTAGGGTCAAATTCAACAGCCTGAATACGCTTCATCATTTCATCTGCAACACGATCAGTACATTTACCCCAAGCATCTACGACCTTATTATATTTTTCACCCTGAGTAATTAAACCATCATTGTACTGCTGCTCATACTCCTTAGCTAACGCTTCAGTCTCAGCAACCAAACGCGACTTGCTATCAGGGATAACCATGTCATCTTTACCAAATGAAATCCCAGCACGACAAGCATGAGAAAAACCAAGCTGCATAATACGATCACAAAAAATAACTGTCTCTTTTTGTCCACAATGCCGGTAAACTTGATCAATCATTTTAGAAATGTTCTTTTTAGTCATCTCTTGATTAACAAGATCAAATGAGATGTTTGGATTTTTTGGTAAAAGCTCACCAATAATCAAACGTCCCGGTGTTGTATCATAAATCTTAGAAACCTCTTTCCCATCCTTCCCAATATTTTTGAACCGGCCTTTAATTTTTGTGTGAAGAGTTATAACCTTGTTTTCCAAAGCATGATGTAATTCACCTATATCAGCGAAAGCCATCCCCTCACCTGGCTCTTTTTCGGAAACAATAGAAAGATAGTAAAGCCCAAGAACCATATCCTGTGATGGAACGATAATTGGTGCACCATTGGCTGGATGAAGAATATTATTGGTTGACATCATCAAAACACGCGCTTCAAGCTGTGCCTCAAGAGAAAGCGGAACATGAACCGCCATCTGATCACCATCAAAATCTGCGTTAAAAGCAGTACATACCAATGGATGAAGCTGTATAGCTTTCCCTTCAATCAAGATAGGCTCAAAAGCCTGAATTCCAAGACGGTGTAGCGTTGGTGCGCGATTCAGCAAAACAGGATGCTCACGAATGACCTCATCCAATATATCCCAAACTTCTGGATGTTCCTTCTCGACAAGCTTTTTTGCTTGTTTCACAGTTGACGAATAACCCTTTGCATCAAGCCGTGCGTAAATGAACGGTTTAAATAATTCAAGAGCCATTTTTTTTGGAAGACCACACTGATGTAGCTTTAACTCAGGCCCAGTCACGATAACAGAGCGCCCCGAATAATCAACACGCTTTCCAAGCAAATTTTGACGAAACCGTCCCTGCTTACCTTTTAACATATCCGAAAGCGATTTTAGTGGACGTTTATTTGCTCCAGTAATCACACGCCCACGACGACCATTATCGAATAACGCATCAACAGCCTCTTGTACCATACGCTTTTCATTACGCACGATAATTCCTGGAGCGCGTAATTCAATTAGCCGCTTTAAACGATTATTACGGTTTATAACACGTCGATAAAGATCATTTAAATCTGACGTTGCGAAACGTCCTCCATCGAGCGGAACCAATGGACGCAAATCCGGCGGAATGACTGGAATTATCTTCATAATCATCCACTCTGGTTTATTGCCAGATTCAAGAAAATTTTCGACAATCTTGAGTCGTTTAATAAGCTTTTTTTGTTTTAACTCTGAAGTAGTTTCAGCCAATTCAGCACGCAAATCATTTGCAATTTTTTCCAATTCTAAGCTAGCCAAAAGCTCATAAATAGCCTCTGCACCAATCATAGCCGTAAACTGATCTTCCCCAAATTCATCAACAGCGAGCATATACTCTTCTTCAGAAAGAAGCTGATGTTGCTTAAGAGATGTCAATCCTGGTTCTGTTACAATATAATTCTCAAAATAGAGAACTCGTTCAATGTCCTTTAAAGTCAAATCCAAAAGGGTGGAAATGCGACCTGGTAGCGATTTCAAGAACCAAATATGAGCAACCGGCGCGGCAAGCTCAATGTGCCCCATACGCTCACGACGTACGCGTGAAAGAGTAACCTCCACACCACATTTTTCACAAATAATACCTTTGTATTTCATACGCTTATACTTACCGCATAAACATTCATAATCTTTAATAGGACCAAATATACGTGCACAAAAAAGACCGTCACGCTCTGGCTTAAAAGTTCGATAGTTAATGGTCTCAGGCTTTTTGATTTCACCATACGACCAAGACAAAATCTTCTCAGGACTTGCAATTGAAATCCGGATAGAGTCAAATGTCTGCGCTGGCGCTTGAGGATTGAAAAGATTCATGACCTCGTGGTTCATGCTGTTCTCCTTCAAAGATTCTTAAAACCTGTTTCTGCTTTTCTAACTGTCTATGCTATCTTAGTATTTTTTATTTAGCTTCACAGAACATTAGAGCACATCATTCTCAGGGTGCTCCCTATATTATTGTTCAGCTGTATCAGATAATGCTCGTCGCGCAATAAGCTCACGCGCATCATCAAGTTCTACGTTAAGGGCAAGTGACCGCATTTCCTTCACTAACACATTAAAGCTTTCGGGTATACCCGCCTCAAATGTATCGTCACCACGCACAATCGCCTCATAAACTTTTGTTCGACCAGCAACATCATCCGATTTCACCGTCAGCATCTCCTGCAAAGTATATGCAGCACCGTAAGCTTCAAGCGCCCAAACTTCCATTTCACCAAAACGCTGACCACCAAATTGCGCTTTACCGCCCAATGGTTGCTGCGTAACAAGTGAATAAGGACCAATTGAACGAGCATGAATCTTATCATCAACGAGGTGATGTAATTTAAGCATGTAAATGTAACCAACCGTCACTGGACGATCAAAAGGCTCCCCAGTACGACCATCATAAAGAGTAACCTGACCTGAACTATCTAAACCTGCATCTTCTAACATCATGTTAATATCTGCTTCATGCGCCCCATCAAAAATAGGTGTAGCAATCGAAACACCTTTCCTTAACTGCAAAGCCAATTTATAAAGACTTTCATTGTCATATTGACGCACTGGCTCATTACGACCATTGTCAGGAATAAAGTTCTCAATCCGCTGACGCAAAGGAAGTATATCCCCCGTCTCTTGATAAAAATTAACTAAATCACTAATTTTTTTTCCCATACCAGCACATGCCCAACCAAGGTGGGTCTCAAGAATTTGACCAACATTCATACGACTAGGCACACCAAGCGGATTCAAAACGATATCTGCATGAGTTCCATCTTCTAGAAATGGCATATCTTCTACCGGAAGGATCCGTGACACAACACCCTTATTACCATGACGCCCTGCCATTTTATCACCTGGTTGGATTTTACGCTTCACAGCAACAAAAACCTTTACCATTTTCATGACACCAGGAGGCATTTCATCGCCTCTCTGGACTTTCTCAACTTTATCCATAAAGCGACGTTGCAATGCTTCTTTTGACTCATCATACTGCTTGCGCAAAGTTTCAATTTCATTCTGAAGCTGTTCATCCTCAACAGCAAATTGCCACCACTGTGAGCGCGGATAATGCCCCATAACCACACTATCAAGTTTTTTCCCTTTGGAAAATCCTTTTGGGCCGCTTATAGCAAACTTGTCTGCCAACATATCAGCAAGTCGCGCATAAACGCTACGATCAAGTATCGATTGCTCATCATCACGGTCTTTAGCTAAACGTTCAATTTCCTCACGTTCAATTGCCATAGCACGTTCATCCTTTTCCACACCATGGCGATTAAAAACACGAACTTCAACAACAGTTCCAAAAGTCCCCGGCGGCATCCTCATAGAAGTATCACGAACATCCGAGGCTTTTTCTCCAAAAATCGCACGTAAAAGCTTTTCCTCTGGTGTCATAGGACTTTCACCTTTTGGTGTGATTTTACCAACCAAAATATCCCCAGGCTGAACGTCTGCACCAATATAAATAATACCAGCCTCATCCAAATTTCTTAACGCTTCTTCTGCAACGTTAGGAATATCACGAGTAATCTCTTCTGGCCCAAGTTTTGTATCACGAGCAGCAACTTCAAATTCTTCAATATGAATTGAGGTAAAAACATCATCAGCAACAATGCGCTCAGAAAGCAAAATAGAATCTTCGTAGTTGTAACCATTCCAAGGCATAAACGCTACAAGAACATTTCTCCCAAGAGCCAAATCACCGAGATCTGTAGATGGACCATCCGCGATAATATCACCCTTCTCGATACGATCACCAACGTGTACAAGAGGACGTTGATTAATACATGTAGACTGATTAGAACGCTGAAATTTTTGTAAACGATAGATATCAACACCAGATTTTGAAGGATCCAAATCTTCTGTTGCACGAATTACGATACGTGTTGCATCAACTTGATCAACAATACCACTTCGCTTTGCACTGATGGCTGCCCCAGAATCACGAGCAACTACTGACTCCATTCCTGTACCAACAAATGGCGCTTCAGCGCGAACAAGAGGAACAGCTTGACGTTGCATATTCGACCCCATCAAAGCACGATTCGCATCATCATTCTCCAAAAATGGAATCAGAGCAGCAGCTACAGAAACCAGCTGCTTTGGCGAAACATCCATCAAATCAACGTGATCCCGTGACGCCATCAAAACCTCACCCGCGTGACGGCAAACAATAAACTCCTCTGTAAAACGCCCTTCAGAATCTAATGAAGAATTAGCCTGTGCTACATAATGCTTAGATTCCTCCATCGCAGAAAGATAAACAACCTCTGTCGTTACCTTACCATCGATAATTTTACGATATGGACTTTCAATAAAACCATACTTATTAACTCGCGCGAATGTCGCTAAAGAATTAATCAAACCAATATTAGGACCTTCTGGCGTTTCAATTGGACAAATACGACCGTAGTGCGTAGGATGTACATCACGAACTTCAAACCCTGCCCGCTCACGTGTTAAACCACCCGGACCAAGAGCGGAAAGACGGCGCTTATGAGTAATTTCCGATAACGGATTAGTTTGATCCATAAACTGGGATAACTGCGAAGATCCAAAGAATTCACGAACAGCCGCCGCCGCTGGCTTAGCATTAATCAAATCTTGCGGCATTACCGTATCAATCTCAACAGACGACATACGCTCTTTTATTGCACGCTCCATGCGAAGCAAACCGATACGATATTGATTTTCCATCAGCTCACCAACTGATCGAACACGACGATTACCAAGGTTATCGATATCATCAATTTCACCACGTCCATCGCGTAATTCAACAAGCATCTTAACAACAGCAAGAATATCTTCTTGACGTAAAATACGAATCGTATCTGAACAATCTAGATCCATACGCAAATTCATCTTAACACGCCCAACAGCTGAAAGATCATAACGTTCAGGATCAAAAAACAGCGAATGAAACATCGCTTCTGCTGTATCCATTGTTGGCGGCTCACCTGGACGCATCACTCGGTAAATATCGAACAACGCATCCTGTCGACTTTCATTTTTATCTACCTTCAAAGTATTACGGATATATGCGCCAACATTCATATGATCAATGTCAAGAATATTAATTTTATCAGCATTAACATCAGATAAAATCTTCAATGTCTTTTCATCAATTTCATCACCAGCCTCAAGATAAATTTCACCTGTTTGATAATTAACTATATCTTCTGCTAGGTAAGACCCCAGCAAATCATCTTCACTAACTTTAACTGCCTTTAAACCTTTTTCCGCCAAAGATTTTGCAGCACGAACCGTTAATTTCTTACCTGCCTCAGCAACTACTTCACCATTATCCGCATCAACAAGGTCAGAAACAAGTTTTATTCCCTTAAAGCGATCAACAGAATAAGGAACACGCCACCCATCTCCATCCCGCTCATAAGAAATCTTATTATAAAAAGTAGACAAAATTTCTGATGCATCCATACCTAATGCCATCAAAAGACTTGTAACCGGAATCTTGCGTCGCCGATCAATACGAGCATAAATGATATCCTTAGCGTCAAACTCAATATCAAGCCAAGAACCGCGATATGGAATAACCCGAGCAGCAAAAAGAAATTTTCCTGATGAATGTGACTTTCCTTTGTCGTGATCGAAGAATACACCTGGAGAACGATGCATCTGCGAAACGATAACGCGCTCAGTACCATTAATGATAAAAGTACCATTTGTTGTCATTAAAGGCATATCGCCCATATAAACGCCCTGCTCTTTAATGTCTTTAATATCTTTTGAGCCAGTATCCTCATCAACATCAAATACAATTAAACGCAATATTACTTTTAACGGAGCAGCATAAGTCAAATCACGCTGTCTACATTCCTCAACATCAAATTTTGGCAAATCAAATTCATAACCGACAAACTCAAGCATAGCTGTACCGGAAAAATCTGAAATAGGAAACACTGACTTAAAAACAGCCTGCAAGCCTTCATCTGGACGCCCATCTTTTGGCTCCTGAATCATAAGAAATTGATCATACGAAGCCTTCTGAACCTCAATAAGATTTGGCATCTCTGCTACTTCAGGAATTTTCCCAAAAAACTTACGAACACGCTTACGACCATTGAATTGAGACGTCATCGCTAGGGTTTGAGCCATCATCACTCCTCGATTTCTACTCTTCAAGGCAAACCAAACCTTGAAAGCTTTGCGTCATTAACCTGCACACGCAGACCACTTCACTTGATACCCAATAGTGAGCATCACTGCCCCCCCCGGCTAACACCTTTCATTCATTCACTTAGCTCTACAACGAGAGGACATAAGATATAAACCAGACTCCATACAAATCACCAAATTGTTTTGGGAAAGGCTTCCTTCCATATCTTCCTTATTATAAAAAAAAGAATTCGGCGAACATCAAGCTCGCCGATCAAATAAAACCTACTTAAGCTCAACTTTAGCACCAGCAGCCTCAAGCTGAGACTTAATTTTTTCAGCCTCGTCCTTAGAGGCACCCTCTTTAATAGGCTTAGGCGCACCTTCAACCAAATCTTTAGCCTCTTTAAGGCCAAGACCCGTAAGAGCACGAACTTCCTTAATAACATTAATTTTCTGCACGCCACCATCAACAAGAACAACATCAAACTCTGTCTTTTCTTCAACGACTGGAGCAGCAGCACCAGCAACAGCAGCAACAGCAACAGGAGCCGCAGCTGAAACTCCCCATTTTTCTTCAAGTAATTTGGAAAGCTCTGCAGCTTCCAAAAGAGTCAAATTAGAAAGCTCTTCCACGATCTTCGTTAGATCAGCCATTTTAAAATTCCTTCAATTAAAAAATTTGAACCATTATTTTAGAACTTATTCAAAAAAACAAAAAAGCACGAAAACTTTCCTGTTAACATGAATATAAAAACAGTCTTAAGCAGCCTTGCCCTCTTGCGCATACGCACCAATAACACGAGCAACCTGACTAGCAGGTGCACCAACAACTTGCGTGATACGAGTTGCAGGAGTAGAAATCATACCCACAAGTTTTGCGCGCAACTCATTCAATGAAGGCAATGAAGCTAAAGATTTCACAGCCTCCACACTCAATCTCGCCGCACCCATTGAACCACCAAGAATGACAAATTTGTCATTTGTTTTCGCAAATTCAACAGAAATTTTCGGCGCAATAATTGGATCTTCCGAATAAGCAATAAGAGTCTGACCAACAAATAAATCCGTCATAGACTCAGATTCTGTACCCTGAAGAGCAATTCTAGCAAGACGATTCTTAGCAACCTTAACAGCACCACCAGCTTCACCAATTTTTGAACGAAGATCATTCATTTGTGAAACTGTCAAACCAGAATAATGTGCAACAATGACAGAACCAGACTTTTGAAAAATCTTATTAAGCCATGTAACAAACTCGCGTTTCTCCGCTCTATCCACTGTTTTTCTCCATTTAACAAGTTTGTTAAAAACAGACTTGTTGGTTACCCTTAGCAACACAAAGTTACTCTATGCTACCGACGAGGATCCTGCCCCCTTTTCTTCACGCACAGCGATCAAAGGCAACCTTGGCTCAAACCCTTTAAGTCTTTCAACTTTACAGTTTTTACCCCAGTCTCATGTAGGCTTTTGTTTAATTAAGATACTCAATGCATCACCTACAATCTCGGACAGGACATTCCAGAATTCCCTCTGGAATAACCTAAGCTCAACAGAGCTTAGATGACTATATATCTAAAAACAGACACCTTAAATACAATCTCGATGTTACGCATCCCAAAATAAAATAAAATTTATCAACACCTATTCCGAACGAACAGTAACAGGATCAACCTTTACACCAACACCCATTGTTGAAGAAACCGCAACACGCTTGATATACTCCCCCTTCGCACCCTGCGGCTTAGCCTTAATAACCGCTTGAACAAAAGCTTTAATATTTTCTACGATTCTCTCAACTCCAAAAGATGCCTTACCAATACCAGCATGCACAATACCAGCCTTCTCAACGCGAAATTCAACAGCACCACCTTTAGAAGCTTTTACAGCACCAGCAACATCAAGAGTTACAGTACCAACTTTTGGATTTGGCATCAAACTCCGTGGGCCCAGAATCTTTCCAAGACGACCAACAAGAGGCATCATATCCGGAGTCGCAATGCAGCGATCAAAATTAATTACACCACCATTGATAGATTCAAACAAATCTTCATCCCCAACAATATCTGCACCGGCAGCCTTAGCTTCCTCAGCCTTATCCCCACGAGCAAAAACAGCAACACGGATATTCCGCCCCGTTCCATTAGGTAAATTCACAACACCCCGAACCATTTGGTCTGCATGACGAGGATCAACACCCAAGTTTATTGAAATTTCAATCGTCTCATCAAACTTAGCAACAGCACGATCTTTAACCATAGAAACCGCATCGGTTAAAGCATAAAATCTATTAAAATCAATATCTTTGCGGATATTTTTTATTCTTTTTGCTATTTTTCTCATAACACTAGCCTACCACTTCCAAACCCATAGAGCGAGCAGATCCCTCAATCATACGCATCGCTGATTCAACATCATTTGCATTCAAATCTTTCATTTTCATCTCTGCAATTGAATGAATCTTGTCACGAGAAATGCTCCCCACGAAAACCTTACCAGGCTCTTTCGAGCCAGATTTCAAATTTGCCTCTTTTTTTAAAAAAAATGATACAGGAGGCGTCTTCAAAGAAAACGTGAAAGATTTATCCTGATAATAAGTGATAATAACCGGAATCGGCACACCTTTTTCCGTTTCTTGTGTAGCCGCATTAAACGCTTTACAAAATTCCATAATATTAATCCCACGCTGACCAAGAGCAGGACCAATTGGTGGAGACGGAGTAGCTGCCCCTGCAGGAACTTGCAATTTTAGCTGACCTATACTTTTTTTTGCCATAATAATCTGCCTTCAATTAAACTGGTAAGCTGACAATTCACTTCATCAACCCAATTGCAGTCGGGTGGTTTAGGCTCATAAAGGCCGACAAAAGCCACAAATCACCTCCCACCAATTACTTAAAGTAATCCAAACACACTAAATTCAATCAGAGTTTCTCAACTTGACTGAATTCTAAATCAACAGGCGTAGGACGCCCAAAAATCAACACCTCAACCTTAAGACGAGAACGCTCTTCCTCAACCTCTTGCACAATACCATTAAATGAAACAAAAGGCCCATCAGCGACGCGAACCTGTTCACCAACTTCAAACAAGACAGAAGACTTTGGAGATTCAACACCTTCTTGAACCTGCTTAAGAATTTGTTCAACCTCTTGCTCAGAAATAGGAACAGGACGCGAATCCGAACCTAAAAAACCCGTTACCTTAGGAGTATTCTTAATAAGGTGATAAACTTCATCCGTCAATTCAGCACAGACAAGAATATAACCAGGAAAAAACTTACGCTCAGCGTCAACCTTACGACCACGACGAACCTCAACAACACGCTCAGTTGGAACAAGAACCTTCTCAAACAAGTGATCAAGCCCCTTTTGCTTCGCTTCCTTGCCAATAGCTTCCACTACTTTCTTCTCAAAATTCGAATACGCTTGAACAATATACCAACGAGCAGCCACAATCACACTTCCCTATACTATCAGCCAAAAAGATACTTCAAAAAATCAATACCCTTCCACACACCAAAATGCATAACCTGATCTACAATAAAAAAGAAAATTGAAGCCAAAGCCGTCACAAACAAAACCATGATGGTAGAGATCACAGTCTCACGACGCGTAGGCCATTTTACCTTTGAAGTTTCTACATAAACCTGCTTTAAAAAAGCAACAGGATTGGTTTTAGACGCCATCAATCACACTACATTCTTTCTGATCTTATTGCCACTTTATAACAAAAACAAACACGATTAAAGAGGATCTTTAACTACATACAGTTCCTTCCACTCTCTACTCAATAGCGATTCAAACAAAAAAAAACAAGCCCAATATCAAAAAAAAAGAAGACAGAAAAAAAATACATTAATACCCCCCCCTAAATTATATTTACTTTTTTGCAGGGGCAGCAGGGATCGAACCCGCGACCTGCGGTTTTGGAGACCGCCGCTCTACCAACTGAGCTATACCCCTATAATCTCAAAATAAAAGACCTTTTCCTATTACACAAAACGCCTTCACCAATGATTATTTACTCGATGATCTTAGAAACTATACCAGCACCCACTGTACGCCCACCTTCACGAATAGCAAAACGCAACTTCTCTTCCATTGCGATAGGCACAATCAAAGAAATGTCCATAGCAACATTATCACCAGGCATAACCATCTCTGTACCCTCAGGCAATGTAACAATTCCCGTCACATCTGTAGTACGAAAATAAAACTGTGGACGATAATTCGTAAAAAATGGAGTATGACGACCACCCTCATCCTTGGTCAAAATATAAGCTTCTGCCTTAAATTTAGTATGCGGTGTCACAGAACCAGGTTTTGCCAAAACTTGACCACGCTCAATTCCTTCACGATCAACACCTCGAAGCAACGCACCTATATTATCACCAGCCTGACCTTGATCTAAAAGCTTGCGAAACATCTCAACACCCGTAACTGTTGTCTTAGAAGTTGGGCGAATCCCGATAATCTCAATTTCTTCCCCAACTTTAATCACACCGCGCTCAACACGACCAGTAACAACAGTTCCACGACCAGAAATCGAAAAAACATCCTCAATTGGCATCAAAAACGGCAAATCAACAGGACGATCAGGCGTTGGAATATAATTATCAACCTCACTCATCAAAAGACGAACTGCATCCTCACCAATACTCTTATCTGTATCCTCAAGAGCAGCTAACGCAGAACCCTTGACTATTGGTATATCATCTCCTGGAAAATCATATTTTGACAAAAGTTCCCGAACTTCAAGTTCAACAAGCTCCAAAAGCTCCGCATCATCAACTTGATCAACTTTATTAAGAAAAACAACAATCGCCGGAACACCAACCTGACGAGCCAACAAAATATGCTCACGAGTCTGAGGCATAGGGCCATCAGCTGCAGAAACAACCAAAATGGCTCCATCCATCTGCGCTGCTCCGGTGATCATGTTCTTCACATAATCTGCGTGACCAGGACAATCAACATGCGCATAATGCCGCTTCTCTGTCTCATACTCAACATGAGCTGTAGAAATAGTAATCCCACGCGCACGCTCTTCAGGCGCCGCATCAATTTGGTCATACGCTTTAAATTCACCAAAATATTTCGTAATCGCTGCGGTTAGCGAGGTCTTTCCGTGATCAACATGACCAATCGTACCAATGTTAACATGTGGTTTCGTACGTTCAAATTTGCTCTTTGCCATCGCTGTCAATCTCTTGTTTTATTAGCGCCTGGAAAACAGGTCTGCAAAACCGAATTAAACCGGCCTGATACATCAGTCCGACTATCACAATCATCAAATAGAATTCCGTCTAAGTTATGACGGAAACCACCGTGGACACCCCCCATAATCACTAAAAAATGCCTGGAGCGGGTAGCGGGAATCGAACCCGCATATTCAGCTTGGAAGGCTGCTGCTCTACCATTGAGCTATACCCGCACATCTACAATATTCACCTTCCTTTGAAAATGGTGGAGGGAGTTGGATTCGAACCAACGTAGCATACGCAACGGATTTACAGTCCGCCCCCTTTAACCACTCGGGCACCCCTCCAAATTATAAGGAAAGCCGTGTAATGAGGCATTACCGCAACCAAATTTATTGATTCAATTTAAAATGGCTGCGGGGCGGTTATGGCGATTAGTATCGGATCTGTCAACAAAATAAATACAATTCTATGTAAATTTTCTTTTAATAACCTTAAACTACAGCTTTTTTCTAGCCACTTCTATCATTAACAAGCTATAAAGAATATATGAAGGAAAAAATATCTAAAAATTCTCACTATACCCGTTTACGGCATCGATATCATAATGTCAAAAGCAGTTCTTCTCCATCTGAAATGCACCAAAGACAAAAAATAAGCGATGGAATAATCCGTCTTTACGGTATACACTCAGTTCGTACAGCTTTACAAAATCCTAAAAGAGTTTTTTTGCGTCTCTATGCTACGTCAAATGCTTTAAAACGATTAGGCATATCCGAATCAAATTTTCCCTGTTCTGTCGTATTATGCTCACCAAACCAACTTGATGCGTTCGTTGAAAAAGATGCTGTTCATCAAGGTGTTGTTTTAGAAACGGAACCCCTCAAACCACGCCAATTATCCAGATTAACGGATACTGATCTTGTCATTGTAATAGATCAAATTACTGATCCGCATAACGTTGGTGCTATTATGCGTTCAGCAGTTGCATTTAAAGCTGGAGCACTCATTACAACTTTTCGTAACTCCCCAAGAGAAAGTGGTGTTCTAGCCAAAGCAGCTTCTGGAGCTTTGGAATTAATAAATTATATCACTGTACGAAATCTCTCCGAAGCACTCTGCGAACTCCATGAAGCAGGCTTTATTAGCTTCGGCCTAGATTCAGAAGGAAACGTCCCATTAGAAACTGCATTAACAGGAGAAAAAATTGCCCTTGTTCTAGGAGCAGAAGGTAAAGGTCTACGCAAGAAAACACGCGAAACTGTCCACGCATTAACACGTCTTAATGTCCCAGGAAATATTAAATCATTAAATGTCTCAAACGCAGCAACGATAGCGCTTTATGCTGCTGATAAATATCTTAGGCCGTAATATTCCATTTATTCTGTATAAAATCGAAAAAATCAACCAACAAAAATCTTGAAAAAACCACCAATATTGGCTTCCCAAGCTATCGGAATATTGCTTCCATCGAATAAATGACTAAAAGTACCAACAGTAAAATTAACAATAAACCATACGCTTATGTAAATGAGTACAATCTTCGAAAAAAATATTTTTTTGATAGATTTCAGAGAACCAAAAAATCTTGCATTTCGTGAACTAGTATTAAAATAAATAGGAAAAAAACCATATCGAGCCACAGCGCCCATCATTCCTAAAACTACGCCTGATGCTCCAACAAGAGAAACCATACTATCCTGATGAAATATAAAATAAGTTAAGGACGAAACAAGTGCTGCTATTACCCAAAAAAGCAAAAAAATTAAATTGCCAAAATGCCTTGCCAATGGAGATCCAAAAACTAAAAGCCAAGTCATATTAATTGCAACATTCTCAAAACTACCATGCATTAATGAATAACTAATGGTCGTATGACAAAACGATAATGGGGTATCCCTAAAAAACGTTTGCGTAAATAAAAAAAATCAAAATTTTCGATATAAAGCTGATCAGAAAAAAATACTGAGGAATAAAATAAATAAAAAAAACAAAGTGCTATCAAAACAATTACAATAAACGGAACATCCAATAATGGTTCTTTACGCTGTTTTGATGATAATGGGATATTGCCATATTGGTGATCAACATCTCTCATTGCATTGAAGCCTCGTTCTCTAAAATCGATAACTCTTTATGCAAAACGAGTAAATTAATTTTCATAATGAAAAGCTATCAAAGTTAATATTTTTTTTGTGAAAACACTCATATCTCACGTAAAACATTTCAAAATAAATATCGGAAATATCCCTCAATACAATTATCGAAAAAAATAAACCTAAACAAAGAGCCTCAATCATCACAAAGTAAAACCGTCATCCTCTCTATGCTTTTTAATGTATAATCAGGAAATTTTGCGTCCTGTAAACTGGATAATTGGAATCCGCCTGATTTTACTTCAATATATAACTTTTAAAATCAGCGTACATGCCCACTGCGAGAGCTCTTCTTGCAGCCATTTAACCATACATCATAAATAGGATGCTCTACTGCATTCAAACCGGGACTATCTGCAAACATCCACCCCGTAAAAATACGTCGTACCCTTTTATCCAATGTGACCTCATTAACTTCAATAAAACCAGTCGTATTAGCTGATTCATTCTTAGAACTCGTATAGCACACTCGCGGTATCACTTGTAAAACACCATATTGATAAACCTCACCAAGAAAAACCTCAAACTTCGTGGTACGACCAGTAATTTTATCAAGACCAGCAAAAACCGCAATTCCATTGCTAACCCGCTCAGCTTGCACCTTGCCCATTAAGGACAATATCACAACTCCTCCCATGCAATAAACATAAAAAAAACGCTTCAATTCTGATAACAAAGAAGATCTCATAATATTAAATTAATCACACCTAAAATCCTAACTATGATCGATAGCAAAACAAAGGAAAACATCCCCACTCACCAATACCAAACGCGTTTAAGGTGACCATGCATCATAATCTTCATATGAATAATTTTTACCATTGGAAGAGATGGCTCCTTTCGGTCGATAGGCTTTGCTTGTCCCAGTAACATTTCCCACATGAGGTTTTTCCCATTCACGTAACTTGTAATCCTCTTGTGTAGGTGGAACATCATAACGGTGATGAATCCAACCATGCCAACCCGGAGGAATAGTAGAGGCTTCAGAATAACCTTTATAAATCACCCACCGACGCAAATAACCATCTTTATGGCAACCACCTTCATAGTAAACATTTCCAAACTGATCTTCCCCTACGCGCCTACCATTACGCCACGTAAAAAAGCGCGTGTTGATAGTATTACCATTCCACCACGTGAAGACTTGCCTTAAAAAATTAATCATTCTCTATTCCATTTTCTGTACATTTCCTACGGAATAAATCATTAGGATAATGATAGAGCTAAAAAACTTGAAATTATCAAAAATTAAAATCACCGATAAATTTGATTGTAATTCTATTTAGTGAAGACTTTCAATTTGTATACCTTAGCCGACAAAACATCCTATTCGCAACTTCTTCCATTCCACAATATTAATCTACGCCAAGCTTCATCTTAACCAATTTATTAACAGTTTGAGGATTTGCCTTACCACCTGTTGTCTTCATAACTTGTCCAACAAACCAACCGACTAAAGCAGGTTTTTGTTTTGCTTGAACAGCTTTATCAGAATTATTCGCAATAATTTCATTAACTGTTTCTTCGATAGCCCTCACATCGGTCACCTGCTTCATATTGCGCTCTTCAACAACCTGACGAGGATCCCCACCTTCATTCCAAATAATCTCAAAGAGATCTTTAGCAATTTTTCCAGAAATAGTTCCTTCTTTAATAAGATCAATAATACTCCCCAATTTGTTTGGAGTCACGGGGGCCATCTCAATATCAAGATTATCTTTATTTAAAGCACCCAAAAAATCATTAATCACCCAATTTGCAACTGTTTTTCCATCACGCCCACGTGCTACTTCCTCAAAATAATCAGCAATAGCTTTTTCTGTCACAAGAACAGAAGCATCATACACTGTCAATCCCATATCATGAATAAATCGCGCCTTTATATCATCAGGTAATTCAGGCAATTCTGAAGCCAGACTATCCACCAATTTTTGATCAATTTCCAATGGTAAAAGATCAGGATCTGGGAAATAACGATAATCATGCGCCTCTTCCTTAGAGCGCATAGACCTAGTTTCTCCTTTAACGGCATCAAAAAGACGCGTTTCTTGATCTATGCTACCACCATCCTCTAAAATCGCAATTTGACGACGTGCTTCATACTCTATAGCCTGGCCAATGAAACGAATAGAATTAACATTTTTTATCTCACAACGCGTTCCAAAAACTCCACCAGGGCGGCGAACAGATACGTTGATGTCTGCACGCATGGAGCCTTCATCCATGTTACCATCACAAGTCCCTAAATAACGAACAATCGTACGTAATTTTGTCATATAAGCTTTAGCTTCATCTGATGAACGCATATCTGGTTTGGAAACAATTTCCATAAGAGCTACACCAGAACGATTAAGATCTAAAAAGGACATTGTCGGATGCTGATCATGTATCAATTTTCCAGCATCTTGTTCAAGGTGCAGCCTTTCAATACCAACTTCAATATCCTCAAACTGACCACTCGAATCTGGACCGACAGATACTATAACCCTCCCTTCACTAACGATGGGATAGCGAAATTGAGAAATTTGATACCCTTGAGGCAAATCTGGATAAAAATAATTTTTTCGATCAAAAACGGATTTTAGATTAATATTAGCCCTTAATCCCAAACCAGTTCGAATAGCCTGACGAACACATTCCTGATTAATAACAGGCAACATACCGGGCATAGCTGCATCAACAAGTGATACGTTGTCATTTGGCTCAGCACCAAATTTAGCTGAAGCACCTGAAAAAAGCTTTGAATCTGATATTATCTGCGCATGAACCTCCATACCAATAACAACTTCCCAATCACCTGTTAATCCGGAAATAAAACGTTTAGAATCAGGAGTACGCGTATCAATGACTTCCATTACCAATCCACTGCCAATACTTTAAAAACACGCTTAATGGATAATCTAAGATCACCATGAAACGCAAGTCGAATATAAACCAGACATAAGAAAATCTAATTCCTTGAACCAATTTTTATCAAACTCATCTTACCAACGTAAATATTAATCCTTTTTTGGCTCCTTCTTTTTATTTGCAACCTTTTTTGTACCTTTTTCTTTCCTTGAAGATTTTTCTCCTGCTAAATTCAACTCATCTTCTTTCATTAATTCTTCAACCGTAACTTCCTTATCAATGACTTTTATCTGCGTTAACAAATAATCAATAACCTTTTCTTCATAAATCGGAGCACGTAAATTTGCAACAGCCTCCGGTGTATTACGGAAAAAATCCATAATCTCTTTCTCTCGCCCAGGATACTGACGAACCTGATCAAAAACAGCTGCCTTTACTTCATCCTCACTTATTTTCACACCAACCTTTATACCAATTTCTGAAAGTACCAAACCAAGACGAACACGACGCTGCGCTAATTTACGATATTCCTCCCGTGCACACTCTTCCGTGAGTCCCTCATCTTCAAAACTACTTTCTGCCTTTTTTAAATCATCATTAACCTGCTTCCATATGTTATTAAACTCAATTTCTAAAAGTCCTTCAGGAATTTCAAAATTATAATCAGCATCCAAGGCATCAAGAATTTGACGTTTAATTTTTTGTCGTGTCATTGAACCATACTGATTTTCAATTTGTCCATGAACAACTTCACGCAAGCGATCCAAAGACTCTAAACCAAGTTTTTTAGCAGCTTCATCGTCAATCTTTATCTCATCTGGTTTAGAAATAGCCTTAACCTTAATATCAAATTCTGCATCCTTACCAGCTAAATGAGCCGCACTATAATCATCAGGGAACTTAACAGAAATCGTTGTTGTATCACCTGCTTTTACACCGACTAACTGCTCTTCAAAACCAGGGATAAACTGCTTTGATCCAAGGACTAATTGTGCATCATTGCCACTTCCACCATCGAACAGAATGCCTTCAATTTTACCAACATAATCTATCGTAACACGATCACCTTCTTCAGAAGCACAATTTTTTGGTGAATAATTACGAGTAGAAGAAATGATACGCTCCACTTGCGCATCAACCTCTTGTTCAGGAATAATTGCAATTTCACGAATAATTTCAATATTCTTAAAATCTTTAATCTCAATTTTTGGGACAACCTCGTACTTTAAACTGAAAACAAAATCAGCTTCACCATCTAAAATTTTCTCATTTTCAACTATATCAATTTTTGGCTGCATTGCTGAACGTTCACCGCGATCCGCCAAAATAGAATGCGGAGCATCCCCGATAATTTCATTAATAATTTCTGCCATAAACGACTTACCGTACATCTTTCGTAAATGTACAGCAGGAACCTTACCAGGACGGAAGCCATTAAGCCTGACTTTACCCTTAGCACTATTTAACCGTTCATTTAGCTTTTTTTCCAAATCTCTTGCTGGAACCACGATCTCAATTTCGCGCTTCAGTCCTTCATTAAGTATCTCAGTAATCTGCATCAAACAACCTTCATTTTTCTGAAAAGAGGAACAACCCACTCTGATAATAATTGCATCGTTAATACCTAAATCAAATCACCATGAAGCGTACTTCCAAACACACAAAAACCATGGTATCAGAGGATTTTTTTGGTGCGGATGGAGGGACTCGAACCCCCACGGTCTCCCGCCAGAACCTAAATCTGGTGCGTCTACCAATTTCGCCACATCCGCCCAAACTCATAAACCAATAACTCATATAAGCGGCGTTTCTATACCATTAATTCAGGAAAAAAAGCAAATAAATATATTTAAAATCTATACTTTTCAGATAGAATTGCTTCAGCTAAAAATATGCTATGTTTAATAAAATTAATATTCCCATTCACGTTATTGGAGGCGGCCTTGCAGGTAGTGAAGCAAGTTGGCAAATTGCTCAATCAGGAATTCCCGTCATCTTGCACGAAATGCGACCTGAAAAAAAATCTGACGCCCATAAAACAGATAAATTTGCAGAACTCGTCTGTTCAAACTCTTTCCGTTCCGATGATTCACTGACAAATGCTGTAGGACTTCTACATGCCGAAATGCGATTAGCAAGATCCCTAATTATGAAATCTGCAGATTCCAATAAAGTACCAGCTGGAAGCGCACTAGCCGTCGATCGTAATGAATTTTCTAAGACCGTCACATCTGCACTTGAAAATCATCCTCTTATAACTATAGAGCGTGGAGAGGTTTGTAAAATTTCCCCAAATTGGCATAAAATTATCATTGCAACTGGCCCTCTTACCTCACCAACATTTGCTCAAACAATACAAGAAATAACTGGAACAAAATCGCTCTCCTTCTTTGATGCCATAGCACCAATTGTATATACTGATAGCGTTAATATGAACATATGTTGGTATCAATCTCGTTATGATAAAATTGGACCTGTAGGAACGGGAAAAGATTATCTCAATTGTCCTCTTAATAAAAAACAGTACGAGACATTTGTTCAAGAATTGAAAAACGCGCAAAAAACAGAATTTCGTGACTTTGAAAAAAGTCCATATTTTGATGGATGTCTGCCAATCGAAATTATGGCTGAACGTGGACTTGAAACCTTAAGACATGGCCCCATGAAACCTATGGGATTAACCAATTCTCATAATCCAACAATTAAACCCTATGCCGTTATCCAATTACGACAAGACAATAAGCTTGGAACCCTCTATAATATGGTAGGCTTTCAAACAAAATTAAAATACAGTGAACAAATTCGCATTTTTAGAATGATCCCTGGTCTTGAAAAAGCGGAATTTGCGCGCCTCGGTGGACTTCATCGCAATACCTATATTAATTCGCCAACTGTTCTTGATAAAACTCTTTGTCTGCAAAAAAATCCTCAAATTTGTTTTGCTGGACAAATAACAGGATGTGAAGGTTATGTAGAATCAGCAGCAATAGGACTCCTTGCTGGACGCTTCGCTGCTGCTGAGTACAAAAACAATCACCACTCCTTACCACCATTAACTACGGCACTTGGAGCTCTTTTAAACCATATAACAGGTGGACACATAACAACCGAAGAAACAGAAAAAATGTCTTTTCAACCTATGAATATCAATTTTGGACTTTTCCCGCCTATTGCTTCTATAAAAAAATCATACAAGCACTTACCAAGTGGAGAAAGAAAATTAGCAAAAAAGCAAGCCATTGCAGCCAGAGCCTTAGCTGATTGTATACAGTGGTTAAACAATTAAAACAAAAAATAACTTCCTAAACTATTACCGTCTTTAACTTTCATGCGAGATATGCATATCTCCTGACCTTCGACCATTTTAAAAAAAACTGCTACCATTCAACAAAATATACCCAAACATCCGCTAGAGGATCTCTTTTTATTTCATATTGTATATTAATCATCATAATTTATCAAAAACATAAAATAACCGTAATAATAAAAAATAGATAAATAACTAGAAAGCAGCACAATCACACTTTAATTTTTGCTAGCAAACCTCATTTCAGCAGAAAATGACGCCACATTTTTTCATAATAAAATACAAAATAACTATTTATAATTTTTACTATCCTCTAAAATGAAAAATTTTATTTAAATGTTTTTAAAAATATCTATCGCCCATAATACTTCTAGAAAATAAATATTACAAAATTATTGAAAACAAACACTAAAACCCCTTGAAAAAACCCGCTTACAATAAATCGGGTTTTCTAATAAATGAGTTCTTCCGTAAAGTGTAAATTATTTTTTATTAACAGCCTCTTTAAGACTTTTTCCTGCAGAAAATTTAGGTACAGAACGTGCTGGAATACTGATTTCAGCGCCTGTCGAAGGATTACGCCCCTTTGTAGCAGCACGATGAGAAACTTCGAAAGAACCAAAACCTGGAAGACGAACATCTCCTCCTGATGCCAAAGATTCTGTTACAGAAGAGATAAAAGCGTCAATAACAGATCCAGCTTGAGCTTTTGAAACACCCGCCTTTTCAGCAACTGAGCTAATTAGTTCACTTTTATTCATTAAATATTTCCTTTCCCTATATTATCGGATAACACAGTTAAACAAGTTATCAAGCAGTTTATTGAAAAGTACAGCAAACAGAAGTCTTATTTTTATTCAATACATTCTTTTTTTAGTAACAATCATAGTTATTCACGGAATTTTTTACTTTTTTTAAATAAACAAAGAAAAAAATAATAAAAATAGCGTCTATAACTTTAAAAATGCAACAATGAATCAGTGCGCAATCTGCATCCCTCCATTGTCACTTTCCGTTCTAACCGCTGCAGCTACTGTAGAGGGTTCAGTCCATTCAATAGCATCAGGAGAACGAACTAAAGCATGTTTAAGAACTTCACTTACATGACTTACCGGAATAACTTCCATACTATTTTTGACATCATCTGGAATATCAATCAAATCCTTTGCGTTCTCTTCAGGAATAAGTACTCTTTTTATACCTCCTCGAAGAGCTGCAAGCAATTTTTCTTTCAATCCACCAATTGGTAAAATGCGCCCTCGCAAAGTAATTTCCCCAGTCATCGCAATATCTTTGTGTACAGCTATCCCTGTTAACACAGAAACAATCGCTGTTACCATTGCAATTCCAGCAGATGGACCATCTTTTGGTGTAGCCCCTTCTGGAACATGGACATGAATATCCCGCTTATCAAAGAGAGGTGGCTCGATACCAAAATCAACAGCACGAAAACGCACGTAAGACGCTGCTGCAGAAATTGACTCCTTCATGATATCACGCAAATTTCCAGTTACTGTCATTTTGCCTTTTCCTGGCATCATAACACCCTCAATGGTTAATAACTCTCCACCAACTTCAGTCCACGCAAGCCCAGTAACAATACCAACCTGATTTTCACCTTCAATCTGGCTGTAACGATAACGCTTAACGCCCAAAAAATCATCAATATTGTCTTCTGTAATCTTCACAGATTTTTGATGTGTTTTAAAAATTTTTGTCACTGATTTACGTGCCATCTTCATTAATTCACGCTCAAGATTACGAACACCCGCTTCCCGTGTATAGTATTGTATAATTGACCTGATTGCATCATCAGAAACACTAAACTCTCGTTTAGATAAACAATGATCTTTCAATGCCTTTGGCAAAAGATGCCTCTTAACAATTTCCATCTTTTCACATTCAGTATAGCCAGCAATACGAATAATTTCCATCCGATCCATCAATGGACTTGGAATATTAAGCGTGTTCGCTGTTGCAACAAACATAACATCGGAAAGATCATATTCTACTTCTAAATAGTGATCAATAAATGCACCATTTTGTTCAGGATCAAGAACCTCTAATAGAGCTGATGAGGGATCTCCACGAAAATCTTGCCCCATTTTATCAATTTCATCGAGCAAAAAAAGTGGATTAGATTTTTTAGCCTTTTTCATAGACTGAATAATTTTCCCAGGCATGGAACCAATGTAAGTTCTGCGATGTCCACGAATTTCTGCTTCATCTCGAACACCTCCCAATGAAATACGAACATACTCACGCCCTGTTGCTTTTGTAATAGAGCGCGCAAGAGATGTTTTTCCAACACCTGGAGGACCAAGCAAACAAATAATAGGCCCCTTTATTTTTGACGCTCGATTTTGCACTGCCAGATACTCAATAATTCTTTCCTTCACCTTTTCAAGACCAAAATGCTCATTGTTCATAATCTTTTCTGCAAAGTTTAAATCATTTTTAATCTTAGATTTTTTCCCCCAAGGTATTGCCAAAAGCCAATCAAGATAATTACGAACAACCGTTGCTTCTGCAGACATAGGTGACATATTACGCAATTTTTTAAGCTCTGCGACAGCCTTTTCGTGCGCCTCCTTGGAAAACTTAGTTTTTGTGATTCGTTCTTCTAATTCAGACAATTCATCGCGACTATCATCACCCGCCCCTAACTCTTTCTGAATAGCTTTCATCTGCTCATTGAGATAGTATTCCCGCTGATTTTTTTCCATTTGCCGTTTTACATGAGAACGAATACGCTTTTCAACTTGCAAAACAGAAATCTCTCCTTCCATAAAAGATAGAATACGTTCAAGACGATCTCGTACAGATAACAAAGCTAATATTTCCTGTTTTTCAGAAAGCTTAATTACCAAATGTGATGCTATAGTATCAGCAAGCTTGGACGGATCATCAATCTGACTAACCGCATTAACAACCTCAGGAGAAATTTTTTTATTAAGTTTTACATAATTTTCAAAATAAGAAATCACCGATCGAGAGAGAGCTTCAACCTCAACGGCATTTTCTTTAAATTCTTCCGTTACAGTTGCAAAGGCCTGATGATAGTCTTCATTATCAGTAAATTGTTTAATTTTTGCACGTGCAGTACCTTCAACCAAAACTTTTACAGTTCCATCAGGAAGCTTTAGAAGCTGAAGAACGTTAGCAAACGTACCAATATCGTAAATATCTCCCGATTGTGGATCTTCATCAGCAGCATTTTTCTGCGTAACCAACAATATCTGCTTATCAGACGCCATTGCTCCTTCAAGAGCGCGAATAGATTTTTCTCGTCCCACAAAAAGAGGAACAATCATGTGCGGGAAGACAACAATATCACGAAGAGGCAAAACAGCATAAAGCCCCTCCATTACCTCATCTGTCTTTTCATCAATATACTGCATAATTCTCCTTTCTGGAGCCTATTATATACCCATTACCACAAGGCCCGCACCCTTAAAAAGATACCTCTTCACAATGCATGAAGTGGGAACTACAAACATATAAATCAAGCACCATGTTCATAATATCCAGAAATACCTGCCTTTAAACGGCATTCATTTTATATCATACAATATTTACGCTGATACGTTTTCTTTGTCTTCTGTACGTTCTGAATAAATATAAAGAGGGCGAGCTTTTCCATCAACAACATCGCTCGAAACTACCACCTTTTGAACACCTTCAAGAGCTGGTAGCTCAAACATAGTCTCAAGAAGTATCTTTTCCATAATAGAACGTAAACCGCGTGCACCAGTCTTGCGTTCAATCGCTTTCTTAGCAATAACTTGTAACGCATCTTCATGAAATGATAATTCCACGTTTTCCATCTCGAAAAGACGTTGATATTGCCTAACCAACGCATTTTTTGGTTGTGATAAAATCTGAACAAGCGCATCAACATCCAAGTCTTCTAAGGTAGCGATAATTGGAAGACGGCCAATAAACTCTGGTATTAAACCAAATTTAATAAGATCCTCAGGCTCCAAATCACGCAGAACTTCACCAATACAGCGCTCATCAGGTGTCTTAATAGTTGCAGAAAAACCAATAGCGACTTTTTCTCCACGATCTGAAATAATCCGTTCCAAGCCAGCAAAAGCACCCCCACAAATAAACAAAATATTTGTTGTATCAACCTGAAGAAATTCTTGCTGTGGGTGCTTACGTCCACCCTGTGGAGGAACAGAAGCAACAGTCCCCTCCATAATCTTTAACAACGCTTGCTGCACACCTTCCCCAGAAACATCCCTTGTAATAGAGGGGTTCTCAGCTTTACGAGAAATTTTATCAACTTCATCAATATACACAATACCACGTTGCGCACGTTCAACGTTATAATCAGCAGCCTGAAGAAGCTTCAAAATAATATTTTCAACATCTTCACCTACATACCCTGCTTCGGTTAAAGTTGTTGCATCAGCCATCGTAAAAGGAACATCGATAATGCGCGCTAATGTTTGTGCTAAATAAGTTTTACCACAACCCGTTGGGCCAACCAACAAAATGTTCGATTTTGTCAATTCAATATCATTGCTCTTAGACTGATGCGCAAGCCGCTTATAATGATTATGAACAGCAACAGAAAGAACGCGCTTTGCGTGCCACTGACCAATAACGTAATCATCAAGAACCGTGATAATTTCCTGTGGAGTAGGAACACCATCACGTGCCTTAATCCCAGAAGATTTATTTTCTTCACGAATGATATCCATGCAAAGCTCTACGCATTCATCACAAATGAACACAGCAGGACCTGCAATGAGCTTACGCACCTCATGCTGACTTTTGCCGCAGAATGAGCAATAGAGAGTATTTTTTGGTTCGCCCCCACTATTGCTAATTTTGCTCATCTCATTTTCCTTTCACCATGAAATATGAATACTTCATTTTTTCAAATAAAACTTATTACAACTAAAAGACATATACAAAACTATCCACATCACAATATATTTAGGTATTTTTTTGTTATTTCTGTTATTCTCGCAGTAACTTCACAAAGCTCTCTATTAAAATATCTTCTATTTTATATAAAAATTCTTAATCTTTTTCCTTTTTTTCAGTTTCTGTACGATATTGTATGACATCGTCTACTAAACCAAATTGTTTTGCCTCTTCTGCTGTCATAAAATGATCACGATCAAGAGTCCTCTCAATAACTTCATAATCTTGACCCGTATGCTGAACATAAATTTCATTTAAACGCTGTTTCATCTTTATAATGTCCTGCGCATGCCTTTCAATATCTGAGGCCTGACCTTGGAAACCACCAGATGGTTGATGTACCATAATGCGTGCATTCGGCAATACAAAACGGTGTCCCTTCGCTCCAGCTGTTAAAAGCAATGATCCCATTGATGCCGCTTGCCCCATGCAAAGAGTAGAAACGGGGGGGCGAATAAACTGCATCGTATCATAAATAGCCATACCAGATGTTACAACACCACCTGGTGAATTAATATAAAGGCTAATTTCCTTTTTAGGATTTTCCGCTTCTAAAAAAAGCAACTGCGCACAAACAAGCATTGCCATACCATCCTCAACGGGACCATTAATAAAAATAATCCGCTCTTTTAAAAGACGAGAAAAAATATCATAAGCTCGCTCACCGCGATTAGTTTGCTCAACAACCATAGGAACAAGATTTAATGCCGTTTTCATTGGGTCACTCATGTTTTTACTTCCATCTATCTAAGAATCGCTTTTCATATGTTTAATTTTCTACCCATAGGCTAACACTGCTCTTTTACGCAAGATGAAATCAACACCATTCAAGCAAGCTTCAATTACTTTGACTAAGATGATGAAAACCCTCCAGAGATCCTTAAGTGATCTTCACATTTACGGATGTAAAATTCTATCCAACTCAAACTTGCAAACAATTCAATATCAAAAATTAAAGCAAAAAAATGCATCTAACTTTTTGATTTATCCAACAACAATAATGAAAAAATATTTTTCTCCCTTGCTTAATGAAAAATACAATGTTTGGCAAATCACAAAATATCACTATTATAAAATATCGTAGCTCGAAATCATCTCAATAAAATCAATTCCCTTTTTTCAATTAAAATGCTTCAAAGCAGGACTCGAAAATATTCGAGTCTGATAAGCAATCTTAAACACCTTTATAATAGGGTTATTAAGAAGCAAATAAAACACACAAAAAGCCATCCCTACAGCATTTTTCTTTAATAAACCAAATTTTATCAAAATTTGAACAACATGTTTAACCCAATAAGCTGTTCGTATATATCTAAAAACACCGTTGCTATTTCACAAATATGATACTGATAATTGAAATTTATTTCCTACTCCTACCACAAGAAAAACTTAGATTGAGGCATTCAAACGGCCAAACATGAAAAATTTGCCGGATTTATATAACAAATAGGACTTTTCTACTTTACACGGGCGAAAATCCCAATACACTGTACAGCTTTAACTGTTAAAATAAAAATTAGCCTTACCAAGCTACCCTCCATCCCAGAACACAAACGTCCATAAAAGATGCATATGTCAAAAATATTCTAAGCTGACACGAAACAATTGCTCAACATCACGAACGCTGTCAGCAAGAGAAAAAATTACTATCCGATCACCAGGCAAAATATGTGTATCCGCAGAAAGCTGTACTATCGTTTTGTTACGGTAAATAGCGCCAATTCTTAAACCTTCTGACAATTTTAATTCTGACAGTGGTTTACCAACTAATGAAGAAGTTTGCATTACTTCAGCCTCAATAATTTCTGCCTGACCATTTAAAACTGAATGAACAGCACGAATACGACCACGACGCATTTGTTGTAAAATTTTCGATATGGTCACGCTATGAGGATTAAGATATGCATCCACACCAACTGCACGGCTAAATTCTTGGTAGGCAACATTATTGATCAACACCATATTTGCTTTGCATCCAAGTCTTTTCGCAATAATAGCGCTCAATAAATTCACTTGATCCTGATTTGTTAGTGTAATCATTAAATCAGCTTGATCAATTCCAGCTTCTTTAAGAAGAGCAGGATCTAACACATTACCATATAAAACTGTCGTTTTTTCAAGCTGATCAGTAATTGTTAATGCCCTCTCTCTATCCGATTCTATAATTTTCAATCTTAACTTATGCAGACGCTTTTCAATAGCCTGAGCGACATAAAGACCTATATGGCCTCCTCCAGCAATAACCATACGATGGGCATCCTGCTCCTTATGACCAAAAAGCCCAACTGCACGACGCATTTGATCACGAGCAACAACAAGATAAGTTATATCACCAACGCGTAGTTGCGTATCTGAATGCGCTACCATTAATTCTGAGCCACGCTTGATGGCAACAACTATTGTACAAAGATCTGGGAAAAGCTCCGTTAATTGACGCAATGGTGTATTAACAATCGGGCAATCTTCCATACATTCCAAAGCTAATGCAACAATCTCATCATTACAAAAATGCAAAACATCTATTGCACCAGGTAGAGCAATACGACGCAAAACCATTTCTCCAACTTCAACTTCTGGTGAAATAACTACATCAATTGGAATATTTTCTCTGGCAAAAAGCATCTTATAGTGTGGCTCTAAATAAGACTGTGAACGAATGCGTGCTATTTTTGTTGGAATATTGAACAATGAATGTGCAACCTGACAAGCCACCATATTGACTTCATCAAATAAGGTCACTGCAATTAACATATCAGCCTTATCTGCACCTGCTGCCAAAAGTACCTCAGGCCGCGAACCATGACCAATAAAACCTCTAACATCCAACGAATCAATAATTTTTTCAATCAAGATCGCTTCAATATCAATGACAGTAACATCATGATTCTCAGCAGCAAGACGATCCGCTATCCCATAACCGACCTGCCCTGCTCCACAAATAATAACACGCATAATTTTATGAAACTCCAAGCGCTTTAATCTTACGGTGCAAAGCAGAACGCTCCATACCTATAAATTCAGCTGTACGCGATATATTTCCACCAAAGCGTCCAATTTGCGCTACTAAATACTTCTTTTCGAACAATTCTCGCGCTTCTCGTAGTGGTAAATCCATTACACTTTCATCTACATCCATCTGAAGACGTGGTAAAGAATCACTCATTTCTATAGGAAGGGACTCCGCTGTTATTGGACCATCACCATCACGAATAAGAATTAGAAGACGCTCAATATTATTTCGTAACTGTCGTACATTCCCTGGCCAAGCTTGCATTTGCAAAATAGCTATAACATCATCACTAATTTCACGTGGCCTAATACCAACTTGATGCGATATTTTTTTTATAAAATAACGCACAAGATCTGGAATATCTTCACGGCGCGCAGAAAGGGGAGGAACAGAAACAGGAACGACTGAAAGACGATGAAAAAGATCTTCTCTGAAATGCCCGTCAGCAATGAGATTTTCAAGATTTTGCACAGTCGAAGAAATGATGCGCACATCTACTTTAACACGTTTTGTGCCACCAACCCTCTCGAATGTCTGACTCGTTAATACTCGAAGAATCTTACTTTGAGTCTCGCGGGGCATATCTGCAATTTCATCAAGATACAATATTCCACCATGAGCTTCCTCTAATGCACCAATTTTGCGTTCACCACCCTCCATTTCATTACCAAATAATTCTATTTCCATTCTTTCTGAGGTGATTGTTGCTGCATTTATTGTAACAAATGGCCCATTTGAACGCGCTGAAAGCGCATGGATAGCGCGCGCCACCATTTCTTTTCCAGCACCTGAAGGACCTGTAATCATAATACGGCTATTTGTTGGTGCTACTTTTTCTATAGTTTGACGCAAATGTTTCATAACAGATGACGTCCCAAGCAATTCCGGTGTCTCGTTCGAACGCTTTTGCAGTTCCGAAAGCTCCCGTTTTAATTTTGAATTTTCAAGAGTCCGCTCAGCAACCAATACAAGCCGATCCGCTTTAAAAGGCTTTTCAATAAAATCATACGCTCCTCGTTTTATAGCAGAAACAGCTGTTTCAATATTGCCATGACCAGAAATCATAATCACTGGAAGAGCAGGATACCGCGTTTTAATTTCATCGAGCAATCCTAAGCCATCAATACGGCTTCCTTGTAACCAAATATCCAAAAAAATAAGCTTTGGAACACGCTCACTAATTTGTGCCAATGCTTCATCAGAATTACATGCAACACGTGTTTCATAGCCTTCATCATCTAAAATTCCAGCAACAAGCTCACGAATGTCTGATTCATCATCAACAATTAAGATATCTGATACCATTTTGTTTCCCTATCTCATGCTTTGTAACTTTGCAATGCCATCTTGCTCAACTCCATTCTCTGGAAATACCAAACGGATCATCGCGCCACGCCCCTCATAAAAACTCTTTGGTGCATCATGCAGCTCCATATAACCACCATGATCCTCAATAACCTTGCGTACGATAGCTAATCCGAGCCCTGTACCCTTTTCTCGTGTTGTTATATATGGTTCTAATAATTTTTGCCTTTGCTCTTTAGGGAGCCCTTTCCCGTTATCAATAACATCCACAATCAAAAATTCTTCTTGGCAATAAGAACGCACAAGAATATGACCACGAGTGCCCTCCTCCCGCACGACTGCATCAATAGCTTCACTTGCATTTTTTATAACATTACAAAATGCTTGAACAATGAGACGATTATCAAATGCACCAATAAGTGGTATATTTCCTAAATCTTTCTCAAAATGAATATCATGTCGAGCAACTTCTATCAAGAAACATGCTTCGCGGAGCAATCCGCGAATATCTAGAATACGCATTTTTGGTTTAGGCATACGTGCAAAGGAAGAAAACTCATCAACCATACGCCCAATATCACCAACTTGTCGAATAATTGTCTCAATACACCGCTCAAAAACATCTCTATCCTGCGTAATAACCTTATCGTAACGTTTACGAATGCGTTCCGCTGATAGTTGAATAGGTGTAAGTGGATTTTTAATTTCATGGGCAATCCTACGTGCAATATCTGCCCATGCTGATGAACGCTGAGCTTCAACAAGATCCGTAATATCATCAATTGTTAAGACCCAAGATTGACCTTGCCCATCATCCTCTTCCATTGTAATTTGCACATTACAAACGCGTTCTTGTCCAGCAACACTCAGACTTACTTGCTCACGATGATTTTTACGACCTAACGAACGCGCCAATTCAAAAACTTTTCCGATTTCAGTACTTAACGATAAAATACTTTGTCCAATCACTTGTTCAGAACGAATACCAAACATCGCTTCAATGGATCGATTAATGATTGTAATAGCGCCATTATCATCAATTCCCGCAACACCAGCTGTTACACCTGATAAAACAGCCTCAGAAAAGCGCCTTCTTTCATCAATTTGATCACGAACTGCAATCAACTCATTACGCCGGCTCTTCAATTCACTTACCATATAGTTAAAAGTTTTCGATAATTGCCCGATATCCCCATCCTTTGCACGAACCGGCACAAGAACCTCCATATTTCCAGAAGCCACATCATCAGCCGCACCAATAAGAAGGCGAATAGGCCGAACTAAGCGATCAGCAACAGCAATACCAGCCCAAATAGCCGAAAGAAATAAGCTAAAAAAGAGACATAAATAAAGCATACCAAATGCAATTTGCATAGGAAGACGATTTTCATTTAAATCTCGATAATTATCTGTATTTACTTCCGTTAAACGCAAAGCCGACAAAACATCTTTATCAACATCACGCACCAAATATAAAAATGTGTTTTGAATATTGGTAAATTTTAAAATAATACCAAAATAATCGTGAATACCTGGTTGAAAAGAAAATGGCCTCGTGCTAGTTGCTCGTCCAATGAGATTAGGTGGAGGGATAGGTAGCTTGTCCTCATTACCCAAGTCGCTCGATATAAAAATGGTTCCGTTCGAGCTTAATAAAAATGCACCACGAAGATTGCGCCCTGCTGCGTGACGTGTTAGCTGCGTTTTGTATGCAGCTGGATTACGCTCTAAAAGCTTCCTATTATCCAGTGCAAATGCCATAGCGTAAGATAAATTCTTCAAATTTTGAAGCATTTCATCCGCATAAGCATTCGCCAAATCGATAGAAGAGCCCACAATTTGTCGAGTTGTCGTATCAAACCATCTGTCCAATCCTAAATTAAGCGCAGGACCTGATACAAGAGCAACAGCTACAGCCGGAACAGTTGCAACAAGAGCAAATAAAGAAATAAGACGTACATGAAGACGTGAGCCAGCACGTCTTGATCGCCACGCACGAATAATAGGAATCATCTCGTAAAAGACGATTACTACAAGTCCTAAAATCCAAACACTATTAATTCCTATTAGAACTAGAGTCACAATCCGACTAGGAACAACAGGAGTTAATCCTATAAGAATGATAAATGATACAGAAGCTGTTAACAAAGCCAATACGATAATTGTGACACCTAAAAATATATACATCTTACTTAAGCGATAAAGCTCATCGTTGTAAGTAATTTTGCCAGCATTTTTAAAATTGGTTAGGAGTGTTGTATTCATGATTCGCTTACGTTATTTATTCTCTGCTCCATATAGCTCTCTACGACAAAAATTGACAATACCGGTGCTGTGTTTAAAATACGGCTAATCTAGTAAATAAAGGAAGAGTTTCTATATTTTCAAAATACATTTTAAATAAACAGAATTTTCTGGTATTTTACAGAGGAGGTGAAATGCGGTTAACCAGGCAAACGAATTATGCACTCCGAATGCTCATGTACTGTGCAGATAATCATGGATCTTTAAGTCGTGTTCCAGAAATTGCTAAGGTGCATTCTGTTTCTGAGCTTTTTTTGTTTAAAATCCTCCAACTTCTTGTTGAAGCAGGTTTTATACAGACAGTACGAGGACGTAATGGTGGAATTAAATTAGCTAAACCTGCAACAGAGATTTCGGTGGCTGATGTTGTAAAAGTAACGGAAGATAGCTTTTCCATGGCAGAGTGTTTCGATACTGAAGAGCCTAATTGTCCATTGGTAGATTTTTGTAATTTAAATACTGCACTTCGAAAAGCATTGGATGCTTTTTTTAGTGTATTATCAGTGACATCTATTGCTGATCTGCAACAACCATCCTTTCGAAATCAATTTAAAATTGATAACCATAAAATAATTAACTGAGATAATAAAAAGGAAATTAAATATTTCTATTGCAGCTGTAATATTAGCCGCTGGACGCGGAAAAAGAGCAGGATCTCTGCAAAAAACTCCAAAACAATATCGGCTTTTAGGAAAAGAACCGGTTATCCGTCATACTATACGTTGTTTTTTGCAGCATCAATCCATTACAACAATTGTGCTGGTTATTCATCCAGACGATCATCAAATTTGTGCACAAGCTATAGAACCCATTAAAGAGCACCTTATAGTTGTTGACGGAGGTAACACGCGTCAAATCTCTACCTTATGTGGACTTCATGCACTTAAAAACATAAAACCCCAATATGTTCATATTCATGATGGTGCACGTCCCTTCATTGAAAACAGTCTCCTTGAGCAGATCCATGCTACCGTTAATAACAGAGAAGGTGTACTTCCCGCTCTTGCCATCTCTGATACTCTTAAACGCATAAATAATACACACAATATTTTAGAGACTATCTCACGCACTGATCTTTATAGTGCGCAAACCCCACAATGCTTTCCATTCAAAAAAATCTTAGCTGCTCATGAAAAAGCAAGAAAATCCTGCAAATATGATTTTACGGATGATTCTGCAATTGCAGAATGGTTTGGTATCTCCATGCGAATGATTCCTGGAGCACCCAACAATATAAAAATTACATGGAACGAAGATTTTGATACTGCACATTTATATCTCCAAATATATCTCCAAAAAAAAATGAAAATGTTTCCTGATATCCGCACTGGAAATGGTTATGATGTTCACGCTTTTGAGGAAGGAACTTCCATTACATTATGTGGCATAACAATTCCCTTCCACAAAAAATTAAACGGACACTCAGATTCTGACGTTGCTCTTCATGCGCTAACTGATGCCCTTCTTGCTACCCGTGGTGCAGGAGATATTGGTACACATTTCCCCCCCTCTGACCCTCAATGGAAAAACAAATCATCAGATTTTTTTTTACATCATGCAATTGATATTGTTAAGAAAGCAGGTGGCCGTATTGCCAATGTTGATATTACACTGATTGCTGAAAATCCTAAAATTAGCTCCTACCGTTCTGTAATGGTAGAAAACCTTATGAATATATTTTCAATTTCATCTGATCGAATCTCCATCAAAGCAACAACAAATGAAAAACTAGGATTTATTGGTCGTGGAGAAGGTATTGCTGCTCTCGCAACTGCTACCGTCCTTTATCCTGGAGAAATTCCAACATGATATGTTTCTGTAAAAAGCAAGCACAAGAAGTACTTAATGCTTGTCGTTCAAAAGGTCTGCTTTTAACGACTGTTGAGTCTTGTACAGGAGGACTTATCTCTGCAAACCTTACCAATATTGCAGGATCATCAGATATATTTGATTGTGGATTTATTGTTTATTCAAATGAATCTAAGATGCGTCTCGTTGGTGTATGCTCTGAACTTATAAAAACGTATGGAGCTGTTTCAAAAGAAGTTGCTATTGCAATGGCTGATGGTGGATTAAAATATTCAAACGCCGATATTGCAATTTCTGTCACGGGAATTGCAGGACCTAGTGGAGCATGTCTTGATAAACCTATAGGACTTGTGCATTTTGCAATTGCTTACAAAAATCATGAAACTGTGCACACAGAAATGTTTTTCAAAAATATTAATCGCAACGCCATTCGCCATGCTGCTGTCAAAAATTCCTTAGATATGATCTTAAAATCTCTTCAATGATATTTCTTACAACCAAACTTGACATGTGGAAAAATCAAATCAATGAATTATGCCATTGGAAAACCATAAATTTGATGAGCACGTCTTTCAAAAGAATCTGTAAATTTATGAAATGCAATATCAAACATTGACCCCATTACTAAACTAAGCATTCTGCTTTTAAACTCATAATCAATAAAAAATTTTACATTGCATGCATTTGTATTTTCAATAGGCTGAAATGACCAATGATTTTCAAGATATTTGAATGGACCGTCAATGTATTTAACCTCTATGAGATTTTCCCTCGGATGAAGCAATACTGTGGTTGTAAAAGTCTCTCGAATAATCGAGTAACCAACTGTCATATCAGCGAGAAGCAATGTCTTTTCTCCACATTCTTTTCGAGAACGTATTGTTAAGGCTTCACACATTGGCAAAAATTCAGGATAACGTTCTATATCTGAAACAAGATCAAACATCTCACAGGCTTTATGAGAAATTTGCCGGTATGTTGTAAAAGTCGGCATGATTATCTCTGAAAAGCAAATTTTTCATCACGAGCTTTTTGCAAAACTTCAAAATCATCTCCAGCATGATGAGATGAACGTGTTAAAGGATGGGAAGCCATATGCAAAAAACCCTTTACTTTACCAATCTTAGCAAAAGACTCAAATTCTTCAGGACGCACAAAACGAATAACTGGATGATGCTTTCGTGTAGGCTGCAAATATTGTCCAATTGTCATAAAGTCAACATCAGCAGAACGTAAATCATCCATTAATTGAAGAACTTCATTCCGCTCTTCTCCAAGACCAACCATAATTCCTGATTTCGTGAAAATTGTTGGATCAAGTTCTTTAGCGCGCTGTAATAACCGAATTGAATGAAAATAACGCGCCCCTGGACGAACTTTCAAATATTTAGACGGGACTGTTTCCAAATTATGATTAAAAACATCAGGTTTAGCAGCAACAACAATTTCCAAAGCTCCATCCTTATGACGAAAATCAGGAGTAAGAACTTCAATTGTTGTTCTTGGAGCCTTTTTACGAATAGCATAAATAACTTTCGCAAAATGCTGTGCGCCACCATCAGAAAGGTCATCACGATCAACAGATGTAATAACAACATGTTTTAATTCCATCTGAGCAACCGCATCCGCTACACGTTCTGGTTCATCATTATCAACTGCTTGTGGAATACCTGTTGCAACATTGCAAAAAGCACAGGCACGCGTGCATATCTCACCCAAAATCATGAAGCTAGCATGACGCTGACTCCAACATTCACCAATATTTGGACACCCTGCTTCCTCACATACAGTTACTAACTTATTGGCACGTACAATACCGTACGTTTCTTTATATACCTGCGATGTTGGCGCTTTCACACGAATCCAATCCGGTTTTTTGGGTATGCTCGTATCTGGACGATGTGCTTTTTCAGGATGACGCAAGCGCCTATTTGTAACTCTATCAACAACCGTAACCATTTAAGCCTCTATCTTGTAAATATGGAATGCTTATAAAAAACCATAAAATACAAGATTTTTCATAAAATCTAGCTATCAAGCATTCAAAACCCGACCATAAGCATCCAATACACTCTCTTTTATCATTTCTGACAATGTTGGATGTGGAAAGACAGTACGCATCAATTCTTCTTCTGTTGTTTCAAGATTCATAGCAATCACAAAACCTTGAATCAACTCTGTTACCTCTGCCCCTACCATATGGGCACCAAGAAGCTGACCTGTTTTTTTATCAAAAATAGTTTTTACTAACCCATGATCTTCGCCTAAAGCAATAGCTTTTCCATTCGCAGAAAAAGAATAACGGCCAACACGCACATCGTAACCAGCTTCTTTTGCTGCCACTTCCGATAATCCCACAGAAGCAACTTGTGGTGTGCAGTACGTGCACCCTGGAATTCTCTTCTTATCAAGTGGATGAACATTCTTTAAGCCCGCAAGATGTTCTATGCATATCACACCTTCTTCTTCTGCTTTATGTGCCAGCATAGGGGCACCAGAGACATCACCAATAGCATAAATTCCCTCCAAACCTGTCCAACTCCATTCATCAGTCATAATGTATCCACGATCGGTTTTAATACCCAATGATTCTAATCCAAGATTTTCAATATTACCCTGAACCCCAACAGCTGAAATCAACCGATCAACCGTGATTATTTCTGTTTTACCTTTAACTTCAATACAAGCTGTTACAGAATTAGAGGATTTTTCAATTTTTGTTACTTTTGCTTCAGTAAAAATTTGGATACCCTTTTTCTCCAATTTCTTACGAGCAAATGCTGAAATTTCCGTATCTTCAGCTGGCATAATATGAGGCATCATTTCCACAACGGTTACATCAGCTCCCATATCATGATAAAAAGAGGAAAATTCAATGCCAATTGCTCCTGATCCAACAACCAAGATAGATTTTGGCATTGTAGGTGGCGTCATGGCTTCAAAATAAGTCCAAATAAGCTTTTTATCTGGCTCAATACCGGGAAGAATACGAGGACGAGCTCCAGTCGCAATAATCACGTATTTTGCTTGATAAATCCCATTTCCTAGAGCCCCTTTAGGCACTGAATTTTGCGGCTGCATAATCTCTTTAGATGATAAAGAAACTGTAATCTCTGCAAACTTACTTCCTTTAGCTCCTCTAGTTATTTTTGCTTCACCCCAAATAATATCGATTTTGTTTTTTTTCATGAGAAAATCAACACCGGCATTTAAACGAGCAGAAATGCTGCGCGAACGTGCAACAACATCTTGTATATTCACTTCAATCGAGCCATTGAGACTTAATCCATAATCTTTTGCATTCTCAGCAAAATGCTTTATCTCTGCTGACCTTAAAAGAGCCTTTGTTGGAATACAGCCCCAATTTAAGCAAATCCCTCCCAAATGTTCACGTTCAACGATCGCAGTCTTAAAACCACACTGAGCTGCACGAATTGCAGTTACATATCCGCCAGGTCCAGAGCCAATCACAATTACATCATAAAGATTTTCCACAGTAATTCCTCCATAGATATGAAAAAACAGATGCACCTTCTCTGAACTTAAAATTAAAAATCAACATAACAAGACCCTCTCATGTCTTTCATTATTTCTAATTTCCACAAGAATGTCTCTACAAAATCAAACGAAAAGACAATATCTCTGCTCATACACAATACATGTAAAATGCTCAAATTAACATTGCCAGTGGATTTTCAATAATCTTCTGGAAAGTTCGTGAAAGCTTTGCTGCTAGCGCACCATCAATAGCACGATGATCAACAGAAAGTGTAACCGACATAACCGTTGCAATTGTCAACGAACTATTTCTAACAACCGCACGCTGTTCACCTGCACCGACAGCAAAAATCGTCGCATGTGGTGGATTAAGAATAGCAGAAAAACTTTTTACCCCATACATTCCCATATTTGATACAGCTGTTGTTCCCCCCTGATATTCTTCCATTTTTAGCTTATGCTCACGTGCACGCTTTGTAAAATCCTTCATTTCTTGAGAGATAACTGATAAAGATTTCTTCTCTGCATGACGAATGATCGGTGTAATTAATCCGTTCGAAATGGAAACTGCAACCCCCACATCACAGTGCTTGTGATGCAATATTCCACCTTCAAGCCAAGACACGTTAGCATCAGGAACGGCTTTTAAAGAAAGCGCTATAGCTTTAATGACCATATCGTTAACTGAAATCTTATGAACAAAGCTAGATCCTTCTTGCGTCTTAATTGTTGAGTCAACAGCATTTAGCTGCGCACGCAATTCCAATAATGCATCAAGTTCACAATCTACGGTTATGTAAAAATGTGGTACTTTCTGTTTTGATTCTACTAAACGTTTAGCAATTATTTTACGCATATTATTATGAGGGACAAATGCGTATTCATCTTCTTTAAAGAGCTGCAATATTTGTTTATCAGAAATGCCTATAGTCATCGAATTCATATCTTGAAATGAATAAGAATCGCTCGAAATGCCACTGCTTATGGCTTTTTCTATATCGCGCTTGATAATACGTCCATGCGGACCACTACCAGAAATAGATGATAAATCCAAACCAGCATTTGCTGCTAGACGACGCGCTAAAGGAGATGAAAAAAGACAACTATTCTCTCTACCTTTTTGTATTAATTGCTTATTTAACTCCGGATGGCTTATTGCCACCTCCTTTGAATCTATCTGTTCTACGATCTCTGATTCTTTAGCTTCAGAACAAAATTCTTCTCCTGCAACCCTAGAAGCTTCAGCTAAATCTTCATTTTCTTCTGCTAAAATAGCGATTAAAGTATTAACTTTTATACCCTGTGCTCCAGCGGGAACAACAATCTTAGCAACTGTCCCTTCATCAACAGCTTCCACTTCCATTGTTGCTTTATCGGTTTCAATTTCAGCAATCACATCACCAGAAAAAACCTTATCTCCCTCCTGAACATTCCACTTTGATAAATTTCCCTCTTCCATTGTAGGGGAAAGCGCTGGCATCGTAATCTTAATAGGCATGGTGCTTCTCTCCGTTATGCTCTGTAAGTGACAGCCTTAACAGCTTCAACAATTTCTGCAATGTTGGGCAAAGCCAATTTTTCAAGATTAGCGGCATAAGGCAAAGGAACGTCCTTGCCAGCAATTGTAGCAACCGGTGCATCGAGATAATCGAATGCCTGTTGCATAATACGAGTAGCTATTTCGGTACCAACAGATGATTGAGGATACCCCTCTTCAATCGTGACCAAGCGACCTGTCTTTTTAACTGAAGTAAGAATTGTAGGAAGATCCATTGGACGAATGGTTCGTAAATCAATTAATTCAACATCAATACCAAGTCTTTCAATTTCCGGTAATGCTTGAACTGCATAATGCATCCCAATCCCATATGCAACAAGTGTTGCATCTCGGCCTACCTTATGAATACGTGCCTTACCAATAGGTAAAACAAAATCATCAATTTGAGGAACATCAAATTGATGACCATACAAAATTTCATTTTCAAGAAAAATAACAGGATTGTCATCACGAATGGCAGCCTTTAACAAACCCTTTGCGTCCGCAGCACTATAAGGCATAACAACTTTAAGCCCAGGAATATGGCTATACCATGCAGCATAACACTGAGAATGCTGAGCCCCTACACGCGCGGCAGCACCATTGGGACCACGAAAAACTATCGGTGAAGACATTTGTCCACCAGACATATAACGAGTCTTTGCTGCAGAATTGATAATTTGATCAATCGCCTGCATAGCAAAATTAAATGTCATAAACTCAACGATAGGACGTAATCCTCCGAATGCGGCACCAATAGCCAACCCTGCAAAACCATGTTCTGTAATTGGCGTATCAATAACTCGACGCTCGCCAAACTCTTCTAACAAACCTTGACTAACTTTGTAAGCACCCTGATATTGGGCAACTTCTTCTCCTAACAAAAAAACCGTCTCATCACGCCTCATTTCTTCAGCCATAGCCTGATTGAGAGCTTCGCGTACTGTCATAGTAACGGTTTGTGTTCCTGTTGGAATATCTAAATTAGAGGTAGCACCAAAAGTCAAAGTATTCGATACTTCTGCAGCAGAAGAGGAAGATCTTACACTCGTTTCTCTATGACCATCTAAAGAAGCAGTGCGTAAAACATCTTCAGCACTCTCCCCTTCTTCTAATAAAACTGCAATAACAGTGTTTACTTTCACTCTTTCAGAACCTTCAAGTACAAAAATTTTGCCAATGATTCCTTCATCGACAGCTTCTACTTCCATTGTTGCTTTATCGGTTTCAATTTCAGCAATCACATCACCAGAACGAACTGAATCACCTTCTTTCTTGAGCCATTTAGACAATTTACCCTCTTCCATCGTTGGAGAAAGTGCTGGCATCAAAATATTTATAGACATACTTGCTTCCCTCGCATCACACTAAAACGTCAGTATAGAGCTCAGAAGCATCTGGCTCCTTATCCATTTGTGCAAAATTTGCTGCATCAGCAACAATCGCACGCACCTCTTTATCAATAGATTTTAAATCATCTTCGCTGGCCAAACCTTGTTCAAGAATCCGATTTTTTACCTGATCAATCGGATCACATTCCTCTTTTATTTTTTGAACCTCTTCCTTCGATCGGTATTTTGCTGGATCAGACATAGAATGACCACGATAACGATAGGTTTGCATATCAAGAATAATAGGCCCCTTACCAGAACGCGCCCAAGCAATAGCCTCATCAGCAGCTCCTTTTGCCGCTCGAACATCCATACCGTCAACAGCTATACCCGGAATCTCAAAAGAAAGACCGCGACGAGAAAAATCAATATCTGCAGATGCGCGTGCAACTGATGTTCCCATAGCATACTGGTTATTTTCAATAATATAAACAACTGGGAGCTTCCAAAGCGAAGCCATATTAAAACTCTCGTAAACCTGCCCCTGATTTGCAGCACCATCACCAAAATAAACTAACGTCACGCTATTTTTTCCAAGATACTGATTCGAAAATGCTAAACCTGAGCCAATAGGAACCTGTGCACCAACAATGCCATGCCCACCATAAAAATGCTTTTCTTTGGAAAACATATGCATCGAACCACCTTTCCCTTTAGAAAATCCACCTTGACGTCCCGTTAACTCTGCCATTACACCGCGCGGACTCATACCAACCGCTAACATATGACCATGATCGCGATAAGACGTAATAACCTGATCCCCCTCTTTTGTTGCTTTTAGCGTTCCAACAACAACAGCTTCCTGTCCAATATAAAGGTGACAAAATCCACCGATCAGCCCCATGCCGTAAAGTTGTCCTGCCTTTTCTTCAAAACGACGAATCAAAAGCATCTTACTATAAGCATCGAGCTCTTCCTCTTTTGTGAAAGAGGCAATTTGTGCTGTCTTAGTGGTATTTTCTGATGCAGAATGAACTACTGACACAGATTTTTTTTTAAGCCGTTCTGCCATATTAAACTCCCTTTTACGATTATTTAGGAATAACCCTTACGAGTAAAAGTTACAAGCATTATCGATTAGCTCAAATGATATCATAACCAATTGTTTTAAAATATCTTTTTAATTTAATTATTTAAAATTAACTTTTAATGTCATCAAGAGGGATCAAAATTGTCAACTCATTTGGCTTAGAAAAATTCAGATTTTTTCGAACGTATTCGTCTAACATATCCTTTTCAACATTCCCATCGCGTAAAAGAGAAATACGCTTTTCAATAAACAACCGCTCTACCTCAACCTTATGAAGTTCTTCTTCCAACTCAATAATATGCTGATTAACTTTACTGCGTGAATATAAACCATACTCGCCATGATAAATATGATAGCTAAAATAGCTCAAAACCCCTGCTGTCATAAGCGGCAATATAAAGCGTATTTTAGCCGATCTCCGTTTCTGTTTCGTCCACATGAAATAACACAAGCCTTTTAAAATATTTCAGAAGCAGCATGTAGCTTTAGCTAATACACTATCGCAAAACGTTCATGTAAAGATACACACGCCCATCAGACCTTTCCCGTAAAGAAAATAAGCTGCATCACTAATATTTTCTGCTATATGTGAGAAACTTACCAGTTTACGATTTTATTCCCATTCTTTTCAGAAAATCTTCCAGCCACAATAACTATAAAATCAATAATTGCCCAAATACCAGAAATAATTAACCCAATGACTGATAAGGATAAAATAAGCATTAAAGCACCAGTCCAAATCTTACCAACCATAAAACGATGGACACCAAACACACCAGCAAACCAACAAATAAGAGCAAGCATAGCTTTTGATTCTTCTGTCTGTTGTTTAAGTAGTGGAAAGACAGAATTGACAGTCTCACCATCACATACAAAATCAACAGCATCACCAACTTTTGGCAAATCCTTCCCAGACCAATCCCAAGTCGCAAATTGGTAGCGCTTACCATCATCACCTGAAACGAGATAAGTTCCCTGATCCTGGCTAATAATTATACCTCTCATTTTTAACCACCTATAAATAGCTACCCTGAATCATTAATAAAACAGTTCAACTTAACAATAGTAAAATACCATTATTTAAGAGTAATTAACGATGCAACATCCCTGCATAACGAGCCTGTATCCCTAGCATTTCCTCAATGCGAATAAGCTGATTATACTTTGCTAACCGATCCGAACGAGCAAGTGAACCAGTTTTTATTTGCCCACAATTCGTTGCAACTGCAAGATCTGAAATCAGAGAATCCTCTGTTTCACCTGAACGATGAGACACGATAGCACGATAATTTGCCTTATGTGCGATTTCTATTGCATCAAGGGTTTCACTTAATGTTCCAATTTGATTAACTTTAATGAGTATAGAATTGGCAATACCTCTTTCAATTCCATCACGCAAACGCACTGGATTTGTTACAAATAAATCATCACCAACAAGTTGACATTTTTCTCCTATTGCTTCTGTAAGAAGCTTCCAACCTTCCCAATCATCCTCAGCCATCCCATCTTCAATTGTAATTATAGGATAGGTATCAACAAGTTTAGCCAAATATTCCACCTGTTTTTCTATATTACGACATATCCCCTCACCTTTATAAAAATATGAACCATTTTTATAAAATTCTGTTGCAGCACAATCTAAACCAAGAGCAATTTGTTCACCTAGAATATATCCAGATTCAATTATAGATTCCATAATAAAATCAATTGCTTGTTCTGCATTTTTAAATTGAGGTGCAAACCCCCCTTCATCACCAACATTCGTATTATAACCCGCCTCTCTTAAACGCTTTTTCAGTGTATGAAAAACTTCAGCACCATAACGAATCGCCTCTTTTATCGTAGATGCTCCAACGGGAATAATCATAAATTCTTGGAAATCAATCGGATTATCAGCGTGCACGCCACCATTAATGACATTCATCATCGGCGTCGGAAGAATACATGCCTGCGTCCCACCAATGTAACGATATAAAGGTAGGCATGATGATTCTGCAGCAGCCTTTGCTACAGCTAATGAAACACCAAGAATAGCATTAGCACCAAGACGCTCCTTATTTGGTGTTCCATCCAGCGTAATCATTGCTTGATCGATTACTATTTGATCTCTCGCATCTCGCCCACAAATCTCCTTTACAATTTCTTCATTTACAGAAGCAACTGCTTTTTCAACTCCTCTTCCTTGGTAGCGCATACCACCATCACGCAATTCCACAGCTTCATGCGCACCAGTTGACGCCCCCGAAGGAACCATAGCACGACCGAAAGCTCCATCTTCCAAATAAACATCAACCTCTACTGTTGGATTCCCGCGGCTATCAAGGACTTCCCGCCCAACAACATCTATAATAACAGTCACATGAATTTCCTTATTCAAGCTTAACAAAATATTGATTCAGTTTAAAAATCACAATAAATTAAGATATCCTCTACATTATATGTAGTATAATTTACTCATCTTTTTGACACATAATAAAATTCCATAAAAGTCTCAAGCAATCTTCACAAATTATCGATTTTAATTATATTAACATCGTAAAAGGGTGCACTTTCTGATTTTTAATGCATTTCAAGAGACACCTACGACAGAGCAACGCGTTCAATGAACTTATATAAGAACAATCTTACTTATAACAAAAGCATATTCTCCTCTATAAAGCACAGAAACAAAATCATTGTTCTAAGTAACCTTCTTTTTAAATCTCCCTATTCAACGTAACCTAAAATTATCCTTTTATGTTAATGACGTGCTCTTCTTTGGCTGAGATAAACAAAAATATCTTTTGCAATAAAACGTAACCATTTGTAAAATAAATAAAGTTTTTCCCAGATTAACACGCTTATGCATAGAGAAAAATTCTGTTACCTTTAATAATATTCTGGATTTATAAAACAAATAATCAAAATTCACGAACTAAAATAACCGGCTCTGCTCTATAGCTGCTTCAATAAAAGAAGAAAAAAGTGGATGTGGATTAAATGGACATGATTTCAGCTCTGGATGATATTGAACTCCGATAAACCATGGATGATCCATATACTCTATTGTTTCTGGTAAAATACCATCTGGAGACATACCAGAAAAAATCAAACCGCACTGTTCTAACTTATCTTTATAATCAATATTTACTTCGTAGCGGTGACGGTGTCGTTCGCTGATTCTCGTCTTTCCATAAATTTTAGAAATATGACTTCCCTCTTTTAATTCAGTAATAAAAGCACCAAGACGCATTGTCCCACCAAGATTTTCATACTTTGTGCGCTTCTCAAGAACACCTTCTTTGAGCCATTCTGTCATCAAACCAACAACCGGATTTTTTGTTTCACAAAATTCACTTGACGAAGCATCCTCAATATAAGCAAGATTACGTGCTGCCTCTATACAGGCTAACTGCATTCCCAAACAAATACCTAAAAATGGAATTTTACATTCCCGTGCAAACTTTATGGCTTGAATTTTACCTTCCGCACCACGCGCTCCAAAAGCACCTGGAACCAAAACTCCATGAACTTTGTGTAAATGAAATGCAGGATCTTCTTTTTCAAAGCACTCCGCTTCAATCCACTCAATATCAACCTTTACTCGATTAGCTAACCCACCATGAGTAATCGCCTCAGTAAGAGATTTATAAGCATCCTTCAAGCACGTATATTTTCCAACGATTGCAACTGTAACCTCTCCTTCTGGATTGTGAATCCAATGAGTAATATTTTTCCAACGATCTAGTTTTGGTGCAGGTGCAGGATCAATTTCAAAAGCGGAAAGAACTTCTGAGTCTAAGCCTTCTTTATGATAAATCATAGGAACATCATAAATTGTTGGTGCATCTAATGCCTGAATAACTGCACTCGGACGAACATTACAAAAAAGCGATAACTTGTACCGTTCTGTTTCTGGGATAGCTCGATCTGCACGTACTAATAAAATATCAGGAGCGATACCAATTGACTGTAACTCTTTGACAGAGTGTTGTGTTGGTTTTGTTTTTAATTCACCAGCAGAAGAAATATAAGGCATCAACGTAAGATGGACATAAACAACACTTTGCCGTGGTAATTCATTATGTAATTGGCGAATTGCTTCAAGAAAAGGCATTGCTTCAATATCACCAACTGTCCCACCTATTTCGCATAAAACAAAATCAAATTCCTCAGTTCCAGCAGTAATAAATCTCTTAATCTCGTCGGTAACATGAGGAATAACCTGAACTGTTTCTCCTAAATAATCCCCCCGTCGCTCTCGTTCAATGATATTACGATAAATACGACCTGTTGTAATATTATCTTGCCCACTTGCAGAACACCCAGTAAACCGCTCATAATGACCAAGATCCAGATCCGTTTCTGCACCATCTTCAGTCACGAACACCTCACCATGTTGATAAGGCGACATTGTGCCTGGATCAACGTTTAAATAAGGATCAAGCTTACGAAGCCGCACGCGATATCCGCGAGCTTGCAACAAAGCAGCCAAAGCCGCAGCTGCAATACCCTTCCCAAGAGAAGAGACTACGCCACCAGTAATAAAAACATAACCTGTCATAAGCTCATGGTAATAAGTAGTTTAAAATGATTTTTCCAGAAAAAAATTAAAAAGGTGAAAAATCACCTTTTTAAACATGTATAACCTTACAAATACTACTTTTACTTATTATCAGGAATTGAATCTTTAGGCAGTAGTGGAACTGGATTTTCAGATGCAGGAGACTCAAACTTGTTTAGCTCTTGAACGGGAACTTCACCACCACCTAACTGCTCTAAAATAGTGGACTGAGGCTCACCATTTGATGATGGTATAATTCCTGAATTACCTCCATTTATTGAATTTTGCTCTAAATTAGCAGGAATGCGCTTAAGAATATCAGAATTGGAATTCGATAAATTACCAACCACTGTAAGCCCAATGGACAATGTAAAGAAACAAACTGCTAAAATAGACGTCAAATGGGTCAGCGTATTTTTGGTACTACGCGTTCTCATAAGTCCAGAACCGCTACTAGCCCCAAGTCCACCGCCTTCTGAAGGTTGGATCAACACAACCCCAACTAAAGCGATAACAACTAAAAAATGAATAACAATGAGTACTGTTTGCATAAACTTTGCTCTTTATAATAACTATTTACGGTTATTTACCCATAAATTGCGCATAATCCAAGGAAAAAACTAAAATCTCTCCATTACAATTTACGATAAACATCGCAAATTTTTAAAAAATCGACTGCTTTCAAGCTTGCTCCACCTATCAAAACACCATTAACATGAGAAATGCTTAAAATCTCAAATGCGTTAGATGGCTTTACTGATCCACCATAAAGCAAACGAATCTTATCCCCATTATTATTAAAACGCGAGCATATTTTATGACGAATAAAATTATGAACCTCTGCAATATCCGCTGAAGTAGCTGCATTCCCTGTCCCTATAGCCCACACAGGTTCATAAGCGATAACCACATTTTTTTCTGTTATACCATCTGGTAAAGATTTATCAAGCTGCTGAGCAAGAACATCAAATACCCTACCATCTCTGCGTTCCTTTAATGTTTCACCAATGCAAACAAGAGCAACAAGACCTGCTCGCCATGCTGCCTGCACTTTAGCACGTATAACTGAATCACTTTCATGATAAGCTGCACGACGTTCTGAATGCCCAAGAATAACGTAATTTGCTCCTGCTTCTTTGAGCATAAGAGCTGAAATATCTCCAGTATAAGAACCACTATCGGCGAAATGACAATCCTGGCCTCCAAGAAAAATACTTTCACTTCCAAGTGTATGAGATGCACGTGATAAAAGCGTTGCAGGAACACAAATCAATGCCTCAAATAAACAACCTAAATTAGAACCAATACCAGCAGCGATAGCACGTAATTCTTCAAGAGATTCACAAGTACCATTCATTTTCCAATTTCCAGCAACTAAAGGTTGAATATTTAATGACATGTTTTTATCCAGAAAGCTATCATGATGCATTTTTGCTTTTAGGTATCAAATTACGATACAAAAGCAAGTCTTTAAGCTTGCATATTATACATCTTTGTTGCAAATTCTGTAACTGCTTTTGTGATCATCATGCCAAATGGGATTAAAAGATGCTTGACATAATCAGAAATGCCTCGAATTCTTTGGTTTTCAGAATTTTTCTTGCTATTTTGCTTTTATGCTTCATCCTTTTATGGGGGATACCGCAGTTACAAACAACTCATAAGCAAGATCTTATGACTGCTGGAAAATCTACAATAACTGTCAATGATTACCGTCTCGCACTAGCCGATCATAGCCTACAGTTAGCAATCGCTTACCATTTTGGGCGCATGTTTACCCCATCTGAAATGCAACAATATAAAATCCCGTCTTTTGTTTTCAGTCAGTTACAACAAGATGTACTACTTGATGAACAAGTACGTAAATTGAAAATTAATCTCTCAAAAGATGCAATAGCTCATATCATTAGCGCCGATAGTACATTTCAAACAAATGGTATCTTTAGCAAAGATTTGTTCCGTAATTATCTTGGAGAATTACAGATTAACGAAAATAGTTTTCTTAATTATTACAGCAAGAGAGAAAAGCGTAACCAGCTCATTTCGGCTGCATTGTCCGGCGTGAAAACACCAGATCTATTTTATAAAGCACTCGCGCTTTATCAAGGAGAAACACGCACGGCAGATTATATTATAATTAATCCAAAAGAAAAGAAGATGATTGCTGAACCTAATCAAGAAACATTGCAAAAGTGGTTTGAAGATCACAAGAAAAAATTTCGTTCTCCAGAATACCGTACTATTTCTTTATTATCTATAACACCTGCTGAGTTTATAAAATTAAAAGATATCACAACAGATGAAGCTAAATCTTACTATGCTAAAAATATTTCACGTTTTGTAACACCTGAAAAACGTACAATTGAAGAATTACGATTTTCAACCCGCGAAGATGCCGATAATGCAGCAAAAAAAATGGCTGATGGACTGAGCTTTGATGACTTAGTTAAAATTGAAAAAAAGACTCTTAATGAAATAAAAAGAGGTCCTCTAGCAGAAAGTGAACTTCTTAAAAGTCTAGCATCTGAGATTTTTTCACTTAGTCAGGGGCAAGTTAGTCCAGTAATGAATGATATAAAAGGCCCTGTTATTATTCGCGTTAAACAAATTATACCTTCAGGTACACTTCCTTTTGAAAGCGTACTTGAGGATATTCGCCAAACGCTTGCCCAAAACCGTGCTGTGGACGATATGCGCAATAATTATATAGCAATTGAGAATACCCGTTTTGAAGGCGCTTCTCTTAAAGAAATTGCAGATCAATATAAACTTCCTTTGCGGACAATCACTCTTGATAAAACAGGAAAAACAATTGATGGTGTAGCTCTTACAGATTTGCCACAACAAGAAACTTTATTAAGTTCTATTTATCAGTCAGATGAAGGAGTCGATCTTGATCCTCTTTCTCTGCCAGGAAACGGTGGATATTTATGGTATAAAGTAGATGCAATCATTCCTGACCGCGATAGAACGCTTCAAGAAGTTAAAAAAGATGCTATAGACCAATGGAAAAATGAGGAGATTCAGCGTCTTCTGGATGAAGCTGCTGAAAGTGCTCTCCATCAACTTGTCAAAGGTAAAAGCCTTTCTTCTCTTGCTGAAGTATTCAGAGTAAAAAAGCAAACAACACAAGCCTTACGACGCCAAGACACATTTGAGATTTTTGGATCCGAAGGCATTAAAAAGCTCTTTTCTAACCCAAAAGGATATTGTGGTATAATGACAGGTTCATCAGCAACAACTCGTATCCTTTATCAAATAAAAGAGGTAACTGCACCTAAAAACGTAACTGCCCATAGCCTTTCACATGATGTCCGTAAAAACGTAGATACCCTAATGAAAGAAGATTTAAAACTGGAAATGTTGCAATTTGCAAACAAAGAACACCCATTAAAAATTAATAGCGCTAACCACAATCAAATCTTCAATACACTAAGGTAAAGACACTATGGAAAACTTTTAAGCATTTATTTTCATAATATTTTTGAAAAATTACCATTTATCGCTGCCTTCGTTATCAACCAATAGCGATAAAGCAGTGGTAGGGACGCATTCTCTTGGAAAGTTTTTTCCTTTAAATGTACTGCTTTTTGAAGAGACGCTGGGATCACAGCTAGTGGAAGAAACGCTAATCTAAGTATTTTAGGAAAAGTGATAAAATGCTCGTAAAATTTAGTATAATGATCTTGTGATAATGCCACTAGTGCTTCAACTATCTGATGTTTTTTTTCATCATCTATACGATTAGATTCCAGCTCTTCCCTATTCACTCCAATAGCTTCTAATATATCATCTGGAAAACGATATAGGTATCGTAATTTCGTAAACGACAAAAAACGCAACACACTACTCAACACTTGAGCAATTCCTCCGTGTACACAAGCTTTTGTAAAATTTTGTTCAGTATCACGGTCTAATATCTGACAAGAAAGCTGTAAAATTACGCCTGCCGTCTCACCACAATAAGTTTCAAGATCTTGAATTGTTACAATAGAATTATTGTAAAGATCTAGAATTTGGGCATCACAATAACGTAAAAAAGACTTTTTAGGTAAATCAAAATGCGAAATTGCTGCAAATAAATCATTTAAAATTGGACTTCCATTGCTATTTTGCGTGTTACCATCAGCAATGGAATCATACCACCAGCGTAATCGTATTTCACCAAGCATAGGATTATGCACGCTTTCGCGAATACGAGAAACCTCCGCATTAAAAGCATAAAGCGCAGACAACGCCCTACGCTTTTCCTTAGGTGCGAACAAAACTGATATATAGCGATCACGATCTGTGGCACGTAAAATATCAAGACAATAAGGACGAAAATTTATCATTATACTGCGCCTATGAATTCCTTTTCATACAATTAATACTTTGATTTATATATTTTATTTTAAATTATCATATAATAAAATAAGGAATAAAATATTTCTCTAAAATATCCTACGACGTGAATATCTTCTCGAGATTCCTTTTGAAGCTGCTGCTTAAAACCGTTTTAATCTGCATTTGCAAAAATACCACTGCATCATGAACGTATTTTTATCTTCTGTAATCAAACAAATATAACGGTCTGTAAATTAAAGAAATCAGCAGTAACAAATCTATCAAAACCTATATATGGAAGTATCACACTCAAAGGGAATAGCATAGAATTTCTTGATGCAAAAAAGCTAATCTCTAAAGACTCACTAACGAATCAAAAAAACTGGATGGCATGAAAAATAAGAAATAAAAGATCCAAAAAGCAATAATTATGATTTTATTCAATATATAGAGAAATCACTGACTTTGCTATTTTCATTTTTAACAACTCTCAAGTACTGTAGCCGATTATGAATTATTACTGCAACCTTCACCACAAAAAAAATCATTAAAATATATCTTTGCAATTGACAATGTAACTATTTAAGCCAACCATGTTTGCATTGATAAAAATATTTTGGAGGGTTTGATGAAAATATTGCTTATTATTAGTATAATACAAGCGTTGTATATTATTAAGGATTTTACATCGTTTTTTCAGTAAAATTTCTTAAACTTCGAATATCTATTGATATACAATAAGCATTGTATGTCCTCAGATCTCGGGCATATTGAAAAATAATTTGAATACATTCCTGCTACATCTGAAACTTGCTTTTAAACCATGTGTCTATTCTATAAGGAAGAAGTTTGTGCAAAAAAATACTCTATCAATCAATTGCAATCCCTTTCCTGCCTCACGTAAAATTTATCAACAGAGTTCCCTCTTTTCTGATGTGCGTGTACCATTTCGTGAAATTTCACTTACCGATGGCAGCAATGAAAAACCTTTAAATGTCTATGATACTTCTGGCCCTTACACAGATAAAAGCACGGTCATTGATATTACAAAAGGGTTACCAAGACTCAGTGCTCCATGGCTAGCTAAACGCGCTGATACTGAACCTTATCATGCACGGCCAATTAAAGCTGAAGATAACGGATTAGTTTCTGGTCAGAACCTTACACAAGACTTTCAACAAAAGTGGCCTATTTTACGAGCTAAAAATGGCAAATCTATTACACAAATGGCTTACGCTCGTGCGGGCATTATTACCGCAGAAATGGAATATGTTGCTATAAGAGAAAATGAAGGATTAACAGAAGAAGATTGCAAAAAAATACAATTAAATCAAATAACTAATAGTGCAATGCCAGAAGTTTATACGGCAGAATTTGTCCGTAATGAAATTGCCTGTGGACGTGCAATCATTCCGCAAAATATTAATCATCAGGAATGTGAACCGATGATTATTGGGAAAAATTTTCGTGTCAAAATCAATGCCAATATTGGCAATTCAGCAGTTACTTCATCTATGGAAGAAGAGGTTGACAAAATGGTTTGGGCCATTCGCTGGGGAGCAGATACAGTTATGGATCTTTCAACAGGAAGGAATATTCACAATATTCGTGAATGGATTATTCGAAATTCTCCAGTTCCTATCGGTACTGTTCCAATTTATCAAGCACTTGAAAAAGTACATGGAATTGCTGAAAATTTAACATGGGATGTTTTCCGTGATACCCTTATTGAACAGGCAGAACAAGGTGTTGATTATTTTACTATTCATGCGGGATTGAGATTACCTTTTATTCCTCTGACAATTAATCGTGTAACAGGCATTGTTTCTAGGGGTGGCTCCATTATGGCAAAGTGGTGCCTACATCATCATAAAGAAAGTTTTTTGTATGAACACTTTGATGAAATATGTGATATTGCACGCACATACGATATATCACTCTCACTAGGAGATGGACTGCGACCTGGATCAATTGCTGACGCTAATGATGAAGCGCAGTTCGCAGAACTCAAAACTCTGGGAAAATTAACAAAAATTGCATGGGGGAAAAATGTACAAGTTATGATTGAAGGTCCTGGCCATGTACCAATGCACAAAATTAAAGAAAATATGGACAAACAATTAGATATATGTCACGAAGCACCTTTTTATACTTTAGGACCTTTAACAACTGATATTGCTCCTGGATACGATCATATTACATCAGCAATTGGTGCTGCTATGATTGGCTGGTTTGGAACTGCTATGTTGTGTTACGTAACACCTAAAGAACATCTAGGATTACCTGATAAAAATGATGTAAAAACTGGTGTAATTACTTATAAAATCGCAGCTCATGCTGCTGATCTTGCTAAAGGTTTGCCAAAAGCACAACTGCGCGATAATGCTCTCTCACGTGCACGATTTGATTTTCGATGGCATGATCAATTTAACCTTTCTCTTGATCCAGAAACTGCTCGTGCCTTTCACGATGAAACGATGCCTAAAGAAGCTCACAAACTAGTACATTTCTGCTCCATGTGTGGACCAAAGTTTTGTTCTATGCGTATTTCGCATGATATTCGTGATGCGGTAAAAGCAGAAAAAATAAAAGATGAAGGTATGATTGCTATGGCTAAAAAATACCAAAAGAGTGGGGATCTTTATATAAAAAATGCGCCTACTGAAAAAGAGATATTAAACCATTGAAAAATGTTCTTGTAAGAGGTGCAGGTGTGGGGGGCTTAACAGTTGCCTTTATGCTGCAGCAGGAAGGTGTTTCTGTTACTGTTGCGGCTCCTCCTCATTCTCCTGTAGGAACTGCTAGTTGGTATGCAGGGGGGATGCTGGCTCCTTATTGTGAGCGGGAAAGCTCTGAGCAAATTGTTGAAGATCTTGGCGTGCAAGCTATGCAATGGTGGTGTGAAACACTCCCTGATCTTTTTGTACAAAAAGGAACTTTGGTAGCTGCACCTAAACGAGATACAGTAGAACTTAAACGATTCTCAATGCGCACACATAATTATAAAATCATAAAAGACGCAGAAATAGCTCATCTTGAGCCAGATCTTGCGGAGCGTTTTGATTGTATGCTCTTTTATGAAAGTGAAGCACACATTGATCCTCGCAAGGCACTTATTGCTTTAAAAGAAAGGCTTATGAAAAATGGAGTACATTTTGTTAATGTAAAGACTCCTGAAAAAGAATTTGATACTATTATTGATGTAACAGGAATAACACATGTAAAACGAGACAAAAATATCCGTGGAGTGCGCGGGGAGATGCTGCTAATGCGAAGTAAAGATATTAAAATTTCTCGTCCAATTCGTCTTCTTCATCCACGTATTCCAATCTATGTTGTACCGAGACAGGATAATATTTTTATGGTTGGAGCAACAATGATTGAAAGTGATTTTGATGGCGCAATTTCAGCAAGATCAATGATGGAATTGCTTAATGCGGCCTATACTTTACACCCTGCTTTTGCTGAAGCAGAAATTATAGAATCCGGAGTTGGAATACGACCTTGCTATCCAGATAACCTTCCTTCTGTGTATAAACATGGTAACCGTATTTCCATAAATGGATTCTATAGACATGGTTTCCTTTTGTCTCCAGAAATGGCAAGGCAAGCAGTAAAACTGGCATTGGAATAAAAAAATGAAAATATTTGTCAACGGTGAAATAATTCAAACGGAGATCACCTATCTTAATTTATTGCTTGAAGAGCTTGGTTATGAAGGAAATTGGTTAGCAACTGCAGTTAATTCCGAAGTTATTCCTATCGAGGCGCGTAACCAATGTGTTTTGCATGAAGGAGATAAAATTGAAATTTTAAGTCCAATGCAAGGAGGATGAAACTATGCTGAATCTTTATGGACGTCAATTTTCTTCTCGTCTTATGTTGGGTACGGCTCAATATCCTTCACCAGCTATCCTTCGTGATGCAGTTCATAAGTCTGGCACAGAAATTGTGACAGTTTCATTACGTCGAGAAACTGCAGATGGAAAACAAAGTGGTCAATTTTGGCAGCTTATTAAAGAACTTGGTGTTACAATTCTTCCAAATACCGCTGGTTGTTGCACTGTAAAAGAAGTTATTATCACAGCTCAGTTAGCACGGGATCTTTTTAAAACAGACTGGATTAAACTCGAAGTTATTGGGAACCTAGATACTTTGCAACCAAATATTTTTTCTCTCATTGAAGCAGCACAAATTTTAAATGATGAAGGTTTTAAAATTTTTGCTTATACAACAGATGATCTTATTGTTGCCGAGAAGCTTTTCGATATTGGTTGTCGTGTTATTATGCCTTGGTGTGCTCCTATTGGATCTGCTAAGGGACCGCATAATATTGATGGACTTCGTTCTATTCGTGCTTATCTCCCTGATGCTACTCTTGTTATTGATGCCGGTATCGGACGTCCATCTCATGCAACTATTGCTATGGAACTCGGTTATGATGCAGTACTTCTTAACACTGCTGTTGCTAGAGCAGGAAATCCTGTCTTAATGGCTGAAGCATTTTCTAAAGCTATTCAAGCAGGGCGGATGGGACATACAGCAGGCATTCTTGAAGCACGCAATATTGCAATTCCTTCAACGCCAGTTATTGGAAAAGCAATATTTTCATGAAAATGGATCCGTTTTATCTTATTGTTGACAGTGCTGATTGGGTGGAGCGTTTGGTTCCTCTTGGAGTAAAGCTTGTACAATTACGGATGAAGAATGAAAATTCCAAAATAATCAGCCAACACATTAGACGATCTAAAGATGTGTGTAATACATTTGGAGCACAATTGATTATTAACGATTACTGGGAAATCGCAATTGATGAAAAATGTGATTTTATTCATCTTGGACAAGAGGATCTCAGTAAAGCTGATCTTCTTGAAATTCGTAAAAATGGTATAAAATTTGGTCTTAGCACACATGATAAAAATGAATTAGATACTGCAATGTCTGTTAATCCGGAATATATTGCTCTTGGCCCTATTTATCTTACAATATTAAAAAAAATGAAATGGATGCCGCAAGGATTAGATAAAATAAAATTATGGAGAAAACAGATAGGTGCTTTACCTTTAGTTGGAATTGGCGGCTTAACACCAGAACGAGCAATTGGTGTTTTGAAAGCAGGTGCTAATAGTGCTGCTGTTGTTACTGATGTCATTCTCCATAAAAAACCTGAGGAGCGTGTCCAACAATGGATAACGGTGACACAAGAATGGCGTTAACACCTTCAATCCTTGTTATTGCAGGAACCGATCCAACAGGAGGTGCAGGCATCGTTCGTGATATAGAAACAGCTGCCCATTTTCAAGTAAAGGCAAATTTAGTTATCACCTGTGTTAATGTACAAGATAATAATTGCGTAGCTGAAATTGTTCCAATGAAAGCTCCACTCATTGCTGCACAAATGCGTATTGCTCTAAAGGCAAATCCAGTAAATGCAATAAAAATTGGAATGACTGGTACTAAGGAGATCATAGTAACAATCTGTAGCGTATTAGAAGACTATCCACATATTCCAGTTATTTTTGATCCCGTATTAATAGCTTCATCCGGAGGGAAATTGACAACAGAAACAATCATAGAAACAATAATCAATAAGCTTCTTCCTCACGTTTATCTTTTAACACCTAATATAGAAGAACTTTCTCTTCTCAGTAAAACCCCATTAGCATCTCATTATGAAGAGACAATACAGCAAGCAAAAAAACTTCTATTATTCGGTTCACGTTATGTATTAGTAAAAGGTGGACATGCGAATGGCTCTCTTGCAATCGACAGCTTAGTTGACAAAACTGAAATAATAAACATTTCTGCTCCACGTTTAAAAGGAACAATGCGAGGAACAGGTTGTATCCTTTCAAGCGCTATTGCTGCACATTTAGCATTAAATAGGCCGATAATTGAATCCATAAAAAAATCAAAAGAATATACACATGCATTGCTTTTAAATAATTATCAAAAAAAGCTCTAAGATCTTAGCATCATGTTATTTCTTTACACTCTACTTAATCAAAATTCTAAGATAAAGATTATATGCAAAACATCATAAGCCTTGAAGAATGACATTAGCTAGTCTATTCATTAGCATATCGGGTGTGAAAAAGAACAATGTATAATAAAACTCAATATCTAGTTTCGTATGAAGAACTCTTAAACTTTTACAAAGAGAGTGGTGCTGATGCTGTATTGACAGATATGCCTGTTAATCGTTTTAATCAAATTTCTTCTTCAAACAAAGAACTAAAGCATATAGCTGACACCTTCCATTATCACCGGGAATCACAAACCATAAAACAGCACTACCTTCCTCCGCAAAACACTGCAACTCCACAACATACACTTTTAGCAATAGAGATGGCAAAAAATGCAAATACACTCGATGAATTAAAATCTTCTCTCCTTTCTTTTAATGGCTGTTCTCTAAAGCTAACAGCTAAAAATACCTGTTTTGCAGATGGAACTGCAGGAAGTCCGCTTATGCTTATAGGAGAAGCACCAGGACGTGAAGAAGATATCCAAGGGATCCCTTTTGTAGGGAAAGCTGGCACATTGCTTAATAAAATACTCGCGGCAATCGGCTTAGCAAGAAAAAATGTTTATATAACCAATACCATTCCGTGGCGCCCACCAGGAAATCGGACACCAACACCAAGAGAAATTGCCTTATGTCGGCCTTTTATCGAACGGCATATTCAATTAGCCAATCCCCGTATCCTTGTAGCACTGGGAGTAGTTGCTACACAGTTCCTTACTGGATCTCAAAATGGCATCATAAAAGCAAGAGGAAAATGGCTTACCTATGTAGGAGGAGGAGAAGTAAGAATACCAGTGATGCCAACCTTTCACCCAGCATATCTTTTACGAACTCCTAGCCAAAAAAAACTTACATGGCTGGACTTTTTAGAAGTAAAAAACCGTCTCAATAGCCTATCATAATCTCTTAACCTTACTTGAAAGTGTGAACACTTTTGGTCATTCAAATTCTTTAAAATATAGTCAGGAAAAATTATGAAACAACAAAAAACACCTATTTATCGTTTGGAAGATTATCAACAAACTCCTTACGTCATTCCTAAAACACAGCTTCACTTCTGCTTAGAACCAACAAAAACCCGTGTAACGGCAACGTTGCTGATCGAAGCACGCAAAAACACAAAAGATATATCTCCTCTCGTGCTTTCTGGTGATGATCTAAAATTAATTTCTGTCTCTATTAATGGTGAAGCATTGAACAAAAATGCTTACAACAGTACTCCTTCAAGTTTAGAAATTATAACTCCACCAACAACTCCTTTTACACTACAATGTGTTACAGAACTGAATCCTGAAAGAAATCGAACGCTTATGGGACTTTATCTTTCAAATGGTATCTATTGCACACAATGTGAAGCAGAAGGCTTTCGTCGTATTACTTATTTTTACGATCGCCCAGATGTTCTTTCTATTTATACGGTAAAAATTGAAGCAGATTCAAAAACAATTCCTATCTTGCTTTCCAATGGAAACCTTGTGGAAACAGGAAATCTTGAAGGTGATCGCCATTTTACCATTTGGGAAGATCCATATCCAAAACCGTCTTACCTCTTTGCTTTGGTTGGTGGGGATCTCGATAAACTAGAAGATGATTTTACTACTAAATCTGGCCGGAGTGTTAAACTTGGTATCTATGTAGAAAAGGGAAAAACTAAAAGAGCAACCTATGCGATGGACGCACTTAAACGCTCCATGCACTGGGATGAACAATATTTTGGACGCGAATATGATCTTGATGTTTTCAATATTGTTGCTGTTTCCGATTTTAATATGGGTGCAATGGAAAATAAAGGACTCAATATCTTTAATGATAAATGTGTTCTTGCAGATCCTGAAACGGCAACTGATCATGATTACAGAAATATTGAGCGTGTCATTGCGCATGAATATTTTCATAATTGGACTGGAAATCGTATTACTTGCCGTGATTGGTTTCAACTGTGTTTAAAAGAAGGATTAACAGTTTATCGTGATCAAGAATTTTCTTCAGATCAAAATGTACGCAGCTTGCAACGAATTGAAAATATAAAAACATTGAAAACTACACAATTTGTTGAAGATTCTGGCCCTCTTGCTCATCCTGTGCGTCCTCGCCAATACAGTCAAATTAATAATTTTTATACTACAACAATCTATGAAAAAGGAGCTGAAATAGTTCGTATGGTACGAACTATCTTGGGATCTTCTTTATTTCGTAAAGGTATGGATCTCTACTTTCAACGCCATGATGGAAAAGCTTGCACCATTGAAGATTTTATCTCATGCTTTGCTGAAGTTTCTGGACGGGATTTTTCACAGTTCATGCTATGGTATGAACAAGCTGGTACCCCTCATGTAGAAATTGATACCCATTATAGTGATGGTGTTTTAACAGTTCATGCAAAACAACATATTCCAGCGACACCACAACAAAATGTAAAAAAGCCTATGGTTATTCCTATTTCTTTTGGACTCTTAGGGCATAACGGAGAATCCTTAACCTACGAAACAGATGCAGAAATTCAGTCAAATATTATGCTTTTGTCTAAAGAAACCCAGACTTTTACATTAAAGAAACTACGCGAAAAACCCATTTTATCACTGCTGCGAGATTTTTCTGCACCAATAGCTCTAAAAACTCCATTTATAGAAAGTGAACTTATCTTTCTTGCTAAAAATGATAATAATAAAGTCAATCGCTGGCAATCATTTAACCATTTAATAACAAAAGCTATGATTCGAGCCATACAAGATAGCACACAAACAAAAGGAGCTATGCCCTCTGATTTGCTTCAGCTGACTGAAACTATTATTACGGATAAAAGTCTTGAACCTGAATTTCGTGCATTTTGTTTAAATTTGCCCAGCGAAGTTGAGCTTGCCCATATAATCGGTGAAAATATTGATCCTGATCGTATCCACTGTGTACGAAATCAATTTTTAGCTTCCATCGCACATACCCATCAGGAACTCTTGACAAAAATTTATGAACAAATGCAGATTTATGAGGTTTATTCACCAAACACTGTGCAAACTGGAAAACGAGCATTAAGGAATATTATATTAGACTATCTTTCTATTTCAGAAAATGAGCCTAACCGTTCTGTAATACAATATACAACAGCTAATAATATGACCGATCGCATGGCTAGTATAACTACTTTGGTAAAACGCTTTAATAAAAGTAAGGAGGCACAAAACGCCTTAAATGATTTTGAGAACAGATATCAACATGACCCTTTGGTCATGGATAAGTGGTTCTCCATACAAGCGATAGTCGCAGGATCCTCAACCCTCGATCATGTTAAAAAACTTATGCAGCATTCGCTTTTTTCACAGGATAATCCTAACCGTGTACGTGCCTTGATTGGTGTCTTTGCATCTAATAATTTAACAGGATTTAACAGACTTGATGGAGCATCCTACCATTTTCTTTGCCAAATCATTTTAGAAATTGACAAAAAAAATCCACAACTTGCTTCGCGACTGCTAACCATTATGCGCTCTTGGAAGCAATTAGAACCTATTCGGCGAGAAAAACTCGAAACTGCACTAAAAACAATTGCAATGGCTCCTAAATTATCAACTGATGTGGCAGATATTATCCATCGCATGCTTGTATGAAATACAAAAAACATTTAAAATCAAAATACTATTATAATTTTGATATAAAGAAACATAAATTATACTTTCTGTCCTGTGCTTAATATTCATAAAAGTAAAATTGCTTTTTATAAAAAAAGACTGGACAGAAGACTCCTGTTTTGATTCATTGCACCTATGGATTATTATGAATATCAAAACAGTTTTTCAGCCACGTTATTCCATAATTAGAGGAACTAAAAATGGCTAAATTGGACGCATATAGTGCGCCAACAGAAATACGCACCGCAGCAAAACAGAGAACTCAAAAGTGCAAAAATCGTACAATGGGTATCAATCTGTTTTCTGGTTCTCTTTATAAAAAACTGTTATTTATTGAACCTTGGCTGCGACGTTCTATTCCATTTATAATTTTTTCATTCCTTATTGTTTTGGCAACAATTCATCTCATATCGATTTATGATTGGCGTCACATAATTAATAAAAATACACGATCCACAATCACTCTTTTATCTGCTCACATAACAAATGCAATTGATCGTGATTTAATTTCTGTCTCTCAACGTGGGAAAAGCGCTACTCTTTCTACCAATCATCTGCAAACCATACTTACCAATTTTCGCAATCAGGGTCTTATTAATGCCAACACTGTCATTGCCATAGTAGATCAAAAAAATAACGTTCTGGTATCATCCAGCTCAGAAATAACCTTAGGAAAACCTCTACAAAACTTTATATCTGGAAATCTTACGTTACATTCTATTCAAAAACATACTGAAGTTATACCGCTCACAGTAGGAAACAATAATCCTTCTCTTGCCTCATTTAACAGAACTGAGAATGGACAATATGGTGTATTCATTTGTGAAAAAATGCAAAATATCCATATGGAATGGCACAAATTTTTTTCATTAAATGTGACCCTATTCATAGGAACTATCTGTATTATTTTAATTCTCCTCTATGCTTATTACAATCAAACTGTACGAGCATACAAAAGAGATATCATTTCAGAAAAAATTCAAAATCGCATTGATATGGCAATGATGCGCGGACGCTGCGGACTTTGGGATTGGAATATGGCAAGTGGACGCGTATACTGGTCACGTGCTATGTACGAAATGCTTGGTTACGTGCCCCAAGACACACTTCTGTCAATTTCCCAGATCGCTGCCATTATCAATCCAAATGATGCAAACTTTTTTGATATTGCTCAAGAATTAATGAGTGGTAAAAAAAAGCATATCGATATTAATGTTCCCATGCGTCATGCAGATGGACATTATGTATGGATGCGCATTCGTGCTGAGATTACCGAAGAAGAAGAACCTCATCTAGTTGGTATTTCCTTTGATATTAGTGAACAACGTCAATTTGCAGAACAAACAGCACAAGCTAATCTTCGTATCCGTGATGCTATTGAAAATATTTCAGAATCTTTTGTATTATGGGATGCAGATGGACGTTTAGTTATGTCCAATAGCAAATTTTGTGAGTATGCAGATATCCCTAAGCAAACTCTATCAGCAGGCATCAAACGTGCTACCGTCGAGGCAATGTCTCGCCCAGCAATTAGTGAATATCCACTCAAAGATGATGGGGCTGGTAACATGACGAGTATTCGCCAAACTGCAGACGGTTATTGGCTCAAAATTAACGAACGACGCACTCAAGATGGAGGACTTGTTTGCATTGGTACTGATATTTCTGAACTTAAACAACAACAAGAAAAATATGAAGAAAGTGAAAGGCGCCTTTATTCTTTTATTCAAGAGCTTAAACGTACACGAGGAAGTGCTCAACAACGCGCAGCAGAAGTTGAAGAATTGAACAAAAGTCTACAAGCAGAAAAAGAAAGAGCTGAAAGCGCCAATAAGGCTAAATCAGAATTTTTGGCCAATATGTCACATGAATTGCGCACGCCACTCAATGCTATTCTCGGTTTTTCAGATATCATGCTGCAATCAACTTTTGGCCCTCTTGGCTCAAAACGCTATGAAGAGTACATGCATGATATTTACAATTCAGGAACTCACCTTCTGACCCTTATAAATGACATCCTTGATATGTCTAAAATTGAAGCAGGACGTTTTACTCTTGATTGTAAAAACATCAATCTTGAGCCTATTATTAGCGAAGCTGTGCGCACACTAATGCCACAAGCACAAGAAAAAAATATCTCTGTTACAACCGACATTGCCCCAAATCTTCATGCCGAAGTTGACTGCCGTGCTATGAGACAAATTTTTCTTAATCTCATTTCTAATGCTGTTAAATTTACTCCGTCTGGTGGTAGTATTGATGTCTGTGCATTCCAGAAAAAAAATAGTCTTGTTTTTAAAATTAAAGACTCAGGGGTTGGTATTCCTCAATCAGCAATAAAAAAGCTTGGGCAACCTTTTGAGCAGGTTGAAAACCAATTTACCAAAACTCATACTGGTTCTGGCCTTGGACTAGCCATATCACGTTCTTTGTTAGAATTGCACAAGGGGAAAATTGAAATTACATCGATAGAAATGAAAGGCACGACTGTAACTATTACAATGCCAATAAAACAAAATAAATCTTAAAAACTTATTCTAAAACTTGCTAAAATACACATAAAATTCAAATTTCGGAATGACTGACTGGTTTTACTAATTTTATCTTCTACACTACAAAAGTGCATTACACTTACATCGTGTGTTTTTATTTTTTCATCACTCTATAGATTTTTAAATACCTAAGAGAGAAACCATAAAAAAATTTTATAAATATTGTAAACATATTTAAGCTTTCGTCACCTGTACAAAAATTGAACTCATAAATTGCCTCGTCTCCTCTATCATCTTTTCAAGACGAAGAAAATCAGGTTCCCCAACGCCACTCAACAAAAGATCACTTGATACAAGTGGCATATCATTGAGATTAAGAATATCATTCAGGTAAAACCTGTACAATTTGACTCAAATTTGAATACAAGATACACACCTAGTGCAAATTTAAAATACATGGTTTATCGAGAAAATTGTACGATAAATTCTAAATTCATAATGCCACCAAAAATAATTTTCAAATTCCATAAATTTTTCGGCGACTTTTATTTTTCAATCAAAATACGCATTGTTACGTACTGCTTTTGCAACAACCTTTTTATCACAAAACGAGCAACTGTTATGCAAACTTCATTTTTTCTACCTTTTCAAAAAATAAAAATCTCTATCAATATCTCGTATTCGAATTAAAGCAAGGTATTCCCATATCCATGCATCTTTGCGATAGCATTTTAAAAAACTGAAACGAAACAGCAACAGGATCCTTGCTTCCTAATGACATTTAATCTTAGATCAACCGCATAAAGAGGTTTTCTCTGTCAGATATCTCTACATCTTCATCATGTTCATACAGCAAAATAAGATCGATAAGGGCATGAAAAAACTTATAAAATAAATCTGCATTCCCTTAGATGAAATACAAAAAACGAAAAAATATCTTTAAGGAAATAATAAAATAGCTCTAAATCCAGAATTTGTATTTTCAAGAAGCAGCTCACCTCCATGAAGTTTCATAACAGCCTTTGCTATGCTTAGACCAATTCCAAAACCAGGCTGAGTACGGCTTTCTTCAAGGCGAACAAATCGTTCTGTAACTTTTTCTAGTTTATCTTCTGCGATTCCTAATCCATTATCACAAACAACTACTAACAAATGTCCACCGCGATATTCCATTGATAAAGAAACCTCTGGTTTTTGGGAACCTTTAGATGCATATTTTATTGCATTATCAAGAAGATTAAAAATTGATTGTGCAACGAGTTCACGATTCAGCTTAAGCTCTTTATCAAAAGTATGCCCTAACTGAAGCAGAACACCTGATTCTTCGGCGAAAGGTTCATAAAGTTCAACTGCATCTTCGAGAATAGGTTTCATATTCATAGGCTCAAGATGTTCAATCGCTCTACTTGCCTCAATGCGCGAAATCATTAAAATGGCATTAAACGTACGAATAATATGATCTGATTCAGCAATAATGCCATCAAGTGCCTGTCGATATTCAAACTCTGTCTTTTTCCCTAAAAGGGCTTCTTCAGCACGATTTCTAAGACGCGTCAACGGTGTCTTAAGATCGTGAGCGATGTTATCTGAAACTTGTTGCAAACCAATATTTAATTCTTCGATACGATCTAACATAACATTAAGATTAGCTGATAATCGATCAAATTCATCTCCGACCCCAGAAACAGGCAAACGCCCACTAAAATCGCCTTCCATCAAATATTTAGATGCATCTGTTACATGGTCAATCCTTTGCAAAGCTCTCCTACCAACAAAGAACCATATCAATAAAGCTCCTGCAACCATTGCTGCAAGAGCAATCATCACTGCTTCACGAATAACCGCCACAAAGCGCTCTGGTTCGTCTAAATCGCGCCCCACAAGAATCTTCATAGCATTTGGCAAATCAAAAATAATTGCTAGAGCACGATGCTTACTTGTTTTCCCATTTTCTTCAAAACGCGAGTATAAAAAAGAACTAGAAAGAAACCCCTTCTGATTCAAAAGACCAAATTCAATACCCGCAACATTTCCCGCCAAAATGCGCCCCATAGGATCAGTGACAAGATAAAGGAAAGCCCCTGGTTGTCGTGAACGATAATTAATAGTACGCATCAACAAAGGCAATCCACCATAATTATAAGCGTTTTCAATACGCTCTAATTCTTCACGCAAAGCTTGTTCGGTTTGCTCTGTTAACAATGAAACAGAAAATGCAGTTATATAAATAGAAAGCCCTGCTGCCACTAAACCAAACAACAAGATGTAGAGTGCTGAAAGTCTTAGCGCTGTTGTGCGCATCATATTGATTAACCAGTTCATATTTTATTATCTGATGCTTTCAGCATATATCCAACTCCACGCACAGTATGAAGGAGTGGAACATCAAAATCTTTCTCAATTTTTGCTCTCAAACGAGATATATGGACGTCAATCACATTTGTTTGTGGATCAAAATGATAATCCCAAACATTTTCTAAAAGCATAGTGCGCGTAACAACTTGACCGGCATACCGCATCAAATATTCGAGCAACCTAAACTCACGTGGTTGCAACATAATGTTTCTGTCACCACGTTTTACCATATGTGTTAATCGATCGAGCTCAAGATTACCTACACAATAAACAGTTTCTACCTCTTTGGGATTTTTACGCCGCTGCAATACCTCAACACGAGCCAAAAGCTCTGAAAAAGCATAAGGCTTTGTCAAATAATCATCACCTCCAGCACGTAAACCCGTTACACGATCATTAACCTGTCCCAAAGCTGAAAGGATGAGAGCTGGTGTTTCATTACCCTTAGTGCGTAATTCGGAAATAATAGAGAGACCATCGCGATGCAAAAGCATCCGATCAACAACCATAACATCGTAATTTTCTGTTTCAGCTAAAGCATATCCAGTATCACCATCATAAGCGACATCAACTGAATGACCTGCCTCAAAAAAAGCTTTTTCTAGATAACGTCCCGTTTCACGATCATCTTCGATAACGAGTATCTTCATAAAATACATTTCCATTATTTTATAAATTAAGCTACAGGGCAGAAACACACATAATCTCTGCCCTATCATTAATAAATGCAATTATTTTTTTAAAATTGGAAGAGCAACGAAGCGATTCTGACCATCTGTTCGTATTTGTAAAAGTATGGCATTCCGTCCCATCTTTTGTGCATTTTTGATAGCATCGGTAATATCGGATGCTTTTTTAACAAATTTATTATTGACTGTCACAATTAAATCGCCAGGATGAATTCCCTTCTCTGCTGCATCTGAATCTGAATCTACATCGGTAACAACTAACCCTACACCATCATCAGAAAGAGCAACAACTAAGCCATAATCTTCTAATATTTCATCAGAATTATTACTTTTATTTAGCTGTTTTTTTCCCTTTTTAGCCGCTTCTTTTTCAGGCATCGAATCAAGTTTAACCTTAATACTTTCCTCTTTACCTGATCTCCAGACACCCAAAATCACTGTTTCCCCAGGCCTAATAGTTGCGATACGCTTTGCTAAATCGCGAACATCAGAAATCTTTTCACCATCCACAGAAATAATTGCATCGCCTGCTTTAATACCAGCCTTTTCTGCTGGTCCTTCTAATGGATCCGTAACCAAAACACCTTTAGCCTCTTTTAAACCAATTGAGTCAGAAATTTCCTTTGTTATAGATTGAATTTGAACCCCAAGCCAACCACGCTGAACAGAACCTTTTTCGATGAGTTGTTTTACAACTTTTTTAGCTGTTGTTGCCGGAATAGCAAAAGCAATTCCAACATTTCCTCCTGATGGAGAAAAAATTGCTGTATTAACTCCAACAACCTTTCCATTAAGATTAAAAGTTGGACCACCAGAGTTACCTCTATTGACAGCAGCATCAATTTGAATGAAATCATCATAAACATCTGTGCCAATCTCACGCCCACGTGCAGAAACAATACCCGCTGTCACAGTTCCACCAAGACCAAATGGATTACCTATAGCAACAACCCAATCACCAACATGAAGATTTGAATCATCACCAAAATCAACATAAGAAAATTTTCTTTTATCATCCACTTTTAACACTGCAAGATCGGTTCGCGAATCTGTTCCAATAAGTTTTGCATTCAGTTCTGTACCATCATCAAGGACAACTGAATAACTCGTTCCGTCAGCAATCACATGATGATTTGTAACAACATAGCCATCAGACGAGATAAAGAACCCTGATCCAAAAGCTAAAGGACGAAGTCTCTGCGAACGACGAGAATACTTATTCTGAGGTCTACTGCGTTCATAAAATTCTTCAAAAAACCTTTTCAAAGGATGTTGATCAGGAAATTGATCAAGCCCAGGAGGGCTAAAATAACCGCTAAAAAAACCATTTTCTTTTTTCTTGTTTCCTTTTACCTGTACTGAAACAACGGCAGATTTTACCTGAGAAACAATATCCGCAAATCCCTGTTGCGGTACCAAAGAGGGTGGAGTAGTTACAGAATTTGCATATGATGCTGTTATCCACAAGCTCGATTCATATCCACTAAAAAGTAGTGCACTTTCTAAAGTAGCAGAAAAACCCACTGCTGCTAATGTGGTGAAGAAAGTTCTTTTAACCATTTTGTATATACTCCTATCGGTAATATTTTATATCCTGATTACGCTCCATTATAAAATAGCAGACCTTACCGTTTTCTGTCCAAATTATTAAAGTTTTGTAATATTTGATAAAAATAACTAATATTCATAAATAAAACTCAACTATCAATGGAAATATACAAATTTTCTTCCCACGAATACAGATAACTACGTATATCTTAACCGCTTTTCTTCGCCTATGTTTCAAATGGTGACTTTTTATCCCCATATCTTCTTATTTGTAAAAATATGATACCTATTCCAATACTCATAATTATCAAAGGTGATAACCATAAAAACCACGTCGTTTTATTAAATTGCGGTTTCAATAAAATAAACTCACCATATTTTTCAACAAAAAAATCAATAACTTGCTGATTACTATAACCAATTTTCAATTTTTCACGAATTAAAAGTCGCAAATCGTAAGCAAAAGCAGAATCTGAATCGCTAATTGATTGATTTTGGCAAACCAAACAGCGCAAATATGATGCAATATCTTGCACACGCGATTCAAGAACTATATCCTGCAAAACTTCACCGGACTCCACCACTAATGTCATAGGGAAAAAGAAGACTACGAAAAGCAAAATCCTAAAAAACACCATTCTCATTTTGATACCTTATTAGAAAATCTCAAGTGAGAAGTAATTGTTGATGCCTCTTAACACGAAACCAATAGCCAAACAGAGAAAAACACCCACCTATAGCCATCATCAATGCACCCAACCAAATACAAACCACATAAGGCTTCCACCATATATACATAAAAAGTACTTGATTACTTATACGCCTCGGAACAATATATAATTGAGATAAACCATAATTTTGAATACCAACTTCTGTTGTCGACATGTTCTGACTTGGATAGAACCGTTTTGATGCTACTATATTGTGCACTACTTTTTTGTTCTCATATGCTAAAAAATTAAACTCTATTTCAGAATAATTTGAACCGTTTTTTTCCTGTATTTTTTCAAAAAAAACAGTCTTACCCGCTATCTCAACTGTATCCCCAACACGCATAGCCAGTGCTCGTTCCTGCGTAAAAGTTGTGGTACAAATAATACCAAACAATGTAACGCCTAATCCCATATGGGCTATTGTAGATCCAAAAGCTGGTAATGGCAACCTAATAAGTCTTTTGACCCTCACTAAAAATGTTGTATTGTACCCACTCTTTCTCCAAAAATCAGCTAGGCTACCTAAAAAAACAAAAACTGAAAGCCCAATCCCTAAAGCTGCAAAAATATCATGCAAAGATGCTGTATAAAATGTTACAAAGAGGGCCACGCAAACGAATGCAAATACAAACCATAACCGTTCAAATACCGCGAGAAAATCTCCACGTTTCCATGCCATAATTGGTCCAAATGGAACTAATATCAACAATAATACCATTAAAGGCCCACAAGTGAGATTGAAAAAGGCTGCGCCTACAGAAATTCTCTTCCCAGTTAATATTTCGACAAAATAAGGATAGAGCGTACCAATTAATACCGTCGCTGCTATTGTTATAAGCAACAAATTGTTTAAAACAATCAAGCCTTCACGCGAAATTGGCTCAAATAACCTTCCTATTTTTAAAACAGGTACTCGCACAAAAAAGAGAAAAAAAGCTCCTCCTGTAAAAAAAAACAAAATAGCGAGCATCGCCTGTCCCTGCACTGGATCAATAGCAAAGCTATGAACAGACATTAAAAGATTGGAACGCACAAGGAAAGTACCCATAAGAGAAAGAGAAAAAGTAAGAATAGATAAAAATAAAGTCCAACCTTTCAGTGTATTCCTTTTTTCAAGAACAAGAATAGAATGCAAAAGAGCTGTTCCTGAAAGCCAAGGCATAAACGAAATATTTTCAACTGGATCCCAAAACCAATACCCACCCCAGCCTAGCTCATAATAAGCCCAATAAGATCCAACCATAATACCAAGTGTCAAAAAAATCCAAGAAAGAAGAACCCAAGGACGAACCCAGTATGCCCAAACCTTATCAACATGTCCTACAATTAAGGCAGCTATTGCAAAAGAAAAACAAACAGAAAACCCAACATAACCCAAATAAAGAAGCGGGGGATGAATAGCTAAAGAGATATCTTGCAAAAGAGGATTGAGATCATTTCCCTGTAACGCTGGTGGATTAATACGTGAAAATGGATTAGATACAAAAAGAATAAATACAAGAAAGGCACTTATGATCCAACTTTGGCAAACCAAAGATAATTCTTTGATATATTTCGGTAAATTCTGGCTAAACGATGCAATCAATATACTAAAAAATGTTAAAATTAAAACCCATAATAACATGGATCCTTCGTGATTACCCCAAACGCCAACAACTTTATAAAGCATTGGTTTTTCTGAATGAGAATTTTCGACAACATTCAAAACAGAAAAATCAGATACTATGTAAGCATGAGAAATAATCAAAAAAGATAATAATACTAATGTAAAAGTAACATATGTTAAAGGAATAGCTGTATATGCTAACGAACGTCTTCTCCATAAAATACCCAAAGCGGGCAAAAATACTTGCAGCAAACTAACTGCAAATGCTGCCGCTAAAAAAATATGGCCAAGTTCAACGAGCACGATGAAATTATTTCTCCATACTGTAACGCTTGTTCAATTTGTCCGCTGTTTTTTTAGACATATAAATCTCATCGTGCTTGGCTAAAATACGTGTACCTATAAAAAAACCTTGTTTATCAAAATGTCCTTCTACAATAACTCCCTGACCTTCACGAAAAAGATCCGGTAATATACCATTGAAAACAATTTTTTCGTGCTTTGTATTATCAGTCACGAAAAAAATAACCTTCATATCTCCAACATATTCAATAGTTCCTTTTTCTACAATCCCCCCTAAACGCAAAGAGCGCCCTGTGAAAATATCTTCTCTTGTGATTTCAGATGGTGTTCGAAAAAAACTTATCGTATTACGCATTGCATACAAAATAAGAACCGCCGCAACACCCATGATAAAAAGGCATAGTAAAACTGCGACCAATCGTTTTTTTTTTCGCTGCTCTAAAATAGCTTTCAATGAAGGGAAGTGCTTTGAAGATTGTTTGTCCATAAATTGTCTAAAAAACCCTTTACTGTAAATGCTCTATATAGGCATTAAATCATTGCTCATATACCTCATATTCTGAATAAAATCACATATCTCGCATATAGATGCAACTTCTTATCCAATATCTCTAGAGCTCTTAATATAGGTTGAAGCCTTAAGAAAATTACCACTTTGTTGTTCTCTGAACAATCTAGTCAGATGAACCACGAAGTTTAGCTATCATTTCTTCAATACGCAATCTCCCTGCACAATCTTTTGGCATTGTATCAAGAAAATTTTGTAAAAACTGTGCCGCCTGTTCAGATTTTCCTGCTTGGTGCAATGCATCAGCTAACAATAAACGAGAGTAAAAATCATTTGGTTCTAAATCTGCTGCTTTTTGAAAAGCATTTTGCGCTTCCTGTGTAATTATTCCACCCTCATAACCAACTAATGCTAATCCATACCCAACAAGCCTTGGAGCCGATTCTCCATTCAAACGCAGAGAATCCAAATAAGTATTTACCGCATTCTGAAAATATCCTCTCTCAAGATATTCTATTGCCAACGCATCCGCTAATTTGCCATCGTTTGGTGTCCGAAAAAATAGTACTTGCAAACGGACAAGCTGCTCACTCTTGCTTAAAATACCGGGATCTTTGTCCATTAATTCACTAAAAAAATAGCTTCTAATTTCTGGATTTCCAGTCAGACAGTAAACACAAGATGTCACAATAAAAACAAATAAAATACTAAGAACTTTAAGAATGTGTGCATTTTTACAATGCCTATCAGTTACAATAGAGCACATACAACTTCTATGAATACCGAGAGATGAAATTCGCCTATCTCCATTCACTCGACAATCAAGAGAAAGAATAAAAAAAAGTAAAGTTGCCAAAAAAAGAAAAAAAAGTGTAGCAAAAATTAACAGTTCCATATTATTTTTGTACCAATAAAGTAAAAGAAAATGTAATCAGCCATCTTCCTTATTAGTCAAAGGAAGGATTTAAATAAACAGAAGGCTATCATAGTACTGCAAAAACTATCATCAATTTATCTAGTGTACACAAAACAATAAAAAATTATTTTTACATCCTTCTTATAAAAATATGTAACCTTTGATATTAAAAGGGGCGCTTCCTTGCCGCAATACAATGCAACTTCATTTTTGCAAGCCTTGATATACGCATTTTAAAAGAAAGGAAACCTCTTCACCGTCTTGGTAATATAACTTTTGCACACAGTCCTCCTAAACTAGACCGTGATAGCAAAAAATTTCCTCCATATTCATTAACCATATCTGAGACTATTGCTAATCCCAGACCTGTCCCAGGCTTACTTTCATCAAATCGACGCCCCCTCTTAGAGGCTTCTTCAATTTGTTCTTCTGTTAAACCAAAGCCATCATCCTCAACAAGAATACTGAAAAATTTAGCCTCTTCAACATCTTCTTCTAAGCAACAGGAAACTAAAACTTTTTTACGGGACCACTGAGCAGCATTCTCAATTAAATTACCTACAATTTCCTCTAGATCTTCCTTTTCTCCAGAAAAAATAATATCATCTACATCTATCACAAATTGAAATTGTTTATCGGGATTGAGCTTCTCCATAACACACATCAAATGACTAACTACTTTATAAACAGATGTATTATAAATAATGCTATCATATTGTGCTGCAATTCGCGCACGTTGTAAATAATGGTTTATTTGTGTCTGCATTATTTTTGTCTGCTCTCTCAATAAAACAGCTTGTTCTCCGCGCATTTTGTCAGCCTCATTCATGATCACTGACAAAGGCGTTTTTAATGAATGAGCAAGGTTTCCAACCTGCATCCGAAATCGTTCAATGATGCGCTGATTGTTATTAATAAGAGCATTCATCTCCTTTGCTAAGGGTTTTACTTCACTCACTAAATCCGTGTTCACATAACTAACTTTATTCTCACGAATATCATTTAATGCTTGTCGGATCATCCTTAATGGTTGAAAGCTAAAAAAGATAATAGCAATGTTTATAAGAACACTACCAATGCCAAAACTCCAAAGAAAAATCTGCAATGTTTTCTTAAATTCTTGCACTTGTGCATGTGCTTCATCAATATTTCCTATAAGACGGAAACGTGCAACATGATTCTGATCATCAAGCACAACATCACTTTCGATAACTTGCAGGTTCTGACTATTAGTTCCCTTTATCTGATAAGACCGAAAAAAATTATTATCAAAGGGTATATCGATATCACTTGGTGCAACTATTTTTACAGCTCTTAATGATGGAGATTTCAAATTTCCTTGTAAATTGGGTGATACAGCAATAACCTCCCAATACCATCCAGAGGTTGAATCTGAATAACGAATATCATCGATACCAAAACTCTCTCTCAAATTTCCCTCAGGGGATACATTTACCCTCGCAATAAGACTATAAAGATGAGCAAAGAGAACGCGCTTTAAGCTTTGTTCGCTGAAACGCTGATAAAACAAAATACTAACCGCAGAAATTGATGAAAGTGAAATAACAACCCACAATGTAGATAAAATCATAACACGCAAGCTAAGAGACCTGCAAATAAGAAAAAATATTCTTCTCAGCAAATTTTTATTTTCTAAAATTTTCATTAATCACCTAGCGTTCTCGCTCGGTATCCCATTCCTCGAACAGTTTCAATCAAGTCTACCCCAAGTTTTTTTCGTAACCGCCCTATAAAAACTTCAACTGTATTCGAATCTTTATCAAAATCTTGATTATAAATATGTTCAGTAAGTTCGGTCCTTGAAACCACCTTATCACGATGGTGCATAAGATATGAGAGAAGTCTGAATTCATATGATGTCAATTTAATCAACTGACCGTTAACAAAAACACGAGAAGTTTTAGTATCCAATAAGACCTTCCCACAATGTAATGCGCTTGTTGCATGCCCCGTAGCGCGACGAATTAATGCACGCAATCGTGCGATAACTTCCTCCAAATGAAACGGCTTAACAACATAATCATCAGCACCCGCATCAATACCAAGCACCTTATCAGACCAACGATCTCGCGCTGTTAGTATTAAAATAGGCATTAAACACCCTTCTTTGCGCCATTTTTCAACAACGCGAATTCCATCTAAACGCGGTAAACCGATATCAAGAATTACTGCATCGTAAGAATCTGTACTTCCTAAAACATAAGCCTCCTCACCATCAAAAGCACTATCAGAAACATAGCCAGCATTTCTTATAGCTTCCGCTAGTTGATGATTAAGATCCCTATCGTCTTCGACAACTAAAATACGCATCACAATACCAGAAAAGAACTAATCAGCAGGAATAGAGATTTCAACACGACTCAACTTTTTACCCTTATGAGCAGGAACAATAACAACAACAATACATATATTCCTCCCATCCTGAACAATATGTTTTGAACTCATTAGTACACCATTTTGTTGCGCAGCAACCATCCTACCCACTTCAGTACACTCAGCAGCTAAAACAAAATCTGTACCAAAAAGAATTACAATCATTATAAATAAGAAGAATCTTTTTATCATAGACGATTTTATAACCTATTCTACTTGAACATAAGATGAATAATTTTTACCTATTTTATGACCATAACAAAAAGCTGCCCAGCTGTTACATAGAAAAATGTTAAGCAAATATTGCTTAATCTTAATAACTTAAAAATTAAATTTTCTTACAAGATGTGCTAAAATTATAAAAGTTTAGACTGAGACACACTTCACAAAGTATAGACATTGTACTCTTAGTTTAAGTGGCTTTTTCTTTTGCTACGCCGTAGAAAAACAGTATTTTTACTCCATATAATAATTACAGATTTGTTTTGTTGCGTTACTTTGCAAGTGGATCTGTTTAAATGTCTAATTTTTTAAAAAAAAAGAAAGCAAAGCACAACCCGCTATTTCACAGTCCTACATTGATTGAATTAGATGCTCGACTAGACACAACGTTTTACCACATCCTCTCAGCTAATAGTCTCTTCTGGAAAAAGGCAAAGATCATCTCACAGCACCTTCATATACGGGGATGGAAACGTTTTATAGTCGAAATTCTTGATGAAGCACTAACATTAGGATTAATTGGTTTTACCCTTTTTACCATCATAGGAATTTCTGTTTTTGAATTAACCAAAAAAGATTGGTATTCGCCTAAAAATTTTTCCGTTCTTTTTTTAGATAAGTACGGAAATCCTATCGGTTACCGTGGTGCATTGCCTGCCGTATCTGTCCCCGTAGAAGAAATGCCAAACTACGTTATCAAAGCAGTTCTTGCAACAGAAGATCGACGTTTCTTTGATCATTGGGGTATTGATTTATATGGCCTCACACGAGCAATCTCACAGAACTTGCAGGCTAATAGTGTAGTTCAAGGTGGTTCAACACTTACACAACAACTAGCTAAAAATTTATTCTTGACAAATGAAAGAACCATAAAACGCAAAATCAAAGAAGCCTATCTTGCTCTTTGGTTAGAAGCAAATTTCAGCAAAAAACAAATTTTACAACTTTATCTTGATCGTGCATATATGGGAGGAAATAATTTTGGTATCGCCGCAGCTGCAAAGTTTTATTTTCATAAAAATATACGCAACGTATCCCTTAGCGAATCTGCTATGCTAGCAGGACTCTTTAAAGCCCCAACCAAATACGCTCCCCATAGTAATCCATTGGCAGCTCAAACACGTGCTAATATAGTTCTTTCTAACCTCGTTGATAGTGGTTTCATGACTGATAGCGAGATCATAAATGCCTATCGCCATCCTGCAAAGGCTGTTGCACAAATAAAAAATAATCAGCCTGATTATTTTCTTGACTGGGTATTCGAAGAAATAAAAAAATTGAGTGGACAACTTCCAAGCCACACTCTAATTGTTCAAACAACTCTCGACCAAAATATTCAAAGAGCAGCAGAAGAATCAATCACGTATCATCTACATCAGTATGGTCAGCAATATCACGCAACACAAGCCGCCGCTGTCATTATCGATAATAACGGAGCGGTACGCGCAGTTGTTGGGGGAATAGATTATAGCAAAAGCCAATTCAACAGGGCAACGCAAGGTGGCAGACAGCCTGGTTCTTCATTCAAACCTTACGTTTATGCCGTTGCAATGGAACGTGGCTTATCTCCTTCCACAATAGTCCCAGATGCTCCCATTAACTGGGGAGGATGGTCACCAAGAAATAATTCCGGTCGCTACATTGGTAAAGTCGATTTAGCAACTGCTTTAGCTTTTTCTATAAATACAGTTCCAGTTTATATTACGTACCGATATCTTAACGGTGATATCCAATTGATTATAAATTTAATTAAAAACATGGGTATTAATGCCCATATTTTATCACACAAAACCATGATCCTTGGCACATCCAATATGACGCCAATGGATCAAGCCACTGGTTTCAATGTTTTTGCTAATGGAGGTATGGCTGGAAATCGTCATGGTTTTACACAAATTAAAACAACAGATGGAAATGTAATATGGGACTGGGAACATGATGGAAATAAACCATACAGAGTTATTACTGGACAATCAGCAGCTTATATGAATCAAATGATGGTTGGTGTAACAACACGAGGATCAGGAAAACGTGCCGCTTTACCCATGACCCTTGTAGCTGGAAAAACTGGAACATCACAAGCATATCGTGATGCGTGGTTTGTTGGGTTTACTGGTAATTACACTGGAGCTGTATGGATGGGTAATGACGACTTTTCACCAATGCATCGCGCTTTTGGTGGTGGTATTCCTGCTATGATATGGCATCATATTATGCTCTCTGCACATCAAAATATAATGATTAAACAGCTTTATGGTGTCAAAAACTCTCTTCTCCCTTATCAGCAACGGACGCTTCCTTTTACCAATAATTCCGAATTTACATCCCAAATACCATACACACTCTCACCTGAAACATTGAAGATTATACTATTAATTAATGAAGATTTAAAAAATGCCTCTGCAATATCCTCAAAGGTAGAGACTATTGGAACTTCAACACTTTAAATTCAAGATGTTCAATCATGTTTCTTAATATTACTATTCCTCTTTTAATCGTTGCTTTTTCCATTTTATCTGGAACAATGAGTGTTAACTATGTTCTTAACTCTTTCAATAATTTTGGACGTTTCAGGATTGGTGAATGGAGCGCTTACCCACAAGTTGGCACAACACAAACCGATCCCTATACCAAGGCACGAACTGCAAAACGCGGTGACATTTCACTTGGACGTACAGAGGGGCTTATTTTTCAAATTTGGAAAGACAATTATGGACACCCTTTGTATCCAAATTGCCATTATTTGCTCAAAGGCCATATCCCAGAATCTCGTCTCTTTACTCTTTATACAGCTGACCATCTCCTAAAACCGTATATTTCATTAGATGACGTACCTTTTAAACTCTACACTGACAATATCGTTTACGAGAATGATGGCTCATTACGTGTTAACATTTCCTCAACACCGCAAACAGGGAATTGGCTTGCAACTGTTAGCTCTAAAAATTTTGGACTTATTCTCACTTTATATGACACTCCAATTATCTCTGCAACGGAATTACAAAAACTGACAATGCCATCTGTTGAACAAATTCCTTCTGGACAAAAAAACTGTGACTAAATTTATTTACACCGCACTTCTTGCAATCATTGGTGCTGTCATTGTTCATATTTGTATTCTACTTTTTATTCCATATTCCACACAAGATAACATATGGAAACACCTTAATAAATCGGAAGATTTCTATAAATTTGTTGACTTGGATCCTGATAACTCCATTCGTCAGTCTGCTGATCCATTTTTTCTTCTTAAAGTCTGTAGGTTTAATCTCGCAAATGGCCCTGTTTATTTTGAATCTTTGAAAACAACACAATTTTGGTCACTATCAACCTATACTCGTAACGGCATTATTTTCTACAGCCTGAATGACAGAACTACCCCTAACTCCACACTCGACCTTATCGTTGGGAAACCTATACAAATCATAGAACTTAAAAAATCAAAATCTAAAAACAATACAAATTCAGTTCTAGTTGCTAAAAACTTAAATGAAGGTTTTGCTATTTTGCGTATTTTCGCTTCCTCTCCATTAGAAAAAAAAGAAGCGGAATCTTTTCTTTCGTCCGCAACATGTAGCATTCTCAATAAATAAAATAACACCCGTCTTCAACTGCATAATTACTCTACTTTTGCAAATTTTCCTTAAAATACTAATCTTCAAATGCACCTATAATCAATAAAACTCACAAGAAAAGCTATTAAAAGTTGATACAGTATCACTCATCCTTGACCGCGAAAACAATTGCTTTACTTTTGTTATACAGTTGAAATTTTTATCGGATATGAAATTTGAAAAGTTTTTTCATGCTTCAATATTAAGGAAAAAGTTTAATGAAAAAAAAGTATGTTTGGTTCATCTCAAAGGCAGCAGTATGGTCGCCACGTTTTGGTGGTTTAGCATTATTGATTTTATTATTTGCAATACTCTTACAGCGCTTCTCTGCTATTAATTTCACAGATTTTATAATTTTGATAGTAATTTCTTCTTGCTGTATTATTGTTTCTCTTTTCCTTGCTATAAAAGCTCTTTACAGTCTATGGCTACATGGAATTCAAGGTGGAATGAAGGCTTTAAGAGGTATCCTTTATTCGTTTGTAACTGCCACACCATTAGTACTATTTTTTTGGTTTTGGTTTACCTTTCCGGCTCTTCATGATATTTCGACCGATACACGAAGACCTCCAGCTTTTTTCAAAACTGTGCGCCCTAGTAATGCTTTACCTCTCAAAAATATTTTAATTGAACAGGAAACATTGCAGATGAGCAAATGGCCAGAAATGTCAGGGCGCCGTTATGATGGCTCGCCTGATCGTATTCGAAAATCCATTCTCAATGTTTTAGCAGCGTATGATTGGCCCGTTATTGCTCAGAGAGAGTTCAAAGGTGAAGAAGATGAGCTTTATATCGAAACCGTAGCAAAAACTTTTTATCTTGGCTTTGTTTCAGACATTATAATTCGCTTAATAGATGAAGGAGATACTACTTTTGTTGATATGCGCTCTGCTTCACGCCATTTACCAAGAGATTTTGGCACAAATGCAACTTTTATTATCAACTTCATGGATGCACTCGATACAGAAGTAGCTTCACTTCCTCTTTCTGAAAATGATGAGTAAAAAATGCATTTTTACTCTTATTAACGGGAGCTGTTCTGCCAAAAGCGTAATAAAATTAAATTGATCTGTTCCAAATAGTAATATTTCCTACTGTCTTAATTTATCATCAATTAGCGTCATGGAACAATTTCAAAAAGGAACGGTTCAACTTTAAGATACAAAGAAAAAATATCTTTTATTAAGAAAATTTATGAAATATATTGACTTGCGTCGAAAATGTATGGGCGACTTCTTGTAGTTTATAGAACCGCTTCTTTTACTTTAATCCATAATCAAATACAATGCTGTAGTAAGGTTTATTTGAGCCATGAATAAAAATGTATCATTTATTAGTAAATTTAAAAATCTATCTGCAGTATATTCCCCTTTGTGCGTTGGATTAGATCCTACATCTGAAGCTCTAGAAGCATGGTGTGGTCGCGATAATTTAGACGCTCTTGAAAAATATTGCATCGAATATCTCAATATTTTAGTTGGAAAATTGGCTATCATAAAACCACAGCTTGCTTTTTTTGAAAGATTTGGATCTGGAGGATTTAAAGTACTGGAAAAGGTTATCAGCATCTGTCGCGATAATAATATCTTAATTCTCTTAGATGCAAAACGTGGTGATATAGGTACAACAATGGATGGATATGCTCAAGCATATTTTGATATGGAAAGTAAGCTAAGGGTGGATGCAGTAACAACAACCCCTTTTCTTGGATTTGATACTCTCTTGCCTTTGATAAATGCAGCAGCAAAAAGTGGTGCTTACGTTTTTGTTGTAACAGTTTCCTCAAATCCAGAGGGAAGATATTTTCAGAGCGCTCTGGTTAACAATGTAGCTTTGTATCAACATTTAGCGAATGATATTAAGAAAATCAATACAGAACTCTATCCTGATATAAAACCCTGTGGTGCTGTTGTTGGTGCAACGCAAGCAAATTTGCCTGATAATTTTTATGAAACACTTAATAGTGCATTGTTGCTCAGCCCAGGGATTGGCAGCCAAGGAGCTACGATGGAAGACTTATATGCTCGCCCTGTGACAAAAAATATTATTCCTACCATTTCTCGAGTATTATCATCCTTAGGAAACGACAAAGATAATATACTATCCATTTTAAATAAATACAAAGCCATGTCTATGAATTTATTAAAATGATATTTTTATGAATAAATTCAATTTATTGATTGAACTTATTCAAATATATAATTAAGATAATTTTAAAAAGAAATTCTGAAAAATTAGACTCAAAGACTACTATAGGAAAAATTCTTTTTATGTGCTGCATGCTAAGAGACTTAATTTAATAAAGTTAATGCTCTACACTCCATTTTAGTAAATTCAACTGCTTAGTAGCAGATATTTTCTCGTGATTTGTTTCATGCTGCAAAAACGTATCCTGGTTGATATCCTTTTGCATACGGTCCAACAGTGTACGACTAAAAAAATGTGGCATACGATACCATTCCTAAAAAGACAAAGAAGAGCTAATTTTAAAACATATGCTTTTCTGAAAATTCCTTCCCAGACTGCAAAAACACATGCAACAAATTCAGAAATAAAAGTATCATAACTTAAAATTTCTCTAAATAAGTAGGGGATAGCATAGCATAATTTCGTATCAAAAAAGCAGACAGAAAAAATTGCAACAGAATCATACTAAAACTATAACAAGATTTGAGATATTGAAAATAACTCAACGAAATCAACATCACATGTTATACGAAACTCGCTGATTTCACCAGATCTTGGCTGGGGTACCTGGATTCGAACCAGGGAATGCCGGTACCAAAAACCGGTGCCTTACCGCTTGGCTATACCCCAAAAAAAAACCTCGTGCATACGTTTGCACCTTATAGCAATTACAATGATTGTACGCAATATCTGAAATCAAAGCTCTTGTTTTTTTGTCATACAATCAACCTGTCTACAACGACAAAAAATCTACTGTTGAAATTAGAGATTGTTTATAATTTAAAAAATAAATCCATATATCTAATAAATTGTTTTTTATTTTCTGTACCTTAATATTTTATTTGCTTATTTCATTATAGGTATAAAATGCTAATTTTGTACTTTATATGGTATGTTTTATACACTGTTGTTAACCACAGATTATTGTGCTTTTTAATGCATCCAAGGCTTAACTGCCAAAATAAGATAAAAAAAGAACTAAAAGATTCTGTACGTTGATGTTTTTTACTTTCTTTTATCGCATTCTTAACGTTTATATATCTAGCGTGAACACTTTTTTAAAAAATTACATGGCAAGACAAACATGAAGAGAATATACTAGAATTATCACAGCAGAGCTAATAAACCAATATGTGTAAATAAGAAAACTACCATTCGATTTATGTGTAATATCCTAATGTAAAAAATCAATTGTGACCTATAAATAAACAAAAATAATTTATTTCCAATTTTATGTACAAAAAACAACAAATTATTCAATAAATAAGCTGGAAAAAATTAGTAAATAAGGATACTTTGTAAAATATTTTAAACAATTTTTTAATGCTTAATCAAAACGCCCATAAATATTGAAATTTACTCTTCATCCCTTAAAGAGGATGGTTGTATTTTTCTTAGGAAACGGATATAGAAATTTCTTCCGAAAAGGAATTATATAAGTTAGTGATATTGTAATTGATTAAGTAAGAGAATTTTGAGAAAATAACTTTATCAAGCAGAAATTCATTAAATTTAAACCGATGCGGACGAATATTCAATATTTGCTTTAAAATGCTGTAAATGCTGGATTATGTTCGTGGAGTAAGCTCAACAATTGAAATCGAGGAGATTTTAAATGGCTTTTGAATTGGCTGAATTGCCGTATGATTATGACGCTCTTTCACCTTATATGTCACGCGAAACGCTAGAATACCATCATGATAAGCATCACCTCGCTTATCTTGTTAATACCAATAATTTTGTAAAAGAATTAGGCTTAGAAAATGAGAGCCTTGAAGATATTATTAAAAAAAGCTTTGGACAGAATGTTGGTTTGTTTAATAATGCTGCTCAATGCTATAATCATCACCACTTTTGGCACTGGATGAAAAAAGGTGGTGGCAGTAAAAAACTGCCTGAAAAATTGGCGAATGCTATTAAATCTGATTTAGGTGGCTACGATAAATTTCGTACTGACTTTATTGCTGCTTCTTGTACTCAATTTGGTTCTGGATGGGCGTGGGTTGCTGTTAAAAATGGTAAGCTTGAAATTATGAAAACACCCAATGGTGAAAATCCTTTAGTTCATGGTGCTTATCCTATTTTAGGTATCGATGTATGGGAACATTCCTATTACATTGACTATCGCAATGCGCGTCCCAAATACGCTGAAGCTTTCGTAGATAACTTAATTAATTGGGACTATGTTTTAGAGCTTTACGAAAAATCTGGACTTTAGATTTTTTTCACAATGCCTTGTATAATTGCTAAGGCTTCACATTTATTGAATCGTGGAGCCTTTTAATAAAGAAACAGTTTCTAAATTAACATTGATTCTTCTCACTATTTTTAGAATGTACGCGTAAATATATGCGACCTCTTCTAACCTAGAGAAACGTCCAGCAGCGCCTGCGTGACCTGAATCCATGTTAATGCGCAATAAGATTGTGTTGTCATCTGTTTTTAAATCGCGCAATTTTGCTACCCATTTTGCAGGCTCCCAATAAGTAACACGAGGATCAGTTAATCCTGTTATAACAAGGATAGATGGATATCTTTGAGCTTTAATGTTATCATAAGGTGAATAAGATGCAATAAGGTTATAATCCTCTTTTGATTCAAGAGGATTTCCCCATTCTGGCCATTCTGGTGGGGTAAGTGGTAGTGAGGAGTCCAACATCGTAGTTAAAACATCAACGAAAGGTACATTGGCTACGATGCCAGCAAAATCCTGCGGAGCTATATTTGCAACAGCTCCCATCAGCATTCCTCCTGCTGAACCACCGTGAGCTATAAGACGATCATGGGAAGTAAATTGATTGTTTACAAGATAGCGCCCACAAGCAATAAAATCTGTAAATGTATTGTATTTAAAAAGATGCTTTCCTTTTTCATGCCATTCAACTCCTTTCTCTTTTCCTCCACGAACGTGAGCAATAGCATAAATAAAACCTCTGTTAACCAAAGAAAGAACATTGCTATTAAAACTAGCAGGAATAGAAATACCATAAGCACCATAGCCATAAAGAAGACAAGGTGCGCTACCATTGAGAGAAATCGTCTTATGATAAAAAAGTGAAATAGGTATCTTTTCACCATCATCCGCAGTTGCCATGAGGCGTCTTATCACATAATCATCTTTATTATGCCCAGATGGAATTATTTGCATCTTTAGAAGAATTCGTTTGCGACTTTTCATCTCATAGTCATAAATTTGATCAGGTGTCGTCATCGATGAATAAGAAAAGCGAATAGTTTGGCTGTCATATTCTGCAGAACCTTGTAAGCTCAAAGAATAAGCCTCCTCTGTAAAAGAAATGGAATGAATTTCTCCAGTTGTACGTTCCATCACTTTTATGCGGGGAAGTCCCTCAAAACATTCAAGCCAAACAAGAAAATTTTGATAGGCATCATGAGATATAATTAGTCGCCCAAGCTCATGTGGCAAAAACTCAGACCAATTTTCTGATTGCGGAGATGTGTATGGCGCCACCATAATTTTGAAATCTTTCGCATTATCTATATTGGTAAGAACGTAAAAAACATCTCCACCTTCCGTGAGTGAATATTCAATCCCCTTTTGTCGCTTTCGTACACATTTAGGCGTAGCAACAGGCTCTTCAGCCGAAATAAGCCAAATTTCTGACGTTTCATGATCATGAATATGAACATAAATGACGTCGTTAAGCTTAGAACCACTTACATGTAAAAAAAAACCTGGATTATCCTCATAAAAAATGAGCTTATCTTGCAATTGATCCGTATTTAATCGATGATAATAGAGCTCAGAAGGTCTATGATTTTTATCCATCTTAGTATAAAAAAATCCTTCTGATTTAGCATCCCAAACAATCTGCCCAGATGTATCAGTAATTATGTCTGAACAATCAGATAGTGTTTCTAAATTGCGAATTTTAGCCGTATAAAACTCTGATCCCTTATCATCATAAGTCCATACCACATGTGTATGATCAGGAGATACTTGGACAGAACCAAAACTGAAATATTCTTTTCCCTCAGATAAGGAATCACCGTTAAGGTAAACCTTTTTTTCTCCTCCATCCCGTAACGTACGAAAATAATGCGGTTGTTGACCTTCAGAAATATAAGAAAATCCGTAAGAAAAAGAGCCTCGCTTCACAGGAACAGAACTATCATCCTCTTGGAGACGACTTTTCATCTCAGAAAAAAGCAACTCTTGTAATAATTTTGTATCAGCCATTTGAGCAGTTTGATAAGCATTTTCCTTTTCAAGATAATCTCGAATACTTTTATTAAGACAGTTAGGATCTTTAAAAACATTTTGCCAATTGGATGCTCGTAACCAATGATAAGGATCATTGCGACAAATACCATGATGAATTTCTTCATGAACAATTTTTAATGCCTTTGGGGGAAATACCGAAGAGCAAGTCATAAACGATCCTCTGTAAAATATATTGATAGTTTTACTGATATGTTAGAATCACACTGCCTATACAATAACAGCTAATATCGGAAATATTCAAATCAAAATCTCTTACAAAACAGATCTGAAGTAAGTTCATGGTCATTATGCTGTTTATTTCCACTTATTACATATTGTAGACATCCTTTTATAAGCGTAATGCCATTCAGATAAAAAAATTATGCAACATACCCTTCGATAAACAAATTAAATTTTTACTCTAACTAACAAAAAATGCTACCGAAAATATAATAAGATATATTTTAAAATAGATAAATGTACTTAAGATAGTGCCACTCATATGAAGAAGAAAATTGATATCATAATGATGCATTAAGAGTATGTTGTTCTGGTTCTATTTTTATGTCATTTTGTGTCTATTTTGTACATTTTATTTTGTTCACTGCACTTTTGCTGATTTTTTTTTTAAAAGTCGTTTATGTCGTTTTTTATGTTTAAAAAATACAATCATTAAATTAAATTAATGCTTTCTCATATAAAATATTAAAAATATGATAGAATAAGTGCATAAAATTAAAGGTTTATTTTATAAATTGCATTTATTCACTTAATAATTTCATTTTCTTCATTTAATAATTTTATTTTTAAATTATATATAAAATAACTAAGCATGCCATATATTATATCTTAGGCATGATATTCTATAAAAAAAACTATATTATAAAAAGAAAGAAGATAGTTTTTCTTATCATATATTATGACAAAAAAGAGGAATTTGTTTGATTTTTTTGTGTTTAAGCGATTTTGTAGAATAATTGAATTGACAAAAAAGATTTTTGTACAATATGAAATCTACGTGCATGGGATCTCTGTATCACGAGTATAAGTGCAAATTATATCTCTATTTTAAATTAAAGGGAACAAGAATGGAACATCATCCAGTCTTAGAGACTGAAAGCAATTTAGTTATTACATTGGTTGCCGATATTGTTGCTGCTTATGTGAGTAATAATTCGATCCGACCAACTGAAGTGCCAAGTTTGATTTCTGATGTTCATGCTGCTTTCCTAAAAGCAGGAAATACGGAGTTGACCGAAGTTGAAATTGAAAAGCAAAGGCCTGCCGTTAACCCGAAGCGTTCCATTTTCCCAGATTACCTTATCTGCCTTGAAGATGGAAAAAAGTTTAAATCTTTAAAACGTCATCTTATGACACATTATGGAATGTTGCCAGATGAATACCGTGAAAAATGGCAATTGGATAGCTCTTACCCTATGGTCGCACCTAATTACGCTAAAGCACGTTCAGCACTAGCAAAAAAAATGGGACTTGGACGAAAAAGTCAAAGAAAAAAGAGTAAGTAATCACGTTTTTTAAAATGATTATATCAGGTATAGAAACACTTTTATCAAGAATATTTTCTATGATATTTCCTTGGTAAAAGACTAATTCTTATAGGTAACTCTCATTGCGAATGCGCTCAATCATAGATTTAAGTCCGTTTGATCGTTGTGGCGTGAGATTTTCGTTTAAACCGAGTTTTTCAAGGAAACCTTCAGCGTCAGCGTTACGAATCTCAGAAGCTCTTTTACCTGAATAAAAAGCAAGAAGGATATATATGAGCCCACGCACAATATGGGCATCAGAATCACCATGAAATGTTAACATCGGATTTTCTGAATTATCATGCGAAGCTATAAGCCATACTTGGCTAACACAACCAGGAACTTTATGAGAATCGTTTCGCGCACTTTCTGGAAAAGGTGGTAATTCACGGCCAAGTTCAATCACATAGCGATAGCGATCTTCCCAGTTATCCAAAAAAGAAAAATTTTCTATAATATCATCAATCGTTTCTGCCATAACCTTAGTCCTGTTTTTTGTTAATTGTGTTTGTGCATTTGGTTGACAGATAAATACCTATTTCGCTTAACATGAAGTAACAGCAAACGTAAGAGCTTTTATTTTAAGTTGGTGTTAAATAATTCTGTTTTTGTGTAGGCTTATGCATGCCCTTCTCTGGAGAAGAACTTTCTGGTTGAGTGATACTTTTATCATCTAGTAGGCTCTTCAGATATTCGTAAGCAGTTCTTGCACCGTGATGTGCACGCTGACCAAGTGAATTTAAAAAAGATTTTCCAGTTTTGCAGGTTTCTATATGGCGTTCACAGAACGTCCCTAGATCCGCTAAAACTTCCTTAAAGACAATGATGACATCACTCATTGTGGTTTCACTGTCTTTTAGAATAAAAGAATGGTGACTACTCTTCTTTGCTGCAAAAAATGAAATAGCAACAAAAATAAAAAACAGCAGAAACGATAATTTTATTAAAGAACGTATCATAGAAAACTAGTGTATCTCAATTACAAATGAAACAAAAGTAGAAGTCTATGCTATGCTTCTTTATGAAAGATTGACAAAATAGCATTTACGAAATTAGATTTTTTTTATGACCTTTTCACTACCTATGTTGTAAAAACATATATAATTTTTCTCTTATACAAACAGAACGCGTTATTCATTCTGTAAATGAGTTAGCGTCAAAAATGTACAAAAAAGCGTTTAAACATCCTGCAAATTTTCATCGCTTAATAATGAGACGCTAGCAACACTGATAATAAACAAACAGCAAGTGCAATTTGGAGAATGCGTAAAATTGGAATACTGCTTAATCTTCTTTAATTTTTTAAATTTCAAGAACCTATAGCCATAAAATTAAGCGAATTGAACATATCATTTTTTGTTTTGTGGATATCTGCAAAAAACTTTAACTTAAATTTACGAAATTTATTGAATATTAGCAGAGTGGACTTAACTACTGAAAAATAATAAAATATCGTGGAGCCATTATGCTGGGAGTGTTGCTGCATGAAAACATAAATTCATGCATGTAAAAGTATTCAAGAGGTTTATGTATCACTACAGGTGTAACGGAATTACAGGGAAATGGCTTAAACTTGATCTTAAATACTTCTTAATATATGCAAAAATGGTAGAATCAAAAAATATATGCATCACCGTTTTAAAAAGTATTTGATATGAAATAATTACATTGATAGATAAGATCGTATCGTGTTGCTATAGGCTTTCTTTGCGTGAACTAAGACTAAAAGTGTAGACAAGAATAAAGAATAGTTTGTGATGATTTCTTTTTAAGAGACAATTCGAAACTAGCAGTAAAAAATAAAGGCAATGGCAAAAAGACGAAAAATACACAAAAAAAAAGTTATGAAAAAGCGTATACAACGCAGTATTATTATAACATTTTTTCTCATAAGTAGTCGTTTTCTTTTTTGGATAGCAAAGAAGATTTATTATTATGCATGCAAAAACACTTTGTTGATTATTGGACTTTTTATCTTTACTATTAGTTTCGTATTAATTTTATTTAATGCTTTATTTTCGCAAATGACTGAACATCAAGGTGTGTTTACTCAAATAGAACTAAAATCTATTTCAAACACAGCAAAAAATTCTGCTTTTTATGCAAAAAAATTAGAAACTCAATTAAGAAATCCACAAAACAGTTCATCTTTACGATTTTCTTCAGAAAACACATTAAAAATTCAGAAAAAACTAGCGAAATTAGGACTCTATACTGGTTCTCTGGATGGAATAGAAGGACCTAAAACACGCCGTGCCATAGCATTATGGAAAAAGCAGAATGCTAACAAAATAAAAAATATCTCTTTATCAAAAGATACAACGGATAAAATTGCAGTATTAATTCAACAAAGTGAAATAGAACCAGCAAATGAGGGGAAAAAAAGTAAAGATCTATCTGACACACAAACAATCATTTCAAAGCCTCCCACTACAGAGATTGAAAAAGTGCAGCACGCCTTACGCATTTTTGGTAACCACGAAGTGAATATTACAGGTGTAGAAGATCAAAAAACTGTAGATGCCCTAAAACAATTTCAAAAAATGTTTAACCTTCCTGTAACTGGTAAGATTAATCGTACAGTTTTAGTAAAAATGCATAAAATCGGCTTGCTGGATTAAACACACGCTCACCCTTATAGGCACAGAAGTTTAAAATACTCAACCTACGTCTTGTATCTTTTATCAATACTTGAAGTATCATATTTTCACCTTTTAAATTCGTATAGCCTAATAATGCACCATAATTTTCCTCCAAAAATAAACTAAAAGCCTATTAGTAATTCTAATCCACATGCCATAATCGTAACGTGATGAAAATACCTTTTCCCCCCCCTTATGTCCTTCTCGCAATCACCGACTGCGCTGCAGCTAACCGCGCAATAGGAACCCGAAAAGGAGAACATGAAACATAATCCAAATCATTTTCTTCGCACAAAGCAATAGAAGCAGGATCTCCCCCATGTTCGCCACATATTCCCAACTTAATTTTCTTACGCTGTGACCTCCCGCGCTGTGCTGCAATAGTGATAAGCTCCCCTACTCCATCACGATCAATTGACACAAAAGGATCTTGTTTTAAGAGTCCTTTTTGAAGATAAGTAGCTAAAAATGGAGTCGCATCATCACGTGAAATACCAAAAGTGGTTTGTGTTAAATCATTTGTTCCAAATGAAAAAAATTCTGCTGTTTCTGCTATCTCTTTTGCTCGCAGAGCTGCCCTTGGAAGCTCAATCATCGTTCCAACCATGTATTGAATACTGCTTCCCTTTTCCTTCATTACCTCATGAGCTACCTGATCAATATGAAATTTAATAAAATCTAATTCAGATTTTAGCGCAATAAGTGGTACCATGATTTCAAGTATAACAGAAGTTTCAGATTTTTGAGCAACTTGCGCTGCTGCTTCAAAAATCGCCCGTGCTTGCATTTCTACAATTTCAGGATAAGTAATTGCTAAACGGCATCCACGTAAACCAAGCATGGGATTAAACTCATGTAACTGATGAACACGTTCAGTAAGTGTTTCAGTAGGAATTCCCATAGTCTTCGCAACATCAAAAATTTCTGCATCCGTTTTTGGTAAAAATTCATGTAATGGCGGATCTAATAATCGAATGGTCACTGGCAAACCATGCATAATTTCAAATAATTCTGTGAAATCTGAACGCTGCATAGGTAAAAGTTTATTCAGTGCCTTGCGGCGACCAATTTCGTCGGTGCTTAAAATCATTTCCCGCATAGCAACAATACGATCACCAGAAAAGAACATATGCTCTGTCCGACAAAGACCTATACCTTCAGCACCAAAAGAACGCCCCATACGTGCATCAGATGGTGTTTCAGCATTAGCACGAACCTTTATCCTTCGAATTCCATCAGCCCACTCCATCAATTTTGCAAAATCTCCACAAAGCTCAGGTTGTAACGTAGCAACTTTTCCTTTTAAAACCTCTCCACTTCCACCATCAATTGTAATCACATCGCCCTTTTTAAAACTCTGTCCTGAAGCAAACATTGTGTTTGTATTATAATCAATCCGCACATTTCCTGCACCAGAAATGCACGGCTTTCCCATACCACGAGCTACAACAGCCGCATGACTTGTCATACCACCTCTGGTCGTTAAAATTCCTTCTGCAGCATGCATACCATGAATATCTTCTGGACTTGTTTCTACACGTACTAAAATAACTTTGCGACCACCAGTTGATGCAGCTTCAGCCTCTTCTGAAGTAAAAACAATTTCACCAGTTGCTGCACCAGGAGAAGCTGGCAAGCCACGTGCAATAATGCAACGCTTCGCCTTTGGATCAAGCATTGGATGTAAAAGCCGATCAAGTGATTTTGGCTCAATTCTCATTATTGCCTCCTCGCGACTTATCAAACCTTCCTGAACCATTTCAATTGCTATCTTCAAAGCCGCACGTGTTGTCCTCTTGCCAGAACGTGTCTGAAGCATCCACAATTTTCCTTTTTCAATTGTAAACTCAAGGTCTTGCATATCCCGATAATGCTGTTCAAGCTTTTGTGCAATCTGGCATAACTTTGAAAAAGAGTCTGGCATAATTTTTTCTAGAGATGGCTTATTTGAACCTGCAACAATACGCGCACTTTCTGTGATATTTTGGGGGGTTCGAATACCTGCAACAACATCTTCTCCTTGCGCGTTAACCAAAAATTCACCGTAAAGTTCTTTTTCCCCAGTTGACGGATTCCGTGTAAATGCAACGCCTGTAGCCGAATCATCACCCATATTGCCAAACACCATCGCCTGTACATTAACTGCTGTTCCCCAACTCTCAGGAATATTGTGCAAACGACGATAAGTAACCGCACGAACCGTCATCCAGCTTGAAAAAACTGCTCCAATTGCACCCCACAACTGTTCTTCAGGATCTTGTGGAAAAGGTTTACCTAACTTTTCTTCAACGTATGCTTTATAAGAAGAAATAATCCCTTTCCAATCATCTCCCGTCATTTCTATATCTGAATTATAACCATTGCGTACTTTTGATTCATCAAGAATTTCTTCAAAACACAAATGATCCAATCCCAAAACAACATCAGAATACATCTGAATAAAACGACGATAGCTATCATAAGCAAAACGTTCATTGTTAGTTTGTAAAGCAATTGCTTGAACAGTTTCATCGTTGATACCGAGATTGAGAACTGTATCCATCATGCCTGGCATAGAAGTTCGAGCCCCTGAGCGAACAGAGAGTAAGAGGGGCATCTTTGCATTGCCAAATTCACGACCAGTTTGCTTACCAATATACTCTACCGCTTGTTTAACAGATTCTTTCAATTCTTTGGGATATGATTTGCCGTGCTCATAGTAAAAATTACACACCTCCGTTGTAAGAGTGAATCCAGGAGGAACAGGCAATCCAAGATTACTCATTTCTGCTAAATTAGCTCCTTTGCCACCGAGAAGATTACGCTCTCTAGAACTTCCTTCTGCCTTGCCATTACCAAACCTGTAAACCCATTTCGCCATTGTGTAAATCCTCCCATATCAGCATCAAAACATCATTTGATCTGAGCTAATTATCAAAAGAAATGATTCGATTCAAAATTGGCTAAATCAAAGAAAATATTGCTTTATCAATGTATAAAATCGGATAGTATACAAAATAAATTCTTCTTAAAGATGAAAAGCAACAATCACAAACTGCAATGTATACTTTCCCAAAAAGAGAAGATTGAATTTTAAAGAAAACTATCAATTACTGAAAAAAGAGATTCCTTTGTCATAGCCCCTTCATACTTCTGGCCATTGATAAAAAAAGTAGGAATTCCCGTGACACCAAGTTCTTTTCCACGATTAAAAGAGGCATGAATTTCATCTAAAATAGCTTGATTTTTCAAACAAGCATTAAAACTCTCATCTGTAAAACCTGCCATTGAAGCAATTTTTTTCAATGGTTCTAGAACGTTCCTCTCCCAGACCCAATCATTCTGTTTCTGAAATAAAACCTCTATCAAAGGGAAATAACGATCCTCTGGAGCACATCGCGCCAACATGAAACCCGCAGCAGCTCGGGGATCAAAAACAAACTCGCGAAAAATAAGTTTTACTTTCCCTGTTTTTATGTATTTTTTGCGTATTTTAGGAAGTATATTATTGTAGAAATGCGCACAATGCGGACATGACAATGAGGCATATTCAACAATTACCACTGGTGCATTCTCTGCTCCCTCAATTTTATCTTTAACCCTACCAGATTGAAGAATCTGAGCCATATCAACAATTGCAACCGGTTGACCTCCACTAGATAAATTAGTTTCTGCATTGATTTGTGCAGTTGTAATTAAGAAAGCAGCTATTGTGAGAAAAAGAAAGGAAAAATAGTTTGTCATAAGCAATACTTTTCTTTATGTTGTTACAAGGATAAGGATATAATATCTCCTCATATATTAAAATTACAAAGAGATTTCGCTTTTTATCTATTATTTTTTTCTGCAAAAATGCAACAGCCAAGTTCATACAACGATCTATGCAATCTTTCATCGTCAATTTCTTTAAGCATTTTTTTTACGTGTTTTTTATCTTTTTCATTTGGAACGAACTTCTCAAGAAGATCATCTGTAAAAACAGATATATATCTCTGCTCAATTTTTATGCGATCGATAGCAGCATACCCAAAAAAAACATTAATTCTATGGAGCAATTCACCTGTTTTATGCATCAGTTTTAATGAAATACCCCTCTCACAAGCAATAACAAGTGTTGCAGGATGAAAAACTTCATCTTGATCTATTCGACGCCTCCAAATAATCTTAAGTGGTGTTGTACATTCACAAATATCAGAGCCTACAATTTGTGACCAATGTTCTATGAGCTCCACACTCAAACCCATTCGTCTGCGTAAAATTGGATCAAGAATCTCTGCTGTCATCTCAGAAAGAGATAAAAAATCGCATCTTTTATACTGTTTCTTTTTACGGATCATAATAAAATCATTTACCAAATTATAATATTTTTTTCTATCCAAGTGCTATTATTTTCAAAAACTTACGAATATTGATCTGATGCTTGCCTAATCAGAAATCATACAATAAACGATAAAATGAGTTGTAAATTCAAAATAAATGTTTTTTCTTTTGCACTTTGTACTTCCTATGATTGAGAATAACTATGTGTGAAATTTCTTCGCGCCTCCTTTCTTGGTACGATCAGAATCATCGACATTTGCCATGGCGTGTTTCTCCTAAAGAACAAGTGCAAGGAATCCGCCCTGATCCTTACAAAGTTTGGATCTCTGAAATAATGCTTCAACAAACAACTGTCGAGATTGTAAAACCATATTTCGAAAAGTTTTTAAGGCTTTGGCCTAACCTATCCTCTTTAGGGAAAGCTTCACAAGATGACCTTATGAAAGCATGGGCAGGCCTTGGCTATTATTCACGCGCACGTAACCTTAAAATTTGTGCTCATCAGCTAATTGAAAATTATAAAGGAAAATTTCCACAATCCATAACAGCATTGCGTACCCTATCTGGTATTGGGGACTATACTGCCTCAGCCATTGCCGCAATTGCTTTTAATTTCCCTGTAGCTGTTGTTGACGGAAATGTTGAACGCGTTGTGACTCGTTTATTTGCTATCACCTCAATGTTACCTAAGGCAAAAGCTGAAATTAAGGAAACGACACAAAAGATTACTTCTTTAAGCCGCCCTGGCGACTTTGCTCAAGCTATGATGGATCTTGGAGCGACTATTTGTACATCATATAAACCATCCTGCTCACTCTGCCCTCTCCAAGATTTGTGCAAAGCATCAAAAACGCAAACAGCAGAATTATTTCCAATCAAATCACCCAAAAAAAAACGCCCTTTACAAACTGGTTCTGCTTTTGTCGTGTTGAATAAAAATAAACAAATTTATTTGGAAAAAAGACAGGAGGAAAAACTACTCAAAGGGATGACACAAATTCCTAACAATATTGGAATAAATGATAAAGACGAATTTAAGAACGCCCCCCTCACTGCTAATTGGCAGTTTAAAGGACAAATTACACATGTTTTTACTCACTTCTCCTTAAAACTTAACGTTTACTGTATTAACGACGTCCATCAAGTGCAACGTAAAAATGGTTGGTGGTGTGACATTCAGCATCTTACCGAAGAAGCTCTTCCAACTGTTATGAAAAAAGCTATTTCTGTAGCAATCCCTAATCTCTTTAAACCCAAATAACTCCATTTGTTTAAGATAATAACACAATTTAGTTTAGCCAAAGTCAACCGTTTTTCATAAAACACCAGTTTTTAACATTTGTGAGCGTATTATCATTCTTAAGTTATCTATTGACTTCAACTGTCCATTTTCCTTGTAATACCAAAATGTCCAACCATTACAACTCTGCGAATCTTGAGCTTTTCTTCCCATTTCGTGAATAGAACCAGCTTCACCATTATACATGAGAGTACCATCAGCTCTCACAATGGCAGATATTTTTTTCTTTCTGTCATACAGAACTTCTCCAGGATAAAGTAAGCCTGCTTCCAACAAGCTATTAAATGCTACACGTGGCACAGCTTTTTTTCTGTCTAAAATCGCTAATTCCGGTCTACCTAAAGGCTTAACCGAAGCAATCCTTTCACACGCGGCATCTATATAATGCTGCTCGCGTTCAATCCCTACAAAATCACGCCCTAAAAGCTTGGCAACAGCACCTGTCGTTCCTGAACCAAAAAACGGATCCAAAATAACATCACCCGGCTTACTTGAAGCCATAATAATCCGAGCTAATAAAGTTTGTGGCTTTTGTGTTGGATGCAGCTTACGTCCTGTTTCATCCTTTAAACGTTCAGCACCAGTACAAAGGGGAAAAAGCCAATCTGAACGCATTTGCACGTCCTCATTTGCAGCTTTCAAGGAATCATAATTGAATGTATACTTTTTATCCATTTTATCCCGAACAGCCCAAATGAGTGTTTCATGAGCATTCTGGAAACGACGCCCACGAAAATTAGGCATCGGGTTATTTTTACGCCAAATGATGTCATTCAAAATCCAAAAACCTAGATCCTGTAAGGCTGTACCAACTCGGAAAATGTTATGGTACGATCCAATAACCCAAATCGTTCCATTCGGTTTCAATACACGACGACAAGAGAGCAACCATGCGCGCGTAAAAGCATCATAAGCAGCAAAATTCTCAAACTGATCCCATTCATCATCAACTGCGTCGACAAGAGAATGATCTGGACGATACAGCGTTCCAGCCAATTGTAGGTTATAAGGAGGATCAGCAAAAATCACATCAACAGAATGTTTAGGAAGTTTCTCTAATACTGCAACACAATCCCCCTTGAAGATTTTGTTGCGCCACGGCATTAGCGAAGAAGTGCGAATTAAATCTTTTTGAAGCTGAATAACTGTCATGAAATACCCAACAAAATGAACCGAAGCTGCCCTATAATCAGAATGACTTATAGATGCACACCACCGTTTCATACTTATAAATATAGAGTAAATGTATCGTTAAACTTATTCAAAATTGACGCTTAATTCTTTTCTTTCAAAAAAAGAAGCAATTCCACATCAATAGATATTTATTTTCTTTTCTTTAGTGCACTGTTCTCATATCCTTACTCGCCAATCAAATTAAGAATCATTTTCAAAGCATATCTTGACGTAATGAGAGTTTTTTCAATGCCTTTCCCCCATATATTCTTAACGCTGTAATCAGATATAAATAAGGATTATATCATGCCTCAAATAGATCTTGTTATTTTTGACTGTGATGGAGTTTTAGTGGATTCTGAGTATCTTGCAGCAAAGATTGGATCTCAGTTGCTCAGGCAAGAAGGGTATGAAATATTGCCTGAAGAATTAAGTGAGCGTTATACAGGACTAACCTTTTTTGATATTCTCAAAAAAATTGAACAGGAGACAGGTAAGATAATCTCTGTTCACCTTATAGATAAAATGTCAGATATTTTTCGAAAACAAATAAAAACTGAACTACGCGCTATCGATGGCATAAGGAAAGCAATAGAAGCTATTCGCTCTCGCTACCCCTATTGTATTTGCTCTAACGCCGCAAGCCAAGATATAAAAGAGATGCTTATCACAGTCGGTCTTTATGATCTTTTTGATAGCAAAAATAAAATATTTTCTGCCCCTGAAGTGGGAACAAAAAAAACGAAACCTGCCCCTGATGTCTTTCTTTTTGCTGCACAACAATTACGAGCAAAGCAAAAAAACACCGTGGTTATAGAAGATTCTATTCACGGAGTACACGCTGCAATAACGGCAGGAATGCGCGTCATTGGATTTGCTGGAGGATCGCATAGTTACTTTAATCATTCTGATGCGCTCACAGATGCTGGTGCTGAAACAATTATCTATAAACATAATCATTTACCAAAAGTCTTAGAAGCAATGAAAATATGGAAAGAATCAAAATAAAAACCCCATATTAGGTGATTACTTATAGATTTTCTCCCTAATGTTTTATCTAATTTGAATTTTTCTTGTTTTCTGAAAAACTGTATATCTCATTTTTCATCTAGAAAGTCCTCCCACGAATAGCGCCATATAATTAGAAATAAATAACATTATGATGACACAAATAAACACCCAACCAATTGTAATTGAATAGGCTCTTTTCAAAATATATTACCGCATATACTGCAAAATCCTATTGTAGGTTGAAACTTATTAAGCCTAATACCCTATTATAATGCTAAATTTTATCAATTAACACATAAGGACAAACCTCAGCCCTTGTATCAAAGTTTACGACACACCAACCACACTAAACTAAATGTCATCAATTTATCTTATAAAAATACTGCAATATAACTTAAAGATAAATGTTTCTAAGAAACGTATAAACCTAAAAATAAAAATTTAAATATCTTATTTTCATATAAAATAAAACTAACACACAACATGTGGGTATTATTACTTAGTACCGAACTAGATGTAATGTTTGATTGTAGTTTTATAAGATAAGCTATTTTAAAGTAGAATAGAATAAAAATTTTATCATAATTCTATCTACATATATGGAAAACATATTCATAAATAATTTTATTGTCTTTATATAAAATATAAAAAATAATACATTATGTATTTTTTATATTTACTAAATATACATAATAATATATATGATGCCAACAATGTTGCTCGTGAATATGCTTACCTATCTTCTCTGGTACATTCACTAATTCCATAAATATATTTTATCAATTTGTATTAAAAGTAAAAGTATTTGAGGTAAAATTATGCTTAAAAATTATGTACTAAATGTTTTTATAGTGTTCGCTTTTTTTCTATCACAGATAGTAAATGTTCAGGCGAATTATGCAAGCAACAAGCTGCAAAAAGAAAATTTTTATGTTTCCGCAACAGAACATAAAATAAATAAAACCGTTAGTATGGACGCTCTTTACGTTTCAAATTTTTTGGATCAAGGAACAGAGAATGAAGGAAAAATCGAAAAGGTAGTTGAACCCATAACAATAGGAGCTCTTGGATTAGGAACGCTAACTGGATACGTAACAAGCGTAGTTGGTATGGTAATTGGAGCATTAATAGGCAAAATAATAAAACTCATTATAGGAAAATAAATTCAATTTTTATTTTTTAATTTTGTAGATTATAAAATAATATGATCATTTATTATTAAAATAATTAATTTGTTATGAATTATTTTGTCGGAACAATATAATCATTAATATTGATATATTTCAATATCTAAAACTTATTTAATTCCATACATATTCGTAATTTGTATTAAAAGTAAAAGTATTTGAGGTAAAATTATGCTTAAAAATTATGTACTAAATGTTTTTATAGTGTTCGCTTTTTTTCTATCACAGATAGTAAATGTTCAGGCGAATTATGCAAGCAACAAGCTGCAAAAAGAAAATTTTTATGTTTCCGCAACAGAACATAAAATAAATAAAACCGTTAGTATGGACGCTCTTTACGTTTCAAATTTTTTGGATCAAGGAACAGAGAATGAAGGAAAAATCGAAAAGGTAGTTGAACCCATAACGATAGGAGTTCTTTCTACAACAGCCGCTTTTGGTCTCGGCTTTTCTGTTGGATCCATTATGGCTGCAGTCAGTGCAATGATTGGAATTTTAATAGCTGTGGTTAAAGGAAGCAAATAATTCTGAAATATTTGATTATCTTCTACTTGTTGTTAAAGTAACATTTAAATTACAGCCTTCCTTAAATAATTTGGAAGGCTGTTTTTATGCTTTCCGTATATAATTTTCTTCGTTATTGATAACGTTGGTTATTATGAGACAACAAAGTGTCTATCAGCGTTAAAATTGATAATTTATGCTAAAAAATACCTTAATTACGTGAAGTGTATTAATAATTTAAACATTATTAAAAATATGAAATATATGTCTGTAGAAATTTGAAAACATAAATGAAAGAAAAGTCTCGTGAAATACATTAGCACTAGAGGAAAAGCACCCGTTTTAGGCTTTACTGAAATCAGCATGACTGGACTAGCAAGTGATGGTGGCCTTTATCTTCCAGAAAAATTTCCTCAATTATCTCATGATGCATTACGAGCACTTCGCGGGCAGTCCTACATAACGATTGCTAAAACAATTCTTTCATCCTTCATGAATAATGAAATCGAATATGGCTCCTTTGAAAATATGATTTCTGAATCCTATGATACCTTCCGCCATCCAGCAGTTTGTCCATTGCGACAAACTGGTTCAAACGAATTTATCCTTGAGCTTTTTCACGGTCCTACTTTGGCGTTTAAAGATGTTGCAATGCAATTCCTTTCTAGATTTATGGATTATGTTCTTACTGAAAATAACAGATGTGCAACAGTCATTGGTGCCACGTCAGGTGATACAGGGGGAGCAGCAATACAAGCTTTCGCGGGAAGAAAACACTTAGACGTTTTTATTTTGTTCCCTAAAGGACGTGTATCTTCCATTCAACAGCGACAAATGACAACCAATCACAACCCTAATATTCATGCCATCGCTATTGAAGGAAATTTTGATGATTGCCAAACTCTTGTCAAAGCAATGTTTAACGATCACAACTTTCATCAAAAAAAAGCGCTTTTGGGGGTTAATTCTATGAATTGGGCACGCATTATGGCGCAAATTGTTTATTATTTTTCATCTGCGCTTTCCCTAGGTGCTCCTGACAGATCTGTATCATTTACCGTTCCTACTGGAAATTTTGGTGATATTTTTGCAGGTTATGTTGCTGCTAAAATGGGGTTACCTATTGCACAGCTAATTATTGCAACAAACGATAATGATATCCTCGCACGCACATTGACCAGCGGCATTTATGAAACACGACCTGTAACGTACACAATATCACCATCTATGGATATTCAGGTATCTTCTAACTTTGAGCGCTTACTATTTGAAAGCAGCGATCGGGATCCAGAATTGACTTGCAATGCTATGGAAAATTTGAAAAAAACAGGTCATTTTAAGCTTAATAAAAAACAGCTCCATAATATTCGTTCGCTATTTTCAGCTGGAAAAAGCAGCATGGCTGAAACAGCTCAAACAATTAATAAAGTTTATAAAGAAAATGGATACCTTATTGATCCACATACAGCCGTTGCTCTAAAAGTAGCTCGTGAAAATGAGCAACCTCATGTTCCAATGGTTGTTCTTTCCACCGCTCACCCTGCAAAATTTCCTAACGAAATTAAAAGTACTTGTAATATTGATGTTCCTTGGGAACCTTCTCTGGATGATTTAATGAAACACGAAGAACGTTTTATAAGTCTTGCTAATGATGAAAAAATAGTAAAAGATTATATTTTTTCAAAATCACGTGCATCTTACTAGATGTTGGCTACATTTTGATTCAAATAAAAAATGTTCCAATACCTTTATTAACAAATATTAACAAAAGGTTTGGTTTTCTTAATGGAGTTGAAAATAGATGGGTGTAGATATCAGTCACCTTAGTAATGGTTTGACTATCGCCACACACACAATGCAACAAATTGACAGTGTAGCGCTAGGAATATGGGTTAAAGTTGGCTCACGCAATGAAACCTCTGCACAACATGGAATTGCACACCTTCTTGAACATATGGCTTTCAAAGGAACAGAAAACCGTACAGCTTTTCAAATTGCAGCTGATATTGAAGATGTTGGTGGAGAAATTAATGCCACAACAAGTACTGAAATGACTGCCTATTTTGCACGCGTACTCAGAAACGATATCCCTCTTGCCATTGACATTCTTGCCGATATTTTGACATGTTCAAAGTTTGATGAAGGTGAATTAGAACGAGAAAAACAAGTCATTTTTCAGGAAATTGGTGCTGCTCATGATACTCCTGATGAGGCTGTTTTTGATCATTTTACTGAAACAGCCTTTCGCCACCAATCGTTTGGTCGCTCTATTTTGGGAACAGCAAAAACAATTCAGTCATTTACATCTGCTGACCTACATAATTTTATGGACAAACAATATAGTGCAGATCGCATGGTTGTCGTTGCAACTGGAGCTGTAGAACATGAAGTTTTTTTGCGTGAAGTTGAAAAACGTCTTGCAACCTTTCGCTCTTGTTCAACAGCGCCTTTGGCTAATCTTGCTAATTATGTTGGTGGAGATTTCCGCGAATATCGTGACTTAATGGATACACAAGTTGTTCTAGGCTTTGAAGGACGTGCCTATCATGCGCGCGACTTTTATGCAGCACAAATCCTTTCAATTATTCTTGGTGGTGGAATGTCGTCACGTCTATTTCAAGAAGTAAGAGAAAAACGTGGATTATGCTATTCTATTTATGCCTTTCACTGGGGATTTTCAGACACAGGTCTTTTTGGTATTCATGCGGCTACCGAACAAGAAAGGCTACAAGAACTGGCTCCTGTGATTCTTAATGAACTTTATAAAGCGAGTAAAAACATTCATTTCGATGAATTGAAACGGGCACAAGCGCAATATCGTGCAAGCCTTATAATGTCGCGAGAAAATCCATCTTCTCAAGCGCACCTCATCGCCCGTCAGATGCTTCTCCACGGCCGACCAATTCCAATATCCGAAACACTTGAGCGCTTAGAGCTCATTACTCCCGCAAGATTAACCGATTTAACCAATCGCCTTTTTATCAATTCTACCCCAACACTAGCGGCCATTGGTCCTGTTGGCTCTCTCATAAACTTTGATGATTTAACATCAATTCTCTCATGCAGTATAAGGTAAAACTAAATAAAATTTTTCAAGCACCTTAATACAAATTTTTGATATATTTCCCATTCGATGGGACATTATAACGGTACGTACAAGTTGTATAAACATCCATAAAAATTTACCACAAAAAGTTTTCTTCCGGAATAAATTTTGGAAACATTTATCAAAGAAGCATACAAAACTATCTAATTAGCACTTTATGTGATAAGAACCACTAATGAGTGGAGTGTACCTGCAAAGGTAAAAACTAATGGTTTAATTTTTCTTCTGTAAAATATAAATTCCGTCAGTTTTAATTCGCGTTAGGACAAATTGATATCTAATCTATCTTTTTACAAAATTATATAATTTTAAAAGGGCATGATGGTTGTTTATTGCATAAAATAAACTACAAAAGATGTAGCGTATTTTCTTGAAAATCTAAGTAAAATTAAACATTCTGAAGTACTGAGAGTGAAACGTTGTGAAGAGTTTGCGTAAAATAATTGATGTCATTTTCGTGGCAATAATCAGCTTTTTTGTCTACCTTGCACCAGCGCAAGCAATAGAACCCGTTAAAATTTCCCCCCAAGATGCTGCTCTTGATCTTTCGAAGGCAATAGAGATTCATCGTACGAATAATTCGATCTTTAAAACAAGCACTACACCAAGAGCAGATGGAGTCGTATGGCGTATTGAGGTACAAGCAAAAAGCGAGAAATTTTCTGGTAACTGGGCAGTATTTTCGCTTGCGAATCCAACCGATGAACAAATTGACCGCCTCATCGTTGCACCCCATTATCGTATGGCTCATTCAGGCTTTCTTTGGCCAGATCTTGGATCATCTCGCATTCAATCCATAACTCCAAGTGAAGGCTTTTCACTTGACCGTCAATCCAGTGCAAACTCAGATATCTTTCGTATTACACTGAATCCTGGTGCAATCATTACGTTTGTTGCCGAACTTAACTCCGAAAACCTACCACAAATTTATTTATGGCAACCTGAAGCTTATAAAGATGCAATTAATTCTTATACTCTCTACCACGGTATTCTTCTCGGGATATCAGGTCTTTTGGCACTCTTATTAACTGTTTTATTCGTTGTTCGTGGAACAGGGCTATTTCCAGCAACAGCTGCTGTTGCTTGGGCAGTTCTTTTTTATATTGGAATTGACTTCAATTTTTTGAATAAGTTCTTTGCCATTACATTAGCAACACAACCAATTTGGCGTGCTGGAACAGAAGTAGCACTTGCTGCCACACTTTTCATTTTCCTTTTTACCTACTTATGTCTTAACCGTTGGCACTATCATTTCAGTTATGGTGCAATTGCATGGATAGTAGCTCTCTGCGGACTTGGAGCATTTGCTATTTATGATCCGGTTAGAGCATCTGGAATTGCTCGCTTATCATTTGGGCTCACCGCTATAATTGGCATTCCTCTTATCAGCTATTTTTCAATCCGAAGCTATGACCGTGCAATCATGCTTATACCAACATGGTTGCTTATCAGTCTCTGGTGTTTTGGAGCTTATGCCTGCATAGCAGGATATTTAGATAATGATATCATCCAACCAGCCTTAGCTGGTGGATTAGTACTCATTGTTCTTCTTATTAGCTTTACCGTCATGCAACAAACCTTCTCCAATGATGCATTCCATGAAGGAATATTTTCCGACCTTGAACAGCAAGTTCTGGCAGCAAAAGGAGCTGGAAATATTATTTGGGACTGGAATGTTGAGCGTGATCGAATTGTTGTGCATCCGGATATGACCGCACTCTTTGGCACTGAATCACACAAACTTAATGGTTCTATGCGCAATTGGATTTCAGCCTTGCACTACGATGACCGTGAACGTTTTCAAGCCATATTAGATATCATCCTAAAAAATAAAAAAGGACGTATTGATCAAATCTTTCGGCTTTCTTCTGGTGGTGGATATTATCATTGGTTTTCTCTTCGAGCTCGACCAGCTGTGCAAAAAAATGGAAAAATTACTCGTATCATTGGAACTATCGTTAATATTACTAACCATAAAAAAGCTGAAGAGCGCTTATTACATGATGCAATTCATGACAGTTTAACTGGCCTTCCAAATCAACAAATTTTCTTTGACCGATTACAAAACTATACTTCCTTAGCTAAGGTAAACATAAATATTAAACCAACCGTCTTTATGATTGATTTTGATAATTTTCGTCAAATTAACCGCAAATTAGGTACAGCTGTTGGTGACACTATTCTGCTCATAATTGCGCGTCGTTTGAGTCGTCTTATTAATTTTCAAGATACACTATCACGCCTTTCTGCTGACCGCTTTGCAATCATTTTACTTAGTGAGACTGAACCAAAAAAAATTGCAGAATTTGCAAATCATATACATAAAACAATATCAGCACCAATTTCACTTTCAGAAAAGAAAATTATACCTTCAATATCAATCGGTCTGGTTCCATGGAGTGAGAGAAGATCAACTGCTAAGGATATTTTTAATGATAGCGAATTAGCAATGATTCGCGCAAAACAAAAGGGGGGAAACCATATCGAACCCTTTCGCCCTAATTTCCGTACTCTTGGGCTTGAACATAACAACATGGGTCAAGATATTCGTCATGCAATAAAGAATAACGAAATGAAGATCCTGTACCATCCTATTTTAAATTTATCAGATGGACAGATAATTGGTTTCGAAACAATTGTAGAATGGCATCATCCTGATTATGGAAATTTGAATGTTCATGATTTTATCAAAATCGTTGAAAATGAACAAATTGTTATGGAATTAGCACAATTCATCATAGATAATGCTATTATTGATCTTACAAAGATACAAGAAAAGTTTTTTCAACAATCTTTTTTCGTTTCAATTAATTTACCCAGTGCGGAGATGGTGCATCCGAACTTTATAAGCCAGTTGCGCTCTACTTTGCTTCGTTATCCTCTGAACAAAGGACGCTTGATGATAGAGATATCTGAGTTTGTCTTAAGAAAAAACCCTGAACAATCAGCACATTTCCTTAAACAAATCAAAGCACTAGAAATAAACCTTGCACTAGATAATTTTGGAACAGGTTATTCATCACTAGCCTATCTTGTTCGTTACCCATTTGACATGGTTAAATTGGATCGCTCACTCATCTCAATCGATTTGCCCAAGAAAAAACTTGTTCTTAAGTCTATTATAAACATGGCTAAAGATCTTGATTTACAAATAATAGCAGAAGGTGTTGAAAGTGTAAAAGAAGCTATCTTCTTACGCCAAGAGGGTTGCAAATACGTTCAGAGCACACTTGTCACCAAACCAATTTCTATAGAAGAATTAATCACTCTCGTTCAAAGTCACTTCCCTTATAAGGTAAAGGCACAGAATAACGAAGTCTCATAGAATAGGGAATTCAAAAAGTAATGAAATTCTCTACGCATGTCCAATTTCAGAAATGAGATAAGTTGGGTTTATTCCCATGCGAACTAAGCTTTTATCATATTTGTGTTTCAAATCGCTTTCAAAAAGAAAACTAGGTGATGTAGGACTAATAAGCCAGCCATTTGTAGAAATTTCTGCCTCGAGCTGTCCCGCCTGCCATCCAGCATAGCCCAGTGCTACAAGTGCATGTCGAGGGCCTTGTTCGCAACTAATCGCTTTAAGTATATCAATAGTTGCAGTAAAACAGACCTTATCTGCGATCAGAATAGTTTCTTCACAAACATAATCATCAGAATGAAGTACAAAACCACGTGAAGGATCAACTGGCCCACCACAGCGTACAGGAAACGTTTTCATAGGCTCAGGAAGATATTTTTTTTGAAAACTATCTATTACACCAAGATGAAGCAAAAGCTCTGGAAAATCAATATTATGTAACTGATTAAGAATAATTCCCATTGCTCCAGCATCAGAATGTGCACAAATATAAATAACAGAACGAATAAAGCGTTTATCATCCATTCCAGGCATCGCTATAAGCAGCTGTCCATCTAAAAATCTATTACGCTGCTTTATCAATCTGTTATTCTCCATTAACCTACATGATTCAATTTAACTTGTATAAAAAATGAACTGTTTACTTTAATTGTTTACAATATACTCTTTAACACGTACACACTCCTAAATTTTCATTCTAACTTATTTAGGCTATTTCTATTTTACACGACATAGCACATTGTGAATTTAAAATAACTTTAAAAATAAGGGAAATGTTATTTACATAAAATACAAATTTTTCTAAACACAAACTATGCTAAAAAATACCCATTTTCACGATATTCAGAAATTGCTTTACGCGCTAATTCATCTGCTCGCTCGTTATCCATATGACCAGAATGCCCTTTTATCCAATGCCATTTAACAATATGATGAGCACATGCACTTTCGAGTGCTTGCCACAACTCTACATTTTTGACAGTTTTTTTTGAAGCAGTACGCCAATTATTTTTTTTCCAACTTGCAAGCCACAGAGATATACCGTTGCGAACATAAACTGAATCTGTATAGAGATTCACAAAGCAAGGTTCTTTCAATGATTTTAATGCACAAATCGCAGCCATAAGTTCCATTTTATTATTGGTTGTATGTGCTTCTCCACCGTAAAGCTCACGCTCATGACCATTCCAGCGTAAAATTGCTCCCCACCCTCCAATTCCAGGATTACCGGAACAAGCACCATCTGTATAAATTTCAACATTTTTTTTTCGATACGGCATCATAAAAAACCTAATTCACTTAATGAACTAACATTGCTGAAAAAACAAAGTTTGTGCCAATATTCCCACGGATCTTTCTTCATCACAAAACTATTCACTGGTGTATTAAAATAATCATAAAGGCGTGTAAGCAAAAAGCGCAAAGCAGCCCCCCGTGCCAGTAGAATAGTCGCATTTAGTTCTAAAGAAGATAATGGTCTGATTTTTTGATAATTTTCTAACAGCATACGTGCCTTAATTACATTATAAGAATGGCCATGCTCAAAACACCAAGCGCTCAAACAGATCGCTAAGTCATAAGCAAGAAAATCATTACAAGAAAAATAAAAATCTATGATACCAGAAAGACGATGATTTAAAAAAAACACATTATCATTAAACAAGTCGGCATGAATGATACCAGTTGGTAAGTTTGATGGCCAATTTTCCTCTAAAAAAGCCAATTCTGTATCAATTTTTTCTCCAAATGCTTTTAACAGAGGATCTTCCTTTGTTTGGCACGATTTCCATAATGGTCTCCAATCAAAAATAGAAAGTGTATTTTTTCTGCTGAATCCGAAACTTTGTCCCGCCAAATGCAATTTAGCCAAACCACTACCCACTTCACAACAATGGTGTACATCAGGTTGATGAACCCATTCTCCTTCAAGAAAAGTGATAACAGCAGCAGGACGTCCTGCTAACTCACCAATTATCATTCCATCATTTTGAATTACTGGTTGAGGACAAGAAATTCCCTGCTTTCCAAAATGCTGCATAAGGCTACAAAAAAAAGGCAAATCATCTTCCAAAATCCGCTTTTCATAAAGTGTTAAAATAAACTTCCCTTCTGTTGTATGAATTATAAAATTTGAATTTTCGATACCCTCTTCTATACCTTGATAGGATAGAAGAAAACCTATTGAATAACGCTTTAAAAAAAACTCCAAATCATCCCTACCAATCTTAGTATAGACTGCCATTATTTCTCTTTCATTCTAAATGTTAGTGCATCACAGTTTTTTGTTTGTTACCATATCAGACTGACCGTTAACAAATGCCATATCCTGAGACGTTAAAGCAACATCACGTAATTCACGATTGACCAAAAATTTTTCCGTTTCTACTGCAGTTTCAGCCAATTCTATTTTAACATCATAACGTTCACGAAAAGCTGCAATAATTTCATTAACGATACTTTCAGGAGCGGATGCTCCAGCCGAAAGACTAACAACTGAGAGGGAATCAAAATGATCAAAATCAATTTCATCGACAGATTGAACTAAAATAGACCGCCGTGCACCAAATTTTTCCGCTACTTCTACCAAACGTCGTGAATTAGATGAATTTGGTGCACCAACAATTAAAAATAAATCGCTTCCTAATGCCGCTGCTTTAACGGCATTTTGGCGATTTGTAGTAGCGTAACAAATTGATTCAGCAGCTGGAGCTTCTATCGTAGGAAACCGTCTTCTTAATACATCAAGAATCTTTGCTGTATCTTCAATGGAAAGTGTCGTTTGTGTTACAAATCCCAATTTTTCCGACTCACTCGGTTGATACCGCAAAGCATCTTCTACCGTTTCAATCAATGTAACAGTTTCTTTTTCAAGCTGCCCCATTGTTCCTATCACTTCAGGATGACCAGAATGACCAATTAATATAACATGACGACCGTAACGTCTGTGTCGTATCGCTTGCTTATGAACCTTAGAAACCAATGGACATGTTGCATCAAGATAAAATAAATTATAGTGACGTGCCTTTTCTAATACAGATTTAGGCACACCATGAGCAGAAAATACAACAGGTTGACTACGATAAACTTCCGGAATCTCATCAAGTTCTTCTACAAAAATTGCTCCACGTCGCTGCAATCCTTCAACAACGTAACGGTTATGTACAATTTCATGTCGAACATAAACTGGAGAACCATATTTTTTTAGTGCAAGAAGAACAATTTGAATAGCACGATCAACCCCTGCACAAAATCCACGTGGACCACAAAGGCGCATCGTTAAAGAGGGGTACACAGACATAAATCATCCTTGATATCCATAACCTTGAACCAAATATAAACGAACATGCTATACATGATATAAAAAGCGCGAAGAGACAAGCAAAATACCGTCATACAAATTGCGCTCAATGACACTAATGAAGTACTTTTATAGCACTCTGTAGCAAAAAAGTTATTTCAAGTTTGTTCTTTAATTCCATTATATTAGAGAATGATAAAGTACCAAACAAGAAATTCAATCAAAAGAATTCCAAATATAGCAGCCAAATAAAACAGTGAAAAGAAAAATACCTTTTTTGCCAGAAAAATAGTAGCATCGTGCGTATTAGCTTTCCACAAATGATACGAAAAATAGATAAAAATAAAACTCAAAATTGTTGAAAAAATACCATAAAAAATTCCAGCAAAACCTGTAAAAAAAGGCCCAGCAACACATATTGACATAAGAATAGTGTAGAGTAATATTTGCTTTTTTGTTGAATATTCACCCCGCACATTTGGCATCATCGGAATACCTGCTGCATCATAATCAAGCGATGCAAACAGAGAAAGAGACCAAAAATGCGGTGGCGTCCACATAAAAATAATTAAAAATAGTAAAAAACTATCAATACTCACTGTACCCGTTGCTGCTGCCCATCCAATCATAGGTGGGAAAGCACCTGCGGCCCCACCAATCACAATATTTTGTGGCGTAATACGTTTTAGCCAAATCGTGTAAATTACGACATAAAAGAAAATGGTAAAGGCAAGAAAGAATGCAGAAAACCAATTAGTAAAAATTCCCATGAAAAAAACTGAAAATAAGGAAAGAGATAAACCAAAAAAAAGCGCTCTACCACGGCTGATTCTGCCAGCAGGGATAGGGCGGTTTTTGGTACGTTCCATTACAGCATCGATATCAGCATCATACCACATGTTAAGTACTCCTGCACTACCACCACCTATAGCAATACACAAAATTGCCAAAAAAGCGTAAAAAGGGTGCATAGAAGAAGATGATACAATCAATCCAACCAAAGCTGTAAATACGACAAGCGCCATAACACGTGGTTTTAACAATGCAATATAATCACAAATACCAGACTTTAGTGGTGTAGATTTATCACACGCAGTTGACGATTCTCCTAAAACGGACATTCTATTCAAAGACCTTTTCTATTCTTGACATCTACAGACGAATACCTTCTAACACATGAAGCAACCAATTAATATTATAGATCTTTTGAAAGCCATACGAGGTCTCTCTTCTAGTATATACCCATTAGAAACAGATAGAACTCTTTGCAACAAAAATATACTTCTAAATGCACATTATTTCATGCATTTAGGATTATGGATGCCCTAGAAAAATAAAACATATCCTATCAAGGATGAGAAAACACAACTGTCCCATAAGATGCTATTTTTTTACTTTTTTTCGTGTATGTAAATAATATGGTTTGGCAAAACGTTGATTGTGTGTTACGATTTTTATTCGAAAATCAGTTGTGTTTTTTTGGTTTGAGTAGTTTTTTCTGTGGTACTGTTGAATTGCTAAAAAAAACTTTCTTTGTTGGTGCGGTTATGTGCGCACTTTATGGTGTTCTTCACAATATCTTTCCTGATCAGGCTGTCGCACAAATTTCTAACGTACAAGATGTTCCTGTACCACAGACTTATGGTGCATGGACAAGAATTTGTTCTCTTCCACTAGGTACCCTCAATATACAATGTGAAGCTGTGCAAGATATACAAATGCAGAATCGGCACGACATTACTCTTCGCGTGGTATTTTACAAACTTCCCAAAAGCCAAGGAGCATTGATGCGTATTTTCGTTCCGATTCGTGTTGAACTGCGCCCTGGAGTTGGTATTAAAATTGATGATAAAAATCTTGAAAAAATAGAGTATCGTCGTTGTCTCGGTGATAATTGCGTTGCAGAATCTCTTCTTAAAGGTGACGTTCTAAAACTTTTTTTAGAAGGTAAGGAAGCAACTTGTTTTATTTTTACAACACCAGAAAAAGGTGTCGGGGGAATCATCGATCTTCGTGGTCTTAAGGATGCCTATGCTGCCCTATAATAATTATAAAACTGCTTGCAAACATTAGCTTAACCTGCATATCAAACATTCTTTGCTACTTCTTAACTGAGAAAATAAAAAACCTCTGAATATAAAACAAGAATAGGATAACGTATGAAATCGTTAATTGATCATTTTGATGTTTCCCCCTCTAAAGTACAATCTCTTGTAGAAGACACTCTTTACAAATCCGATGATGGTGAACTTTACCTTGAATACACAGAAAGTGAAACTCTTTTATTTGACAATGGACAACTTAAAAACGGTTCGTTTCACCAAGATATAGGTTTTGGCCTACGTGTTGTTGCTGGAGAGGCAACAGGATACGCGCATTCTGGAGAATTATCAGTGGCTGCACTTAAACGCGCCAGCGAGGCTGCCAAAACTGTTACCTACAATAACTGTATAAAATCTTATAGCGCATCCCCCCAAAGAACAAACAAAAGACTCTATAAACCAAACAATCCCCTTGATGCTCCATCGTTTGAAGAAAAAAGTTTACTGTTACAAAAAATTGATGCCTATTTGCGTAAAAAAAATGATAACTTACACCAGGTTACTGTCTCTCTTTCTGGTTCACTTCAAAATATTGAAATCTTACGTGCAGATGGATATCTTGCTCGTGATATACGTCCTCTTGTACGACTTTCTATCTCTGTGATTGTAGCTGATGGTAATCGACGTGAAAATGGATTTTATGGCTGTGGTGGGCGACAAACATTTGATAAATTTATCGGAGAAGATAATTGGAAAAAAGCTGCAGATGAAGCTTTACGAATGGCTTTAGTAAATTTAGAAGCTGAAACTGCACCAGCAGGAACATTTGACATTGTGTTAGCTAATGGATGGCCTGGTGTTATGCTTCATGAAGCTGTTGGACATGGTTTAGAAGGAGATTTCAACCGTAAAAAAACATCTGCTTTCTCTGAACTTTTAGGCCAACAAGTTGCAGCAAAAGGAGTTACAATTGTTGATGATGGAACTATTCCTGAATGCCGTGGTTCAATAACCATTGACGATGAAGGAACACCTTCAGATTGTAATGTTCTTATTGACAATGGAATACTTGTTGGTTTTATGCAAGACAGGCTGAATGCCCGTCTCATGGGTGTTCGTCCAACTGGAAATGGACGACGTGAATCTTATGCGCATATACCAATACCGCGTATGACGAACACAATGATGCTTGGAGGAGATAAAACACCTGAAGAAATTTTATCCTCACTCAAAAACGGTATCTATGCTGTTTCATTTGGTGGAGGACAAGTTGACATAACTTCTGGAAAATTTGTCTTTGAATGTACCGAAGCCTATAGAGTAGAAAATGGCCAAATTTTAACACCAATAAAAGGCGCAACTCTCATCGGCAATGGACCAGAAGCTATGAAGCGCATTACATTGATTGGAAATGATAGCAAACTTGATAATGGCGTTGGTATGTGTGGAAAAGCCGGACAAAATGTTCCCGTTGGTGTCGGGCAGCCTCATCTACGAATTAATAATATGACAGTTGGAGGAACAGATCTTTCATAAAACACACAAAAAGTATTTAACTAAAAATTTTTCAATAGACTTCAAATAAACTTAAAGTTTCCAGCTTTTTTTTGTTTTATTCTTGCTTAAAATAGCAATGATTTCAACATGTGGCGACCACAAAAATTGATCGATAGGTATGACTTTTTCTACTATATATCCCCCTGCAATGAGAAGAGATAAATCACGAGCAAATGTAACAGGGTTACATGAAATAGCTACTACTTGTGGAATTGTTGTTTTAGCCAATTCACGTGCCTGTTTTTCCGCACCAGAACGTGGAGGATCAAAAATAGCACTATCAAAGCACTCAAGTTCTTTTGAAGACAGTGGATAACGAAAAAGATCACGTTTTTCATAAGTTACCGTTTTCAAACCAGTCGCAAAACGTGCTGCCTGATCTAAATTTGCTAACGCTGCTCCATCATTCTCAACCGCATGAACATTCATCTTTTTCGCCACACGCAAGGTAAAAGTTCCAACCCCTGAAAATAAATCGACAACATTCTTTGCCTTTTTTAAATGATCTAAAATAGTATTTCCCATGATATTCTCTGCCTCAACTGTCGCTTGCAAAAAACCACCAGGAGGTAGTTCAACACGGATATCTCCGAAATAAACAAACGGCTTTTCTTGCTCAACTAAAACTTCGCCTTCAACAGATAAGCGTTTAATCCCACAAGAAAGAGCTGTACGAACCATTTTCTGACGAATATTCTCATCCAAAACGATACAACCATACAAGGCAACATCTAAGCCATTCTCAACAGATGTTACCGTAGCATAAAAGCGTTCAGAATGATTGTTTAAAAGGGAACATAATATTCTAATATCGTCTAATTTGGATGTAATTTCTAAACACGTGACTGGACATTCCTCGAGGGTAACAACATCATGAGATGAATAACCATTAAAACCAAAATTATGATCTTTCCGGATCATCGATGACGTTAAAGTAATTCGTCTGCGACTATGATTTCCACACTCAATCAAAGGAGAGACAGCAACATCGAGTCCGTGTCCTTTTAGTGCAATAACGACCAGTTGCCGCTTCCAAGAGTGATAGGCAGTAGGATGCCAATGCTGAAGCATGCATCCTCCACATTTTTTAAAATGCTTGCAAATAGAATCAATGCGTTCTGACGATTTTTCTTTTAATTTGATAATTTTTCCATATTTTCCATGAAAAGAAATGTTAGCAACTTCTCTTGGTAAAGTGAAAGGAACATAAACTAAACCACGCGGAGTTTTAGCGACACCATAGCCACTCGCTCCAATATGATCAATGATCACGTCTTTTCCCACTCTTTTTCTCCAAACAAAAAAACATCCCTAATCCTTACAACTAGACGCTATTTACGTTCTAAACTCATAAAAAAACTTCATCTGTTTTTATTATTTCCTTGCCTTGCAACATTCCTTCTTTAACAATCGCCTTTTAACCATCTTTAAATCAAAGATTCGTCGATAAAACAGCTTAAAATCCTTTCGTAATGAAAAACAAAATGGGAAGTAGAAAAATTGATTGGTAACTTAAATTTTTTGTCTCAAACCCTAAAAATTAAGCATTCTTACAAGATCGTTATTCTTGCTACCAAGTAAATGTACAATAAACTAATTGTGGCCAACTTCAAACAATAAAAGCACATACGGCTCGTTACTTGAACGCACCTGCAAAACAATTTATTAACACACTAATATTAAAAACAATTCGTTAAGTTATCATCGTCAAATGAATACATGACATTCACCAGATTTTTCTAACCACAAAATACTCAACCTAATTTTGAGTAGAATTTAAAATACAATTTCAAAAGTGAAAATTTAACCCTTTCTAAACAATAATTTCACATCCTAATTTTCTGTACTGTCCGAATCTTACACCCTAAAGTATTAAAAACAGTGCTCACGATACCAGTTGCATCAAGCCTAATACGCGAAAAAGTTTTCTCTGGAGAACCATGACTTAAATACTCATCAGGAAAATTTAGTGTGCGAACTTTTAAACCATGATCTAAAAGTCCGTCTTGCGCTAAAAACTGTAGTAAGTGTGCTCCAAACCCACCTATTGATCCTTCTTCAATTGTCACTAATACTTCATGCTCACGAACCAAACGACGCATCAAATCTTTATCCAAAGGCTTAGCAAACCGTGCATCTGCAACAGTTGTTGATATTCCCTCTGCTGTCAGCTCGTCAGCTGCTGCTAACACTGCAGACAACCGCGTTCCAAAACAAACCAAAGCCACTCTGTTCCCTTCACACAAAATACGCCCTTTACCAATCTCAAGCAAATCACCTCGCTTCGGCAAATCCATTCCAAAACCTTCACCACGTGGATAACGAAAAGAAATTGGCCCTTGATCATAAGCTGCTGCTGTACGTACCATATGCATAAGCTCCACTTCATCAGAAGGAGCCATGACAACAAACTCAGGAAGAGCCGTTAAAAAAACAATATCAAAGCTTCCAGCATGTGTCGGCCCATCTGCTCCAACAAAACCAGCTCGATCAATTGCAAAACGCACTGGCAATTTTTGAATTGATACATCATGTATAATTTGATCATAAGCACGTTGTAAAAAAGTAGAATAAATTGCAACGAAAGGTTTATATCCCTCACAAGCAATACCTGAAGCAAAAGTCACAGCATGTTGCTCAGCAATACCAACATCAAACATCCTATTAGGAAACTTCTCAACGAAAGAATCAAGCCCTGTTCCCGTTGGCATGGCTGCTGTTATACTAACAATCTTATCGTCGTGCATAGCCTCTTCTATTAATGCCTTAGCAAATACCTTTGTATAAGACAGAATATTGCTTTGTGCCTCAACTTGCTTTCCTGTCAAAACATCAAAACGATTAACACCATGGTATTTATCAGAGGATGCTTCTGCCGGTGCATAGCCCTTTCCCTTACGTGTTACAACATGAACCAAAACAGGACCATTTGGATATTCCCGCACATTTTTTAAAACAGGTAATAAACTCCCAAGATCATGGCCATCTATCGGTCCAACATAGTAAAAGCCAAGCTCATCAAACAGAGTCCCTCCAACCAAAAAGCTACGTGCAAACTCTTCTGAACGACGTGCTTTATCAAAAAAGAATTTTGGTAATTTTTGACTCAAAATCTTTATTTGTTCGCGCAAACTGCGATAAGAAGGACGTGAAACTAATCGTGCAAGATGAGAGCTCAAAGCACCTGTAGGAGGTGCAATAGACATATCATTATCATTCAGAATAACAATCAAACGTGCATCCAAAGCGCCAGCGTTGTTCATCGCTTCATAAGCCATACCCGCAGACATAGCACCATCTCCAATGACAGAAATGATGTTCCTTCTCTTTTCCCCTTTTAACATACTGGCCATCACCATACCAAGACCAGCAGAAATAGAAGTAGAAGAGTGACCAGCACCAAATGGATCATAAATACTTTCTGAACGTTTTGTAAAACCCGATAATCCCCCATCTTGGCGCAACGTACGAATTTTATCTCTTCGACCAGTCAAAATCTTATGTGGATAAGTTTGATGCCCAACATCCCAAACAATCCTGTCATTCGGTGTGTCAAAAACATAATGAAGAGCAATTGTTAATTCAACAACACCAAGACCAGCACCAAGATGTCCCCCCGTTGTAGAAACAGCATCTATTGTCTCTGCTCGCAACTCATCCGCCAACTGAACTAAATCCGATTCAGGCAATGCCCGCAAATCCCGTGGCAAACAAACATGATCAAGCAATGGCGTTAATGGCCGAGACAAAAGGGACTCCTTGCATTATAAATACAGTTAAATTATGTTATAGATGTAGTTAAATAATGTATTTACACTTTTTTCACTTTTTCCACAGCGCGATGTATTTTACACTGGAATTCTTCATTTATTTAAGATGATCTATAGATTTTACTATTTTTAATTCATTTTTCGAGAGAAAATCAGTAAAAACATTCTTTGTAAATATAATTATGGAATCCCTATACATACAAATAAATCTCAAAAGATTATTTCATATTATTCAGGATCAAGCGACTCTACACCTTCCGGATGACCAGTATCTGAAAGTTTTATTTTCTCAACTTTAGCCTCAGCTGCTTTTAACAGTTTGTCACAATGATTTTTAAGAGCTTCACCTTGCTCATAAATATCAATTGACTTCTCTAAAGGAACATCCCCACGCTCTAAATTTTCGACAATTCTCTCAAGCTGTTTTAGCGCATCCTCAAAACTCAACGCAGAAATATCTTCCTTCTCAAACTCTTGTTTCATGAAATCCTCATAAAATATCTGTTCTAGATATACTAATTCCAAAACCCTCTAAACCGACATAATGCCGTTCTTTAGAAGCATAAACAATAACCGAACTAATCCCCAAATGCTTTAAAATTTGTGCTCCTAAACCAATTTGACGCCATTCTTCCTCTCGTTCAACTGCCTGAATATGATTTTCTGAACTTGCTGCTGTTATCTTCTGACTTCCAATAGCTGGCGAAATACCAACACCAACAGATCCTTCACGCAAATACACAAATACACCGCGTTTTTCTTCCTCTACCATACGTCTCATGATGGACATAATGTCCAAAGATTGGCCGAAGACATCATTCATAATATTTTCACGATGCAACCGTACAGGAATATCCTCTCCATCACGAATATCACCGAAAACGATTGCAACATGCTGGACTACTTCCCAAGGAAGTTGGTAGCTTTGAACAACAGCAGAACCTATCGGTGTTTCAATGGGCATCTCCCCAATATGCCTAATTAACATTTCTTTACGTTGGCGATAAGCGATAAGATCAGCAACCGTGATCACATGTAATCGGTGGTCTTTCGCAAATTTTATAACCTCCTCTCCATGCTTAACACTGCCATCATCATTGACTAACTCACCAATGACGCCAACAAGCGGTAAACCAGCTAATTTACATAAATCAACAGCAGCCTCAGTGTGCCCTGAACGCATGAGAACTCCCCCTTCGTGCGCAATCAAAGGGAAAATATGGCCTGGACGGATAAAATCATTAGCAACAGCATTTGGATTAGCAAGATTTCGAACTGCTAATGCACGGTCGTATGCCGAAATTCCTGTCGTTATTCCATGTTTAAAGTCAACAGTAACAGTAAATTGGGTGCGATGCACTGAATTATTTTCTAAAACCATAGGAGAAAGATTAAACCGCTGTGCTTCTTTTACTGGCATAGGCGCACACACGATACCCGTTGTATGGCGAATGATAAACGCCATCTTTTCTTCTGTGCAATGAACAGCTGCAACAATTAAATCCCCTTCGTTTTCGCGATTAGCGTCATCTGTAACTACGACGATTTCACCGCATTCAAAAGCTCGAATAGCAGAAACAATTTTTTTTTGATCGTACGTCATAATTTACCTTTTGAATCAACCAATCTGACCACGATGTCTCAAATAATGATCAGCAATAACACAAGCAACCATTGCTTCACCAATAGGAACCGCACGAATTCCAACGCACGGATCATGCCGCCCTTTTGTTACAACATTTACATCATTACCATAAACATCAATGGAACGTTGAGGAATCAAAATCGACGAAGCAGGTTTAACAGCAAAACGCGCAATAATTGGCTGTCCATTTGATATTCCACCTAAGATACCGCCAGCGTGATTGGATAAAAAAACTGGTTTTCCATCACTTCCTATTTGCATTTCATCTGCATTTTCCTCACCTGTTAGTTGAGCAACTGCAAAACCATCACCAATTTCAACACCTTTAACTGCATTGATAGACATTAGCAATGATGCAATATCTTGATCAAGTTTTGCATAAATAGGTGCTCCCAAACCAGCTGGAACATTTTCTGCAACAATCTCAACAACAGCTCCAGCAGATGATCCAGATTTACGAATCTTATCTATATAACTAGAAAAAATAGGCACAGCCTCAGAATCAGGAGAAAAAAAGGGATTGTTATCAACTTCTGCCCAATCCCAACGATCACGATCAATACTATGAGGACCAACCGCTATCACAGCTCCTCGTACGATCAAATTAGGGACAACCTTACGAGCGATAGCAGCTGCTGCGACACGTGCAACTGTTTCACGAGCTGAAGCACGCCCACCACCAAAATGATCACGAATACCATATTTGATGTCGTAGGTATAATCTGCATGCCCTGGACGATATTTGTGAACAATTGTACTATAATCTCTAGAACGTTGATCCATGTTTCGAATCAACATTGAAATTGGAGTTCCTGTCGTCATCAACGTCTCCCCATCATCCTGAGGCACAACTCCTGAAAGGATCTCAACTTTATCTAATTCTCGACGCTGTGTCGTATATTTTGATTGCCCTGGTTTTCGTTTATCAAGATATGCCTGAATTTCTGCAACAGTAAAAACAATTCCTGGAGGGCAACCATCAACGACACAGCCAAGCGCAACACCATGACTTTCACCCCACGTTGTCACGCGAAATAAATGACCAAATGTGTTATGCGACATAAAAAACGTCCCGTTTCTTTTTTGAGTATAAACAATTTTAGTATGTGCAAAACCATCCGTAGCCCAATATGACCAGAAAATATCACACCAATTTGTAAAACACTCATAAAATTACGATGAACAGACAAAACCTCATAAACTAAACCCTAATCTTTAACGACAGAAATATCTGGTGCATCAACAGCCTTCATACCTATGATATTGTAACCAGAATCTACATGATGCACTTCACCTGTAACAGAACGAGATAAATCCGAGAGGAAGTACAGAGCAGAATCACCAACTTCTTCAATTGTCACCGTACGGCGTAAAGGAGTATTGTATTCATTCCATTTTAAAATATAACGAAAATCACCAATACCAGAAGCTGCTAATGTTTTTATTGGCCCTGCGGACACAGCATTAACACGAATATTTTTTGGCCCTAAGTCTACAGCAAGATATTTCACACTAGCCTCAAGAGCAGCCTTTGCAACCCCCATGACATTATAATTTGGAACTACTTTTTCCGCACCATAATAGGTCAGTGTTAAAATTGAACCACCACCTGGCATTAATTTTTCCGCACGCCGAGTAATAGCTGTTAATGAATAAACGGAGATATTCATAGTCATCATGAAATTTGATTCACTGACATCAACATAACGACCATTTAATTCATCTTTATTAGAAAAGCCAATAGCATGAACCAAAAAATCAAGCCCACCCCACTCTCTTTCTATTTTACTAAAGACTGCATCGATAGATTCACCATCAGAAACATCGCAATGACCGCATATGACCCCCCTCAATTCTTCAGCTAAAGGCTCAACACGCCTTCTCATCGCCTCTCCTTGATAAGTAAAAGCAAGCTCTGCTCCTGCCGCACTGGCCGACTTAGCTATCCCCCAAGCAATAGAGCGATTATTCGCAAGCCCTAAAATTAGACCACGCTTCCCGCATAATAAACCGTTACTATTAGCCATTAGCACTGCCTCATTGCTGTTAGAAATCAACATCATCTACTTGCCTATGACATAGGTTGACTTTTTCTTCAAGCAATTGGTTTTAAATTGAATAAAAACTGTATGTTTATACAATAAAAATTAACCTTTTTGCATCTGTAAAAATTGCTCTAATGCAGAATCTCTACCTTCTGGAAGCATGATACGAACATGTACATAAAGATCATCTCTTTTTCCATTTTTCAAGCGAAGACCTTTTTCTTTTAGACGTAAAACGCGATCAGAACTCGACCATGCAGGAATCGTTAAAACCACACGCCCTTCTAAGGTTTCAATTTCTTCCTTTGCTCCCAGAACAGCATGTCTAAGGGAAACTGGCAAATCAACATGAAGTTCTCTTCCTTCAACCCGAAAACGAGGATGTTTCTGAACATGAATAGTTACTAACGCATCTCCTGCTTTTCCACAAGAAACTTCTTCTCCTTGACCTTTCAAACGAATTATTTGACCATCTTCAACATAGTCTGGAAGTTTAATTTTTAATTTTTTTCCATTAGGAAAAACCGCTTCTACTTTTTCTGCACCAACCATCTGCTCCAATGTTACTGAAAGACTGGCACGAACATGTACCCCTTGTTGAGGATAATTATTATACTGAGCAGAGTTTGAAAATCTTTCTCCCTTTCCAAATATATCACGAAAAATATCGCCAGCATCAAAACCTGTACCCCCTGAAAAATCGAAATCGAACCCCTTTGCACCTCCTGCAAAAGAATTATGCCTATTTCTAAAATTTCTATCGGCACCATAACTATAGGCTTGATGAAGTGGCCTTCCCTCCATATCAATTTCACCACGATCAAATTGTGCTTTTTTGTCTTTATCGCCTATAATTTCATAAGCTTGATTAATTTCAGAAAACTTTTCTTTAGCATTTATATCGCCCATATTATGATCGGGATGATACTTTTTTGCCAATCTTCTGAATGCAGATTTAATCTCTTGCGGTTTCGCAGTACGTTCTACACCTAAAATCGTGTAGGGATCGCGCATGTTGCCCTCTTTTCAATCTTTTTGTTTTTAACATATAAACTAATACATTATCCAATATTATTTACAGCCTTATCGGTCATTTCATGTGAGTAATTTTTCTCTTATTTATATGTCTATAAAGTAACTAAAATACCAGATAAGATAGACATTTTTGTTTATTAAGAAAGAACCACTACTTTATTTCTTGATGATAAAGCATAAAAGTAAATCAAGAAACGTCTTACACTCACTAACAATCGGAGATATCATGGCAAATAAAGTACAGGAAAATGATGATTTTATGCGCATACAAAAACCCTTTGAACTTTTTGCAAATTGGTTTGAAGAAGCAAAATCAAATGAAATAAACGATCACAATGCTATGGCATTAGCAACAGTTGACGAAACAGGATTACCCAATGTTCGTATGGTTCTTCTCAAAAATTTTAATCCCCAAGGATTTGTCTTCTATACTAATTATGATAGTTGCAAAGGACAAGAAATTTTAAAATCAATGAAAGCATCCTTAGGTTTCCACTGGAAATCTCTCCGCCGTCAGATAAGAATTAGAGGAATAGTAGAAACTGTGAGTGCTAAAGAAGCAGATGAATATTTTCAGTCGCGACCACGCGGTAGCCAAATTGGTGCATGGGCATCTAGACAATCGCAGCCATTAGAAAATCGTTTTACCCTAGAAAAAGAAATTGCTAAATATACTGCACGTTATGCGGTAGGAAATATTCCGCGTCCGCCTTATTGGTCTGGGTTCCGTGTGAAGCCTCTCTCCATCGAATTTTGGTGCGATCGTCCGTTTCGTTTGCACGATCGCCTACTCTTTACACGAGATTCTATTGAACATGTAGATTGGAAAAGGAAGAAGCTTTATCCTTAATTCTGCAAACTTTAAGTGTGCAACCTTTTCTTATATGACGGTTTAAAATTCTCCATAATATACTGTTTAATCATAAATATTAATCTAAACAGAATTAATCTAAACAGAAGAAATATACCCTCTGTGCAGCTTACATTAACAATATTTTAAATTGCCCCACAATCTTCACAATAAGAGAGGATTTCACAACATAGAAGTAAATAAACCTTTCTTTACTGAAACTATATAATATGCGATTTTGCTTTATCTTGCTGCTCCTAAGCCACAAAGCCAAATATGCTCCATATACCACCACATATCAAACCAGCAAAAATCAAAAAACCAACGAATGAATTAGATTTGAAAAGCTTTAGGCACTGTGAACTATCATCTATATTGATAACTTTAATTTGAACAAACATGTGAACACCTGCAACAAAAAGACCCCAGAAGCTAAGAATGGGGACTTTTGCCAAATAAAACGCCAACCCGACAAGTATCACAAAACCACTATACAAGAATATCAACGCATACTTAGTTCTTTTCCCAAAAAGAAGAGCAGTTGAAAGAACACCAACTGTAGCATCATCTTCCTTGTCTTGATGAGCATAAATTGTGTCATAACCTATCGTCCACAAAATTGATCCTACATAAAGTAAGATCGGAGCCAAACTTAAGCTCCCACATACAACTGCCCATCCCATTAATGCTCCCCAATTAAATGCTATACCTAAAAAAAATTGAGGCCAATATGTCACGCGTTTCATAAAAGGATAAATAGCAACTGCTACCAATGATGAAATACCTAGAAAAAAACTGAACGTATTAAATTGAGATAAAATACCTAACCCCACTAAACACTGCACTAGTATAAAAACTTTTGCTTGAAATCGACTCACATGACCTGTTGGCAATGGACGAGAACGTGTCCGTTCTACCTGAGAATCAATCTTATGGTCAACGAGATCGTTCCAAGTGCACCCTGCTCCCCGCATAGCTATGGATCCTAGAAAAAAAAGAAAAAGATACCAAATCCAATTAATCAACATTGCTAAACGAGGCAATTGGAATATCTCGTCAGAAAGAAAAGCCATGGTTATTGACCAAAAACAAGGCCACATCAATAACTGCCAACCAACCGGTCTATCCCAACGTGCCAACTGAGCATAAAACCATAAAGAACATGGAAGAAAATAGTAAACCCACTGTTTGGAGGATGCATCCATAACCCGTCCTTGGCTCTTACAGGATTGAATATGTGCAATATTTTTACTTTTTTTCATCAAATTATTTCACCTTTAATCTTGCGATATGAGCATTTCATTCTTATGACAAGAAAATTGATTCAATTATCTTCTGTAGTAGGAGCATACAATGAACATTCTTCTTATCGGCTCAGGCGGACGTGAACATGCTTTAGCATGGAAAATTGCAGCATCACCACTGCTAAAGAAATTATATTGTGCTCCTGGAAATCCTGCAACAATGGAATTTGGTGAAAACATTGATTTAAACATTGATGATCATTCTCTCGTCATTGATTTTTGTAAACTGCATTCAATTGATCTTGTTATCGTTGGACCAGAAGTACCTTTGGTAGCAGGCATAACAGACGCCCTTAACGAAGCCAATATCTGTGTATTTGGCCCCACGAAAAAAGCTGCTCAGCTGGAAGGTTCCAAGGCTTTTACAAAAGATTTATGCCGTAAAAATAACATTCCTACAGGAACCTACCAATGCTTTAATGATGCTTTAAAAGCAAAATCTTACATCAATCAACAAGGAGTTCCTATTGTTATTAAAACTGATGGCTTAGCTGCTGGTAAAGGTGTTGTTGTTGCTACAACAATGGAGGAGGCATTTAATGCAGTTGATGCTTGTTTTAAAAATAGTAACACACAAATAAAAATTGTTGTTGAATCATTCCTTGATGGTGAAGAAGCAAGCTTCTTTTGTCTTTGTGATGGTAAAATTGCTATTCCCTTTGAATCTGCTCAAGACCATAAACGTGTCGGTGATGGCGATACTGGAGCCAACACTGGCGGCATGGGCGCCTATTCTCCAGCTCCTATAATGACTCAGAAAATGATTGATCGTACCCTCAAAGAAATCGTTGAGCCAACTCTACGTAGCATGAATGAAATGGATGCTCCTTTTAAAGGTATTCTTTTCGTTGGATTGATGATAACATCAAAAGGGCCACATTTAATAGAATTTAACGTGCGATTTGGTGATCCTGAATGTCAAGTTTTGATGATGCGACTTAAAGATGATCTTCTTCCAATTCTTCTCGCCGCAGCAAAAGGAAATCTTGAAAAAAAATCTCTTACGTGGTCTGAAAAAACTGCTTTGACTGTTGTTATGGCTGCGAAAGGTTACCCGAATTTCCCTCAAAATGGCACTGTCATCCGCAATGTTGATAAGGTAAATGCTCTTCCTCATGTGAAAGTTTTTCAAGCCGGTACAAAATTGCACAATGGAGAATTAATCTCTAGTGGTGGACGCGTCTTAAACATAACAGCAATGGGAAAGAATGTTACGCAAGCACAAAAGCGTGCCTATGAGGCCGTTGATTGTATAAATTGGCCAGAAGGTTTCGTCCGTCGCGACATTGGATGGCGAGCTGTCGCACGAGAAAAATACAATCTGTAGTCATTTATTTTCATAACGTTGTGGATTTAAAACAACAGCATGATGTATAAGATCTTCTGATCTCTATGTGTATTTTCATACAAAGCCATTAATTACAGTCAATAAAAGTTCCGAGCGCAGCTAAACTGATAATTTGTAAAAATATACAAAAAATTAATGCATATTAGCACTGCTGAAACACATGCCTATTGGCAATTAACAAACTTAAACCTAATGAATTTCTATATCGAAGAAAAAAATGTCCATGTTTTAAATGTAGTGTTGTACAAAAAAAACGACGTAAGTCAGAATGGTCTTTGATTGCTATAATACTATTCTCTTCACTTATCATCAGCATGGGAAGACCATAAATATCCACCCACGATCGCCAATCTAAAAGAACATTATTGAGATCTCTAGAAACTAAAAGCGGGATACAAAACTCCTCATTATCATGAAGCAGTTCCAATGCAACAGCTCTCTCTCCTGAAATGGTTTGCACTATGCGCGCCGAAATTCCTTTGAAATGATCAGCCGATACTAAACATGATAAACTTGAGAAAGAATCTATTTTAAAAAAAGAACCGCGTTCACTAAGCAAACAAGTCATTTGACTGCCAGTCTTGGATGAAAAATACGTTGTCGTATGCGGTAAATGACACGGATCTAACCGAAATTCAAGCCCTGCTTTCACCTGATTAAAACATTGATTAACCATGTACAGTATCCCAATTCTATCTTAACAACATACACTATCTAATAGCCTTTTCTCATTGAATTATTAGAAGATTAAATAAAAAACAACTGCTTTACTTCTCGGTTATTGAAATCTAAACAAAAACATGCAACGTAACTTTCTACTCTTGAATCACAAGATCTTTCCAGGATTCATAATTCCTAAAGGATCGAATATTTTTTTGATTTTCTTCATAATGTCTAATGCAACGGGTGATTTAAAAATACGGAGCTCCTCACACTTAAGCTGACCAATACCATGCTCAGCAGAAAATGTACCCTGATAGCGCATAACAAGGTCATAAATACAGCGATTCATTTTTGTCCGTAATTGCAAAAACGCCGTAGTATCAGATTCAACAGGCTGCGTAATATTGTAATGTAAATTACCATCACCCATATGACCAAAACAAACAACTCGCGCACCTGGAACAATATTCTCAACAATAACAGCAGCCTCAGAAATAAAATTCGGAATATAAGGGATAGGCACTGCAATGTCGTGCTTAATAGACGCTCCTGCTTGCTTTTGCGCGTATGACATGCTCTCACGCAATTGCCAAAAAAAATCTTGTTGCTTTAAGGATTGAGCGATCACAGCATCCTCTATTACAGTGTATTTCAAAGCCTTGTCTAAAATAGCACTTAATACCGATAATGCCTCATAATCTCCCTGAAACGATACAATATTAATTAATGCGTACCACTCATGCTCTTGTCCAAAAAGAGAATTCTTGGATTCCTTATAATCTAAAGCCATCCGAAAGCTAAGTTTGTTCATAATCTCAAAACCAGTTAACATTTTTCTACCACAGCATTGTGCATGAGATAGCAATTCAAGAGCCTTTTTCGGACTGGACAAACCTACAAAAGCAACTGCCTTTCCCTTCGGCTTTGGAAAAAGCTTTAGAACAGCTGCGGTTATAATTCCTAAAGTGCCCTCTGCACCGATAAAAATATTTTTTAAATCATAACCACTGTTGTCTTTCTTCAAGAAACGCAAATCATCCAAAATACTGCCATCAGGCAAAACAACTTCTAAACCAAGACAAAGTTCACGGATATTACCATAAGCTAAGACAGCTGTTCCTCCAGCATTTGATGAAAGGTTTCCTCCTATCTGGCAAGAGCCCTCTGAACCTAAAGAAAGAGGGAAAAGACGATCCAATTCATCCGCTTTTTTTTGTAAAGTATGTAAAATTACACCCGCCTCTACAACAGCAAAATTACCATCACAATTAATACATCTAATCTTGTTTAAACGCTCCATGGATAAAATAACGTTACTCCCACTTTTATCTGGCTGCTGTCCACCAACAAGGCCTGTATTTCCTCCATGAGGCACTATCGGTATGCGCATTTGGCTAGCTAATTGCATAATTGACGAGACTTCTTCCTTAGAAGATGGCCGCAAAAGCAATTTGCTCTCTCCATGAAAAAGTCCTCGCTCTTCAACTAAATATGGTGCAATTAATTCCTGATCTGTTATGGTATGCGTAGAACCAACAATTTTTCTAAAGCGCTCAATTAAATCATGCTCCATATTTATTCCTCCTTTGGAGCAGCAGCACGCATCAAACGATCATTAATGGCCTCTCCTAATCCATAAAAAGGGATGGGTTCTACTGCGATACATCTTACTTTAAGTGAATCTAATTTCTTCATATACTGAAACAAATGAAACGCAGCTTCCTCTGGCAACCCATTTTCGCTAAGATTTAAAACAGAAACAGCATTTTCAACACACATGGCACGTTTAGAACCAAATGCTAAAAGTGCTTCTCCACTTTCCACTTTTTGTACATTCAAACGAACCTTAGCACTGGGTGCATAGTGTGACTTTAACATACCCGGAGCTTCAATTTCCACTAACGGATCCAATCTTTTCAGCGATTTTTTAGTGACTTTTTCAATTTCTTCAGAAGCTAGCCCACCAGGACGTAAAAGATAAACATCCCCACCATAAATTTTAATAATAGTTGATTCCAACCCTATTTTAGAAGACCCCCCATCAATAATTAAAGGAACAGATGTCCCTAAAGATGCAAAAACGGCTTCGGCTGAAGTAGGGCTAAGGCATCCAGACTGATTTGCACTGGGAGCAGCTAAAGGTCTATCTAAATCTCGTACAATTTTTGCAAAATCACTATCTGGAAAACGAACGGCTAATGTATTAAGACCAGAAGTTGTTAAAGGATGAATATTATGATGCTTCTTTAAAGGCAAGATAAATGTCAAAGGCCCCGGCCAAAACGCTTCCATTAACAGATGTGAAAGAGAATCAATTTCCACATAGCGTTCTGCCATAGCAATATCGCTCACGTGTACAATAAGGGGATTAAACTGCGGTCGCTTTTTTGTAGAGAAAATAGAAGCCACTGCTCTTCCATTAGTTGCATCACCAGCTAATCCATAAACGGTTTCCGTTGGAACAGCCACTAATCTTCCATGCTCAAGAAGTGTAACAGCCTCTTTTATTGAAGTACTATTGAGAGGCATAATTGTCACGAAATGTCACTCCTATATTTTTTTATTGGTGCAAAACTATAACGATGTAATCCCAAAACTGGCCCATATTTATCAAGAGCTGCACGATGTTTTTGTGTTGCATAACCCACATGCTTTTCTAGACCATAACTTTTATAAACTTGTCCAGCACATTTCATCATTCGATCACGTGTCACTTTAGCAATAATAGATGCTGCAGCAATCGACACAGAACGCTGATCTCCTTTAATTAAAGCTGAGGCTGGACATGGTAAATGAAGCGGAACATCACGTCCATCAACCAATACGTAGTGGGCTGGAACTGATAACCCTACGATACAACGGTGCATTGCTTCTAAAGTTGCTTTTCTGATATCAGATTGATCAATTGTGTGGGCACAAAGACTGGCAATTGAAACCGAGAAGGAGTTTCTCAAAATTTCATAGTAAAGTCTACTTCTTTGTCGAACAGAAAGCTTTTTTGAGTCATTTAACCCATGCGGAATGCGATCTTTATCTAAAATTACTGCCGCTGCTACCACAGGACCAGCAAGAGGACCACGTCCAACTTCATCAACACCTGCTATATGAAAAAAACCACGCTTCTGCAAATATAATTCGCAAGAAAAATTTGGTTTAAGCGGTAAATCAAATACATCTGACAAGTTATCTATGTGATAAGACATATAATTTATTTTGCACCACTGCCTGTTCGCTGTAATCTCCGTAGGGGAAATTTCCTGCCACCCACATCCCCATATCTCTATACAAATACAAAAAACAAAAACTGCACAAATTCCTCTTAAATATTATTCCCCGCACCTTACATATTACAAAGAAAAAAATAAACTCTCTAAATATCTTTAAAAGCATTACCGAGAAAAATTTCCTATTTTGTCCTATTTCCCTTAAAGTGCCCCTAAAGTTATGATAGGCTTAACAAACCAATCTGGATTCCTTGATTTGATAAAAAACGCAGCTCGTTGTGCTTCTTTCCTATCTTTAAAAATACCAAAACAAGTTGCTCCAGTCCCTGACATGCGAGAAAAAAGTGCCCCACTCTCATTTAATACGTATAAAACTTCAGAAATCTTAGGTGCAATTTTTAATGCAGGAACAAAAAGATCATTACGCGTTTTTTGTAAAGATTCAACCAACGAATCAACTGTTTTTAGAGCCTCTGGATCAATTTTTAAAGAAGGATGATCACATTTTTCTAAAGCATCAAAAACAGCCTTCGTTTCAATTTTTTGACCATGATTCACCAACACCATTGCAAGAGAACAAGCTTCTTTTAACCGTGTAATTTCCTGCCCAATTCCTTCAACAAAAAGCGGATGTCGATATTTCAACGCCAAAAGACACATTGGAACGTCAGCTCCAAGAACTAGGCTCATTTTTGCCAATTTCTCATATGAAGAATCAAGCTTCCATTGCTGATGCAAAACACTTAAAACGCTAGCAGCATTACCTGAACCACCACCTATACCAGAAGAAACTGGTAACGTTTTAATAAGTTGAAAAAACATAGGTTGAGCATACTCAGGAAATGTTTTTCGCATGAAATCATGTGCGCGAACAACCAGATTATCCGTATCAGAGGTGAGATCATTAGAAAAAACTCCTGTTAAAACAAAATGATCCTTTTCAAAGGGTCTGTAGCTTAAGCAATCACCACTAAGGCTAAAATAAACCAAACTTTCTATAAAATGATAGCCATCAGCACGCCGACCTACAACATGTAAAGCTAAATTCAACTTGATTGGTGTAAACGTATAAAAACACCCCTTAAACACATTCTTCACACCCAATATCATACCATACGATGCAGAATTCACAGATTACGTAAACTTTTGCCAACATGTCTCTCAGATTTAAAATATGAGCCAATTTTTTTACGAAAAAAGACATCACAATACCCCATAATCTTTGTATAAACAAATAAGTAAATACAAAGAGATAAAGTACAAAAAATATAAACCAAACTAGACTGCAGCTATTCGTATTTTAAACCATTTTCCTTCTGAAGCTTATTTCAAAGCCCCCCCTCCTAATCATAGACCATAACGCTGCCAAAGTGCCCGCTCCTCTACCGCCATAAATGCACCATCAACCACCGTATATATCGCATCTGAAGTAACTCCAGCAGGAATTTTTGGTCCAAAAATTTTTTTTGCAGGAGCAATTAATTTAAGTTTTGTACTATGGCCAAACCGCTCTTTAATAACAGAACGCACATCATTTAATCCATCTATTAGACCAAGTTCCATACTTTTCTTGCCACTCCAAAACATTCCTGTAAATATATCCGGATCATTTGATAATTTTGCAGAACGCCGCTCCTTAACTAGGTCAATAAAGGTTTGGTGCACTTCAAGTTGTAGAGATTTTAAATGTTCAATACCCATCTTCTTTTCTGGCTGAAACGGATCTAATACAACTTTGTTTTTTCCAGCCGTGTAAACACGGCGCTCAATACCTACTTTCTTTAAGAGCTCCGGAAATCCAAAAGAAGATGAGACAACTCCAATAGAACCAACAATTGAAGAAGGATCAGCAAAGATTTCATCTCCTGCACAAGCAATCATATAACCACCTGATGCAGCCACGTCCTCAACAAAAACAAGAACCTGTTTATTTTTTTCCTCCGCTAAATTTCGGATACGATTAAAGATAAAACGTGATTGCACAGGCGAACCACCAGGAGAATTAACAATAATAGCAACAGCTGGTGCCTTTTTGCTGGAAAAAGCCTTATCCAAAAGATCCGCACATCTGCTTAACGAAAGTGTAGGTCTTATTGACGAAGCTGAATCCATAATCGCTCCCTGAAGGCGTACAACAGGAATCTCAAGTTTACCAGAACAAAAACAACGTGGAATAATTTTTTTGATAACACCAATCAAAACGAAACTTCCTTATAAGTTAATGACAAAAAATAAGCTTTGGTACAATGAGGAGAAAAGATACTCGGAAAAAAATTCCGTATAAGTCTGAACGATAAATTCTAACCCCAACTAATACCAAGTTAAACCTCCTTTTAAAAAATTAAAAGGTCAACTTGAATTTAAATAATAAACAAAAAAACACAAGACATCATTTTAAAAGTTCCCACAAACTTATCCGTCCATTATTGATCGCATCAATTTGTGGGGAAAAAGTGTGGCCATCGTTCTCATGTATAACCAGAGACGGCAAAATAGACAAGGCTGCTCGACTTCCCCGTTTCGCATAAAATAAAAGACGAATTGCAGCCGTTGATGCTCGTGCATAAATAGGAATTATACAAACATTACCAAACCTCCCTTTCAAAGCTTGCAATATATCGAGAAGAGACTGTGGTCGTGCAATTAAACCTAAATATCCGCTTGGCTTAACAATTGCTGCCGCGCTACGCAACCAATCATCAAACATTGCTTCCGGCATAACATGTGCTTCTAATTTCTGTTCATAAGGTGTTTTGCGATCTGTAGGATTGTTAAAGGGAGGATTCATAATTGCAAAATCAAATGTATTGTCCGCCAAACCTGCTTCTAAACGCGCTTTACCTTTGAAAGTCACATCTGTTTTTAATAAACAAATTCGATCAAAAAATTTCTCATTCTGTTTTAGCATGAGCGTTTTTTGAGCATAGCATGCCATAAAATCTGATCGTTCAACCAATGTAACATGAGCTTCTAAACAGCGTGAAACAACCGCAAACCCTGCTGCACCAGCACCAGCACCTAAATCAACAATTTTTCCCTTGAAATCACTAGGAACCAAACTAGCCAACAACATAGCATCTATACCGGAGCGATGACCAAACAAACGTGGCTGGACTAAATAGAATCTCCCACAATGAAATCCATCAATTGTTTCATCATTATGATTCGCTGTTTTATTCATTAAAAATCTTAATACTCATTCTTACAATCTACATCCCTGTAACCCGTATCCCCCCCATTCACTTTCTGCTTAAACCTTAAACAAAGTTGTTCAAACTCTCCCTGTATTGTGTAAAAATGATATTACTTAGGATCTTTAAAATATTCCTTGTAAATGTCGTTTAAGACTTGTACTCCCATCAAATGTAGAACCTTACTTTATGCTACAAAAATAAAATTTATACATGTCCGTTGCAATATTCTTGGAGTAAATACATTGAGCGTTGCCATAAAACAAGATCAGGTAAGAAATAATCAAACCTCTCTCCAACCTCTCATCAATCTTACTAAGAATGATATGGAGCACGTTAATCAATTCATTCTCTCTATGGCAAAATCAAATGTTGAAATGATACCTGAAATTTCTAATTACCTTATTTCATCAGGTGGAAAACGATTGCGCCCAATGATCACACTAGCATCTGCTTGTATGTTTGGCTATAAAAATGATGGACATATAAAACTCGCAACAGCCGTTGAATTTATGCATACAGCAACTTTGCTGCACGATGATGTGGTCGATGAAAGCAATTTACGACGTGGAAAATCCACCGCACGCATGATTTGGGGGAACCAAGCAAGCATACTTGTTGGTGATTTTTTATTAGGACAAGCCTTTAAAATGATGGTTGAGGCTGAATCTATAGACGCACTTTCCGTTCTCGCAAACGCTGCGACAGTCATTGCTGAGGGAGAGGTTATGCAACTTACTGCAACGAAAAATATAGAAACAAGTGAATCAGAATATCTCAAAATCATTAACGCAAAAACAGCTGCACTTTTTTCAGCTGCTGCAGAAGTCGGACCAATTATCTCTGGCTGTGGACATAAAGAACGTTTTGCATTACGCGAATACGGAACATTGTTAGGCTTGGCCTTTCAACTCGTTGATGACGCACTTGATTATGGCGGAACTGCTAAATACCTAGGGAAAAATATAGGTGATGATTTCCGAGAAGGGAAAATAACGATGCCCGTTATCCTAGCATATGCACAAAGCAACGCAACGGAAAAGGAATTCTGGAAAGAAGCTCTTGAAAACGGAAGTAATAATGATGAAGCTTTCTTGTATGCTCAACACTTGATCAAAAAATATGATAGCCTTACAAATACAATAAAACAGGCAAAAAATTATGGAAAACGTGCGATTGATGCTCTTGCTTCGATGAGCCAAAATCCTGCTCACCATGCTTTGGTAGAAACTGTTCACTTTTGTGTTTCTCGTATAAACTGATTGTTTGCCAAATCATAATATTTTTCACAAAAACAATCAGATATGGTTTAATAAATCATGCTGTCGATTCATACCATGAGAAGGATTAGCCCTATGCGTAGTGTAACAATATTTCGCTTTTTTATCCTTTTTATTGTGGGTCTTTTGTTGATACCATCGTTCACTTACAGCAAAGTTAACTCCGTAATTAGTACAAATTCATTTGCTGGTTCTTACCTTGCTGGCAGAATTGCAAATCATGAAAACAGGACAAATTTTGCTATCGATTATTTTAAGAAAGCACTTACTTATAAACCAGATAACATTGAAACACAGACAGAAATTCTTGAAGCAATGCTATCTGCAGGTGTGTTTAAAGAAGCTGTTCAACAAGCCAAAAAATTGCAAAAACAGGGTGTTATTACTCCCATTGTTTCTTTGACATTGTCAGTAGAAAATTTTATCAAAAAAGATTATAAAAATGCTAAGCTACTCATGCAGGAAAAGGTTCCTGATGCTGCTAAAAACCCAATACCTGAGCTAATCAGCGCTTGGGCTGTATTTGGATCTGGAGATCAATCTCAAGCAATCTCTGATCTCGAAAAAATCCAAGGTCCTGAGTGGTATAGCCTTTTTATATACTATCATCTTGCCCTTATGAATGACCTAGCTGAAAATGAACAGAATGCAGAAAAATACTTCAGTCGCGCACTCAATAGCCGACAAATCGCCCTTTTAGCTCCCAATACCTACGAGCGTATTATCGTAGCCTATGCCTCATTCCAACTGCGTCATAAAATGCGCACTCAAGCTATCCAAACCTTAAAAAAGGGAGAGAAAACGTTATATGGCCGAGATGTACTCAAAATAATCCGAAAAAAAATCGAAAAAGGTTCTTCTCTAAAACGAATGATACAAACACCTCAACAAGGAGCAAGTGAAGTATTATATGATTTTGGAACAGCCTTGAATTACAACAGCTCGGGACGAATTGCCTGCATTTTAAAACAATTATCTTTAGTCTTATACCCCCAAAATGATGCAGCACTATTCCAATTAGCAAACATTTCTGCCAAACTAAATAATCTTAATCAGGCAATTAAGCTTTATCGTGCCTTACCACCTACCTCTCATTATTATAGAGATGGACAGCTTTTGCTTGCGCTTATTTTCACAAATAACAAAAATTACCATGAAGCCATAAAATTACTTAAAGCGTTAGAAAGAAAATTTCCCAATGATCACCACGTTTTGATAACGTTAGCTGCCGTCTATATGCAAGAAAATAAATTTTCTGATGCTGTTCAAACTATGAATCGTGCCATTAAACGAGTAACAAATTTTAAACGAGATGATTGGAAACTTTTTTATCAGCGTGGTATCGCTTTTGAACGCTTACAAAAGTGGTCAAAAGCAGAAAGTGATTTAAGGAAAGCGCTTGATTTTTTTCCTGACCAACCAGAAGTTCTGAATTATCTCGGATATTCCCTCGTTGAACGTAATCAAAAACTTGAAGAATCGCTTCGTATTCTGCAAAAAGCTAACGAGTTGCAATCACAAAATAGTCATATATTGGATTCTCTCGGATGGGCTTATTACAAACTTAAACAATATGACCAAGCTGTTCAAATCTTGGAAACTGCTGTTAGGATGCAGCCTCATGATCCAACACTTAACGATCACTTAGGTGATGCCTATTGGAAAGTTGGGCGCAAACGTGAAGCAATATTTCAATGGAATCATGCAATTGATGGAGAACCAGAAAACTCTAAAAAAATACAAGAAAAATTGAAATTTGGTTTGTAACGAACAACAATGCTTGACCATGGCCATATGAAACAATAGACAATAACGACAGATGAAATTCCTTTGGCAGCTGTCTATTAACTAAATATAAAAAAGAGTATGAAGCGTGAAACTTCTTGAATATCTTAACCCTACACGTTCTTTTCAGGGACTGATCTTAACTTTGCAAAATTATTGGGCTCACTATGGATGCGTGATTCTACAACCTTACGACATGGAAGTGGGAGCTGGAACTTTTCATCCTGCAACAACGCTGCGTTCATTAGGACCAAATCCTTGGAAAGCAGCTTACATACAACCCTCTCGTCGTCCAGCAGATGGACGGTATGGTAAAAATCCAAATCGTTTACAGCACTATTACCAATTCCAAGTTCTTCTCAAACCTTCTCCACCAAATTTACAAGAACTTTATATAAAATCTTTACACGCAATCGGTCTTGACACAAAACTTCATGATATTCGCTTTGTTGAAGATGATTGGGAAAGTCCAACGCTCGGTGCTTGGGGATTGGGGTGGGAATGCTGGTGTGACGGAATGGAAATATCTCAATTCACTTACTTTCAACAAATCTGTGGCATTGAGTGCGCACCAGTTTCTGGAGAAATCACCTACGGTCTAGAGCGGCTAGCAATGTATATTCAAGGCATTGATAACGTCTATGATCTTAACTTTAATGGTTTAGATGGAGAAGACAAAATAAGTTACGGTGATATTTTTTTACAAGCAGAACAAGAATATTCACACTATAATTTTGAATTTGCAGATACTGAGCTGCTACACAAGCATTTTATAGATGCAGAACGTGAATGCATCGCGCTCCTTGAAGCTGGAAAACCAAACAAGGACAACAATTCACATTTTTGTGTTTTTCCAGCCTATGATCAGTGTATTAAAGCGAGTCATATCTTTAATCTTTTACAAGCCCGTGGCGTTATTTCTGTAACTGAACGACAAAACTATATCCTGCGCATCCGTGATCTCGCGCATCGTTGTGGTGAAGCCTTTTTACTCACTGAAGCTGGTCGAATACATACTAAAGGAACAATCTAATGTCTGATCTTCTTCTTGAACTTTTCAGCGAAGAGATTCCTGCTCGTATGCAGCGAAAAGCTGCTAACGATCTTAAGAGGCGTATAACAGATCAACTTGTAAATGCAGGATTAACCTATAAAGCTTCTCGTGAATATTGGACACCACGTCGGTTGACATTAGACATTCGCGGTATCTCAGCACATTCAAAAGATGTCTGTGAAGAACGTAAAGGCCCAAATATAAAATCACCACGACACGTAATTGATGGTTTTTTACGCACAACAGGGCTTAGCAACATTTCTGAAGCGAAAATTGTACATGATAGTAAAAAGGGTAATTTTTACGTTGCTAAAATCATAAAAAAAGGCCGAAGTGCAGAAGAAATTATCGCCGATATTGTGCCAAATGTTATCAGTAATTTTTCATGGCAAAAATCCATGCGTTGGGGGAAAGATTCAGTAAAAAATGGAACACTGAAGTGGATTCGTCCCCTAAAAAACATTCTCTGTATCTTTGGACCAGAAATTGGTGAAACAAAAATTATTCCTTTTGCAATTGGCTCCCTTCAAAGTAATAATCTAACCTACGGTCATCGTTTCTTAAGCAATGAAACCCCTATCCAAGTCCGTCGCTTTAGTGATTATATCGTCCAACTTGAAGCTCATAAAGTCATTCTGGATGCTGAAAGGAGAAAAAATATTATCTTGGCAGATGCTCAAAACCTCTGTTTCGCAAACGGTCTGGAATTAGTTCAAGATAGCGCTCTTTTGGAAGAGGTTGCAGGACTTGTTGAGTGGCCTGTCGTCCTTATGGGAAATTTCGAAAAATCCTTCCTCAGTATTCCTCCAGAAATCATTCGCTTGACTATTCAGGCCAATCAAAAGTGCTTTGTAACTCGAAAACAAAATTCAAGCACCGAACTCTCTCATCATTTTATTCTCATCTCTAATATTCTTGCATGCGATGAAGGAAAAGAGGTGTCAAAAGGAAACAGCAAAGTTGTATGCGCTCGCCTTTCAGATGCACTCTATTTTTGGCAAACGGATCAGCGTGATTTATCTGATATAAAATATTTGAAGTCCTCTGCTGAAAAATTTAATCTCGATTTAAATAAACCTCTTGATCAAAGGATGGCACGACTCGACCATTTAAATGTCACTTTCCATGAAAAATTGGGAACACAAGGTGCAAGAGTAGAACGTATTGCTACACTGGCACAAGAAATTGCACCTTTTGTCCAAGCAAATCTTCTATTGGTAAAACGCGCGGCAGTACTTGCAAAAGCTGATTTACAAACAGAAGTTGTCGGGGAATTTCCAGAACTACAAGGGATAATGGGACGAAGATATGCACTTCTTCAAGGAGAAGATCCTCGTGTTGCAGAAGCAATTGAAGATCATTATAAACCTCAAGGACCAACAGATCGTATCCCAAGAGAACCCACTGCTATAGCAATTGCGCTTGCCGATAAAATTGATATTCTCGTTGGATTTTGGTTCATTAATGAAAAACCAACTGGATCAAAAGATCCCTACGCGTTAAGAAGGGCTGCATTAGGAATTATCAGGCTTGTGCTTTTGCACGACTGGAAAATTAATTTTATGCCAATTTTTAATTTAGCAATAAATCTCTTTTTACAACAAAAAACTGAATTTTCAGTAAAAACTTGGCAATCAGAAAATATATCTTTAGAAAAAATAAAAAATATTTTATCTGATTTGTTGCTCTTTTTTCATGAACGTCTGAAAATTTATCTAAAAGAAGAAGGTTTTCGTTATGATGCTATTGATGCAATCTTAAACAAAAATGCTGATGATTTTTTGCTAGTTGCACAACGTGTCAAAGCACTCGTATCTTTTATAAATACAAATGATGGAAATTACTTTTTATCTTCTATGAAACGCGCTGCAAACATTCTTGAGAATGAATTCTCAAAAGGTGTAATAATGGAAGAAAAAATTAGCACTGCATTCCTTATTGAAGAAGAAGAAAAACAACTTTATCAAGAAATGATTACCGCAGAAAAAAAGATTCGTAGCAGCATTAACACAACTAACCTAGTTCCTATACTCGATGCGCTGATACCACTTGGAAAATCTATCAACGTATTTTTTGAAAAAGTATTGGTAAACGATAAAAATCCTGATATTCGTACTAACCGCCTTGCTCTTCTTAAACACATCCATGACGTTACACAAGTAATTGCAGATTTTTCAAAACTTGCAACATAAATTTGGTTTTATTGAATGATAAATACAATCCCTTAAGCTTTTTCAAAAAGGTCACAAAACGAATTTACAAAATTTCTGTGCACGTAAAATTTTATATAAATTAATCGAATAGCTGAGATAAATGATCTTAGTTAAGATATGATTTAATTTTTGTAAGAAATTCTTCTGAAACAGATTCATCAATAAGCTCATTTGCTCTATCTTCAGAATCTAATTCCTTCTCTATAAGTACACGCGCAACAGAAACAGCTAAATCAACCGCAGATGAAGAAACCATACGCACAGCATCAGCCTCCACTTGAGCAATTTTCTGCTCCGCCAATTTATTACGATTCATTACATACTCCTCTGCTTTTATACGAGCCTCAGCAACTATAACTTCAACTTCACGCTTTGCTGCAGCAATGATTGCCTGAGCATCCTTCTCTACCTCTGCATGTTTGCGCTGATATCCAGCTAAAACTTCCTGTGCCTCTTCACGGAGGCGAAGTGCCCCATCAAGTTCATCTTTTATCCGCTTTGCCCGAGCATCAAGATAGTATACAGCCATCCTCGGAATTTTAAAATAAATCAAAATAGCTACAAAAAAAACTAGCCCAACAAAAGCCCAAAAAGTATCGTTCATCCTTATAATCCTCAGTGACTTTTAGCTTTAATAACTGAACTAACAGACTCTCTACTAACGTCAACGTCAATCAATTTTTTTACAATTTCAAGAGCAACTTCCTCAGCAATTGAGCCAACATTTTGCATAGCTTTATCCCTGATTGCCACTATCTTTTTCTCAGCATCTGCCAATTTTTTCTCTAAACTTGCTTCAATTTCTTTTCGTTCGATCTCAGCCTTTTCTTTTATCTCTTCACCAGCTCCTTGTGCTATAATATGAGCTTGCGAACGAGCCTCTACTAATTTCCGTTCATAAATTTCAACTGTAGCGTCTGCTTCTTGTTTCATGCGCATCGCTTGATCTAAATCTGATGCGATTCTATCCCGACGTGTCTCAATCACATCACCAATTCGCGGCACAATAGTACGGGAAATGAAAAGATAGAAAAAACCAAAAGAAATAGCGAGCCAAAAAAAATGAGAACAAAAATACATAAAATCAAAAGGCGGAAATACACGACCTGCATGCTCTGCTGCATTTTTGACATGCTCCATTGCCGTTTCAGTGGCCTGTGAAGAAGCACTAGAAATAAACATTCTTTTTCATCCTTTCAAACAAATTCACTGAATCTTTTTACTCAAAACCAACGATAATAGAATAACACTCTTTCTATCAAAAATCGAAAGGGCAAATCTGCCTTCCACGCAGAAAACAGGTATACCCTTTTGAAGATAACTAAACCGCAAAAAGTAACAACAAAGCAATAAGCAATGAAAAAATGCCTAAAGCTTCTGTCACAGCAAAACCAAAAACCAAACGACCAAATTGGCTGTCTGCTGCAGACGGATTCCGTAGTGCACCAGAAAGATAGCTGCCAAAAATATTCCCAAGACCCAAAGCCGTTCCAGCCATACCAAAGCAAGCAAGACCAGCACCAATATATTTCGCTGCAAGCACTAATTCCATATTATTCTCCTTTGAAGTGAAATTGCATTGTTCGACGGAAAACCGCCAATTTTATTAATGTCCAGGATGAACTGCATCATTAAGATACATACAAGTTAAAACTGTAAAAACATAAGCTTGAAGGAACGCAACCAAAAACTCAAGAGCAGTAATTGCCACAGTCATGATAAGTGGCAAAACTGAACCACCAACGCCTATAAATCCTACTCCAATCATAGATACAATAAAACCAGAAAATACCTTAAGGGTAATATGTCCAGCAAGCATATTCGCAAAAAGACGAAGAGAGAGGCTAATTGGACGAGAAAAAAAGGAAATAACCTCAATCATTGTAACAAGAGGCAAAATAACAATAGGCACCCCATTTGGAACGAATAATTTTAAAAAACTAACCCCATGCTTATAAAAACCATAACCAATTACCGTTAAAATAACCAACATAGCCAATGAGAAAGTGATCATAATCTGAGAAGTAATCGTATAAAAATAGGGGAAAAGGCCAATAAAATTAGCAACTAAAATGAAAGTGAAAAGCGAAAAAACTAAAGGGAAAAACTGCATTCCCTGAACACCTGATGACTCCCGCAAGATTGATGCTACAAATTCGTATGCTATCTCTGAAATAGACTGCATTCGTGTTGGAATTAGTCCACGTCTCGATGATGAAATAAAGAGAAAAATCGATGTCACAGCAACAGTAACTACTATAAAAAATGACACATTCGTAAATGAAAGATCCATATTCCCTATAGAAATATTGATCAGGCGTAAAATCTCAAATTGATGGATAGGATCTGGAGCGTGCGATGTCACTTCAACCTCATTTATTGGATCTCTTACCGACCTTTTTACCTCGGCGCAACGCGCCACTTTGTCTTAGCTTACTAGAGGGAATGTACCCTACAGACCGAAGAATACTCAACACGCCAGCAGCAAACCCAAGAAAAAGAAAAAACACCAACCCCCACGGTAATGAACCTGCAAGCTTATCAAATCCTAACCCTAACACAACACCAACGATTATACTCGCCAAGAAATCACTAGAAAGCTTAACAGCTCGAGCCATTCCTCCCTGCAGCTCTTTTTTCTTATTCTTAAACTCTTTCTTTTTGAATGCTTGCTTGCGCATTAAAGCTAAACCTAAATCCTTACTACGACATTCTAAATCCTCTGGATGAAAAAAATTTTTCTGCTTTTTCCCTTTGGTTTCCTTTCGTGGCACAACAAGCTCACTACCCTTCGCCATAATTGGCTCCTTAATCAAAAAGCAAAATCAAACCTACCTAACAAAACTACGCGCAACATATTGTTACCGAATTTATTCGTCAAGCCGCCAAAAAGAATCTATCACAATTTATCTTAGAAAACACGCATTTTAATTTCGTCAGCTCTTTCATTACTAACACATTTAGGACGTCTTAATAATCTGAAATAGATGCATTGCTATCTTACTCAAAACTACATACTTTCCTCTATAAAAGATTTAGGAACATACTAAAAAATGTCTATTGTAGATTTCATTAACTTTTAAAAGAAATAACTCATTTTTTTTTAGAACGTGTTGCAAAAGGATTATCAGATGTTCGTAAAGATATGCGAATTGGTACACCTAGCATATTAAATTCATCACGCAGTTCATTTGAAAGATAACGTAAATACGATTGAGGCATTGCTTTTGGTCGGGAGCAAGAAATTACAAACCCAGGAGGACGTGTCCTAACCTGTGTCATATATTTTATCTTAATTCGACGCCCAGAAACAACAGGAGGTGGATAATGCGCAACTACAGTTTCAAGCCACCTATTAAGCTTTCCTGTAGAAATACGACAATTCCATACACGGTGCATCATCGTAATATTTTCCATAAGCTTATCAATTCCGTGACCATATTGACCTGATAAAGGAACAGCTCTCAAGCCACGAACCTGAGGAAGAAGGCGAGAACATTTTTCGTGCAAATCAATTAATTTTATTTGGCCATTTTCTATGAGATCCCACTTATTGAATGCTATAATGGGGACCCGTCCTTCACGAATCACAAGATCAGCAATTTGCAAATCCTGCTTCCCAAAGGGTGCAGTTGCATCAAAAACAATCACTACCACCTCAGCAAAACGAATCGTGCGTAAAGTATCAGCAACAGAAAGCTTTTCTAATTTTTCCTGAACTTTAGACTTTCGACGTAAACCTGCAGTATCAAAAAGTTTAATAGGACGACCACGCCATTCCCAATCTACAGAAATAGAATCACGTGTAAGCCCAGCTTCAGCCCCCGTTAATAAACGATCTTGTTCCAACATTTTATTGATAAGGGTTGATTTTCCTGTGTTTGGACGACCAGCAACGGCAATACGAATAAGTTTACTTTCATTGTAATCATCTCCATCTTCTTCTAACTCATCATCAATAGAAGAAAACTGTGCCACAGCACATCGTGCTTTAATTCTTCGTTCAAAAGCCTCACCTATGCCAAGAACATTCACAATCGCATCACGAAGATCTGTGAGACCTAGCCCATGTTCAGCAGATATTGAACAAGGCTTACCTAAACCTAATAACCATGCCTCACACTCTGCCTCTATTGCCACTTTTGATTCAGATTTATTGGCAATAAGCACGATAGGTTTCCCTGATTTCCGAATCAACGAAGAAAAATTTAAATCACTCTGTGTTATCCCCATTTTTGCATCAAACATGAATAAAATAAGGTCAGCTTCATCTATAGCAGTTTTTGTCTGAGAACGCATACGACCTGCAAGTGTATGATCATCAGCTTCTTCTAATCCAGCTGTATCAATTACATCAAAACATAAATCTTGAAGCCTAGCTGAATGGCTACGACGATCACGTGTTACACCTGGGCTATCATCAACCAAAGCTATTTTTTGCCCAACCAAACGGTTAAATAGAGTTGACTTTCCAACATTAGGTCGGCCAACTATAGCAATGGTAAGGCTCATTAAATTTATTCCTTAGTTGCCTTGCCTTCAGCTTGAATAAGATCAAGCATAATCCTCGCCCGACTTATCATCGTCGATTTTTGAATATCTTCCAAAGAATTTTTTTGAAAATAATGGACTGCAGTATCCATATTTCCCTCTTTGTAAGCAGCTAAACCCAAAGCCTCTCTCGCGGACATACGCATAGGATCAATATCACTTTCCATATCTTTAACACGCTTTTTGACGTCATCAAAAGTTCCTACATCAACTAAAATATAAGCTGCCCGAATCTTTGCAATTCTCTGCAAAATTTTTGGCGCACCTGCATCATCTGCAATAGAATCAAAGACCTCAACTGCTTTGACAGCATTTCCTTGTTCCATCAATAAGGAAGCCTCACGCAAACGAGCCAGAAAAGGATATCCTCCAAAATTTGTCTCTTTAAGAATCTCTAATTGTTCCATTGCCTTATCAAAATTACGTACATCTGCAAAATTGAGACCCTTCATAAGCGTATCGCCAATATGACCAGCCTTTTTCATTTGCTCATATTGATATATTTGATAAACAGATATCGCTAATATAAAAAGAATAACTGCAATAATCACTGAAAAACCATACCGTCTCCAAAAAGCAATAGCTTTCTCTTGACGAAGCTCTGCATCAACTTCAGTAATAAAATTATCATACGACATATATCATACCTTAAAAATATAATTTTTATGTTTTTACGCATAAATACACAAATATGGTAGTCCTAATTAACTAAAAATCTTAAAATTGTCAGATCATTAGCTTTAAGACACAATCGTACCAATTTTTGCAATTGCGTAAACCAGAAATGACATAACTTTCTTTTAGTTTATATTTTAGATCCTATGGATACTAATATTATTCTGCACAAACATGGAAATCAATAATGCCTGCATTTCTAACACGCATGTCTTTTGGGTAAGCCTAATAATACTTTTCACAATCTCGCATGAACCGATACAGTATTTTAAAGCCTTTTTAAAGACAGCTTTTGTATTGTACTTTACAAAAATCTCCGTTGTGAAACTACAATGAAAAAAACAAGAAAGATACCGTAAAATCTCCACGACAAAATTACCTTATCTCTCATTCATTTACCAATGATGCTTTATTGTACTTTATATTCAATAGTCCTGAAAATATTCTATTGTAATGGCCAAATCCACATGAGCATTGGAACTGCAACGATCACTATTAATATAGATAATGGAGCGCCAAAACGCGGATAATCACTAAAACGATATCCTCCAGGTGCCATCACAAGCATATTACTTTGATGTCCTATAGGAGTAAGAAATTCACACCCAGCACCAATTGCAACGGCCATCAAGAATGCTTCAGGTTTATAATGAAGAGAATGAGCAAAACTCGACGCAATTGGTGCTACCATCATAACCGTCGCTGCATTATTCAAAAATGGCGTTACCAACATAGCTGTAATCAGCATAAGTGCTAATGTTCCAAACGGTGGTAAAAACACCGCTAATTGGCTAAGCCAATGGCCTATAAGATCTGTACATCCTGTTTTCTCTAGCGCCTCACTAACTGGAATAAGAGCTGCTAATAATACCAATATTTGTCCATCTAATGCTTGGTATAAGTCACGTGCTGGCAAAACTCTAAAAATAACCATTGCAGCAGCTGCAAAAAAGAAAGAAAATGCGACTGGAACAATTTGAAAAGTTGTAAAAATAATTGCTATGAATAGAATTGCTAGGGATATGAGACCATGTCGCACATTACCAAATGTAATGCTGCGTTTTGCTAAAGGAAAACATTTCATCTCCCGTAATAAACCTGGGATGGCTGTATCTTGTCCTTGCAGAACAACTATATCTCCAAGACGAAAAACAATATCACCAAGTCTTCCTCGAACCCTTTCATGCTGACGACTTAACGCAAGTAAATTTACGTCGTAGCGATCAAACAACAAGAGTCTTTTCGCATTAATGCCAATAAGAGGAGAATTATGCGTAATAACCGCTTCAACAATGTCGATATCACTATCCTTATCACCAGTTGAAATAATTCGTCCAGTAGAAAATTCCAAACGAGCAGAATTAACTATACTATCCAATCCTGTGTGCGATCCTTCCAATAAAACGATATCGTTTTCAGACAAAACAAAATCTGGTAGTGGTGAAATAGACACTTGATTTCTAATAATTTGAACCACCATAACTTCACCGCCTGATACCTTAACGAGATCAGTTATTGTTTTACCTACAATTGGTGAATTTGCTGGAATATGAACTTCTGAAATATAATTGCGAATATCAATAATATCGTCAAATGATGTTCCTGAACGTACACGCATTGGTAAACGCCAAGAAAAAAAAATCAAATACATAACACCAGCGGCAGCAACCACAACACCAACAGGAGTAAAATCAAACATAGTAAAAGGGACCCCTACCAAACGCTCTTGCATAGCTGAAATAACAACGTTAGGTGAAGTTCCTATCTGTGTCATGAGACCACCTAATAAGGAACCAAAGGCCATTGGCATTAAAAAAACAGAAGGTGAAGTCTGTGAACGACGAGCAAACTGAAAAGCAATTGGAAGCATTATAGCTAAGGCACCAATATTTTTAACAAACATTGACAAAACTACAACAGAAATAACTAAAAAAGCTAATTGGAGACGTACTGATTTTACATCTGGCCATATTCTTTGAATAATAAATTCCATTATACCAGAGCGAGATACAGTCGCACTGACAACAAATACGCTCGCCACAATTATAACGATATCATTGCTAAAACCACTAAAGGCCTCTTTTGGACTGACAAGACCAACAACACAAGCAATCAGTAATGTAAAAACAGCAACAAGATCGTAGCGGAATCGATCCCAAATAAAAACGGCCATCATGATACCGATTATAGAAAAAGCCATTATTTGATCTTCTGTCATGATACTCATCTCTTCCCGTTAAACTAAATGAACGGTAACACATCTTTTGTTTCTTAACTATTCCTATAAATAGCAACAAGATAAAAGCGGACAGGGGGTACACTTAGAAGAATAATTTAAAGAGATAAAAAATATGATTAGATCATATTCCATTTCTCATAATATTAGCTTTTTGTAAGATTTTGAAACCCAAAGAAAATTGGTGAAAGTTAATAAAAGCATATTGAAAAAAAAAATAAAATAGCTCTACATGAAAAAAGGAACAAATAATAACTGTTAAATTTGTATGTGTTATGATTTAATCCATTATCGTTGCTGGAAGTAAGCATGCTTGCGTTCCTATGCAGAGTGATAAAAGCGAAAGAGAAAATAATGATCAATTTTAATAGTTTGCACAGAAGCAATCTAAGGTGCTGGTTGACGTATATTATTGTATCTTTTGTTATTTTAGCAACAGCAGTGATTGGTGGTTTTTATATAGCAAAACCCCACCTCGATAACTTTGTAAAACGAGAAATAACGCGTCGTTTCATAAGAGCCAAAACATCTGAAGTCAGTATTTTGGGAAAGGTTAATTTGACAAACGTCATCGTTCCAGTTCCTGCTAGCATGTCACTTAAAATTGGCACTATTTCAGCCCGTCCCCCTATTTCTTTTATCCCAGGGACTTTCACACTTTATGATGTCGACTTAAAACTCAATAATCTTCATGTACAAATTCCAAAACTTCATCTTAATGGCGTATCCTTAAAAGAAAAGGATCCTACAGTTTTACCCCCAATTTTACAATCAATTATGCGCATTGGACTTGCGTCAATTGTAGCACAAGACATACTTCTTTCTATGAAGAATGGCAATAAATTAACCGAAAAAGTTAGGATAAGAGATTTTCGGCTTTTTGACTTTAAGAATGGTCGTATTGGTTCTGTTGACATCAAAAACATGGAACTTGCAATGACAACAGCGAGTGGCAATAAACAAGTGCATCTTGTATCTAAAAGTAATGTGATAAAAGCTTATAATGTAGATATCATTCACATCTATTCTTCTGTTTTTAAAAAAGGAAATTCTACAAACCAGAAAGAAATCATCACTGGCCCTATTTCCTTTGATGATTTTATCATTAATATTTTTGAAGAAACAGAAAAAATCGTTTCTCTTTCTCTTGGAAAATTTAAAACATCTGGTTTAAAAATGAAACCGTTTGAACAATATCCTGAGCGATTGATCAAAGACTATCTTGATGCGAGAAAAAAAAATAATAGGATGGCTGAAAAAACAGCACGAAATGCTCTTCTCATAAATATACTACCTACCATTGCTTCTGTTGATATAAAAGTTGATAAAGCAACTATTAATACTCCTAAATTTGAGGCAACACTTGATGCTTTTTACTTCGAACCAAGCCTGTGGGAACAACCTATACCAAAAAAAATTTCTCTTTATCTTAGCAATTTTTCAATATTGCCTAAAAACATACGAAAAAAAGATTTAAATTTTTTCGAAAAGATAATCTCTGACCGCTTAGATTTTTCAGGAGAATTGGATGTTTCTTATGATGAAAAAAAACGTATGTTCTCTCTTAATGCAATGTCCTTTAATGTGAAGGATATCGGATTTGGAAAAATATCCGCTCAGTTTGTTGATGTTGATAAAAAACTTTTCTCTGGGCAAAAAGATGCGACGATATCTACCTTTGAAAATTTGGGTATAACAAAAATTGATATACGCTATACAGATGTCGGTTTTATCGATAAGCTTTTTTCGTATCTTGCACAAAAACTCAACGATGGTCGACATGACCTTAAACAGGAACTTTATGATTACTTTTATTTAATTATGATGCAAAGCCCAAGAATGTTGTTAAAAAATCATGAAAATACTGAAGCTATTTCGAAGTCTTTTGGCGACTTCGCTAAAAATCCCAAAACATTGGCAATTAAAATAACGGCAAAAGATAACAAAGGTCTTACAATAGATGATTTCAAAACCACCTTACACAAAGGTCTTTCGGCTATTTTAAGTAAGGTAACTTTAACCGTCCAAAATGAATCATCCCCTTAAAAAGGAATATAATTTTAAGTGAGATGATTGCATCTATAAATTAAAAAGCTTTATTCCTGTTTTGTTTTTTTGTATACGATTATAATAAAGCGCCATGCGTAATAATTTGTACAAGAGATGCATGTTAGAGAAATTGTCGATTATTTGGAGTTATTCATCATGTCTAATCCATCATCACATCGCGTTCCCAATCGCGCTTCTCGTGTCACAAATCGAGCACTTTCTGCTATTGAGCGTTTTCTTCACATAGAAGCTCTTAGTGGTGTTGTTCTTTTATTGGCAGCAACTGCAGCACTTATTTTTGCTAATTCTCAATATTCTTCTTTCTATCAAAGTTTTTGGCATACGCCTCTTGGCTTTAATATTGGTAATTTTACCATATCATGGGATCTGCATTTCTGGGTCAATGATGCCCTCATGACTGTTTTCTTTCTCGTAGCAGGAATGGAAATTCGACGTGAAATTTACGAAGGTGCTCTTGCTAACTTTAAACAAGCAATTTTGCCAATTGTTGCAGCAATGGGTGGAGTTTGCCTTCCTGCAATTATTTACCTCTGCTTTAATTTAAATGGTGGGCATGCTCACGGTTGGGCGGTTCCAACAGCTACCGACATTGCTTTTGCTTTAGGTATTCTGGCTCTTCTTGGAAAAAGAATTCCTTCTAATCTCCACATAATTCTCTTATCCTTAGCGATTATTGATGACATCATTGCCGTTCTTATCATCGCTTTCTTTTATTCAACTAACCTTGATTTTAGTGGTTTAGCCATTGCATCAATAGGAATTATTTTGGTGTTATTTTTTCAATGGATTGGGCTTGCATCGGCATGGCTCTATATTTTACCTGGTGCAATTATCTGGTGGGGATTAATGATAACAGGTGTTCATCCATCGCTCGCTGGTGTAATTTTGGGTATGATGACTCCAGTTCTCCCAACTCGTACCCTCGTAGCTCCACTTACGATGCTTAACAATGCAATGCAAATTCTTCAAGAAAAAAATATAAAAACGGATCTGCATCACATCTCAACTGCATTAAAAAAAATGCGCAGAGGACAACGTGATATCATCGCTCCAGTGACACGTATTCAAAAAATATTACACCCATGGGTTGCGTACTGTATAATGCCAATTTTTGCTTTTGCAAATGCTGGTGTTAGCTTTGCAAACTTTGATCTTTCTTCTAGCAAATCACTCTTAATTGTTGTTGGAATTGTTATTGGATTATGTATCGGAAAACCTTTTGGTATTATAGCGACAAGCTATTTGGCAGTAAAATCAGGGTTGTGTCGTTTGCCCCCTAATACAACATGGGCAGGCGTACTACTGATCGGATTTTTAGCTGGAATTGGTTTTACAATGTCTATCTTCGTTGCGATGCTTGCGTTCAAAGATATAATTCTTCTTGATTCTGCAAAAATTGGAGTACTTTGTGGTTCTGGACTGTCCGCTCTTATCGGTCTTGGATATGGAATTGTTTACATTAAACGCAATAAAAAAATGCCCAAGAATTCTTAGTAAGGCAAGATTCATATATCAAAATTTTGCACATGCTTTAAGCTAAGTGTATATCTCTATGGTGTTCACTCCAAGTGTTTTATGCTTAGCGTCTTTTATTTTATAAAAGCGAAATTGAAATCACTTTGGTATAAATTCTAAACGATTATTTCAGATGGAATAACATCTGTCCCATAGAGCTATATCATACATAATTATACGTCTCAAATAACCTAAAAAAAACCGTTTTAAGCTCTATGACACAAATTTTATACTTGCACGTCCACTCTTGTATAAAAATACAATTGGTATGAGTATGATAAAGGTTTTTTCTTGCAGAAGTCCATTATACAGAATTTTACCCTCAAAGCGTATAAATATTTCAATATTATTCAAGAAACTTTGCTTATCCCTTATCAAGATCATAAACAGCATGCAAAGTTCTTACAGCAAGCTCAGTATATTCACTATCAATCAAAATAGAAATCTTAATCTCTGAGGTAGTAATTGCCCGAATATTAATACTTTTTTCAGCTAAAGCTTTGAACGCCGTAGCAGCTACACCTGCATGACTTCGCATTCCAATACCAATAACAGAAATCTTTGCAAGACCAGTTTCAGATTGAATAACATCAAAACCAATTTCATTACGATTTTTTTTGAGAAGCGCAACAGCTTTTTCTACGTCAGCTGATGGAACAGTAAAAGTCATATCCGTTTTAGATCCATCTTCAGAAATATTCTGAACAATCATATCAACATTGATACGCTCTTCAGCTAACGGGCAAAAAATTGCTGCAGAAATACCTGGACGATCCGAAAGTCTTCGCAATGAAATTTGCGCTTCATCCTTAGCAAAAGCGATACCAGTAACATTCTGTTGTTCCACAATTTCATCCTCATCGCAAATAAGTGTTCCAGAAGATTTAATTGGATCACCTATATCAAAAACATCGGGATCCTCAAAACTTGATCGCACAAAAGTACGAACTTTATGAACCATAGCTAACTCAACAGAACGAACTTGCAAAACTTTTGCTCCAAGAGAAGCCATTTCCAGCATTTCTTCAAAAGCTACTTTTGGTAAAAGGCGCGCCTTTGGTTCTATACGTGGATCTGTTGTATAAACACCGTCCACATCTGTGTAAATATCACAACAATCAGCTCGAATAGCTGCTGCCATTGCAACGGCGCTTGTATCTGATCCACCACGTCCCAAAGTAGAAATCCGATTATCCAGAGCCAAACCCTGAAAACCAGCAATAACTGCTACCTGACCTGCCTTGATATGCTGTATCAAAAGCGATCCATCAATATCTATAATTCGCGCATTTCCATGTGTATTATCAGTGTGAATAGGAATTTGCCAACCAAGCCATGAACGAGCACTTATTCCCATAGACTGGAGTGTCAGAGCCAATAAACCAGCCGTTACCTGTTCACCAGAAGAAACAATTACGTCATACTCATGAGTATCCTCATGCATTGGTGAAGCATCACGCGCCCACTGGACAAGCTCGTTAGTTTTACCAGCCATTGCTGATACGACAACTGCAACCTCATTACCCGCATCAACTTCTCTTTTGACATGTCGCGCAACATTGTGAATACGCTCAATGTTTGCTACAGACGTCCCACCAAATTTCATGACAATACGTGCCATCAATAATACTCTTACCTTTTTGTATCTTTTATCTTAAATATCAACGAAAATAAATTTCCACCATACCGACCAAGAACCTCTTCGACATACCCAATATCTTCCATTTTCGCAAGTCTAACATGTTGCAATTAATTTGCTCTTGACTTTAAAAAAAATCTGTCTGACTTGATAATTAGAAAATTATAAAGAGAGCCATTATGACAAATAAAATACACACCACTATCGATCAAAATGCGATTGATCACTTTTCACGAATTGCAGATGAATGGTGGAATCCTAGAGGAAAATTTCGACCACTCCATCAGCTCAATCCAACGCGTATTGCCTACATTAAAGAAAAAATCTGTTTAACATTTAATAGAGATCCCATTTCATCTACACCTTTTGAAGGTTTAAGACTTCTTGATATTGGTTGTGGAGGCGGTTTGCTATGCGAACCAATGGCACATCTCGGCGCCATGGTTGTGGGAGCTGATGCCTCACAAATTAATATTGAAGTTGCTAAAACACATGCAAACCAAAATAATCTTTTCATTGACTACCGTACTACCACTGCAGAAGCATTAGCTGAAGAAGGAGAACAATTTGATGTGATCCTTAATATGGAAGTTGTTGAACATGTTTCTGATGTTGATCTATTCATAGAAGCCACAGCAAAAATGCTTAAACCACAAGGTCTGATGTTTATTTCAACACTAAATCGTACTTGGAAAGCATGGGGACTTGCCATTGTAGGCGCTGAGTATATCTTGCGTTGGCTTCCTAAAGGAACCCATGACTACAAAAAATTCTTGAAGCCAAAAGAACTTAAAGATCTCTTATCAAAAAACGCCCTAACTATCATCGATGAAATAGGCATCACCTATAATCCATTATATAATAGCTGGAATCGCTCAAAAGATATGGATGTTAATTACTTACTTCTTATAAAACGCCCTTAGTATTGCATATAATAACTCGCGTCTATTTTGTGTTTTTCAACAAAGAATCTAGTTTACCATTGGCATCTAAAGCATAGAGATCATCGCAACCCCCAACATGATAGTCTCCTATAAAAATTTGTGGAAACGTATTACGCCCATTCGCTCGTTGCACCATTTCTTGGCGACGAGAAGTTGATGCATCAATATCCGTGTATATTACACCTTTTTTGTCAAGTAAATCACGCGCTCTCATAGAATAAGAACAATTTGGACGTGTATAAATTACTATCTCTTTCATAATATTATTCTCCGATTTTTTAATACAGAATCCATTTTTAAATATATATCAAGAACTAGGAAGAATAGAGAGATGTTCCAAAGCTCGCGAAAATGTTAAGACATCTACCTGTCGTGCGCCTGCACGCTTCAATGTTGAAGCTGCTGCCGTAACTGTTGCACCCGTTGTGAAAACATCATCAACCAACAAAATAGAATGCCCTTTTAGAAATTTCTTTACTTTGCGAGGAACTTCAAAGGCATTTCTTACATTAAGTTTTCTCTCTTTCGCAGATAAATCAACCTGTGGACGTGTATGTCGGTAACGCACAAGCCACCTGGGCTTGAATTTTTTTTTCTGTTTTGCGGCAATATAACGAGCAAGCTCCGCAGATTGATTATAACGACGCCATAAAAAACGACGAGAATGCAAAGGTATAGGAACAATCACATCACAATCATCAATAATATCGCGCCCAGCAATCATCATCCAGTTGGCCATAAAAGATGCTAACTCTATGTGATCGCAATATTTCAATCGTGTTACCAAAATTTTTGCTATCCCTTTATGAATAATAGCTGAACGAACACGTGAAAAAGGAGGAGAAGTTTGAATAGCTTCACCACTAAGAAAGCCATCTCCCATGTCGCAAACAAAAGGAATTCCCATAACGGGGCAATAAGGCTTTGTTATAAACTGCAAATCTTTCCAACACTCATAACAAACCGTACCATAAGCAGAAACCATTTGCCTACATCCAAGACAAATAGACGGATATAAAATTGTTATTAAACGTTCAATAAACTTACCCAATATATACCGTTGCTTAAATCCATTTTTCGCAAACATAACACAGCCATTTGACGTTTTTATAATTTTTCTTTGCAAGAATATTTTTAGTATTTTTAAATTTGCAAAATTTAATTCCTTTTAAAATTCTCATATCTTATAGACTTATTTTGAATATCGTAAACTTAACATAGCTGTCCAAAGAATAAAACTTCTTAAAATATATAACCACAAATCGAAAGCACTCAATGATATGTCAAATCCTCTAATTTTTGATCATAACCGTATTGAACAATTCCGTAGGCGTGCTTTCAAAAAAGCAAAAGAGGGACACGACTTTCTGCTATCGTGTATGGCTGAAGACCTCTATAAACGTCTCAGTACTGTTAATCGTATATTTGCATTAGGCTTAGATTTACATAGTCATACGGATCTTGCTGCACAAGCTTTGATGAAATCTGGAAAAGTCCATTCTATAGAACGCGTCGAAACTGATACACTTTATCAGAGTTGTGACAGAAAATTTCATACATGTCATAGAGAATTTCTTAATTTTCCTGAGCATTATTGCGACCTTATTGTCTCTCTTCTTTCATTGCAGCTAACCAATGATACTCCTGGTGTTCTCAGTCAAATAAGAAATATCCTTAAACCAGATGGGCTATTCCTAGCAGCTATAACAGGAACAGGTACATTAAGAGAATTACGCGAAAGTCTATTGCAAGCTGAAAGTGAAATTTATGGTGGAGCCAGCCCAAGAATTTATCCCTTTACTGATATTCGTGATGCAGGTGATCTCTTACAGCGTGCTGGCTTTACCTTTCCCGTAGTAGACGTTGAAGAAATTACCGTACGCTATAATACAATGTTTGACCTTATTTATGATCTTAGAGCTATGGGAATGCAAAACGCACTCATTAATCGTTCACGTCGTCCTGTATCCAAGCGCTTCTTTTTCCGAGCTTCCGAAATTTATGCAAAACATTTTAGCGATCCAGATGGTCGCATTCGTGCACACTTCTCATTTATTTGGCTATCTGGTTGGACTCCTAACAAAAATTAGCCCAAAACAATATCGATACGCTTTAATAAGATATCTCTCGTGGATATTTTTTTAATAACAAAAATAAAAATTCTATGGCTCTCAATAAGAAAGTTATTTTTTTAAAATACTTTTATCCGTTACACCTAATATCTGACTTGTTACAGCTCCAGCCAACATTGAGCCATTTACATTCAAAGCTGTACGTCCCATATCCACCAAAGGTTCAACAGAAATAAGTACAGCGACTAAAGAAACAGGAAGCCCCATGATTGGCAATACAATCAATGCTGCAAAGATAGCTCCCCCACCAACACCAGCAACACCAATAGAACTTAGTATTATGACACCGACAAGAGTAGCAATCCAACTAAGATCAAGAGGATTAATCCCTACAGAAGGAGCTACCATAGTAGCAAGCATTGCTGGGTAAAGACCAGCACAACCATTTTGTCCAATTGTTGCACCAAAAGAAGCTGAAAAGCTTGCAATTGATTGCGGAACACCAACCAACTTTACCTGCGCGTTAATATTTAATGGAATACTCGCAGCGCTTGAACGGCTGCTAAAAGCAAATGTCAGAACAGGTAAAACTTTTTTGAAAAAACGAAATGGATTAATTCCTGATATGCTTAATAGTATGCCATGAACAGCAAACATAGTGATGATACCAACATAAGAAGCAACAATAAAAAGAAATACTTTCAAAATATCTTCAATTTTTGAAGTTGCTGCTGCCTTTGTCATAAGTGCAAAAATGCCATAAGGAGTCAAAAAAATAACAGAGCGCACTAACCGCGTGATCCAAGATTGTACAACCCGAATAAGCGAAAGAGCCTGTTCACCCTTATCTGGATCATCCTTCTTTAAAAGAACAGCCGCCGCTCCTAAAAAAGCCGAAAAAATAACAACACCAATGATTGACGTTCTTTTAGCCCCACTCAGCTCCGCAAATGGATTTTTAGGGATAAATGACAAAAGCATCTCAGGAATACTCATATCCTCAATCTGAGCAAAACGAGACCCAAGAACAGCAGACATATCTTCCCCACCAGATATCAAGCCATTTGCAGTTAATCCAAATCCGTTAACGGTTAAAACACCAACAAATGCTGAAAAAGCAGTTGTAAAAAGCAGCATTGAAATTGTCATAATGCTAATTTTTCCAATAGAATCAACAGAATGTAAATGAGCAACTGCTGAAACAATAGAAATAAACACCAAAGGCATTACAATCATTTGCAATAATAGTATATAGCCCTCTCCAACAACATTAAACCACTCAACAGATTTTAACAGAGTGGGTTCACCATCTCCATAAATAACGTGCAATATACCTCCGAAAATTAAGCCGCTAATCAAAGCAAATATAACACGACTCGAAAAATTCCATTTCATTTTATTGCTTTGAAAAATACATAACAAAAAAATAATAAATAGAAATAAATTAATGAAAAAATTAAGTATCATTTTTCGTGCCTGCCATCATTGTGTTTTATATTGAAAATAATTTATAGCTTAAAATCAATGCATAAATATAAGATTTACCTAGCCTTTATAAAATCATTATTTTTTAAAATTTATGTACTATTTTAATAGATGTACTAAAAGAGAACTTTTTTCTATCTAATTAACGGCTGTTTCAAGAACATAAAATTTAATAATTAGCTTATTGCATAGGAATAAAAATTCTCACTGGCAACCATAAGAGTCATTTTCAGGAAGAATTTACCAATTTTTTTCAATCACAAAATTTTGAAAAGCCATATATACAATTGTTTCAAGTCATTGTTACGCTGTTATCTTACAAGAACAAAATCGCTATTTGTCTGTTGTACTCTTTTTAGAATATGTTAAAGAAGAAGATTTTTTAATACCTTAATCAGTGGCTTATCAGCGTCAGGCATAGGATACTTATCAAGATCCTCAACAAAAACCCATTTCAAATTTTGCCCCTCTCGTCCTTGCACAACACCCTCATAATGAGAACAAAGATATAATGGCATTAAAAGATGAAACGTTTCATAGCCATGGCTCGCAAATGCTAGAGGTTGCAAATTACTCTGCTGTACATGAATGCCAATCTCCTCCTCTAATTCACGAATCAATGATACTTCTGGAATTTCTCCTTGTTCTACCTTTCCACCAGGAAATTCCCACAAACCAGACAGAAATTTTCCCTGAGGACGTTCAGTAAGCAAAATACGATTATCCTGATCCAATAATGCACATGCAACAACAAGAAGAAGTGGATTTCTTATACCCATATATCTCTCCAAAAGGGATAACAACAATGACAATTTCTTCTTCTTCTGTCATAAACCCCTATCCTAAAATAAAAATCCAATACCTCACTTCCATCAAAAACATAAACATAGAGATTACTAATATCAAATCTATGTCTACTAATTAACTTCTGTAATCGCCATTAATAAGAACATACTCCCTCGTTAAATCGCAAGACCAAACTGTCGCCTTACCATCACCTAAGCCAACATCAACACAAATTGTAATATGCTTACCTCGCATATAGGCGCTAACTATTTCTTCATTATATTCAGGAGCACGTTCGCCATTAACAGCCAAACGATGTCCACCAAACCAAATTGTTAACAAATCACGATCTGCTTCCACACCTGCCTTTCCCACAGCCATCACTACCCGCCCCCAGTTAGCATCTTCACCAGCAACAGCCGTCTTTACAAGTGGTGAATTCGCAATTGACAGAGCAATGATTTTAGCAGCACTATCTGTTGTAGCACCAGTCACATTAACCTCAATTAAATGACGAGCACCCTCACCATCACAAACAACTTGTAATGCAAGTTCATGCAATAACTCGCCTAATTGCCTAGAGAACACTTTATAACGTGGATCAGATTTACTCGTAAGGGAAGGAAAATCTTTTTTTGTTTTCCCTGTTGCAAACATCATTAACGTATCTGATGTTGAGGTATCGCTATCAACAGTAATAGAATTAAAAGAGTCTTGAACTGCTTCCGACAACATGCACTGGAGTATCTTTGAAGAAATGTCTGCATTGCTCACTACAAAAGACAGCATCGTTGCCATATCCGGTGCAATCATACCAGAACCTTTTGCAATCCCATTAATGACTACCGTTTCCCCTCCACAATCAAATTTTCGCGTAGCAAGTTTTGGAAATGTATCGGTTGTCATAATAGCTTTTGCAGCCTCCAACCAATTTCCTTCCTTTGCTGTCCCCGCCATACTTGGTAAAAGATTTACAATACAAGACGCATCCATCGGTTCACCAATCACACCCGTAGAAGCTATAAAAATTTCATTTTCTTTAGCTTTTAAAACGCTTGCTGCAGCACTCATTATCGCATCTGTCGTTTGTTTCCCTTTATATCCAGTAAAAGCATTTGCATTCCCAGAATTGACAACAACGCCTCTGGCAATTCCGTGAGGAAGCGACGCACGACAATGATCTACAGAAGCAGATGGACACTTTGATCGTGTAAAAACACCCGCCACACTTGCTGGCTCATCAAATATAATGAAAAGAAGATCTGTACGACCCTGATATTTAATCCCAGCTTCAGCCGTCGCTATACGCACACCAGATAACGGTGAAAGATCCCGCATTTTAGAAGAAAATAAAGACGATAATTCTAAAGCCACAGCATGCTTTCTATAAAAATAAATCTCAACCAACCAAAGGATTGTAAATAAAAATTGCTGGGCTTTATGAATGGTATATCAAATTACCCAGCTCACAAGATACTATTTTTGTTCTTCTTCAGATGCATCGTTTGGAAGCGGCACACCATTTTTACCAAGAGATTGCATAAGCTTTTCAACACTAGGATCAGGATACTTCACATCTATCTTACCTCGCAAACTGGCGATAAGCTGCTGGTAGCGCTCTTTTATAATCTGCGCACGCAACATCTCTTTAACGTCATCAAACACGGGAGGCTGCTTTAAACGGCGATCTTCTAATTTGATAATATGCCAACCAAAAGGACTTTCAACAGGCTTTTTAGTATATTCTCCAACCTTCAAATTAAATGCAGCATCTTCAAAGGACTTAACCATCTGACCATGGCTGAAATAACCAAGATCACCACCAACAGCAGCTGAACCATCTGTTGAATTCTTTTTTGCAATATCCTCAAATTTCTCCCCCTTACTTAAACGCTTAATAATGGTTTCTGCTTCTTTTTTCGTTTTTACCAAAATATGACGTGCTCTAACTTCGTCCTCTTTCGGTAAAGCAGCGACTTCCTTATTGTAAAGAGTCAATAAATCAGTTTCTGAAATCTTATCAACAATCATTTTATTAAAATAAATCTGTTGAAGAACATTATCACGCATAACTATCATACGTTTATCGTAAGCGTCTGTCTTGTCAATGCCCATACTAATGGCTTCTTTTGCAAGTATTTGCATATCTAAATATGTCTTTAAAGCCATTATACGGCGTTGCTCATCCGGAATACGAGCCAAATTAGGATTTATATCAAGCGCTAACTCATCTAATTGCCCTGCTGTAATATCTTTTCCATCAATTACTGCCATCACATGAGAGGGAGAAAATGTTTTTTCAGGAGCTTTCTCCGAGGTTTCTAAATCATTTGATGCGGGTTTTGCACTTTCTTGAGCTATTGTTCCAAAACTCGTGCTTGCCAATAAGGACGATGTTAGGAACAGCGTGATAAAGTTGAATTTCATAAATACACTCCTTAAAAATGAACACATGTTCACGACTTTAATTTTCTTTACCATAGCACTTTCAATCTCTAAACATAGGTAAATAAATTGATGATTTTGTAAAAAATACAAAATCTTCCTTTTATTTTTTGTCTCTCTATATCCTACCTTTATGACATTGAAAATATATGATGATGTGAAATGCCATATTATACCAAAAATTGCTTTACAGTGCATCAAATAAAAAGCATTACTCAAGTTGACATACTGAGCTTAGCCCCTTATTTCTACTTTGCAAGTGAATATTGAAAGGTCGCACACAAACAAATATAGGGATACAACGCATGGAGAAATAACATGCGGTGTGTTGAGCTGTGGTGACAATAAATGAAAGAAAGAGCCCCAAATGGTCAGTTTAGGTATCTTTGCGCGCAATTTTTTTGGCTCATCTCATGAGCGCCGCCTCAAAGCTCTTCGTAAGAAGGTCGTACAAATTAATACTTTGGAAGAACAATTCCAAAGATTAAGTGATGCGCAGCTTTGTCAAAAGACTGATGAATTTCGTAAACGAATAACGAATGGTGAAACTATTGATTTGCTCTTACCAGAAGCTTTTGCAACTATCCGTGAAGCGGTAAAACGTGTTTACGATATGCGTCTTTTTGATGTGCAACTTATCGGTGGAATGGTTCTCCATGACCGAGGAATTGCGGAAATGCGAACTGGTGAGGGTAAAACATTGATGGCAACTTTGCCAGTTTATCTCAATGCATTAGAAGGAAAAGGCGTTCATGTTGTCACAGTAAACGATTACCTTGCCAGTCGTGATGCTGAAACTATGGGAAAAATCTATGGCTTTCTAGGATTAACAACTGGCGTAGTTCTGCATGATCTCAACAGTGATACCCGTAGAGAAGCCTATGCGTGCGATATTACCTATGCAACAAACAATGAATTAGGTTTTGATTATTTGCGTGATAATATGGCTTTTGATCGCAGTCAGATGGTTCAGCGTGGGCATCATTATGCAATTGTTGATGAAGTTGATTCGATTCTTATAGATGAGGCGCGTACTCCCCTTATCATTTCTGGCCAATTGGAAGACCGTACTGACTTTTATAATCTTATCGATACCTTTATTCCTATTTTAACTCCAGAAGATTACGAAATAGATGAAAAACAAAAGACAACAACTTTTACAGAAATTGGTACTGAAAAAATTGAAAAAATGCTTAAACAAGCCAACCTTCTTAAAAGCGAAAGTCTTTATGACATAGAAAATGTTGCTACTGTTCATCATATTAACAATGCTCTAAAAGCCCATAAGCTGTTTATCCGTGACAAAGACTATATTGTTCGCAATGATGAGATTGTTATCATTGATGAATTTACAGGTCGTATGATGCCAGGTCGTCGTTATTCTGAAGGGCTTCATCAAGCATTAGAAGCTAAAGAACATGTTGCTATTCAACCAGAAAATCAGACTTTAGCTTCCATTACTTTCCAGAATTATTTCCGTATGTACAGAAAATTGTCTGGTATGACTGGCACTGCCACTACAGAAGCAGAAGAATTCGGTAATATTTACGGTCTTGATGTCATTGAAGTACCAACGAATTTACCAATACAACGTATTGATGAAGATGATGAAATTTATCGTACAGCAGAAGAAAAATATCATTCTATTGTGAGTGATATTCGTCAAGCACACGAAAAAGGGCAGCCTATCCTTGTTGGAACAACCTCTATTGAAAAATCAGAACAGTTGGCAGAGAGATTACGAAAAGAAGGCATCACTGATTTTAGAGTTTTAAATGCTCGTTATCATGAGCAAGAAGCGTACATAATTGCACAAGCAGGCGTTCCTGGGGCTTTAACCATTGCGACCAATATGGCTGGAAGAGGTACTGATATACAGCTTGGTGGTAATGTTGAAATGCGTATTCGACAAGAACTGCAAGATGTACCTGAAGGTTCAGAACGAACTGCTAAAATTGAAGAAATTAGAAAAGATGTTAAGAAATTAAAAGAAAAGGCGTTGGCTGCGGGTGGTCTCTACGTTATTGCTACTGAGCGCCACGAAAGCCGTCGTATTGATAATCAGCTTCGTGGTCGTTCTGGTCGCCAAGGTGACCCAGGCCGTTCAAAGTTTTTTCTATCTCTTCAAGATGATCTCATGCGCATCTTTGGCTCCGACCGTATGGACGGTGTATTGCAAAAACTTGGACTGAAAGAAAATGAAGCCATTATCCATCCGTGGATCAATAAAGCGCTTGAAAAAGCTCAAAAAAAGGTCGAAGCACGAAATTTTGAAATTCGGAAAAACCTATTAAAATACGATGATGTAATGAATGATCAGCGCAAAGTTGTTTTTGAACAACGTACAGAGATCATGAATGCAGATGATTTAACTGACATGATTTCAGAAATGCGTTATGAAGTTGTTGAAGATCTAGTAGAATCTTACATCCCATCCGGAACATATTCTGAAAAATGGGATGTAAAAGCTCTACAAGAAGAACTTTCTCAGCTATTTAATCTCAAACTTCCAATTGAAGAATGGGCAAAGGAAGATGGAATTGGAGAAGAACAAATCTTAGAGCGTATATTAGACGCCATTGCTAAACTTGAAAGCAAGCGTTTTGAGCACTATTCTCCAGAAATGATGACTTATTTTTACAAAGCTGTATTACTTGAAACAATTGATGCATTATGGCGTGAACATTTAGTGAATTTAGATCATTTGCGCTCTGTCGTTGGTTTTCGTGGTTACGCACAACGAGATCCACTTAATGAATACAAGACTGAATCATTCGAGTTCTTTCAGACTATGCTCAAAAATCTACGTAGAAATGCCATTTCTAAACTTATGCGTTTTGAAATTGTTCAACAACCTACAGGACCTTATATTTCTGATCAAGCTAACATTGGGAACTCTATTTTTAATGATAAGAGGAAAGAAGACAGCTCTGTTTTATGGGCGAACTCACAAGAAAGCAGATTGATCAATCCTAAAGATCGGAATCCTAATGATTTAACTACGTGGGGAAAAGTTGGACGTAATGAACGATGCCCCTGTGGTTCTGAAAAAAAGTACAAGCATTGCCATGGAGCTTTTGTATAAAAAGAGAATTATAAATAAAAATCGTATCATGCATATTTCAGAATAAAGAAACAGGACATGTTATTTTTGATGTTTTATCCGCAACAAATAATTTTCTTGTTTGTGTCTGGATTTAGTTGTTTGTTGAACTTCAATACGAAACTATTAAAGGCCGAAAAGAAAAATTGCCAAAGCCTCTTGTATACAACGTTGCTCACAAACATCTTGAAATTCATGAAAAAAACAAAATTCTTGAAACTATAGTTTCATGCGTATAATCGATAAGTTGTTTATGCATACTGGATTTTATAAATATTTTCCTAAAAATTTTGTAGTTTTCATTGGCAAAAACAGTTTTCTGTTTTATTACCCCCTCTTCCACACAATGGTATAATGCCATCAGTTTTTAACATTATAACAAAATTAGGCTGATATTGCCATGGTTTCTTTACCACAAGACCGTATGAAAAAGCTAGAAAAACGCTTTGAAATAATTGAAAAGCAAATGTCTGAAAATCCAAATGCTGAAACTTACGTGAAATTGGCATCTGAATATGCAGAACTGGAATCAATCGTTTCTCGCATAAAAATATTAAATGCTCTCTATAAAGAAAAAACAGAATTAAAAACTATAATTAATGATACACACACAGATACGGAAATGCGTAACCTTGCCCAAGAAGAACTTTTACAATTAGATGAAAGAATTGAAAATCTAGAGCAAGAACTCCAGATTCTTCTTTTACCAAAGGACATTGCTGATGAAAAAAGCGCAATCCTTGAAATTCGTGCAGGGACTGGTGGATCAGAAGCAGCACTTTTTGCTGGAGATCTTTTCCGCATGTATGAACGTTATGCCAATAATTATAACTGGAAAATTGAAATCATTTCTCTTAGTGAAGGTGAAGTTGGTGGATATAAGGAAATTATCGCTACTATTGCAGGAAAAGGAGTATTTTCTAAGCTTAAATTTGAATCAGGCGTTCATCGTGTGCAACGTATCCCAGAAACAGAAACAAGCGGACGTATCCATACATCAGCTGCCACCGTTGCAGTTCTTCCAGAAGCTGAAGAAATCGATATTGAAATCCGCACGGAAGACATACGTGTTGATACAATGCGGGCATCAGGCGCAGGTGGACAACATGTCAATACAACCGATTCAGCTGTTCGTATAACGCATATTCCAACAGGAATTATGGTTGTACAAGCGGAAAAATCACAGCATCAAAATCGAGCGCGTGCACTACAAATTTTACGTGCGCGTTTATTTGACATCGAGCGCCAAAAAGCAGAACGTGAACGATCAGAATCTCGCAAGATTCAGGTTGGCTCTGGTGATCGATCAGAACGTATTCGCACCTATAATTTTCCGCAGGGACGTGTCACTGATCATCGCATTAATCTTACGCTGTATAAACTCGATCGCATCATGGAAGGAAATCTTGATGAGCTTATTAATGCACTTATATCCGATCATCAAACTGCTCTCCTTGCTGAAATAGATGGTAATAGATGAATAGTTATTCTCTCAATAATATAATTCGAAAAACTCAAAAAGAATTGCATACTCAAGGAATTTCTGAAGCCAATCTTGATGCAAAAATACTTGTTGAGTGGATAACAGGTACCAATGAAACTGATAAAGTCCTACGACCGAACATATGTCTATCTTCTCAACAAATCACACAGTTAGAAATAGCTATTAAACGACGTATTTCCGGTGAGCCTGTTCATCGCATCATTGGGGTTCGAGAATTTTATGGAATACCCTTTATATTATCTCGAGATACACTAGAACCACGTCCTGACACAGAAACTCTCATAGAGATCGTTTTACCAATCCTTACAAAAAAGATGGAGAAATCAAAAAAAATAACCCTTCTTGATATGGGAACAGGAAGCGGCGCCATTGCTGTCACAATTCTTAAACAAATTACTAAATCGTACGCAGTAGCTGTCGACATTTCTGAAGATGCCCTTAAAACGGCTACAAAAAATGCAAAAAATGTAGGAGTTCTGGATCGTTTTACACCTCTTCTTAGTAATTGGTTTGATTCTGTAACGGGTCAATTTGATCTTATCATTTCTAATCCACCCTATATCCCAGAAGAAGATATTAAAAATCTAGCAAGAGAAGTGCGTTTACATGATCCACTTCGCGCGCTAATTGGTGGGAAAGATGGTCTTGATTTTTATCGAAAAATTGCTAATAAAGCAGGTTTTTTTTTGAAAGAAAAAGGTCATATAGCCGTTGAAATTGGTTATTCCCAAGAAAAAGAAGTCCGCAACTTGTTTGAGAGAAAGGGATTTCGTTATCTAGAAATGCTTAAAGATTTAGGTGGCATCCCCCGCGCACTTCTCTTTACGTGCAATTCTTAAAACTCCCAATCATCATCCATAGTAGCAACCGCCTTACCAATAACATAAGAAGAACCAGATCCTGAAAAAAAATCATGATTCTCATCAGAGCTAGGTGATAAAGCTGCCAAAATAGCTGGATTAACACGACAAACTTCAGGTGGGAAAAGAGACTCAAACCCAAGATTCATCAGTGCCTTATTCGCATTGTAATGAAGAAAAACCTTTACATCTTCTGTTACCCCAATAGCATCATAAAGATCTTCAGTATATTTGCATTCAATATTATAAAGGTCAAAAAGCAAATTAAAAGCAAAATCTTTAATTTCCTGCTTTTTAGCTTGATCAAGTTTTGCAAACCCTAATTGAAATTTATAACCAATATAGTAACCATGTACTGCTTCATCACGAATAATAAGCCGAATTAAATCGGCTGTATTGCTTAACTTAGCACGGCTGGCCCAATACATAGGCAAATAAAATCCAGAATAAAATAAAAAGCTTTCAAGTAAAGTCGAGGCAATCTTTTTCTTCAGTGGATTATTTGCTTCGTACCTTTCAAGCACCAACCTAGCCTTTTTTTGCAAATGAATATTTTCTTCCGACCATCTAAAAGCATCATCAACTTCTACCGTTGAGCATAAAGTTGAAAAAATAGAAGAATAAGAGCGCGCATGAACTGCTTCCATAAATGCAATATTCGTTAATACTGCCTCTTCATGCTCTGTTATTGCATCAGCCATAAGTGAAATGGCTCCTACAGTATTTTGAATCGTATCCAAAAGAGTTAGCCCAGTAAAAACACGAATCGTTAGCTTTCTTTCTTCCTCTGTCAAACTTGCCCACGACGGAATATCATTAGAAAGAGGAACTTTTTCGGGTAACCAAAAATTTCCAGTTAATCGGTTCCAGACTTCAAGATCTTTCTCGTCATGTAATCTATTCCAATTAACAGCTGAAACAATGGGATTTTTTGTCGAAATCTTTGTCATATGCTTAATTCCCTATAGACTACACGAAACGCAGCCATCTACCTCTGTTCCACTCAACGCCATCTGCCGCAGTCTTATATAATAAATACTCTTTATACCTTTTTTCCAAGCATAAATTTGCGCTCGATTGATATCACGCGTAGTAGCTGTATCAGGAAAAAACAACGTCAATGAAAGACCCTGATCAACATGTTGTGTAGCAGCTGCATAAGTATCAATGATCTTTTCAGGACCAATTTCATAAGCATCCTGATAAAAATTTAAGTTCGTATTATCCATATAAGGAGCAGGATAATAAACGCGTCCAATTTTTCCTTCTTTACGAATTTCAATCCTTGAAGCAATCGGATGAATGGAGGACGTCGCATGATTAATATAAGAAATGGATCCTGTAGGTGGTACCGCCTGAAGATTTCGATTATAAAGTCCACTCTCAACAACTAACTTTTTGAGCTCTTGCCAGTCTTTTTGGTCAGGTATTGTAATATTTTTACGCTCAAAAAGCTCCTGAACAAGAGGAAACTGTGGTTTCCATTCTTTTTCAATATATTTTACAAAAAAACGCCCATCCGCGTAAGCTGACTTTTCAAATCCTACAAATACCTCTTTACGTTCACGTGCAATCAAATTAGAAGCACGAATCGCATGGTACGTTACTATGTAAAAATAGATATTAGTGAAATCAATTGCTTCTGGAGATCCATAATAGATCTGTTCACGTGCTAAGAAACCATGCAAATTCATTTGTCCCAAACCAATTGCATGGCTCTCAGCATTGCCTTTTGCAATAGAAGGAACACAAGAAATATCGCTCATATCAGAAACGGCAGTAAGAGCACGTACAGAAGCCTCCACAGTTTGTCCAATATCACCACCTTCCATTACTTTCGCAATATTCATCGAGCCAAGATTACAAGATATATCAATCCCAACAGTATGATAGGTTAAATCTGTTTTTAATTCACTTGCTTCATTTACCTGCAAAATCTCTGAACATAAATTGCTCATATTGATACGGCCCGCTATTGGATTAGCTCTGTTGGCAGTATCCTCAAACAAAATATATGGATAGCCCGATTCAAATTGAATCTCTGCTAATGTCTGGAAAAAAACACGTGCATTAATCTTCTTTTTACGAATCCTTGCATCATCAACAAAAGACCGATAATACTCTGTTAAAGAAATATCACTAAAGGGTTTTCCTGCAACACGTTCGATGTCATAAGGTGAAAATAGATACATATCTTCATTGTTACGAGCAAGCTCAAAAGTAATATCGGGGATAACAACACCAAGTGAAAGAGTTTTGATTCTAACCTTTTCATCAGCATTTTCACGTTTTGTATCTAAAAACTTCATAATATCTAAATGATGCGCGTGTAAATAAACAGCACCAGCACCTTGCCGCGCACCTAATTGATTTGCATAAGAAAAGGAATCTTCCAAGAGTTTCATTACAGGAAGGACACCTGAAGACTGATTTTCTATTTGCTTTATCGGTGCTCCAGCTTCTCGCAAATTAGTCAAACAAAGCGCTACCCCCCCACCTCGTTTTGAAAGTTGTAAAGCTGAATTGATTGAGCGCCCTATTGATTCCATACTATCTTCAACACGCAATAAAAAACACGAAACTAATTCGCCACGCTGCTTTTTTCCTGCATTTAAAAATGTTGGTGTCGCAGGCTGAAAGCGGCCAGAAATAATCTCATCTACGAATCTCTCAGCAAGAGCCTTATTCCCCTGTGCTAAATATAAAGCTACAAGGCAAACACGATCTTCATAACGCTCAAGATAACGCTTCCCATCAAAAGTTTTCAGCGTATAACTTGTATAGTATTTAAATGCACCCAAAAAAGTAGGAAATCGAAACTTGAATGCATAAGCACGCTTAAAAAGCTCCTTTACAAAAGAAAAATCATAAAGTTCAAATAGGTCTCTTTCATAATACTCTTCCTCTATTAGATAGTCTATTTTTTCCTTAAGATTATGAAAAAAAACCGTGTTCTGATTAACATGCTGAAGAAAATATTGCCGCGCAGCAAGTCGATCCATATCAAATTGGATCTGACCATTCTCATCATAAAGATTCAGCATTGCATTTAGTGCATGATAATCTGTGGTCTGATCTGTTTTTTTTAAACGTTCTATACTGATTGTTTCCAAAATATTTCCAACCCCTTCTTTACACGAGTAATATCCTCATCAGTTCCACGCATCTCAAAGCGATAAAGGCAAGGTACAAGACACTTTTCAGCAATGATCTTGCTAGCTAAATTATAATTGCGACCAAAATTGCGATTCCCACCACCAATAACACCACGAATTAATTTACGATTCTCCGTTTCATTGAGAAAATGAATAACTGCTTTAGGAACAGCCATCCGACCCTCACCATCTGCATACGTTGGAACAACCAATACATAGGGCTCACTAACCAATAAGGGCGATTTTTTTTTACTAATCTTTAAAAGCCGTTGACCAAAAATATGAGAAACAAAATGTTTAGTATTACCCGTAACGCTTGAATAATAAACGAGAAGCCCCATTAAACGCAAAGACCGTTAATTATATCTGGTCTAAAACCAGACCAATGATTTTCGCCACAAACAACCACAGGAACCTGACGATATCCCAGAGATTGAACAAAACTGTATGCCTGTTCATCATGAGAAATATCAATAACATGATAATCAATACCTTTAGCATCGAAAGCACGGCATGTAGCGTCACATTGGACACAAAATGGCTTGCTGTAAATAGTGATCGGCATTTTCTTTAACTTTCACAATAATCAAAGAGTTAATAGTAACCAGATGTACAATGTGACCGCACCAAAAATTCAAGAAAACATAGCTTCCCAAACACAATACAAACTGCCATATTTTTGAAATAGCTAAAAAATAATGACAAAAGACGATCACCTTATGACTTAAACAGTAAACTTCCTTAGCTTTCAATAATCTCTTACTTGCATTTTACTTCCCTCATAACTGTCTTTAAAAAATCAATACCTACACAAAACCTAAGCAGCCACCTTCTAACACCCATATTCCCTTTATTATGTTTTCGCTTTGACGTAAAAACTAACCCAAAAAAAAGAGAAAGAAACCCCATTCATAAGGAATACTTCATAGTGAGAATACTACCCTACTCCTAAACGAACATAACTAATTAGAAATCTAAAGGTATAAAAACCGCACTGCCCTCATTTATGTAAATCTAGGGCATAAATACAACCCTAACACCACATGTGGTATGAGCACTGTGGTGTTAGGATTATAATAATATCAGAAAAAGAAATTCAACAACTATTTTACAGTTGAAAATGATCTTTCCACTAAATTTTTTAGATACCCAAAATGCAACATTATTATACTGGGGAATATGTAATTATGTAATAATGTAACATTTTGTTGACAGATGTAATAATATAACATAACTATTTTAAGCTGAGGATCCACGAAAATAATAGAAATGATATGATCATGGCTTTACGTTTCGATAGCACAACATTGGGATACATGAACAGAATAGTGATAGAGGGGTTTTCAGCAAATCTGGTAACCGGTTCATTAGTTGCAATAACAGGTAGTAATGGCACTGGGAAATCTACACTTCTTAAGGCTATAGCTGGACTGATAAAACCTATCAGTGGTAAAATTATAAAGCCGAATAAAAGTCGCATCGCTTATCTCGCTCAGCAATGCAACATCGATCGAACATTTCCAATTAATGTAGAAGCACTTGTTAAAACAGGACTGTGGTCTTTCTGTGGATTGTGGAAAAATCAATATCCTTATCGGAACAAAATTCAAAACGCTCTTGAAATGGTGGGACTTACAAAACTTGCTACTCAATCACTTAATACGTTATCGAGCGGTCAATTACAACGTGCACTTTTCGCACGTATCATTGTCCAAGATGCAGATATCATCCTACTTGATGAACCTTTCAATGGCCTGGATCATAATACTCAAAAAGATCTTCTGACATTAATTACTCGTTGGCAACAACAAGGGCGAACAATTCTTACAGCACTACATGACCCTCTTATTGTACAGGGATATTTTCCTCAAACGATTGAAATTAGCAAACATAACGCTTTTTGCAAAAAAACAGCACAGTTTTTAAATAACCGTATTCATCACACTATACCACCTCTTACATATAACTCTTTCCACATTTCTTCACTAAAACAGTGTCTTCTCCCCAATGATTCTGAATAGATTGGATCATAGTTAAGTGTATACATTTTTCATCGCTCCTTTTGTTGATTTTCATTTTATGCAAAAAGCCTTAATAGGTTCAATTCTTTTATCTATTAGCGCATGTCCTATCGGTGTATTTTTGATGTTGCGCGGAATGAGTTTAACAGGAGATGCTATATCCCACGCCATTCTTCCTGGTGTTGCAATTGCTTTTCTTTTTTGCGGTTTCTCCCTCATATCCATGACACTTGGTGGAATTTTAGCTGGCCTCATTGTTATGATAGCAACTGCCTTAATTTCACGTAATAGTATTCAAAAAGAAGACGCATCGATGACCGTTTTTTATCTTATCGCGCTAGCAGTAGGTGTTACTATTATTTCACTTAAAGATTCAGCTGTTGATTTACTCCATCTTTTATTTGGCTCAGTTCTTGCCATTGATGCACAAGCTCTCTGGTTGATCACTATCATAATGTTTGTCACAGTGTGCAGTCTCTGTATTTTTTGGCGCGCCTTTGTAGTTGAAAGCTTTGATTCTTTATTTTTTCGGTCTCTCTCTCCATTAAGTAAGTATATCCATATGTTATTGCTCGCACTTGTAGTATTAAATTTGGTTGGTGGTTTCCAATCATTAGGCACATTGCTCTCTGTTGGTATTATGATGATCCCATCCATTACAGCTCGTTTTTGGCTCTCACATCTCGGTGCTATCTGCGTACTTTCTGTCTTTTTTGGTATCGTTGCCAGCACGTGTGGTCTTCTTCTTTCCTTTCACCTATCACTTCCCTCCGGCCCATCTATCATTATTGCAGCAGGATTTATTTATCTGCTTTCCTTTTTCATAAGCCCACGCGGTTTTATTGCGGAACGATTCCTCCTTCTTTTCCACACGTCTTCTTCACCTTAAGGAAACAATGTGCCCAAACTTATACAACAGTTTATAATTCTTGTAGCTATCCTTCTACCTCCTATTTCGCCATCTTTTGCTTTTGTGCATGCTAAGATTCAAGTTGTCGTGAGTTTTTCTATTCTTGCAGATTTAGTTAAAAATGTAGGAGGAGATCGCACCTCTATAATAACATTTGTCGGTCCAAATTCTAATATTCACATCTATGAACCTACTCCCCATGACGTACAAAAACTTAAAAATGCTCATATTATTTTTATCAACGGACTTAATTTAGAAGGTTTTATTGACCGACTTATCACAACAAGTGATACAAAAGCTCTTCGCGTTGAAGTTGGTACAAATATTTCTCCCCTTGTAATTGAAAACAAAAGATACGGTATTGAGCAACATCATCACCACAGCAACATTGATCCACATGCTTGGCAAGCCATTCCTAACGTCAAAATTTATATCAAAAATATCGCTGATGCTTTCTGCAAAATTGATCCACAATCCTGTTCATATTACAGCAAAAATGCTGAAAATTACATACAAAAGCTTGATGAGACACAAGCAATTATTAAGACGCAGATTGCCACTATTCCTAAGGATAAACGTACCATTATCATGTCTCATGATGCTTTTAGATATTTTGCTCAGGAATACGGATTCACCATACTTTTCCCCCAAAATGCAGCAACAAAAGCTGAAGCAACAGCTACAGATGTCGCCAAACTTATCAAACAAATTAAAGCGAATAGAGCAACTGCACTTTTCGTTGAAAATATCTCTAACCCCCGCCTCATAAAACAAATTTCTCAAGAAACAGGCTTAAAAATCGGAGGAACATTGTATTCCGATGCGCTATCAAATGAAAATGGCCCTGCAGCAACTTATCTCGATATGATCAAATATAATGTTCATACTATCGTAGATGCTATAATGAAATTTAAAACCAATAACGTAAAATGATTTGCCTCAAATCTATCATTAAAAAACTATGAAGCCTAAGTGTTACAATTACTCAGGAGTGGTAATCCGCATCTGTTATAATGCTCCTTCTATCATTTAGCCTGATACGTCATCTCATTCATCTTTGTAGAGATTTTTTTGATTTTCCTCATTTGAAGCATATCAGTTTTTCGAGTATTTGCGACCATGCAGCAGCTATAAAAAAGGAAAGAAACCAATTTAAATAAATTTGTTTGACCTTTTGATGGTTCCTGTTTAAATGGGCTGATATGTTCGTTGAAAAATAACTGTCATGGCACATTCACTATCGTAGCGTTCTTGTTTCGGTATCACAAGGAGGAGTCTTGTGTTTTGTTACCTCAAAAAAGGTGAACTATGAACCGTATTTATTTCTCTATTGCAACGTTTGCGATTGCTATGACCGTAGCGACAGTGGTTTTTGCTAAAGTCAGAATAAGCTTCTGGCATTCCATGAGTGGTGAATTGGGGAAACAAACTGCAGATCTTATCAATGACTTTAATGCAAGCCAATCTAAATATGAAATTATACCTTCATTTCGTGGTGAATATGAAGAAAGTATGATCTCGCTTATTACAGCGTTTCGGGGGAAGAAACAACCAGTTCTTGCCCAAATATACGAGATTGGCACTGGAACTATGATGGCAGCGAAAGGCGTGGTTTACCCCCTTTATCAGCTAATGTCCGATACAAAACAAGAGTTCAACTCTGCAGATTATTTTCCTACTATCAGTAATTATTATTCTGATACTCGAGGGCGTATGCTATCCTTACCATTTAATGCTTCAACACCAATTCTTTACTATAATAAAGATATCTTTAAAAGAGCAGGACTTGATCCAGAGCAATCACCAAAAACATGGCAGGATATTGAGAATTTTTCCAAAAAAATCCTTGCAACTAAAGCAGCAAGCTGTGGCTTTACAATGGCTTATGCATCACAGTGGATTGGTATGGAAAACTTTTTAGCACTTCATAACCTTCCCTTCGGAACAAAAGAGAATGGTTTTTCAGGGCTTGATTCAGAGCTTACTTTTAATGGACCTTTACAGGTGCGTATGTGGACTGATCTCAAAAAATGGTTTGATCAAGGTATTTTTCGCTATGGAGGCCCTGCAGGTGCATTAGATGCCGCTCCGCTGTTTATGGCACAAAATTGTGCAATTTTTATGCAATCATCAGGATCACAATCTGGTATTATTTCTGAAGCTCAATTTCAAGTTGGATTTGGTATGCTTCCCTACTATAGTGATGTGAAGGAAGCGCCACAAAATTCAATCATTGGAGGAGCTTCTATCTGGGTATTGAAAGGTCATACTCCAGAAGAATATGCGGGAGCGTCTGCTTTTTTAAAATTTCTTTCACGTGCAGATAATCAAGCGAAGTGGCACCAAAAAACGGGTTATCTTCCAATTACAAAGGCTGCCTATGAACTAAGTAAAAAACAATACTTTTATGATAAAGTTCCAAGTGCAGATATAGCTATTAAGCAGATTAACCTTAATAAACCAACAATTTATTCAAAAGGAATAAGATTTGGAAATTTACCACAAATTCGTTCCATTCTTGATCAAGAATTGGAAGCTGTTCTTAGTGGTTCTAAAACACCAAAAGATGGATTGGATACGGCAGTCCAACGTGGTAACAAACTCCTCCGTGAATTCGAAAGGGCAAATCCCTAGAATTTTTTAGCCATTATTAAAAATGATTTAAAAGTTCAATCTAAAGATTATTTTTTTCAACTTTCTCGTTATTACTCTTCTAATTCCTTTTATTAGAAAGCTCTGAATATGCGAAAAAAGTGTGCATATTTTAAAAATAGCCTTCTTCCCTACTGGCTACTACTTCCTCAGCTTGTAGTAACTTTTTTGTTTTTTTTACTTCCTGCTTTTCAAACGATAAAACTTTCTTTTGAACGTGAAGATCCATTTGGATTGACAACAACATTTATTGGTTTCGAAAATTATTTAACCGTCCTATCTGATCCAATCTACACGAAATCATTGCTTGTAACTGTGATATTTTCTGTCTCTGTCACCGTCATTGCAATGGCCATATCACTTCTTTTGGCTGTTTCTGTTGATCGTGTTATCCGCGCAAAAAAAGTTTATACAATGTTCTTGCTCTGGCCCTATGCAGTTGCTCCTGTATTAGCAGGTGTTTTATGGCTGTTCATTTTTCATCCAACAATCGGTATTTTTCCATTCCTCCTTGAAAAAGTAAGAATCATATGGGATCATCGTGTTAGCAGCGTTCAAGCAATGGTTCTTGTTGTGATTGCTGCTAGTTGGCAACAAATTTCCTATAATTTCCTTTTTTTTCTTACAGGTCTTCAATCGATTCCACGCTCTCAAATAGAAGCAGCAGCAATCGATGGTGCTCATCCTTTGAAACGATTTTGGACTGTTGTTTTCCCACAAATTTCTCCAACAACCTTTTTTCTACTTATTGTCAACATTCATTACGTTATGTTCGATACATTTGGTATTATTGATAACATGACTGCTGGAGGACCAGCTCGTTCAACAAGCACACTCGTCTACAAAATATATGATGATGGCTTTAAAAATCAGATAATTGGTGCATCCGCAGCACAATCAGTGATATTAATGCTGATGGTTATTGTTTTGACATTTATCCAATTTCGTTGGATTGAACACCACGTACAGTATTAGAAGAAAAATCATGGTTGAGAATCGTCCCATTTTGAGATTTATAACCCATATCATCTTAATTGTAGGCATTGTAGTCATTTGTTTCCCAGTTTATGTTGCCGTTATTGCTTCAACACACAGCTCAGCTTCATTTAATTCTGGTATACTTCCTCTTTTACCAGGAAAATATGCCTTAGAAAATTATACAATGATTTTTGGTGATAAACTTACCCAACTTGGTCTTCCACGACTAGGACCACTTCTGATGAACTCACTCATCATAGCACTGAGTATCAGTATTGGAAAAGTTATTATTTCACTCTTCTCTGCTTATGCAATTGTCTATATGCGCTTTCCCTTTCGCAAAACTGCTTTTTCCCTTATCTTTGTCACGTTAATGCTTCCTATCGAAGTTCGTATTATCCCAACCTATGCTGTTGTTGCAAAATTGAACATGATAAACACCTATAGTGGAATGATTATTCCACTTATTGCTTCAGCAACTGCTACATTTTTGTTTCGTCAATTTTTTCTAACTGTTCCTGATGAACTCTTAGAAGCTGCACGTATCGACGGTGCAGGACCAATTAAATTTTTTAAGGATATCCTTTTGCCTCTCAGCAAAAACAACATTTCCGCTTTATTTATCATTATGTTTATCTATGGATGGATACAATATCTGTGGCCTCTTATTGTTACAACAGATCAAAATCATCAAACCATTCTCGTTATTCTAAAACAACTTATCGTAGAATCACTTCAACATGAGCCTCAGTGGAATATTCTTATGGCAGTCTCTGTCGTTGCCATGATTCCACCTGTTCTGGTCGTTATCTTTATGCAACGACTTTTTATAAAAGGCCTAATTGAAATGGAGAAATAACTGTGGCAACAATTCAGCTGTCAAATATAAAAAAACAATATGATAACGATATCTTAGTCATTAATAATCTTAGCTTAACCGTTGCTGATCGTGAACTTCTTGTCTTGGTTGGTCCTTCAGGATGTGGAAAATCAACTGTATTACGGATCATTGCTGGACTCGAGCAAGTTACCTCAGGTGAACTCTATATTGACAATGAACGTATTAATGATCATGAACCCGCTGATCGTGATATTGCTATGGTTTTCCAAAATTATGCGCTTTACCCTCATATGACAGTTCGAAAGAATTTAGAATATGGCCTCAAAAACCGTAAAACACCCAAAGAAGAAATTAAGAAAAGAGTTGCAAATGCAGCAAAACTTCTACAGATAGAGCCATTCTTGGATCGTAAGCCAAGACAGTTATCAGGAGGACAGCGGCAACGTGTCGCAATAGGACGTGCCATTGTGCGCAAACCTCGTGTTTTTCTCTTTGATGAGCCACTTTCAAATCTTGATGCAAAATTACGCACGCAAATGTGCATTGAGATCAAAACGTTACAGCGCTCTTTAGGAACAACCAGCCTCTATGTTACACATGATCAGTTAGAAGCAATGACGCTTGCTGATAGAATCGTTGTTATGAATAAAGGAAATATTGAACAAATTGGATCTCCTACAGAAATTTATGACTATCCAGCGACAATCTTTGTTGCAGAATTTATTGGTTCCCCTCCTATGAATTTTATTGATCGTCAAATTTTTGAACAATATTTAGGTAAACAATTTTCCTTTAATGAAGAAACTAATCTTTTGGCATTTAGACCAGAATCAATCCTGTTAGGTGAGCATCCAAATGAAGGACCTATTTTTCACACGCATATTGAACTTATCAATCCCATTGGAATGGGGTGTCATGTTTTAACACGTTGGAATGATGCTCTCTTGACCGTTGATGTCAAAGAGCGTCTTACCAAAAACTCTGGACAAAAGCTAAGCTTCACCGTTTCTTACAAAAGTTTTCATACTTTTAATAAAAAAACGGGAAGACGCACATAACAACATGGTAAAAATTTTCATCGTCATCTGTGATGACCACAACAATTTGTATTTTTATGAGATTATTACATTTGTAATTACTTCCATATCCAAAAAGTTAATGAACGTCTTTTCGTTCTTTATAGTCTTACATTTTAAAGATAAATGCCCCTTTTTTACCATATTATCAAATGATTTTTTCTAATCTATATAAGATATGTAAAATAATGAAACGTTATAATATTAAGCAAATTAACTTAACATACATTGTAGTTTACATTTTAAAATCAATTTTTTACATATAATTTGGCAGAAAAATTCTTTATTTCTGTGAACGTAATTGTAAAGCAAGATCAGGCTGATCCGTCGTAATATAATGTATTGGCATATCGAGCCAATGTGATAACCGCGTCCTTCCATTAATCGTCCATACTCCTACAGTGAAGTCAAAATCACGGGCAGCTTCAACAAAATCCTGTGAAACAATGGAGCCATACAAGCTCAGATCTGAATACCCCAAATGCTTCCATTCAGAAAGGTGATGAAACATATCATCATCAAGCTTATCAATACATGGCCCAGATGGTATACCTGCTTCAATAAAAGGACGAAGGCTAAGGGGATCAAAACTAATAACAGAAATCTTATTTGATAAATTTCTACTTTTTATCAGCATGAGCACTTTTTGAGATAAAATATACTCGCGCTCAATCTCACCGCATGTTTTGATTTCAATGTGCAGCGCAACATTGGTTGGTTGCAAAAGATCAAGAACCTCTTCTAACAAAGGGGGAGCTTCAGTACTTCCTTTTATACAAAGTCTCTTGCGTGTTTCATTGTCTATATCATGAATATATCCTTTTTTTCCAACTAGTTGTTCTAGAAGGAAATCATGAAATACAACCACTTCACCACTTTTAAGAAGATGAACATCGCATTCAATTTCATCAACTCCCAACGTAATTGCATGACGAAATGCTGAAAGTGTATTTTCAGGATAGAGACTGGCTCCACCGCGATGTGCAACAATTTTTTTTTGATATATACTAGATTTCATATTTCCAAACTTTAAACAATATAAACAGATATGTACCCAAATAATAACTATGAAAAACTGTTCCAGCTATATAACAAACATTTTTTAAAGAAATGTATTTCTTTCGATTAATCTCTCTAGCATAAAATTTGAAACGATAGTCTACACTTAAAATAACTGACTTAATTTTAATCATTCCCACTCAATAGTTCCAGGAGGCTTCGAGGTTATATCATACACAACGCGGTTAATCCCCTTAACTTCATTAATAATACGGGCTGCTACTTTCCCTAAAAATTCCATATTATATGGATAAAAATCGGCAGTCATTCCATCTATAGACGTTACAGCGCGAAGAGCACAAACAAATTCATAAGTGCGACCGTCGCCCATTACACCAACAGTCTGAACGGGAAGAAGAACGGCAAAGGCCTGCCAAATTTCATCATAAAGACCAGATTTATGTATCTCATCAAGATAAACAGCATCAGCTTCACGCAAAATTTCTAATTTTTCACGCGTAACTGCACCTAAGCACCGAACTGCAAGCCCCGGTCCTGGGAAAGGATGACGGCCAATAAACTGCTGAGGTAACCCTAATTCTTGCCCCAAAGAACGTACTTCATCTTTAAACAGCTCACGTAATGGCTCTATGAGTCTCATATTCATCCGTTCTGGCAATCCTCCCACGTTATGATGACTTTTAATTGTTACTGATTGACCAATAGATGACACGCTTTCAATAACATCTGGATAAAGTGTTCCCTGCGCTAAAAATTCTGCTCCCCCTATCTTTTTGGTTTCTTCTTCAAACACTTCAATAAAAAGGCGACCTATCGTTTTTCGTTTTTTCTCTGGATCTGTTTCACCTTCTAAAGCATTAATAAACGTATTCGCAGCATTAACGTGAATCAACTTTATGTTACAATGACTTCGAAACAATGTGAGAACTTCTTCAGATTCATTTTTACGCATCAATCCGTGATCTACAAAAATACACGTTAGCTGATCTCCTATCGCTTCATGAATAAGCATAGCTGCAACAGATGAATCAACACCACCTGAAAGACCACAAATTACACGACTTTTTCCAACTTTCTCTCGTATCCCAACAACTGCTCGATTACGATAAGAAGCCATTGACCAATTACTTTCAAGACCAGATATTTTGTGTACAAAATTCTGTAACAATTTTGTACCATCTGGTGTGTGCACAACTTCAGGATGAAATTGCACCCCATAAAAACGGCGTTTTTCATCAGCAATAGCAGCATAAGGAGCACCTTTTGAGATTCCTATGACACGAAAACCTTTTGGCAAAGATGTCACGCGATCGCCATGGCTCATCCATACCTGATAAAAGGATCCTTTCTTCCAAACACCATTAAAAAGTGCACTATCTTCTTTTATCTCCAAAAAAGCACGTCCAAATTCACGCTCATGCCCAGCTTCAACTTGTCCACCAAGCTGAACACACATAGCTTGTTCACCATAACAAATCCCGAGAACTGGAATACCAGCTTCAAAAACTTCCGTCGGAACACGTGGTGATCCATCATTAAGAGTTGAATAAGGACTTCCAGATAGAATAATAGCTTTAGGCTTTATTTTTGTAAGCCATTCTGAAGCAGATTGAAACGAAACAATTTCAGAATAAACGCCCATTGCTCGCACTCGCCGCGCGATCAATTGTGTTACTTGCGAACCAAAATCAATAATAAGGATAATGTCTGAATGCAATATGCTCATAAAAAACCAATCAATGATCATTAAAAATTAGGAAATGAGATTTATTATCCAATCTTTTCTTTTTCACAAGATACTTAGCATGAAAAATATTATTCTTATAATATTCAAAATAAAAAGCATAAAAATATCAGTTAATGCTTTTGTTGCAAAATAGATAAAAAAAAGCCATCTGTATTTGTTGATGCTGGAGATAAAGTAAGTCCGTAATTTGAAAATATAGGTTGTACGGACGAAAGGCCAAAATGTTTTTTCCAAAGTTTTTGTATATCTATCGGATAAAAATTAGAATGCTGCTGGAGAAAGTGAGAAATTTGTTCTTCATTCTCATCGGCAAAAAGAGAACATGTAATGTAGACTAAACGACCACTTGGCTTGAGGTAATTCAATGCCGAATTCAAAATCGTCCTTTGCTCTGCTTGACGCCGTTTTACTTGTTCTAATGTTAAACGCCATTTCGCATCTGGACGACGACGCCATGTTCCTGTTCCACTACACGGCACATCTAATAAAACAATATCCATGTGGCCCACCAGTGATTTTAATTCTTCTACGTGCACCCGTGGTTGTACATTATGAATACCGGAACGTCGAAGACGATCAAAGATAGGAGCCAAGCGGATTTTGTCTGAGTCATAAGCATAAATTTGTCCACGATTCCTCATACTAGCAGCCAATGCCAATGATTTTCCGCCAGCTCCAGCACAATAATCCAACACTTGCATGCTTTCTTTGGCTTCAACAAGATAGGAAACGATCTGTGATCCCAAATCCTGTATTTCAAGATGTCCCTTTTGAAAAGCAGGTTCAACTTGAATATTTGGATGACGGAAAAACTTTTCAATAGGAGGAATTCTTAAAGCTTGGCTAAACCATGATAGAGACTGAATTTCTATTTTTGATAATTCTTTCAATACCTTCTCTGGCGTTGCTTTTAAAATATTCACACGTAAATCTAAAGAAGGGCGTGTTGCTAATGCCGTAGCTTCAATTATCCAATTATCAGAGAATACAGAACGTAAATGATCTTGACACCACTGAGGAACATCACCACGAATATGGTCTGGTGCATCAATCAATTGCCGTTCTTGCCATGATCTACGCTGTTTAATTCCTAATAGTTGTGGTGCAAATCTGTCTTCCCTTAACTGGCAATCAATTTGCTCAATCGTCATTTTTTCGTCATCTAAGAGAACACCAAAAACAATATCTCTGAGATCATCACTATCCATACGCCATGGTAAAGAATAACGCTTCCTCAAAACATCATAAACAATTGTACCAATCATTGCACGATCACTTGCCCCAGCGAATCGATGAGACTCTCCCCAATCTTTTAAAGCTTCACTTGCAGGACGATGCCGAGTTTCTATCTCTTTTAAAACATCTACTGCTGCCTGCAAACGTCCACCTAATCTCATTTATTTCTCCCATTTAATTCAAAAAAAGAACAAAATCATCTCTCTCACTACCAGTGAAATCTTTTAAAAATTATCACAAATTTATTGTGAATGATTCTGGTTATAGTTTTTCACAGCACTCAAACCTACCATCTCATATACTTCTTACTCATACCCTCTATAACTCAAAATGCTACATAAAATTCTATTTAATAAGACAAGAAAAAATGTTAGAGTTTTTTATTAAGTGTGCAAAAATTACAAAATCATCCTTTTTCGGTAAAATAATTGTTTAATAAATTTGCATCACCGCACTCAATATAAAGTATCCCATACCATAAAATGGATTTCTTCTTTGAAACATGGAAAAATTCTTCTTTCAAAACAGCGAGAATCCATCTTGTTCCAAATAGAACATCATATAACTTTTAAGAAAACTCTTGGAACCACTATTTGGCACGACCGTTTTTATTGTACTGGTCACACCAGATAATTTGAAAGGAGAAAATAATGAATAACTACAATAATGGGAAAACAGCTTCATCTAAAAGCCGCCACAATACCATACCCTCAAACAATGGAAAGAAATCCGTCCAAAGTGATCAAAATAACACTCGCCAACGCGTGTCAAAAACGGGGCGGAATACTTCAAAAAGCTAATTTTCTCAATTTCATTTAACTAGTAGAAGGAATTGGAACATTATTTTCTGATTCCTTCCCTCTACTTTGAAGATTATTTCGAAAAAAACCGCTGCTAAAAATGATCATTCCTATACATCGTTTAGAAACAATTGTTTTGTCCGTGAAAAACAAATTAATCTTTTACAAACTAAACAGGAGCACGATAATTAGGACTCTCCCGAGTGATAGTAACATTATGTGTATGGCTTTCATGAAGACCAGCATTGGTAATACGGACAAAAGTTGCTTTTTCACGAAACTCCGCTAGATCTTTCGCACCAACATAGCCCATTGAAGCACGCAATCCTCCAGCAAGCTGATGCAAAACCGACGCTATAGGACCTTTGTAAGCAACTTGACCCTCAACACCTTCTGGAACTAATTTAAGCGCATCGCGAACTTCATCCTGAAAATAACGATCTGCTGATCCTCTTGCCATAGCACCAACAGACCCCATACCACGATATGCTTTAAACGATCGCCCTTGATAAAGATAAACCTCACCAGGACTTTCCTCCGTACCCGCCAAAAGAGATCCAATCATGGCAGCACAAGCCCCACCTGCCAAAGCTTTGGCAAAATCACCTGAAGCCTTTATGCCACCATCAGCAATCACAGGAATACCAGCTTTGTCAGCAACCTCTGCAGCACTCATAATAGCCGCAAGCTGGGGAACACCAACACCTGCAACGATTCGTGTTGTACAAATAGAACCAGGACCAATACCAACTTTTACTGCATCCGCACCGCTATCAATCAAAGCTTTCGTTGCTTGGGGAGTTGCTATATTGCCAGCAATAACAGCTGTAGAAGGAGCCATTTTTTTTATACGCTCAACTATTTCCAGCACACGTTGAGAATGTCCATGAGCTGTATCAATCACCAACACGTCAACGCCCGCATCAATTAACCTCTCAGCTCGTTCCATCCCATCATCCCCTACACTACTCGCAGCAGCAACACGTAAGCGACCTTGAGAATCTTTAGCAGAATTTGGATTTAATTGCGCTTTTTCAATATCTTTTACCGTTACTAAACCAACGCAACGGTTTTGTTCATCTACAACCAACAATTTTTCAATACGATGGTGATGCAAAAGATATTTGGCTTCGTCTAGTTGAACATTTTCACGCACTGTGATCAAATTTTCATGCGTCATTAACTCATAAATTTTCTGTTTTGGATCTGATGCAAAACGCACGTCTCTATTTGTCAAAATGCCAACAAGACGCCTAGCAGGCTCACCTTGAGCGCCACTTTCAACAACTGGAATACCAGAAATACCATAAGAATGCATCAAAGCTTTTGCCTCTTCAAGTGTTGCATCAGGACCAATTGTCACTGGATTAACAACCATACCGGATTCAAATTTTTTTACCTGACGAACCTCTTCAGCCTGCTCTGCAGGAGACATATTACGATGGATGACACCAATGCCACCAGCTTGAGCCATAGCAATTGCTAAACGTGATTCCGTTACAGTATCCATCGCAGCGGAAAGCAAAGGCAAATTTAACTCAATATCAGCGGCAATACGCGTTTTAATATCTACTTGGCTAGGCATGACAAGAGAATGACCAGGCTGTAAAAGCACATCATCAAAAGTCAGTGCTAATGCACCCGTCCCTGTTTCAACAATCTTTGCCATCGCCAAATTCCTTTAATAACAAATGCCGCAAGAAGCTTTAAACACAACTGCGGTTTTTATAAGTTGTGGATTGGCAACGAATTATGCCATGCGACAAACAAAATGAAAAGAAAAATAATCCCTGATATGTAATTTATCAAATTCTACAATTGCGACTCAATAGGCAACAAACTTATTATTTTTGTAAATGCACGACGCCAAAAGTTGCTTTCTGGTTCATGGTCAATGCTGTATCGTTTCTTGTTCTCAATAAAATCCCAATAAATGCGATTGTTATCACCGAGACGAAGATGATAACTCATTTCGCCAGTCGTTTCTTCAGAAAAAAGCAGATCCAACCTAGCAGCAATCGGTGCACATTCAAAAAGAATGCCCATTTCTGTATTTAATGAAGCAGATCTAGGATCGAAATTTAAAGATCCAATGAAAGCAATTTTACTATCAACTAAAAAAGCCTTGGTATGTAAGCTTGCTTTGTTTGATCTGAATAATCGCAATCCATGAGTTTCTCCATCTGGTTTTAACTCATAGAGCTTAACACCACTTTTCAGCAACGCCTTTCGATATGGCACATAACCGCCATACGCAAGTGCAACATCAGTAGCTGCTAAGGAATTAGTAAGAATTTTGACATTAACGCCTTTCGAAACCAAATTTTTAAAACTTTGCGTACCGATATTACCGGGAACAAAGTAAGGTGATGTAATTTGAACTGTCTTCTTAGCATCTCCAATGACTTGTGAAATTGCCTTTATAAGCCAATTTTCTGCTTTTTTACGTAATGCTTTTTCTGGAGGATCTGAAAGAACAGCAACTTTATCCGCCAAAAATAATCGCTTTCCTGTCTGAATAAAACGTTCAAGGCTAATATACTCATTGACGTAATCTAAGTAAATTTTTGCGGCGTCGGAATCGCGAAATTGCCGTAATTTATCTTTCCAATAACCAAAATCGCCTATGCTTTTTGGAACAACCAGAGTATGAATTGGCAAAACGACAGAGCTATTCCAAAATTCATCAAAAATAGCCTCTACCTTTTTCACTGACGGGCCTATTAGCATCAAGTCTAGATCTCGAAAACGTGATTTTTTTCCTGCATCAAAATAAGAATCTGCAAGATTCCGTCCCCCCACAAGTGCCACTCGACCATCTATAATGAAAGCTTTATTGTGCATTCTGCGAGTTACAATAATCGCTCGCAATATAATCTCTAAACCACGGCGAAAAACACCCCTACGCGACCGCCCAGGGTTAAACATTCTCACCTCAATATGAGGATGTTTATCCAACGCAATATAAGCAGGATCGCGTGCCTGAGCATTGATATCATCTAGAAGAAGCCGCACTCGAACACCACGGTCAGCTGCCTCTACTATTTCACTTAACAACAAACGGCCAGTTAAATCATCATCCCAAATATAATACATAAGATCAAGACTACGTCCAGACTGTGCAGCCCCTATTGCACGAACAAAAAATGCATCCAAATTACTTACGATAAGCGAAAGAGCATCTTTATTAACTCCGAGTCCGTCTTCTTTCTCTGCTAATTTATTGACCAAGCGATCAATCTCAGTCTCATCTTCTTTGATAGCAAATGCATAAGAAAGTACACCACGAGCATTTTTAATAAAGCGACCATATGTATAAATCGCCAATACAGATGCAATAAAAAAAAAGATAATAAAATCAATAGAGATTCGTAACAGAGTCAAAGAGAATTAACTTTCCATTTTCAAATCATCACACATAGATACAAATCATAACACTAAAATCCCATCTAAAATAGGAATATATATAGCATTCCATCCCTTACTTGAAAGTAACCTAAACATCACACTAATGTGATCCAAAATTTTTTTCAAAATTAAACTGATATTTAAAATGCACAAAATGTTGTTCATTAATCTTAAGAATAAACTTAACTAAAGTAACGAAAACTAAAAAAGAAAGATTCAACGATGATTCTATAAAGAAAAAAACAATTCCCTTTTACCAAGAAATGTCATCCTTTTTTAAAAGCCTATTTTCTGAACCAAACAGCGTTGTTAACTTACTTCTGATCTTGGTCGTCTTCTACTCTCAAACTTTCTATTTTGCGATAAAGTGTAGAACGTCCAATACGAAGACGACGAGCAATTTCACTCATACGCCCTTTGTAATGTTTAACAGCTCTTTCAATAATGTCGCGCTCCAAATCAACAAAAGCACGCACATGCCCATCGACATTAAAAAATTGTATCGACTCCCTTTCACATTGCTCTTGAACGTTATTGTCCATGATATTAGAGACACCTATTAATGGATTTCCAATTAATTGTGGAAAATCCCGAACGGTTAATAGTGGCCCATCACTCAATAAAATTGCACGAAATAGTAAATTTTCAAGTTCATATCGATTACCTGGCCAATCATATTGCATAAGCAATGAGAGAGCTGATCCTGCCAGACCATGTACATGTGATCGCCCTGTTTCAGTGATAATATTGTCAATTAAACGTTGCATAAGCTCTGGAAAATCATCCCTCAATTCTCGCAAAGGAGGAACATTGATAGATAATTGGGAAATATGTTCAAACAAACTGCTTAAAAAAAAGTCTTCTTTAACTAAATCTGCTAGCCGAGACGTTGAAATAGCAATGACCCGAAAAGAAGGAACTTTATCCTTTTTAGCCTTTTCTCTTTCTTTAAGGTAATGTGCAAAACGCCTTTGTTGTGCAGGCTCAAGTCGATCAACATCACAAAGGCAAAGTGTTCCTTTCTCAAGGGAAGATACCAATGGTAAAAACTCTTCAAACCACTTTCTATTTTCTTCTGCTGGATCAATAATCGATGAACATTGGAAACGAATAAAATCTCCCTCTGATAACAAACCCTCATGATGAATAATACGAGCCAGTGTTTCTCGTCCAGTTCCAACTTCACCCTCTATTAAAAGATTCTGTAAAGATGCTGCCGCTCTTTTCGATTGTTCTAAGAGAATTTGCATTGCCTTGCTTTTTATGCAAAGATCCGAAAATCCTAAATGATTTTTATTTTTGTGGCGAATGTAACGAAGGTCTCGTTCCAATGCAGAAATGAGAGCAAGAGTATTCAAAGTGACTCTTAATCGCAATGGTGTGACTGGGTAAATCCAATAATCAATGGCTCCAGCTGTTAAAGCTTTCTGGAGTAATTCTTGGTTGTCTTGTTGTGCTATCACAACAATAAAAACAGAGGCACCAGTAACCTTAATCATTTTAATCAAATCACTCACACTCAAATCGCTCATAACGACATCAAGAAGAACAAGAACAATGTTTTTTCGTCTGTGTAAGAGATCAATCGTCCGTAAGCCATTTTCTGCTTCAATGACACGATAACCAAAACCGCGGAGGATAGCAGCGAGCTCTATGCGCCTCCCATAGTCTTCACTTGCAACAAGAATGGGACCAACCATAATTTTAATAATCTCCTCTGAGACTACTAAGCAACTTAACATAAGAATTATCGCAAATCACAAGAATATACCTTATCTTGTATGTTTTGCGAACAAACCTCACCAAGCTGTTAATTAAATACAATATTAAGGCACTTTTTTCCATTTTTTTTGCTTTTTTATTGATTTTCATCAAAATTTTCATATTGACTAATGGAACAATTCGATAACGTTAAAAGTTGATAAGTGAAGCAACATAAATCAGAGTAAAATCAATGAAGCAAATCTGCCGTATCTTGTGTCTTACGATCACCGCTTTAGCACTAGGAGCCTGTGGTTTTTCACAATATTATGGACAAAATATGCCAGCTGGAATTGATGGTGAATGGGTCGATGAGAATGGTATCATTTCTTCTTTCCGTAATGGTGTCTTTGAAACACGAGCAGCAGATACAAAAGAGAAATTGTCAGAAGGTACCTACGACTACGTTGGTGCGCAACATGTAGATATTGAAATACGCTCAATTCTCCGCGGAACAATATCCAAGGTGAATTGTGTAATATCAAACAACACAACACAACTTTTCTGTACGTCACGTTCGGGATCACAATTTTCTCTTAAGCGAAAAATTTGAATAAAAGTATATATCATTATAGAAATATGTAAGGCATATTTGTGACAGAAAACCGTAAATTTATTTAATAATATGATTTTTCTGCTCAAATATGCAAAAAATGCTGGTATAATTTTCCCGCTGGAAAAATTCATGGTTCATTATAAATCGTACGGAGTGATCCATTCTTCTTCTAAGTAAAAATTTTAACAATCTGCTTTTCAAAAAAAATAGGCTTCGCTATTAACTTTATCTTTTACTAACAAATAAAAAATTTTGTCATAATATAAAAAGCAATCAATTAAGATAGCATCAGTACGTAAAAGATTATGAAAGTGAAAATTTCTATTTACTTATATTCAATTACGAAAAAATCTACGTGGAAATACCATTAATAAAAACCATTGCAGATTAAACAAATACATCCAAATTAACAATTTTCGGATTATTTGTTATTATATCATAGACGCCGAATTTTGATGAATTGAGGAGAATATTGCGCACAAAATTATCATAGTTAATTTTTGCATTGTAAACAAAATTTAATTGAAAATAAAGTAGGAAATTTCTTTCATTTGTATAACCACTCTTATAAGACCTATAGCAAATTTTGTATTTTCGTACTCTCAACCAATCATATAATTTTCTAGATTTATTGATTGTATTCTCTCATTAGAACATTTTTAAATACCTTGTTGTTCAAATTGCTATTGATAATAGACAACAAAAATGCACAAGAGTATGATGACCTTTGGGAATATTGCCTAAAACAAACATCTTGTTTCAGTGTCCTCATTTACTTGACAACAAAATTGATAAGACCACATACAAAGTATAGCTACAAAACATTAAAATATTTAAACATTGATAGAATATCTAAAAATGAAAACAATAAAATCTGAGACTTTTACCTACTTAAGAAAAACCGTGAACGAAGTTTCTTCTGTCGTTGGTTTATCTGCTATTTTTTTTGTTTTTTTAATGTTTTTTACACCACTTTCCAGTGCTGAAGATGGCTTTAAGCTCTGGATTCAAGAATTTAAAAAAACAGCTCTAGCCAACAATATCTCATCATCTACGTTTGATATAGCGTTTAAAACTATCAACTCAATTGATCCGGAAGTATTGGAAAGGGCGGCATATCAGCCAGAGTTTGTGAATCCTTCATGGCTCTATTTTGATAATCGTATCCATGACATTGCAATCGTTGAAGGAAAACGTCAAGCTAAAGAATTAAAAAAGTGGCTTCCTAAAATTGAGAATCGTTTTGGCGTTGATAAAAATATCCTCCTTGCAATTTGGTCAATAGAAAGTAATTATGGAAAAGTCCTGGGAAATAAAAATGTGATGCGTGATACCATTCGCTCACTTGCAACCCTATCCTATGCTGATCCAAAACGTGCAAAATATGCACGCACGCAATTAATTGCTGCTCTGAAAATTTTGCAAAGTGGTGAGATTAACCGTTCTCAACTTATTGGATCTTGGGCTGGCGCATTGGGACATACGCAGTTTATTCCAAGTAGTTATCTTGCTTATGCCGTTGATATGGATGGAGATGGACGACGAGATATCTGGACATCAGTTCCAGATGCTCTTGCTACTGCCGCTAATCTTCTTCACATGAATGGGTGGAAATCTGACTTACCTTGGGGAATGGAAGTTAAACTGCCACAAGGAACAAATTTTCCAAGTGATTGGTGTTCCTTTGAACAATGGGCAAAGCTTGGTGTAAAAACTGCAAATGGGCAGCCTCTTCCTTCATCACCTGAAACAGCAATATTGAAATATCCAGATGGTTTAAAAGGGCCTGTATTTCTGGTAACAAAAAACTTTTTTGTTCTTAAACGTTACAATAATGCAGATCGCTACGCCTTCGCTGTTTCTCTTTTAGCTAACCGCATTGCCGGACATCCTAAACTAGTGAAAGATTGGGAACGACCATTTCATCCTCTTACTTTTCAAGAATGTAAAGAGCTGCAATCTCGCCTTGCTGCACTCGGCTATTATCAAGGAGAGATTGATGGAAAAATCGGAACAGCCTCTAGAAAAGCAATTAAAATCTTCCAACTGCATCATAATTTAGAGGAAAACGGATATCCAAGCTCTCAAATGCTTTTTCTTCTTCGAAAACAGAAATAAGGAGTAAAATACTTGTTTTATCTCCGATATGTGCACTTGGTTTACCTGTTTTCTTTCGCACTTACCCTTATTTTCATACAACAAAACCCAGCCAAAGCAGAGAATTTTTTTAAATTATTTTTTAATCACAGCGAACCAAAACAACGATTACAGATTGTAGAACAAAAAATATACAAACCACAAAAAAAAATTACAATACGGGTATCTGCTCAAAAACTAAAAGCAGAAAATGCAAAACGTGTTCTGATTATAGGTGATTTTGTAGCTTCCGTCGTTGCCAATGAACTCAATTTTTTTTTCAATGATAATAGGGATGTCCTTATTATTAACAATTCCGTACCATCTTCTGGCCTAATTCGAACCGACTATTATTCTTGGCAAAAAAATATTTCCAAGCTTATCTATACACATAAACCCGACGCCATTGTTATCGTCATAGGTGCAAATGATAATCAGCCAATTACAACTCCTAATGGTATCATAAGCACAACCCAACCAGAATGGATAGCCATATATAAACAAAGAATTGCTGAAATTGCAACAAGCCTTCATAATTCTGGAAAACCATGGATATGGATAGGCCAACCCTCTTTTAAAAACAACAATCTAATGCAAAAAATGAAGAGTTTTAATGATCTTTATAAAAATGCAACAGAAGTAGAAAGCGGATATTTTCTTGATATTTGGAATGACTTTGTTGACACACAGGGACAATTTTCTTTTTCAGGCTGTGATATAAATGGAAAAACAGTGATGCTACGTACAAATGATGGTATTAATTTTACTCCTGAAGGAAAGAAAAAAATTGCATTCTATTTAAGAAAAAAATTAGAAACTGTCTTAAACTTTGGTTCATTTTCTGATGGCAATACACATTCTACGGATCTAAATACTTCAAAACCCACACAAGAACCAAATTATGTTAAACGTATGCATCCAATGAGCCTTGACGATATGGCACAACAAAATACCCGTTTGCTAGATAAAACAGATTCAACAATGATAAAAAAATCATTGTCACTTCCAAATGGAAACAAAATAAATAGAGCAGATAATTTTTTCTTCCCATAATATCTTATTAAAACATGGAATCTAATTTTCTTTACAAATGAAGTAACTTTTGTTTCATAAAGCCGTGTTGAGCGAAAAAATTTTACAATATGGTATGTAAAACATGTTATGATAGCTTTAAATTCCACGTTTTTTGATCATAGCCTCAGGTGAAGGCAACCGTCCCCGAAAAGCCTTATAAAGCTCCTCTGGATCAGCGCTTCCTCCGGCAGAATAGATAAAACGCTTTAATCGATCTGCAAGCTCTGAATTAAAAACATCGCCTATCTCTTCAAAGGCTTGAAAAGCATCAGCATCTAGCACTTCTGACCACATATAAGAGTAATAACCAGCGGCATAACCGTCTCCTGAGAATATATGTGTAAAATGTGGAGGACGATGACGCATAACAATTGCATCAGGCATTTTCAGCCTTTTCAGCTCACGATGTTCAAACGTTGTTGGATCAGTTATCATTTCTCCTTTGTGAAAAGCCATATCCACAAGAGCTGATGAAGTAAATTCAACTGCAAAAAAACCAGCATTAAATGTCTGTGCTGATATAATTTTATCCATCAGTTTTTGTGGTATAGGAAGCCCTGTTTTTACGTGTATAGCATAAGATCTTAATACCTCTGGCACAGTTAACCAATGCTCAAAAAGTTGAGAAGGCAATTCAACAAAATCACGTGAGACAGACGTACCTGATACGGATGGCCATTTTACATCAGAAAGCAAACCATGCAATGCATGCCCAAATTCATGAAAAAGTGTGCGCGCATCATCAAGAGATAAAAGAGCAATATCTCCTCTGGGTGGTTTAGCAAAATTACAAATATTGTAAATGATAGGTTTTTGTCCTTCATTCAATTTATGCTGAGATTTTAGACTACTCATCCATGCCCCGGACCGTTTCGAAGGACGTGCAAAATAATCACCTATAAAATATCCTAGAAGACTTCCATCAGATTTTTTAATTTCCCACAAACGCGCGTCAGGGTGCCAAAGTGTAATAGTGTTTTTTTCTTCAAATGAAATCCCAAAGAGCTTTCTCGCTACTGCAAAAGCGGCCTCAATCATGCGATCAAGTTGAAAATAGTATTTAATCTCAGTTTCATCAAAAGAAAACTTTTTAGCTCGTAATTTTTCAGAATAATAACGCCAATCCCAAGCTGCCAAAGGTTCATTGTTTCCCTGAGTTTTTGCAAAATCTTGCAGCTCAACCTGTTCAGCAGCAGCTTTAACTCGTGCTCTTTCCCATATAGGAATAAGCAAATCCATGACAGCATTAACGTTCTTTGCCATAGTATTATCAAGTTTCAAATCCGCAAAAGATTGATACCCTAATAACTTAGCCCGTTCATCTCGGAGAGCAATAATCTCTACAATATTTTTTCTATTATCATTATCGTTGTTATTTTCGCCGCGTTTAGACCAAGCGTTAAATACCATTTTTCGTAAGTCGCGTCGATGAGAGAATTTTAAAAAAGGCTCAATAATTGAGCGTGCCAATGTTAACGCATAAGCCTTCTTATTGCCCCTTTCATGAGAAATTTCCCTCATTGACGCAATAAGGTCTTCAGGCAAACCACATAAATCTGTTTGTTCTAAAAATAAAACCCACTCAACTTCATCTTTTAAGACGTTCTGTCCAAAGGAAGCACTTAAAAAAGCAAGCCTCTCATTAAGCTCAACAAGCCTTCTCTTTCCTTTTTCATCAAGCTTTGCACCGTTGCAAACAAATTGTTTCCACCATAGTTCAATAACCCGTGTTGTTTCACAATCATATACACCTTTTTTAGATTGCTTATAGAGTACATCTATTTTTGCAAATATTCGTGCATCCATCATAATTTTTGAAGAGTAATGAGAAAGCTTTACAGCAAACTCTTGTTCTAATTTCTGAATTAACTCATTACTATGTGCACCGGAGCGTAAAAAAAATACTGAACATACACAATCAAGCTCTTTACCAGAAAGCTCAAAGGGCTGCAAAAAATTTTCAATTGTTGGCGCTGCCTTCATCGTTGCAATTGCTTCTATTTCTTCTTCTGCCTTTTTAAGTGCCTGTTCAAAAGCAGGTTTAAAATCATCATCACTAATCGAAGCAAGATCAGGAAGCCCTAAAAATCTTGTCCAATCCAGCGCTACTACTTTCGTCATAATACCACATATCTCCATTATAAATTGAAGGCACAGTTGTTGTCTCTACGACATAAATTGTAAAATTGTCTAGAGTGTTTCAAAATAAACTTCTAAACACAGTATCTTGGTGCAAAAAATATAAAAGAAACTTTGATTTGGAATGATTAATAAAAATATCAACATATCTAATTCACGAAATTGTTTATAGCTTGCTATACCTTCTTGACTTTATTTTAAATATTAACAATTGAGAATATGATTGGGGGGGGATTTTTTTTAAATTTTCCATAATTTTTTATTGATCTTACTCCATATATCTGGATTCATAATTCTCCAACTCTTCGGAAGGTATTTTATAATGACTGAAATCAAAACGACCTTCAACTTTAATAATTTATCTCCAAAAGTTCTCGCTGAAGAATTAAAAAATCAGCATTTTGCTGATTCAATTGATATCATCAATGATCTCGATATTATGGAACGTGTTACTGTCCTCAGTCTCTTGCCTCTCGATTATGCTGTCGAACTTTTTGATAAACCAGAGCTTAAACAACCCGCAGCTATTCTTGATCTTCTTCCAATAAACCGTTCTGTTGAAATCCTTGATGGTATGTCTGCAGATGCCGCCGCGGACGTTTTTCAAGAAATGGATAAGAAAACCCGCACGCGACTTTATAGCCTGCTCAAACCCTTAACGCGAGCGGAACTAAAAAAACTTACTAGTTATCCAAACAATACAGCTGGAGCATTGATGACAACAGAATTCATAGCAGTTCCAGCAAACTGGACAGTAAAAAAAACTCTTGATCACATCCGCGATGTCGAACGAACACGTGAAACTGTTTATACAAGCTATGTTATTGATCCCAAAACAGGTACTCTTCTCAAAGCTGTTTCACTCAGGAATCTTATTCTTGCACTGCCTGATGAACAAATTCTTAATGTCTCAACGCATGATACACCCATCACAATCTCCCCTTTCATGGATCATGAAGATATTGCCCGTCTTTTTCGACGCCATGACCTTCTTTCAGTACCAGTTGTTGATGAAAGTGATCATGTCATCGGTATTGTAACCGTTGATGACGTGCTTGATGCTATGGTCGATGAAATGAATGAAGACGCTTATAAATTTGGAGGAATGGAAGCTCTCAATAAACCGTATATGCAAATAAATTTTCTTGGAATGATGAAAAAACGCGGAGGTTGGCTTTCTCTACTATTTGTAGGTGAAATGTTCACAGCGAGTGCTATGCAATATTTTGAAACAGAACTTGAGAAAGCTATTATCCTTACATTGTTCATTCCTCTCATTATGAGCTCAGGAGGAAACTCTGGTTCACAAGCTACATCCCTTATAATTCGTGCATTGGCTTTACGTGAACTCACACTTAGTGATTGGTGGAAAGTTGTCATTCGTGAAATCCCAACGGGACTATCTCTTGGTCTTTTACTTGGTATTATTGGAGTCATGCGCATTACTATCTGGCAACAATTAGGCATCTATAACTATGGTGAGCATTGGATTGCAGTTTCCATAACGGTAGGAACAGCATTAGTTGGAATCGTTATGTTTGGTTCTTTATCTGGCTCTATGCTTCCTTTTATACTGAAAGGTTTCAAATTCGACCCAGCAAGTGCTTCTGCTCCTTTTGTAGCAACTTTAGTGGATGTTATGGGTATTATAATCTATTTTTCTGTTGCTTCTCTGATTTTGTCTGGCATCATACTCTGAAATGCGAAATAAAAAACGCATTTTTATAGTCTTTACGTAAGTGTGGAGGATTTTTTATATTTGAAGTAAATTTTTTAGCATAACCTCAATATAGGAGTTATTGTAACTGGTAGAATTCTCTGAAAGAATCTTTAAGTCAGTAAAGCATAATAAAACTCTATCAAGAGCCTTTAACATAAAAACAGTTCTTCCTCTTCCAAAATTATAAAAAAACATGTAAAAGGCTTTTTGAGAATACAGCAGGGGGCGCGAAAGTTTCGCCTCAAATGGAATTTCATTAAACGAAAAGAAGAAAATTTATGCAATTGCGTAACATTGCCATCATTGCCCACGTCGATCATGGGAAGACGACACTCGTAGACGAACTTCTCAAACAATCAGGTAATTTCCGCGATAATCAACGCACAAGTGAGCGCATGATGGACTCAAACGATATTGAGAAAGAACGTGGAATTACAATTTTAGCAAAAGTAACATCCGTTGTTTGGAAAAACATCAGAATTAATATTGTTGATACACCTGGCCATGCTGATTTTGGTGGAGAAGTTGAACGTATTTTAAATATGGTAGATGGAGCAATTGTACTTGTTGATGCAGCTGAAGGTCCAATGCCACAAACAAAGTTTGTCGTCAGTAAAGCATTGAAAATAGGATTGCGCCCAATTGTTGCCATCAATAAGATTGACCGGCCTGATGCACGTGCTAATGAAGTTATCAATGAAGTTTTTGATCTTTTTGCTGTTCTTGATGCAACAGATGAGCAGCTTGATTTTCCCATTCTTTATGGATCAGGCCGTGACGGGTGGATGGCTGAAACTCCAGAAGGACCAAAGGATCAAGGATTATCCCCTTTATTTAATTTGATAATTCGTCACGTACCCTCTCCTACAGTAGGTGAAGGTGCATTCAAAATGATCGGAACAATTCTTGAAGCAGACCCATTTTTGGGAAGAATTATTACAGGCCGTATTCATTCAGGCTCTATTAAACCAAATCAAAATGTCAAAGTTCTAGGGCAAAATGGAAAAGTTTTGGAGACTGGACGTATTTCGAAGATTCTGGCATTTCGTGGGCTAGAACGGCAACCTATTGAAGAAAGTATTGCTGGTGATATTGTGGCAATTGCAGGACTGCAAAAAGGTACCGTCGCGGATACTTTCTGTGATCTTTCGGTCAATGAAGCACTTATCGCACAACCAATTGATCCCCCTACCGTCACCATGAGTTTTCTTGTTAACGATAGTCCTTTAGCTGGAACTGAAGGAGACAAAGTAACAAGTCGTGTTATCCGTGATCGTTTATTAAAAGAAGCAGAAGGAAATGTAGCTCTTAGAATTGAAGAATCAGCTGATAAAGATTCTTTCCACGTTTCAGGACGAGGAGAATTACAACTCGCAATTCTCATTGAGAATATGCGCCGTGAAGGATTTGAGCTTAGTGTTTCACGTCCACGTGTTGTTATGCAAAAAGATGAAAATGGAACAGTTCTTGAACCAATCGAAGAAGTTATGATCGATGTAGATGAAGAATATTCCGGAATCATTGTTCAAAAAATGTCTGAGCGTAAAGGAGAAATGGTTGAACTTCGTCCTTCCGGAGGTAACCGTGTACGCCTTGTTTTTTACACACCAACTCGAGGACTTATTGGCTACCAATCTGAACTTTTAACTGATACACGTGGTACTGCAATTATGAATCGCCTTTTTCATTCATATGAACCTTATAAAGGAGATATTAGCGGTCGTACAAATGGTGTTATGATCTCGAATGATAATGGTGAATCTGTTGCCTATGCTCTTTTTAATCTTGAGGATCGTGGGCCTATGGTGATTGATGCAGGTGTTAAAGTTTATCAAGGTATGATTGTTGGAATACACTCACGTGATAACGACTTAGAAGTAAATGTTTTAAAAGGGAAAAAATTGACTAATATGCGCGCATCGGGAAAAGATGAAGCTGTGAAATTAACTCCTCCTATCAAGATGACGTTAGAACGCGCTCTATCATGGATACAAGATGATGAACTTGTTGAAGTAACCCCTAAGAATATTCGTCTGCGAAAACTTTATCTGGATCCAAATGAACGTAAACGTTTTGAAAAAACACGCTCTCATTTTTAATATGATATCATAACTTTCTTGATAAAATGTTTTATTATCATTCTTTTAATTATATTCCAGAAAGGATATTTAAATGAATATTAAAGAAATACCCGTTGGCAAAAACCCACCTGAAGATATTAATGTTATTATTGAAGTCTCTATTGGTGGTCAGCCGATAAAATATGAAATGGACAAGAAATCTGGAGCGTTGTTCGTTGATCGTTTTCTCCATACATCAATGGTTTATCCTGGGAATTATGGCTTTGTCCCACATACTCTTTCAGATGATGGCGATCCTATCGATGTCCTTATTTGCAATACTCGTCCACTCATTCCTGGCTGTGTTATTAATGTTCTCCCAATCGGTGCTTTGATCATGGAAGATGATGGCGGTAAGGATGAAAAAATTATTGCAATACCTAATCCAAAATTAACGCAACGATACATAAACATTCACAATTACGTGGATATCCCTGAAATTACGTTAAAGCAAATTGAGCATTTTTTCAAACATTATAAAGATCTTGAACCTGCAAAATGGGTTAAAGTTGAAGGTTGGCGTGATAAGAATTTTGCACGTGAGTTGATCAAGAGAGCAATCGAGAATAACAAAAAAATATAATGATCCTAATAAAAAAGCCTATTTTAGATAGGCTTTCGTATTTTGTTTGTTGTTTACAATAAAATAAATCTAAAAAGATTGTAATATTTTTTTTATTTCTTTTAAATGTTTTGAAAAAAAAATCTGTTTATGACGTGATGTCATACCACTCTTAAGAGAAATGCAAGAAGATGGAATCCTCCATTGCTTTGCCAGAAATTTAATTAGTGCTTTGTTTGCCTTTCCATCCTCAGGAACAGCACGGAGACGTATAACCAAATGCTGTTTTCCATCGCCCCTAGATTCTACTCCAATTATCCTATCAACTGAAGACTTTGGAACCAAATACACATACAGAACCAAGCTATCCTCATCAACTTGGTGAAACATCATTCTTTTCCTAATAAGATATTTCTAAAAGTACATGCCCGCATAAAATCGCCACATAAGCACACGAATAAAATAAATAATCATAAATACTATGATAGGTGAAATATCAATTTCTCCAAGATTTGGTAAAATTCGTCGTATTCGACCTAAAATTGGCTCCGTAACACGATATAGAATCCCCCCTATCAAAATAACAAAGCGATTACGTGCGTTTATAATATTAAATGCATAGAGCCAAGAAAAAACCACGCTTGTGATCAATACGTAAGTATAAATACTAAAAACTAGATCAATTACTTGAAGCAATGCATAAACCATCTCTTATCTCTTTTTCAGTTAACAGAATAGAGGAACATACGCAAAACACTTATTTGAATAAGCTTCTTTATCAAGTGATGGCTTTTTTCCTCCATATATTCATATTACTTTTCAAAGTAAAAAATACAAGCACCCAAGGATCTCAATTTCTATATGATCATCAAAAATAAAATTTAATAAAATAGAAAAATTACTAAGATATTGAAATTATAAGAAATTTTAACTACCTCACGCCATGTGCACACTGTATAATCCATAGACATAACTAAACCTTAAAACCAAAACGGCCTCTAAAGGCCGTCTCTTCTTTATTTCGAATAACACTATTTATGTAAAGTAGCCAAACGATTAAGCGCATTACTGAAACCGTTCAACTGAACAAACAAATCTTTCAGAACTGGTTCTCCTGGAGCAGCAATCGTCATGGCTAGTTTTAAATTCTTTCCTGCACGTAAAGCTGCCACAAAATTTTTATCAAAAACTATTGGGACAATACATCCTGCTGGGACACAAGTTCGAATACCAGTTTCAATAACAGCTTTTCCATCATCAATTTGTAAACGAACAGGCTTAGAAACTAACATACCAAAAGGAACTGTTAAATTACCAGATACAACACCATCAGAATTGAGAACAACATTCATAGCCAAAATGACACGATTTTGGTCATTGACTTCTTGACGATGCATGAAACAAATTTTTTTCCCATCCTGTATACCACAGTTAATACTCCACAAACCATAAGTCTCAGTTAAGGAAGAAGCACCATTTGGAAGCGTCGCCGCTACAGGCTTCGGTGCAGGTGACTTTTGATCTGACGCAAATACTGTAGAAGAAATACTCAAGAGAATAAAAATTGTAAATAAATTGAATAACTTTTTCATCTTACATTCCAGTTCTTTACATAAAATAGAATCATTTTTATTTTAACAGTTATATATAATATAAAGCATCCGAACGAAAAAACAGTGTCCTATCATTATACACATTCATAAATGCTTCGGGATACCTCGAAATTCGCTGACGACTTTTGTGTAAACATGTCTTTTAAATGAAACAACAATTGAAGGCAAAATTTCTATATCAACCCATTTCCATTGATCGAACTCTGCTTTATTGCCATCTGGAGGCGGATTAATGGCAATTTCAGAAATCTTTCCTGTAAACTGAAAAGCAAACCATTTTTGCATTTGCCCACGATATTTATTATTTAATGTACATCCAACAAGTTCTTGTGGAAAATCATAATGGAACCAATCCTGTGCCTCCTTAATCAACTTTATAGACCGCATACCAGTTTCTTCATAAAGTTCACGACGCGCTGCATCTAACGGATCTTCATTTTCATCAATTCCTCCTTGAGGAAGTTGCCAACCACCAGATATTTCAGCACTTCCATGCACAAAAGCTATCAAACGACGTCCAATCCACACTCTACCGTCGTTATTAAAAACCAAAATCCCAACACCTTTTCGATAAGGAAGATCTTTAACGTCTATAATTGCATTCATTAAATCATCACCAAAAATCGTAGATCCTTTCCTACCTCAAAATATCCTTATTTGGATCAGGTGGAAATGCTGCATTTGCCATTTCACCCCGTAAAAGTTTATAAGCTTCATTTAACTGAATATCGTCTTTAGGATCTTGTGGAACAAAAGCAGCTGAACCAGATCCCTTATTGCTTTCTCTCTTTCCTTTAATATGCCCCTTTAACTCAGATTCACCAAGTTTCACGTCATAGCCCTTGTACTTTTCAGGCAATGGCTGTTCAACAATAATATCTGGTGTAATACCAGTTCCCTGAATTGAAGTACCAGACGGCGTATAATAAAGCGCTGTTGTTAAACGTAAAGCGCCATTTTCTCCTAAAGGAATAACCGTTTGAACAGATCCTTTACCAAAGGATTGTGTTCCTAAAATTGTAGCACGACGGTGATCTTGTAACGCACCTGCAACAATCTCAGAAGCGCTTGCTGAACCACCGTTGATAAGCACTATCATAGGCTTTCCCTTTATGAGATCCCCTGGCTTAGCATCAAACCTCATCACATCATTTTTTTTACGCCCACGAGTTGATACAATCTCACCTCGATTAAGAAAAGCGCTCGAAACACTAACAGCCTGATCTAAAAGCCCTCCTGGATTAAGCCGCAAATCAAGAACATACCCCTTCAGCTTATCTTGAGGAATTCTAGATTGAATGTCTTTAATTGCGGCCTGCAGATTACCAAAAGTTTGCTCAGAAAATTGAATAATTCTTAAATATCCAATATCACCCTCAATGCGATATTTTACTGCTTTTACCTTAATAATATCGCGGACAACCTTAATCTCAAGCGGCTTATCAACACCAGAGCGAATAATCGTCAACGTGATTGGCGTTCCAGCTGCCCCACGCATTTTATTGACAGCTTCGTTCAATGTTTGACCATTCGTTTGTACACCATCAATTTTTGAGATAAGATCTCCAGCCAAAATCCCAGCTTTTGAAGCGGGCGTATCATCCATTGGAGAAACAACTTTAATCAAACCCTTCTCCATGGTTACCTCAATACCAAGACCTCCAAACTCTCCTTTAGTAGAATCACGCATATCCTTCGCTTCTTCGGTATTCAAATAAGATGAATGCGGATCAAGCGATGTCAGCATACCATTGATTGCATTTTCAATGAGCTTTTTATCATCTGGAACTGTCACATACTGAGCGCGAACCCTCTCGAAGATGTCACCAAAAATTGCTAACTGCTTATAAGTATCACCTTCATTATTCGCAGAAACAGATTGCACTTCAATCATTGAAATGGCGCCGAGCAAGACCCCAGCTACCAAAAAAATAACTTTACGAATCATTTTGGTTCCTTCTCGATTTTTCAGTCCTCCACCAAGGGATCGGATTTACAGGCTTCCCCTGTTTTCTGAACTCAATGTAAAGCATTGGAGCACTTTTGCCTATATCCAATGTAACACTGTTTGCAATAAATTGTGTTCCCATCGTACCAAGAGGCTCACCTGAGAGGACAAATTGCCCTTGAATAACGTTAATTTTAGACATACCAATCAAAACAATATGATAACCACTCCCGACATTGAGAATAATCAATTGTCCGTAAGAACGAAAAGGTCCAGCAAAAGCAACAAGAGCATTAGCAGGAGCTATAACAACAGCCTCTGGTTCTGTTTCAATCACTTCACCAAACCTTATAACCTGTGAACTATTACTAACACGTCCCACTCTCTTTCCTGAAACGGGAAAAAGCAAAGAACCTTTTTGATTTTCAAAATTACGCTGTTCCAATAATTGTAGATTTTTTCGTACTCGCATAGACACATTAGAATTAATCTGTGACTGACGATCAAGCTCTAAAACCAATTCTTCCAAAGACTTAACTTTTTTAATAAGAGAAATGCTTTTTTGTCGCTGCTCCATCAATTCTTTTTCTGATATTTTTTGCAGCTTAGATTTTTCTTTTAATAAAAGCTCCAAATGTTTTCTCTGTTCTGCTTGATTTCGTATTTTAACCTTTAGAGACGCATATTCCGTGGTAATTGAGTTACTAATATTAGTTAACTCTTTTAAACTGACTGCCAAAGCTTTTATTTTTTCCTGCATTTCTGGAATAACGGCTCCCAACAAAACAGAACTGCGCATAGACGATAATACATCTTCAGGCCGTGCCATAAGAGCAGGAGGTGGATTCAGTCCCATTCGCTCTAAAATGGCAAGAACTTCTGCAAATTCAGCTTTACAGCTATTTAAATTGCGGCGCATTTGTTCCTGCTTCTCCACCATTTTTTTCAATTTTTCTTCCCTTTTAGCAACATCGTTTGCTATAATTCGCTCTATTTGAGCACCCTTTATTAACGCATCAATCAAAGCTTGTTGATCTTTTTTTAAGAGTTCAACTTGATTAGTAAGAAAAGTAATACGTTCACGCGAGATAGATATATTCTGACGAATTTCTTCTAATGCCCTATGTACTGCTGTGCTACTAATAGCATCTTCAGCACGTGATGGAGACAAGACAAATAATATACTTAGAACCAACGCAACGGATATCATGTAACTCTTATATGAATACCCAATACTTCTATGAAGAAAATTCTTCATTTGCTCGTTCATTTGCTCAACCATTAAGCCTCATTACACAAATCAGAGATGCTTTAAACGGTGTCACCTAAAACAATATTAATAAATGCAGAAACAAAGATAAAATTATACAAAAATACTAAGCGCGATGATAAGGATGATTGCACAAAATCGTTACAGCCCGATAAAGCTGCTCTGTCAGCAATATACGTGCAATTTGATGTGGCCACGTCATACAACCAAAAGACAAAAGAAAATCAGCTCGTTTCCTTATCTGTTCATTATGCCCATCCGGCCCCCCTAAGGCCATCACTAAATCACGAACACCCTCATCACGATAACACCCCAATTTTTTGGCAAAAGCAAATGATGAAATCGATTGACCACGCTCATCCAATACAATTAATCGATATTTTTCTGGCAAAAAGTCAATAAGCTTCCTCCCCTCTTCTTCCATACGCTGACATGCTGTCTGAGCACGACTCTCCGATATTTCCTGTAATATTTTAAAATGTAATCCTACAGTTCCAGAGTTTCTAATAAAACGATCCAAATAATGGTGAATCAATTTGTGCTCAACCCCTGTCTTCATACGACCAATAGCAAAAATAGAAATACGCATATCAACGATCCCCGAAGAGAACCGATTTTGTATTATCTAAATCCGGAACTAACAGTGCCGTTTCTAAATCATAAAAGAGGCGAATTTCAGTACGAAAAAGATGAACAATAATGTCTCCTGTATCGATCAATACCCAATCACTACCAGTGAGTCCTTCTACATTTGCACGACCATACCCTCTGTCTTTCCAAGTGCGTAGTAAATAATCAGCAACAGCGGACACATGACGCTGTGAATGCGCTGAAGCTATGACAACATAATCAGCCAAAGACGATTTCCCATGAATGTTAATAGAAACGATATCTTCTGCTTTTGCATTTTCTAAACTATCGAGAATAAGTTTTAGGCCATCATCCACAGAAAAACCTTTCTTTTCATTAGAAAATGCAAAACTGCCAGTATATTTTTGTAAAATGTTTTCCAGAATAATCTCCTCTCTTATCACTTAAAATACAGGAAGAATAATCACCTCTTCGAAAAAGAGTTTGCAAAATCTGATAAAATATTCAAGAAAAATCATTCTCCCTTAAACGAAGATTCGTTGAAGACTGAAAAGACAAAGGTCCGTGCAAATACACCCAAGCTGGGGGCTTCATAAAAGGCAATTGTATGCTTTCTCTTTCATCTAAACGAAAACGATGATAAATTTGTGCCATACGAGAAGAAAGTGCGGGCGTACGCACCAAAGGACGATCAATCACTGCAATAGGAATCATCGACACAAGGTCGCGCCACCGATGCCAATAATGAATCATTGCAAAACTGTCCGCACCTATAATCAGCACGAAATGCACTTTACTATAATAAGTAAGAACATGAGAAACTGTATCTATTGATACCTTGCTGCCTATAACCTGCTCAAAACCCGTCACGCGAATTTTTGGGTGATCAACGAGCGCAACACTTAACCGTATCCTCTCATCCAGAGATCGTAATTGAGTGCATTCCTTTAAAGGATTCTTCGGAGTTACCATCCACCATAATTGATCAAGATTCAAACGCTTAATTGCAATTTTCGCAACAAGAAGATGTCCCACATGTGGTGGATTAAAGGATCCACCAAAAAGACCAACAACATTGGATCTTTCTACATATGGCATACGGCTTTTCCATTGAGAAAATAGATTTTTCAAGGCCTAACCTGCCCACTTCCCTTTACATGGTACTGAAATGATGTCAGCTGCTCCACACCTATGGGACCTCGTGCGTGCATTCTTCCCGTTGCAATACCAATTTCTGCTCCAAAACCAAATTCACCTCCATCAGCAAATTGCGTAGATGCATTATGAAGCAAAATAGCTGAATCTAAACGATCAAAAAATATCTTCGCCATCTCCATATCCTCAGCAATAATTGATTCAGTATGTCCTGATGAATAACGTTTAATATGCTCAATGGCTCCCTCAATACCATCGACAGTTTTTACAGAAAGAATTGCATCAAGATACTCATGTGACCAATCTTCTTCAGATGCTAATTTAGCATGTGGTACAAGAAAAATGATATCTTCTGTTGCACGAATTTCACACCCATTTTTCTGTAAAGCAGTCAAAACAGGAAGAAATTTTTTTAGTGCTTTGCGATCAATTAAAACCGTCTCAACAGCTCCACATACGCTTGGTCGCCGCAACTTTGCATTAACAACAATATCACGTGCCATATTTAAATCTGCTGACCGATCAATATAAATATGGCAGAGCCCCTCCAAATGCGCAAAAGTTGGAACACGTGCATCAGACTGAACACGTGCAACAAGGTTCTTCCCTCCACGAGGTATAATAACATCAATTGCTCCACCCAGCCCCCTGAGCATCTCTCCAACGGCATCCCGGTCTGTTGTTTTAACGAGCTGAATAGCATATTCAGGAAAAGCAGCCTTACTTAATCCTTTTACTAATGCTGAGTGCAAAGCCCGTGCAGAATAAAAACTATCTGAACCGCTACGCAAAATTGCTGCATTTCCAGCTTTTAAGCATAAAACTCCTGCATCAATTGTAACATTTGGTCGGCTCTCATAAATAACTCCAATTACACCAAGAGGTGTGCACACACGGCTTATGTGCAACCCATTTGGACGCATCCATTCACTTATGACTTTTCCAACAGGATCAGGTAAACAAGCAATTTTGCGGACATTATCTATTATTGCACGCAATCGTAATTTATCTAATTTGAGACGATCAATCATCGCTGCTCTTAAATTATTCTGAATAGCATTCTCTAAATCCTTACGATTGGCATATAAAATCTCATCAAATTGAGATTCTAAACTCAAAGCTATCATTTCTAATGCTTGATTCTTTTGTTCAGTAGAAACAGATGCAAGCACTGAAGCAGCGTTACGCGCCATGTTTCCCATGTCTTTCATTTGTTTTTCTAAAGTCATACAATCATCCATCACAAGAGAAAAATAAGAAAATACAAGATAATTTTTCTAAATAAAATCGCTCAAGCAGCGTAAAACCATATCATTACGATGCACTACAGAAGAGCGCGCTGCATATCCGAGGATAAATTCAATTTCTTCGCTTTTACGTCCCATAATACGAACGATTTCATCTTTGCTATAATTCACAAGTCCACGCGCAATTTCAATCCCATTTTCATCAACAATTGCAACTGTATCTCCACGATTAAATCTTCCCTTAATCGCAATAACTCCAGCAGATAACAATGATTTTCCAGATTCAAGGGCTTTCACTGCCCCCCGATCAATAATTAAGATACCTGATGGACCTAAATGACCAGAAATCCAAGTCTTCCAAGCATTTACAGGTTTTTCGCTAGCTGCAAAAAAACTGCTACGTTCTCCCCTGTCAATTGCCAAAAGAGGATTTATACGCTTACCCGATGCAATAACCATAGCTGTTCCAGCAGAATTTGCTATTTTTCCCGCATCAAGTTTGGTCTTCATGCCTCCTCGTGAAAAATCTGAAGAAGAATCATCGGCCATTTTTTCAATATCTCCTGTAATTGATGCAACAAAAGGAATAAATTCAGCTGTTGGATCACGATTAGGAGATTTTGTATAAAGACCATCGATATCTGATAAAAGTACCAAAAGATCAGATCCCATCATTGTTGCTACACGTGCTGCCAAACGGTCATTATCACCGTAGCGAATTTCACTTGTTGCAACAGTATCATTTTCATTGATAACGGGTACTACTCCAAAACGCAAAAGAACGTTAATCGTAGCTCGTGCATTGAGATAACGTCGCCGTTCCTCCGTATCAAACAAAGTAAGCAAAATCTGAGCAGTTTTTAATCCATATCTAGCAAGCGCATCCCCATACGTTTTAGCCAACTCAATTTGTCCTAAAGCAGCACACGCCTGACTCTCTTCTAACTTCAAAGTCCCCCTAGGAAGGCTTAGCAATGTTCTTCCTAACGCAACAGCACCTGAAGATACTAATAAAACCTCAACACCTTTTTGATGCAACCACGCAATATCACTTACTAAACTATTGAGCCATTCAGTTCTTAATCCTGTTTTGGAATCAACCAAAAGAGCTGATCCAACTTTAACCACAATGCGTTTGTAGTGTGCGAGTTTCTGTAGTCCAGTAGCCATATCAATCAATCACCCTACCATCCCTTATGGATATCTTCCTTACGTGCCATTTCGATGATATGCGCACCAGCTCGCAGCACATTCTCTAAACCTTCATGACTAACGGCAGAAAACATCATAACAGATTTTCCTGTAACCTTTTGCAAACTTTTTTGTTTAGCTTCACGCTCCTCAACGGAGAGAGTGTCTATCTGACTTAAGGCTACAATTTCAACTTTGTCACTCAGATTATGTCCGTATGCCTTGAGTTCGTTCCGGACTATCTGGTACGCTTGTGCAACATCTTCTTCTTGAGCAGAAACCAAATGGAACAAAACACGACAACGTTCCACGTGCCCTAAAAAGCGATCCCCAATACCAATACCTTCGTGTGCTCCCTCAATTAAACCTGGAATATCAGCTAAAACAAACTCGCGAGAATCAATACGTACAACACCAAGATAAGGATGTAGAGTGGTAAAAGGATAAGATGCAATTTTTGGTTTTGCAGCTGTTACTGATGCTAAAAAAGTTGACTTCCCAGCATTTGGCAAACCAATAAGTCCTCCATCAGCAATCAATTTTAAACGTAACCACAGTGTACGTTCCTCTCCAGCTAACCCTGGATTCGCATGACGAGGCGCACGATTCGTGGATGTCGTAAAATGCAAATTCCCAAAACCACCATTTCCCCCTTTTGCAAGACGGTAACGTTGTCCAATCTCAGTTAAATCACAAATTAGTGTTACATTATCTTCTTCAAAAATTTGCGTTCCAACGGGCACTTTGAGAATGATATCATCACCCTTTTCACCAGTCATATTACGCCCTTTTCCATGACCTCCCGTCTTTGCTCTAAAATGCTGCTGATAACGATAATCAATCAATGTGTTGAGACCATCAACAACAAAAGCCCAAACATCACCACCACGTCCCCCATTGCCCCCATCAGGCCCCCCAAATTCTATAAATTTTTCACGACGAAATGATACTGCACCAGCCCCTCCGTTACCAGAACGAATATAAATTTTAGCCTGATCAAGAAATTTCATAAAACACTCACTAAGGAATCAAACCCTTCAACCTCTACAGGTCATACATTAATTTTGACAATTTTTATCATCTACAAAAACACACACAATATTACCAAATTACCAATAAAAACAAAGAAATATCACTGTACCGCTGCTCTTCCCTTAAATTCGAGAGCTAGAAGATATAACTCTGCTGATTCTGTACGACTTGCAGGCGGTTTAACGTGACGTACTGTTCTAAAATTCTGCTTTAATGCAATAAGAAGATTATTTTCTGCTCCTCCCTGAAAAGCTTTCGCTAAAAAATGTCCCTTAGGCTTAAGAACAGAAAGAGCAAAATCGGCAGCAGCCTCACATAAGTAAATTGTTCTTAAATGATCTGTATGACGATGACCAGTTGTCGGCGCAGCCATATCAGAAAGAATTACATCCGGCTTTTCTCCTAAAGCATCAATTAATTTCTGTCGCGCATCTACATGCAAAAAATCCATTTCCAACATCATAACTCCAGACAATGGATCAACGTGCAGGTAATCGATACCAACAACTTTAGGGTTTTTATCGCTTGATCCTACCATGCAAGCAGCCACTTGACACCATCCACCAGGAGCAGCTCCCAAATCGATAACTTTTTGACCTTTTTTTAAAAACTTATAGCGTTCATTAATTTCAATCAGCTTATAAGCAGCACGCGAGCGGTAACCATCCACTTTTGATTGATGAACATAGGGATCATTTAGATGTCTTTCTAACCATCGCCGTGAAGATGCTTTGATACGCCGAGCTTTTTTCTTTACGCGCTGATATAATTCATGCGACCCTGATCCACCATATCCACCAGTCGTTGTTCTCGTTATTTTTTTCATAATTATTCACATTATCTTCATACTACAGTAAACTGCTATTAGCAGCTTATTAATATTTGGATTCTCTTTCCCTTTTATAGCGACACCAAGCACCATCACGTAACATAAGCTCTATCAAAATTCCATCTCTCAACCCACGATCTGCAACTCTTAGTCGCTTGCTTGGCCAAACTTCTCGAATGATATCTAAAATTGCGCAACCAGCTAAAACTAAACCTGCCCTTTTTCGACCAATACGAAGACTAATTTCTTGTTTTTTTGTATCCCATAACAACAAACGTTTTATCATAAGAGTAATATCTGAATTATTCATCCAGATGCCATCAACTTGATTTCGATCGTAATGCTTTAAGTTAAGATACATTCCCGCTAAAGTTGTAACCGTTCCAGAAGTTCCCAAAAGATGAAATTTCGGACTTTTAGCCAAATCACCTAGTTTATAACGATCCGAAAAATTGTTTAATAAATTACGTACATAGCTTTTCATCTTTTCAAAATTATCTAAGCTGATATCGTTTCTTCCGAAGCGCTCAGCAAGAGTAACAACACCAACAGGAAGAGAGGTCCAAGCTGTAATTTGTTCATCTAAACACAAAGAGCGCTTTTGAGAAACATCAAGAAGTGCAATTTCTGACGATCCGCCTCCAATATCAAATAATACAAACGCATCAGAATCCGGATCAATTAGTGTGCTACATCCCAAAACAGCAAAACGTACCTCTGTTTCTCTGTCAACAATTTTTAATTTAAGGCCAATCTCATCCCAAACACGTTGAATAAAATGCTTACCATTTTTAGCTGAACGGCAAGCCTCCGTCGCAATTAAGCAAGAACGCTTTATATGCCTTTTTTTCAATTTTGAACTACAAATTTTTAATGCTTCAATCGCTCGATCCATAGCTTGTGTATTAAGAAAACCGCTATTTACTAAACCTTCCCCTAATCGTACAACGCGTGAAAAAGCGTCAATGACCCGAAAACATCCTAAATTACTAGGAGACGCAATCAGAAGACGACAATTATTTGTTCCCAAATCAAGTGCTGCATAAAGAGGTGAAGGCTTAGATTTAGAAAATGATGAAGAAAAAGATATGTTCTGATTTCTTATTTTGCACCTACCACTACCTAACCGCAAAACTCACGAGATGATTCCAAACAGCTTAGCACTGATTTATATTTCAAATATCTTTTTCATAATTGCTTCTTTACGTCAAAAGAAATAGAGCGTAACTCATCTATAACAATCCAGAACAAAGACCATTCCGCTAATCGCCAAACATTAGGTGTAACAATGTCGCACCAAACTGCCAATATCAAAAAATATTGTTATTTTTTATCATAGATAATTTTCTTAAAAAGCACTATTAAGATTTTTAAAAAATCTTTTTTACAGTAAACAGGTAGGCACTCTTTGATCTCCGATTATGTATTAAGTAACTCGTGATATCTCGTACTTGTAAAATGTGCTCCAAATTTGACTAAACAATCCCTGTGTTAAACATAAAAACATATACCCATAAATCCCTTAGCAAAATTTGAAAATAAAATGCACTAATCTACGAAATAATAATATTCCTATTGTGAAAAATTTTATAGTTTTATCGCTGTAAAGAATAAAGTGCGGCACTGAGACCTTTAAACGGCACAGTAAAAGAAAATGTTTTTCCTCCTTTAATTTTATAAGAAATGCGTACATTTTTGTTTTGTTCTATTTGTTTGCTAAAAATTGGTCCTACAGGCGATTGTGCTAAACAAACGGTTTTGTTGCACTGTGTATAAGGAATGAGAATAGGCTTTTTAATACCATCGATAAAAATTCTAATAGGAACACTTGTATCAGCTTCTGGTAATGCTCGAAAAAGCATTACCGCTTGACCGCTTTTTGTAGAAACAAGAGACCAACTAAAAATAGTATTATCCTCATGATCATGAACCGTTTGTGTTACATTACATACGCCTTGCCTGAGAGATTGTTTTTCATCACAGATCAAAGTCCAATTATAAAACTGCATAATAACCCGACGTGTTTCACCGGGATCTCCGCTAGGTACAGATAATTTAGGTGGATGCACCGTATAAATACTGCTTTTTTCAGCAGCAAAACTCTCACCCTCGCCTAATAAGACAAGGGAGAAAAAAATATTGAGCAAAATATTTCCATTTTTTCCGATTGTATTAATTTTCATTCTAGATTTTTTCTTTGTCACTTCATTCTCAAGGTAATTCCCCCTCCTATGCCCCAATTACCTCCAGAAGTAGTAATAGATAGATTAGAAAGAACATTACCATCTTCAGATGTATAGCCAGCACCAATAGCAAAAGCTGACTGACCACTCCATAAGCCGCTACCAAATGAAAAGCTTAAAGACCCTGGAACATCATAATAACGTAAATTGGATACTGCCAAACCAATAGCCGCAGCTTGTTTTGCCTCTTTTCGAACATCATCAATCCCATATTTTAACGATTCAAACTGCATATCTGTGTAAATTTTGGCACCGTTAACAGCATTGTTAATGCTCTCATCAGTATATTTCTGCGCATCCTTAAAAACAACATCAATCTGTTCTTTAGTATAGCTATATAACTGACCACCATTAACAGCCTCTTTCGATCCCTCTTCAACACGACCATCAGCAAGATTGTCAATCAATACAGGTTCGCTTTCATTACCACCTGCTAAAGTGATTGTATTGCTTTTTCCTCCATCTTCTCCTCTATCGTAAGCAATAACTCCATCGGTAACAACGTTAACTTGAGTTTCAATACCAGAAAGCTTATGACCAATGTCAGTAACTGTATTAGAGAGAACATCTACCTTATTTTCAATTTCTTCAATCTTATGTCCTCCATTTATAAGTTCCTGTGCATTTTCTAAGATATTGGGATCAATTCCTTTTTCAATAACTTGAACACGATCGCTCAGACTTAACATGCTTTCGCTAAAACCATTAAACGCAGCAAAAACATTCTGATAGCTCTCTTCTTTATGAGTACCATCGGCACCAACAATTTCAAATTTAAAAGTTGGAGCTGTCCATTTCCCATCATCATATTTGGCTCCACCTCCAAAATACGATGCAAGTGTGTTGCTCATCGAGTAAAGCTGTGAACCATTAATCGCATCCGTGGAACCAGATGAAACTGCTCCATCCTTTACACCAGAAACAACGCGTGATTCATCCTTATTATTTGTAACGTCAACGGTATGTCCACCCTCATTTCCACCAACAGAAATAACATTTGTTGATGTATCATGATCAATCATACCATTTCCAGTGACATTCTTGATATCATCGGAAAGCTTATTAATTTTATCAGAAATTTTCTTGTCAAGATTTGTGAAAGAACTTCCAACCCCGCTAAACGCAGAAGCAACATTGTTGTAGCTCTCTTCTTTATGAGTACCATCAGCAGAAATAGTGCTAACTTTAAAAGTTGGAGCTGTCCATTTCCCATCATCATATTTGGCTCCACCTCCAAAATATGACGCAAGCGTACTGCCCATCGAGTAAAGCTGTGAACCATTAATTGCATCCGTGGAACCAGATGAAACTGCTCCATCCTTTACACCAGAAACAACACGCGATTCATCCTTATTATTTGTAACGTCAACGGTATGTCCACCCTCATTTCCACCAACAGAAATAACATTTGTTGATGTATCATGATCAATCATACCATTTCCAGTGACATTCTTGATATCATCGGAAAGCTTGTTAATTTTATCAGAAATTTTCTTGTCAAGATTTGTGAAAGAACTTCCAACCCCGCTAAACGCAGAAGCAACATTGTTGTAGCTCTCTTCTTTATGAGTACCATCGGCAGAAATAGTGCTAACTTTAAAAGTTGGAGCTGTCCATTTCCCATCATCATATTTGGCTCCACCTCCAAAATATGACGCAAGCGTACTGCCCATCGAGTAAAGCTGTGAACCATTAATCGCATCCGTGGAACCAGATGAAACTGCTCCATCCTTTACACCAGAAACAACACGCGATTCATCCTTATTATTTGTAACGTCAACGGTATGTCCACCCTCATTTCCACCAACAGAAATAACATTTGTTGATGTATCATGATCAATCATACCATTTCCAGTGACATTCTTGATATCATCGGAAAGCTTGTTAATTTTATCAGAAATTTTCTTGTCAAGATTTGTGAAAGAACTTCCAACCCCGCTAAACGCAGAAGCAACATTGTTGTAGCTCTCTTCTTTATGAGTACCATCGGCAGAAATAGTGCTAACTTTAAAAGTTGGAGCTGTCCATTTCCCATCATCATATTTGGCTCCACCTCCAAAATATGACGCAAGCGTACTGCCCATCGAGTAAAGCTGTGAACCATTAATCGCATCCGTGGAACCAGATGAAACTGCTCCATCCTTTACACCAGAAACAACACGCGATTCATCCTTATTATTTGTAACGTCAACGGTATGTCCACCCTCATTTCCACCAACAGAAATAACATTTGTTGATGTATCATGATCAATCATACCATTTCCGGTGACATTCTTGATATCATCGGAAAGCTTGTTAATTTTATCAGAAATTTTCTTGTCAAGATTTGTGAAAGAACTTCCAACCCCGCTAAACGCAGAAGCAACATTGTTGTAGCTCTCTTCTTTATGAGTACCATCGGCAGAAATAGTGCTAACTTTAAAAGTTGGAGCTGTCCATTTCCCATCATCATATTTGGCTCCACCTCCAAAATACGATGCAAGTGTGTTGCTCATCGAGTAAAGCTGTGAACCATTAATCGCATCTTTTGAAGAGCCATAAACATCTCCATTCAAGACTTCCGTTATCTTCTTATCACCAGAATTGATGCCAGTAGAAGTTATGTGAACATTCCCAACATCTAAACCAGACTCTGTTAAGCTATTTCCTCCTGTTTTTACACTCTTAAGTGTAATATCATCAGACAAACCAAAAGCTACGTTTGCATTGCCATCACCCTTAGTAATATTAAGGTTTTTATTGGAAACTGAAAAATTCAAACTACTGTCTTTATCAAAAACTACAGGACTCGTAGTGTCTCCATTAATAGTAACCTTCCAGCCACTTGTCGCATACTCTCTTAACTTTTTTAGCTGTGCTACATTCACTGCATCGGTGTCATCGCTACCAGCTGCAACCGATTTAATCTGACGTGTCTTTCCATTCTGATTGTCACCAACACTAACTGCACCTAATGTACTTTTCCATGTAGGAGTAGTGATGTCCTTTATCGCACCATTCGTCAAGGGATCATACCCAACTTGATTAGGCTCTATATCACCTTTATTAACTGCTGAATAGGAACCAATAGCAACACTATTCTCCACTTCTGCTTTGGAAACACGACCAAATGCAAGACTATTGGTACCAACTGCTGATGCAAGGTAGCCTAAAGCGACTGAAGCTTCACCCGCTGATTTTGCAATGGAACCCAATGCAATACTATCTGAACCAGCTGCTGCTGCATAAGCTCCTAGAGCAACAGATGAACTACCTACTGCTTCTGAATTATAACCCAAAGCAAGACCATTTATACCTTTTACTAACGCGTGATGACCTAAGGAAACTGCATTATTTTCTGATGCTTTTGAATTAGAACCTAAGGCAAGACTATGATCACCAGTTGCTGATGCTTCACTACCTAAAACAATTGAAAATTCACCCGCTGCTTCTGAAGCATGGCCAATAGCAAGACTTCCTTTACTACCTGCTGATGCAAGACTACCCAAAGCGATCGAATCTACACCTGCTGCTTCCGATCCAATACCTATTGCAACACTTGCCTTCCCAGCTGCAAGTGCAGAAACACCAAAAGCTTGTGCTCCTCCAGCTCTTGTGGTTGCACCTGCTCCAAATGCTGTTGAATAGTTGCCTATTGCAGAAGCACCACAACCAGTTACAAAAGAATAGAGACCATAAGCTTCAGGTAAAACATTTGTAAAACCACCAGTACTTGCTCCCATATACCCGCCACCTTTGCTGGCACGACCATCGCCGGTCCAGATGGATTGGCTCGTCATAGTGCCATACGGATTATATTTTCCATCATCATACAGTTTCTCATTAAGAAATCTCTCATATTGTTCCTTTGCAGTTATAGCCCCTGTTACATTGTCCGCTTCTGTTTTTTCAGATAACTTACCACGACCATAAACTTTATCTGCACCACAATAATCATCATCACCAGACAAAACCACACTTCCATGACTCCCGTATAAATATGCAACACCAGGAAGATTTGTACTAATTTTATTCGCACCTGTTATAGCGAGATTTGCAGCATAAACAGGAAAGATACTCGATAAAAGTGTAATTAGTGCCGTACCTAATGAAATTGTTTTAGCTGAATGAAGAAGAAAATTCTCTTTCAAATCATTTTCTTTTAAAATAGGATATGATGTTTTCATAATAAGCTCCCCTAACTAATGGATATATTTGAAACATAAAAAAGACACATTTTAGTTTTAATAATGTCATGCAAATGTTTGAGATTCTGAATTATTTTGTGATGGATTAGTGTTTTTGCGAAAAATGTTCAAAATCGACAGAGGCAGAAATACTCTTAGCAAAATAGATGTAAAATAGAGTGCATTTATGCTTTGATTGAGGTTGAGCACATGTTTCTTGATGCTAAAATTTCTTAGCATGGGGGTGTTATGCATATAGAAATTGTGTTCACATCAAGACATCTATATGGCGCTACAGTAGGAATTTCTATTATATGAGAGTCTAAACTGGTATTCCCCTTCTTTGCGATTCAAGTTCTCTTTTCTTTCGGAAAAATTTTCCTCCTTTTTAGAATTTTCCCGTGCTATGGGAAATTAAAATGGAATAGCATCTTGTTATCCGAAATTTTCTACCAAGATATCTCTTCACAGATATGCCACATAATACAGGATTTTTTACAAAAATTATGATCCTATATTGGATAACTTTATATTATGGTTAATTTCATATTAATATCAATAAAGATTTCGCCCTTGTCTTATTAGACAAGGGCAAAAATCCTACAAGATACAATTACTACGACTATTAATTCAATGTTATGCTTAATCCTGCACCAACTCCCCAATAACCTCCAGAAGTAGTCACAGATAAGTTAGAACGAATATTACCATTTTCAGATGTATAACCAGTACCAAGCGCAAGCGCAGTTTGATTGCGCCATAGGCCACTACCAAATGCGATGCTTAATTTTCCGGGTGCATCATTATAACGCAAGTTAGAGACAGCCAATCCAATAGCAGCCGATTGTCTTGCTTCCTTCAGTGTATCTTTGATGCCATAACTTAAATCTTTAAATTTCAAATCTGCATAATACTTAGACCGTTCAACTGCATCGTCAATGGCATCAACAACAAGGTTGCTAACTCGCTTATCTGTATACTGTTTTGCATCGCTAAGAATTAGCTGCATTTGCTGCTCGGTGTAATCATGCATCTGCCCACCATTAACAGCCTCTTTTGATCCACTTTCAATATGACCGTCAGCAAGATTGTCAATCAACACAGGTTCACTTTCATCACCACCTGCTAAAGTAATTTTATTAATTTTTTTTCCATCTCGACTTTCATCATAAGTTACAACTCCATCGGTAATAGTGTTAACTTTATTTTCAATACAAGCAAGCGTATTGCCCATTCCAGCAACTGTATCGGAAAGGTCATCAATCTTCTTTTCAACAACTGTAACATCTTCATCTGTCTTCCAAAGCTGCACACCCTGACCATCAGCTTTATTGACAATCTTTCTCTGCTGACTCTGCTGATTTTCATGAGCTACATAATAGGCTCCCTTTTCACTATCCCAAAGCAAATTAGATTCTCTAAACTCACTAAAATTATCAACACTATTTTTAATCCAATCAAGACGATTTTTTACATCAAGTAAACCGCTATTAATCCCCTCAAACGCATCAGAAACATTGCTATAATTCGTCTTAACGGCTGTACCATCATCATTAAATTTTGTAATTGCTGAAAACTTTGGGAAAATCCAGCTTTGATCCTCATAGCCAGCATCTTTATTGAAAATCTTAGCAAACAAGTTGCTTATAGAATAAAGCTGTCCACCATTAACAGCCTCTTTTGAAAAGCTGATAATTTCTCCATTCAAAACTCCTTTTATCTTTTTATCACCAGCATTAATTCCTTCAATGGTTATACTACTACCACCTGTAATCTTTAAGCCATCTTCAGTTAAACTATTTTTTCCTGCGTTCACACCTTTAAGTATAATGTTATCAGACAAACCAAAAGCTACATTAGCATTGCGGTTGCCTTTAGTAATTTTGAGATTAGTATCTGAAACTGAAAAATTCAAACCACTATCTTTATCAAAAATTATAGGATTCTGAGAATCCCCACTGATAATAACCTTCCAGCCGCCTGCCATATATTCTCTTAATGCTTTCAACTGCGCAACATTCACTGCATCTGTATCAACACTGCCAGCTGCTACCGACTTAATTTGGCGCGTCCTGCCGTTCTCAGCATCACCTATACTAAGCGCACCTAATGTACTTTTCCATATATGCGAAGTGCTCTGCTCACTCCTAAAATGACCATTATCTTCTCTCAAAGTATTTGTTATAGGATCATATCCCTTTTCACCATCATTGGTATTGGACAAAGAATATGCACCTAGAGCAATACCTCCCGTCGCAGTTGCTTTTGAGCGGTAACCTAAAGAAATACTATAATCGCCAAATGCTGATGAAAGACTACTTAAAGCAACTGAAGATTCACCTGCTGCTTCCGATCCCATACCTACTGCAACACTTGCTTTCCCACTTGCAAGTGCAGAAACACCAAAGGCTTGTGCTCCTGCAGATCTTGTAGTTGCACTCATACCAAACGCCGTTGAATGACTTCCTTCTGCATAAGCTCCACAGCCAACAGCAAAAGAATAGACGCCAAAAGCTTCAGGTGGTAAAGAACCATTACTTTCACAATCATAACCGAAGCAATTAGAATCTTTTTCTATCGCTCCCTTAGAATGAGAATATAAAGAATTTTTTTTGCGACGAAATTTCTCATATTGCTCTTCTGTAGTCATCGCACCTATACTACTGCTTGGCTCATTAGACAATTTGCCACGATCGTAAACTTTATCTGCAAAACAACGATCGCCACTGCTGCCAGTCAAAATAATACTTCCCTTACCAACAGAATTAGAAATATTCGCATGATCTGTAGGATCAATAGCCCCCACGCTTCCACTGGCTCTATCTTCTTCTGTAAGAACAGGATCTGCAGCAAAAGCGGAAAAAATACTCAACAAAAGTGCAATTAGTATAATACCCAATGAAACTGTTTTGTCTAAACGAGTAAAATGATTCCCTTTAAGACAATTTTCTTTAAAAATGAAACACGATTTTTTCATAATAAGCTCCCCTAAACTAATGGATATCTTCAAAACATAAAAAAGACACATTTCAGCTTTAAGATTACGCTTACTGGTTTTGTTTATAGCTTTAAGTTTTGTATCGTTTTACTTTTTCACAACGTGCTCTTTAAGGTAGCTCCATAAAGATAGTAAAACTGAAAAACTTGTTTATAAACATAAAAAGAACACGCTTGCGCTCTAGTAAAAAAAGGAACGTCTATAAAAAGATATGAAAGTATTTTAAGTATTAATGTATTTTGTGAGAAATTGGATTGTATAGGAAGGTGCCTATATAATGTTATGGTGGGTGTTTTTTGTTGCTCAAAAAGTCAAAGTTCATAGGCTATTTTCTTCGTAGTGAATTTTTCTTCCTGTATAACGTCAGATATTGTACTTTTCCATGATAGCTAAATTCCCTAATAAAGGCTAGTTGAGTCCCTCTATCTCTTTTACGCTATAAAATATTATATGAAATGGCAAGAAGAAAATAATAATATTGTATCTATCATAGTATTATATCTATCAAAGTGTGGTATATCTTCGGTCAAAACATTGTTTTCAAATACACTGTACGATGATTTGGTTTTTGCAATTTTCATAAAAAATCATACCCTAAATACATCATAGGTGGGCATGAGGATTGTGCGCTGTTGGAAGTGTAAACAAAAATTCCGCTCCTATCCTTGTTAGACAAAAGCGGAATCCTTTGTAAAAGGTAATGATTACGATTATTAGTTCAATGTTACATTAAATGCTCCACCAACTCCCCAATGACCTCCAGAACTGGTCACTGATAAACTAGAACGGATATTTCCACTTTCGGATGTGTAACCTGCACCAAATGCAAGTGCAGTCTGGCTACGCCATAAACCACCGCCAAATGAAATACTCAATTTTCCAGGTGAATCGTTATAATGCAAGTTGGCTACAGCCAAACCAATAGCCGCAGCTTGTCTAGCTTCTTTTCGCGAACCTTCTATACTATAATTTAAGTTTTCAAATTTTAGATCTGTATATTTTTTGGATTGTTCAAAAGCTTCATCAATAGCATCGACAGTAATGTTACTGACCCGCTGATCTGTGTATTGCTTTGCGTCTTCAAAAACTGTATTCATCCTTTTTTCTGTATAATCATATAACTGCCCACCATTAATGGCCTCCTTTGATTTGCTTGCAATGTGACCATCAGCGAGATTATCAATCAATACAGGCTCACTTTCATCGCCACCTGACAAAGCAATCTTATTGGTTTTTTTTCCGTTTTGGTCTCTATTATAAGTAACAACTCCATCAGTTATGCCATCAACCTTTTTTTCAATTCCAACAAGAACATCATCCATATCAGTGACCGTATTGGAAAGATCATCAACGTTCTTCTCAACATGAGAGACTCTCTTTTCGACATCTGTAACACTTTTGTCTGTATTCCAAAGTTGTCCACCATTTACTACATCAGTAGAATTTTGTGCAACTGTACCATTTGCCACATTGGTAATCTTACTCCGTTGACCTTCACGAGAAGCATCATAGGCTTCCTTCTCATTATCCCAAACTAAAACGCTATCTGAAGAAACATTATTTTTTATCTCAGAAAGTCGATTATTTACATTTAGTATACTTTTGCTAACATCACTAAGCGCACTAGCAACATTATTATATTTTTTTTCCGTAACAATACTGCCATCGTCATTGATATGTGCAATCTGGAAATTTGGTACTGTCCACACACCATCATTATAAGAAGCACCTCCGCCAAAATACGCAGCAAGCGTAGTATTCATAGAGTAAAGCTGAGAGCCATTCACCGCTTCTTTCGATTCAGATGAAATTGCACCATTCTTTACACCAGAAATAATACGTGTTTCATGTTCATTATTTACGATACTGATGGTACTGCCACCTTTACCGCTGCCAATGGAGATGACATTTGTTGATGTATCATAGCCAACAATACTATTATCATTGATCTGATCAGAGATCTTATTAAGCTTCTTATCAAGATTTGTGAAAGAACTGCCAACTCCTGTAAAAGCCGCGGCAACATCATTATAGCTCTTTTCTTCATTGCTACCACTGGCACTAACAGTGACAAGCTTAAAGGTTGGAGCCATCCATTTGTCACCATTATATTGAGCACCTCCTCCAAAATATGAAACAAGCGTGGTGTTCGTAGAATAAAGCTGAGAGCCATTTACTGCTTCTTTTGAAGAAGATGAAGTTGCACCACTCTTTACACCAGAAATAATACGTGTTTCATGTTCACTATTTGTAATGTCAACGGTATGTCCACTCTCATTTCCACCAATTAAAATAGCATGTGTATCCTTATTTTGCTGAACAAGATTACTACCAGTAAAAATATTAATTTCGTCAGAAAGCTTTTCAACTCTATCAGAAATTTTCTTATCGAGGTTTGCAAAAGAAGTACCAATACCTGTAAAAGCCGCAGCAACATTAGCATAACTCTCCTCTTTATTAGCTCCATCAGCTCCAATGATGGTAAGTTTAAAGGTCGGAGCTGTCCATTTTCCACCATCGTATTTAGCTTCACCACCAAAATATGACACAAGTGTATTGCTCATCGAGTAAAACTGAGAGCCATTTATTGCTTCTTTCGAGACAGACGAAATCGTACCGCTCTTTACACCAGAAATAACGCGTACCTCCCCTGCATTATTCGTGACGTCGATTATGCCACCACCTTCAGTTACACCAATAGAAATAACATGTGTATCTTTATTCTGTTGAACAAGATTACCACCAGAAACAATGTTGATTTTGTCAGAGAGCACCTTAACTTCATTAGAAATCTTCTTATCAAGATTTGTGAAAGAACTGCCAACCCCCGTAAAAGCTGCCGCAACATTAGCGTAGCTCTCATTTTTATTGACTCCATCATCTCCAATAGCAGTAAGTTTAAATGTTGGAGAAGTCCATTTTCCACCATCATATTGAGCACCTCCTCCGAAATATGAAGCAAGCGTATTGCTTACAGAATAAAGCTGAGAGCCATTTATTGCTTCTTTTGAGCTAGACGAAATCGTACCGCCCTTTATACCAGAAATAATGCGTGCTTCACCCTCGCTGTTTGTGACATTGATGACGCTGCCACCTTCACGTCTGCCAATGAAAATAACATTCGTCGATGTATCATGACTGATAATACCATCACTAGTGACATTATTAATTTCTTTAGAAAGCTGGTTAATCTTCTTATCAATATTTGTGAAAGAACTACTAACTCCTGTAAAAGCTGTAGCAACATCATTATAGCCCTTTTCTTCATTACCACTGGCACTGACAGTTACAAGCTTAAAAGTTGGAGCTGTCCATTTGCCACTATCATATTGAGCACCTCCTCCGAAATATGAAGCAAGCATGTTGCCTACAGAATAAAGCTGAGAGCCATTTACTGCCTCTTTTGAAGAGGATGAAATTACACCATTCTTTACACCCAAAATAACACGCGCTTCACCTTCGCTGTTTGTGGCATTGATGACGCTACCACCTTTAGTTCCACCAATGGAGATAACACGCGTCTCTCCATTTTGTTGAACAAGATTATCACCAGAAACAATACCGACTTCGCTCGAAAATTCATTAAATTTATTAGAAATCTTCTTATCAATATTTCCAAATGAAGCACTAATACCGGCAAAAGCTGCCGCAACATTATTATAGCTCTCTTCTTTATGAGTACCATCAGTACCAATAGTGTTAACTTTAAAAGTCGGAGCCGTCCATTTGCCACCATCATATTGGGCACCTCCTCCAAAATATGAAGCAAGCATGTTGCTTACAGAATAAAGCTGTGAACCGCTAACCGCTTCTTTTGAAAAACTAGAAAGCTCTCCATCCAAAACTCCTATTATCTTCTTATCACCGGAATCGATACCAGTAGAAGTTATGTGAACACTCCCAACATTTAAACCAGTCTCCGTTAAACTATTTCCTCCTGTTTTTACACTCTTAAGTATAATATTATCGGATAAACCAAAGGCTATATTAGATTTGCTGTCGCCTTTAGCAATTTTTAAATTTTTATTTAAAACTGAAAAATTCAAACCGCTGTCTTTACCAAAAGCTATGGGATTTATAGTATCTCCATTAATAACAGCCTTCCAACCACTTGTCGCATACTCTTTTAATTTTTTTAGCTGTGCAATATTTACTGCATCAGTGTCCTCGCTACCAGCTGCAACTGATTTAATTTGGCGTGTGAAACCTTTGCCAACATTCCCTACACTGACCGCACCCCTTGTACTTATCCATACATGATCATTAAAATCGTGACTATCCATACTTGTCAATTTACCTGTTATAGGATTATATCCCAAGGAACCAGCGTCACCACTATCATTAACCACAGAATCACTTCCCAAAGCAACTGAATCGAAAGCACTTGCCTTTGCTTTGAAACCGATAGCAACAGCACTCTCAAGCGATGAAGACGCCTTCCAACCGATAGCAACTGTATAATAGGCCGTTGACTTAGATTCATTACCCAAAGAAACTGCATCATGACCCGTCGCATTTGCGTTAGAACCAACGGAAATAGAACCAACGTTAGCTGATGATGCGCCCTGTCCAATCGCGATTGAATTACCTTTTTGGGCTGATGCAAAAGAACCCATTGCAATAGATCGATTATCCATTGTAATTGCGTGGTCACCTAAAGCCACGCTAGAATCTCCCCCTGCATTTGACCATAACCCAACAGCTATAGAGGCAGTGCCTATTGCTTGTCCACCATGACCTACAACTACAGTATCAGCATGATCCGTGTGTGTCTCAAAACCAATGGCGATAGCAGACTCCGCGCTATCATATACTGTTACTTTCTTACCAATAGCTATAGAAAAGTTGGAAGATTTTCTAATAGATAAATCAGAACCTATAGCTACAACACCAGAAACACCAAGTGGTAAATTTTCACCACCCGGACCTGCAGCAGTTCCCACGTTTATAAACTTACCAATCCCTATAGAATCAGAACCAAACACTTGTGATGAAGCTCCAATACCTATTGTTCCAATCCCTGCAGTAATGGTATTAGCACCAATCGATACACTAAAAGAACCAGTATTCGGATTTGACGCAAAAAGTGGAACTGCGAACGTCTGAGCACCAATGGATACTGAAAAATCTCCGATATCATATGGATCATTTCCGAGTATCAAAGAATTTGATTTTTTTGCAGCTTTAACCTTACTGCTTTTATCCTTACTGTCCTTAATTATTGCTCCAACACCTTGCCCAGTAAAAATCCTAGCTGACGGGAAAGCAGTCGATGTGGACTCTATCTCTGCTGAAGACGTAGATGCAACCTCTGTTGGAACAGGATCTGCAGCAAAAGAAGGAAAAATGCTTGATAAAAATACAATTAGCGTTGTGTCCAGCAAAACTGCTTGAGATGAACGAAAAAAATGATAATCTTTCAAATTATTTTCTTTTAGAACCAAGTGTGTTTTTTTCATAATAAGCTCCCCTAGCTAATGAACGTAAGATATAAATAAAGATATATTTTTGCTTTAGTTGAATTCTTTCAGCATGGAAATTGAATTGCACAGCGAGGTGTCTATACGATGCCACAATGGACATTTTTTTTGTGTGCAAGAGTTTATATTTCACAATTCTTCTCTTTAATGGCTTAATAGCCAAAATATTTCTTGCTTTTTGAGAAGGAGACCATCCCGCTTTTTTAAGTCTTTTCACGATATAAAAGATGTTAAACAGAATAGCAAGAAGAAAGTAATAGTATTACTATTATTCAAGAGTAGTGTATTATCTAAAAATAAGAAATATTTTCTCGTATACGTATCTTATATAGTAATATTTTACAAAAATCATAATACTATACTTATTTTGTTTATATTATAATTGATTTCATATAAATAAAAACTTTTGCCCCTGTCTAATTAAGACAAGGGCAAAAAAATATTAATAAAATACTCTATCTTTCACATTTATACTAATCTTACACTAGATTTTTCTTTGTTACTTTATTCTCAAGGTAATTCCCCCTCCTATACCCCAATGACCTCCAGCACTAGTGACAGACAGACTAGAAAGAACATTACCATCTTCAGATGTATAGCCAGCACCAATAGCAAAAGCTGACTGACCACTCCATAAGCCGCTACCAAATGAAAAGCTTAAAGACCCTGGAACATCATAATAACGTAAATTGGATACTGCCAAACCAATAGCCGCAGCTTGTCTCGCTTCTTTCCGAACATCATCAATCCCATATTTTAACGATTCAAACTGCATATCTGTGTAAATTTTGGCATCGTTAACAGCATTGTTAATGCTCTCATCAGTATATTTCTGCGCATCCTTAAAAACAACATCAATCTGTTCTTTAGTATAGCTATATAACTGACCACCATTAACAGCCTCTTTCGATCCCTCTTCAACACGACCATCAGCAAGATTGTCAATCAATACAGGTTCGCTTTCATTACCACCTGCTAAAGTGATTGTATTGCTTTTTCCTCCATCTTCTCCTCTATCGTAAGCAATAACTCCATCGGTAACAACGTTAACTTGAGTTTCAATACCAGAAAGCTTATGACCAATGTCAGTAACTGTATTAGAGAGAACATCTACCTTATTTTCAATTTCTTCAATCTTATGTCCTCCATTTATAAGTTCCTGTGCATTTTCTAAGATATTGGGATCAATTCCTTTTTCAATAACTTGAACACGATCGCTCAGACTTAACATGCTTTCGCTAAAACCATTAAACGCAGCAAAAACATTCTGATAGCTCTCTTCTTTATGAGTACCATCGGCACCAACAATTTCAAATTTAAAAGTTGGAGCTGTCCATTTCCCATCATCATATTTGGCTCCACCTCCAAAATACGATGCAAGTGTGTTGCTCATCGAGTAAAGCTGTGAACCATTAATCGCATCCGTGGAACCAGATGAAACTGCTCCATCCTTTACACCAGAAACAACGCGTGATTCATCCTTGTCATTTGATACACTAATGATGCTGCCACCAGTGGTACCACCAATAGAGATAGAACCTGTCGTTGCATCATGATGAATAGTGCTTGTGCTCGCAACATTCTTAATTTCCTTAGAAAGCTCATCTGCCTTATCAGAAATCTTCTTATCAAGATTTGTGAAAGAACTTCCAACCCCGCTAAACGCAGAAGCAACATTGTTGTAGCTCTCTTCTTTATGAGTACCATCAGCAGAAATAGTGCTAACTTTAAAAGTTGGAGCTGTCCATTTCCCATCATCATATTTGGCTCCACCTCCAAAATACGATGCAAGTGTGTTGCTCATCGAGTAAAGCTGTGAACCATTAATCGCATCCGTGGAACCAGATGAAACTGCTCCATCCTTTACACCAGAAACAACGCGTGATTCATCCTTGTCATTTGATACACTAATGATGCTGCCACCAGTGGTACCACCAATAGAGATAACATTTGTTGATGTATCATGATCAATCATACCATTTCCGGTGACATTCTTGATATCATCGGAAAGCTTGTTAATTTTATCAGAAATTTTCTTGTCAAGATTTGTGAAAGAACTTCCAACCCCGCTAAACGCAGAAGCAACATTGTTGTAGCTCTCTTCTTTATGAGTACCATCAGCAGAAATAGTGCTAACTTTAAAAGTTGGAGCTGTCCATTTCCCATCATCATATTTGGCTCCACCTCCAAAATACGATGCAAGTGTGTTGCTCATCGAGTAAAGCTGTGAACCATTAATCGCATCCGTGGAACCAGATGAAACTGCTCCATCCTTTACACCAGAAACAACGCGTGATTCATCCTTGTCATTTGATACACTAATGATGCTGCCACCAGTGGTACCACCAATAGAGATAGAACCTGTCGTTGCATCATGATGAATAGTGCTTGTGCTCGCAACATTCTTAATTTCCTTAGAAAGCTCATCTGCCTTATCAGAAATCTTCTTATCAAGATTTGTGAAAGAACTTCCAACCCCGCTAAACGCAGAAGCAACATTGTTGTAGCTCTCTTCTTTATGAGTACCATCAGCAGAAATAGTGCTAACTTTAAAAGTTGGAGCTGTCCATTTCCCATCATCATATTTGGCTCCACCTCCAAAATACGATGCAAGTGTGTTGCTCATCGAGTAAAGCTGTGAACCATTAATTGCATCCGTGGAACCAGATGAAACTGCTCCATCCTTTACACCAGAAACAACGCGTGATTCATCCTTGTCATTTGATACACTAATGATGCTGCCACCAGTGGTACCACCAATAGAGATAGAACCTGTCGTTGCATCATGATGAATAGTGCTTGTGCTCGCAACATTCTTAATTTCCTTAGAAAGCTCATCTGCCTTATCAGAAATCTTCTTATCAAGATTTGTGAAAGAACTTCCAACCCCGCTAAACGCAGAAGCAACATTGTTGTAGCTCTCTTCTTTATGAGTACCATCAGCAGAAATAGTGCTAACTTTAAAAGTTGGAGCTGTCCATTTCCCATCATCATATTTGGCTCCACCTCCAAAATACGATGCAAGTGTGTTGCTCATCGAGTAAAGCTGTGAACCATTAATTGCATCCGTGGAACCAGATGAAACTGCTCCATCCTTTACACCAGAAACAACGCGTGATTCATCCTTGTCATTTGATACACTAATGATGCTGCCACCAGTGGTACCACCAATAGAGATAGAACCTGTCGTTGCATCATGATGAATAGTGCTTGTGCTCGCAACATTCTTAATTTCCTTAGAAAGCTCATCTGCCTTATCAGAAATCTTCTTATCAAGATTTGTGAAAGAACTTCCAACCCCGCTAAACGCAGAAGCAACATTGTTGTAGCTCTCTTCTTTATGAGTACCATCAGCAGAAATAGTGCTAACTTTAAAAGTTGGAGCTGTCCATTTCCCATCATCATATTTGGCTCCACCTCCAAAATACGATGCAAGTGTGTTGCTCATCGAGTAAAGCTGTGAACCATTAATCGCATCCGTGGAACCAGATGAAACTGCTCCATCCTTTACACCAGAAACAACGCGTGATTCATCCTTGTCATTTGATACACTAATGATGCTGCCACCAGTGGTACCACCAATAGAGATAACATTTGTTGATGTATCATGATCAATCATACCATTTCCGGTGACATTCTTGATATCATCGGAAAGCTTGTTAATTTTATCAGAAATTTTCTTGTCAAGATTTGTGAAAGAACTTCCAACCCCGCTAAACGCAGAAGCAACATTGTTGTAGCTCTCTTCTTTATGAGTACCATCAGCAGAAATAGTGCTAACTTTAAAAGTTGGAGCTGTCCATTTCCCATCATCATATTTGGCTCCACCTCCAAAATACGATGCAAGTGTGTTGCTCATCGAGTAAAGCTGTGAACCATTAATCGCATCCGTGGAACCAGATGAAACTGCTCCATCCTTTACACCAGAAACAACGCGTGATTCATCCTTGTCATTTGATACACTAATGATGCTGCCACCAGTGGTACCACCAATAGAGATAGAACCTGTCGTTGCATCATGATGAATAGTGCTTGTGCTCGCAACATTCTTAATTTCCTTAGAAAGCTCATCTGCCTTATCAGAAATCTTCTTATCAAGATTTGTGAAAGAACTTCCAACCCCGCTAAACGCAGAAGCAACATTGTTGTAGCTCTCTTCTTTATGAGTACCATCAGCAGAAATAGTGCTAACTTTAAAAGTTGGAGCTGTCCATTTCCCATCATCATATTTGGCTCCACCTCCAAAATACGATGCAAGTGTGTTGCTCATCGAGTAAAGCTGTGAACCATTAATCGCATCCGTGGAACCAGATGAAACTGCTCCATCCTTTACACCAGAAACAACGCGTGATTCATCCTTGTCATTTGATACACTAATGATGCTGCCACCAGTGGTACCACCAATAGAGATAACATTTGTTGATGTATCATGATCAATCATACCATTTCCGGTGACATTCTTGATATCATCGGAAAGCTTGTTAATTTTATCAGAAATTTTCTTGTCAAGATTTGTGAAAGAACTTCCAACCCCGCTAAACGCAGAAGCAACATTGTTGTAGCTCTCTTCTTTATGAGTACCATCGGCAGCAATAGTGCTAACTTTAAAAGTTGGAGCTGTCCATTTCCCATCATCATATTTGGCTCCACCTCCAAAATACGATGCAAGTGTGTTGCTCATCGAGTAAAGCTGTGAACCATTAATCGCATCCGTGGAACCAGATGAAACTGCTCCATCCTTTACACCAGAAACAACGCGTGATTCATCCTTGTCATTTGATACACTAATGATGCTGCCACCAGTGGTACCACCAATAGAGATAGAACCTGTCGTTGCATCATGATGAATAGTGCTTGTGCTCGCAACATTCTTAATTTCCTTAGAAAGCTCATCTGCCTTATCAGAAATCTTCTTATCAAGATTTGTGAAAGAACTTCCAACCCCGCTAAACGCAGAAGCAACATTGTTGTAGCTCTCTTCTTTATGAGTACCATCAGCAGAAATAGTGCTAACTTTAAAAGTTGGAGCTGTCCATTTCCCATCATCATATTTGGCTCCACCTCCAAAATACGATGCAAGTGTGTTGCTCATCGAGTAAAGCTGTGAACCATTAATCGCATCCGTGGAACCAGATGAAACTGCTCCATCCTTTACACCAGAAACAACGCGTGATTCATCCTTGTCATTTGATACACTAATGATGCTGCCACCAGTGGTACCACCAATAGAGATAACATTTGTTGATGTATCATGATCAATCATACCATTTCCGGTGACATTCTTGATATCATCGGAAAGCTTGTTAATTTTATCAGAAATTTTCTTGTCAAGATTTGTGAAAGAACTTCCAACCCCGCTAAACGCAGAAGCAACATTGTTGTAGCTCTCTTCTTTATGAGTACCATCAGCAGAAATAGTGCTAACTTTAAAAGTTGGAGCTGTCCATTTCCCATCATCATATTTGGCTCCACCTCCAAAATACGATGCAAGTGTGTTGCTCATCGAGTAAAGCTGTGAACCATTAATCGCATCCGTGGAACCAGATGAAACTGCTCCATCCTTTACACCAGAAACAACGCGTGATTCATCCTTGTCATTTGATACACTAATGATGCTGCCACCAGTGGTACCACCAATAGAGATAGAACCTGTCGTTGCATCATGATGAATAGTGCTTGTGCTCGCAACATTCTTAATTTCCTTAGAAAGCTCATCTGCCTTATCAGAAATCTTCTTATCAAGATTTGTGAAAGAACTTCCAACCCCGCTAAACGCAGAAGCAACATTGTTGTAGCTCTCTTCTTTATGAGTACCATCAGCAGAAATAGTGCTAACTTTAAAAGTTGGAGCTGTCCATTTCCCATCATCATATTTGGCTCCACCTCCAAAATACGATGCAAGTGTGTTGCTCATCGAGTAAAGCTGTGAACCATTAATCGCATCCGTGGAACCAGATGAAACTGCTCCATCCTTTACACCAGAAACAACGCGTGATTCATCCTTGTCATTTGATACACTAATGATGCTGCCACCAGTGGTACCACCAATAGAGATAACATTTGTTGATGTATCATGATCAATCATACCATTTCCGGTGACATTCTTGATATCATCGGAAAGCTTGTTAATTTTATCAGAAATTTTCTTGTCAAGATTTGTGAAAGAACTTCCAACCCCGCTAAACGCAGAAGCAACATTGTTGTAGCTCTCTTCTTTATGAGTACCATCAGCAGAAATAGTGCTAACTTTAAAAGTTGGAGCTGTCCATTTCCCATCATCATATTTGGCTCCACCTCCAAAATACGATGCAAGTGTGTTGCTCATCGAGTAAAGCTGTGAACCATTAATCGCATCCGTGGAACCAGATGAAACTGCTCCATCCTTTACACCAGAAACAACGCGTGATTCATCCTTGTCATTTGATACACTAATGATGCTGCCACCAGTGGTACCACCAATAGAGATAGAACCTGTCGTTGCATCATGATGAATAGTGCTTGTGCTCGCAACATTCTTAATTTCCTTAGAAAGCTCATCTGCCTTATCAGAAATCTTCTTATCAAGATTTGTGAAAGAACTTCCAACCCCGCTAAACGCAGAAGCAACATTGTTGTAGCTCTCTTCTTTATGAGTACCATCAGCAGAAATAGTGCTAACTTTAAAAGTTGGAGCTGTCCATTTCCCATCATCATATTTGGCTCCACCTCCAAAATACGATGCAAGTGTGTTGCTCATCGAGTAAAGCTGTGAACCATTAATCGCATCCGTGGAACCAGATGAAACTGCTCCATCCTTTACACCAGAAACAACGCGTGATTCATCCTTGTCATTTGATACACTAATGATGCTGCCACCAGTGGTACCACCAATAGAGATAACATTTGTTGATGTATCATGATCAATCATACCATTTCCGGTGACATTCTTGATATCATCGGAAAGCTTGTTAATTTTATCAGAAATTTTCTTGTCAAGATTTGTGAAAGAACTTCCAACCCCGCTAAACGCAGAAGCAACATTGTTGTAGCTCTCTTCTTTATGAGTACCATCGGCAGCAATAGTGCTAACTTTAAAAGTTGGAGCTGTCCATTTCCCATCATCATATTTGGCTCCACCTCCAAAATACGATGCAAGTGTGTTGCTCATCGAGTAAAGCTGTGAACCATTAATCGCATCTTTTGAAGAGCCATAAACATCTCCATTCAAGACTTCCGTTATCTTCTTATCACCAGAATTGATGCCAGTAGAAGTTATGTGAACATTCCCAACATCTAAACCAGACTCTGTTAAGCTATTTCCTCCTGTTTTTACACTCTTAAGTGTAATATCATCAGACAAACCAAAAGCTACGTTTGCATTGCCATCACCCTTAGTAATATTAAGGTTTTTATTGGAAACTGAAAAATTCAAACTACTGTCTTTATCAAAAACTACAGGACTCGTAGTGTCTCCATTAATAGTAACCTTCCAGCCACTTGTCGCATACTCTCTTAACTTTTTTAGCTGTGCTACATTCACTGCATCGGTGTCATCGCTACCAGCTGCAACCGATTTAATCTGACGTGTCTTTCCATTCTGATTGTCACCAACACTAACTGCACCTAATGTACTTTTCCATGTAGGAGTAGTGATGTCCTTTATCGCACCATTCGTCAAGGGATCATACCCAAAGCCACCAGAAACCGTATCAGCAACAGAATAGGAACCTAAAGCAAGACCATCCTTCGCAGTTGCTTTTGAACGGTAACCTAAAGAAAGACTATAATCTGCCAGTGCTGACGAAAGGCTGCTTAAAGCAACTGAAGATTCACCTTCTGCTTCTGATCCCATACCAAATGCAATGCTTGCTTTCCCTCTCGCAAGTGCAGAAACACCAAAAGCTTGCGCTCCTGCAGATCCCGTAGTCGCATTCATGCCAAATGCCGTTGCATTATCTCCTCCTGCATGGGCTCCACAACCAATCGCAAAAGAATAAGCACCAAAAGCCATAGGTGGTGCAGAATCATTGTTACTAACTGCTCTTTCTATTTCTATTGAACTATGAGAATCTAAAGATTTTTTTTCACGAAGAAATTTTTCATATTGCGCTGCCACAGTCATTGCGCCTGGATAGCTAGTATCTGGCTTATTATGAGCCAATGCACCACGACCATAAACTTTATCTGCGAAACAACGATCGTTACTGCTTCCAATTAAAATGATACTACCAACCCCAATGGAATTAGCGATACCTGGACGCCAAGCACCTGGATTTCCAATAATTTTGGCTTCTTTTACAGGAGTAAAATCTGTAGCAAAAGCAGGAAAAGTGCTTGATAAAAATGCAATTAGTGTTGTTCCCAATGAAATTGCTTTAGCTGAACGAAGAAAACATTTTTCTCTTAAAACAGAATGTGAATTTTTCATAATAAGCTCCCCTAGCTAATGAATATATTTAAAACATAAAAAAGACACATTTCGGCTTATAATCCTCCGCGTGTTCTTGATGTTTTTGATTAAGTATTTTCCGTGTGCCTTCAAAAGAAATAACGCTAAGAAGACTTTTAATACGGATATAAAAAAGACATATCTATGCCTTGTTAAAAATGGAATGTGTGTTTCTAAACGCCAAAAAAAAAGGCCACTTCTGGTAAAAGTGTCTTAAATATAAAAATCAAATTATATAATGCAATGTCTATATAACATTACGGCGGAAACTTTTTACCACGCAAAAGTTTAGATTTCATAATCTTTCTTCCTGTAACTAAGCTTTTCTTCTTATCAAAAGAAAACCCCTCGCTGTTTGTATTTTTTCCACGCTATAGGGGATATTAAATAGAATAGCAAGAAAAAAATAACATCAACAAAAAAATAATAGTATTTTGTTTGTCTAAATGTAGTTTATTTTTACTAAGTATCCAAGATATTACCTCATATATAAACTATATAATATGAGATTTTTACAAAAATCATAATACTATACTTATTTTGTTTATATTATAATTGATTTCATATAAATAAAAACTTTTGCCCCTGTCTAATTAAGACAAGGGCAAAAAAATATTAATAAAATACTCTATCTTTCACATTTATACTAATCTTACACTAGATTTTTCTTTGTTACTTTATTCTCAAGGTAATTCCCCCTCCTATACCCCAATGACCTCCAGCACTAGTGACAGACAGACTAGAAAGAACATTACCATCTTCAGATGTATAGCCAGCACCAATAGCAAAAGCTGACTGACCACTCCATAAGCCGCTACCAAATGAAAAGCTTAAAGACCCTGGAACATCATAATAACGTAAATTGGATACTGCCAAACCAATAGCCGCAGCTTGTCTCGCTTCTTTCCGAACATCATCAATCCCATATTTTAACGATTCAAACTGCATATCTGTGTAAATTTTGGCATCGTTAACAGCATTGTTAATGCTCTCATCAGTATATTTCTGCGCATCCTTAAAAACAACATCAATCTGTTCTTTAGTATAGCTATATAACTGACCACCATTAACAGCCTCTTTCGATCCCTCTTCAACACGACCATCAGCAAGATTGTCAATCAATACAGGTTCGCTTTCATTACCACCTGCTAAAGTGATTGTATTGCTTTTTCCTCCATCTTCTCCTCTATCGTAAGCAATAACTCCATCGGTAACAACGTTAACTTGAGTTTCAATACCAGAAAGCTTATGACCAATGTCAGTAACTGTATTAGAGAGAACATCTACCTTATTTTCAATTTCTTCAATCTTATGTCCTCCATTTATAAGTTCCTGTGCATTTTCTAAGATATTGGGATCAATTCCTTTTTCAATAACTTGAACACGATCGCTCAGACTTAACATGCTTTCGCTAAAACCATTAAACGCAGCAAAAACATTCTGATAGCTCTCTTCTTTATGAGTACCATCGGCACCAACAATTTCAAATTTAAAAGTTGGAGCTGTCCATTTCCCATCATCATATTTGGCTCCACCTCCAAAATACGATGCAAGTGTGTTGCTCATCGAGTAAAGCTGTGAACCATTAATTGCATCCGTGGAACCAGATGAAACTGCTCCATCCTTTACACCAGAAACAACGCGTGATTCATCCTTGTCATTTGATACACTAATGATGCTGCCACCAGTGGTACCACCAATAGAGATAACATTTGTTGATGTATCATGATCAATCATACCATTTCCAGTGACATTCTTGATATCATCGGAAAGCTTGTTAATTTTATCAGAAATTTTCTTGTCAAGATTTGTGAAAGAACTTCCAACCCCGCTAAACGCAGAAGCAACATTGTTGTAGCTCTCTTCTTTATGAGTACCATCAGCAGAAATAGTGCTAACTTTAAAAGTTGGAGCTGTCCATTTCCCATCATCATATTTGGCTCCACCTCCAAAATACGATGCAAGTGTGTTGCTCATCGAGTAAAGCTGTGAACCATTAATCGCATCCGTGGAACCAGATGAAACTGCTCCATCCTTTACACCAGAAACAACGCGTGATTCATCCTTGTCATTTGATACACTAATGATGCTGCCACCAGTGGTACCACCAATAGAGATAGAACCTGTCGTTGCATCATGATGAATAGTGCTTGTGCTCGCAACATTCTTAATTTCCTTAGAAAGCTCATCTGCCTTATCAGAAATCTTCTTATCAAGATTTGTGAAAGAACTTCCAACCCCGCTAAACGCAGAAGCAACATTGTTGTAGCTCTCTTCTTTATGAGTACCATCGGCAGAAATAGTGCTAACTTTAAAAGTTGGAGCTGTCCATTTCCCATCATCATATTTGGCTCCACCTCCAAAATACGATGCAAGTGTGTTGCTCATCGAGTAAAGCTGTGAACCATTAATCGCATCCGTGGAACCAGATGAAACTGCTCCATCCTTTACACCAGAAACAACGCGTGATTCATCCTTGTCATTTGATACACTAATGATGCTGCCACCAGTGGTACCACCAATAGAGATAACATTTGTTGATGTATCATGATCAATCATACCATTTCCGGTGACATTCTTGATATCATCGGAAAGCTTGTTAATTTTATCAGAAATTTTCTTGTCAAGATTTGTGAAAGAACTTCCAACCCCGCTAAACGCAGAAGCAACATTGTTGTAGCTCTCTTCTTTATGAGTACCATCAGCAGAAATAGTGCTAACTTTAAAAGTTGGAGCTGTCCATTTCCCATCATCATATTTGGCTCCACCTCCAAAATACGATGCAAGTGTGTTGCTCATCGAGTAAAGCTGTGAACCATTAATCGCATCCGTGGAACCAGATGAAACTGCTCCATCCTTTACACCAGAAACAACGCGTGATTCATCCTTGTCATTTGATACACTAATGATGCTGCCACCAGTGGTACCACCAATAGAGATAACATTTGTTGATGTATCATGATCAATCATACCATTTCCGGTGACATTCTTGATATCATCGGAAAGCTTGTTAATTTTATCAGAAATTTTCTTGTCAAGATTTGTGAAAGAACTTCCAACCCCGCTAAACGCAGAAGCAACATTGTTGTAGCTCTCTTCTTTATGAGTACCATCAGCAGAAATAGTGCTAACTTTAAAAGTTGGAGCTGTCCATTTCCCATCATCATATTTGGCTCCACCTCCAAAATACGATGCAAGTGTGTTGCTCATCGAGTAAAGCTGTGAACCATTAATTGCATCCGTGGAACCAGATGAAACTGCTCCATCCTTTACACCAGAAACAACGCGTGATTCATCCTTGTCATTTGATACACTAATGATGCTGCCACCAGTGGTACCACCAATAGAGATAACATTTGTTGATGTATCATGATCAATCATACCATTTCCGGTGACATTCTTGATATCATCGGAAAGCTTGTTAATTTTATCAGAAATTTTCTTGTCAAGATTTGTGAAAGAACTTCCAACCCCGCTAAACGCAGAAGCAACATTGTTGTAGCTCTCTTCTTTATGAGTACCATCAGCAGAAATAGTGCTAACTTTAAAAGTTGGAGCTGTCCATTTCCCATCATCATATTTGGCTCCACCTCCAAAATACGATGCAAGTGTGTTGCTCATCGAGTAAAGCTGTGAACCATTAATCGCATCCGTGGAACCAGATGAAACTGCTCCATCCTTTACACCAGAAACAACGCGTGATTCATCCTTGTCATTTGATACACTAATGATGCTGCCACCAGTGGTACCACCAATAGAGATAGAACCTGTCGTTGCATCATGATGAATAGTGCTTGTGCTCGCAACATTCTTAATTTCCTTAGAAAGCTCATCTGCCTTATCAGAAATCTTCTTATCAAGATTTGTGAAAGAACTTCCAACCCCGCTAAACGCAGAAGCAACATTGTTGTAGCTCTCTTCTTTATGAGTACCATCAGCAGAAATAGTGCTAACTTTAAAAGTTGGAGCTGTCCATTTCCCATCATCATATTTGGCTCCACCTCCAAAATACGATGCAAGTGTGTTGCTCATCGAGTAAAGCTGTGAACCATTAATCGCATCCGTGGAACCAGATGAAACTGCTCCATCCTTTACACCAGAAACAACGCGTGATTCATCCTTGTCATTTGATACACTAATGATGCTGCCACCAGTGGTACCACCAATAGAGATAGAACCTGTCGTTGCATCATGATGAATAGTGCTTGTGCTCGCAACATTCTTAATTTCCTTAGAAAGCTCATCTGCCTTATCAGAAATCTTCTTATCAAGATTTGTGAAAGAACTTCCAACCCCGCTAAACGCAGAAGCAACATTGTTGTAGCTCTCTTCTTTATGAGTACCATCAGCAGAAATAGTGCTAACTTTAAAAGTTGGAGCTGTCCATTTCCCATCATCATATTTGGCTCCACCTCCAAAATACGATGCAAGTGTGTTGCTCATCGAGTAAAGCTGTGAACCATTAATCGCATCCGTGGAACCAGATGAAACTGCTCCATCCTTTACACCAGAAACAACGCGTGATTCATCCTTGTCATTTGATACACTAATGATGCTGCCACCAGTGGTACCACCAATAGAGATAGAACCTGTCGTTGCATCATGATGAATAGTGCTTGTGCTCGCAACATTCTTAATTTCCTTAGAAAGCTCATCTGCCTTATCAGAAATCTTCTTATCAAGATTTGTGAAAGAACTTCCAACCCCGCTAAACGCAGAAGCAACATTGTTGTAGCTCTCTTCTTTATGAGTACCATCAGCAGAAATAGTGCTAACTTTAAAAGTTGGAGCTGTCCATTTCCCATCATCATATTTGGCTCCACCTCCAAAATACGATGCAAGTGTGTTGCTCATCGAGTAAAGCTGTGAACCATTAATCGCATCCGTGGAACCAGATGAAACTGCTCCATCCTTTACACCAGAAACAACGCGTGATTCATCCTTGTCATTTGATACACTAATGATGCTGCCACCAGTGGTACCACCAATAGAGATAGAACCTGTCGTTGCATCATGATGAATAGTGCTTGTGCTCGCAACATTCTTAATTTCCTTAGAAAGCTCATCTGCCTTATCAGAAATCTTCTTATCAAGATTTGTGAAAGAACTTCCAACCCCGCTAAACGCAGAAGCAACATTGTTGTAGCTCTCTTCTTTATGAGTACCATCAGCAGAAATAGTGCTAACTTTAAAAGTTGGAGCTGTCCATTTCCCATCATCATATTTGGCTCCACCTCCAAAATACGATGCAAGTGTGTTGCTCATCGAGTAAAGCTGTGAACCATTAATCGCATCCGTGGAACCAGATGAAACTGCTCCATCCTTTACACCAGAAACAACGCGTGATTCATCCTTGTCATTTGATACACTAATGATGCTGCCACCAGTGGTACCACCAATAGAGATAACATTTGTTGATGTATCATGATCAATCATACCATTTCCGGTGACATTCTTGATATCATCGGAAAGCTTGTTAATTTTATCAGAAATTTTCTTGTCAAGATTTGTGAAAGAACTTCCAACCCCGCTAAACGCAGAAGCAACATTGTTGTAGCTCTCTTCTTTATGAGTACCATCGGCAGCAATAGTGCTAACTTTAAAAGTTGGAGCTGTCCATTTCCCATCATCATATTTGGCTCCACCTCCAAAATACGATGCAAGTGTGTTGCTCATCGAGTAAAGCTGTGAACCATTAATCGCATCTTTTGAAGAGCCATAAACATCTCCATTCAAGACTTCCGTTATCTTCTTATCACCAGAATTGATGCCAGTAGAAGTTATGTGAACATTCCCAACATCTAAACCAGACTCTGTTAAGCTATTTCCTCCTGTTTTTACACTCTTAAGTGTAATATCATCAGACAAACCAAAAGCTACGTTTGCATTGCCATCACCCTTAGTAATATTAAGGTTTTTATTGGAAACTGAAAAATTCAAACTACTGTCTTTATCAAAAACTACAGGACTCGTAGTGTCTCCATTAATAGTAACCTTCCAGCCACTTGTCGCATACTCTCTTAACTTTTTTAGCTGTGCTACATTCACTGCATCGGTGTCATCGCTACCAGCTGCAACCGATTTAATCTGACGTGTCTTTCCATTCTGATTGTCACCAACACTAACTGCACCTAATGTACTTTTCCATGTAGGAGTAGTGATGTCCTTTATCGCACCATTCGTCAAGGGATCATACCCAAAGCCACCAGAAACCGTATCAGCAACAGAATAGGAACCTAAAGCAAGACCATCCTTCGCAGTTGCTTTTGAACGGTAACCTAAAGAAAGACTATAATCTGCCAGTGCTGACGAAAGGCTGCTTAAAGCAACTGAAGATTCACCTGATGATTTTGAAGAAGAACCAATAGAAAGACTATATTGACCAATTGCTGATGCTTCACTACCGAAAGAAATTGAATCATCACCCACTGTCGATGATTCATAACCAAAGGCAAGACTATTTTTTCCCTTTGCCAACGAAAGACTACCTAAAGCTATTGAATCTGCACCTCTTGTTTCTGATCCTACCCCCATTGCGATACTTGATGCCGCGCCTGCAAGTGCAGAAACACCAAAAGCTTGTGATCCAGCAGATACTGTAGTTGCATTCATACCAAATGCTGTTGAAGCGCGACCTCCTGCACGCGCTCCACAACCAGTTGCAAAAGAATACATAGCAAGCGCATTAGGTAATTGACGCTTTGCATTAGCAGTTATACTCAGTTTAGGATCATCATTTAGCTCATACTGAGGTGCATCATGTGGAGGTGCAAATGAACCACTAAAAAATTGCTCATATTGTTGTTTTTTAGTTAATGCATTAGGTGCATCAGCAACTTGTTTATTCCATAAACTGCCACGACCATAAACTTCATCTGCGTAGCATTCTGTAGCACTATTAATCAAAGATGCTGATCCTCGAAGACGACCAGAAGATAAAAAAACTTGTCCAGAATTAACGACTAAATAATTAGCACCTTCCCCAACTAAATCTAGATGACCAAATACATCTAGATAACTTGGATCTTTATCAGCCAAAGCACTGGCAGACTCAGAAGCAACACAAACAAGGAAAACACTTGACAAAAGTGCAGTAAGTTTTTTTCCTAACGACATTGTTTTTGGTGAATGAGTAAAACGCTCTTCTTTCAGATAATTTTCTTTTAAAATAGAATATTGTTTTTTCATAATAACCTCCCCTGATTAATGAATATATTCAAAACATAAAAAAAACATATTTTAACTTTACGTTTACGCTTGTCAGTTATATCTGGGCACTTGAGCCCACATCGCTCATTTTTTCTGAGTGCGTTTTTTGGTGAATTTTTGAAAGGAAACGAAAGAAAAAATCTCTTCACAAAATCACGGACGTGTGATGTACATTTTGAAAGAGATTGTTTTGTTGTAGAGATGTTTTGCGTTTAAAATTTGGATTATTTAGCAGAGTGTTGATATAATACTATGGTGGATTTTTTTTGTTTCGCAAGAGTTTAAACCTCATAACTTTTTCCTTCAATTTTGATTCTATTGAAGGAAAACTCCTTATTTTTAGATTTTTTCACGCTATAGGAGATGTACTATAGAATAGCAAGGGGAAATAACTCTACTTTTCTCGTTCGGATATTGTCTGTTGTCTGAGTATCCAAGATATTTTTTTGCAACTATTCCATGTAATATAAGACTTTTTATAAAGATTGTAATCCTGAATCAAGCGCTCTATATTGTGGTTAATTTTATGTGAATAAATAAAAAAACCTCTCGCCCATACCTAGTTTAAAGACAAAAGCGAGAGAATATTAAGAAAAATATTTTTGTTTTTACGGTTATATTAACTTTTACGTTAGCTTTTACCCATTATTTTATTTTCAGGGTAACTCCCCCTCCTACACCCCAATTACCACTAGAACCAGTAACAGATAAATTAGAAAGAACATTTCCATCTTCAGATGCATAGCCGGCACCAATAGCAAACGCAGCTTGACCACTCCATAGACCACCACCAAATGAAAAACTTAACGATCCAGGCGTATCATAATAACGCAAATTGGACACTGCCAGACCAATAGCTGCAGCTTGTCTCGCTTCTTTCCGAACACCTTCTATACTGTAATTTAAATTTTTAAATCTCAAATCTGTATAATGTTTGGACTGATCAACAGCTCGGTCAATAACATCGGCGGTAATATCACTGACATGTTGATTTGTATATTGCTTTGCATCATCAAGAACTATCTGCATTTGTTGCTTTGTGTAATCATGCATCTGCCCACCGTTAACAGCCTCTTTTGATCCACTTTCAATATGACCATCAGCAAGATTGTCAATCAACACAGGCTCACTTTCATCACCACCTGCTAAAGTAATTTTATTGGTCTTCTTTCCATCTTGATCTTTATCATAGGTTACAACTCCATCAGCAATATTGTTAACTTTATCCTCGATTCCATCAACCCTGTTTTCAATATTGACAATCGTTTTACCCATGTCAGTAACTGTATTGGAAAGACCATCAACTTTGTCCTCGATGCCAACGATTGTACTACCCATACCGGTAATTGTGTTAGAAAAATCATCAACTTTTTTTTCAACGGTTGCAACATGTTCATTTATTTTCCAAAGCTGCCCACCACTCACCACATCGGTAGAACTTTGTGCAATTTGGCCATCAGCCACATTAATGATACCACTCACATGACCATCGTGAATTGCATCATAAGCCCCCTTATCACTATTCCAAGGTAAACCAACATTACTAGAACTACCGGCATCAACTTTAATTGAACCGAGAAGATCCTTTACATAGATTAAACCATTATTAATACCGCGAAAGGCACTAGCAACATCATTATAAGACGTTATGATAGGAGAACCACCAGCATTAAACCCTGTAACCACCTGAAAAATAGGATTTGTCCATCCTGTATCATTGTATGCAGCAGCATCACCAAAATACGTAGCAAGCTGATTACTCATAGAATAAAGTTGAGAACCATTAACTGCCTCTTTTGAAAGATTGGAAAGCTCACCATGTAGAACTCCCTTTATCTTCTGATCACCAGAATTGATGCCATCAGAGGTTATGCGAACATTCCCAACATCTAAACCAGCCTCTGTCAAGCTATTTTTTCCTGTTTTTATACTATTAAGCTTAATGTCATCAGATAAACCAAAGACTATATTAGCATCTCCTTTACCCCGAGTAATATAGAAATTTTTATTTGAAACTGAAAAATTCAAACCATTATCTTTATCAAAATTTACAGAATTTTTATCATTCCCATTAATAGAAACCATCCAACCTCTTTTTACATATTCTCTTAACGATTTTAACTGTAAAATATTTACTGCATCAGTGTCATCACTACCAGCTGCAACTGCTTTAATTTGGCGTGTTTTTCCATTTTCTATATCACCCACACTAAGTGCTCCCAATGTACTTTTCCATTCAGGAAGCACATTTTCCGCATTTAACATAACTGGACTATCCTTAAAAGGATTATACCCTATCCGACCAGCATAAGCATTATCTTTACTGGCTACGGAATAAACACCAAGAGCTATACTATCTCCTGCTTCTGTCTTGGAAAGACGACCAAGAGCAAGACTATTTTTTCCTGTTGCTACCGCACGATAACCCAGAGCACCAGAAGCTTCACCTTCCGCCTTTGCACTACGGCCAAGAGCAATACCGCTATCACCATTTACCGATGCAAACATGCCAAGTGCAGTTCCAGCATGACTATGTACTTCTGCAACATATCCTACTGCAATACTGCCACTTTCTAATGCCTTTGAGGCAGAACCGATAGAAATAGCCTTTTCACTATTCGCCAGTGCAGTTCTACCTAATGCGATCGAACTCATGTCTTTTGCTGTTGCAAGACTGCCTAAAGCAATTGCATCATCCCCTGCTGCTTCTGATCCAACTCCTACTGCAATACTTGCTCTCCCACCTGCAAGCGCAGAGACACCAAAAGCCTGCGATCCAGCACCTAATGTAGTTGCATTCATACCAAATGCCGTTGAAGCACTTGCCGCTGAAAAAGCACCACAACCGGTTGCAAAAGAATTCATTCCATAAGCAAGAGGAAGTTGAAGTTTTGCAAAACTTGTTGTAGTTTTTTCTCTTTGTGGACGCACTGCAGATAAAGACGGATTTTCCGCATCAAAAAAAAGACTATACTGCTTATATGCAGTTAGTGTATTTTCATCTGAACCGTTGGGGCTGTTCCAAATGTTACCTCGCCCATAAACTTCATCTGCATAACACAGCTCAGCACTGTTAACTAAAGATACGGACCCTAAAAATTTACCCGCAGCAAGTGTTACCTCTTCAGGAGCAATTATCAAAGAATTAGAGCCGAATCCAGATAAAGCATTAGCTGGCTCAGAAACAATACACACCAGGAAAACACTCGATAAAAGTGTAGTAAATTTTGGGCCCAATGAACCCATTTTTGTTAAACGAAGAAAATAATTCTCTTTCAAACTATTTTTCAAATTATTTTCTTTTGAAATGGATTTTTTAAAAATGGAATACGATTTTTTCATAATAAGCTCCCCTAACTAATGAATATATTCAAAACATAAATAAAAACACATTTTAACTTTATTAGTCTTATGCGTATTCAATGCTTTGAATTGTTTTACCTTGTCGTAGTGAATTAGTATTTCTGTAATAAGTCTTCAAAATCAATAAAAATAAAAAGGCCTTTAGAATGAACATAATAAAGAAGTATTTATGCCTCAATACAGACCATACGTGTTTTTTTGATACTAAAAAAAAGCCACTTTTAGTATAAAAGTGTCTTAACATAGAAATTAAATTATATGGCAAAGTATTTTTAATACTTCTATGGTGGATATTTTTTGTTGCACAAAGTTTTTAGTTCCATAATTATTTATTCGCAATTAAATTTTCCTTCATAAGAAAGAATAATTATTTTGTTTTCTGGGATTTCTCAACGCTATAAGAGATATAAAATAGAATAGCAAGAAGAAAATAATAAGTACTCTATCTTTCCAATTCTCAAAGAGAAAATATACAACACTGTACTTTTTACAAAAATAATGACCTTACATTAAGGTAACTTTATACCCGCATCCAATTTCATATATATATAAATCTCTCGCTCTTGTCTTATTAAATTATTAAACAAGGGCGAGAACTTTGATTAAAATGTAACAACTATGGTTATTAATTCAATGTCATATTAAATCCTGCACCTATACCCCAATGCCCTCCAGAACTGGTCACAGATAAGTTAGAACGAATATTCCCATTCTCCGATGTATAACCAGCACCAAATGCGAGTGCTGATTGACTACGCCATAAGCCGCTGCCAAATGCAATACTCAACTTCCCAGGCGTATCATTATAACGCAAGTTGGCCACAGCCAACCCAATAGCAGCTGACTGTCTTGCCTCTTTTTGTGCAATCTCAATATTGTAATTTAGATTTTCAAATTTTAGATCTGTATAATGTTTAGACTGTTCAACAGCATCATCGATAGCATCAACAACGATGTTATTGACCCTCTGATCTGTATACTGTTTTGCATCGTTAAGAATTATCTGCATTTGCTGCTTGGTGTAATCATATAGCTGTCCACCATTAACAGCCTCTTTTGATCCGCTTTCAATACGACCATCAGAAAGATTATCAATCAATACAGGTACACCCTCATCACCACCGACTAAAGTGATTTTATTCGTCTTTTTCCCATCTCGATCTTTATCATAAACAACAGCTCCATCAGTAATACCATTAACCTTATTTTCAATATTGAAAATCGTTTTACCCATGTCAGTAACCGTACTAGAAATATTGTCAACTCTCCTATCAATATAATCAACCTTCTGTTCAACATCTTTGACACGCTCATTTGTTTTCCAAAGCTGCCCACCATTAATGGCATCTGTAGAATTTTGTGTAACTAAACCATCAGCTACACCGACAATCTTGCTCGTCCGACCTCCACGAGTAGCATCATAAGCATCCTTGATACTATTCCAACGTAAAACATCTGAACCAACTTGATCTTTAATCTCAGAAATACGATTATTTACATTTATTATACTTTTACTAACATCACCAAGCGCTTCAGCAACATTATCATAATTTTCCTCACGAGCAACATTACCTTCAATGTGCGCAACCTTAAAATTAGGAGCTGTCCACACACCGTTTTCATAACTAGCTTTACCACCAAAATATCTGGCAACGCTACTACCCATAACATAAAGCTGCTTACCGTTAATAGCATCAGTTGACCCAGAAGAAATTTCTCCTTCCGCGAGAAACTTAATCTTTCTTGGTTTTCTATCAGCTCCTTTTCCACGTATGGCAACAAACGCCTTATCGTCCTCACTCCATAATAAAGCTTGTTGAGAAAGATTATCAATTTTCTGAGTAAAATTATCAGATATGTACATTATGCGAGTGTTAATACTTCCAATACTGTTACCAAGTGCTGATAAGGCAGTACCAACATTGGTATAATTGTCATAAATTATACTACCATCTGGTGAAACCGTGGATATTCGATAATTTGGACCTGTAAAGACACCATTATTGAATTCTGTATCTCCACCGAAATAGAGCGCAACATTTTGGCCTATCGTGTAAATCTGACCACCATTAACCGCGTCAAGTGATTGCTGATTAATTTCACCTCCTCGCACATTACGTAGAGCAACAGGCCCTGTATATTTATCTCCACCTAAAGTTATTCTGCCATAATCTACGCTACCACCATCTCTTTTATCATAAAGAACCGCAAAAGCGCTCGCACTTCTAATGTTTTTAATATCGTTATTAATTATTTCAATATGACCATCAAGTTGTCTTTTATTCACAGCCTCATCGCCTTTTTCTGCAGCCTTTACACCAGAAATCGTACGATCTCCATTTGATTTGTTTGTAATGCGAATTTCATTACCACCTGTTTCCACACCAATAGTAATTGGACTATTTTCCAGATTTTGTTTAACAAGAGAATTTCGAATCCCATTAGAAACTTGATTGTAAACACTTGTAATATAGCTATTAACGCCTTTAAGTGCATCAGCAACGTTATTATAGCTCTCATTGGCACCAAAACTTCCATCGAGATTGAGTTGACCAATCTCAAAAGTAGGAGCTATCCATTTACCATCATCATATTTAGCACCACCACCAAAATATGAAGCAACATTGCTAATTACAGTATAAAGTTGCTTACCATTAACGGCATCAGTTGACCGAGAAGAAATTTCTCCATCCAAAAGATACGTAATCTTGCTATTTTTTCTAACCCCTGCTGATTTGTGTAAAGAAACAAATGCCTGATCGCCTTCACTCCATAATAAGGCATTTTCAGTGAACTCATTAACTTTCGATGTTAAACGACTATTCACATTATCGATATTGATATCAAGACTCGCCAAAGCGTCATCAACATTGTGAACATTTGTCCGACCTACGCTACCATCACTTAAAATAACGGATAAGGAATAAGACGGCTGTGTAAAAACACCATCCATAAATGTCATCCCTCCACCAAAATAGCTTGCAATATTTTTAGCTATTGTATCAATCTGGCCACCGTTGATTGCATCATGCGATTGCTTGGCAATTTTCCCATCTTTTACGTTACGAAGGGCTACCGAATTGTTACTATGATCTCCACCTAAAGTTATACTCCCATAATCAACATTGCCATTTTTTTTATCGTAGAGAACTGCCGCAACGCCTAAATCTTTAATGTCCTTAATACTGTCAATAACATCTTTAATACTTTTATCAAGTTGTCCTTTATTAACAGCTTCATTAGCCTGTTCCGCATCTTTCACACCAAGAATCTTACGATCTTCATTTGACTTGTTTGTAATGCTAATTTCATCGCCACCTGTTGCACCACCAACGGTGATTGGACTATCATAGCTCTCTTGTTTAACAAGAGAATTTTGCGCCGCATTGGAAACTTGATTGTAGACACTCGTAATATAGCTATTAACGCCTTTAAGTGCATCAGCAACGTTATTATAGCTTTTATCATCACCGACAGTACCATCAAGATTAAGTTTTCCAACCGTAAAATTGGGAGCCGTCCATACACCGTTGTTATAGCTAGCACCACCACCAAAATATTTAGCAACATTGCTGCCTAGAACATAAAACTGATGACCATTAATAGCATCAGTTGACTGAGCAGAAATTTCTCCATCTGCAAGAAACTTAATCTTTCTCGGTTTCCTATCGCTTCCTTTTCCACGTATGGCAACAAACGCCTGATCGTCCTCATTCCATAATAAAGCTTGTTGAGAAAGATTATCAATTTTTTGAGTCAAATTATCAGATTCGTACGTTATACGAGTGTTAATACCCCTAATACTGTTATCAAGCACTGATAAAGCAGTACCAACATTATTATAACTGCCATAAACTATGCTGCCATCCGGTGAAACTGTGGATATTCGGTAATTTGGATCCGTAAAGACACCATTATTGAATTTTGTATCTCCACCAAAATAGAATGCAACACTTTGGCCTATCGCATCAACCTGACCACCGTTGACTGCATCCAACGATTGCGAAGTGATTTCACCATCCTTCACGTTACGGAGAGCAACCGCCCCTCCAGACCTCCCTCCTCCCAAAGTTATACTGCTATAATCAACGCGTTCCCCTGCTTTATCGTAAAGAACTGCAGATGCAATACTCTTATCAAGTTGTTTTTTATTAACAGCTTCATCAGCATATTCTGCATCTTTTACACCAGAAATCTTACGATCCACATCAGATTTATTTGCAACACGAATTTCATTGCCACCTGTTTCCTCGCCAATCGTTATCACAGCAACATCATGCTGCTGTTTAACAAGACTATCTTTCTGTGCATTAGTAATTTTATTATAAACATTCGAAATAGAACTATCAATATCCTTCAGTGCTTCAGCAACATTATTATATTTTTTTTCAGAAACAATACCTTTGTCATCAATTTTATTAACCATAAAACTAGGAGCTGTCCACACACCACTATCGTAGCTAGAATTACCACCGAAATAACCTGCAATATCTTGACCGAATTTATTAATCTGCTTACCCGTAACCGCTTCATCAGAAGATGAAGTGATATCACCATCCTCTATTCCTTTAATTTTTTTATTTCCAGCAAAAATACCATCGCTAGTTACCTTTGGCCCTCCAATTATTACTAAACCATAAGTTTGCATAGAAGTTTTTCCAGTAGTAACACTCGTTAGTGTAATATCGGAACTTAAACCAAATTTAACATTATTATCATTGTCTTTTATAATCGATAAATTATTGTTTTTTACTGAAAAATCTACTTTGCTTCCTGCTCCAACAGCTGTTGAATTTTCTTTATTAACAGAAAGATTCCACCCTTCTGCCATGCCTTTCATAGCATTTAGCTGAGCAACGGTAACTGCATCAGTATCATCAGTCCCATCTGCAAGTCCTGTAATTACTTTACCTCCAGCAAAAATACCATTGCTGGTTACTCTTGGCCCTCCTTTTAACACCAAACCATCAGCGCTTAAAGAAGTTCCTCCAGTAGTTATGCTAGCCAGTCTAAGATTATCACTCAAACCAAATTGAATATTATTCAAATCATTATCAGTGTTTTTTTCAACTATTAAATTTCCTGTTTTCGATAAAAAATTAACCGAATTACCAGCTCTAACTTCCGTTTTGTCTTTGCCATTAACAGAAATATTCCACACTCCTGAGGCCAAATCTTCTACAGCTCTTAACTGAGCAAGGTTAACTGCATCAGTGTCTCTAATTCCGGCAGCTACCCCTGTAATCTGTCGAGTAACATCAAGATCTGCATCACCAATAGCAAAAGCACCAGAAGTGCTTTTCCATGTACTGTCTTCATTTTTTGCAGTATCATGTAACGCTGGATCATAACCAGCAGTATCACGTGGGGTTATAGATCTAGATCCTCCTCCAATTGCAACACCATCATCAACACGTACCTGTGCATTATCACCAATAGCGACTGAAGCATGCTTCTCAGCATAAGCACTAGCACCGATAGCAATAGAATTTTTAGCTTTTGCCAACACATACCTTTTTTGACCGTTTTCTTCTACAGGATCGCTGCCACCTATCGCTATGGATCCTTTAGCTTGCGCCTCAGACCGTGAACCTATCGCAATTGCATATTTTTCCCCTGCCTTCGTTCTTACGCCCAAAGAAATACTATCATCAGCGGAAGCAACTGTTAGCCCCCCAAGAGCGACCGAGGATGTTCCTGATGCTTCTGATCCAACACCGACGGCAACACTCGTTTTCCCACTTGCAAGTGCAGAAACACCAAAAGCCTGTGCTCCTCCAGACTTGGCAGTTGCACCAGCACCAAATGCTGTTGAATAATTACCTGATGCATAAGCACCACAACCGGTCACAAAAGAATAGATACCATAAGCCTCAGGCAGAACATTTTGCGCACCACCAGTTAAATTTCCCATATAACCACTATTCTGAGTTGTCAAACCATCCCCTTCCCAAGTCGCTTGGTTTGTCATTACCCCATAAGGATTTCGACCTCTATAATTTGTATCATTGATAAATCTTTCATACTGGTTTTCCGCACTTATTGCTGCAGCTGTATTTGATGAACTTCCACGATCAATAACATGATCGACTCCACAATAATCATCATCCCCAGAAAAAACAATACTGCCATGACTCCCCTTTAAATAAGCTGAATGCGTACCATTTGTGCTACGAATAATCTCTCCTGTTATAGAAATATTGGAAGCAAAAATAGGAGAAACACTTGATAAAAGTACGGCTATTGCCGTTCCAAGTGAAATAGCTCTAGCCAAATTTGTTGAATGCATTTTTTTCATTAAGAACCTCCTCCAACAGAGTCTAACATTGTCACAGCGCGCAAAAACCTCCACGCAGCAAAATCTTCGTTTGCGCACACAAGAAACCAATAAATTAAAGACAAACCCACCCTTAACTGATGCCAACATCAACCATAACACCAGTCTAAAACCTCTGAACACTTAATCTAGAGAAGGCCCCAACCCTTTAGCTAGAGGGATTTAAGCTAAAAAATAAAAAGACATACAATTTTGTAAATACTACATGATCCTCATCCAAAGAAATTGCCATTCACCACCTAGACAAAATAGCCATTATAAAAGAGAAATTTTACCCTTCAGATAAAGCGAGTGGAAGGAATGACAAGAGTATAAAAATAATTTTTCATTAATTTGCAGAAATACATCAAAATAACACTCAAGTGCACTCAGCATATTTCTGTGAAATTTATTGGCACCATACAAAATTCTGCATTTGCTTGATCTAATCTTTTTAAACCTACTATAAAACTCTCAATGCTATTTTAAAAAACAAAAATAAAAACACGTAAAAAGTGTATAGTTATTTTAAGATTATAAAAATCAGAATACTCATAGGAATAGTATGAAGAAAATTGCATAGGTTATATCAACTGGAAAACACTCTTAAACAATGTATTCCACGTTGTGCCTAAATATCATTATATAATGAAATCAACCCTGAAACGACGAAAGACTACATGTCTCGTTTATAAATAGTGCTTTGACTATGTTTCAATTTAAATCCCTGAAAGTATAAATTAAGAAGCCCGTTTTACAAAACATCCATTTGCCCTATGAGCAGCCAGTGGTAAGCGTAAAAATACTGCTTCATATGCAATAAAAGGTACATTCGCTAAACTCTAATATATTTGTAATAAGCTGGAAATAAAGCAAATAAGATTTAAGCAAAAGGTGCTTTTCACGAAAAGTTTTCAAAGGCAGTTTAAAAAAACAATCTAAACAAGAGAAATTTGAAACTAAGTTATCTTATTCTTAATGCAAATCTTGTCCAAGCAAACAAATCGCCTTAGAACGTCCTTATGTTTCTTACATATAAACGTTTGTTTTAGTCGATGGCGGAGAGAGAGGGATTCGAACCCTCGATATGGTTTCCCATATACACGCGTTCCAGGCGTGCGCCTTCAACCACTCGGCCACCTCTCCAGGAGGGAGCACTATACCCAGAAAGAGATAACGTGCAAGCTCAAACTCTATTCTAAAATTCATTAAAGACATTTTCATCTATCAAAATAAGGTACAGTGTTTATTTAGCAACAGTCATCTCTTCTCTATTCAAGGAATAACTTTTCCGTGGATAAATAAAATCTGTAACAACAATATTTCAGAAAATCAAAATTTTTAATGTTTGCTGATTCTACTTCTTATTAACGGAATACACTGATATTTAAATCAAAATATTGCATATATTTTCCCAAATAAAATAGCCGAAACAATTACGAGACTATTGCATCTCATAAACAGCAAAATGATCTAAATATAGTTATTTTACTAAATTGTTATAACTTACTGATGCTCTGTTCTCTCTACCTACCCTTTGTTTATCTCGTATCATAGTTAAGAGCACGCACATCTCGTGCAGTTTCACACTGTAATGCATTCTGTGCTAAAATTTTCATGTCTGCAAAACTATAAGCCTGTAAACGTGCTTTTACTGATGCAATATCGCAGGATATCATAGAAAGCTCATTAATCCCCAATCCAGCTAATATCATTGCTGCAAAAGGATCTCCAGCCATACCACCACACACACTAACCCAACGCTTATGCTTTGCAGCTCCTTTAATAGTCTGATAAATCATACGTAAAACTGCCGGATCCAAGCTATCAGCTTCTGATACGAGATAAGGGTTTTTCCTATCAATTGCCATTGTATACTGAGTTAAATCATTAGTTCCAATCGAAAAAAAATCAACATAAGCACTCAAAACATCCGCCATAATAGCAGCTGCTGGGATCTCAATTAAAACTCCAAGTTTTAGTTTTGGTGCACCAATATCATTCTGAATATCTTCAGTAATCTTTTTTATAACGAAAATTTCTGAAACAGACATAACCATAGGAAATAAAATCCATAGATCTCCTCCCTCTCTCGCGGCACGATAAAGAGCACGCAATTGAGGAACCAAAAGATCACGGCGACGTAATAAAAGACGAGTTCCTCGAACACCTAAAAAGGGATTATCTTCTTTTGATAAGTGTAAATGCGTGACTTGTTTATCCCCTCCAATATCGAGTGCACGAATAATCAATGGTTTTTTCCCAACAAATTTAATCATCTCGCGATATACATCAAACTGTTCTTCTTCGTCTGGAATATGTGAACTATCTAAAAACAAAAATTCTGTACGCATTAGTCCAACACCTTCAGCTCCAGAATTTAACGCAGTAGAAATTTGGTTTGCGTGATTGACATTGGCCATAATGCGAATCCTTTGACCATCTGCCGTCTTCGCTGGCAATCTACATGTGCGCTCCTCATTAGCACGTTTTTTTGCAATAATGCTTTTTTGTTTTTGGACATCTTCAATATCTTCAGCAATGGGATTAAGATAAATAAACCCATTATCGCCATCAATAATCGCCCGAGTATCATTATCAACTGCTAAAATATTGACACCCACAGCAACAACCATTGGAATACCAAGAGTGCGCGCCAAGATAGCAGTATGCGACATAGGCCCCCCCCATGCTGTTGTCAATCCATAAACTTTCGTACAATCAAGCTGAGCTGCATCAGAAGGAGATAAATCATCTGTAATCAGAATAATTCCATGAGGAATATCATTTAAAAAGAATGGCCTATAAGATGGATCAATTTCTCCTAAAACACGGCGACCAACATCAATTAAGTTCGCGGCACGCTCCTCCAATAAAGGGTTGTCAACCTTAGAAAACATGTCGGAAAATTGTCGAACTGTTCTATCCCAAGACCACGCAACACCATGACCTTCTGCTATAAAACGACAAGCTTGATCTATTAGATTTTCATCTTCAAGAAAAATCATTTGTGCAGAAAAAATTGCCGCAGAATCTTCCCCTATACGAGATGTGATGTCATCGATAATTGATATCATTTTACACTTTGTTTTTCTGAGAGCATGTTTAAGGTGTGCAGTGCCAGTTGCAAAACCAATTGGCTGATCTGCTACAACAATATCGTTTCGCCTTAAGACAAAAACTTTACCGATAGACAATCCTGGACTTGCCCCAACACCGGAAATACCTTTTTTTCCAGAGAATGGTTTCCAACCATGAAAAAATTTTGTTTTAGATTCCATCTCCTTTGTTATACATTTTTCACTTACGCTAATTTTTTTTGCGACTAAAATCGCATCCTTAAGAAGCTGTTCACCTCCTGCAACATCCGTTGAAAAAATCAAAACATCACCATTTTTTGCTCCCAGTTGCAGCAATCCAACCAAATTTTTCATTTCAACAGCATGTTTACCGCATCGAACCATAATAGAGCCCTTTGCTTTTTTTGCGAAGTCAACCCACAAAGAAGCAGGTCGAGCATGAAGACCACTTGGATAATCTAAAGTCCATTCCTTACATACTAAAAAATCATCAACAGAAGCCTTTTCTATCTTCGTATATTCACCCAATAAGGCTTCAATAACCTGTTGTTTATCTGTAGTTGTTAAAAGCAATTCAAGACGCTCTTTATCAAACAAAAGTTGTGTCAATTTTTTGTGAATTTCTATATATCGATCTGAACGATCTGCAATGGCAATAACCAAATGAGCTTTATTTCCATCCCACCACTCGACACCAACGGGAATTTGGACAACAGCAACAGCATCTCTGATAATTAAATTACTATTTTTATCCATTACGTAGAGAATTGCTATACCATTCCCAAGCCAAGTGTTTGTTGTTGCCTCATTCTTAAGCATTCTTTCTAAATAATATTTTTTAACTGCACCAACCTGAATAAGCAATTCAGCGGCAGCACGAATTGCATCATTTTTATGATCAAAAGCAGCTGCAAGCTGTACAGATCTCGCAGATAAAATTTCTATCTTGTCAAAATCTGCACTCATTGCTTCCACTTCCCCACATTTTAAAACAGTTTAAAAGATTTTGATAAATTTCGTTTCAAAATTGTATTTACAAGATATAGGTAACAATACAGCTTCATTTTGTTTTATAAAATACAATCAGATAAAGTGATCATTGAAAATACCTCAACTACATTCTCTACCCTACCGTATAAAACGTAGAAATCTTCACAAATATAATTAACAAAACAGTAATTTTTAAAAAGCTTCCATCACATAAAATTATCTGACAAACGCACTTATCATCTAAAATTTTGATGCTATTCAATCATTTCAAAAATCAAAAAAATCACTATTTCTTTCATCTAATTGATTTCATAATTATAAATGTCCATATCAGAGCTTAATTTCTTAAGATTTTTTACAGATTAATATCCAAAACCAAAATCACAAAGATGAAACCTTAATCGTATTATACTTTTTCCCTCCCAAATAGGCATTACAATAGCTAAATGTTATCTTCCTGTATATTCTAAAATAGACATCAAAAAACAACACTTTCGAAAACTAAAATTAAAAAAATTTTGCAAATCATCCAAATTGATAAGAACAGAAATAAACGAGACAAATAAAGTTTATGAAGTGCAAAATGCCATTCTCTTAAATTAGTTTTGTTATTTTTTTGGTAACTCCTATTTTAACAATACTCAATAACAAACAGATTAAAGACACACCAATGCATGAGGTAGTTAATATATCCATGTTATTGCAATACCTTCAAACTGGACTTCCTCCTAAAATGTAGTTTAATCTCACATTTTCTCTTCTTACAACACACATTTCTTTTAAAGTGATTTTTGATCAGTATTCTTATATTCTCTGTTGCACACTGCTCTTGTTTAGACACTCAATCCCAAAAATACTTATAACAAATTAAAGAAATATTGTGGCTATTGCCAAAATCATAAACATACACAAACTAATCAATATTCATCAAAATAATCATTCGTTAATTGTAAAAAAAATTTCTAAGTCGATTTTTTAATCATTTAAAGAAAATATCCTTATAAACTTTGCGCTGATTCTCGATTCTTTTCATAGTTGATTAAATAATAGAAAACAAAAAAGGAAGGATAGCGTACTACCTTCCCTTTTATATGAACCAAAAATGAAATCTGATAAATTATCAGCTAATACAAATAATACATAGCTTATTCTGTTGCTTTTACGGTAGGAATAATAGAAACATACGGGCGATTATTAGCTCTTTTACAAAAAGAAACTGTTCCACTCGACAGTGCAAAAAGAGTATGATCTTTTCCAATGCCAACATTATCTCCAGGATGCCAGCGTGTACCACGTTGGCGGACAATGATATTCCCAGCTACAACAGATTCACCACCAAATTTTTTAACACCAAGACGTTTTGACTCTGAATCTCGACCATTACGCGATGAACCACCAGCTTTCTTATGTGCCATAGGCGTTCTCCTTTAATCTTTATTATCATCTGACGATGTCGTCGCCACCTTTTGCGACACAGCTTCTTTCTCAGCAGCTTTTGTAGCATTTTTCTTAACGGAAGCAGCAGATTTTACTCTTTTCGCTGTTTCCTTTGAAACAGCTTCTCCCTTTCCAACTGCCTCCACAACCACTTTTTTCTGCTTTTCATCACCAGTTAAAATATCTAAAATACGAAGCACTGTTATTTCTTGACGATGTCCACGAGTGCGTTTTGAATTTTGACGACGGCGCTTTTTAAATGCAACAACTTTACGCGCTCGCCCCTGTTCCACGATCTCAGCTGTAACCAAAGCATTAGCGACAATCGGTACACCAATAGCCACATTACTCTCTTCCCCGATCATCAGAACATCACTGAACTCAACAACGTCACCGACATTTCCAATGACCTTTTCTACTTTTACTAACTGATCAGCAAATACGCGATATTGCTTACCACCGGTCTTAATGACTGCGAACATTTCTTATCCTTTCGTTCAATCCAGCTCTTATTTGTTGTACCTTAGTTAATAAGGACAATAGGCTGCTTTTTATCAGTCGTAACAGGTTCTAAAAGAGGGGCAAAAATACCCACAAAATACAAACACGTATGATTTCTACGTCTGCACCGTTCAGTGTATATGACGGAATTTCTATTTCCTGTCAATAAAGCTCCATAAAAATGCAAAAAAAGAGTTGTGCTAAAAATAATTGAGGGTTATCTATCCACAATATGCTTTAAAAGTTCAAAATATTATTTCATTTAACGTGGAGAGATGGCTGAGTGGTTGAAAGCACCGCACTCGAAATGCGGCATAGGGGTAACTCTATCGGGGGTTCAAATCCCTCTCTCTCCGCCAAACTTGTAAATCAATAGAAATATCTATAAAATATCTTGAATTCTATATACCGTGTTTCTTTATAAACAAGTAATCTATGAAAAAGGCTTGTGGTAACCAAAAAATTGTTAACTCTGCTTTCTCGTGAACGATTTGTAATTTACTCATCTATTTGATTGCTTCACTAGATTTGATACATCTTTAGGTACATCCATTTGCAATTTTTGAAGGGCTAAATTTTTGTTTTATTCCGTTTTTGGCTTCACAAAACGTCCAAGGAAAAGATAAACAATTGGTGTGACATAAAGGGTAAAAACAGTTGCTAAACCCAAACCTCCAACGATAACCCAACCTAAAGCTATACGTGCTTCCGCACCAGCACCTTTGGCCAAAATTAAAGGAATACCTCCCAAGATAGCACAAATCATCGTCATGCAAACTGGACGAAGACGAATATTTGCCGCTGCTTCTATAGCTTCACGCACATTTTTACCTTGACCACGCAGCTGATCTGCAAACTCAACAATTATGATGCCATTTTTAGCCATAACTCCAATTAGCAAAATTAAACCAATTTGACTGTAAATGTTAAGGCTAACACCACTAACAAGCATAGCAATTACAGCACAACCAATCCCTAATGGGACAGTAGCCATTATGATAAATCCTGAAACAAAACTCTCAAACTGAGCTGCCAAAATCAATAGAATGATGATAAAGGCAATTACAAAAACAACCATAAAATCAGAAGATGTTTCACTAAGTGTCGCAGCTTCACCCAAAGGAATAATATAATTTCCTTCAGACAACAAAGGAGCAGCAATTCCTTCTACAATCTTATAAGCATTTCCTAGAACAACACCTGGTGCAAGATTGGCACTTAGAACAACAGCACTCATTCTGTTTTCGCGTTTTAATTGAGGCGCGATGGCTTTTTCGTGTAAGTTCGCAGTAGTTGATAAAGGAACATATTGATTACCCTTTGTTTTTAAAAAAATATTTTCTAAATCATTAGGATTATTAATAGGATTTTTACGAGACGTTAGCTTAACGTCATAAGAATGATCATCCACGTAAACAGAACCGATTTTTTTCCCATCTAACATTGCCTGCAATGTATTTCCCAAATTAGCAATATCGATCCCTAAATCAGAAGCTTTCTCTCGATTGATTTCGATAAAAAATTGTGGCTGTGTTGCATCAACGGTAAGCCGTGGACGAATGAAATGCGGATCTACTTGCAAAGCATTAACAAGCTTATCAGCAAGCGGTTGCAATTTTGTATAATCGTTTCCAAGAATTGCAAATTGTAGTCCTTGCCCAGTTCCCCTAACCCCTAAAGAATTTCCCTGCGCAGCAAATACAAAAACCGCTGGAAACTGCCTAACTCTTACATTGATATCCTCTACGATCTTTTGTTGGCTGCGCAAACGCTGATCCCAAGGCGAAAGCAGTAAAATAAGAAAAGCAGTATTGGATGACCCACCAACGCCAGCAATAGAGTAACTATGAGTAATTTCTCCAGAGTCACGCAACGGTTTTAAACTGGCCTCAATCTGCTCCACCTGCTCATTCAAGTACTGTGTTGAAATTCCCTGTGGTCCATTAATAACTAAAAAAATAAGCCCCCTATCTTCTGATGGTGTTAATTCTTGTTGTAATCGCGTATAACCTCCAACGCAAAGACACGCGAAAATAACCGAAGCAAAGACGACAGCCCAAGGCCTATTTAAACATCTCTGTAAACTATAAGCATATCCCCTGCTAAAAAAAGACCCAACTTTATGTAGAAAAGCAAAATGACCTACTCCTTCCTTATTATCCTCAGCATGTTCCGTCAAAAAATGTGATGCCAACATAGGACAAAGAGTTAAAGCAACGATTGAAGAAAGAAGAATAGAAATCGCTAAAACGAAACCGAATTCTCTAAAAAGTCCTCCGACTTGTCCAGGGAGAAAAGAAATAGGCACAAAAACAGCGACCAAAGTCAATGTCGTTGCTAAAACAGCAAAAAATACTTCCCGTGTTCCAAGCACAGACGCAGTTTTAGGATTAAAACCCATATTGCGCCAACGAACAATGTTTTCAAGAACAACAATTGCGTCATCTACCACAAGCCCTGTTGCCAAAACAAGTCCTAAAAATGTGAGAATATTGAGTGAAAATCCAGCAAGATAGATGGCAGCAATCGTACCAACCAAAGCAACAGGAATAGATAAAGCAGGAATAAGCGTTACACGAATATCTCTAAGAAAAAGAAAAATAACCAAAACAACGCTCAGGATAGCAATAATCAATGCAACCTCAACCTCATGAAGAGCACTCTTAATAAAGATAGCATCATCGCTAACAACGCTTACGTGTACAGAAGAAGGAAGAACATTTTTAAGATGATCGACAACCTCTCGAACGCCCCTAGAAATATTAAGGGTATTGGATTGTGCTTTACGAACGATACCCAATCCAATTCCTGCTTTCCCATTTATACGAAGAATAACCGTTTCAACATCAGGAGACAAAGTAACATGCGCAACATCACCAAGCTGCACATGAGACTTTAAAACAACCCGTTCAAAATCCTCTGGTGTCGTTAATCGTGCTGTAGCACGCACAATCAAAGCTTGCTTCGAATTGCGCGACGACCCTGCAGGTACGTCAGTTGTCATATCAGAAAGAACACGAGAAACATCTGCTACAGTCAACCCATAGCTAGCAAGTTTTGCTTGGTCGACATCGATTTGAAAAATTTTTGTGCGAGCACTATCAACCTTTACATCACCAACACCATCAACTGCAGAAATCGCATCTAAAATCTGATCATTTACAACTTTTGTTAAATCATCAATGCTAACCGTTGGTGAAGTCACGACCAAGTACATCATAGCAGCTGCATTCGAATCCGCCTTAATGATTACAGGTGTATCAGAATTTTTCGGTAAAGAATACGCAATACGAGAAAGAGCATCTCTAATATCAGATGCAGCAACATTCAAATCAACTCCAACATTAAAGTTAACCTTCACTTGAGAGCGACCAAAAGAAGAAGTTGAAGAAATTGTTTTAACACCTGAAACCCGAGAAACTGCATCCTCTATATTTTTTGTAATTTCACGATCAATTGTTTCTGCTGATGCCCCATCAAAGGTCGTCATAATCGTTGTTACTGGAATATCAATATCTGGCAACTCGCGAACATCAACATTTAGCCATGCAGCAATTCCTGCAATTACGATCATAGCATTCAAAACAAAAGTAAAAACAGGACGACGAATAAATAATGAAATTACACCGCCTTGTTCTACATCTGTAGCATGACGTTTTGTTTTCAATTCTTGACTCATTGTACATTCTGCCCATTATTTTCTGATGTTTGCTGTTGATAAGCCTCTTGACTATCAATAACAACACTGCTTCCTGGATGGAGCATTTGTACTCCCTGAATAACAACCTGATCACCATTTTCTAAAGGGGCTTTCACAAAAACTTGATTCTCTTTATGCTGGATAATTGACACAGGAACAACCTCTGCTTTTCCCTCTCTTATGCGCCAAACAAAAGATCCTTTGCTGTTCCATTGAACTGCAAGAGGATTAATAACAGGGAAAGAACCACTTAGAAATTTAAACGCAACAGAAAAAGACATACCAGACATAAGCATATCTTTTTCATTTTTAATTTCAACTTGAACACGTAGTGTGCGGCTTGTCGCATCAACAACATTGTCAAGCGCATAAACATGACCAATGAAACTCTTATTTGACTGTGCCGTTAACGTTGCTGTTACCTTATCTCCTTTATGAAGACGCGATGCATATCTTTCCGGTACCCATACATCAACCAAAATACGATCCCTATTTTCTATATGTCCTATGACAGTGTTAAGCGCAACAGTGTTGCCAACGCCAATGGGGAAAATACCAACAACCCCACTAATTGGAGCTCGAATTGTTCGCCGATCAAGCTCTAAATCAGCATTACGTAAAGCTAAATTTGCATTATCCAACTCCAATCGTGCTGTAATCTCTTGAACCTCCGTTGCTGTATTGCTAGCACGTAATTTAAGAATACGAGAAAGTGTTAGAGCACTATTGTCACGTTGTACCTTTGCCTTTGCGGCAGCTATTTCTTCTTTTTTAGAATCAAGCTTAACAATTGCGTCACCAACTTGCACTTTTGCTCCAGAAGATACAAAAAACTTATCAACAACACCCGATGACCAAGGAGTCAAATCTACTGAAGAAATTGCTCGTCCACTGCCTAGAGCATTAAGCTGTTCACAAAAATCTTGTACTTTAACAAAGTCAACGACAACTTTTGCTGGGGGACGTCCTGTTGAACCCTTTGATGCTTCATGCAACAATGAATTTGTTATCTTTTCTGCTGCTGGGACAGATTGTTCTGGGCTTGAGCTGTACTTTAACCAAAAGTAAAAAACCATCAAAACAAAGACTAAAAACGCCAACGTAACATTTTTCTTAGATAACCCCATGTACCTATCCTTGGTTTATAAATAAACATGCAAATTTATTTGAAATATTTTTTTTGTTTGAAGTAATTTTCAGTAAAACTGCCTAAAAGAATTGCAGATAGCGTATTTTAATCCCCTAAAAACGTATTTTCATACATCCAAACTATCTCCTGTGGCTCAGACTGTCAAGTTAACCACAATTTATATTGAAATTTCTGATGTTAACACAGCAAATAAAATCCTATAACCTATACATTTACATTATAATTGATGAAGCGTTACAATCCTAAAATAGGAATATATGATTTTCTAATAGGCAAATAACTAGGTAATAGGCAAAATTTTTGTTTTGCTAAGTTTTACTTGCAATTCGCCAACGAAACGATTAGGAAAAACCCATGTCCTAGGATAGGTGAACGCACCCGTAGCTCAGCTGGATAGAGCACCAGACTACGAATCTGGGGGTCAGGAGTTCGAATCTCTTCGGGTGCGCCATTTTTTCATGTTTTTATGGAAGATAAGAGTACTATCAGGATGTTGGGTTTCGTGTATTTGAAAAATAATTTATGAAAAAAATCTGGCTCAAATTTAGCTCTCAGTCTTTGTTTTGATTTCTTGGTTGATCCAGTGTAAGTGTTCCAGCATCTACCCGCACATTGTATTTATATCATCGTGTTTATATCATCTTTATTTCCTCTTCAAACATACCAGATCCAATTTCTTAGGAAGATATAGTACTAGATCAGACCATTAAAACAGTCTGAAAATTGAGAATGAGCATGCTGTGACTAACAACATTTCCATATATTTAAAGAGAATTCTAATTTTTTCCTATCTTAAAAAAGGTGACATCACCACTAATTTTTAAAATTTCTATACGAAGTAAGAGCATACATTCCCAACGAGAATAAACTTTATTATTGTTTCTTTAATGTAATAAAGATATCATAACACCATAAAAACATACTACATTTCTAGCTATCAAAGATAGTTTATATCAACAAAGATAGTGCAATTTAGGAATTTTTACGAATTTATACTCATAGAATTGATTATCAACTATGCAAAACCATTCATGGAAAAAAGAATAGAATTTTTAAAAGCAATATAGACAAATATCTCGTTTATGTGGTATGCACATCCCTTGGATGTACATCTTGTTAGGGTGTAGTTCTTTGACCAATTGTTTTTTACATTGAAACAAAGTAGGATGGATCGTGCAGGTACTCGTTCGTGATAATAATGTTGATCAAGCGCTGCGTGCGCTCAAGAAAAAGATGCAACGTGAAGGTATTTTCCGTGAAATGAAGATGCGCGGGTGTTATGAAAAGCCTTCAGAAAAGCGTGCCCGCGAGAAAGCTGAGGCGATTCGTCGTACACGTAAACTTGCTCGTAAGCGTGCACAAAGAGAAGGCCTAGTTGGTAGTAGTCGAACTTCTCTTATGAAGTAGTTTTTTTCCTTTTTGTTTATCGTGCAAAATAATAGCCGTATGGTGATTATGGTTCGTTTTTTTTTGTGTTGTTGTGGAATTTTTTCTAGTCTTGTGTTTTGTTAAGTTTGTTTTAAATGCAGAAGTAATACCTCGCTTTGTTATACATTTTTTTCGTTTTGTCTGTTGTGACTGTATCTGAGCGTTCGCGCTGGGGAGGTTGATCTCATCAGATGAAAATGGCGATAAAGAATAGAAAGATGAAGTTAACAACCCGCCTAAAATGGCAAATTTAAAGACCAATAGAGTGGTGCTTCACTTACAAATAATTGCAATCAAAGCACTTTTAGGATGGATAGAAGATAAAATGATATCCTTCACGTAAAAACTATGGCTTTTAAACGAACGATAAATAAATCTTTAAATGTGAGAATTGTTATTAACATTAGCAGCCTGTAAATATAGCAATGCCCCTAATTTACCATTTTTGTAATTTCAAATGATGGCATCCAATGAATATAGCATTACATCCTCAACAAACGAAGAGGAAAAAATGCACAATACATCAACAAACTGTTCGAATATGAACTGAATTATGAAAATAAAATCTTATTGAGAAATAAATTTTACCTACTTAAAAAACTTAGTAAGAGCATTCTAAAAATACTGGATCTACAGATTCGTCCCAAACAGAATGATAGCTAGACAAAAATTTATCAGCCTCTGTTTGACCTAAAGCAATTACCTCTTCCAAAGGAGTTAGAAAATTTGTCTCATCAAAATCATCTGCCTCACACTGTTGCCGATTCTTTAAACCCTTGCGTGAAATAGAAACAGCATGGCGTGCTAATTCTAAAACTCTAGTCTGACGAAAGGGGGTTTTTAATCCCTCTTTTGGAACACGATTACGCATGTCCAAAATTTCTTCAAAACGCCAATCCTTTGTAAAAGCTTCTGCATCATTAAGCGCTTCACTATCATAAAGAAGACCTACCCAAAAAGCTGACAATGCACAAATATACTTCAAAGAACCACAATCAGCACCTCTCATTTCCAAAAATCGTTTTAAGCGTACTTCAGGAAATAAAGTGGACAAATGATTAATCCAATCTCCTATACTCGGTATCGAATTTGCAATTTTTCCTCTTAAAGCTCCATTCATGAACTGTCGAAAAGTTATATTCGTGCAATCGTAATAACAACCGTCCCGTATAACAAAATACATTGGTATATCAAGCGCCCATTCAACATAATCCAGAAAACCAAAATTATCAGAAAATGTGAAAGGAAGAACTCCAGACCTCTGATTATCGGTATCACGCCAAATTTCAGAGCGCCAAGATACAAAGCCATTTGGACGCCCTTCAGTAAAAGGTGAACTAGCAAATAAAGCTGTCGCAACAGATTGCAATTTCATTGATACTTGCATTTTTCTTCGCATATCAGCTTCAGATGAAAAATCAAGATTAACCTGAACAGTTGATGTTCTATACATCATATCAAGACCGCTATGCCCAACTTTTGGCATGTAATTAGTCATAATCTGATAGCGTGACTTTGGCATTCGCGGAGTTTCATCCAACGTCCATTTTGGGCTAGCACCAATACCGAGAAAACCAATACCTAATGGTTCAGAAATTTTCTTAAGGAGAGATAAATGCTCCATCGCCTCATAATAAGTCTGATAAACTGTTTTCAATGGAGCACCAGATAATTCAAATTGTCCTCCAGGTTCTAAGGAAATAGCTCCTTGATCTACTGACCCCACAAGGCCAATAATGTTCCCTTTATCTAAAACAGGCATCCATCCTAGGGCTCCTTGCAGTTTCTCTAAAAGCACACGAATTCCCCTCGTACCATCATATGGAACAGGACGTAAATTATCTATATAAAATGGAATTTTTTCATGTTCTGTTCCAATACGCCAATCGTTCTCTGCCTTACATCCCCCTTGAAAATAGCCAACTAAAGAATCTAAGCTAGAAATTTCATTTTCATCGGTTATATCAAGCGCCATAACTCATTTTATCCTATCATTAGTTCCACCATTTTAATGAATCTTTAAAATCACTTTACAGGCTTCTCAATTAATTGACCAATCTCCCACCGTAGCATTAAGAAGAGCTAGAGCAGCAACAGCAGCAGTATCAGCACGTAAAACACATGAACCTAATGATATTGGAATCACAAAAGGATGTTTTTTTAAAAAACTGCGTTCCTCTTCACTAAATCCACCCTCTGGCCCAATGAGAATACCTGATGTAGCGACTCCATGCCTCTTTAAAAGAGGTAATGGACTGTGTAATTCGTGCGCTTCATCACAAAAAAATAAAGTCTTATTTTCGTTCCAATGTTCTAAAAGTTCTGCTAATGACACAGCAGGTAGACATTTAGGCAAAGATAAAATGCCACATTGTTGAGCTGCCTCGACAATATTAGCTTTCATACGTACCATATTGATACGAGATACCTGTGTATGGTGTGTTACAACAGGTTGCAAAACTGATGCCCCCATTTCTACAACTTTTTGCACCATATAATCTAAACGTGCATTCTTAATCGGAGCAAAACAATAAACAAAACTCGAACATAATGTTTGCAATCTTTCTTGACGTATAAGACGCGCTGATACAACCTTTTTTCTAATGTCAATAAGTTTAGCAAGCCACTCACCATCATGTCCATTAAAAAGAAGAATTCTTTCCCCCTCTTGCATACGTAAAACGCGTGCAAGATACAAAGCTTGCGAACCTTCTATTTTTACCTCTTTATTCAAAACAAGAGGTTGTCGAACAAATAATCTTTTCAGTTTATAATTTAGGCGCATAAAAAATTTTTGCCAGAGCTAACAATAATCGTCAAGCAAATGAAGAAAAATATTCAATAAAAATCATACCTGTAAAGTTATAATATGCAAAGGGTTATAAGTTTTTTTAGCTTTATGAGATGATAATGGAACAAATAGGACATTAAGTGATTCTGTTTTTGTACGAATTTAGAATAATACACAAATCTCAGTTGTGTTCGGCAAGTTAACATATAACTGGAGAAAAATATGTCTGCTAAGAAGGCCACAATCATCACTGTCATAACTATTTTGACCTTTATTCTTCTTACAATAGGAATTGGTTCCGTTGTAGCAGATAAGAAAAGAATAATCGTTAAAGATGGTTACGGAATTTCTGCTCAAACTCAGTGAATATACACCATTATATATTCAAAATTTTACCCTAGAACAACGTTCTTTAGAAATTTCTTAAAATTCCTGCCAACATAAAAAACAAAAATTGATCTGCATCTGTATTATTTTAAACCATAAAAATACCATGTTCTTACCCTTTTTAGTGATAAGAAGAGAAATTTTACCGCAAATAAAAATATCAATTGGAGTAAAAAACTATTCAAATGTTTTATCACTCTGATATATACACCCTTCCTATATCTTTATTTCACATAATCAATCAAAAGAAAATCTAAATTATAGCTAAAAAGCTTCTTCATAATTCAAAAATCTGTCATATCCCGTTTAATAACCGAATTATTCTTGCATAAAGCTCTATTGAATTGTCAGCAAATGCTTTATACAAAAAATGAACAGTCAGCCTTACTGAAAGGATACTTTCCATGAGCAATATTATTGATGGAAAAAAGCTTGCCGAAGAGATTATTATAAAAGTTAAGGCTGAAACAACAAAACTTCGGAATAACTACAAGGTACAACCTGGTATTGCTGTTATCATTGTTGGCGATGATCCCGCAAGCCACGTATACGTCAAATCAAAGAGTAAGAAGGCTGAAGAATGTGGTTTTTTCTCAAAAACGCATGTACTTTCCCCAAAAACACGAGAAAAAGAGCTCCTCCAACTCATTGCAGCATTAAATTCTGATCCTAAAATTCATGGTATTTTGGTACAACTCCCCCTTCCTGACCACATTAGTACAAACCGTGTAACACAGGCTATTGCTTTCCAAAAAGATGTTGATGGATTTCATTATATAAATGTAGGAAAACTCGTAACAAATTCACTTGAAGATGCTATTATTCCATGCACACCTGCTGGTGCTATGATAATGATTGAGCAGCAATGTGGACGAGATTTATCTGGTCTTGATGCTGTCGTTGTTGGACGCTCGAATATTGTTGGAAAGCCTATGGCATCTCTTTTGACAACAGCAAATGCCACTGTGACAATCGCTCATAGTCATACCCACGACCTCGATGATGTATGTCGTAGTGCTGATATTTTAGTAGCTGCAGTAGGCCGTCCACAAATGATTAAAAAAGATTGGATAAAAAATGGTGCCGTTGTTATTGATATTGGCATAAACCGTATTGAAACACCAGAAAAAGGTATAGGAAAGACACAACTTGTCGGTGATGTCGATTTTGAAAAAGTAAAAGAAAAAGCAGCCGCCATCACCCCCGTTCCAGGAGGTGTTGGGCCTATGACGATTGCTATGCTTATGGTTAATACACTCAAAGCTGCGACCAACTTCCACAATCTACCTATGCCAAAATTTTAAGAATAGTATATTATTTTATTACACTTACTATACTCTATACCTACATGGCTTCTTTACTTTTCATACTTTCTTCATATCGTTACAATAAATTTTCTCTGACCTCTGAAACTAATTTAAAATATTATGTTATTGTATTTACTTATTAAAATGCTACAAACGTGATTATTTATATGCACATTTTATCATAAAAAAATTAAGCAGTTTCTGTACTTATGCCACATTCAATTTTAACTATTTTATTTTTTGTGGGCAATCAACAAATCTGGACAAGGTTATGAGCATAACACAAAATCGCTCTAACAGACATTGTTAGCGTAATCCTTGACCAAAACGCTCTCTTTGAATGAATAGGAAAAACAAGTACCCGTGTATTAAGATCAAGCGCCTGCTTTAAACGATCAACATCAGAAAAAAGAGGAGGTATATTCACCCACACCCATTCCTAAAATGATAACATCAAATGGCATAGGCAAAGTATTTATGCGATTTACCGCAGAAAAGCAGCAAGTTCAACTGCAGATCCCCATTATAAAGCCAAACAAAATGCGCTTCAGCAGCGAAATTTTGCAGCAAATAGCGACGGTGAGCTCTGCTACAGCCCTATCCTGCCAACACTAAAGCTAAGGCAGCAGGTGTTTCAAAACTTAAACGATCTATGTTCATTTTATGCATCATTATCGCTCTAAACTAGGATTATCTAGTGCTTCTATACTTCTAGATTATAGATATCAAGTAAACTTGACTTCATTAAGGTGTATACATGGCATTAACGTATCAGTAAGACATCACCCCCACATACCACCTATACATTGTTTGTTCTGTATTATGAATATTGAGAAATACTAAAAATCGAAAAATTTGGAATCTTTCGTAACGAACAGTAATTTCATCGTTGACAAATCATATTTCACAGTATTCAAATACAATCTAAAGGCCTGTACCATATTGCAAAAATTTCTACACTATTCTTGTATTCTACACTGCTTTTTCTCACTTTAAAAATTATGCGACCCATTGTGTGAAATGATCCTAAATCAATGTTCCAACATAAATTATTAGGAGATAAAAATAGGATAACTCTACAAAATATGCACTTATTTGTTATCTTAGTAAATTGTGGAATCTTTAGTGATTAGAAAATTATGCGCCAAACAAGACATTGAACTTTATTCATTTAAACAAACTTTTAACTAAAAACGATCCATTAAAGAAAACCAATTCATCGCCAGAAATACAAGCGGATGACGTAAAACTCTTCCACCCCAGAATGATGAAATCTTCAATTTCTCAAACATTTTAAAACGCTCACGCCTACCAGTCAGCCATTCGGAGTATAATTTCCCCACAAAAGGTGCAAGCATAACTCCATGACCAGAATAACCACCACAATAGGTAATCCCTGGTAAAAGCTGTCTCACATAGGGCATACGTTCAACTGTAATGCCAACTGTTGCACCCCAACAATGAGTCAGATTTATAAATTGTAAATGAGGATAAATTTCAAAAATTTGCCGCCGTATATGTTTATCTAAATTCACGGGGCAACTATTATCGTAACTTTCTACTCCACCAAATAATAAACGATTGTCAATGCTTTTTCGAAAATAGCGAACCATGAAACGAGAATCATCCACCGATTCATTTCCTGAAAGAATTGAATCACGCTTCGATAACGGTTCAGTGGCCCCAATATAAGATCGGATGGAAACAATATTTTTCTCAATAAAATGCTGAAGCCCAAGTTTATAGGCATTAGTTGCTAACAGAACATGCTCAGACGTTATGTGACCTTTTTCTGTTCTCACTATGCAATAGCTACCATTTCGACTATTTTTTCTCTCTACCGAAACAACACATGTCTTTTCATAAAGTCTAGCACCCGCATTTTTTGCGTTTTTTGCTAACCAAACAACCAGTTTCAAAGGATTTATATGGCCAGTACCAGAATCATAAATACCACCATAGTAAAAAGATGAGCCAAGTCTTTCAGAAACTTCATCTCTATCCATAAAAGTGAGATCATGATATCCATAACGGTGCATTACTTCAACGTGTCGTTGATAAGGTGCTACCTTACTTTTTTTATGAATAACAGAAAGCTGACCCGTCATAAATTCGCTATGACAACCAGGCATAGAACACAAAGATAAAATATCTTTTTTAGCTTCTTCAGATAAATCAAATAGCATCTTACTTCGCTCAAAACCATATTTTTTCTCTAATGCTTCTACCCATTGTCTCTGGCCTGTCCCCAATTGACCACCATTACGTCCTGAAGCACCATCTCCAAAACGTGAAGCATCAAGCAAAACAACGCTCACTCCAACCTTAGATAAATGATAAGCGGCAGATAACCCTGTGAATCCACCACCAATAATAACCACATCACACCGAGTAGATCCGTTAAAAAATGGGTAAGAAGGACGTCTTTCTAAAATATCCTCATACCAAGAAATTCCTGGAGAAATTGGATTTTTATCAGTCATCGTTATAGAACTCAAACATTTAGCAAGAGATATTCGCGCTCCCACGGACTAATCACTTCCATAAAGGTTTCAAATTCTTGTCTTTTTATTGCAGCATAGGTATTTACAAACATATTTCCAAGAATAGCACGCACTGCTACATCTTGTTCAAACAAACTGACAGCTTCAATAAGCCCGCGCGGTAACTCAATATTATCAGCATCCACACTATTTGCTACTGGCTCATCCGGCTCAATCTTTTGCTGCAAACCAATAAGTCCACAAGCTAAGGAAGCGGCCAATGCTAAATAAGGATTAGCATCTGAAGAAGGAAGCCTATTTTCAATACGACGCCCCTGTGGTGCAGAACGTGGAACACGAAAAGCCGTTGTACGATCATCATACCCCCATTGCAAATTAACAGGTACAGAAATTCCAGGCATGAGACGCCGATAAGAATTAACATAAGGTGCAAGCATCACCAGCACCCCAGCCATATGTCTTTGCAATCCACCAATAAAATGACGAAAATAGACACTTTCTCCACCATCCCTATCTGTAAAAATATTAAGACCGGTTTTCTCATCAATAACAGATTGATGAATATGCATTGCAGATCCGGGTTGTCCTTGAATAGGCTTGGCCATAAAGGTTGCATACATGTTATGCTTTAACGCTGCTTCACGAATTGTTCGTTTAAACATAAAAACTTGATCAGCCAATTCAACTGGATCACCGTGGCGTAAATTGATTTCAAACTGACCTGCCCCTTCTTCGTGAATGAGTGTATCAATTTCTAGCCCTTGTGCTTCAGAAAAATGGTAAATATCATCAATCAAATCGTCAAATTCATTAACACCAGCAATCGAATAACCCTGCCCACCACCAATTGAACGTCCAGAACGACCAACAGGAGATACCAGAGGGTAATCTGGATCGGGATTTTTCTGCACTAAATAAAACTCAATCTCCGGTGAAACAACAGGTTTTAAACCTATTTGTGTATAAAGGCTGGTTACTTTCCGTAAAACATTTCGTGGCGTATAATCGACAATTTGACCATTCTGGTATATAAGATCACAAATCACTTGTGCTGTAGGTGCACCTTCCCAAGGAACAATGCTTAATGTAGAAAGATCAGGCTCAAGACGCAAATCACCATCTGTTTTAGGATACTCAAAGCCATGTCCATCTTCAGGATAGATCCCTGAAATTGTCGTCATAAAAATTGCTGAAGGAAGCGCCAACGATGTTTCTGATATAAATTTTTTAGAAGGCATCATTTTGCCACGCGCGACACCTGCTTGATCGGGCGTAATACACTCAATGTCTTCTACGTTCCGAAACGAAAGCCATTGAGAAACCTGCTCCCAATTATCCACACCACGTAACTTTTTCAAAAAATCAGCGACCGTCTTAGAATTTTTGCTCTTCATTTGTTGACTACTCTTCACAGTCATAATGCACTAATTTAAAAAAGATAATTAAACCTCACCTTCGTTGAGCCATACGCACATAAAAATGTGTAAAAACTTAGCTCCACTTTAAATGACAACATAAACCTCACTACAAAAATAATCTATGTCCTGTAACCACAGTAAACTGCTTATTATATTAAATACAGTGAAAAGTGGTACGGTTGGTGGGATTTGAACCTACGACCTCTGGTGCCACAAACCAGCGCTCTAACCAACTGAGCTACAACCGCACAAACAATAATATCCAATAATCACTCACAATCCGTGTGACATAAGGAAGATCACGGAAGTTTGCAAGCCCCTTAAAAAAAATACAGCGTTTTTTGTCAAGAAAAAACTGTTCATCACAGAAGAAGCGCACGTTTTGCCCACCTCTCAACATGATAATCACGATAATTTGCTATGTTATCAACACCGTCTCGCTGCATCAACTGCAAAATTCCTTTTAAAATAATTATCGCGAGATCTGGACCTTCGTAAACCATCCCACTGTATAATTGGACTAAATCCGCACCAGCTTTAATTTTTTCCAAAGCTGTTTTTGCGTCTCTAACACCACCAACACCAATAATCGCCATATCTTTTCCCAATTTTTTACGCATTTTTGCAAGAGTAACTGTGGATCGTTCAAAAAGCGGGCGCCCAGAAAGCCCTCCTTCCTCGCTGATCAGTGAATGATCCGTCAATCCTTGACGAGAAAGAGTGGTATTAGAAATAATTAAACCATCAACATCAGACTGTCTTACCTCTTCAGCTACATCATCCAATTCTTTCTCTGATAAATCAGGCGCAATTTTTAAAAAAATTGGAATGGAGAATCCATGCTTTTTCTTTTGTTCATTACGCTCTCGTGAAACTGTGTTAAGCAAAAGACGTAAATTATCACGAGTCTGTAAATCACGCAAACCTGGTGTATTAGGTGATGAAATGTTAACCGTAAAATAATCTGCAACATCATAAAAAAAAGTAATACCAGCAGCATAATCATTAATTTTATCAGATGCATCCTTATTAGCACCAATATTTATCCCTAAAATGCCGAGGCGGTTACAGGAACAAATTCTGCCATAAATAGTTTTATGGCCATCATTGTTAAAGCCCATTCTGTTAATAATCGCTTCATCTTCTTTTAGGCGAAAAAGCCGTGGCTTTGGATTACCAATCTGAGATCTTGGTGTAACTGTGCCAATTTCAGTAAAACCAAATCCTAAATGAAAAACAGCATCAATAACCTCTGCATTTTTATCAAAACCTGCAGCAAGGCCAACAAAATTATCAAACTTAAGACCTGCAACGTTTACACACAAACGCTCATCAACAACCCTCTGATAACTGTTTAATCCACTTCTCAATCCCAAAATTGCTAAGCGATGAGCATGCTCCGGATCCAACATAAATAAAGCAGAGCGACCAATACAACGAAAAAAACCCATAGGATAACCACCAATTATGCTTATGTTTGTGAATGCTAGTCAGCACAAAATCTTTTTACTCTTAAAAATGCTTTCCTTTTTTCTATCTATTAATAAATTCAATAAGAGGTCAGTAAAATATATATTATTTTCACTGAAAATGACTTTTATTTATTTCAACTTAATAAAGTGCTTCTTTCTCTAAATTTTAACAAAACAAAATAAAATTTATAGTTAAACTTTTTGGCGTTATCATAGTTATCATAATAGTCATTAAAAATTTTCATATTTGCAATATAACGTTGCAATAAAATAAAAGCTGCCCTTTCCTTTTTTATTGAAAGCCATAGTTAAAATTACTAACAGGCTACGTATGTAAAGGGGGAAAATGCAATGTTTAAAGAATTTAGAGAGTTTGCTTTAAAAGGAAATATGATTGACCTCGCCATAGGCGTTATTATAGGAAACGCTTTTGGGGGTCTGGTTAATTCAATTGTCAACGACATTTTTATGCCAATTATTGGCCTTATAACGGGTGGAATTGACTTTTCTAATATGTTTATTCAGCTTGCTGGTGAGAAACAAGTAACACTAAATGCAGCAAAGCAAGCTGGAGCAACCATTAGTTATGGGCACTTTATAACGCTACTCATAAATTTTCTGATTGTTGCTTGGATTCTTTTTCTATTTGTTAAAGGTATGAATAAGGTCCGTCGCACCCAAGGAGAACAAGAAAATCTCCAAGAGATGTCTCTAGAAGAAAAATTATTGTCAGAAATCAGAGATCTATTATCCAAGAAAAAATAAAGGCATGAAATGCCTTACCGATTTAGCATCCTATAGTTCACTAAACATGATTATTGTTACACTCATCGAGTAAGATTTCACGTTTACCAACGTGATTAGCAGCACCAACGATACCCTTTGCTTCCATTTTTTCAACGAGAGAAGCAGCTTTATTATAACCTATTGCAAGTCGACGCTGAATATAAGATATTGAACATTTTTTATCACGCATCACAATTTTAACAGCCTGTTCATACAATTCTTCACCATCCTCCATCGTAGTATTTCCAGAAACTGCACCTACAGACTCCGTATCTTTGTTATCGTCTTCACCGTCCGTTACTGTTGCTAAATAATCAGGTTTTCCTTGCATTTTAAGGTGCGTCACAACAGACTCAACTTCTTCATCAGAAACGAAAGGCCCATGAACACGGATAATGCGTCCACCACCAGCCATATAAAGCATATCTCCTTGACCCAAAAGTGTTTCAGCACCTTGTTCTCCCAAAATTGTGCGACTATCAATTTTTGATGTGACTTGAAAGGAAATGCGAGTAGGAAAATTTGCTTTAATCGTCCCCGTTATTACATCAACAGAAGGACGCTGTGTTGCCATAATAAGGTGAATACCTGCAGCACGCGCCATTTGTGCCAAACGCTGAATAGCATTCTCTATTTCTTTTCCAGCAACCATCATAAGATCTGACATTTCATCGACAATAACGACAATATAAGGAAGCTGTGTAAGATCCATCACTTCTTCATGATAAAGCATTTCTCCACTTTCTTTGTCGAAACCAGATTGTACAGTACACATGATCGTTTCGCCTTTTTTTGCTGCAAGAGAAACTCGTGCATTAAAACCATCAATATTACGTACACCTAATTTCGCCATTTTTCGGTAGCGCTCTTCCATCTCACGAACTGCCCATTTCAAAGCCGCTACAGCTTTCTTTGGATCAGTTACAACGGGTGTTAAAAGATGTGGAATGCCATCATAAACAGAAAGCTCAAGCATTTTAGGATCTACCATGATTAAACGACACTGCTTTGGTGTCATTCGATAAAGAATCGATAAGATCATGGTATTAATCGCTACAGATTTTCCTGATCCTGTTGTTCCAGCAACCAATAAATGCGGCATTTTTGCTAATTCTGCAATTACAGGATGACCATTAATCCCTTTTCCTAAAGCAAGAGCTAATTTAAATTGATTTTCATGAAAAGAGCTCGATTGTATTAATTCACGCAAATAGACTGTTTCACGTACTGTATTTGGTAACTCAATCCCAATAACATTGCGTCCAGGAATCACAGCAACACGTGTAGAAATAGCAGACATAGAACGCGCAATATCATCAGAAATGCTGATAACTCTCGATGATTTTACTCCAGCAGCAGGCTCAAACTCGTACATTGTTACCACCGGCCCTGGATGAACATGAATAATTTCACCCTTAATACCAAAATCTTCTAAAACGCTTTCTAAAAGTCTGGCATTGCGCTCTAGCATCTCTCGTGGGATAACTGTGCCTTCACGAAAAGCAGGCTCCTGCAATAAATCAATCGGAGGGAACTCATAAATATTATTATTATAAGATTGAAAATTTGAAATAACAGAGGAATTACGCCCCCCCAACGTTGAACTAGCAGTTCGCAATGCACTACTACCCTCTGTTTTCATTAAAGGAAAACTCGTTGAATTCTTTAGCGCTCTGCCCGTTAAACGGTCAGCAATGCAGGTGTAACTGTTGGCTATTGTAGTACCTGCCATGTTGTCTAGTGTATGGGAAACATTTCCATCTACAAGTTCATAATTACATAATTCAGCCTCTTTTGCAGTATTACTTTTTTTGGATGTTAAATTAGAAGTTTGTCTAATTTCTTGAATATTATTTGTCGAGAATTCTGATACAATTGAGTTGTAAAATTTTGGGAAACGGCTTTCAAGAACATGAGAAAGTGCAATCGTTGAATCATCAAAGGTAGAATCCGTATCCGATGCATCCTTGTCATTCAAAAAATTAACAAATGTTCTATTTTCTTCTGAAATCTTAGTATCAACCTGCTCCAATATAGAAGGATCACACTCAAAAAATGCGTCGTCCGAAAGATGGAACGCAGACTTTTGTTTTTCTATTGCGCTGTCTATTTGTAATTTATGCACCTTTGCCTTTCTTTTACTCGGAATGTCACCAATCTCCAACGACATCTGATTCAAAACTGCTGAACATCCGTGTGATTCTTTATCCTCAATTGGTAAAGAATTCATCATTTTTTTACTGTTGTATAAAATATTCGTAAGATTTTTTTGCTTTTTTTTCACAAAAATTTTAAATTTCCTCGCAAAAACTGGATCTGTTTCTATCCGACGCCGTAAAATCTCAATCTCCGGAGTTCTTGTAAAACGCACGTTTTTGCCAAGAGAAAATGCTTTTTTCCATACTTCTGGATAAGGAAATATCTCAGTAATCTTTGCAGATAAACTTTTTCCTGATGCATCTTCCACATCCTCATTTGAAAAAGAGGACGTAAAAATGGATTTTTTTTTCGAATTATGCATGACACCCAACAAAATTATCAGAATGAGAACTATCGCTTCTTCAAAAGAATGTATAAAAACTAAAACATGAAGGTTAATAACTTTTTGCCAATAACTATTTTAAAATGAAATTAAATGAAAAAAGTACTTTTTACCAAGATTCTTTTTCTCATTACGCTCACTGCGTCAATGGTGAAACTCATAACACCATGTGATTCCAATTCATCATGAGATTATTTTTGCTATTTTTGATATCAAAAGCCAAAATAATGTACTATTTAATAAGAAATAAAGTTGGAAGCGAATTATGTTTAATAAGAGAAAATTTTATATCAATGGTCTATGGGAAAATCCGAGTACTCCTAACGATCTACATGTCATTAATCCATCAACAGAAAGTCCATGTGCTATTATTAGCCTTGGAAGCACAAGAGATGCAGATAAAGCAATTAGCGCTGCTAAAAAGGCCTTTCAAAACTGGAAAACAATCTTACCAAGCGAACGTCTTAGATTTGTTGAAAAAATTTTAGAAATCTACGAAAGACGCTCAGAAGATATGGCAAAAACCATTTCAATGGAAATGGGAGCGCCTATTGACATGGCACGCAACGCACAAACCGCGACAGGAAGTTATCATATTCGCAACTTTATAAAATCTTTCAAGGAGTTTTCGTTTCAAAATCCTTTAACAAAAGATGATGAAAAAGCAATTCTTCATTATGATCCCATCGGTGTCGTTGGTTTGATTACTCCATGGAATTGGCCTATGAATCAAATAACCCTTAAAGTTATCCCGGCTCTTTTAGCTGGCTGTACTATGGTCTTAAAACCCTCTGAAATTGCTCCTCTTTCAGCTATGCTTTTTGCAGAATTTTTAGATGAAGCTGATCTTCCTGCTGGCGTCTTTAATTTGATCAACGGAGATGGCGCCAATGTCGGCTCTTACTTATCTTCTCATCCAGATTTGGAAATGATTAGCTTCACTGGATCAACAAGAGCAGGAAAAGATATTTCCAAAAATGCTAGTAGCACTTTAAAACGAGTCTGTCTCGAACTTGGAGGTAAAGGAGCTAATCTCATCTTTGCCGATGCTGATGCTGATGCTATTCAACGGGGTGTGCACCACTGCTTTTATAATAGTGGACAAAGCTGTAATGCACCAACGCGAATGCTTGTAGAACGAACTATTTATGAAAAAGCAATAAAAATAGCCAAAGATATTGCAGAAAAAACAAAAATTGGTTCAAATTCTCAAACAGGAAATCATATTGGTCCCGTTGTTTCAAAGCAACAATATAATAAAATTCAGGAACTGATCCAATCTGGAATTGATGAGGGTGCAACTCTTATAGCGGGTGGAACTGGCTTACCTATAGGAATGGAACGCGGTTATTATGTCCGACCAACAGTTTTTGCAAATGTAAAACCCAATATGCGTATTTTTCGCGAAGAAATATTTGGCCCTGTTCTCTCAATTCTTCCTTTTAATACAGAAGATGAGGCTATATCCTTGGCCAATGAAACAGAATACGGTCTTACGAACTATATACAATCACAAGACCAAAGTAAATGTCGTCGAGTCGCTGCGCAAATGCGATCTGGTATGGTAGAAATTAATGGACACCGTCTGCCAGATGGTAGTTACTTTGGAGGAGTAAGATTTTCTGGACGCGCCCGTGAAGGTGGGAAATGGGGAATCAAAGAGTTTTTAGATACCAAAGCGATTTCATGTTGGTAAAAGAATTTCACTGAAATCTTAATAGGAATTATAGAGTGATACAATGTATAACGGACGAGAGTGCTATTGGACAGCGGCTTGATCAATGGCTTACCAAACAGTATTGTCATGAATTGTCGCGTTCACGTTTGCAAACACTCATCCGTGAAGGATACCTCCAAATTGATGGCCAATTAATAAAAGAACCGAAGACAAAATTAAAACCAAATCAAATAGTTCAGTTAACAATGCCTACTACTAAGGAAGCAAAACTTAGAGGCGAAGATATTGCATTGGATATTCTGTTTGAAGATGATCATATCGTTGTCGTAAATAAACCAGCTGGTCTTGTTTCTCATCCCGGCAATGGTAATTGGACTGGCACATTGGTTAATGCACTTATCTACCACTGTAAAGGTAGTTTATCTGGAATTGGTGGCATTCAACGCCCCGGTATTGTCCATCGTCTTGACAAAGATACGAGTGGAGTCATGGTTGTGGCCAAAAATGATCTTGCTCATAAAAACCTCAGTACTCAATTTGCTGACCATGGACGCACTCGTGCATTAGATAGACGATACCACGCCCTGATTTGGGGATCCCCTAATCGAAATGTCTTGACAATTAATGCAGCTCTTGGGCGCTCTCCTCATAACAGAACAAAACGAGCTGTTGTCCATAGCAAACATCCTTATGCCCGTTATGCTGTTACGCATTTCTCTTTAATTGAAAAATATGGAATCTGTTCGGATACGTCATCCTTGGCCAGTCTTCTGGAATGTAGACTAGAAACTGGTCGTACACACCAAATCCGCGTTCACATGGCTCATATTGGACATCCACTTATAGGTGATGCTGTTTATGGAAGTGCTTTTAAAACAAAATCAAACATACTCAATCCTATAATTAAAAATGCAATTGCTCAATTTAATCGACAAGCACTCCATGCAACCAGCCTTACCTTTGAACATCCCATTACAAGTGAAATCATGTCTTTTTCCTCACCATTTCCAAAAGACATGGCTGAACTTATTAATCATTTTAAAAAAATTAATTGAAACTTTTAGCCTTCTTATGATTTCATAATACAATATCTCTTTTTGAACAAAGTTTAAAATTATGATAACGTATGTGGTGAGTAGTTAGTGTAATTACTAGAAACGGAATTTGCCTCATTTAGGGAATTCATGAAAAAGGAGGGTGCTATATGGCCCATGTGAATCTACTATCAATAACAACCGGTGATGGAGGACTAAGCCATTACCTAGAAGAAATTCGTCGTTTTCCAATGCTTCAGCCAAAAGAAGAGTACATGTTGGCTAGGCGTTATCGTGAGCATCACGATAGAAAGGCTGCGCATAAATTAGTTACTAGTCATTTGCGTCTTGTGGCTAAAATTGCGATGGGATATCGAGGCTATGGATTGCCTATTGGAGAAGTTATTTCAGAAGGTAATGTTGGACTGATGCAAGCTGTCAAGCGTTTTGATCCAGAGCGTGGTTTCCGTCTTGCAACATATGCGATATGGTGGATTAAGGCATCAATACAAGAGTATGTGTTGCGATCTTGGAGTTTAGTGAAAATAGGAACGACTGCAAATCAAAAACGTTTATTTTTCAACCTTCGTAAGCTAAAAAGTAAACTGCAAGCATTGGATAACAGCGATCTCAGTGCAGAACAGGTTAAAGAGATTGCAAAACAGTTAAATGTCGCAGAAGATGAAGTTGTATCCATGAATCATCGATTGGGTGGCGATACTTCACTTAATGCGCCTTTACGCACAAAAGAAGGTGAAAACAGTGAATTACAAGATTGGTTGGTTGATGAATCTGATAACCAAGAGCAGATTTTGATTGAGCAAAGTGAATTGGAAAATCGTCGTTCAATGTTAACGCACGCCATGAATAATTTGAATGAACGTGAAAAGCGTATATTCAAAGCGCGTCGCTTAAGTGATGAACCATTAACACTAGAAGAACTTTCAACTGAGTTCAATATCAGTAGAGAACGCGTACGACAAATTGAAATGCGCGCATTTGAAAAAGTACAATATTCTGTCAAAGCGTCTGCTTTATCTCAAGGGCAGGTGTATAGTTGATCAACTTTCTTGTATTATTGATGTGAACTAAAGTTCATTATGTTAGCTTTGTTCTTTTAAGTAAAGGTTGTTTGACTTCTTGCGTAGAGGGGGGGAGGGAGCAACTCTATTTGTATCTTCTTAGTTTGCTTTGTATTTTCTTTGACCAAGAACCTCAAATTTAGATGACTGTGTAAGCCATCGTCCAATAACCTCATTAAAAATAGTCTTACCAATTGACCCTTTTGCAAAAGTTAATTCGTTTGTACGTCCATTTTTATCCATAAGAATCAAACGGATCCAATCCAATTCTTTCATCAACTGTAAGTTTCTATCAAGAAATGGATGATTTCCACTCAAAGAAACAAGAAAAAGGTTGTCATCAATCTTTGCTGTAACAGTTCTTGTTAAAACTTGCCCTATTGATTGTTCACTTGCCTTGAAAGTCAAGGCCTGAATGTTACTTATGGCTTTACCTAGAAATGTGTCAGAAACAATAAAAATTAGATCCATGACATATAAAGCAGGAAAAGATGGATCAGTATTACGTCTTAAAACTAACCGTAACGATAACCCTGCATCTGGAATTGTTACATCACCTTGTATAGTTGATCCCTTTGGACTACCTTTAGCGTGTGATTCTTTTACAAGTGACCATCGTACATTTCCAGTTGCTACTTTTTCCGCATCATCATTTGTACGTGCTTGATAAAAAATAGCTTCTCCTAGTTGCTCAATTGTCTGTAAATTATTTGTTATAACCGTCGATGTCCCTTCCTCAAAAGAATCTTCTATTTGATCCAAACCAACATCAATTTCACTCCCATCTTCTAATAGACGTTGAGTTAATTTTCTTTTAGCCACAAACGATTTTGATAATGCATTAGAAGGTTGAACGTTTTCTCTTGTTGACTTATTATCATTTGATACAGACACATATCCACCAATGAGATAAATACCAACAATTAAAGGAGCAATGCTAGCAAAAATAGCGATGCCTATCGCAATACGTCTCTGCATTGACAATCGGTTTGTACGACGCAAAGCTTGAGAAAAAATATGTGAAACAACATGAAAATTATCTACTTTCGAAGAAGAAGTTAAAGTAGAATTTTTTGATAGATTTGAGTCAACATGCCGGGAAACCAAATTAGCATCCATATTGACCGGTTCTGCATCTGGCGTTCTTAATATCGATACAGAGCGTTCATGAACTTCTTCTCTGCTCCCTAAAACTGTGCCATAAAAATCCTGCTTTTTTTCTGTCTCAAAAACCAAAATATTATCAGACTGTAGCAATACAGAATTTTGAACATTTTTATTATTTTCAGAAGTAGCTGTAAATTTCCACCCAATAACCGAAGAAAGAAGCTGCTTCTCAACTGCTAAATATTCCTTTTCAATACTTGCAATAGCATTCTGTAAAATTTGTCTTTGCTCATCCGCAATTTCTTGAGAGATTTTTGCAATCAGAAATTTATTTTCTAATGTTTCAGTAGCCCGCCTATAAATTTTCTCTCGCACCTGTGGGGTAACGCTGCTTTGTGCATTAATTGCCTTTCTTAAGATTCCAGCGAAATCTACCATTCCTGTATGATCTTTCTCAAGTTGAAGAAAAAAACCAACCGCAAAGCTAAAAAATCCCTGACTTTAGCCCTTTAAATTGATCATCATTTACATTGATATAACTACACCTTAAAGCGAATACAAAAAATAGACAATGCTATTTTGTACTTTTCTGTATCTTACCACTTAATTCTTTATTTTCAGAAACAATACAGCAATGGCGTGAAAATATAGGAAGTTAATCTGCAAATGGATCAGTTACAAGGATGGTATCATCACGTTCAGGACTAGTAGATAATAAAGCCACCTTCGTATCAATTAACTCTTCTATATAGCGAATATATTTAACAGCATTTACTGGTAGATCTTCCCATCTCGATGTATGCGCTGTTGTTTCCTTCCAACCTTCTAATATCTCGTATATCGGCTTAACACGATCTTGAGAGCTCATAGAGGAAGGCAAATAATCAATCTTTTTTCCATCAATTTCATAACCAACGCAAACCTTAATTTCATCCAATCCATCTAAGACATCAAGCTTTGTCAATGCTATTCCTTGAATTCCACAAATCATAACCATCTGACGTACTAAAACAGCATCAAACCAACCACATCTTCGTTTCCTACCCGTCACAACACCAAATTCATTACCACGTGTTCCAAGAAATTCTCCAATATCATTCATCTGTTCTGTCGGAAATGGCCCCTCTCCAACCCGTGTTGTATAAGCTTTTGCAATACCTAAAACATAATGAATTGATCCAAATCCCATACCTGAACCCGTAAGAGCCTGCCCAGAAACTGTGTTAGATGAAGTCACATAAGGATAAGTCCCAAAATCGTTATCTAACAATGCACCTTGTGCACCTTCAAAAAGGATGCGCTTTCCCATACGATAATTTTCATCTAAAAGACGCCATGTACAATCCATAAAAGGCAAAATTTTATCTGCTACTTGCATTAATTCATCATAAAGAATTTGTGAATCGATCTCTTCAACACCCATTCCACGACGCAAAGCATTGTGGTGTACCAAAAGCCTCTTGATCTTAGCCATCAGCGTATCAGCTTCTGCAAGATCCATAACTCGGATAGAACGGCGCCCTACTTTATCTTCGTAAGCGGGTCCGATTCCACGCCTTGTCGTTCCAATTTTTAAACCTGAAATACAACTTTCCCTAGTTGCATCAAGATCACGATGCACAGAAAGAATTAAAGGAGCATTTTCAGCTATACGTAAAATTTCTGGTGTAATCTTAACACCTTGATCCCGCAGTTTTTTTAATTCTGCAACAAAATGATGAGGATCAACAACAACACCGTTCCCAATAATTGACAATTTTCCACGAACAACACCAGATGGTAAAAGAGATAATTTATAACTAACTCCTTCAATGACTAATGTGTGGCCTGCATTATGTCCACCCTGATACCTCACAACAATATCTGCGCGCTCAGACAACCAATCTACGATTTTACCTTTGCCTTCATCGCCCCATTGTGTGCCGACAACTACTACATTGGCCATAACTTTCTCCGTCGTGTTTGGTAGAATAAAACCAGCATTCAAAAATGAACGCTCCTTTATAGCGAAACCTTAGAGAAAGTGCGACCCTTCATTTACGCTTTTTTTCTACTCTTCATATTATGAATGATCCACTACTCTACTACGATCAAAGACCAAAAATGCAAAAGAATTCAAAGTTTTTAGTTTTCTTACATCTAGAAAATCATCAATGTCTATCCTATTATCTTACAGAATTTGTATAATTTTAAAAATAGTCCCTCTCTTTAAAAGAACACAAAATACCATTACGGTTTCTCGTGTTCCATTTTTTTAAATCATGTTACAAGGATCCCTCTAGACCACTTGGAATTTAGCTTTTTCAACTTGAAATGCCCATTCAAGCCATTCTGTTAAGCACTCAAGATCAGAATTCTCAACTGTTATGCCTGCCCAAATTCGAATTCCTAGGGGAGCATCCCGATAAGAACCGATATCATAAGCAGCACCTTCCTCATCAAGACGATTCACTATCGCTTTTACAAAAGATGCTCGCATGTTAATGTCCAAAGCAGCAATATCTTTGTCTACGATTACTAAACAAACAGACGTGTTAGAACGTACTTGGGGAACCTTCGCTAAATACTCCAACCAAGGTGTTCTGCGGACAAAAGCATCGAGTACAGCGAAATTTTTCTCAACTCGCTCTCTTAAAGCTGGTAAACCACCAATTGACTGAGCCCACCTTAACGCATCAAGATAATCTTCAACACATAATAAAGAAGGCGTATTAATTACCTCCCCTTTAAAAATATCTTCATTCAATTTTTTATCTTTTTTCAGACAAAAAATTTGGGGAATAGGCCAAGCAGGAGAATAAGTCTCAAGTCGTTCGACAGCACGAGGGCTTAAAATCAACATACCATGCGCTGCTTCACCTCCCAAAACTTTTTGCCATGAAAAAGTAACAACATCCAATTTTGAAAAATCAAGATTTTGTGCAAAAGCTGCTGATGTTGCATCACAAATTGTCAATCCCTTTCGATTATCTGGAATAAAAGATGCATTAGGAATACGAACACCAGCCGTCGTTCCATTCCACGTAAAAACAACATCACGATTAAAGTCAATTTGTGTTAAATCAGGCAATTCACCATATGGAGCTTCAAAACGCCGCACATCAGAAAGTTTTAATTGTTCGACAACATCAGCAATCCAACCAAAACCAAAGCTTTCCCACGCAACTATATCAACACCACGCTCACCTAGCAAAGACCATAAAGACATCTCGACAGCACCAGTATCCGAAGCAGGAACGATACCTATACGATAATCAGAAGGAACTTCAAGAATCTTACGTGTTAAATCAATTACTTCCGCAAGTCTTAATCGTGCTACTTTAGATCGATGCGAACGACCAACTAATGCATTTTTCAGGACTTCTACAGTCCAACCTGGTCGTTTACTACAAGGACCTGAAGAAAAATTAGGATTATTTGGACGCAAATTTGGTTTTTTCAACATTATTATTCTCCCCATTTACATAGCTTTCTTTTTTAAAGAAAGACCAACGTTATAAGGCTTCTTAACGAGCCTTTTTATATAAAAATCGCAAATGTTTTCTGTCTATTTTGTAAGTTTAAAATATGCGAACCCCTTGTGAAAATATCTTGATCAATCATGCCCCTTGATTGATTCTATTTATTACAGTGAACTGCATGCATTATTGTCACGATAAGACAACACCTCGACGATACCAAGATAACGTATTGAAATATTCCTATCAAGTTGATTTTACAGTGAGAATAATTGCAATTTTCATAGAACAAGGATAAACTTTGTAAAAAATAAATTATTTTTCTTTTCAAGACTGGACAGAGAGAATTTTAATGTTATAACCGCACACGTTTCACGTGTTCTGTGGAGCGTGCCCAGATAGCTCAGTAGGTAGAGCAGCGGACTGAAAATCCGCGTGTCCGTGGTTCGAATCCGCGTCTGGGCACCACTTTATTTTAAATAATGTAATATAATCAATAGATGAATTGATTTTATTTTCTTTCAATTCACTCAGTAGTCTACCCCTTACTGCTTATTAAAAATAAGCATCGCTTCAATTAATCTAAATGCTGAAAAGCTTGTATAAGGATAAAGACATATGTTCCCTATACATATATTAAAATTGAATACATGGGACTCAATGAAAAGAAGTTAGAGATATCACAAACTCTTTGGGTAGGCTAACAAAGTAAAAAAGAACTTAATTCACAAAAAAATTTAACTATTCATGTATCGTATATACTATTGAAATAAATCATATAAACTTTTGGATACAGTATTGCTTGGCTCAATTTCTGCATGAATTATGTGTAAGCTACTAATAGTATTGTTTGACAAAATCTCAACTTCCTTAATAAGACTGGATTTATAAAGATTTTACAAAATTTTGAAATAAGAAAAAAGAAGTTCACAAAAAAGCAGATGAATCTTTATGTTAATTTATGTGGTTATTTTAAGGTTAAATATTTACTCAAAATTATAAAAAACATGAGACTATCTAAAAAAATAACAAAGATTAACGCTGATTTTTTAGATTAAGAAAGAATGAAACGTTAGAGTTGATGGCTTTATTGGAACACTAAAATATATTCATGATAGCCTTTAAAACTATTCCTTCCCCTATTTGATTATTTTCGAGAGTTCCTATTTTAGGTATTTTATAATTTTTTTCTCCAACAATATCCGAAAATAAAATCGATTTTATCCTTTAAAAACTTACGTATAATCTTATCTCAAATTTTATACTCCCCACTGATCTTTATTCAGAAACATTTGTAGGGATAGAGAAAAGAATCTTAATTTCAATCACGGATTGAGTAAATACTTTAAAAGTTTCTTCTTTATCCATCTTTTTTGCATCGATTTTCATTATCTTAATAAACAGCGCAACATAAACTGCTGAATGATCATGAGAGAACCTTTGAAGCCATTTAGTGATACCATCATTTTTCCCATTGCGTTCTGAAGCTCCTAAAAAAATCTTGTAGAGAAAAGTTTGTTGAAAATAATTGTCTAAAAAAGCCCTCATCTTTGTTGTTAAATCTTAAAAATGTCTGAAGAAAGTAATAGGTAAATTGTAACCATAGGGAATCATTATATGGAAGTCGCTACAATAATGCATAGGTTGTGAAAAATAGGATACTAAGATGCGTGAATTGAAATGGTATGATGGATTTAGATGGTTCTGTTGCGGGCTAAAACGTTCATTTAACTGGAAAGAACGCGCAACACGTGCTGAGTATGCTTGGGTTTTGATCATATCACGTCTTCTTGCATTACCTCTCTGGTTTTTTGCGAAGCATCCTGAAATATTTGAGTTTGTACTTCCCAAATCAAATATTGGTTTCGTGTTTTTTTTGCATGTAATCTATCATGCATTACGAATACCTGAGCTTGCTGTTTCAGTGAGGCGATTGCACGATTTAGGTCATTCAGGTTTTTGGCTGATCCCCATCTACGTACCTTGGTTAACAATGGGTTTTTTGGAAAATCTCTCAGAAATGAACGATTCTTTCTACTATCTAATAGAAAGCATCTTCTTTGATCTTTTTTTGATGTTAGTGGTATTTTCTAGAATTGCTTTATCCTTTTATCTTATTTTAAAAGATGGAAAACGTATGGATAACAAATACGGAATAGATCCAAAGAAAGCTTTATCTGATAGATAAAAAATGAATAATAAACAATATACTAGACATCTGTTATTTTATTTTTTGTATATCGACGTTTCATAATTACCGTTTCATGAAGGAAGAAAATAAGCATATTTGAAAATTTATCATGCAATCATATAAAAGGAAAGAATACGCGCTATTTAATAATCAATATCGTATTCTCTCTTACAAATATATTTCCTGATACAAAAATTTTATATGGCTTTATAGATGCTCCTCATCCCCAACGAGACTTCTCGTGCGTACTATAATAATCTAACTCTTAGAACACAACAAATCCAAATGAATAAATCGAAAAAGGATTTTAACAAGAAATTTTAATTTATACGTAGATGTAAAATATTTTTATTTTCCCGCTCATTCCCCTAAATGCTCCTCCAGATAAAAAAGATTTGCCTTTTTTAAAAAGTTTAGGATGCCTATAACTCTTGAGTTACAATAAAAACGACACTACCCCTTTAATGATAAGGCTTTCCTTATTCTACCACCTAAATATGGAACATAGAGAAGCATAGAGATACTTTCCAAGATCAGCGTACACTTTTCTTGTTTTCTGAAACGTCAATGCCACACTCTTCCAGAACAAGGTGTGATCACCTAAATGAGAAGGAACAAAAACTTTATTCAATAAAGGATTAACTCGCTCATTAGGTAATAAATCTGCCCTAGATATGGCAGAAATAATAAAAACAGATGCTCCTTTTTGAAGGTTTAAATGATCCATCGCTTTTGCAGTAGAAGAAAAACATAGAATAATAGAACATACAGCAAAAAAATATCTTATACTTATAACTTTATTCATATTATTTACCTTTCTTAAAAAAATAAATGCTGCATGTATCATAATATCATTATGTGTGTCTATATATAAAGTATGTAACAATATAAATATTTTTGATTTATTGTAAAGATAATAATGTATTTAATATATACTGCAAATAAACATGAAACAAAATTTCTATTGCTGTTTAAAAATCTTAATCATAAACCGCTAACAAGGTAATTTTTCTTAAATCAATAGTTTGTGCTTCAATATACAATTTCTTGAATAAAAAGATTAGCATAATATATTTGATATATATCAAATATATTTTCTGTAAAAAATATACAATAGACGGCAATAAAATAATTTACGTAATTTATGAACAAAATCCGCGCATTTTTACATATACAACCCTTTAATTAAAGAATCAATATGAATTAATAATATTATTTCTTTTTGATAAAATCATCAGGTAATAAAAAATTATTTTTTTTACTTACCTTGTACATTTTTTATTCCAAATACGAATAAATAATGCAGAAAACTTCATCAAATATTGCGTTTTTCCTTTTTAATTTTTGGATTTATCGTAACACTATTTTTCATGTATAGGTAAATAAGAACTCACCTTTTATTATTGAATAAGAGGGGTGGATTTTTTAACTGCAAGCGCAATAGAAGACGCAACAAAAACTTTTACAAAATCACCAATTAAAAAACCTAATGAACTCGTTAAAACTGTTAATAAAGAAACGTTGGCAATATAAGCCATCCACGGTATCCCAAAAAGAAAAACAATCCCTACGCCACCAACAGTATTTACAATAAATAAGATAGTAAAATTTAACTTCTGCCAAAATAACTCAACCATATAGCCAATAAAAAATGCAGCAACTGGATAGCCAAGCATATAGCCTCCCCCAGCTCCTAAAAAAACACCAATGCCTCCACGCCCACCAGATAACAAAGGAAGTCCAACAGAAACAAGCACAAGGAAAAGAATCGATGACAAAGCTCCTCTTTTTGCTCCAAGTATGGATCCGGCTAACATTGGCCCCATAGATTGAGCTGTAATAGGCAACCCAAGGAATACAGGAAGATAAATAGGGGGGAAAAGTCCTAAAACTGCATAAATAGCCGCGAATAAAGAAACATAGACTAAATCCTTAGTATTCATAAAATTACCCCTCCTCAATGAAAATTGTATTAACATCCTGTTCTCTATCGCTGGGTTCACCATCATAAGACCGTGCCTCCAAAGCTTCAGCAACCTCTGAAGCCATATTGATAGTTCGTATTATGAGAGGCATTGCAAACGCAAAAATGTTGACATCAAATCCACGTGCCCGCTGTGCTTCACGCACCTCACTGAAATTTTTACCAACAACAGGAATAAATCTAATTGCCATGGATAAAACCATACCAATTTTTGACGAATTTATACCAAAACACTGCAATGGTTTGAGCACTGTCTCGATTGAGTTTACCATATCTGAAACCTTGGTTGTTAGGGAAACAAGAGAAGCCAAAAAAATCAGAGTGATAAAGCGTAATATAATTTCAAGACCTACATACCAATTTCTAAAAATGACCTGAAACGCAAATATAAGTATTAAAAACAAACTCATTGATTTCAGCTGTTTTAACACATCAATCAAAGGGATCTTTGCAATTCCATACAATAAAGCTACAAATAACAAAAATAGTATAAGCACAGGAATAGATGAAACCGCAAACATGGCTGTCGCTCCTATAGTCAGAAACAACAACTTAACTCCCGGTTTAAGCCTATGAATAAATGTATCTTTAGAAATATATAACCTAATCACGACATTCTTCTTGTATATTCTTTGATCGCAACAAAAGGTACATCATCAACGACTATTTCTCCCTTATCGAAGACAAGAATTCTATCAAATTTTCTCAAAAATTCCAAATCATGGGATACAACAATAACCGTTTGTGGTAACTCTTCTATAACTTGCGTAACACGGCGCTTATTTCGCAAATCGAGCAAAGTTGTTGGTTCATCAAAAATAACATAGTCTGGTCTCATTGCTACCACACCTGATATGGCAATCAATTGTTTTTGTCCACCACTTAATGAATGAACCGCATGATTTCTAAAGTCTTGAAGGTTATAGTGCTGCAAAACCTCATCTACACGCTTCTTTATTTCATTTTTACTAAGTTTTAAATTTTTAAGGCCGAAAGATAAATCTTCCTCCACCAATGGTAACACAATTTGATTATCAGGATTTTGAAAGACAAATCCTATTTTACGCCTTACTGCCTTTGCATCATTCCTTGTATCAAGCCCATCAACGCTTACAAAACCACTCGATGGTAATTGTAATCCGTTTATAAGCCGAACAAATGTACTTTTCCCAGATCCATTTGCACCAATAATCGCAATTCGCCGCTCTGTCATTTGTATGGTGATGTCTTTTAAAGCACACAAATCACCAAATAACTGCGTTACTTTTTCAAATTTTATAATCCCCAAAATTTATTCCTATCAATTCCTGTAATATTACCCCTTTTCTGCCACAATCTCTTAAGTCTATGGCTCATCAGCAACAGCAAACACCATGCAGGAATAACGATAACCGCTAAACTCATATCAGGCATCTGAACTGGAATATACGATCTAATAAAAACCGTTCTTACCCCTATCATATCAAAAAGTTGAGTCATCATCCCATTATGCCCAAAACCACTTATAAACATAATGCAAAACAATACAATGAGAAAACAAAGACAAAAATAATGAGCATAAGGATATAAATAAAATGGATAAATAAAGGAACCTTCTCTATTTTTATGCGCCTTTCGAAACTTCAAATGAACAACAACAATGACAGACCAAGTGATAACTGCTGCTGCAGTCACAATCGCCATGATTCGCACGAAACTATTATCAGGAAAAATAGCATTAATGATAATAATCACCGAAGTACAAGCTGATGAAAAAAGGATAGCAATATAGGGAACATGGGCAGAATTTAGCTTACTAAAAATATTTGGAGCATTTTTTTGTGTGGCCAAACTATACAACATACGACCATTAGAATAAATGCCACTATTGTAGACAGAAACAGCTGTCATAATAACAATAAAATTCAAAATATGGCCTGCTGCAGGAATTCCTATTGTCTCAAAAACTACAACAAAAGGACTTCCATTTCTTTCAATCGCATTCCACGGACTTATCATCATAATAATGCTAATGGAACCAATATAAAAAATTATAATTCTCCACATAACTTTATTGATAGCAGCCGGAATTGTCTTTTGTGGGTTTGATACCTCTCCCGCTGCAATACCAATGAGCTCTGTTCCACCAAAGGAAAACATCGCAACACAAGTAGCTAGAGCAACTCCTATTGCACCGTAAGGAAAAAAGCCACCATGAATCCAAAGATTGTGAACACTCGCCTGGTTTCCATTTATACCGGTAATGATGAGAAATAATCCAAAAATAATCAAACCGATAATAGAAATAACCTTGATTAAGGACAAATAAAATTCAAATTCTCCATATAAACGAACATTAAAGAGATTGATTAATGTGACCAACAAAAGAACGATACATGACGATTTCCAATGACTTACAAAAACCCAGTGATCAAGATAAAATCCAATAACCGTCAGTTCGGCCATACTAACGAGAACGTAAAGAAACCAATAATTCCATCCTGATACAAAACCAGCAAGAGATCCCCAATATTTATAAGCAAAAAAACTAAATGCACCAGAAATCGGTTCCTCTGAAAGCATCTCACCAAGCATTCGCATGATGAAATAGATAATAAGACCTCCGAAAAGATAAGCCAAAATGGCTGAAGGGCCTGCTAATTGTATAGCTTCTGTTGATCCATAAAAAAGCCCCGTTCCAATAACACCTCCCAGAGCAATCATTTGAACATGGCGATTTTGAAGGTTACGCTTTAACTTACTGTTCTTTTCCTCAAACATTATCTCTCATTAATACTTTAATTAAACACGATTAAATCTTTGCCACAGCGACTCATGAATATCCTTATGCATCTTTTAAAAAATCATAAAAAACGTAACTCATTTTTCTTGTTATAATGCAACTACTTTCTTTTTTTTACGTTACAAAAACACTCTACCAATTACGCAAACACTATGTTTGAATTTATAGGAAAAATATGCACCGTTCTTTATTTAAATTAGCAGCTTTTACTTTCGCTGCACTAACAATCATAGTATCAGAAATAGACATTACACATTCCATAAGCACATCTCACTGGACCACAACCCTTCTGAATGAAATATTAGCAAATTTTCTACAGATGAATATCTATAATCTGAATAAATCTATCTGTCACACTATATCTCCTTTTTTCTCCTCAATTTGCATTGCTATAACTTATTTACCAGTGTGGTTTATCTTTGGCACTTTATCAACGGCATTTTTTTTATTAAGCTACGAAAAACAAAATCCTTTTAATAAAATATGCTATAAATAGAAAATATATTTTATTTTATATCGAATTTACGAAATAAAATTCTTACACAACTTTAAAGTCATAAATTAAAAAACATTTAATTGTATCAAAAAAATACTATTCTGAAGTTAAACAAACTACTAACCTAATCTCGAAATTTCTGTTCTGTACAATTTATTGAACAAAACGTGCGCTTGCTTTTGTGTATTCTTTTGGTTAATTACCTTCAGGAAATAGCTTTTACTCAATTAGAGTAACAAGTCTGTGTGCCGCATTAGCTCAGTTGGTAGAGCACATCATTCGTAATGATGGGGTCGCTGGTTCGAATCCGGCATGCGGCACCATTTTATTCCGCTAACATATCTAAAATATATATCCTACCGTCTACTGCAAGTGATCTATCTACTCCAAACTGAGGAAGATAATAACTTTATAAAGAAAATAAATGCGAATTTAAAAAGCAAGCTCAAATGGAGAACAGTACAAACGAACAAATGCATACACAGAAATATGTGCTACGTTAATCTGTACATACCATTCATTTTCTTTCAAAACATTTGTAGACTACTCCTCGATATTCTGAACATCACGTTAGGAAAAAAGAAGGTTGTTCAAAGATTGCAAGGAGCTCTTACAACAAAATCTTGAAACCATTAACAAACTGTCTGCAACACGCTCAATCAAAGCATAGCTCCGTTCTTAATGTTGGCCACAACTTTACCCAAAGAAACTGCACGATCAAAGTGTATTTGCAACAAACCCTTATCAAAACCAAGATAATAACCAGATACAAAGATTCTGTAATAAAATGTAGGATTTCAACATCACCTACACAAAGCAATCCCTTTTTAAACAACTCCTTTATGCCAAAATTTCAATAAAGCTCGCATTTAAAATATCCATCGTGCTTCATCATTTCCTATCTGTATCAACAACGCCAAAATATTTAAATAAAACACGCAAACATCTACACACTCCCCCAGTATGCGAAAATCTAGCAATAATAACGATAATCTACTGCGCAAAAACACCATGTTATTGCTGTAGCGCAACTTTCACTTTAATATAAACATCCTCCTTCGCATACTTTTAATGAGCTGCCCCCCACTAATATGGTATATTTCGCCTATACACGACACTATTTTATCCAGAATAGAACATACACAACGCAAAAACACAAAATCACGTTCTTTCTAACTATGTGAAAATATCTTTTTTCCAAAAATACCGAGTACTACACATTATTCATTAACGAACCAACAGCATCTACACCTGCCAAACTCTCACGTGTAATATCTCTAATTGTGCGTACACCAGTTAATGTCATAGCCACTCTCATTTCATTTGCAAAAAGATCTAGAAGATGTTCAACACCATTTTCACCCGCAGCAGCAAGCGCATAAATGAAAGCACGACCGATCATAACAGCATCCGCACCTTGCGCTATCATACGTACAACATCAAGGCCAGAACGAACACCAGAATCAGCTAAAATAGTTAAATCACCCTTCACCGCATCTGCAATTACTGGCAAAACCTTAGTAGTTGATAATACACCATCAAGCTGACGCCCACCATGATTAGAAACAACAATACCATCAGCGCCAAATCTTACTGCTTCTCGCGCATCTTGCGGATCTAGGATTCCTTTTAGAATCATTTTTCCTTTCCAAAAATCTCTAATCCACTGAAGATCAGACCAACCAATTGAGGGATCAAAATTTGCACCAAGCCAACCAATGTAATCTTCCAATGTAACTCTATTTTTGAGATAAGTAGAAACATTTCCAAGATCATGTGGGCGTCCCATAATACCAACATTCCAAGCCCAATGTGGATGACACATAGCTTGTAAAATACGACGTATCCCAGCGTAAGGACCAGACATGCCTGAATGAGCATCACGATAACGTGCACCTGGAACCGGCATATCAACCGTAAACACTAATGTGCGTACACCAGCAAACCAAGATCGCTCTAAAACATCACGCATAAATCCATGGTCCTTTAAAACATAAAGTTGAAACCAAAATGCACTTTCAACCTTCTCTTGGACTTCTTCAATGGGACATACAGAAACTGAGGATAGTGTAAAAGGAATACCTTTTTTTAAAGCTGCACGCGCGGCTTGCACCTCACCACGACGCGCATACATACCTGTCAAACCAACAGGCGCTAATACAACGGGCATATCGAGCATTTGATCAAACAGCTTTACTGAAAGATCAACTTCACCAACCTGCATCAAAATCCTTTGACGCAAAGAAAGCGCTTGAAGATCTGTACAATTACGTCGCATTGTCTCTTCAGAATAAGCTCCGCCATCAATATAATGAAAAAGAAAAGGAGGAAGCCGACGTCTCGCTGCTCTGCGGTAATCAAACGTTGAGGAAATAATCATAATTGCACCATTGTTTCTGAATGAAAAATAATCCCCCTAAAACCAACACCCAAACTCATTCACATTACTACTAAATATTCCAAAAGAATGCCCCACTCAGTAGATGCAAGCACAACCGATTGCAACCCCCAAAATTAACAGATAAAAATAACTCCTCTACTTCTTTTCCAGATTAAGAACTGTCTTTAGCTGCTAACGTAACAACGCACGCACTGTTCATCATTTTAAAATGGTGTAATTACATGGTCGATGCCTACACAAGAAGCATTATCTTTTCACTTAGTTCTGATTTTAAAGCAATACCCTCCTATGAAGAAACATCACACTATCATTTGCGATAGGTACAAAGATAATCATCAAGAACATATCATCCATTATAAAAACAAAAAAAGCATTTAGGCTTTAATAAGAATTTTGAATAAATCAGTAAATTTTACTAAATTAATATTTACAACCTAAAAAAGTTCCTGCTAACAAAAAATTTATGGATAATGCAAAATAACAAAGTTTTTCAAGCTTCTATCATCTCTGTTACCACACTGTAAATCAAACTCAACCCTATCTGCCTCTTAAACAGAGGCAATTTCAATGATAATTTAGATTAAAGCTTACTTTTTGCAAATTCATTTAAAATGCTTAGAAAGCTTTAGCCCCTGCGCTTGATAATGTGATCCAACATTATTTCCATAAAGTGTCAACGGCCGATTAAGCATGTGCTCATAAACCAAACGACCAATGATTTGACCATGTTCCAAAATAGATGGAACACCATGACTACGAACTTCTAAAACTGCTCTTGTCCCCTTTCCACCATCATGCATATGCCCAAACCCTGGGTCAAAAAAACCTGCATAATGCACTCTAAACTCACCAACTAATGGATCAAAAGGAGTCATTTCAGCAGCATAAAGAGGAGGAATATGGATAGACTCTCGCGAAGCTAAAATGTAAAATTCATCAGGATCAAGAATCAATTCCATTTGACCGTAGTCAAAAATTGGTTCCCAAAAATCCAAAATATGAACAAAAGCACATTTATCAATATCAATAACGCCTGTGTGACGTTTACCACGATAACCTACAAGCCCGTTTTCATCCCCCTTCAAGTTGATAGAAATTCCAATACCACCACCATTAATATTCGGAAAATCATCTGATATAAGCATCTCCTCTTTATGCAAAGAATGTAGCTCAATTTCACTTAAACAACTTTGTCCTTTACGAAATCGGAGCTGAGATAAATAAGAACCTGTACGAACCAAAACTGGAAATGTACGTGGACTAATTTCAAGATAAAGAGGGCCATGATAACCTGCACAAATTCGATCAAACTCTCGAGAATTATCTGTAATCACACGCGTAAAAACATCTAACCGTCCCGTAGAACTTTTAGGATTGGCAACTGCAGACAAAATTTTTGGTAAAGCCAAATTCTCCAAAAGAGGTACAATATAAACGCAACCAGTCTCTAAAACCGCTCCATCTCTCAGATCAAATTCATGTAACTTTAACCGCTCAATCTTGTCTGAAACTTTTGCATCAGATCCCGGCATAAAAGAGGCACGTATACGATAGGCCTTCTCTCCTAGACGAAGATCAAGACTAGCAGGTTGTATTTGGGAGGCATCAAATGGAAATAGAGCCTTAAGAACACCACTATTAATTAAAACCTGTATATCGCTATCTGCTAAAATACCGCTTAGACGTTCCACATGCCTTGCTTTCTATCTTTACTTTAGTTCTTGTCAAAAATATCTTTGGCTTAAATAGCTGATTAGTGCAAACTGTTAAAAAACAGAAATTATCCCCTCCTGAGCTTATCAATTAGTTTCCTGCTACCAATAATAGGATTCTACAAATAATGAAATAGTTCTAAAAAAATATTCTTTCATCTATTTAGATGCCATTATTCTTGAATGTTGAATAAATGATGTTATCATCACCCACAGCTTCTAGGAAACTGTAAAACATCCAAGATTTTGTTGGAATTTGTTATGCTAATACGCCATCTCAATGAAAATATTATTAATCAAATTGCCGCAGGAGAAGTTATTGAACGACCTGCAAATGTTGTTAAAGAACTTGTTGAAAATGCTATTGACTCTGGAGCAACTCGAATCGATATTACCACAGCTAATGGTGGAAAAACCTTAATTAAAGTCAGTGATAATGGCTGCGGAATTCCTGCAGATCAGTTGACATTGGCAGTTTCTCGTCATTGTACTTCAAAAATTACCGATGATGTGCACAATATCCGTTTCCTTGGATTTCGGGGAGAAGCTTTACCATCTATTGGCTCCATTGCTAAACTCAAGCTGACCTCACGAACACAGCATGCTGACAATGCTACCGAGATTATTGTCACAGCAGGAAAAATTACGGAGCCTAAACCGGCTGCAGCAAATCTTGGAACTATTGTTGAGGTTCGAGATCTTTTCTTTGTTACTCCAGCACGACTAAAATTCATGAAAACTGATCGAGCCGAAGCAAATGCCATAACTGACGTAGTTAAACGAATTGCCATCGCATTTCCACATATCCGCTTTTCTCTTTCTGGTCCAGACAGAGCTTCCCTGGAATTTCCTAGCACAAAGAATAGCATCCAAGGACAATTACAACGCATTACACAAATCATGGGAAAAGAATTTGCTGATAATAGTATCACTCTTAATGCCAAACGCGAAGCTGTTCATTTAACTGGATTTACTGGGTTACCGTCTTTTAACCGCAGCAACAGCCTTCATCAGTTTGCTTATGTGAATGGACGCCCAGTACGCGATAAATTGCTCTTGGGTGCAATCCGAGGAGCTTACACCGACGTTATAGCTCGGGATCGTTATCCTGTCTCTATTCTTTTTATTGACCTACCTCCTACTGAGGTAGATGTTAATGTTCACCCGACAAAAGCTGATGTGCGATTCCGTGATCCTGGATTAATTCGCAGCTTAATCATTGGAACAATTCATGAAATGTTGCATCAAATAAGTGTTCGTCACACTTCAACAAAATCTGAAGCAATGCTGGAAGCATTTCAAACATCACAACAACAATTTGGAAATTTTGAAAATACTTGCCAATCTTTTTCTTACAGCCTGCAGAATTGTCATTTTGCATCTCCTTCCGCATCCATAATTCATAAACCACTAGATGCTGCAAGCTCTCCCTACTTAAAAAAAGATCATACCCCTATCGAGTTTTTAAATACACCAAGCGGTAATACCTGTACTGCAAATATTGTGCCTTCACCAGAAGAGTTGCATTATCCTCTAGGAGCTGCTAGAGCACAAATCCACAAGAACTACATTATCTCTCAAACAAAAGATAGTTTGATCATTGTTGACCAACATGCCGCGCATGAAAGACTGGTCTACGAAGCACTCAAAAATGCACTTTATTCCAAACCTCTTTCTTCACAATTGTTGCTTATCCCTGAAGTTGTAGAACTCTCCGAAGAAGAAACAACATGTCTTCTGGCTCATAAAGATGCTTTACAGAAATTTGGCTTAGGAATAGAACCCTTCGGGAGTGATGCGATTGTTGTGCGTGAAACACCTTCTATGCTAGGAGAAATAAACGTACAGGCTCTCATTAGAGATCTTGCGGATGAAGCAGCGGAATATGGCACCGCTGACAATTTAAAAGAAATGCTAGATCACGTTGCAGCAACTATGGCTTGCCATGGTTCAATAAGATCAGGACGTCTTCTACATCCTGAGGAAATGAATGCATTGTTACGACAAATAGAGGCAACACCTAAGACTGGCACATGTAACCATGGTCGTCCTACTTATATTGAATTAAAATTGATTGATATAGAACGGCTTTTTGGCAGGAAATAAACTATGATTCATTCTCTATAGTAGAAAAAGTGTTTTGTAATTTGTTCTCGACTTTATAAAGTGTCCTACAATATCCTCTTCGAATCATCTTTCATATATTTGGAAAGGAGTTGTTGGAAATGTTATCCAAAAATGAATGCGAAGCAGAAATCCATTATTCTAACAGTGGATACAAAATAGTGAAATACGGAACTTATACTCTTTGCGCTGTTAGCGGAAAAAAAATCCCTATCGATGATCTGAAATACTGGAATCATCACCGCCAAGAAGCATATGCAAGCTGTGAAATTTCTTATCACCGTGAACTTGAATGCAATCCATATCTCCGCGAATTATTAAGAAGCAAGAAAAGTAACTTATGAAAAAATTAGAACTCAACTTATTTCCAAAATTGCCAGTTTAAAGGGAGCATTTTCGTTCAGCAAAGCGAGCTATAACTACTTCAAGGAGTATGCGACAGAAATCTTTTTGAACAAAATCCACCTCAACATCAAATACAATAAGATTTTTTAAATCTTTTTGCACACTATTCGTTTGTATGCGTGTGTAGTCTTTGGCGGTTGTTGCCAACAATAAGTTTTCATCTTTGGCTCTTTGTATGAGATCTTTCAAATCTGTATCGGTAAAAAAATAATGATCTGGATAAGAGTGGGTTTGTATAACACGACCAGAGAGTTCTTTAATAGATTCAAAAAACTTATTTGGATTGCCAATACCTGCAAATGCTAAAAATGACTTTCCCGCAACTTCGTCAGATGCCAGAGGTTTGAAATGAGCATGATATAAAGGCTTCTCAGTCTGGGAGACAAGAAAAGCAACATTATCATAGGAATCTGAACAACCAATCAACAAAACACTATCCACAAAAGAAAATTGTGTTTTTAAAGGTGCACGTAAAGGTCCTGCAGGGAAAACAGCTCTGTTACCAAAACCACGCATTGAATCAACAACAAGCAACGCGTAATCCATATAAAGACGGCGACTCTGAAATCCATCATCCATCAAAATAAGATCACATCCTTCTTCTTTAAGTCGTTGTGCGGCTGCATAACGATCAGAAGATATAGCAACAAAAGCATACTTTGCGAGCAAAATTGGCTCATCTCCAACATCACGCGCATTATCGCACTCTTCATTTACGAGATGCACTCCCCTAACCGTACCACCATAACCTCGTGATACAATACCAGGAACCAAACCAAGCTCTTTTGCAATTTTAGCAAAAGCAATAACAACAGGTGTTTTGCCTGCACCACCTAATGTAAAATTGCCAATACACAAAACTGGAAGATCAATAACAGGAGAATGTTTTGCCATCTGACGGTACGAAAAATAACCGTATACCAAAGAAAATGGTGTTAACAAAAAACGTAAAAAACTCTTATCTTTCCACCAAAAATCAAATGCTCTAACATACATAGCTACCTCGATCCTGACTCAAATTTTTTTGAATCACTAGAGGTTGCAAAAATGGATCAATAATTTTTAACGTGCGTTCAAGTGCACCTGCCATACCTGTTGCCACTTCATGAGCCTTATCAACCATCTCTTTGCGTAATTCTTCATTTGTTAAAAGCCTATAAACCTGAATGGCAAGCTGTTTTGTATCCTGAACCATACATGCTGCATCACACATTAAAAATTGTCCAAACATTTCCTGAAAATTTGACACGTGAGGTCCCGTTAAAATAGCTGAATCAAACAAAGCTAGCTCCAATGGGTTATGTCCACCATCTCCACATAATGACTTACCGATGAACGCAACTTTTGACAAGCGAAGGAAAAGACCTATTTCTCCAACTGTATCTCCCCATAAAATATCTGTCTTCTGATCAGGAGCAACATTGTCACTTCTATAAACAAAACGCAACCCCTTATTAGTACAGATCTTAACAAGCTCTTCTAAACGTTCAGAATGACTAGGAACAATAATTGTCAACAAATTCGGTAAATAATTTTTAAGAATCTTGTGAACTTCAAAAACTATTTGCTCTTCCCCTTCATGAGTAGAAACAGCTGCCCAAACTGGACGATCACCGATAGCACTACGATAGTGCTCGAGCAATTCTTTATCTTCAATCGGAAAAATATCGGCCTTAAGATTACCAGAAAGTGCAACAGACTTTACCCCAAGAGCATGATAATAAGCCACATCTCTTTCATTTTGTGCAATCGCTATATCAATATCCTTAAAAATGTGCTTAGCAAGAACACTTCGCTTTTGCCAAGCTTTAAAAGAGCGCTCGGACATATGGGCGTTAACTAATATTTGTGGAATCCGCATTTTTGCGAGTTCTTTAATACGTAGCGGCCAAATTTCTGATTCACAAATCAATGCCAAATCAGGCTTCCAATGATCTATAAAACGATGCACTGCCAAATCTAAATCTAACGGAGCATACTGATGAATTAACCTGCTTCCAAAATGCTTCTTCACAAGGGAAGAAGATGCTACAGTATCAGTTGTTAATAGTACATTGATTTTTAATGATAAAATGTAATTAATAATAGGGAAAAGAGCAAGTGTTTCCCCAACACTCGCCGCATGTAACCAGATTAATGGGCTCTGTGGACGCACTTTGTAGCTTTTACCCAAACGCTCCTTCTGACGCCCCCTCTCCTCTTTTCCACGTGCAGCACGTAGAAACAAATAAAAGGGTACTATAGGACGTAAACAAAATCCGATCATTCTATAAATTAAAAGAGCCGTATGTGCCTTTAATTCTACCATTTGAATTACCCCATTTATTTGTTTTTAGACTTCTATGATCTTCTTTTATTCCGTAATTCTTTGTTCATTTTATCCGTTGCTTTTGGTAAAATACTGTTCATATTTTTATAAGTAAAAACTGCATTTTATCTTATATTTTAAAAATTTTCTTCCTATAGGAATAGAGAAATACACGCTGTACAGCAGAGCAAGAAGATAGTTTGGCTAACTAAATAACCCCTTCCCCAATTTTACAGCACCTTTCTAGATAAGACATCCGTTAATCTCAGTTATTTTTTTGCGAAATTTAGAACTATCTCTAAATATCGATGCGCCCACACAACACCCCTTTTTTACATGAAGAACTTTATTTCATTTAATATACAATTAAAGCCTTAAATTTTTGCAAATTATGCATCCACTTCTAAATAAAAAACATATAAAATAATCCTCCATCCCCAAACCAAAAAAAGATTCAGATTCCATAATAAACACGCTGCACAAACAAAGTGATAATAAATAGATTACAAGAATTATGTTACTTCGTACAATAATCTAGTCTTTTTGATCCAAGAAAATTGAATCTTTTACCAAAAGTAAAATAAATCTAATTCTATTATCTATCGTTTGTTTCATTATCCAAAAATTTATGTAGATCTACGATGTAGTAACGCTGTAATGCATTGTCCACGCTGCTTTGTGCTTTCGCCCTCCACGCTTCTTGAGCTAACTGATAATTTGGAAAAATACCAACCACATCTAAATCTTCAAGATTCTTAAATTGGTTGCTACTAAGGCTTTTTAATTCCCCACCAAAAACAAGATGTAAATATTGCTTTTCCTCGTTTCCTTTAGTCATGAATATCTCCATATCATTAAGAAATTTTAGTGCGTTTTTATATGCTGTTAAATTAACTTTGCCTGATGAATAACATCTATCATATTTTGACAAAAATTGCTTTTACCAGCTATCAAAAATCCATATTGATAGGGCTCAATACCATAAGAAATAGAAGATTTATCAAATGGTAAAAAACATCCGCCGCATTCCTGTAAAATAAGATCGGCGGCAGCAATATCCCACTCATAACAACTGGGATAAACAAGTACAGCATCAATCTTACCCTGAGCAACAAGCACAACACGATATGCAAGAGAGGGAATGTAGTGGTAAAAACTGACTTGATTCCGAAAATCATTTGGCAATTTTTGGGAAAGCGATTTATCAAGCGAAACTTTATATTTTCGATTAGTCTGCTGTTGCAAACGAGGAAGCATTACACCATTTAATGTTGCTCCACAACCAATAATGGCTGCGTAAACATCTTCCTGAGCTGGACACTGCAAAACACCCACAACAGGGCGTCCATTCTCAATGATAGCCACTGAAATACACCAATGGGTATTTCCAGAAAGAAAACCACGTGTACCATCAATAGGATCGACGACAAAATAGCGTTTATAGCTCCCTTGTTTTCTACTGTCTTTCGTCTCTTCCGAAATCCATCCATAATTTGGACGTGCTTCAAGAAGCTTCTTCTTCAAAAACTTATCAACAGCCAAATCTGCTTCACTAACTGGTGAATTACCATCTTTTATCCAAACGTTCAACTCACACCTAAAATACCTCATTGCCAAATCCTTTGCCTCTCGACAAACATCAAGCAAAAGAGCTAAATCAGAAGAATACTGCGTATTATTTTCCTGCAAGTGTCATTCCCTCAATTAACAATGTTGGAGCAGATATACTATAACGTCGATCAATATCATTTGCAGGAGTTAAATGTGCCAACATATGAAGTAAATCAGAACCAAGAGTCACCTCGCTTACTGGATGAGTAATTTCACCATTTTCAATCCAAAAACCGGAAGCGCCACGACTATACTGACCTGTAATAAAATCAATTCCATGCCCAAATAATTCTGTCACATAAAACCCATTCTGCAAATCTTTGATCATATCGTGAGGTGATATTACACTCGGTTCAATAGCAAAATTGGTACTTGCTGGCTGAACTAATGATGCTGAACGCACACCACGTCCATTGGTTTTTAAACCCAATGCACGAGCTGAAGACGATGAAAGAAGCCAATTTTTTAAAACACCATTTTCAATGATATTCAATGCTTTCCCTTCCACTCCTTCTCCATCAAAAGGACGAGAAGAATTTCCACGTAATCGCAAAGGTTGATCTGTCACATTAACATCAGACTTCATTACTGCCTTACCCAAAAAATTTTGTAAAATACTTGTTTTGCGAACAACAAATTCTCCATTAACCATGCATGCAATATGTCCTGCAATCCCACGAGAAGTACGCGGGTCAAAAATAACATCAATAACCCCTGTATCTGCACGAACTGCTCCCAGACGCCGGACTGCACCTAATCCCGCATTTCTACCTACAATTTCTGCTTCTTCTAAATCAGAAAAATGCAAAGCCGTTGTATAATCGTAATCTCGCTCCATTGCTGTACCCTCACCAGCAAGTGCACTACAAAAACGTGAAAAATAACTGGATTGATAAGTTCCGCAAAAACCATCACTTGTCACAAGAACAAACCCACTACGGCCATAAACTGTTTCAGCTCCACCAGAATTATTAACCCCTTGAATATTAAGGGCTGCTTCTTCCATTTTTAAAGCATCCTCTATTAAAAAATTACTGTGTGGAACAAACGTATCAAAAAGATCAAGATCTTTAGGATGAGTAACCAACAATTCCTTGTCTGCCAACCCTTCGAATAAATTTTCTGGAGAAGCTTTAGCCATTGCAACAGCACGCTTTGCTAATTCTTTTGGATGAGATGTTAAATTAGCAGAAACACTCGCTACTTTCTTACCAACAAAAACTCTCAGTGTGAAATCATCACTCTCTGAAGATTCTGTCGATTCAACCTTTCCCAAACGAACAGATACACGGGTAGAATGTGTACAAATTATAACGGCATCAGCAGCATCTGCACCAAAGTGTTTAGCTGATTCAACCAATGATGCAGCTTTATCAATCTGGTTTTTATCAGCCATCATAGACTCCTTTTTTCATTCACATCAAATACGAAATTTTGTAAACTTACACGGCAATATAACTCTTGTGCACCAATTAGTAAAAATTATGATAGAAATTTATAAATACGTATCGTGGTATCACCATAATAACGTTCATCATCCACGTAAAATACATCAGGTAAACGAATAATCGCGCCTTTTTTTTCCTCAAGTATAAAAAGTGTACTAGCTTTTGCCCATCCTCCCTTCATAGCTTCAACAAAAGCGCGCTCACCCAAACAATGTCCATAAGGAGGATCTGCGCAAATCACATCAAACGGAAGCATCGTCCCAATATTACCAAGCTTAGTCGCATCACGACGTAAAACACGACCCATTGACTGCAGATCAAGGGATTCAATATTTTTTTGAATAAGACCACGTCCCTCAATTGAAGTTTCAACAAAAACGGCAGCCTTTGCACCACGTGAAAGCGCCTCAATACCAAAGGCACCAGTCCCCGCAAAAAGATCTAAAATTCTCTTATCTCTCCAAAACTGTTCTTCTCGACTAGCAAGAATGTTAAATAAGCTTTCACGCGTACGATCACTTGTTGGGCGAATAGAATGACCAGTAGGAGCAAACAAAATACGCCCTGCAAATTTACCGCCAATGACCCGCATACGATCCCTTAAATAACTTGGAGCTTTTTGTACCACCTCTGCATAATTTAGACCTTTTTATGACATCACTACACGATTTTCTCCCTTTCTCATTTTCAAAAAAACGCGCACCACGACCACTTTTTGTAACTTTTTCTGCTGTCTTTAAAAAATGATTCTTCTTACTAAAAAAATTTACGCCACCATGAGATTTTTTTTCGCATTCTTGATTAAAATTAACGCTTTTGTCTTTCCGTAATTGAGTTTGTGACGATTTTTCTTTACTTTTGTAAGAGGATCTCTTTCTCGCTAAATCACTCTCATCATTGTGGAAGATATTCTCATTATGAAAATGTTTCCTATGAGTACTCTTCGGAGCCATCCAAACATTAGAACGGCGAAAATGACCTAATTTTTTATCTTGTATTTTATTATGAGAAAATTGTTTTTCATCAATTTTTTTCATCAATCGTAATCGACTATACTCAGCAAACCCACCTCGTTGTCCTTGCTGAGTTTTTCCTTCACTCGAAAAAATCCACTCATTTTTATTTTCCGTCAGACGATTTTCACGACTTGTTTTTTTTGAAGAAATTGTAGTATTTTGAAATGGTCTAATGATAGGAGCATCAAAATTTGCATTAGCTTGCATAATTAAATCTTCACCTAATTGATAACGCAATACTCGACCTTTTATCTCACAAACAGCTCCTGCTTCTAAATTATGCAGCTGAAATGGACCATAAGATATGCGAATTAAACGATTAACAAACAGCCCTAATGCTCCCAAAACATTCTTTATTTCACGATTTTTTCCTTCACGCAAAGCAACAGAAAGCCATACATTCGCTCCCTGTTCACGCTCAATCGATGCCTCAATTGAACCATAAAAAATACCATTAATAACAATGCCATTTTTCAAGTTATCAAGTACACTCTGCTTCACTTTTCCATGAGCACGAACCCGATATTTACGTATCCACCCTGTTAAAGGAAGCTCTAATACGCGTGCTAAACCTCCATCATTTGTTAGCAGCAAAAGTCCCTCTGTGCTGATATCAAGCCTTCCTACAGAAAGAACACGAGGCATTTCCTTAGGTAAACTATTAAATACTGTTGGTCTACCTTCGGGATCACGGTTAGTAGTAACAAGCCCTGCTGGCTTATGATAAAGCCACAATCGTGTCCGTTCTATGGGAGGTAAAGGCTTACCATCAACTGCAATAACATCAGAACAAGTAACGTTAAAAGCAGGTGTCGTTATAACCGTTCCATTAACAACAATACGACCTGCGATAATCATCATTTCTGCATCACGACGCGACGCAATACCAGCACGTGCTAATCGTTTAGCAATCCTCTCACTTTCACTGTTTTCATTCATTTGCTTTTCACACTAGCCTCTTTTAGCACGTTCAGCAAACATTTGTACGCACCATATCGCTTATCCAGAAAAGCATGAATTAACATAATTGTATACGATTTGCTATCTTTTAAAGACAACAAGATTTGTTTACTTGCAAATTTAATTTTAAACACTTTAAAAATTATATCTTTTTCGTTATGAAATGAAAATAGTGTCTATTTCTTAGCACCCTCTCATATGGAAAATATTTTTTGTCTTATACACTTAAATAAAAAAAATACTATGACTTTAACTCCCATGGAAATAGCTCTTTTAGAAGCACAATGGACAGAAAAGAAAAATGAAGTCCCTGTAGGAGCTGTTATAACACACGGAAAAACAATTATTGCACGCGCTGGTAACTATGTAAAAGCTGCGCATGATCCTACCGGTCATGCAGAAATACGTGTTATCCGTACGGCTTGTGAGATATTAAAAAGTGAAAGACTCTCCAATTGTGACCTCTATGTAACGCTTGAACCTTGCGCTATGTGTGCAACAGCTATCTCATTTGCACGCATACGGCGTTTATACTATGCAACAGACGATCCTAAAAGTGGTGCTGTCAAACACGGACCACGCCTTTACCAACAACCAACCTGTCATCACAAACCTGAAGTTTATTCTGGGTTTAAAGAAAGAGAAGCTGCTCAACTGCTAAAAGAATTTTTTGCTCGAAAACGTTATTAAAGACAATTTTTGTTCTTTACTAAAATGCCTATATCTTTAACAAGATAAAATGTCCTTTAAAGAATAGTGAACTTCTCACCAAAATATTTTTTAAGCATTCTTCAACAATTTTCCTAAATGATAGTATAATTTAAGAATACTATAGAAACACTCTGTTTTTTCACCTTTACCCCTATCCCCATAAAAAAATACTGCCCATCATTGTTTCATGTATAACCATGAAATCTGGATCAGCGGAGTCAACATTCCAGTTAATTGTTAGACCTTCTTTGTAAAACAAAAACTACATGACAGAACAAATACTTCTTCACTGCATCAATCTTAAAGACCTGCTCTGCCAAACATTCCACACAAACAGTTTTAAACCGCCAATGAACACAGGTTAAGCATTAAAATGCTGTTAAAATCTTGCGCTTTTCCATATTTTATTTAAAATCTCAAATCTTTCCCAGCATCTGTAATTCTCGTAAAGCAGCCGCATCGCGAGCAGAAACATCAGGATAAGCCGGATCGCTTCCAACATCTTGTGTATAACGCCATGATCGAGCACATTTTGTGCCGCCCGCTTTTCTAAAACGCACTCCAACACCTTCAACATCATCTAAAATAAAAGCATCTGAAGGTGGTATATCCGAAATAATTGTTAAAGAACTTGTAATACAAATTTCCGCCATATCTAAATTTTCTATGGCTTCAAGTAAAACTGGATTAGAAATAAAAACAATAGGAGCTGCTTCCAAAGATGATCCAATATTTTTGCTAGCCCTCTCAAGCTCTAAAGCGCCAGTTACAACTTTACGAATTTGCCGAATCTTTTTCCAACGCTCAGACAAAGATTCATTCTGCCATTCTTCTTGCGCAGGTCGAAACTGTTCTAAATGTATCGATTGACTTTCCGGATAACGCTCCAACCAAGCCTCTTCCATCGTAAAAGGCAGCATCGGAGCCAACCATGTTACCATTCTCTCAAAAACTTCACGAACAATCTGCAAAGAAGCCTTACGCTTATCCGATGAGGGTGCGTCACAGTAAAGAGAATCTTTGCGAATATCAAAATAAAATGCCGACAACTCAATGATCGAAAAATCTAATAATGAACGCATAACCTTCTTAAAATCAAAATTATCATAGGCTTTATTAATCAATTGATCGAGTTCAAAAAGTCTATGCAATATAAATTTTTCGAGATCTGGAAGCGCAAAATAAGATATTTCTTCTCCTTCATCATGCGTTAAAGTTCCGAGCATCCAACGAATTGCATTTCGTAACTTACGATATGAATCTACATTTGCCTGAAGAATTTTTTTTCCTAAACGCTGATCTTCCCAATAATCAGTCATCGTCACCCAAAGACGAAAAATATCGGCACCTGAAGTCTTAATAATCTCCTGAGGAACAACAGTATTGCCTAAAGATTTAGACATTTTTTTGCCATTTTCATCTAAAGTAAAGCCGTGCGTAACTACAGCCTTATAAGGTGAACAAACGCGTGTCCCACAACTTTCCAAAAGAGAAGACTGAAACCATCCACGATGCTGGTCAGATCCCTCCAAATAAACATCGGCAGGCCACTTTAGATCATCTCTATTTTCTAACACAAAACCATGACTTGCTCCAGAATCAAACCAAACATCGAGAATATCACGAACTTGAATCCAAGGCTCATGTGCACGTTCACCTAAAAAACGTTCACGCGCTCCTTCACTAAACCACGCATCAGCACCTTCTTCTTCAAAAGCCTGCAAAATACGCTCATTCACTTGCTCATCTTTAAGAACAAAACCATCTTTATTTGCAAAAATACAAATAGGAACTCCCCAAGCACGCTGGCGAGAAAGAACCCAATCAGGACGATCTGCTATCATAGAAATCAGACGAGTTTGACCCGAAGGTGGAATAAAACGCGTCATTGAAACAGCTTTTAAAGCCCTACTGCGTAAAGTTGAACCATCTCCAAGATCTTTATCCATTGAAACAAACCATTGTGGCGTATTACGAAAAATGATCGGTTTTTTTGAACGCCAACTGTGGGGATAAGAATGTTTTAAACGACCACGTGCAAACAATCTATCTGCTTCAATTAAAGCATTAATAACCTCTTTATTAGCATCACCCATTTTTCCATTGTCATCAATAACGCGTACAGCCTTCCCGTTACGATCTGGACCAAAACCAGGAGCATCTTGTGTATAAAATCCAGCGTCATCAACAGGAAAAGGTATGGATGGATCAATCCCTGCTTTCTCCAATGTAGATTTATAAGAGTTCCAAATTTCAAAATCTTCACGACCATGGCTAGGCGCTGTATGAACAAAACCTGTACCAGCACTATCTGTCACGTGCGAACCATCAAGCATCGCAACCTTGTAATTATAACCTCCAGCTAACCCTCTCAATGGATGAGAAAGAATGATGTTTTTAAGCTCATCAGCACAAATAGCACGCAAACGCTTCAAAACAAGTTTTGCTTTTTTTGCACATTCTAAAGCTAAAATATCAGCAAAAAGAAGTGTTTCTCCAATTTGAGGACCAAAATCGTTTTCCGTACTTTCAACTTCGTAAACACCATAAGAAATCTGAGAAGAATAACTAATTGCGCGATTTCCAGGAATTGTCCATGGAGTCGTCGTCCAAATAACTACATAAGCACCATATAAATCATCAGAATCTGCCTGTAAAATAGGAAACTTAACCCAAATAACTTCTGATTCATGATCGTGGTATTCAATTTCTGCCTCAGCCAAAGCCGTACGTTCCACAACAGACCACATTACAGGCTTCGAGCCACGATAAATCTGATCCGACATAACAAATTTCATAAGTTCTTTAGCAATGCACGCTTCTGAATGAAAAGCCATTGTGGTGTAGGGAGCATTAAAATCTCCAACAACTCCAAGACGCTGAAACTCCTCGCTTTGAATAGTTATCCAACGCTGAGCAAATTCACGACACTCTTGACGAAATTCGTTAAGAGGTACATCGTTCTTGTTTTTTCCCCGTGCACGGTATTTTTCTTCAACCTTCCATTCAATCGGAAGTCCATGACAATCCCAACCAGGCACATAATTTGCATTAAAACCGCGCATTTGAAATGCACGAACAACAACATCCTTTAAAACTTTGTTTAAAGCATGGCCTATATGAATATTGCCATTTGCATAGGGCGGACCATCATGAAGAACATAAAGTGGACGATTTTTTGCTTGCTGCCGCAATTGAACATAAAGACCTATGTCTTTCCACCGTGCTATCAATTCCAGCTCTTTTTGCGGTAGTCCTGCACGCATTGGAAAGTTTGTTTGTGGCAAATAAAGAGTTTTTGAATAATCCATTGTCTTATTTTTCACAGCCATTGTGAAAGATTCCTGTCCACTTTTACGATTTTATTTTTTCATAATTTCCCTGAACCCTGCAACTCCGTTTTTTTGATCCATGGGAAGAGACAAAACAATAGTTCGTATCAAGCAGCGATCAAGAAGATTATCATAACGTCTTATGGGCTTTATCATGAAAGAGCGAAGAAAGGAAACCATAAAATGATCCCCTTAAAAAAATAAGAGCCCCACCGTAGGCAGAGCTCCCTCAACAGCTTAGCTTGAATGATAATTAGAACTTGTAAGCTACACCAACACGGAAATCATTAGTTTTGTAACTAACTTCAAGCTCTTCTTTTAAAAATTTCTTTTTACCAAAGTCTGAGTAACGGTATTCTGCACGAAAAATGATATTATCCATCACTGCAAAATCAACACCACCACCAAGGGTGTAACCAACCAATGTTTTTGTTTCATCCAATATATTCTTGGAAGCAGATTCTTCTTTGCTCGATATAGAAAATGTATCTTGGAGCTGTGTATAAGCAATACCACCAGCAACATAAGGCATAATACGATCAGCAGCAAAACCAACACGTACCCGCGTAGCGCCTGTCCAATTCTGTTTTAGAGTGTGACTTAAAGTATCAAAATCATCCTCGATATCAAAACCAAAGGCTGAAGCCATTCCTCTGGCCTGTGCTGCATTGTGCGCATTAACACCTTTTGCATTCACAGTTGCTGGTCTACTTTGTGAAGTGGATCCAGCTAAACTTACTGCAGAATGCACCGTATGACTAACAGAAGATCTGCTTGTTCCGCTATGATGACCTTGAGACGAGCTACCACCACTGTTCAACTTACCAGAAGAAGCGTGCGTTCCGTGTGGAAGTGCTACTGGTGGTGCTGGTGGTGCTGGTGGTGCTGGTGGTGCTGCTCTACGAACTCTCCCAGACTCCCTTAGTACAGGGTAATCAGATGTATCTAAAACGATATTTTTTGTCTTTCCCCGTTTAAACCACATGAAATCTGTATCAACACCAAGAGCAAATCCGTCCCCAAGATCAATATTAGAACCTGCATAAAGACCACCTGTAATACCTGAAGGCCTTGGCGTCAAATCATCACCCACTGGAGCAGCTTGACCATCATCAACAAAGTTCATATCGACCTTACTTGAAAAACTATCAACCTGAGCACCAAAGTAAAAACCTGTCCATGAAAAGGCAGGCGCTACAACAGCAGGAGCAGGTGAAACAGCATGTATCGGCTGATGAGGAGCCATGACATCCGCTGCTTGCGCTGTGGAAGCAGAAATTAAAGCAAAAATAGACACTTCTATCAAACGTTTCGTATTCATAAAATATCTCCAAATATCCAAAACGAATTATATATAAAGCATCTAAAATAAAATATCTGTAGCAAAAATGATACAGTCACAAAAAAATAGAAACCCCGCTTCAAACGAGGTCTCCTAACAATTTAATCTTGCACTAAATTTAGAATTTATAAGCTACGCCAACACGAAAATCATTAGTTTTGTAGCTCACTTCAAGATTTTCTTTTGAAAATTTCTTTTTACCAAAGTCTGAGTAACGGTACTCCGCACGCAACACAACATTGCTATTTACTGCAAAATCAATACCACCACCAACAGTATAACCAACCATTGTAGCTGTTTCATCTATTTCCGAAGAAGTAGCTGCTACCTTACCCGACGGTTGTTTTACCTCTAAAGCTGTAGAAATACCCTGCATCTGCGCATAAGCGACACCACCTGCAACATAAGGCAACATGTTTCCAGCAGTCGACCAACCAACACGAACCCGCGTTGCACCAGACCATTTTTCTTTATAAGTAAAGACATTATCTTGCCTATCGTTAACTGCAAGCACATTATCGCCTTTCAAATCGAACGCTGCATTAAGAGCTGCAATACCCGCCGCATCAAGAGCTACTGAAGAAATTGTGCCCGTTTTTTCCTGATCTGCCCAAACTGCACCCGTTTCAATACCAAGAACAAGACCATTTCCAAGATCAATGTTAGAACCTGCATAAGCACCACCCATAAAACCCGAAGGTTGAGGTATTCCATCCTTATTGTCGGTATAAGAACCAATATTTGCATGTTTCTCACTTATACCCACTTTACTTGAAAAACCACCAATCTGACCACCAATATAGAAACCCGTCCAAGAAAACGCAGGAGCGGTAGTAGTAGCAGTAACAGCTGGCGCCATCTCACGAGCAGGGACTACAACATCCGCAGCCTGTGCCGCAGAAGATAAAGTCAAAGCGGCAACAGAGGTCGTCATTAAATGTTTAATATTCATAAATTTTGCTCCTAAATTAATTTATAGGGGCAATGTTACACAAATGCAAAAAAAAATCTGTAGCAAAAATGACACAATCACGAAAAATAGAGACCCCTCTCAAAACGAGATCTCCTAGTAATTCAATATTGTGCTAAATTAGAATTTATAAGCCACACCAACACGGAAATCGTTAGTCTTGTAACCAAGTTCTTGTATATCATCCATAAATTTTTTCTTACCAAAGTCTGAGTAGCGATATTCCGCACGCACAATAACATTATTAGCCATTGCAAAATCAATACCAGCACCAACAGCATAACCAACCAATGTTTTTGTTTCATCTAACAAATTACCAGAAACAATTACTGGACCATGGTCTTTTGCCCTTACTGATATCGACATAATGTCTTGAAGCCGTGCATAAGCAACACCACCAGCGAGATAAGGCATAATACGGTCAGCAGCAAAACCGATCCGCAAACGCGTTGCACCAGACCATTTTTCTTTAAGAGTAAAACCATTAACTCGTTCATCACCAGCGTGTATTGCTCCATTAACAACCTTAATTCCAGCATTTTTTAGCATATTTTCAACATATGCTATCTGACCTTGAGCAATTGAAGACGCCTGCCCAATCTTACTGTCATCCTTATCAGTCCAAACAATATCCGTATCAACACCCAAAATAAGACCATTACCGAGATCAGCATTAGAACCTGCATAAAGACCAGCCATGAAACCCGATGGTTTGGGCAAAAAATTTTCATTAACAGGAAAGGGTCTGTCGTTTCCTATAGTGTTCCTGCGAGTCTTACTCGAAAAATTACCAATTTGACCACCAATATAAAAACCTGTCCAAGAAAAAGTAGGAGCAACAATAACTGGTGCAGCTGGCGTCGGATCTAAAGGAACCATAACATCCGCTGCCTTCGCTATAGAAGCTGAAATTAAAGCGCAAGCAGAAGCTGTCATTAACCATTTTATATTCATCATTTTTCTCCAATAGCTGATATTTGAACATGTGGTGTCATATAGTGCGCTAATTTCAGATATCTGTAGTAAAAATGATACACCTGTAAAAAACATGAAACGTCAAGCTCTATCAACCAAACATCCCAATAAAAGCCCCCCCGACCAATATTCTGCATTTACCCTTCAATTACCTGAGAACAAAATCATATAATCTTAAAACTGTCGTCTGTTTGCTAGAATGACATCGGACCACGTGTAAATAGACTTGGTCGTCTTGGCCTGTTTCCAGAGTTCTTATGTCTCTTTTTAATTTGAGATGCCACGGGTAATAAATGAGCGCTTTCTTCCCACCCATCGTTGTAAGAATAAGAAAATTTTGTTTGAAAAACTTTATCCAAAGGGATGTTATCTTGTTCATTAAGAAAAGAATTACTAAAGGAAGCAGCTACGGGAGATGCATCAAGAGCCAATCTTTGGAATGCCATAAGACTGGTTCCCTGAATCGCAAAAATTGAAACAAAAGCAGAGCGTGTAATAAAATGTTTTATGTTCATAGTTTTACCTTTATAATTTAATTATACATAATGTGTCTTACATAGAGCGCCAATTTTCTATTTCTACAAGAAGCATAAAAATAAAATCGTAACATTTTGATTTCAAAATAAATAAAATTTTTGAGATATATTAGCGTACAAATCCATAAATTTATAATAGGTAAAAATGATACATGGTTGGATATAGGATACAGCATATAGATAAATAACTCATTTTTTTGATAACAACATCGTGCTTTATGTTACTCAATGCAATCCCAACAACATTCACACATACCGCATATTACTTGAATATTGATGCTATATTTATCTACTGTAAGTTCCATAAAAATGAAACCATATTTGACAAAGCTTAGATAAAAATAGTTTTAAATCTTCGAAAAACACATTTGTAAATTGTATTTTATTACAAAACCTTTAAGCTAAGTTGTGCCATCGCGCAAAACTTTACCATAAACATCGTAATAAAAAATAAATGAGAGAACAGAGAAATAAGTGTGAGGTATTTTTTCTGTTTGTATAAACTATCCTCTCTATTTTCAGCTTGAGAGCAATTTTTTTTGGCCTAGCTGTGTGCAAAAATATCAACCTCTGGCCATCCCAAAAGATCAAGTTTTGCTCTAATAGGTAAAAATTGGAAACATGCTTTTGCAACGTTCTCCCGATCTTCTCGTATTAATCGTTCTTCAAGAACACTTTTTAAACGATGCAAATACAAAACATCCGACGCCGCATATTCAATTTGTGCACGTGATAAAGTCTCTGCCGCCCAATCTGAAGATTGCTGCTGCTTGGAAATATTAATGTTTAATAATTCACAACAAATCTCTTTCAATCCATGACGATCTGTGTAGGTACGAGTAAGCTTTGAAGCAATTTTCGTACAAAAAACGACCTCTGGCATAACACCAAATGTATGCGCCAAAATGGCAAGATCAAAACGTCCAAAATGGAATATTTTAGTAATTTCCTTATCTTCAAGCAACTTGACTAAATTAGGAGCACTTCTTTGCCCTTTAGCAATCTGTATAATGTCAGCAGTACCATCTCCAGAAGAAAGCTGCACAACACATAAACGATCACGATGCGGTTGTAACCCTAAAGTTTCAGTATCAACTGCAACAGAATCAATATCATAATTATCCAAGTTTGGTAAATCACCCTGATGAACACGAATCTCTGCCATCTAACCTCCTATTTGCGCCAAAGTTGCAAGAATACGCGCCCAAGACCGCTGACCTTTATGAAATGATTTTAGATTATATTTTTCATTCGGCGAATGAATACGATCATCTGCCAATGCAAATCCAACTAAAACAGTTTCCATATTGAAAATTGCTCGAAAATCTCCAACAATCGGAATAGAACCACCCATAGCAGTTAATACAGCAGGATTTTCCCATTCCTGTGATAATGCATTTTTTGCTGCTTCAATAAAAGGCGAATCATAGGGAAGCTGAATAGCTGGAGAAGCACCTTGTTCTTTAAATGTGACTGTACAATCAGCAGGAATAAAACTGCGAACATAATCACGAAACGTCTGACGTATTTTTTCTGGATTTTGTTTATGTACTAATCGAAAAGAAACCTTTGCAATCGCTTGAGAGGCAATGACTGTTTTAATCCCTTCTCCCTCATATCCCCCACTAATACCATTTATTTCTGCTGTAGGACGAGCCCATACTTGCTCTAAAATACTCCGCCCCTTTTCTCCAGAAGGAATGGCAAGACCTACAGGACCTAAAAACTTTTCAGCATTACAATTGAGCTCGCTCCACGATTTCAAGATTTCTTTAGGTGTCTCTTCTACACCCTCGTAAAACCCAGAAAGGGTTACTCGTCCCTCCTCATCATGAAGCCCCCCTAAAATCTTAGCCAAAATACGAATAGGATTGGCAGCTGCACCCCCAAAATAACCAGAATGCAAATCACAATTTGCAGCTTTGATAATAACTTCTTCACCTAAGAGACCACGAAGACCCGTAGAAATCGATGGTGTATTAGAATCCCACATTGATGTATCACAAACCAATGCACAATCAGCCTTCAACTCATCAATATTTTCTCTCAAAAAAGGAACAAGTGAAGGAGAACCACTCTCTTCTTCACCTTCAAATAAAACAGTTACTTTAATAGGAAGATGGCCTGTCTCTTTTTTAAATGCACGGCATGCTTCAATAAAAGTCATCAGCTGACCTTTGTCATCTGAAGCGCCACGCGCACAAATAACCTTTTCTCCATCTCGCTCTTTTAAAGAAGGCTCAAATGGATCATCTTCCCATAAATTTAATGGATCAACCGGTTGAACATCATAATGCCCATAAAAAAGGACATGTAAACAATTTTTTGAAGGCCCTGCATGATGCCCAACAACCATTGGATGACCTGGCGTATTACGACGTGAAACATCAAAACCAATACTTTTTAAATCCTCTACCAGCCAATCAGCAGCTCTACAACATGCATCTTTATAGGATAAATCTGTAGAAATCGACTGGAAACGTAAAAAAGAAAAAAGACGTTCAAGACTTTTTTCTACATTCTCATCTAGATAAGTTAAAACTCTGTCTAACACAAAAACCTCTTCATCTTCAAAAAATCATATCCATGACTTTAAGCCTGTTATAAGATTTTGCAAGGCATCTTATTTATTTTTGACACCGTGGACAGTAAAAACTTGAACGCCCTGATTGGACAATACGCACAATGAGCATTCCACACTGTAAACATTCCTTTCCTTCTCGCCCATAAACCGAAAAACAATGTTGAAAATATCCAAATGAACCATCTGCATGCATATAATCACGCAGAGAAGATCCTCCAGAAAAAATTGCTTCAGCAATCACATTTCGTATATTGTTAGCTAGATTTTTTGCCAATTTGCGTGCACGAACACTTTCTAATGCCAATGTCGAAGCACTACGTCTTGGTGATAAATGACTACGCCAAAGTGCTTCACAAACATAAATATTTCCAAGACCCGCAATAATAGACTGATCTAGCAGAGCTATTTTAAGAGGTGTTTTCTTACTAGCAAAAACCTTTTGCAAATAGGTACCAGAAAATTCGTTGCTCGTCGGCTCTAATCCCAAATTTTTTAAAAATGGATTCTTGTAAAGATTCGCTGTATCTGCTAGCTGCATAAATCCAAAACGGCGAGGATCATTATATACTAAGCGGTAAACATAGCCATTTTCTGCTTGCACATTCATAATAAGGTGATCATGTAAAATCGATTTACCCGTAGAATAATGTTTTTTTCTTAAAACATTCTTCTCTAAACGCCATGATCCTGACATTCCTAAATGACTCAAAACCGTTTCGCCCTCTGAAAGATAAAATAATAAATATTTTGCACGCCGACCAAGTTCCAAAACCGTCCTACCTACGAGACGTTCAGAAAATGCTTCTGGAAAAGGAAAACGCAAATCTTGACGGTTAATTTTTACAGACATAACCTTTGCTCCAGTTAAAATAGGAGCAAGTCCGCGTCGAACCGTTTCTACTTCAGGAAGCTCAGGCATACATCTTTCCAAAAATTAACATTTGTAAATAAAATCTCATCGAAGAATACTAAATCCCCATTTCCTAGAAGTTTTTTCTCCATTTTACAAATATCAGCTATATCAAATTTCATCCTATCCAATCGGACCACCCAATCCATACAAATCACCATTTTATTGTCTTCACGCACTACAATTTTTCACAATAAACGATTTACATTCCAAAAATATTTGGAATCACCCAATCTTAACGCAACATACGCGTTCAGAATTTTCATTAATGAAGATTACTATTAAAATCACAAATAATGCTGTATCAAAACAGATTTGCCTCATCGTCTTGCCCCCTTATTATTTCGCAAAATCTGTTACACAACTTTCAATTCTATAACAACACATATGTTAAAATTTTCCTTGCTCCAAGGTGCATTTCGATACTACCAACAAATGCTCCTCGATTAAGAAAGGCATTGCTTCAAACGCACAAACCCTTTAACTCTATGGAAACAAGAAACAATGAACACACTCCTCTAGTAGGAGTGAAAACACGATCCTATCCCTTCTATGAATTAATCCTCACCTTTATCACAATTAATGCAAGATAATTAAGAAATTTTCTCATGAGCATCAAGATACATTATCAGTACTCTTTTCTTTGATTATGAAAAATCACCGAATTTTGTGCTGCTCTTCTAACATTGCAACAATCAAATTTAACTGATCCTTCGAAGGTACAGAATACACCACAACTGATCTGGCTTTATTTCCCTTATTCATCCAGTTGGGTGAACGCGTTGGTATAGGGATTCTGTTAAGTTCTGCAACAACAAAGGGTATGCTACGAACATTACTTTCCTGTGTTACATCCGTAAAAAGAACTGCATTTCGTTTTTCTTTTGCTCTTGTTGCTCTACTTTCTGAATCTAAATTCATAAAATCCAGCGTATTTCTAGAACGTTCTTGAGCAAAAGCATAAGCAACATCATAAGGACGATTATTTGCAGGTACTTGACGTGATCCATCACGTGCCCGCCGTTCATAAAAGGCATTTCCTCCTGCAATATGCACATAATGCATATTTTTATAAGGAAAGGACAAACCAGCGGTATGAAAAAACATAGCGCTTTTGACCTTCTTATCCCGTTCACCATGTAAAACAGCATCAGCCGCCTCTCGAACACGAGCAACAGATGCAGGCTCATTCATGGGCCGCGTTAAAACACCAGGAGCAAACTGTTTGTATTGACCAACAACACCACAAATTGTCCTTGGATAAGCAGTCGAATTGACGCGATTCATAACGACTGTTCCAACTGCAATCATTCCTTCACGACTCGTACGATTGGATTCAAAATACATTGCCCGCATAAGACATTGACGCTCTGTCAATGGATATGCCACTGTTTTCATCTTTTTGTTATCATTATTTTTTTTGAAACCTAAATGATCAGAAGCACATCCAACAATTACAAAAGGTACCATACAAAAAATAACTAAAATAATCCAAAATTCTTTTTTCATCGAATACATCTTAAAGGAAGGTATATGGTTAACAGTTCTGCCCAATAAATCTCTAACACAGAGAAATTGGCAAAGTATAAAAGAAAAAATAAAAAAATCTTAATTATAAAAGGATAAATCTTTTCACAGACTTTGTAAATTCAATCAATAAACGACCAAGCATGACTGCAAAATATTAACCTTCACACATCAGGAGATGCTCCTTATCTCATTTTCAATAACAAAATCCTAATCTATTTTTTCCTCTATCCCAACTTTATATGTTAGATCATCACGCGGACGATCAGAGGACATATGATAACCTGTTATGATATAATGCAATGTCTCAGCAATATTAGTAGCGTGATCGCCAATCCGTTCAATGCTTTTTATACAAAACAACAAATGCGTACATACTGTAATATTGCGCGTATCTTCTATCATGTAAGTTAAAAGTTCACGGAAAAGAGATGTATACAAAGAATCAATTTTACCATCGCGATCGCGTACTGCATCAGCACGATTCAATAAACGATTGTTGTAAGCACTCAACACCTCCTTTAATTGGTTGAGTGCCAAAGCTGTTATCGTCTCAAGTCCACAATAAAAGCTTGCAGGTTGGCGAATTTCTGAAATAGCAATAGCCCTCTTAGCAATGTTTTTGGCCATATCCCCAATACGCTCAAGATCTGAAGAAATGCGAATAGCGCCAACAATTTCACGCAAATCAACAGCCATAGGCTGGCGTTTACCAATAATGGTAACCGCTTTCTCATCAATATCGCGCTCCACTTCATCCAAAAATAAATCATCGGTAATAACCGTAGTAGCAAGCTGAAAATCATTGCTTACAATTGATGCAACAGAACGTTCGATCATGCTTTCCGCATGCTGTCCCATTTCCGTAATCTTTGCTTTTAAGTATTTTAGCTCTGCATCGTAAGAACGGACAGTATGGTTCATAGACATATCCTATACTCCTCAATTCACCTATCCAAAACGCCCAGTAATATAATCCTGCGTACGTTGCTCTTTTGGTGAGGTGAATATCATTTCAGTTGCACCAACTTCAACCAAGTGCCCTAAATGGAACATAGCAGTATATTGAGAAACACGTGCTGCCTGCTGCATCGAATGCGTAACAATAACGATTGTATAATTTTGTCGCAATGCATCTATAAGCTCTTCAATGCGCGCCGTTGCAATTGGATCAAGAGCAGAGCAAGGTTCGTCCATTAAAATAACCTCAGGACTAACTGCAATGGCGCGCGCAATACATAAACGCTGTTGCTGCCCTCCTGACAAACTCGTCCCTGCCTCGTGAAGACGGTCTTTTACTTCTTCAAATAACCCTGCCTGCCTTAAACTTTTTTCAACAACATCATACAACTCAGCACGTGATCTTACTAGGCCATGGATACGCGGCCCATAAGCAACATTCTCAAAAATAGATTTTGGAAAAGGATTTGGCTTTTGAAAAACCATTCCAACACGTGCACGCAGTTCTACAACATCAATCCGAGAATCATAAATATCCTCCCCATCTAAGGTAATAAGACCCATTATTTTAGCACCTTCAATTATATCATTCATACGGTTAAAGCAACGTAAAAAAGTTGATTTTCCGCAACCTGAAGGCCCAATCAAAGCAGTAACTTGACGCTCAGGAATATCAAGAGTAACCCCATGAAGTGCTTCTTTATCTCCATAAAAAACCTTCACATCTTCACCACGCATTTTAATCTTCATTACAGAACTCATCTTACTTTAATTCATGACTTAAATCTTATTAAAACTACCAGCGGCGTTCAAATCTTCTGCGTAAAAAAATAGCAAAAATATTCATGGCTGCGAGAAAAAACATCAATACAATAATAGCACCTGATGTTTTTTCAACAAAAGCACGCTCCGCTTCACCCGACCACATAAAAATTTGAACAGGCAAAGCGGTCGCTGGGTCCATTGGCGTAGCAGGAACATTCACAACAAAAGCAACCATTCCAATTAAAAGTAAAGGAGCTGTTTCGCCCAATGCCTGAGCCACACCAATGATAGTACCAGTTAAAATACCTGGTGCAGCTAAAGGGACAACATGATGAAAAACCATCTGCGTTTTTGATGCTCCCAGTCCTAAAGCTGCAGCTCGAATCGAAAAAGGAACAGCCCTCAAAGCAGAACGGGTAGCAATAATGATGGTTGGCAATGTCATAAGAACCAGAACGAGCCCCCCAACAAAAGATGCTGAACGCGGTAATCCGAAAAAATTAATAAAAACAGATAATCCAAGAAGACCAAAAATAATCGAAGGAACTGCTGCAAGATTATTGATATTAATCTCAATAAAGTCTGTAAATTTGCTTTTTCGTGAGTATTCTTCAAGATAAAGAGCTGTTGCTATTCCTATTGGCAGTGAAATCATCAAAACTATAACTATCATATAAAAAGAACCAACTATAGCCACACCTAATCCCGCAGTCTCGGCACGACTTGAAGCACCAAATGTAAAAAAACCAAAATTGAATGTTTTATAAAGCGTTCCGTCATGGGATAAACGTTTCATCCATTCTATTTGACGATCAGAAACTTTGCGTTTTTTTTCTCCTACGCGTAAATCAATGTGTCCTTTATAAGCGGAATCAATATCCGCAGCCGCTAAAATTTTGATTTTTTGCGTAGTTCCAATTAACTCTGGATTCTTCGTCACCATTTCGCGTAATTGAACACGTACACTACTTGAAAACATACGATTAATATCGCGCAATGATGTGTTATCATTTTGATCTATACCAAGCTTTTTTGCTAAGGCATTTCGTACAAGAAGTGGGTAATTAGCAGTTATTAATATTTGTGGATTTGTTCTGTATTGACCACTTGGATCAATAATCTCTCCATCTAAATGGACTGATAATGTCATTTCACTTTTGAAAAAAGCAGTATAACCCTGATCAACGATAGACCATAAAAGAGAAGATAAAAAAAACAAACCAACAAAAATAGCAACCAGACCATAAGCTCGAAAACGACGTTCAGCCCAATATCGATGTCTAAGATCAATATTGTAACGATGCGAAAGAAAAACTTCATTCATTCATATTGTTCCCGATATCTACGCACAATGTAAAGAGCAAGGACATTCATCAAAAGAGTTAGAATAAATAATGTCATACCCAAAGCAAATGCTACAAGAGTTTGTGGGGAATTAAACTCAAAATCACCAGTTAATTGATTAACAATTTTAACTGTCATTGTAGTCATAGCTTCAAATGGATTAAGCGTTAGGTTTGCTGCTACACCTGCTGCCAAAACAACGATCATTGTTTCCCCAATTGCACGTGATGCAGTCAGCAAAACTGCTCCCATAATTCCTGGAAGCGCTGCAGGCATGACCACTTTCTTTATAGTTTCAGATTGCGTTGCGCCCAAACCATAAGATCCCTCACGCAAAAAACGTGGAACAGCTATAATAACATCATCTGATAAAGAAGATACAAAAGGAATCAACATAATTCCCATTACGAATCCAGCCGTCAAAACGCTTTGAGCCATAATAAAACCAACACCTCCAGACAAAGAAATAGAAAGGTCACGCAAAAATGGCCCCACAATTTTCAAAGCAAAAAAACCATAAACAATAGTTGGAATACCAGCGAGAACTTCTAACAACGGCTTCACAATTGACCGAAATTGAGCAGAGGCATATTCAGCCATATAAATGGCTGAATATAATCCAACAGGAACGGCAAAAAGCATTGCTACAAACGCAATATAAAGTGTACCCGCAAGAAGCGGTATTAAACCAAACTGCCCGACTTCTTCTACAGAACCACCAACTGAAAAACGCGGATCCCAAACTGTTCCAAAAAAGAAATTTGAAAAGGAAACAGACTGAAAAAAACTCACTGTCTGAAAAAACATAGAAAATGCAATACCAATTGTTGTCAAAATCACAACCATGGATGCACAAATTAACCCAACAATAACTAAACCTTCAACCTTATTGCGTGCACGATGACAGGGAGAAACCTGCATAACCCCACAAACAAAACCACACAATCCAATAACAAAAAGTAAGCAATGACCAATGAACCGAAGATTTTTAAACGAAGAATACCATGATTGTGCTACTCTTAAAACCTCATCTGGTAATTCACTTGGTAAAACAAACCCCTTCATGAACAATTGTGCCTGCACTTCTTTATATGAAGCAAAAGAAAGATCTCCATCAAAATGATGAATAATTTTGGCTAAATTGCCGATAGCTCCCAAAATAAGATCATGATTAATCGTCTCCGTTATAAGCGTATTATACTTCAAGACCTTTTGCGAAGCGTTATACTCTAAATATATTGCACTCGCATTATCCCAAAAAATTAAAAAAACAAAGGCTGGAACAACAGTTGTCAAAAACGTCCACCATCCGTGATAACATGCACGAGAATGCATTTTGCATGGTGTATACTCAAAACTGCGAGCTCGCATATAAGAAATATAAAAGCCAATAAAACCAATAATTAGTAACAGAAAAATAATGAAGAAAATACGCATATCATCTTTCAGTTTTTACAAAAAAGCAGTGTTATAAAAATCATCGCACTACAAATTCTGTACATTATTTCAAAGTCATTACGATACCAGAAGAAAAAGCAGAACGCTGCGCCTGCCGCTCTTTTTCAGAAGCGACAACCAAACCATATTCAGCCAATGGGCTATTTGGCCCAATCATTTGATCAGAGAGGAAAAACTCAACATACTCTCTCAAGCCTGGAATAATCCCTAAATGCGCCTTTTTTACATAAAAGAAAAGTGGACGGGAAATCGGATATTCACCGCTAGAAATTGTTTCAGCAGTTGGTGCAAAACCATTAATATCCGCAGCCTTTAACTTATCCGCATTATTTTCATAAAAAGACAAACCAAAAACACCAATTCCCGTTTTATCAGAAGTTAAACGAGCTAGCATCTCAGCATAGTCGCCATCAATATCAACAGCCTTTCCATCCTTACGCACAGCAACGCAAGCAGCATGTATCGCCTTATCATCCATCCCTAAAGATTTCATTTTCTCAACTGCCCCGCTTGCTTCACAGCCAACAATTAGCAATTTTTCTTCCAAAACTTCACGCGTTCCATGCTTTTCTCCAGGAATATAAGCTGCTATTGTCCAACTGGGAAGAACACTATTAATTTCCTTCCACTTCGAAACTGTATTTAACTGTAATTTCCCATTAACAACAACTTGAGCAGCCAATGCTTTATAAACATCTACTGGCTGCAATTTCCAATTAGGACCGTCAATATTTGTTGCAAAAACAATACCATCGTACCCGATAAATACCTCTTCGACATCTTTTATACCAGCATCAAAACAAGACTGTAGCTCTCCTAATTTTATTGCACGAGAAGAATTAACGATATCAACAGAATTTTCTCCAACACCACGACAAAACTCCTTAATACCAGCACCTGAACCACCTGACTCAATAACCGGAATCTTAAAATGAGGATAAATTTCTCCAAATATCTCAGCAACTATTTTTTGGTAAGGTAAAACTGTAGATGAACCAGTAATTTGAATTTGATTACGCGCAGCACAAGCATTAATTGGGAGAATAAACGCAAAAATCAGCCTAACCCAAACTGATAAAAATTTGCCCATCTATAAACTCCTTAAAATACGAATTAAGACCTTGTTTACACCACACGACGAATTTAGATTCTAATCCACATTTTTAATACGACAAACACAAAAAAGAAACCATTCATAATTTTTCTCACAAAACTATGTTTTTTCTCTTAATTCAAATAAATTTACCTTGAACGTTTCAACTCGATAATATCCCAGAAAAGCTTAGCTACATCTAAACCGTTAAAGCGTTTAATCTCACGAACCCCTGTAGGAGATGTCACATTTATTTCTGTTATATAATCCCCAATTACATCAATGCCCACTAGAAGAAGATCTCGTTCTCGCAAAATTGAACCAATGCGCTTGCAAATTTCATAATCACGCTTCGTTAAATCAACTTTTTCTGCACGACCTCCAACATGCATATTGGAACGGACATCCATTTCTGCTGGAACCCGATTAATTGCTCCAACCGGCGTACCATCAAGTAAAATAATCCGCTTATCCCCTTTTCGTGCCTCACCTAAATAACGCTGTACAACAAAAGGTTCGTGATAGCTTTGCGCAAACATCTCCAAAAGAGACATTAAGTTGCGATCGCCCTTTTTCAAATGAAAAATATTCATCCCCCCACTCCCATAGAGTGGTTTAATAATGATTTCGCCAAACGTGGCTCTAAAAGACAATACTTCCTCAATGTCTTTTGTAATTAATGTTTCTGGCATCAAATCAGAAAATTCAGTAACAAAAATTTTTTCTGGGCTATTGCGTACCCATGCCGGATTGTTCACTACAAATGTCTTAGGATGAACACGCTCCAACAAATGGGTCGTAGTAATATAGTTTAAATTAAAGGGAGGATCTTGACGTAAAAGCACTACATCCATATCCGTCAACACTGTACGAACAGATTTTCCCAATTTATAATGGTATCCCTCTTTATCACTCACCTTTAATGGCTCTAACCACGCAATTATAGAACCATTATCCATAGATAAACGATCTGGTGTATAATGAAAAAGAGAATATCCACGATCTTGCGCTTCCAAAGCAAGCGCAAATGTTGTGTCTCCCTGAATTTGAAGAGTTGAAATGTGATCCATTTGAATGGCAATTTTCATGAATGAAACCTCTCTAAAACCAAAAGCAAACTGATTTATACACTATAAACTTAGTAAACAATAAAGAACTATGATAAGAGAAAATCTATGATACAAGAAACGGATATCAAACTGAGCAATGAGGAAATCGAACGCTATGCGCGCCACATAATTTTACCTGAAATTGGTGGTTCTGGACAACAGAAGCTAAAAGTTGCACGCGTTCTTGTTGTCGGCGCAGGCGGCCTTGGTGCACCTGTCTTAACATATTTAGCTGCAGCGGGAGTTGGTACCATTGGGGTTGTTGATGATGATTTCGTATCACTTTCCAATTTACAACGCCAAATTATCCATAAAACAAGTGCAATTAACCAAAACAAAACTAACAGTGCTAAAATCACTATAAAAGAAATAAACCCTCATGTTACAGTTGAAACACATAATTTCCGCTTAAATGAAAATAATGTAGATAAATTACTAAAAGACTACGATATCGTTATTGATGGTAGTGATAATTTTGCTACACGGTATCTTCTGGCTGATCATGCTGCACAATGTTCAAAACCTTTAATAAGTGGTGCTGTAGAACGTTTCAGTGGCTCATTAACAGTACTTATGCCCTATACAGACAATAATCCTCGCTTCCATGATTTATTCCCAAATCCACCTTCTCCAAACACTATTTCGACATGCGCTGAAGCGGGAATTATAGGAGTTTTGCCCGGTGTCATCGGAGCATTACAAGCAATGGAAGCAATTAAACTTATTACAAAGATTGGTGATCCTTTAGTAGGAAAAATTTTACTCTACAATGGGTTATCAGCACAATTTAGAACCATCTCCTATAAACGAGCAAACTTTCCTAAACAATCAAACTCCGGCGCAAATTAAGCAATAATTTTAAGTATCTACTTCTGAATAAAGTCAATTCGATCCACTTTTTTTATTATCTATTGGTGTTTTATCATTCGTTGGCAAAGAAGCAGGATTATCGGATAAGCTGCGTAAATAAAGCAAAAGGTCAGCACGATCTTGATCATTTTTAAGTCCGCGAAAAGACATGATTGTTCCTGGAAAAGCCTTGCGTGGTGATTGTAAATAATGATCTAAAGTAACAAAGTCCCATTTTTTATCAGAATTTGCACGCAATACCCGTGAATACGTAAAACCTGTTATGGATGCAAAAGGACGATTCACAATTTCCCAAAGCGTTGGACCAATACGACGAAATTCATTACCTTTAGAGGTATGGCATATAGCGCATTGCCGAAAAATTTTACGTCCATTCTCAAGATCACCTTGTTGAAGGCGATCGCTCAATAACAAAGAAATATCAGATGTTTGTTGTTTTTTTCCAACTGCACCGCTCCCTTTCATGTCGTGAGAGCGTTGAACAGATGGGAAATTACTGTAAACCACATCTCTAAGTGTAGAAATACACATAACGATAATCATCAAAAAAAGACAAGCACAAATAAAACAGGCAATTTTCAAGCGATTCATAAAGATTCAAATGTTTATATTTTCACTGCTGATTTTAATCTAAACTTTTTCCTTACGATATACAACACTACAAAATATTCCGCATGACATTTGGAAACTTACAGTGGCCATTGAACCTATTATTTTCATTTCTCCTCATATGGAAACAACCTTTCAACCACAAAAATATCTACTCCAAATCTCCTCCAAAATGGCCTGCTAGCGTAGATCATCGTAAAATCATTAGTGCCTTATAGCATCTAAAAAAGATTCTAATTGATATTGTAACTTTGGTCAGTAAAAAATAGATCAAACTATCATCAAAATTGGCAAACCAATTTCTCAAAGCTGCTTTTGTGCCCTTTTTGCCCATTTAGAAACTTCTTTATGTAGATGATTTCTTTTTATAATCATATTGAAAATACACATCTGTAAACACGAACCTCTTGAACAATTGAACACATTGGAACATGATATATATATCAACGCGGAAAATATAGATACAGTTTCTTTAGGAATTGATACGCGGCATGGTTTTGAAAAAGTTCGCGGAATTTTGGCATGAAAACAACTCTGAAAACTAATAAAATCTCTTTCCAAGGAGAATTTGGAGCAAATTCCCATATTGCCTGTGCAAATATGTTTCCAAACATGGATGCTGTACCCTCTGCCACTTTTGAAGACGCACTTAACTTAGTTGAAAATAAGCAAGCTGACCTTGCCATGATTCCTATTGAAAATACCCTTGCGGGGCGCGTTGCAGATGTTCATCATCTTTTGCCACAATCATCCCTCTGTATTATTGGTGAATATTTTTTACCTATCCATTTTCAATTAATGGTTTTGCCCGGTGTTAAACGTGAAGAAATTAAGACCGTTCATAGTCATATCCATGCCCTTGCACAATGCCGCAAAATCATTCGTAATAATGGCTGGAAACCTATCATTTCTGATGATACTGCCGGAGCTGCAAAATTTGTTAAAAAAGACGCCAAACGCTCGCAAGCCGCCTTAGCACCTCTAATCGCATCAGAACTTTATGGACTTGATATTCTTGAAAAAAATGTTGAAGATAACCCGCATAATATCACCCGTTTTGTCATCCTTTCACGCTCTCTTAAATACGTTCCAAAACCCCAAAATGGAGAAAAAATTATAACAAGCTTACTTTTTAGAATCCGTAATGTTCCAGCTGCCCTCTATAAAGCAATGAAGGGCTTTGCTGTAAACGGTATTAACATGACAAAATTAGAAAGCTATCAAATTGGTGGACATTTTAACGCAACACAATTCTTCGTCGACGTTGAAGGACACCCTGAAGATCCCATGATGAAACTTGCCTTAGAGGAACTCTCTTTATTTTCTGTTGAATTTCGTATTATTGGAATTTACCCAGCCCAAAACGATCGGAAATCCCCTGAATAAAAAACAAAATTTTTCAACAAATTTGGATTCAGTAAAATCTTTCTACGTCCTAATTGCATAAAACAAAAAGAATACTTTCTCTATGTTAAACAAATCAAGGAATTAATCTACCCCAACAGACCTGTAGCATGATAGTATAAAACTCGACTAAAAGAAGCAATTATTTTGTTCTTTCTACATTTATCGTTTCTTAGCTTGATCTTTTATTTTAAATCAGCAATATGGACTTGGGAGGTTGGTAGTGGACGAACTGCTCGCCAACCGGGTCAGGTCTGGAAGGAAGCAGCCCTAACGAGTTTTGTACGGGTCATTGTACCATCCTCCTATTTTGTTGTATAAGATGTATAAATTGTATTTTTATCGTTTTCAGTGAACTATTTGCTTTTGTAGTGATATTTTTTTGTGCAACAGATTTGAGAAGAGTCTAGTTTTTCCTCAAGCAAGCGACTCTACTTCTTTGAGAAAAAATCCTTTTGTACTAGAGTAGGATGTTAGCCTACACTTTTATTTTTATTGTTTTTGGAATGTATTTTAAAGAGTCTCAAAATTGGAATCATTTATGGAACAAATATCGGTAGAAACTAACTATCACGTTCTTGCTCGCAAGTATCGTCCTAAAAACTTCTCTGATCTTATCGGTCAAACAGCAATGGTACATACTCTTACCAACGCTTTTCAAACAGGTCGTATTGCACAAGCATGGATGTTAACTGGTATTCGGGGGGTAGGTAAAACCACAACAGCGCGTATTTTAGCACGTGCACTCAATTATAAAACAAAAGACATTAACCGACCAACTACTGAACTAAATACACTTGGTGAACATTGCATACAAATTATCGAAGGACGCCATATTGACGTCATAGAGATGGACGCAGCTTCACATACGGGTATTGACGATATTCGTGAGATTATTGAGCAAATACGTTATCGTCCTGTTTCTGCACGTTATAAGATTTATATTATTGATGAAGTACATATGCTTTCAACGCAAGCATTTAATGGGTTATTGAAAACTCTTGAAGAGCCACCGCAACATGTAAAGTTCATTTTTGCAACAACAGAAATTCGTAAAGTTCCTATCACGATTCTTTCCCGCTGTCAGCGTTTTGATTTACGGCGTGTCGAATCAGCAGTTTTGGTCAAACATTTGCGTCAAATCGCTCAACATGAAAAAGTAGAAATAGAAGATCAAGCCCTCTCCATAATCGCTCGTTCTGCAGAAGGCTCTGTTCGTGATGCATTATCTATTTTTGATCAAGCGATTTCTCATGGAAATGGCAATGTCAGCGCCATTACAATTCGCGCAATGTTAGGGCTAGCAGATCAATCACGTATCATTGATCTTTTTGAATTTATCATGAAAGGTAATATTGTAAATGCATTGCATGAATTACGAAGTCAATACGATGCTGGTGCCACCCCCCTTGCTATACTGACAGAATTGGCAGATTTTAACCATCTAGTCACACGTTTACGTTTTACGCCAGAGGTAGCAGAAGATTTTTCACTTACTGAAGAAGAACGCTTGAGAAGTTTGGATCTTTCACAAAAACTTTCTATCCCCATTTTGTCTCGAAATTGGCAAATGTTGCTTAAAGGAATACAAGAAATCAGTCAAACAGAGCGCCCACTACAAGCTGCTGAGATGCTGTTGATTCGCCTTACTCATGCCGCTGATCTACCAACTCTTGATGAAGCTTTAACAAAAATTACGCAAGAAAATACGCCCTTCACAGTTATCCAAAGTTCTTCAAATACATTGCCAAACTTACCAAATTTTTCATTGCAACCAAACAATGTATCGAGAATAAAAACTCCTAAAAATATGAACCCTCTTGAGGTACTCCCATCCCCCGAAACAATTCAATCTATTACAACCTCTGAAAATATTGATCAAAAGACTGTAATTATTAATTCTCTACACGATCTTGTTGAATTAGCTGAACAGAATAACGACATCCCTTTCAAGGTACATATTAAAGAATTTGTTCACCCTGTTTCTTTTAAACCAAATCATATCACTTTAAGACTTACTGATAGTGCTCCACCTTCACTTCCTCGAGACATAGAAAAAACACTTTTTAAATGGACTAGGCAACGCTGGACTGTAACCCTTGTCAAAGAAGGAGGAGGACCAACCCTACAGGAAGAAAGTATAGCAACCAAAGAAGCTCTTATTTCTGATGCAAAAAAAGACCCCGATATCATGAAAATTTTTAACCATTTCCCAAAAGCAAAAATTGTTGATATACGTCTAAATAAGCAGGAGAATAACCTTGATTTACTCTCAGATACCATTAAAAGTGGGGCCCATACTAATAATGGATAAGGACATTTACTGCTATGAATAATATGATGAGTATGATGAAAAAAGCCAAAGAAATGCAAGAAAAAATGCAGCAGATTCAACAAGAAATGGCTAATTTACAAATAGTAGGAACTTCCGGCGGTGGACTTGTTAGCATTACCTTAAATGGTAAAAGTATCGTAACAGCAGTTAAAATTGATCCTTCATTAATTAAACCTGAAGAAGCTGAAATTCTTGAAGATTTGATTATGGCAGCCTATAATGAAGCTAAAGCAAAAACTGAAACAGCTTTTACGGAAAAAACTAAGGCCATAACAGAAGAATTGTCGCTCCCTTCAGATTTCAAATTTCCTTTCTAATGAACAGAGTTTAATGGGCTCTTCGGGGAAACAGTATGTTTAAACACATCGCAGGTTCTGAAATTGAGCGTCTTATTCAGTTATTAGCACGAATACCTGGTCTTGGCCCACGTTCAGCGCGTCGTGCTGGACTTTATCTTATAAAAAAAAAGGAAAGTTTATTAGAGCCTTTAGGAGCAGCAATACAAGCAGCTGTAGACAAAGTTTGTGTTTGTTCTGTTTGTTGGAATGTGGATACAACTGATCCTTGTTCAATTTGCACAGATCCTAAACGTGATAATACGACGATTATTGTTGTTGAAGATGTTGCTGATCTTTGGGCTCTTGAGCGCGTAAAAACTTTATCAGCGCAATATCATGTATTAGGAGGAAGACTTTCTCCATTAGATGGGATAGGACCTGATGAACTTAATATTGCTTCCTTAATACGACGCGTTGTAGATAATTCAATTACAGAAATCATTTTAGCTGTTAATGCCACTGTTGAAGGACAAACAACAGCTCACTATATTACTGACCAACTTTCTAATTTCTCAGTTAAAATTACTAAACTTGCCCATGGAGTACCGGTTGGAGGCGAATTAGATTATCTTGATGATGGGACTTTGGCAGCAGCTTTACATGCAAGAACAAATCTTTAAAACTACCTCAGCTTATTTGCCATCTTTTTTTTCTGAATGATCTTCATCACAGAATTCTGGTACATTTCTTCTGATCTTCTGATGTACACTGAAAATTATCATAAAACGTACTGCGTATTGAGTACAGCAATGCTTACATTTTTGTAAATGTTAAAATTGCTTGTTAAATTTTCGCCGCTTAACCCTGTTCTTTTTATTCTGTAATACACTATACAGAATGAAAAACATAAAAAAATACAATAAGACTTTTTTTTATTATACTATTCAATTAGGATACTTTCATGCTTATCCTTGCTATAGACACTGCTTCAATCTATTGTGCTGTTGCACTCATTCGTGATAGGCATGTTATTGCAAGAATCAGTGAACGCATAAACAAAGGACACGCTGAAACACTAATTTTGCAAATTTCACAAACAATCGATCAAGTTGGTATTACTCTTGATCAAGTTGATCGCATTGCAGTTAATATTGGTCCTGGATCATTTACTGGTATACGAATTGGTGTTTCAACAGCAAGAGCCTTGGCTCTTGCGCTCAAAATACCAGCTGTTGGAGTAAATACGTTAGAAGCATTGGCAGAACAAACGATAAATAAAAATGCCCCATCAGCAATCACTGTTGTCATTGAAGCTGGGAAGACCATGTTTTACTATCAAAATTTCGATGAAAATCGAATACCATTGTGTACACCAAGTCTAGGAGTAATTGAAAATATTATCGAGAATTTGCCACAACAAACTAAATTGATAGGACCAGCAGCTGATATTGTTACATCGCATGTTAAAAATAATTATGGAAGTAGAAAAATCATAATTGATCAAATCTTATGTGAAGCAGCTGATGTTGTGAGTTATGCTCATGTTGCCGCAAACAAAACACCACAAGATCCTCCTCGTCCTCTCTATCTGCGTGATGCTGATGTAAAACAGCAAACTGGTTTTGTTTTACCAAGAAAAAAATAATGGATACATTTTCATTAAAAAAATGGGGAGTTTCCCCCTTACAAGAAGATGATGGAGCTCTTCTTTATGAAATTCATCGATATTGTTTCATCCCTTTTTGGGAAAAGCAGGTTTTTGATAATTTTTTAACTGATCATTTTACCTTTGGATATAAAGTCTACCTCGTTAATGAACCTAAGAAAATTTTAGGTTTTTGCCTGTACCGTCTTATTATCGATGAAGCAGAAATCATCACTATTGCTGTCCACCCTCATTGTCGTGGACAAGGAATTGGACGCTTACTTATCAAGCGTACACTGCACCACCTTCACCGTAAGCGCGTAATAAAACTATTCCTAGAAGTGGAAGAAACTAACCTTTCTGCATTAAATCTTTATCGACATTTTAAATTCCAAAAAATTGCTAAACGCCCTGCATATTATCAATCAAAAAACAGCCGTACAAATGCAATTGTAATGCAAAAAACTTTTAAGCAAACAGATTGAGATTTTGATAAAAAACGTTTAGACACGTACCATGAAAAAAGCAGATCCTAAGAATACACTCCTTGTGACTCCTAAAAAAGTTTTTATTAAAACTTATGGATGTCAAATGAATGTTTATGATAGCCAACGGATGGCTGATAGTCTGAGTTCACAAGGATATGTTGCTACACAAACACCGAATGACGCTGATCTTATTCTTGTTAATACCTGTCATATTCGTGAAAAAGCAGCAGAGAAGCTTTATTCTGATCTTGGTCGTTTACGAGTGATACGTCAAGAACGTGCACCTGAAAAACCTTTGGTAATTGGCGTAACTGGTTGTGTTGCGCAAGCTGAAGGAAATGAAATCTTGCGCCGTGCACCTACCGTGGATCTCGTCGTTGGTCCGCAAATGTATCATCGTTTGCCAGATTTTTTAAAACAAGCTGAACAAGGAAAAAAAGTTGTCAAAACAGACTATGCTGTTGAAGATAAATTTGCTCATCTACCACCTCATAGTAAACCAGCAGTAAAAAAACGAGGCGTTAGCGCATTTTTAACAGTACAAGAAGGCTGTGATAAATTTTGTACCTTTTGTGTTGTTCCTTACACGCGAGGAGCTGAGATATCGCGTCCTGTTGAACAAATTAGAGAGGAAGCGCAACAACTAATTGAAGCAGGAGTCAAAGAAATTACACTCCTTGGACAGAATGTAAATGCTTGGCATGGACAAAGTGCTGATGGCAAAACTTGGTGCCTTGGCGACCTTCTTTATCATCTTGCCAAATTGGATGGTCTAAAACGTTTACGCTATACGACAAGCCATCCACGTGATATGGATGATCGTCTCATTGCTGCACACAGAGACCTTGACATATTGATGCCTTACCTGCATCTCCCTGTTCAATCTGGTTCAGATCGCATCCTAAAAGCGATGAATCGTCAACACAAAAGCATTCATTATCTTAATCTTATTGAAAAAATTCGTTATGCACGACCAGATATTGCTTTTTCAGGAGATTTTATTGTAGGATTCCCAGGAGAAACAGACGAGGATTTTGAAGAAACTGTGAAACTTATTAAACAAGTAAAATACAGTTCAGCTTATTCTTTTAAATATTCACCAAGACCTGGAACAATTGGTGCAACAATGAAAAATCATGTTGATGAAGCGGTAAAGGATGCTCGTCTTCAACATTTACAAGCCCTTCTCCTTGAACAACAAAATGCGTTTTTACACTCCAAAATTGGTCAAACAACAGACGTCCTCATAGAAAAAGCTGGTCGTCACTCTGGACAAATGGTAGGACGCTCACCTTGGTTGTTGCCAGTTGTGGTCGACACAGATGCTTCTGCTGGCACTGTAATGTCAATTCATATTAAAAATACGAGTTCAAATAGTTTTGTAGGTGAAGTCGCAAATTCATAAATACATTTTCTTGTTCACTATACAATGAACAGATTTTAAAGGATTATCTTACTCTTCGAAAACAGAATCTTATATCTCTTAAATGAAAAATCTAGACAAAAAGAACGTGTATTATCTTAAAATCATAATCATTCATTTTTATGAAAAAGGTCATGCACCCACTCTCTTATAATTACTCTTTATCACATCCTTTGAAGATAATTCTGGCATAAAAAATAAAGAAGTGCCATTCTTATATGTCCTATTAGAAAAATGAATTCGATTCGCTATGATTACTATTGATATCACAATTGAAAGTCTTGGATGGAATAGTAAAAAAACACTTCACGACATTACTGAGAAAGTATTAACAACCACCATGCGTCACCTTTCATTGGAGAATGTTGTCAGTGAAATAAGTCTACTTTTTACAGATGATAAACGTATGGCGCAAATCAATTCTCAATGGCGTAACAAAAATAAACCAACAAACGTCTTATCTTTTCCGGCCTGTTCTATTAAATCTGGACAACGTCCTGGACCAATACTTGGTGATATTATCATTGCACGAGAAACTGTTTTTCTTGAAGCCAAAAAAGAAGGGAAGACGTTTCAGGATCACTTGACACATATGATCGTTCATGGTGTCCTCCATCTTCTTGGCTACAACCATGAAATAGATGATGAAGCATATCAGATGGAAAATCTTGAAAAAGAAATTCTTAAAAAGCTTTCTATAAAAGACCCCTATGCTGAGTATCCTTAAAATGATAGAAGTTAAGAATTTTAAACAAAATACCATAATAATGGAATTTAAAGTATCTTAATGCATATGTTATAAGAAGAAAGTTTAGAAAATTTTGAATCATGGCCGAAAAAATTAATGCACACAACAACAGTTACACATCTTCCAATATAGGAGAACATCCTCCCCAGCGAGCAAATCATACAGAAAAACAGTCTTTCATAAACCATTTTTTTTCGTTTTTGCGTGGACGAAATCATACTTCATTGCGTGAAGATCTTGCTGTTGCACTTGCTACTGATAATGAAAAAGATACGGATCTTTTTTCACCTGAAGAACGAACCATGTTGCATAACATATTACGTCTGCGCGAAGCACGCGTTGATGATGTTATGATTCCACGTTCTGAAATTGAAGCTTTAGAAATCAACACCTCTCTTGGAGATGCACTTAAATGCTTTGCAAAAATTGGTCATTCTCGCATACCAGTTTATTCAGAAACCTTAGATGACCCATGGGGAATGATTCATATCCGAGACATCCTTAATTACATAACCCGATTTATTTCTAAATCAGCAAAGATAGAAGAAACATCTGATGCGCTTCAGTTAAACCATGCAAATTTGCAAATTCCAATCAGTGAACTTGATCTCATTCGAACAGTCCTCTTTGTTCCAGGATCCATGCTTGCAAGCAAATTGCTAACACGTATGCAAACTACACGCACACAAATGGCTCTTGTTATTGATGAACATGGTGGCACAGATGGATTAGTCTCTATGGAAGATATTGTAGAATTGGTCGTTGGTGATATCGAAGACGAACATGATAATGTTGACAATGCTATCGTGCAAGAACCTAATAATAGGTGGCTCGTTGATGCAAGAACTGAGTTAGAAGATGTGGAAAAAGCTCTTGGTCCTGATTTTATCGTAGGAGAATATGGTGATGAAGTTGACACTATTGGCGGCTTAATTGTCTCAATTCTTGACCGTATTCCTGCAAAAGGAGAAGTTATTGAAGCAGTACCAGGATATCGATTTCGTATTTTAGAAGCAGATAAACGCCGAATTAAAAGATTGCGCATTTTTCGTATCACTGAAAATGAGCATTGCGAGAAACATGCCAATTCTAAGGAATAGACGAGCGTTTTTGAACAATTTTGTATTTTTCTTGTTTTCTGTTAACGGCTGGAAACAGCGAGTAGTGGTATTTTTATGTGGTGCATTCACATCTTTCGCACTTCCACCTTTTTATTTGACACCAATCTGTTTTATAACTTTTCCCGTTTTCAACGTTTTACTTGATAAAATAAGTGCTATCCAGAATAATAAAAAGCGCTTCCTCACCTATGCTTTAAGTTGTGGAATATTTGGATTTGGTTATTTTATTTGCAGCCTTTGGTGGTTGAGTAGTGCTTTGCTTACGGATCTTGCTTCCTTTTGGTGGATAGTACCGTTTGCCATTTTTTTCCCTCCTATTTATCTTTCTCTTTATTGGTTTTTTGCTGGCTTCATTGTTGGTTTATTATGGACAAAGGGAATAGCACGTTTTTTTGGTTTAGCTTTTGCTCTAGGATTAGCAGAATTGCTGCGCGCTATTCTATTCACAGGATTTCCGTGGAATGCTCTTGGTTACACAGCTATGCCAACTCCAATGTTCATGCAATCGGATGCAGTCGTAGCACTTTACGGAATGAATATTCTTGCTGTATTGACTTACAGTTTACCTACTGTTTTGCTAACAAATGAAAAAAAACAACTGGCACTTTCTCTTTGCTTGCTGCTTATATTGGTTCACAGTAGTTTTGGATTTTATCGTCTCATTACTGCACCAAATGTTACTGATTATCAAAAGAGTGGACATTGGGTGCGCATCGTTCAGCCCTCTATCCAACAAAACTTAAAATTATACAAGACCGAACACGAAGCCATACTGGCCGCTCACATCAACTTAAGTATAACACCAAAAGATGATCAAAATCCAGAACCAGATTTTATTGTATGGCCAGAGGAATCTATCCCCTATGCCCTTGGTAATTCTCCTTCTCTCGCAATGTACATATCCTCTTTTCTTAAGCCTCAACAATTGGCCATTATTGGTTCTGTACGAACTAGTGCTGATCTCCCGAATACTCAACAAAAATATTTTAATACAATTGCAGTTGTGAACGCAAAAGGAGACATTCTGCACACCTCTGATAAACTTCACTTAGTTCCTTTTGGTGAATATCTTCCATATCAAGATTTATTGAACAAAATTGGATTACGAGCCATAGCAGACAATGTTGGTGGATATACGGCTGCGCATGTACGAAAAACGGTCGTGATGCCAAACGGATTTTCTTATCTTCCACTAATTTGTTATGAAGCAATATTCCCCAATGAAATGACATTTGAAGGTTCCCCTCCTCAAGCAATTATTAATGTCACAAATGACGCATGGTTTGGTACAACTCCTGGTCCATATCAACATTTTCAACAAGCACGATTACGTGCAATTGAGATGGGAATTCCTCTCATACGAGCAGCAAATAATGGAATATCTGCTGTCGTAGATTCTTATGGACGAATCGTTGCATTTCTTAAACAAAATGCCATTGGTGTTATTGATTCTCCGATTCCACCACCAATTGCTGCAGTATGGAAAAGAGAATACAGAATATTCTCCACTTTTATCTTATTCATTCTTATGCTATTGTGCTACATCAGTTTTGGTTCTACAAAACAGCTTAAATGATCGAGTGCCCATGTACAATATCGTGTTATGCGTGCCGGTAACATTGGGAAAAAGTATTACATATTATCTTAATTATATGATAAACTAACTTCACATAAATCTGATGTTGGTTTGGAAGTGAAATGCTGAAAATTAAAGAGTTGCATTATGACCGAAGCTAGAAAAAAACCAGATCCTATAGATATTTATGTCGGAACACGTATTCGTTTACGTCGGAATATTTTAGGTCTTACCCAAGAAAAACTTGGTGAAAAATTAGGTATCACTTTTCAGCAAGTGCAAAAATATGAAAAAGGTACAAATCGTATTGGCGCAAGCCGCCTTCAGGCAATTGCAGAAATCATGGATGTTCCTGTTTCTTATTTCTTTGATAAAGGAATTGGTATCCAATACATAGAAGGCTTTTCTGAAAATGACAGTGTTTTTATGGATTTTTGCTCCAGCAATGAAGGAATTCAGCTCATGCGTGCTTTTACGAATATATCCGATTCTAAAGTACGTCGAAAAATCATTGATTTAGCAAAAGCGCTCTCTGAAGAAAATCCGACAGATAAACTATAAAATATTAACTATCCCTTTCCTCTATATAATCTTATAAATCGATTGATGAATTGCCGCGAGAGTGGCAAATAAGGGTATCTTGAATCAACGATTAATTAAAAGTATTGGTTTTCTTTTTTAAGGAGCTTCTATGCCGCATCAGGATTATTTTTTTACCAGTGAATCGGTATCGGAAGGACACCCTGACAAGATTTGTGATCGTATTTCTGACGAGATTGTTGATATGGTTTACAAAGAAGCTAGAAAAACTGGTACTGATCCATGGTTAGTGCGAGTTGCTTGCGAAACTTTAGTCAGTGTGAATCGAGTTGTCATCGCCGGTGAGGTGCGTGTTCCTGACACACTCTTAAAAAGAGATAAAAATAAAGAGTTTATTTACGATGAGAATGGCTTTCCGCTAATTAATCCTTCCCGTTTTCGTGCAGCAGCACGTCGTGCTATTCGTGCAATTGGTTATGAACAAGTAGGATTTCATTGGAAAACTATTAAAATTGATGTTCTTTTGCGCCCCCAATCAGATGATATTGCACGAGGAGTTGACAATGCTTCAGATCGGTGTGGTGAAGAAGGAGCAGGTGATCAAGGCATAATGTTTGGATATGCTTGTCGTGAAACACCAGATCTTATGCCTGCACCAATTTATTATGCACATAAAATTTTAAAACTTCTTTCCTTAGCACGTCATAAAAAGGAAGGAGAAACTGGAAAATTAGGACCAGACGCCAAAAGCCAAATAACAATACGGTATAAAAATGGAAAACCTATAGAAGTAACATCCATTGTTCTTTCAACACAACACTTTGATGAAAGCTGGGATTCAAATAAAGTGCGCACCGTTGTTGAACCTTATATTCGGCAAGCTTTACGCGATATTCCTATTTCTGACCAATGCAGTTGGTATATTAACCCAACAGGAAAATTTGTCATCGGTGGTCCTAGAAGCGATGCAGGACTGACGGGACGCAAGATCATCGTTGATACATACGGAGGTGCAGCTCCCCATGGTGGTGGAGCTTTTTCAGGAAAAGATACAACAAAAGTTGACCGTTCAGCAGCTTATGCTGCACGCTATCTGGCTAAAAATATTGTTGCAGCCGATTTAGCAGAACGATGCACCATACAACTGTCTTATGCTATTGGCATCGCACAACCCTTATCCATTTACCTTAATCTTCATGGAACAGGAAAAGTTGATGAACGTATTCTAGAAGTTGTAATCCGTAAAATAATGGATCTGTCACCAACAGGTATTCGAAGACATCTTGACCTCAACAAACCTATTTACGCAAAAACAGCTGCTTATGGTCACTTTGGTCGTAAACCAAAGCATGACGGTTCATTTTCATGGGAAAAAACTGATCTCATCAAGATTCTTAAAACAATGATTAAAACATCATGATCGTTCACAATAAACGCGCACATAAATCCTTTTTTGGTCGCCGACAAGGAAAAAAATTGCGGAATAATCAGCGTACACGTGTAAAAACGCTTCTTCCGACTTTTAATATTGACGTAGACAATCCCGCACCCCTAGACTTAATGTCTTTGTTTTCCAGCGAAGTGAGAGAGGTACGACTTGAAATTGGCTTTGGTAGCGGCGAGCATTTATTGCATGAAATGGCACATTTCCCAAAAACTGGTTTTATTGGCGTAGAGCCCTTCATTAATGGAATGGCAAAAGTATTGGCATCTATTGAAAACAACAAACAATATCAAAATCAACTTCGCCTTTATGATAACGATGCTGCATATCTTCTTGATTGGCTCCCAAATGCATCCCTTGATGGAATAGATCTTTTTTATCCTGATCCATGGCCTAAAAAAAAGCATTGGAAACGACGTTTTATAAATATGAAAAATCTTAATCGCTTTGCTCGCGTTCTTAAAGTTGGAAAAGAATTCCGTTTTGCAAGCGATATAGAAAATTATGTAAACTGGACCATATATCACTGTACGCATCACAATCACTTTAAATGGAAAGCTGAGAGTCCTAAAGATTGGAAAATGCCTTATCCATCATGGATAAGCACTCGTTATGAAGCAAAAGCTCTACGTGAAGGACGGACACCCGCTTATCTTACATTCATAAAGAAATAAACAGTAAGACCCTTTTATTATTAAACGACTTGAAAAAATTTGAATTTGAGAGTATCAATGAAGAAATTCTTGGTCTTATGATGAGGAGTGGGTCGTTTTGATCCGCTCTTTTTTAGTGTCGTAAAGCTGATTTAATATCGTAAAGCTGAAAAATCAATTTGGATTACAGTGTATGAAAAAAACTAAAAGAATTGACGATATTGATGAACCACGTCTATTTGAAGAAAATGGTATAGAAGCGCATGTTGCTGCTCTCATCGCACCATTGCTCAAGCCCTTGGGGTTTCGATTGGTTCGCGTAAAACTTTTTGGTCTAAATGGTCTAACGCTTCAAATTATGGCTGAACGTACCGACAATTCCATGACCGTAGAAGATTGCGAAACTGTTAGTCGTACTATTTCACCCTTTCTTGATATACAAAATGTTATTGAAAGCAAATATCACCTAGAGATCTCATCTCCTGGAATTGATCGTCCATTGGTAAGAAAGTCTGATTTTTTTCGTTGGCAAGGACATGTTGTAAAAATTGAAACAAAAGCAGTAATTAATGGACGTAAAAAATTTCGTGGGATACTCGAAAATGTTACACATTATGGCTTTACATTAAACATTGATAAAGCAGCATATGGAGAAGAGAGACATGCCTCTATTCTTTTTGATGACATCATTGGCGCACATTTGGTTCTCACCGATGAACTCATTCATGATGCATTAAAAAAAAATAAAGGATTAATTTCAGAAAATGGCCCTAATATATAAAAAGATACCAAATTACAAAAATTAATACCACTGTGATCAATGCCCATAGAGTGGCACAAAGAAGGAGAAAACAATGGCTACAAGCGCTAATAAGCTTGAAATTCTGCAAATTGCAGATGCCGTTGCACGTGAAAAGTCTATTGATCGTGAAATTGTTATTTCTGCAATGGCTGATGCTATTCAGAAAGCAGCGCGTTCTCGCTATGGTCAAGAAACTAATATTCGTGCTGAAATTAATTCTAAAACGGGTGAAATAAAATTACAACGTCTTCTCAAAATTGTTGATGTCGTTGAAGATTATACGAATGAGATCGCTTTATCTGACGCACTAAAACATCAAATAGATGCAAAAATTGGAGATTTTTTTTATGATCTCTTACCTCCTATGGACTTTGGACGCATTGCAGCACAATCCGCTAAACAAGTTATTGTACAAAAGGTACGGGATGCAGAACGTGATCAACAGTATGAAGAGTTTAAAAATAAAATCGGTGAAATTATTTCCGGTACTGTGAAACGCGTGGAATATGGTAACGTTATTGTTGACCTTGGGAGAGGTGAAGCCGTCGTACAGCGTGACGAATTAATTCCACGCGAATCTTTTCGATATGGAGATCGTATTCGTGCCTTTGTCAGTGATGTCCATCGTGAACAACGGGGCACGCAAATTTTTCTTTCGCGCACACATCCTCAATTTATGGTGAAACTTTTTACCATGGAAGTACCAGAAATTTATGATGGTATTATAGAAATTAAATCTGTTGCACGTGATCCAGGTTCACGTGCTAAAATTGCTGTTGTCTCACGCGATGGTTCAATTGATCCTGTTGGAGCATGTGTTGGAATGCGTGGAAGCCGTGTTCAAGCTGTTGTTGCGGAATTACAAGGTGAAAAAATTGATATCATTCCTTGGTCACCTGACGCTGCAACATTCATTGTCAATGCTCTGCAACCTGCCGAAGTTTCAAAAGTTGTACTCGATGAAGATGCAGAACGCATCGAAGTTGTTGTCCCTGATGATCAACTTAGCCTTGCCATTGGTCGTCGTGGACAAAATGTTCGTTTAGCATCACAATTAACAGGATGGAATATTGATATTTTAACAGAACAGGAAGAATCTGAAAATCGTCAAAAAGAATTTACTGAACGCAGTAAGTTGTTCATGGAATCCTTAGACGTTGATGAAATGATTGGACAAGTTATGGCGTCAGAAGGTTTCTCCTCTATTGAAGAAATAGCCTATATTAATCTTGAAGAAATCTCTTCTATTGACGGTTTTGATCATGAAACCGCTGTGGAAATACAAAATCGTGCACGTGAATATCTAGAACAAAAAGAAAAAGAACTCGATGAAACACGGAAAAAGCTTGGTGTGTCCGATGAACTGCGTACACTTCCTGGAATGACCAGCGCTATGTTAGTTGCCGTTGGTGAAGATGGTGTAAAAACAATGGAAGATTTTGCGGGATATGCAGTTGACGATTTGGCTGGTTGGAAAGAACGTAAAAATGGCCAAGTGCAGAGCTTCTCTGGTATTCTGACTTCATTTGATGTTACACGTGCTGATGCAGAGGCAATGATTTTAGCTGCACGTGTACAAGTGGGCTGGATAGATCAAACCGATCTTGCTACAAAAAATTCTGAAAATGAAAAAATAGATGGTTTGAGTGAGGATATTTTCTAAATGAATGAACGGACCTGCATAGTGACGAAAAGAAATGCTTCAGCAAAAATGCTGATCCGTTTTGTTATTGGTCCTAATAATCAAATTGTCCCTGATCTTAAATCCAATTTGCCAGGGCGAGGCGTTTGGATTTCTGCTCACCACTCTGCCGTTGAAAAAGCAGTAAAACAGAAAGCTTTTAACAAAAATTTCAAAACAGATATTGAAGTTGCATCAAATCTTGCACACATCGTGGATACACTATTACTGAAAGCTGCTCTTAAAAGTCTTTCTATGGCACGAAAAGCAGGTGCCGTTGTTACAGGAGCAACAAAAGTTGATGCAGCTATCCGTTCTGGTCAAGTCATCCTTGTTCTTCATGCAAAAGGAGCTACAGAAGATGGAAAACGAAAAATTTTACAAGCCATACGCGCAGTACAACAAAAAACAAAGCAAGATATAAAAACAATATCTTTATTTACGAGTGATGAAATGAGTGTGGCTTTTGGAGCTAATCCTGTTATGCATACAGCCTTGTTGAACACGAAGGCTGCAGAAGGATTTCTCAAAACGGTACACAAACTGATCATCTATCGTGACGAACAATACAACCAGTCTGGTAGGATGACGGCACAAGCCGTGAAGGAAGTACAATGAGTGAAGATAACAATGATAAAACAACAGTCAAGAGAACGCTGACCTTAAAACGGTCAATCTCAGAAACCGGCACGGTCAAACAGAACTTTAGCCATGGCCGTACAAAGGCTGTAGTTGTCGAAACTAAACGGCGTAAAATTACACGACATGATGAGAAAATTGAAGCATCACAGCCAATTACTAAGCCGCACGTAGCTACTCAACGCTCTAAACCCAAATTTAAGGAAGACATTCCAAGCAAACCTATGGCTGCAAGTAATCTATCATCAGCAGAGATGGAAGCAAGATTTCGTGCATTAGAAGAGGCGCATATCCAAGAAAAGATAATGCGTAAACAAGCAGAAGATCATGAAGAAAACTTGCAAAAAGCAACTCAAGATACAAAAGCAGACCAGGAAAATGAAATCCCAACGATACAAACCCAATCTCTTCCCTCTAATCCTCCTTTAACAGAGCCGGTAGATATTCCTACAACACCCAAAAACACAGCTGTGATTGAAAAACGCAAAACAGATGACAGCAAAGATAAAGACAAGGATGGCGATAAACATGGCCGGCGAGCTAATTCTACCAAATCGGAAATCCGTAGCCCAAAAGTCGTCAAAGGTGCAGATGAACGGCGTCGTGGAAAACTTACTCTCAATAGCGCACTAGATGAGGAAGGTCATGTCCGTGGGCGATCAATGGCTGCAATGCGTAGAAGACAAGAAAAGTTTAAACGCGCACAAAATCAAGAACAAAGGGAAAAAATTTCTCGCGAGGTTATTCTCCCTGAAACCATTACCATTCAAGAACTCGCACAGCGTATGACTGAACGCTCCGTTGATGTGATTAAATTCTTGATGAAACAAGGACAAATGATGAAACCTGGCGATATCATTGATGCAGATGTTGCAGAACTTATCGCCGTTGAATTCGGACATACCGTTAAACGTGTTTTAGAATCTGATGTAGAAGAAGGAATCTTCAATGTAACAGATAATCCTGAAAAAATGCAACAACGTCCTCCGGTTGTAACAATTATGGGTCACGTTGATCACGGTAAAACTTCTCTTCTCGATGCAATTCGAAAAGCAAATGTTGTATCTAGTGAAGCAGGTGGTATTACACAGCATATTGGTGCTTATCAAGTGCAACAAAATGGGCAAAAGATTACTTTTATCGATACACCTGGGCATGCTGCTTTTACGGCTATGCGTGCTCGTGGAGCCCGTGTTACAGACATTGCCGTCCTTGTTGTAGCCGCTGATGACAGTGTTATGCCGCAAACAATTGAATCAATTAATCACGCCAAAGCTGCTGGTGTCCCGATAATCGTTGCTATTAATAAAATTGATAAGCCGGACGCTAATGCCCAAAAGGTACGAACAGAACTTCTGCAACATGAAGTATTTGTTGAAACTATGGGAGGAGAAACGTTAGAAGTTGAAGTTTCTGCGAAAACTGGTCAAAATCTTGATAAACTTCTTGAAGCTATACTCCTTCAGGCTGAAATTCTTGACTTAAAAGCTGATCCCAAACGAACTGCAGAAGGTGTTGTTATTGAAGCCAAGCTAGATCGAGGTCGTGGATCCGTTGCAACAGTTCTTGTTCAAAAAGGCACATTACATCCTTCTGACATAATTGTCGCTGGTAATGAGTGGGGTCGAGTGCGTGCCTTGATTGATGACCACGGTCGTCATATCAAAGAAGCAATTCCCTCCACTCCTATTGAAATTTTGGGCATGCAAGGAACTCCACAAGCCGGTGATCGCTTTGCTGTCGTTACTCATGAAGCAAAAGCACGAGAAATTGCCGAATATCGTCAACGATTAGCAAGAGACAAAGCCGTAGCACGGCAAACTGGTTCTCGTGGTTCTCTTGAACAAATGATGACTAAATTGCAAACTACGGGCATCAAGGAATTTCCCCTTATAATAAAAGGAGATGTGCAAGGATCAATTGAAGCAATTACCTCAGCTTTAGACAAGATAGGAAATGAAGAGGTGCGTGCACGCGTCGTGCATTCTGGTGCTGGAGGTATTACTGAGAGCGATATTTCTCTTGCTGAGGCTTCTAATTCTGCCGTAATTGGATTTAATGTTCGCGCCAATAAACAAGCTCGTGCTTCAGCTAAAATACAAGGAATTGAAATCCGTTACTACAACATCATTTATGATCTTGTTGATGATATGAAAGCTGCTATGTCGGGATTGCTTTCACCAGAGCAACGTGAAACTTTCCTTGGTAACGCAGAAATTATGGAAGTATTTAACATTACAAAAATTGGGAAAGTAGCTGGCTGTCGGGTCACAGAAGGAAAAATAGAGCGAGGAGCTGGTGTTCGCCTCATTCGTGATAATATTGTCATCCACGAAGGAAAACTGAAAACACTTAAACGCTTCAAGGATGAAGTAAATGAAGTGCAAAATGGTCAAGAATGCGGAATAGCATTCGAAAGTTATGAAGACATGCGTGTGGGAGACATCATTGAAACCTTCCGCATTGAGCATATTAATCGCACATTATAAAAAAATGGTATAACGGCTTTGCTTTCTGTAAAGTATTTCTATTTTTTGTATACTTTAATGATGCAAAAGAGCATATATTTGTAGCAAGGATAAATTTTTGGTAAAAAATGTAGGTCCATCACAGCGACAATTAAGGGTAGGAGAGCAAGTTCGCCATGCCATTGCTTATGTACTACAACGCGGTGTTTTATGCGATAATGTTTTGAAAGATATTGTAATTTCTGTCTCTGAAGTCCGTATGTCTCCAGATCTGAAGATTGCTACGTGCTTTGTTTCTCCTCTCAGCATTCTTAATAACCATTCTCATTCAAATGTTGTCGATATTTTAAACAGGCATAATCGTTTTATTCGTAGAGAAATAAGTTGTTCACTACGGCAAATGAAATACATTCCTGAATTGCGTTTTAGATTTGATAGCAGTTTTGACAATTTTTCAAAAATTGATGCCCTGCTACGTTCCCCTGAAGTAGAACGCGATCTTTACAATAATGATGATTCTAAGGACTAAAAACATGACTTGGCCTCTCTCCCCTAAAAGCCGTTCAGTTTCTGGATGGGTGATATTTGATAAACCGACAGGGATGAGATCAACCGAAGCTGTTTCACAAATCAAGCGTCTTTTTAATGCACAAAAAGCAGGACATGCAGGCACACTTGATCCTCTCGCTTCTGGTATGCTTCCAATTGCATTAGGTGAAGCAACGAAAACGGTTCCCTACGTTATGAGAGGCACAAAAACTTATCGTTTTCACATTGTTTGGGGGGAAGAACGTACAACAGATGATCTAGAAGGTGAAATAACTAAAAAATCTTCTAAACGACCAACAAAAAAAGAGATACTTTCCCTTATTCCTAAATATACAGGAATGATTACACAAACACCTCCACAATTTTCAGCGATTAAAATTGGTGGTAATCGTGCCTATGATATAGCTCGAAAAGGGGAAGTTGCTAAAATTTTGCCACGCCAAGTAAAGATAGAAACTTTCAAATTAATTAAAACCATCACAAAAGAATACTCTATTTTTGAAATAACGTGTGGAAAAGGAACCTATGTGCGCTCTTTAGCGCGCGATATAGGACGTGATCTTGGTTGTTATGGATATATTTCTAACTTAAGACGCATTACAGTAGCACCTTTTTGTGAAAAAGATTTAATCACATGGGATCAGTTGAAAGCAGCAGCACCTGATCTTAATACAGCCAATGTATATGCTTCTTTTTCCAAAAAAGATTTTACAATGCTCGATAAATCTTTGATTGAAACAAGCACTGCGCTTAATCGTCTTTCTAGCTATACTCTTAACGAAAATCAAGCGCAGAGAATAATGAGAGGTAATCCAGTGCTTCTAGGTAATCACAGTACACTCATTGATGAAAATGAAGTTTTTGTAATCTACGAAAACAAACTTCTTGCTATAGGTGTTCTTGATAATAGTCAATTTAAACCAAAACGTGTCTTTACAATTTAATACACCGTCGCATAGAATAATTTCTTTAAGCACGCTTAAGGCAAGTGATTACCGGAAGATTTTAAGTGCATATCATTGATCTGTGGAATTGTCTGACGTTCAATCATTCGGTGCACTCTTATACCATTAGGTGCACAATTCAATTGGCGCAGCTGTTCATTTACCTCAGCATCTATTTTTGTGCTACGATGGTTATGACGCAAATAATCTACCCATGTTGGCATATGATAAGCTTCTGTCCAATATTCAGGTCTTTCAAGATCACGTAAAAGAACCCATTGACGAGCACCATCACGTAAACGAATACGACGACGACGTGTCATCACTTTAAGAAATTCTTCAAGATCATTCTCATGAATTTGATAATCAATCATAATCATAATCGGACCACTTTGTGCCTTTAGATCAAGCAAAAGCTCCGGCTCTCTGAAATGATCAAGAGGGTCAAGATCTATCTTAGGTATTTCTTGAATTTTAAACTTTATCCCTGCAAAAGCTCCAAAAATTAAGAATAAAGCACAAATACTCAAGGCAACAGCTGGGGAATAACCATCAGCAAATACTCCCCAAATTATGCTTCCAATAGTCATGCCACCATAAGATGTTGTTTGATATAGTGCCAAAGCACGTGCAACAACCCAACGTGGTGTAGAAAGCTGTACAGACGTATTGAATAATGACAATGCCAAAACCCAACATAATCCTGCGGGAAATAAAGCAAGATGGCTGATAATCAATGATCGACTCATTGCTAAAAGAAAGGAAGAAAAGGCAAAACCAATAAATGCACTTGCAATAATCATCTCTGAACTAAAATAACGCCGAACGAATGAATTAATAAAACCAGCTACAATTGCTCCAAGGCCAAAACAACCAAGCAATGTCCCATAAAGAATTGCATTTCCCCCAAGAATTTTATGTGCAACAATTGGCAACAATGCCAAGATGGAAATCGCCCCAATACCGAAAAGAAAGGACCTAACCATAATGCTAAGAAGATTAGGTGACATCGCAACATAGCGTAAGCCATCTGAAACAGCTCCTAAAAGTCTTTCTCGTGGCAATGGATTGCTTTTATAGATTGGTTTCCACAAAAATAAAACGCACATTAAAGGAATATAACTTATAGCATTGAATAAAAAAGCTGCGCTTATACCCAAAGTGGCAATAATAACACCACCAATAGCAGGACCTATACTACGCATTAAATTCAAGCCAACACTGTTCAAACTAACAGCAACAGGGATATCTTTTCTGCTCAAAATATCACCTATTGTTGCTTGCCAAGAAGGATTGTAAAAAGCGTTCCCGCACCCAATCAAGAATGTAAAACACAACAAATACCAAGGTGTTAAAAATTTTATATAAGATAAAACAGACAAAATAACTGACACAATCATCATTGTAATCTGCGCATACAGCATAATTTTGCGCCGATTAAAATTATCAGCTAATGCCCCTGCCATCAAAGATAACACAACAAGTGGTAATGTCATCGCACTTTGAACAAGCCCAACCATGGAATGCGAAGAGCCAATCAACGCCATCAACCAACCCGCTCCAACTACTTGAACGAGCCCCCCTAAATTAGAAACGAGAGTAGCCACCCATAAATTGCGAAATATTGAATTACGAAAAAGTTTTAATGCTGAAATATTCTGTATCTTTTGCCTATAATCCGGCATCTTGTCGCTTTCACTCCCACTAATATGCTATGAAAATCAGACTTTATATCAAAATAATGCACAATTCTCTGGAAGCCTCTCATAAAACAGCGTTAAAATCAATATGTAACAATAAAACCATCTATAAAGAAAGAATACCTTCAATATGCTTTCAAGGACTAGCATTTTAACCTTCTTTCCTATATAAATACCAGAACAGGTGAGAGTCTTCGGCTCTTCTTGTTTTATCATAGACCCTTGCTGAACGACATCTCGGCTCTGGGTGTCTTTTTTTGTTCGTTTTTTGAAAGGATAGTATGATGTCGATTACAGCTGAACGTAAACAAGCTCTTATTGCAGAATATGCAAATAAAGTCGGTGATACAGGATCACCAGAAGTGCAGGTTGCTGTACTTTCTGAACGCATTGCTAATTTGACTAACCATTTTAAATCTCACAAAAAAGATAATCATTCCCGCCGTGGCCTTTTAAAGATGGTATCACAACGTCGTCGTCTCCTTGATTATCTTAAAGGAATTGACCAAACTCGCTATCAGACACTTATTGGAAAGTTGGGTTTGCGTCGCTAAAAAAATGATAACTAGGTGGTATTTGTAAAGATCCCATTATTGATATTGATCTAGCTTGCTTCTTTTGATTTCAGCTTTCTGTTTTTAATTAGAGCTTGATGAGTGATTGTTGTGGGACAAAATTGTTGGTTGTATAGCGTTGAATATTGCAGTTTGCTTCTCTCTTTTCGAGAAAATATGGGGATGCTTTATCATTCTGATAATGGTTTCAATATACTGCATAAAACTGGAATATGAGCACTAGGCATTTAAAATGTGAAAACCGACCATTAAGGATAAAAAATGTTCAAAACGCATAAGGTAGAAATTGAATGGGCCGGTCGGCCTCTTACCCTAGAAACAGGGAAAATAGCACGTCAAGCTGATGGTGCAGTAGTTGCCACCTATGGTGAAACTGTTGTTTTAGCAACTGTTGTATCAGAAAAAAACCCAAAACCAGATCAAGACTTTTTCCCACTCACCGTTAATTATCAAGAAAAATCCTATTCTGTTGGTAGAATACCTGGCGGCTACTTCAAGCGTGAAAGCAGACCAACCGAAAGCGAAACTTTAGTCTCACGTTTAATTGATCGTCCAATTCGTCCTCTCTTCGTCAATGGTTATAAAAATGATACACAAGTTATTGTTTCTGTTTTACAGCACGATCTAGAAAATAATCCTGATATCCTCGCAATGATTGCATCCTCTGCCGCATTAACTTTGTCAGGTGTCCCCTTCATGGGGCCTATTGCAGGTGCTCGTGTTGGCTACTTTAACGGACAGTACGTTCTCAATCCTAATATCGACGAAATGCCTAAATCAAAGCTTGATCTTGTCGTTGCAGGAACAGAAAGTGCTGTACTTATGGTTGAGTCAGAAGCTCAAGAATTGCCAGAAGATGTCATGCTAGGCGCCGTCATGTTTGGTTACAAAGGCTTTCAGCCTGTTCTCGATGCCATTATCAAGCTTGCTGAAGTTGCTGCGAAAGATCCTCGTGATTTTATTCCTGAGGATTTATCAAATCTTGAAAAATCTGTGCTGGAAACAGCCGAACAAGATATAAGAAAAGCTTATACAATCACTGATAAACAAGAACGTTACGCTGCAATTGACGCCATAAAAACAGAAATTATCAATAGATTTATTACAGAAGCTAGAGAGGACTGTAAGTTTACTGTAGAGCAAATCACAACCGTTTTTAAACAATTGCAAGCAAAGATTGTTCGTTGGAATATTCTCGATACAGGAAAACGTATTGATGGACGGGATCTTTCAACAGTACGTTCAATTCAATCAGAAGTTGGTGTTTTGCCTAGAACACACGGATCAGCACTCTTTACTCGTGGAGAAACACAAGCCATTGTCGTTGCAACACTTGGAACTGGTGAAGATGAACAATATATTGATTCTTTAACGGGTATGTATAAGGAAACATTCTTGCTACATTACAATTTTCCACCATTTTCTGTAGGTGAAACAGGACGTATTGGTTCTCCTGGACGCCGTGAAATTGGACATGGAAAATTGGCATGGCGTGCAATCCATCCTATATTACCAGGAAAAGAATCTTTTCCATATACTGTTCGTGTTGTATCTGAAATTACTGAGTCAAATGGATCCTCTTCAATGGCAACTGTTTGTGGAACTTCGCTTGCACTGATGGACGCCGGTGTCCCTTTAACACGCCCTGTTGCAGGTATTGCCATGGGACTAATTAAGGAAGGTGAACGCTTTGCAATTTTGTCCGATATTTTAGGAGATGAAGATCACCTTGGTGATATGGATTTTAAAGTAGCAGGTACAGAAAATGGTATCACTGCTTTACAAATGGATATCAAAATTGATGGTATTACTGAAGAGATTATGAAAATTGCACTTGAACAAGCCAAAGGGGGTCGAATCCATATTCTTAACGAAATGGCTAAAGCTTTAACCTGTGCACGAGATGAACTTAGTGAATTTTCTCCACGCATTGAGATTATGAATATTTCTGTCGATAAAATCCGTGATGTTATTGGATCTGGAGGAAAGGTAATCAGAGAAATTGTAGAACGCACTGGGGCTAAAATTAATATTGAGGATAATGGAACAATTAAGATCGCCTCTGCTGATGTTAAAACTATCGAAGCAGCAAAGCGTTGGATTCACTCAATTGTTGATGAACCGGAAGTAGGTTCTATCTACCAAGGAACAGTCGTAAAAACGGCAGAATTTGGTGCTTTTGTGAATTTTTTTGGTTCACGAGATGGGCTCGTTCATATCTCCCAACTCGCTGAGGAACGTGTTGCGAAAACAACAGATGTCGTTAGAGAAGGTGACAAAGTTTGGGTCAAATTAATGGGCTTTGATGAACGTGGTAAAGTTCGACTATCGATGAAAATTGTCAATCAACAAACTGGAGAAGAAATTACGAGTTATGAATCGATAAAAGCGGAAAAAGAAATGAACTCAGAAGAAAAAAGTGGATCCTCAAGTAATAAATCCCGTCGAAAGAAAAAAGAGGAATGATCTTTTTCTTTCGTTGTGGAACAAAATGCTATCTTAGTCACAAAATAACGTTTTTCTTTGAAAGAAGCACATGTGTTACCATTTTTACCTTTTAAAAATTATGAACTCCCACAACCCTATCCAAGCGAATGCTGGATAGGTTTTGGCTTAACTGAAATCCCTAACCATGAATGGAAACAACATTTAGAAATCATAACACCTTGGCGTCCAGACTTTTTAAAATTTACTAATGATAAATTTCGCTGTTCTCCTAAAATAGATAAAACCCTTACCTATGATGGTGCGCTTTTGCAATTAAGCAAGTATCGTGGTTTTAACCAGAATTTTTTCCTTGACTTATTAGAATGCGTTAAACCCGATGGGTGGATTATCATTGGAGGTAATAAAACTACTGGTGCAGCCTCAATGATGAAATGGATCCAAAGAATCGTTCCAATCGCCGGAAAATTATCAAAAAATCATGGTATCGTGTTCTGGATTCAAGTTCCACAACAGGTGGACAGGAAAAACATCTTATCTCTACGCTCACCACCTCTCACCTTTGAAAATAAATTTCGAACCACTTCTGGAATGTTTTCGCACGGTCGTGTTGACCTAGGCTCTGCAGCGCTCGTTCCATATATGCTTAAAACCGTTTCTGGAAAAACCGCTGATTTTGGAGCTGGTTGGGGCTTCCTTTCTTATAAAGCACTTGAAAAATGTAAAAAATTAACCTCTCTTGACCTTTACGAAGCTGACTACAATTCTTTAGAAGCAGCAAAGCGGCATCTAAAGTATTTAATGAATCGCCTACCGATTAATTTTTATTGGCTTGATCTTGTGCAGGAACCCGTCACATATCTATATGATACGATCATTTCAAATCCACCCTTTCACACGCAACAAACAATAGACATATCATTAGGTCAGCATTTCATTATAAAGGCTGCAAAATGTCTCAAACCAAATGGCAATTTGCTTCTTGTTGCTAATCGCCACCTGCCCTACGAAATATTATTAAAAAGCATTTTTCGCACAATATCAACACATGAAGAATCTCAAGGATTTAAAGTCATTGAGGCACGCTTGTAAACAAAAACAAGAGATAACTTTCAAAGAATGAAACGCGAGAGGTCAACATCTGCAGCAAGATCACCTACGGATTGTCGAACATAGGCAGCATCAACTTTAAATGAAGTTCCAGCTTTATCGGGAGCAGTAAAAGAAATCTCATCTAAAACGCGTTCCATAACTGTTTGTAAGCGCCGAGCACCTATATTTTCAATCCTAGCATTTAAATCTACCGCAATATCTGCCAGAGCATCAATGGCATCATCAGTGATTTCCAAATGAACCTCTTCTGTTGCCATCAAAGCAATATATTGCTTAATCAGACTAGCTTCAGGTTCGGTCAAAATGCGTCGTAAATCTTCCCTTGTTAGAGCATTTAGCTCCACGCGAATAGGCAAACGACCCTGAAGCTCTGGTAATAAATCAGATGGCTTAGCAACATGAAATGCACCTGAAGCAATGAAGAGAATATGATCTGTTTTGATTTGCCCATATTTTGTAGCAATCGTCGTTCCTTCAACCAAAGGCAAAAGATCTCGTTGAACCCCCTCACGCGAAACAGCAGCACCAGCTCCACCATCTCTGGTTGCAATCTTATCAATCTCATCAATAAAAACAATCCCATCATTTTCAGCAACACGCAGTGCCTCTTGAATAATCTGATCTTGGTCAAGAAGCTTTTCGGATTCATCATCCATAAGTGGCTTAAAAGAATCCTTCACTGTTGTTTTGCGAATCTTGGTTCTGCTACCCATTTTTCCGAAAATATCTGATAAATTCATGATCCCCATCTGTGCACCAGGCATACCCGGGATATCAAAAGTTGAAGCACCACTGCTGTTGTTATCAGCAACTTCAATTTCAATTTCTTTGTCATCCAACTCACCCTCGCGTAATTTTTTGCGAAAACTATCTCGAGTAGCAGGACTTGCTGTTTTACCAACAAGAGCATCTAAAACGCGTTCTTCAGTGTTAATATGAGCCTTTGCTTTTACTTCATCTCTTTTCTTTTCACGCACAAGAGAAATGGCAATCTCAACAAGATCACGAATAATTTGCTCGACATCACGCCCAACATAACCAACTTCAGTAAATTTGGTAGCTTCTACCTTAACAAAAGGCGCTCCAGCAAGTTTTGCTAATCGACGCGCTATACCCGTTTTGCCAACACCTGTTGGCCCTATCATCAAAATATTTTTAGGCATAACCTCTTCACGCATTGGATCATCAAGTTGCTGTCTGCGCCACCGGTTACGCAATGCAATAGCAACAGAGCGTTTGGCATCATTTTGTCCAATAATAAAACGATCAAGTTCAGAAACAGTCTCGCGAGGGGAAAATACAACACACATTCAAATAGCTTTCTCTAAAGAAGATAACTCTGTACCCAATGTTTCAATTGTAAAATGGTCATTGGTATAAACACAAATTTTAGCAGCAATATTCATGGATTTACGAGCGATAGCTTCTGCGTCCAAATCCGTATCCATAAGCGCCATTGCTGCTGAAAGGGCAAAATTACCTCCAGAACCAATAGCCATAACTCCATCTTCTGGCTCTAATACATCACCGAGCCCTGTTAAAGCTAAAGTTATTTTCTTATCTGCCACAAGCATCATTGCTTCAAGACGACGCAAATAACGATCTGTTCGCCAATCTTTTGCAAGTTCTACACATGCGCGCATAAGTTGATCAGGATATTGCTCAAGCTTTGTCTCTAACCTTTCCAACAACGTAAAAGCATCTGCTGTAGCACCTGCAAACCCAGCGATAACCACCCCATTTTTTCCAAGACGCCGTACTTTACGTGCATTTCCTTTCATAACAGTTTGGCCAAGTGAAACTTGACCATCTCCAGCCATCACCACCTTATCGCCCTTTCGCACAGTAATGATAGTCGTCCCATACATTGTGTCAGGCTTATGTTCCGCCATAAGGAAGCTCCCTAATATTGATTTCTCTTCACAAAACGCACAATCTAATTGCTGCTACCTTTATTTAAGAACATATACAGCAAAACACAATAATTAAGAACTAAGCACAACTTAATTTGTTGAAGTAAAAAAAATGATATCGTTGTTGTCAATGCAAATTGTTGCTAAATAACACTTGTAAACAGTTTGCGTCTTTGAAGGAAATATTATGAAAAGAATAGCTGTAGGAACATTGGGAGGAACAATTGCAATGGCTGCTGATAATTTTGGCCAAATGCAACCAACTTTAACCTCAGATTTACTGATAAAAAGCGTTCCTAGTCTAAATGATGTTGCTGATATATATGCACAAACATTAACACAATTGCCTAGTGGATCTTTATCATTTAAAATTCTTTTTGACATAATCGAATGGGCAATACAGCAAATAAATGATGGCGCAGAAGGTATTGTTTTAACTCAAGGTACTGACACACTGGAAGAAACAGCCTTTTTTCTTTCTCTTTACTGGAATAAAGCTGAACCGCTCATTGTGACTGGTGCTATGCGTATGCCATGTGAAGCAGGCGCTGATGGACCTGCTAATATTTTAGCAGCAACTCGAGTAGCTGCCCATCAAAGAAGCAGAAACAGAGGTGTTCTAGTTGTAATAAATGATACGATCCATTCACCTTACTGGGTTCAAAAGAGCAATACTGTCAAAACTGAAACATTTCAGTCAGAGTCAGCAGGTACTCTGGGAACTATTTTGGAAGAAAAATTGATTTATTTCAATGATAAAAGCTTTTTTCCTATGATTTTTAAGCCTCCTAAAAAAGATAATCACCAAGTTGCTATTTTGTATTCCTCTTTATCCTCTGATATAAGATTAATAGAATTTTGCCTTAAAAGCGGATATTATGCAGGTTTAGTCATAGCTGGTTTTGGAGCAGGACATTGCAGTTTTCAAGAAGCAGACATTATCCGACAATATGCAAAAAAAACTCCCATCATTATAGCTAGCCGCTGCTACAGTGGCTCAACAACTCGTAAAACTTATGGATATAAAGGGTCAGAAACAGATATGATAGATTCTGGTGCTATTATGTCTGGTTATTTATCACCGGTAAAAGCGCGTTTACTTCTGTGGACTTTTTTAGCACAAGAGCTATCATTAGAACAAATAAAAACGTGCTGGAATGACTGGACTATAAGCTAATTAAAAATTACTTGTCATCCTAAAATAGGAAGGTATGCGAAATAAAATAATCCACTTCATTATCAAAATTTTTGAAAAAACAAATGATTGATACAACTATACCTAAAATTGAGCAACAAGATGATCTCATAAAGCCTATCTGTGACCGGTATTCACCCTACAGTGTCTTTACCGCACAAGAATGGTCTCAATTCCGTGCAGATACACCACTTACTTTAACCTTTGATGAAATTAAACGTTTACGCTCCATTGATGATCCTATTGATCTTGAAGAAGTGCAGCGTATCTATCTTTCTTTGTCTCGTCTGTTATCCTGTCATGTCGAAGCAGTGCGAACACTTTTTCAAAAACGTCAGCAATTTTTGCATAAAGAAGGCACAAAAAAAACTCCCTTTATCATTGGAATTGCAGGCTCTGTTGCTGTAGGAAAATCAACCACTGCTCGCATACTTCAAGAACTTTTAAAGCGTTGGACATCTAGTTTTAAAGTTGATTTGATAACAACAGATGGATTTCTTTATCCTAATGCTGTGTTACAGCAAAAAAATCGTTTAAATAGGAAAGGATTTCCTGATTCCTACGACACAAAAAAATTGCTAAACTTTCTTTCTTCCATAAAAGCAGGAATTGGCAATGTTAGCGCCCCACTTTATTCTCATATGGCTTATGATGTTTTGGAAAATCAAGAAGCTATAATTAACCATCCAGATATCTTAATTGTTGAAGGAATTAATGTTCTACAGGTTAGTGATCTACCAAAAGATGGAAAAGTCATCCCTTTCGTTTCAGACTTTTTTGACTTTTCAATTTATGTGGATGCTGAAACAGAGGTCATTCGTCGTTGGTATTTAGAACGTTTTAAACGCTTGCGTAGGACATCTTTTCAAAATCCTCAATCTTATTTTCATCGTTACGCCCTCCTCAAAGAAAAAGAAGCTTTGAAAATTGCCGAAGACATCTGGCAAACCGTTAATTTGAAAAATTTACAAGAAAATATATTACCAACCCGACCACGATCTAATCTCATTCTGAGAAAAGGAAAGAATCATTTGGTCGAGTATGTTGCACTCCGGCGGCTATAAGGATACTATAAGCATGAACCTACATAATATTAATTTTACTTCAACACGCATTAACAACAGTTGTCCTATCTTCTTAGTTAATCCAGAAATTCTTTCTGACTTATCATTTAATGAAGCAACAGTGACATGGATGAAAGTCAATGATTTCTCCGGAAAAGCGGGACAAATGTTATTTGTGCCTCACCAAGATGGACATCTAAAAAAAGTTTTATTCGGACTTGGTGACAGTACTGATTCCTTTATCACAGGTCTCCTTGCTAAACAGCTCCCTACTGGTAATTGGCACCTAGAGGGGCCAGCTGCAAACGAAATAAATACTTACCTTGGATTGGCATTTGGAAGCTATCAATTTAACCGTTATCACCAAACACCCTCCCTTAAAAAATTATCAATCTATGTTCCTGATACAATTGATCGTAATGAGCTTGAACGAATTTATAAGGCTGTCTTTTTCGTTCGCGACCTCATCAATATTCCAGCAAATGAGATGAATCCTGAAACCCTCGAGAAAATAGCGTACCAACTTGGAAAAACTTACAGTGCTCATACAAAAATCATTCGTGGAGATGAACTCTTAACTCATAATTTCCCAATGATTCATGCTGTAGGGCGAGCCAGTAGCACTGCACCTCGTCTGATTGAATTAAACTGGGGACAAGAGAACCATCCTAAGATGACACTAGTTGGCAAAGGAGTAACTTTCGATACTGGAGGGTTAGATATTAAATCGGCCAACAATATGCTATTAATGAAAAAAGATATGGGAGGCGGCGCACATGTTTTAGGCTTAGCTAAACTTATCATGGATGCAAAATTACCTTTTCGTTTACGTGTTTTAATACCAGCTGTTGAAAATGCAATTTCTGCAAATGCCTATAGACCAGGAGATATTCTAAAAAGTCGGAAAGGTTTAAGTGTTGAAGTTGGAAATACAGATGCTGAAGGTCGGCTCATTCTTGCCGATGCACTTGCTTATGGTGATGAAGAAAGTCCACAATTTATGCTGTGCATGGCTACCTTAACAGGAGCAGCCAGTATAGCATTGGGCCCAGATCTTCCTGCATTTTATTGTAATGACACAAAATGGGCACAGAAAATTTTTCAATCCTCTCACGCTGTTTCCGATCCCCTTTGGCAAATGCCGTTTTGGAAACCATATCAGGAAGCATTATCCTCACCAATCGCTGATCTTAATAATATCACTGGAAATAGCTTTGCTGGCTCCATAGTTGCAGCCTTATTCCTTAATTGTTTTGTTGAAAAAGCAAAATGCTTTGCTCATTTTGACCTCTTTGGATGGGTTCCAAAAGAAAAACATGGTTACCCTGTCGGTGGTTCTGCACAAGTTATTCGTGCTCTCTATAATCTTTTCAAGAATCAAATTTGACACATAATATCCACAAACATCGGTAATCTCGAATATTCAGAGATGTTAAACAAACATCTTTAAATTGTGATTTTGTGCTTTATTCTGGAACGCACAAATCTTACTGATGCGACTTCTATTATTCTATTTAAAGTCGACAAAATAAAAAAATGAAAGGTAAACTAGATGACCTATCAAAGTTCAAAGGTATGTATACTAGGAAGAAATGATTTGGAAAATCGACACGTTGAAAAAAAACGCGTTAACACAGCAGTCGCCGGACTATTTCAAGAAAACAGTAAAAAAAGCCAAAGGCAAACGGAGTGCTTGTTAGGAGAAGAAGTCTTAATCCTTGAACAGGGTGAAACTATGTCGTTGTGTCAATCACTTAAGGACGGTTATATAGGGTATATTGATACAAAACTTCTTTGTACATCAACAATTAAACAAACACATATCGTTTCAGTTCCGCGTACTTTTCAATATTTACAAGCTGATTTGCGCGGTCCGATGGAATGTTCCTTATCCATGGGAAGTAAAGTAAGTGTTATTGATGAAACTAAAGTCCGCGATACAGTATATTCTATTCTTGACAACAGAAAAGCTATCATTACCAATCACCTTATCCCTATCGAACACGCATATGATGATTATGTTGCAGTTGCTGAAACCCTTATCCGCACACCTTACCTTTGGGGTGGAGTTAGTGGTTTTGGAATTGATTGTTCTGGATTGGTTCAACTCTCCATGATGATGTCTGGCAAGATGATTTTACGAAATACAGAGCAACAAAAAATTGTAGGCACACCGCTCAAAGACAGTGATAAACTTCAACGAGGCGATTTGATTTTTTGGAAAGGACACGTCGCCATTATGATTGATCATAAGAATATCATCCATGCAAATGGCTTCTCTATGAATGTCATGATAGAACCATTAGAAGAAGCAATTATACGCATTGCTAAAAAACATCAATATCCTATTGCAAAACGTCGTCCAATTTAAAAAATATGGTCTATATCTTTTATTGTAAGTACAATAAACTAATATCACATTTTAGTGATATTCTTCTGTTGATCTGTTTTAAATTTCTCTAAATGGTACAACTTAAGTACGCAGTCAATTTATTAAAATGAAAAATTCTGTATCTTAACGATACCATTTCTGTTAAACGGTGTTAACCATTTTGTTTTTTTCTCTCCCTAATATTCAGTATCCACCTAAAAAACTTTATTAATTTTTTGATATTGTAAAGCTAGTTCCATAATCTATTTTGCATAATTTTTATTAAAGAATTGCACGTACATCACATTAAGAGAATAAGCATTAAGAAATTCAAATTTTTGCCTTATTTGTCTCATTATTATCACGGTAAATTTACTCATTGTTTAGATCTCTTTAACCAGCGCTATGTCATAGCTTTGATCGGTTCTCGATCCTATTTTCCAAATTTTGGATCACCGAAAACAATATTCAAAAAAACAAGGAGTTTAAGTTGCAATATTCTAGGTGGTTTCTATTTTTGATACCTGTGTCATATATCTTTATGACAAACCTATTTTTATTAGGTAGTCTTCGACTTTTGCATTCACAAACACTTAATCAAAATTTAGGACCAAGTGGTTTGCCACTCCCGAGATTTGCTTCAATCAAACCTATCCGTGTTAATGTTCGTATCGGCCCAGGAAGTAATTATTCTGTTATCTTTACCTACAGAAAACAGGGATTACCTGTTGAAATTATTCAAGAATATGACCAATGGCGTAAAATTCGCGATGCAGAAGGTGATGAAGGATGGGTATATCAATCACTTTTATCAGGCAAGCGAACTGCTATAACCATGCCATGGCAAAAAAATAAAGCAGAAAGGCTTGTTCTCCGCAAAAGTCCCGAAGATAATGCAGCGCTTGTAGCAGAAGTAGAGCCTAATGTTATTGGAAATATCCGCCAATGCAACGGGCAATGGTGCGAAATAAATATTCGTAATACACGCGGATGGATGCACCAACCCCAATTATGGGGAATCTACCCTGATGAAAAAATTAAAAGTTCATCAATTTTTTAACGAACTAAGCTTAATCTTCATCCCTGCAAAAATTCTATAGATTCCATAATTAGGTCAGATTTTTTGGTCTCAACCGAACGATTAAATCAATATGTGAAATTTCCATACCCTCAGGAGGCTGAGGCAAATTCCCTATGATCGGAGGTTCTTTTAAATCACAAGGGATATCAAGAATACGATTTTCACTCTCAATATAAAAATGGTAATGATCTGAAGTATTAGTATCAAACCAAGTTTTTGAGCCCTCTACAGCGATAATTCGTAGCAATCCTGCTTCCGTAAATTGATGAAGTGTGTTATAAACCGTTGCTAGAGATACAGGCACACCAGACTTAGCAGCCTCTTCATAAAGCTCCTCAGCAGCAATATGGCGGTTGCCATGAGAAAAAATCATGTTTGCCAATTCTAATCGTTGGCGCGTCGGTCGCAAACCATTTTGACGTAAATGTTTTTCTAATGTAGATCTGGAATGATGGTTTACAGCCTTCCCAAATTCTTTCACGAACTATTCCTCTTCACTCAATCCTGAATCGTTTACATTCAATCGCACACATCATAGATTGCAACGCATTTTAATAATAGTCACAGTCCTGCAAAATACAAATAGTACACAATATAACCTTTTTATACTATTAAGAATAGCTTTCTATGCAAAATACATAAAAAAGGATTTTTGTCATCAAAAATGATATAAAATCATTTCCCTATCTTTGAAATTTGCTCTAAAAGTGGTTGGGGAGGGTTGCAGGAATAAGAACATATGCAAAATGATATGGAGTCACAATGACTGAACAAAAGTCTCGATATACTTACGAAGAGCTTCTAAGCTGCACTCGCGGCGAAATGTTTGGTAAAGGGAATGCGCAATTACCTGCACCACCAATGTTGATGATTCATAGAATCACTCAAATTAGTGAAACCGGCGGAGAATACGACAGAGGAATGGTTCGTGCAGAATTTGACGTTACTTCAGACCTGTGGTTCTTTGATTGTCACTTTATAGGTGATCCCGTCATGCCAGGATGCCTTGGCTTGGATGGCATGTGGCAATTGACAGGTTTTTTTCTCGGTTGGTTGGGAGAACTCGGAAAAGGAAGGGCTATATCAGTAGGGGAAGTTAAGTTATCTGGTATGGTAACTCCGAAAACCAAACTTCTTGAATATGGGGTAGATTTTAAACGTATCCGGCGTGGAAATTTAGTTTTAGGAATAGCTGATGGATGGGTAAAAGCAGATAAAGAAACCATCTATAAAGCCTGTGATTTGCGTGTTGCTTTATTCAAAGAAGAATAAATTTTATTTCCATAAAAAGAGACACTTTGTTATTCTGTATGAACCAAGGAGGTATGGATGCGTCGAGTTGTTGTAACCGGGATGGGGATTGTCTCCGCGATTGGAAATAACCCTCAAGCTGTTGTAACCAGTCTATATAAAGCAAAATCTGGGATCTCTTATGCACCCAAATATGCTGAGCTAGGCTTTCGTAGTAGGGTTTATGGCAAACCTGACATTAACATAGAAGAATTAGTTGACAGACGCGCGCTACGTTTTCATGGACGTGGTACTGCTTGGAACCACATTGCCATGGATCAAGCAATTGCTGATGCAGGTCTAGATCCTCATGAAGTATCAAATGAGCACACAGGAATCATTATGGGTTCTGGAGGTCCTTCAACTCAATCAATAGTTGAAGCTGCTGACATGACGCGTCAAAAAGGACCCAAACGTGTCGGCCCTTTCGTTGTACCAAAGGCAATGAGTTCGACAGCATCTGCAACTCTTGCAACTTTTTTTAAAATTAAAGGCGTGAATTATTCCATTTCTTCTGCCTGTGCCACATCCAACCATTGTATCGGCAATGCTTATGAGATGATACAATATGGTAAACAGAATCGTATGTTTGCTGGTGGATGTGAAGATCTAGACTGGACATTGTCTGTTTTATTTGATGCTATGGGTGCTATGTCCAGTAAATATAACGACGTACCAGAAAAAGCTTCACGTGCCTATGATATAAATCGTGATGGATTTGTTATTGCTGGAGGTGCTGGTGTTTTGGTTCTTGAAGAGTTAGAACTTGCTAAGGCACGCGGTGCAAAAATATATGGAGAAATTATTGGCTATGGCGCCACATCTGATGGACATGACATGGTTTCGCCATCTGGTGAGGGAGCAGAACGGTGTATGCGTATGGCACTAAAAACTGTAAATAATACGATTGATTATATTAATCCCCATGCAACAGCAACACCTGTTGGTGATCCTCCCGAAATAGAAGCAATCCGTCGTATTTTTGGAACGGGTGATAAGTGCCCACCAATTTCCGCTACAAAATCCCTCACTGGACATTCTTTGGGTGCAGCAGGCGTTCAGGAAGCTATCTATACGCTCTTAATGATGAATCATAATTTTATTTGCGAAAGTGCCCATATTGAAGAGCTCGATCCAGCTTTTGCCGATATGCCAATTGTTCGTGAACGCCGTGATGATCAACAACTAAATACTGTACTGTCAAATACATTTGGCTTTGGTGGTACCAACGCAACGCTCATTTTCCAACGTTATACATAAACAAAAGTTCTTATCCAGTTTTGAAAAAGCACGGTCTTACGGAGAATAATATGAAAAGTTTGATGGAGGGCAAACGTGGCCTTATTATGGGGGTTGCAAATGATCATTCAATTGCTTGGGGTATTGCATGTCAGCTAGCAAAAGCAGGAGCTGAATTGGCATTTACTTACCAAGGAAGTGCCTTCGGGAAACGTGTGCAACCACTCGCAGAAAAGCTTGGCTGCAAATTGCTGATTGAATGTGATGTTGAAAAAATTGAAGATGTCGACCACGTCTTTGAACATATCGAAAAAGAGTGGAAAACGATTGATTTCGTTGTACATGCTATTGGTTTTTCAGATAAGTCACAACTCAAAGGACGTTATGTTGATGTCACAACCCGTGAAAATTTTAACCGAACAATGATTATTTCAGCTTATTCCTTTACAGAAATCGCCCAACGTGCTAATAAGCTTATGCCCAATGGAGGTGCACTTTTGACACTTACGTATGGAGCCTCGCAACAAGTTGTACCTAATTATAATGTCATGGGCATCGCTAAAGCTGCATTAGAATCTATGGTACGTTATTTGGCTGCAGATTTTGGCTCCCAAAATATCCGCGTAAACGCAATTTCATCTGGTCCTGTAAGAACCTTAGCAGGGAATGGAATTGCAGCTGCGCGAGCGATCTTTTCTTATCAACGCCGTAACGCACCATTGCGTCGTACTGTAGACATTGGAGAAATTGGAAAATCTGCTCTTTATTTGCTTTCTGATTTATCATCAGGTGTTACTGGTGAAATTCATTATGTTGATTCAGGTTATAATATCATGTCAATGCCAATACTTGAAGAATTAAAAAAAATCGAAGATGCTCAAGAAGAATAACTGCTTTTACAATGGTTGTTAAACGGCAAGTATGATCGCTCATTTACTACTTTAAAAGTATGTTAAATGTTTCTTTTTCCAGTCATAAATGCAATACCTATCATTAAATTCTTGTCACAATACAGCTAGAAATTTCATATGCTTGAGGAATTTATAGGTACGTTGTATGTATCTTGTGTTTCATCTTTAAATGCACGGCTCAACAATGTATCAGCCGCTTTTAATATACTTTCATTGCAGTATAGAACTTGGTAAATTTGCTCTGTAATTGGCATTTCTATCCCAATACGCTGTGCTAACGTATAAACTTCTCTGGTATTTAAGTAGCCTTCGATAACCTGACCAATTTTTTTTTCCGCTTCTTTTGTGCTCATTCCTTGGCCAATTAGTATTCCAAAGCGACGATTACGCGATTGGTTATCGGTACATGTCAAAACCAAATCACCTAAACCTGTCATTCCCATAAATGTAGTGAATTTAGCACCCATAGCAATACCTAAACGGCTAATTTCGGCTATCCCTCGTGTAATTAGAGCCGTTCTAGTATTTGCTCCAAATCCTACACCATCAGACATTCCAACACCAATAGCAATGATATTCTTAACAACTCCACCTAATTGAACACCGATCATATCTGGATTTCGATAAACCCTAAAACTTTTTCCGTAATGGAAAAGCTGCTGCAGTTCTTCACCAAATTTAGAATCAGAAGCTGACACCGTAATTGCTGTAGGTAAACCGACAGCAAGTTCTTTTGCAAAAGTTGGCCCAGAAAGCACAGCTAAAGGAACTTCGTTGCCTAAAATTTCTTGGGCAACTTCCTGCAAAAAACGTCCTGTTCCATACTCTAACCCCTTAGTTGCCCAAACAATACGTGAATATTGATCTAAATAAGGCTGAATATTGTACAATATTTGATGAAATGCACAACTTGGAACAGCAATGAGTATGTTATTACTGCTCTTTACTGCAGATTCGAGAGAACTTTCAGGAAACACATTATCAGGAAACCGAACATCAGGTAAGTACTTTTGATTGCAGCGATATTCCTGTAACATCTTTATATGTTGAGGATCATGTCCCCAAAGTAAAATGCGATGACCATTATGTGCCAACGCGACGGCCAACGCAGTGCCATAAGAACCAGCACCAATAACTGTTATTGAAACAGCACTCATTAAACTTCCTGATAATTTTTCAAACTCTAGAACTCCGTTGTATAATACCGCTGCAACTATCTCAAAATGAAATACCCTTTAGTACAAAATACTACCTAAAAACGATTTCACTTTGGTATAACACAAATGCCCCTTTAACGAACCTCATATTATTATGTTAAACTTTATACATTGCTAAAAAAACACTGCAATAACAGTCCAACTACTTACCTGATAAAATCTTTTTTCAAAAATTGAAAATATGTCCTTTCCTACAATACGAAGAATACTCTTATCATTGTTCCTCTGATACCTGCTCATCTTGTACCTTCACTTCTGGTACAGTCACATTCACTTCCGCTTCAATAATACGCCCTGAACCACCCATCATATTGTAGTTTAAATGTAAAATAGCCCACCAAGTACCCCCAATAATAACAAAAACACACAGTGCCGTGAACAATAAAGCACTTAAATTCCATTTAGCATCTGGACTAGAGCTAAGATGAAAAAAGAAAACAATCTGCACAATAATCTGAATAATTGCCATACCAAAAAGATAGATAATCTTTGTACTAACTAGCCAACTAACCATCATTCCACACATAACAGGAATAAAAGAACCTAACGTAAAAAATACGGATAAAATAAAACCAATTACATAAGAGCTAGTGCTTGAAATATGTGTTTTGTTATGCGCGCTCATTACAGTACTCCTAACAAATAAACCATGGTAAAAACACCAATCCAAACAATATCAAGAAAATGCCAAAATATTGAAAGGCATTCTAATCGTGTTTTGTTATCTTGATCTAAACCGTGGAAACGTAGATGAAAAAACATAATTATCATCCAAAATAGACCAACGCTTACATGAATCCCATGAGTACCAACCAAAGCAAAAAATGCCGACCAATAAGCAGACAAAACTTCCCGCCCAAAAAGCCGAACACCTGTTTCAGGATCAACACCAGCATAAGCATTGGGATCGTAATAAAATACCTTCCCTAGTAATTCATGAAATTCATAAATTTCCATTCCTATGAAACAGCATCCGAGCACAAAGGTTAAAGCCATCCACAAACGCACACCAGCGAGACTTCCCTTATGAACTTGTATCATAACAAACCCATAAGTAATTGAAGAAATAAGTAAAATAGCAGTTTCAACTAAAACGAAATTTAAATCAATAAACTCGCTCCCAGCTTTTCCTCCACCATAAGAAGCAGAAAAGACAGAAAAACTTGAAAAAAGTGTTGCAAATAGAATCAAATCTGAAAGGATATAGATCCAAAAACCAAATATCATTACTGAGCTACTATTATGATGGTGCTCACTCTCGTGAGCATTGTTCATTGTCATCGTGCTCATACTGTTGCTCCTTGTTTCTTGAGAACAGCTGTAAAAGCATCCTCTGTCTTTTGTACCTCTTCGATCGAAATATAGTAACCACGATGGTCACCTGTTAATGAATGGCATATGATTGTTGCAATAAATCCAACAAACCCAACTGCAACAAGCCACCAAATATGCCACACAAGCGCAAAACCGATAATTAATGAGAAAAATCCTGCAATAACCCCAGCCGACGTATTTGAAGGCATATGAATTTTTGAAAATCCACTTGTTGGGCGCTGATAACCATTCTTTTTCATATTCCAATAAGCATCATCAGACTGTATATTCGGAAGCATTGCAAAATTGTAAACAGGAGGCGGCGAAGAAGTTAACCATTCAAGCGTACGTGCATCACCCCAAGGATCATTTAGTGTTACCGGCAAACAGCCCTTGTGCTTGATACCATACCAAACCGCCAAAATAATCTGCAATACAAAACAAAGAATGCCAAGCAAAATAATAAAGGCGCCAAGTGCAGCAATCATAAACATTGGCTGCCAACTAGGCTCCGTATAATGCTGAAGACGACGCGTCGCCCCCATTAAACCAAGCATATAAACTGGAAAAAAAGCAAGATAAAATCCGATAAACCAGCACCAAAAAGACGCTATACCAAGTACACGATTTGGCTTATAGCCAAAAGCTTTCGGAAACCAAAAAACAAGTCCAGCCAAATAAGCAAAGACAACACCCCCAATAATTGTATGGTGGAAATGAGCAACTAAAAACAAAGAATTATGAAACTGCCAATCAGCAGGCACAATAGACATCAAAACACCCGTTAACCCGCCACCAACAAACGTGAAGATCATCCCTATGCACCAAAGCATCGGAGGCTCAAAACGAATCCGTCCCTTATACATAGTCAACAACCAATTAAAGACTTTTACCCCCGTTGGAATCGCAATAATCATCGTTGCAATACCAAAGAAAGTGTTAACAGTTTCACCGCCACCCATTGTGAAAAAATGGTGTCCCCAAACAAGAAGGGAAAGGATCAAAATAACCAACATCGCCCATACCATCGAAGAATAGCCAAAAAGGCGTTTTGAAGAAAAAGTAGCCACAATTTCAGAAATAATCCCAAAAGCAGGAACAACCAAAACATAAACTTCAGGATGACCAAATACCCAAACATAATTAATCCACACCATTGGATTTCCGCCAGCAACATTGGTAAAAAAATTCATACCTAGATAACGATCACAGGCTAATAATGCAAATGCCACGGCTAGAACGGGATAAATAACTAAAATAAGAACATTGCTAACAAAAGCACTCCAACAAAATACAGGCATTCTCATCATTGTCATTCCAGGAGCGCGCATTTTTATGATGGTTGCAATCATATTGATTGCACCCATCGTCGTTGCAACACCAGAAAGTTGAAGTGACCACAAATAATAATCAACTCCAGTATCTGGACTATTTTGTAATTCTGAAAAAGGTGGGTACATCAACCAACCACCACGACCAAAATTACCAACACCAAGTGAAATATTAATTAATAACGCCCCTGCAACCGTAATCCAAAACCCCAAATTATTTGCAAATGGAAATGCAACATCACGTGCTCCAATCTGAAGCGGTATAAGATAATTGAAAAAACCAAACAAAATCGGCGTAGCCATAAAGAAAATCATAATAACGCCATGAGCTGAAAAAATCTGATCAAAATGTTCAGGTGGCAAATAGCCTGCTGCCTCACTCCCAAGAGCAAGAGCCTGATGTGTCCGCATCATAATCGCATCAGCAAAACCACGAACAAGCATAATAATCCCAAGAATGACGTACATAATACCGATACGTTTATGGTCAACTGTTGTAATCCAATTTCTCCATAAAGCTCCCCACCATCCAAGTACTGTTAAAGCTACAACCACAACTAAACCACCCAAGATAATCGCAATGCATGTATATAAAACGATTGGCTCATGTGAAAGTGCATGAAAAGCACCAGCTAAAGGATCCGTAAGTCTTCCAAACATTTCTCAACCCATATCAAATGAATTCTAGTTTAAAAGAACCCTAATTTCCCAAAAGGGCTCTTTCTCTACTGATCCTCTAAGTAGCATCAGGATCAAAAACAGAACAAAGCGCACCCCAAAGTGTCTGAGCGGCAGCACGCTTCATTAAATATTCATTACATATCGCATTTTCATCAACACAGCGATTAACAATCCGGTAGTAAAGACGCTTTTCAACAGGTGCAAAATAACGCACCTCAGCATCTTTCTTCTTCGCAGCAATATCACCCATACGAGGAGCAATGGAAAGCTTCCGATACGATGCACGATCAAGCATTTTGCCATTAGCCCGAATCTTAGCAATCCAATCATAAAAATCCTGCAAAGACACAGAGTGCCATAAAAACCGCATCCCAGCAAAACCATCACCACTGTAATTTGCTGAGCTTCCATTGAATACCCCTTTTCCTTCAGAAAACAAGTGCAACTTAGCATTCATCTGTGGCATAGCATAAAGAACCGTACCAAGCTTCGGAACCCAAAATGCATTAAGAGAACTCTCTGATGTCAGCTGCAGTAAGACCTGACGACCTTCAGGCGCATAAATCTCATTAATCGATGCAACACCATACTCAGGATAAATGAACAGCCATTTCCAATCAAGAGCAACAGCATCTATTTGCAATGGCTTCCCACCACCAACAACATCCACCGGAAGTGGATTCGTTGGCTCAAGTTTATATGTATAATGTGCCGTTAACGAACCTAAAACAACTATGATTGCAATCGGAACACCCCACATAAACGCTTCAATTTTATTGGAATGTCCCCAATCAGGCAAATATTCTTCTGTTGTATTTGATGCACGATATTTGACAGCTAAGAACACTACACCAACCATAACGGGGATCACAACACAAAGCATGACAAGAACACAAATAACAATCAAAATAAGCTGCTGACGCGCAACATATCCAGCAGGCTGAAAAACATCAACTTTACAACCAGATAACAATAACACTATCCATAAAATCATGAACATCATTATCTGTTTAACAAAACTTTTCATTCTTACTTGCCCCATTATGCACTCTGAAATTATTACCAATACCAACAACACCTTACAGATATGCTTACATACTTTAAAAAGGCATTAAATAAACTCAAACATCTTGTCCACATTATACAACCTTCCCCCTACCTGTATCAAGTTTAAGTAATTTATCAATATATTCAAGTGCAAAGCAATATCCCATACTCCCACACCCAACAATAACCGCATCCGCAGCCGAAGAAACATAAGACCGATGACGAAAATCTTCACGCTTATAAATATTAGATAAGTGAACTTCCACTACAGGACCTGTAAAAATTTTTAACGCATCAAAAATTGCAACAGATGTATGGCTATAAGCCGCTGGATTAATTATTAGTCCATCACTCAACTCAGCTGCTGCATGTATCCACTCTACCAATTGACCTTCATAGTTACTTTGATAAAAATGCAACGTCACACCAATCTTTATTGCACATTCTTTACAAAATTGCTTAATATCTTCAAGAGTTTCAGTGCCATAAATTTCTGTCTCGCGTTTACCGAGAAAATTTAAATTAGGACCGTTCAAAACTGTTATAATTGTAGACATAGAATACCTCTTTTTCCCAATTATTACTTAACAAAAACCCAGCACGTTTGTTTATTGCTGTAGCAAAGCTCCATCTTTAATCTCAAAGAACTCTGCTCGCCCTTTTAAAGCATCAAATAAAATGCGATCTGTTCCTGTCATAAAAGTTTGCCCACCTAAATCATCAAGAATATCGAATAAAGCAGAACGTCTATAGGAATCAAGGTGGGCAACCATTTCGTCAAGAAGGAGAATGGGAGCTCGATCAGATATCGTACCTGTTAAGCGTGCATGAGACAAAACCAAACCTGTCAGTAGAGCTTTCTGCTGGCCTGTAGAACAAGATGATGCAGCCATATTTTTGTCTGCATAAAAAACCTGTAAGTCTGCTCTATGTGGCCCTTCTAATGTCCGACCAGCCGCACGATCTAACGCTCGATTATAACGTAATCGATCATAAAATTTCTCTTCAACTTCAACTGCTGATATCTTACTAAAAGCTGTTTCCAAAAAGCCATCAATTTGCAAAAAAAACCGCGGAAAAAATTCATGAACGAATGTTTGTGCAGACATATCATTCAAAAGCCGAACAACATCAACCCGTGCAGCAGCAATAGCTGTCGCTAGTGCTGCCATTTGTATTTCTAAAGCATCAAACCAAGAACAATCCTCATTTCCATCTAAAAACAAACGATTGCGCGCACGCATAGCCCTCTCATAATCTGCTATGCGACGACTATGCAAAGGATCAATAGACAAAACCATCCGATCCAAAAAACGACGACGTTCAGACGAAGAACCCGTGAAAAGACTATCCATAGAGGGAAGCAAAACGCTAATATGGCAATAATCTGTCAAGCAATCACCAATTTCGTTCACACCATTGATATGTATTTTCCTGCTATTATCACAGACTTCTAAAGCTGTTCCAATACTCACTTCACCATAAATAGGACATTCGAGACGAGCAAAAACAACGAATCCTGCCCCCCCACTATTCACAAAACTAATATCAGAATAAGGAGCACGCCGTAAACCGCGACCAGGAGAAAGGAAAGACAATGCTTCCAAAAGATTTGTCTTTCCAGCACCATTATGACCAGTGAAAACAACATTCTTACCCGAAAAATGTATGTTACAGGCACAATAATTACGATAATTTGCTAGCTTTAGCTCCCTCACTACCACCTTGTGCACATGACCATCTATGCACTGCAAAACAACTGCCCCTAAACACGAATAGGCATAAGCACATAAAGCGCATCTGCATCACCATCATTACGAATCAAAGCTGGCGCTCCAGAATCAGAAAACATAAAAACCATCTCATCACCAGAAAATTGCCCAGCAATATCTAAAAGATAGCGCGAGTTGAATCCTATCTCAAGTGGATTAGATGTGTAAACCACGGCTAATTGATCTTCCGCGCTCCCAGAATCAGGATTATTAACAACAAGATTTAATTTTCCATCACTAATCGTTAATTTCACTGCACGTCCACGATCGCTTAAAATTGTTGAAACACGGTCAACTGCAGAAGAAAAATCCTGTCTGTTTACGACTAATTTTTTATCATTCTCAAGAGGAATAACACGCTGATACTCTGGGAACGTTCCATTAATTAGTTTTGATGTTAAGATGACAGAGCCTACAGAAAAACGAATTTTTGTTTCAGAAATCTCTACACATACAGAACCGTCAATCTCTTCTGAGAGAAGCCTTTGCAATTCTCCTACAGCTTTACGAGGAATAATGACACTCGGCATGCCATCAACACCAGAAGGTGCCTCTACATCAACTTGTGCCAAACGATGCCCATCAGTGGAAACTAAACGCAACTTTAAAATACCATCGGTAATAACATGAAAATAAATACCATTAAGATAATAACGAGTTTCGTCAGTAGAAATAGCAAACTGTGTACAATCAAGCATATACTTCAATCTTGAAGCAGAAAGAAAAAAGCGGTGACCAAACTGACCTGGAAGCGATTCTGGAAAGTCCACTTTTGGTAGAAACTGAAGTCTAAAACTAGCACAACCAGAAAATAAAGATACTGTATTCTCCTGATTTGCCTCAACTGATAATACAATTTCACTTTCATCAGAAAATTTTCGTACTATATCGTACAACAAATGAGCCGGAACAGTTACTGCCCCCTCTCGTTCAATATTAGCATTGAAAGACTCCGTGACTTCCAAATCAAGGTCCGTTGCCTTTAGTTGTACACTACCATCATCTACATCAATCAATACATTCGACAGAATAGGAACGGTATTACGACGCTCAACAACACGATGAACACGACCAAGAGACTTGAGAAGTTGATTGCGATCGACTGTAATACGCATAAAAATCCCCATTATAATTTAACAAAAACTATAGGAATTCCCTAGGTCAAAGCAATAAACTAACCTGAAAGAATCATTTGCAGAATTCTATTCAACCAACTTCTAAATAGCAAGCATCTACCGTATAAACAAAATAGCTATCTCCTCATGTATCCCTCTGTAATCGTTCCCACAAAATGAAAAACGAATACAAATGCTATACCGCCTGCTCTCCAATCAACCGTTTAAGTAGCTCAAGCTCTTTAGCCAATGTTTGATCACCACACACTAAATCTTCAATTTTACGAACAGCATGTAAAACGGTTGTGTGATCGCGACCACCAAAACGACGCCCAATTTCTGGCAATGAACGAGGCGTTAGTATTTTTGCTAAATACATAGCAACCTGTCGCGGTTTCACGACCGTCCGCGTTCTGCGATTCGACAACAAATCCTGCCTAGAAACATTATAATGACGTGCAACCGCTCGTTGAATTTCTTCAATTCGAATACGCTTTGGCTCCCCTGAACGTGTCAAGTGACCTAATAATTCATCAATTCGCTCCAAAGACAAATCAGACTCAAAGGACTGGCGAAACAATAACTGATTAAATGCCCCCTCAATATCACGCCCAGATCCCAAAACCGTTTTAGCAATATACTCTAAAACATCATCAGAAATTGAAACCATACTATCATCTTGCTGCGCAATTTTTAGTCGTTGCCGCAACATTTTTAAACGCATTTCATAATCCGGCGACTCAATTTCAAGAGCTACTCCCCCCTGAAGACGAGAACGAACTCGAAGATCCAATGATTCCAACTCCGCTGGAGGACGATCTGCCGCTACAACAACCTGCTTTGCACTGTCAAGCAACATGTTAAGCAAATGACAAAATTCATGCTGGATGGATTTTCCCTGCAAAAATTGCATATCATCAATAATTAAAAGATCAATATCGCGGAGCTGTTCCTTGAAAGAAAGGGCATCATTATCACGAATAGCCGTAGCAAAACGCCACATAAAGTACTCAGCAGTCAAATAAATAACCCGAGCAGGCGTCAAACGTTTCAAAGCAGCCGCTGCAATTGATTGAAGCAAATGCGTTTTTCCTAAACCAACTGACGCATGAATAAAAAGAGGATTAAACCGCAAAGCACTTTTATGCCCTTCCGCAATTGATCTTGCTGCAGCTAAAGCAACACGATTAGAAGAACCCTCAACAAAACTTTCAAAGGTATAGCGAGAATCAAGAGGTGAACCAAAAACCCCTGTTTGGGCACCCTTCACAGAATGCTCTGTGTAGCTCTCAACAAAAGAAGAAGATGTCGTTGACTCCTCCACAGACACGGAATCTGTATTCGCTCCACATACCACTCCTTTTGAAACACGCTTCATACTGCGAACAACGACTTCAACACGGAGAATTGCCGAATTCTCCTGCTTCCATAAACTGGTTAAAAGAGAACCATAATGATTATTAATCCATGAGCGCAAAAATGCCGTAGGAACAGAAAGCTTTACGAGATTACGACTATATTCGGCAAGTTTCAAGCGGCCAAACCAACTAGTATAAGCTTCGATACCAACCTGTGCCTTTAGCTGTGCCATAACACGTGCAAAAGCCGCCGCACCTTCTTCTTCCGAAATAATAGAATGCCCAATAGAAACACCTGCTTCAGATGCCCTACTTATGTTTGCCATC